>CAWHXL010000014.1:0-143103 GCA_963833295.1 uncultured beta proteobacterium | reverse complement strand
AGGATCATCAGATGCCATCGTTCGTGAGTACATGCCGCGTCCTGCTCGGGTGTCTGCTCGCGGTGTGCGTATTCACCATCGAAGCCGCGCCGCCCCCGGCTCTCCAGTGGGTCCCCGTGGTTTCGAGCGGCCTGTCGAGTCCGATCTTCGTCACGCATGCCGGGGACGCGACCAACCGGCTGTTCATCGCCGAGCAGCGAGGCGTCGTCGATGTCCTGCAGCCGGGCGCCTCCGTCGCAACCGCATTTCTGGACATCCGCACGCGGGTCCTCGCCGGCGGCGAGCGCGGGCTCCTCGGACTGGCATTCCACCCCCACTACGCGTCGAACGGGCGATTCTTCGTCTACTACACGCGAGTCCCCGACGGCGCGGTCATCGTCGCCGAGTACAGCGCGTCCGCCGATCCGAACGTCGCGAACGGCACGGGCACGACGCTGCTCGAGATCGCGCATCCGGTCAACGCGAACCACAACGGCGGCATGCTCGCGTTCGGACCGGACGGTTACCTCTATGTCGGCGTCGGTGATGGCGGGAGCGCCTACGACCCCCCGAACAATGCGCAGAACGTGAACGTCCTGCTCGGCAAGATCCTCCGGATCGACGTGGATCATCCCGACGCCGCGGCCGGCACGCCCTATTCGTCGCCTGGCGACAATCCGTATGCGGGAGGAGGGGGGCGTGCGGAGATCTTCTCGATCGGCTGGCGCAATCCCTGGCGATTCAGTTTCGATCGCAGCACCCACCAGCTCTGGGTAGCCGACGTCGGGCAGGACGCGCTCGAAGAGGTCGACACGCCGATCGTCAACGGTGGCAACTACGGCTGGCGCGTCTACGAAGGCTCCGGCTGCACCGGCAAGGGTCCCGCGGTCTGCAAACCCGCGAACTATCTCTTTCCCGCCATCACCTATCCGCATACGGACGGGCGATGCTCGATCACCGGCGGCTACGTCTATCGCGGTGCGCAGGGCACGCTGCCCTTGGGTACGTACGTCTACGCCGACTTCTGCACGGGCGAGATCATCGCGTGGAACGGCACGGCGCAGGAGGTCCTGCTCGACACGGCGATGAACATCGCGTCGTTCGGCGAGGACGAACAGGGCGAGATCTACGTCGTCGATCTAGGCGGGACGGTCGGCAGGATCACGTCGGCCGATGCGATCTGCACCTACGGCATCTCGCCGAGCAGTCGGAGCATTCGGGCGCCCGGAGGCGGAGGAAGCGTCACGGTCACGGCTCCCGACGGCTGCGCATGGACTGCGGCATCCAATGCACCGTGGATTCACGCATCGGCGGCCGGGAGCGGGGATGGAGACGTCGCATACAGCGTCGACGCGAATCCGTCGTCGTCGACGCGCACGGGCACGATGACCATCGCCGGCCGCACCTTCTCGCTAAAGCAGCGGGGCGCCACGCCGTGCAAGTATGTCGTCTCCCCGACAAGCGTGGCGATTTCCGCGAAGGCGAAAAATAGAACCGTGACCGTCACCGCACCCTCCGGTTGCGCCTGGTCCGCCGCGAGCAACGCGGCGTGGATCACGATCGTCAACGGCAGCAGTGGAGTCGCCAGTGGAACGGTCACCTACTCGGTCGGCGCGCTGCCGGGGCGACTCGCACAGCGCTCCGGGACGATGACGGTTGCCGGTACGACGGTAAAGGTCGTGCAGTCGAGATAAGGCTGCACCTCCGGTGCCGCGCGACACGTCGGCCCGATCGGGCGTTCATTCGATCCAGGTCACCGATTCCGTTTCGGTTGCGCGCGCCGTGCGGTATCGGTTGATCGGGTGTGTCGAGTCCGCATAGCCGAACGAAATGCCGCAAACCAGTTTGCGGCTTGGCGGCAGGCCGAAATGGTCGCGAATGAAATCGGGATAGGACGCGAGCGCTGCCTGCGCAATGGACGCCACGCCGAGATTCTGCGCGGCCAGCATGAAGTTCGCGACATACAATCCGCAATCCACCACGCCGTAGACGCCCAGATCCCCGTCGGTGGTGATCAGCGCGACGTGAGGTGCACCGAAAAAGCGGAAATTCTCCAGAGACTGCCGCGCGGCAGAGGCCTTGTCCTCGCGACCGATCCCGAGCGCCCGATAGAGCTGCACCGCGCACTCCTTGCGCCGCTCCCGACAGATGCCCGCGTAACGCACGGGAAAGGGAAAATCCGGGTTGATCGGCGCGCCCTGCGCCGCATGGGCGTGGAGCGCGGCGCGGAACCGCTCGATGGCCGGGGCGCTCACCAGCAGGACATGCCACGGTTGGCAGTTGCACCAGGAGGGCGTCTTGCCCTGCGGTATCGAGTATGCGGCTGATGGTCTGTCTCGCGACCGGCGTGTTCTGGTACCGGCGGCAGCTGTAGCGCTCCCTCACAACACGTTCGAATTCCATCGCCCATGCCTCCGTCGAGATCGCTTCGAGGTCGTATACGGTCACACGTACGCCGTGGGCTCCTTCGCAAACCGTTCGACGCACGTGAGCGAGCAGAACCAGTACGTCTTCTGATCGTAGTGGAGGTCTCCGGCCGCACGCGTCGTGTCGACCTGCATCTTGCACACGGGATCGATCGCGTACTCGCGCACTGAACCCGCCAGGACGATTTCGTACAGGTCGACCGGCTGCGGCAGATTGCGGAGGGAGACCGGCCCGCGATGCGCAATATCGATCCCCGAAATGGCGGCCCGGCCCAACACCTCGGCGACGTGCGTCGTGCAGAGAATGTGGCCGCCCGTCGATTGCGCGGCGACGCGCGCGGCAAGGTTCACGGTCGTGCCGAAGTAGCGGTTCGCGCGAACGACGGCCGGCCCATGATGCAGACCCGCGCGGACGATCGGGAAATTCTGGCGATCGGCGATCGATCCGTAGAGCGCAGCCAGGGCCTTCATTGCCGCGAGGGCGTCCGGAAAGACCACGAACGCGCAGTCGCCGATCAGCTCCTGCAATGTGCCGTGCGGCTCGACGTGCGTGCGGAGCAGATCGCGGAACTCGTCGACGAGATCCGCGGCGGCCATGCCCCCGTGCGTGTCGGTGAGCGCGGTATAGCCCGCGATGTCGATGAAGCAGAACGTCGCTTCGATGCCGTCCTCCGCGTTCATCGATCGGTTCGGGCGCCGGGCGCCGCGGGTCGTTGCGCATTGGCAATCGGTTCATGCGTCGCCGTCATCGTCCCTCTCCTTGCTTGGCTGCAGCTCGGCCCGCAATTTGCGCAATGCCCGCAGCGCACAGCGCAGTTCGCCCGTCCGGAATCCGGGCGCCAGCCGCGCGAGAAATGCCTGGTCGACAACCCGCACCCTCTTCCAGAAGGCGCGGCCGTCACTGCTCAGCCGGAGCAGGACCTTGCGGTGGTCATCCGGACTCCGCACCTCCTCGACCCATCGCGGATCCGGCAGACGGCGGATCGACTGGTGGATGTGCTGGCGGCTGACGGAGGTCTTGCGCGCAAGGTCCGACAGCGAAATGGGTGCCGGCTCGCGCGCCAGCAACTCGAGGATCGCGCGATCGCCGGCGGTGATCGCGAGCGGCCTGAGCTCGACTTCCGCAGCGGCGGCGAGATCGCGGAAGCCGCGTCGAAGCTCCCAGCAGAGCTCCTCGACGTGTGCCGGTGATGCATTCATGCCGGCGAGGCTACCAGCGACCGGCGATATTGTCAACAATATTGACAATATTGCGACGCCGCCGTTCGCTCAGGCCGGCCGCGATGCCGGTGCCGCCGAGGCATCCGCGGGCGCCGCATCGATCCACTCGGCGTCGACGATGGCGCCGCCCAGTTCGCGTTCCCGGGCGATGCGCCGGCATTGGCGCAAGGCCGCGAAATCCTCGCCGTACCAGACCGTCAGATTGCGGACCGCCTGCTCGTCGAGGGTCCGATCGAGCGATGCCGGATTCCGGTGGGCACCGACATCGTCCTCCGGCAGGCGCACGTCCCCGGACAGGGAGAGCCGCGAGCGAACGAGCGCAAAGTCGTCGGCGAGACGCTCCTGCAGGCCGATGAAGAAGATGTCTGCGGCGCGCGACTGCAGATAGTCGGGGCTTCCCAGCCAGTCCCGGTAGCGGTTGTTGACGTGCGGGATGCTCTGCATCGCGCGCTCGGCCTTCCGGCGCAGGGCGGCGCTCGTCGACGACAAACCGTTGGCGAGCTCGTTGGGAATGCGGAAGCGGCCGAACGCCGCTGCTTCCTCGGGACTCCATGGGATGACGTACCGCGGCCGGCCCTCGCGCTGCCGGCTGTAGAACGCACTGACGAACCGGCCCAGAGGATTGCGCAGGAAGAAGAAGGCGCCTTCGCCCGGCGGAACGTCCCGCAGACGAGCGCGATGCGGGTGCAGGACGAGATTCCCGGCGACCGCGACGGGCGCCAGCGCGTGCTTGATTGCGGTTCCGCCCGTCTTGCCGATGTGCAGGAAATGCAGAGGGGATGGGTGGGGCGTCACGGCAACGGGTGGAGAAGTCGGCAAGATCGGCGCGACGTTGGGCGCGACCCGTCCGAGTATTTCGGGTTGGGCGCGCCGCGTCAACCGCCGCACCACGAACGCGCCGCTTCTGCGACGAGCCGCCGGCATACAATGGCCGGAGCTCCATCATTGCGGTGTAACGCGGGGTTTGCGCCATGACCGAGACCGAAGCTTTCCCGATAGAGGGTGGCTGCACGTGCCGCGCAGTCCGCTATCGAATGGCGACCCGGCCGCTGTTCGTCCACTGCTGCCATTGCCGCTGGTGCCAGCGCGAATCCGGCGCGTCGTTCGCGCTCAACGCGATGATCGAAGCCGATCGCGTCACGCTTCTGCAGGGTCAGCTCGAGATCGTCGACACGCCGTCCTCCAGCGGCAAGGGACAGAGGATCTCGCGCTGCACCAGGTGCAAGGTCGCGGTCTGGAGCAACTACGCCGGCGCGGGTGATGCCGTCCATTTCGTCCGCGTGGGAACGCTCGACGAGCCGGACCGCCTGCCGCCGGACATCCACATCTTCACGGCATCGAAGCAACCGTGGGTCGTGCTTCCGGCGGGCGTGCCCGCCGTGCCGGAGTACTACGATCGCAACGCGTATTGGCCCCGCGGAAGCCTCGATCGCCGCGCCGCGCTTCTGGCCGCGAGAGCCGGCCGTTAGCCGCATCCGGTCGCGGCGCCTCGCGTGCCGCTCGTCAGCCCTGCCGGCACTCGCGCGGGAGGTAACGCGCGGGGATGTCGACCGGCACGCATATCCAGTGGACGCGCTCGTCGCGACCCACGGCCGGGGCGAGCAGAATCGACCGTCCCGCGAGTTCCGGAATCGCCGGACCGAGGGCCAGGCGCACGCGGCCGTTCGCCAAGCTCACGTTGACGGCGCCCAGGAAATCGGCGCCCCGCTGCAGGCCGACGATCTCGAAGTTCGGCGCGACCAGCGACGATCGCGCAAGGTCCCATCCCTCCTCGACCTGCCTCTGCAGCGGCTGGAGTGCGACAAGGGCGTCGGCGACGCGCGTCCGAACGGCGCGGTCGGCGACGGCCGTCTGGAGGTTCGGCACGGCGACGAACAGCGAAAAGGCAATGGCGACGGCGCCCAGCAGCATCGCGGATTCCATCGCGATTGGGGTTCGCTCGCCGAGAAGTCTCGCCGCCTCGTCCGGCCGGAGGGTCACCGCTTCGGCGTCGCGTACCCGCTGCCGCGTACTGTGATAGAGCAGTGGGTTGGCGACGAGCGCTGCGACCGCACCCGGAAGCAGCCAGAGCAGCAGAACGGCGCAGCCGAGCGACGCCAGCATCGAATCGCCGAGAAACGGATCGACGAGACCGTACGCCGCCATCGCCGCGACGGGCCAGAGCGCGAAGGCAAGGCCTGCGCCCCAGAGCTTGTGGTAGAACGCCCAAATCGTCGGCACCCATGGCGCAGCCCAGTTCCAGCTCGGGAAGCTCCGTCCGACCCGCTCGTATTCGAGGAAGCGGGGCGCGTAGTAGTCGGCCGCGGGACCGACGGCCAGCCGAAACAGGATCGCGAGCGCGGGGCGCACGATCGGCTCGTCGTCGGGCTCGCCGGCGTCGGGCTCCAAATGGACGGTGTCGAGAAAGGCCGTCGCCGCCGCGGCATCGGCGCCGAGCTTCCCGCCCGTGAACGTGGTCCCGCACACTTCGCAGCGATCGGCACCACTATCCATCGCGTCACCGCAGCACGGGCACAACTGTCGGCTGTTCTCCAATCCAGACCCCTTCACGGGTTGCGGCATTGCGCGAGTGGCGCCCGGTTGCGCATATCCTGGAAGGATCTGCGGCATTTGGCCACGAGATCGACCACTTATCGCTCGGCAAGACGCCAGCTGACGGTAAAGCGTACCATCGATTGGGGCCGACCCGGTAGAATTCCGTCGAGGGTCGCGTTGCGGGTGACGAGCGGGCCCGATTGATCGGATCGGATGACGTGAAGCAAAGATTGCGCAAGCTGTTCGAGCGAATTCGCCGCAGGCCATCGGCGCGATGGCCGTGGGCGAAACCGCAAGCGAAGGAAAGCGTCGCGTGGCTTCCTACGGACCGCACCGGATGGACCGTACACCGCGACGTTGCGCTGCGCCTCAAGAATCTCGCCATCGACGAGCGCGCGACACGCCCGGGCGCCCCGGAAATGGAGGCCGGCGCGTTCAAGATCCGACTTGCGGGGTCGCCCGAGGCGCGCCGCGAGGCCGGCACGCTCGTGCGCGAGCGGTACGCGAGCCGGGGCTACCTGACGTCGACCACGCTGGTGAACGCGAACGTCTGCACGTTTTCGGCGTACGACGAGGGCCGTCTCGCTGGCACGGTGAGCCTGCGACTCGATTCGAAGGACGGGCTTGCGGCCGACGAGCTGTACCCCGCGGAGACCGACGCGCTGCGTGCGGCAGGGCACCGGATCTGCGAGTTCGTGCGTCTGGCCGCGGATCCTTCGCGCGCTTCGCCTTCCGTGCTGGCGGCGCTGTTCCACACGGTTTTCCTGTTCGCGCAGAAGCTGCGCGGGTTCGATTACGCGGTGATCGAGGTGAATCCGCGCCACGTCGGCTACTACCGGCAGGCACTCGGCTTCGCCGCGATCGGCGTCAGGCGCCACAACCCGCGCGTGAACGCGCCTGCGGTGCTGATGGGCGTGTCGTTTGCCGAGATCGCCGACAGGCTGCACCGCCGCGGGGGCAAGGCGCCGCGTGCCGCCACGGCACGCAACCTGTACGAGCACGGATTCTCGCCGGCGGAGGAGGAAGGGATCCTCGGCCGAATGCGGATGCTCGACGCCGGCTGATCCCGCGCGTCAGAGAACGATCTGCGAGCCGAGCTCGACGACTCGGTTGGGCGGCAGGCTGAAGTAGTTCGCGACGCTGCCGGCGTTGCGGTACATGGCGACGAAGAGCCGTTCGCGCCAGAGCGCCATCGCCGAGTTGACCTTCGGAATGAGCGTCTCGCGCCCGAGGAAGAACGAGGTGTCCATCGCGTCGAGCCGCAGGCCCTGTTCGGCGCACCACTCGAGCGTCTCCGGCAGGTCCGGACTGTCCATGAAGCCGTAGAAGACCTTGACCCTGTGGAACTGCGCGTTGATGGTCTCGACGGCGACGCGCTGCGTCGGCGGAACGTGCGGCACGTCGAGCGTCACGGCGGTCAGCAGCACCACGCGCTCGTGCAGGCTCTTGTAGTGCTTGAGGCTGTGCAGCAGCGCGTGCGGGACGGCGTCCGGGTTGGCGGTCATGAACACCGCGGTCCCGGGAACGATCGTGCATCCCAGCGACGCGCTCGCGACGAAGTCCGGCAGCGGGATCGAGTCCTCGGCGATCCGCGTGTGCAGGAGCTCGCGGCCGAGCTTCCACGTGGACATGAGGACGAACACGCCGAGGCCGAAGGCCAGCGGGAACCAGCCGCCCTCGACGATCTTCACCGCGTTGGCGGCGAAGAAGCCGAGGTCCACGACGAGGAAGGTGCCAAACAGCGCGAGGCAGGCATACCGGTTCCAATGCCACATCCGCCGCGCGACGACGAATGCAAGCACCGTCGTGGTCGCCATCGTGCCCGTGACCGCGATGCCGTAGGCGGCGGCGAGGCTCGTCGAGGATCCGAACCCCAGCACCAGCGCGACGACGCCGAGGAACAGCGCCCGGTTGATTCCCGGCAGGTAGATCTGCCCCATCTCGTGGCTCGACGTGTGCTGCACGTCCATCCGCGGCGCATAGCCCAGCTGCATCGCCTGCTGCGTGATCGAAAAGGCGCCGGAGATCACCGCCTGCGACGCGATGATCGTAGCCATCGTCGCCAGCGCGACCAGCGGATAGAGCGCCCATGCCGGCGCGAGCAGGTAGAAGGGGTTCTCGATGGTCGCGGGATCGGTGAGGAGCAGCGCACCCTGCCCGAAATAGTTGAGGACCAGCGCCGGGAGCACGACGAACGACCACGCGATGCGCACCGGCCCGCTGCCGAAGTGACCCATGTCGGCATACAGCGCCTCCGCGCCCGTGACGACGAGCACCACCGCGCCCAGCGAGAGGAAGCCGAGCGCGCCGTGCGTGGCCAGGAACGAGACCGCGTGCGCCGGGTTGAGCGCCGCCAGCACCTGCGGCACCCGGGCGATGCTCTGCACGCCCAGCGTGGCGAGCGTCCCGAACCAGACGATCATGACGGGGCCGAACAGCGCGCCGACGCTGCCGGTGCCGCGCTTCTGGACGAAGAACAGCACGACGAGGACGCCCAGCGTGATCGGCAGCACGTAGGGTTTGAACGCGGGCGTCGCGACTTCGAGCCCCTCGACCGCGGAGAGCACCGAGATCGCCGGCGTGATGAGGCCGTCGCCGTAGAAGAGCGCCGCGCCGAACAGTCCGAGCAGCATCAGCGCCCGGGCGCGCGACGGATCCTTCTCGTTGCGCAGCACGAGGGCCATCAGCGCCATGATGCCGCCTTCGCCCTTGTTGTTCGCGCGCAGGATGAACACGACGTACTTGATCGACACGACGACCATCAGCGACCAGAACACGAGCGACAGGATGCCGAGGACGTTCGCCTCGTTGATCGGCACCGGATGGTGCGTACCGCCGAAGACTTCCTTCAACGCGTACAGCGGGCTCGTGCCGATGTCGCCGTAGACCACGCCCAGCGCGGACAGCGTCAACGTGGCGAGGCGGGCGCGTGCGCGCCGGGTGCGCTTCGGTTTCGTTGCGGGCGTTCCGACCGTCGTTGTCGTCGTGGTCATGGCTGGAGTTGAAAGCGGTACCCGACGCCGGTCTCGGTCAGGATGTGGCGCGGTTGCGCGGGATCGGCCTCGAGCTTCTGCCGCAGGTGCGCGACGTAGATGCGCACGTAGTGATTGCTCTCGACGAAGCTCGGGCCCCAGACCTCGCGCAGCAGGTGCCGATGGGTGAGCACCTTGCCGGCGTTGGCGAGCAGCAAGGTCGAGCAGGCGGTATTCGATCGGCGTCAGGTGGAGCGTCGCCCCTGCCTTGCGCACCACGCGGTTGGCCTGGTCCACCTCGACGTCGCCGAAGCGAAACACCGCGTCGCCGGCCGAAGCGGGCGCCGCCTGCCGACGCAACGTCGCGCGCACGCGGGCGAGCAGCTCGCCGACGCCGAAGGGCTTCGTCAGATAGTCGTCGGCGCCTGCGTCGAGCGCCGCGATTTTGTCGGACTCGTCGACGCGTGCCGACAGCACGATCACCGGGACCGACGACCAGCCGCGGAACGCGTGTATGAATTCCACGCCGTTGCCGTCAGGCAGGCCGAGGTCGAGGATGACGAGGTCGGGCTTGCGAGTCCCGGCGTCGATCAGCCCCTGCTTCAGCGTGTCGGCCTCGACGACGTGCCAGCCCTCTGCTTCCAACGCCGTGCGGACGAAGCGCCGGATCTGGCGTTCGTCCTCGACCAGCAGGGCCCTCGGTGCGGTATCGGTCATTGCATGCTTTCGCGGCGACATTCTCCCGCACTTTCCGGCCGTTGGTGCCCTCGGGCGTCATTCCCGGCCCGGCGGGGCTCAGGCGGCGGAGGGCTCGGGCAGTTCCTTGGGCGCTTCGGGAGGTGTTCCGAGGGGCAGGGTAAACCAGAATCGCGCGCCGCCGCTCGGGTCGTTCGCGGCCCGGATCTTTCCGCGGTGCGCTTCGACGATCGCTCGACTGATCGCGAGTCCGAGCCCGACGCCCGGCGTCGACGACTCACGCGCTCCCCGGGTGAACTTCTCGAAGATCAATTCCTCCTGTCCCGAAGGTATGCCCGGACCGGTGTCGCTCACCGTGACGATGAGCTCGGGCCCCGAGACTTCTGCGGCGAGCGTGACGACGGTCCCCGGTGGCGTGTACTTGGCGGCGTTTTCGAGCAGATTGTACAGCACGCGTTCGATCAGCGTGGCATCGAGCTCGACGAGCGGAAGATCGCGCGCGAGCCGCACGTCGACGCGGTGGTGGACGAGCGCCGCCTGCGCCGATTCAAGTGCGCTGCCGACCACCTCCTCGAAGGGCAGCCACTGCCGGCGCAGCTTGACTTCGCCGCTCTGGATCCGCGCCATGTCGAGAAGATTGTCGACGAGAGCACTCATCCTGCGGGCCTCTTCGGCAATCGCCTGCGCGGTATCGAGTTGCGCGTCGGACAGTGCGGGCTTCGTCATCGCGAGCGATTCAGCCAATCCGATCACCGCGGCGAGCGGTGTTCGCAGATCGTGCGAGAGCGCGGAGAGAAGCGAATTGCGGAGCCGCTCGGATTCCATCTGGATCAGCGCCTGCTGGGCCACTTCGACGTAATGGACCCGCTCGAGCGCGATCGCGGCGAGCGCGGCAAACGTGTCGAGCTGCCGCGTTTGCTCCGGCACCAGGAGCAACACGCCGATTCTCCGGCTTGATCGCGAGCACGCCGCGCGTGCGCATCGGCGCACGCAATGGCAGATAGAGGAATGCGCTGCCGGAGAGCGTATCAGTGCCAAGTCCTGCAGGCTGCGTCTTGTCGTATGCCCACTGTGCGGCGCCGAGGTCGATGGCGAGGGCGGCGCCGCCCTCGTTACGCACGGCGACCCGCTCGTGCTCATCCGGGACCAGCACGGCCACGTCCGCGCGGAATGTCTGCGCGATGACGCGGGCCGCGGTGTCGACCACTTGTTCGGTTTGCAGCAGGCTCGACAGATCGCGTGCGAATTCGTAGAGGGACCGCGCGCGTTCCTCGCGATACGAAGCGATCCGCGCCTGGTACCGGAGTCCGGCCGTCATCTGACCGATGATGAGCGCGACGGCAAGCATGACCGCGAAAGTCAGCAGATACTGCGCGTCGCTCACCGCGAACGACATCCGCGGCGGCACACAGAAGAAATCGAAGGCGGCCACGCTGACGAACGCCGCCAGGATCGCCGGACCACGCCCGAACTTGAGCGCCGACCAGCACGACGGTCAGCAGGAACAGCATCACGATGTTCGCGAGGTCGAAGTAGGGTAGCAAGACGGTCGCGACGATCGTCGTGAACGCGCAGGCGGCCAGTGCCCACAGGAAGCGAATCCGCTTCGCGTCGCGCCGGGGATCGTCCTGATCCGGGGACGGCGTTTCGGGCGGCGGGCTCACTGCCGTCGCAGCGTGGCTGTGGCCGATTTCGATCAGATCGATGTCGGGCGCGAGCGCTGCCACGCGCTGCGCCAGGCCAAGGGACCAGGGTAAAGCGCGGCCGCGGGCGCTGCGCCCCAGGAGGACCTTCGAGCAGTTGTGCGTACGCGCGTAGTCGACGACGAGCGCGGCCGGGTTCTCCCCCGAAAGAATCGCCGTCGTCGCGCCGAGCTCCTGGGCGAGCTTGACCGTCCGCAGGATCCGTTCGCGTCCCGCCGCCGGCAGCCGCTGCAGGTTCGGCGTTTCGACGTAGACCGCCGTCCACTCGACACCGAGCTGGGTCGCGAGCCGCGCAGCGCTGCGGACGACGTCGTCGCCTCGCGGGTCCGGTCCGACGCAGCACAGGAGCGACGCCTCCGTCTTCCAGACGCGCCCGATGGCCTTGTCTTCGCGGTAGGCCTGAACGTCGTCCTCGACGCGGTCGGCCGTGCGGCGGAGCGCCAGCTCGCGCAGCGCCATCAGGTTGCCCTTGCGGAAGAAGTTGCGCGACGCGCGCTCGATCTGCTCGGGAACGTAGACCTTGCCGGCCTTGAGACGCGCGAGCAGGTCGTCGGCCGGAATGTCGACGAGCATCACTTCATCGGCATTGTCGAAGAACGTGTCGGGTACGGTTTCCCAGACGGTGATGCCGGTGATGCCGCCGACGACGTCGTTCAGGCTCTCCAGGTGCTGCACGTTGAGCGTCGTGAACACGTCGATGCCGCCGGCCAGCAGCTCTTCGATGTCCTGCCAACGCTTGGCGTGCCGCGATCCTTCGACGTTGGTGTGGGCGAGCTCGTCGACCAGGATCAGCGCCGGATGGCGCTTGATCGCGGCATCGAGGTCGAATTCGCGAAGCTTGCGGCCCTGGTATTCGATTTCGGCCAACGGGAGGACTTCGACACCCTGCAGCAACGCTTCCGTTTCCTTGCGCCCGTGGGTCTCGACGACTCCGACCACCACATCCTTGCCTTCGTTGCGGAGCGCTCGCGCCGCCGCCAGCATCGCGTAGGTCTTGCCAACCCCTGCCGACGCGCCGAAGTAGATCCGCAGGCGTCCGCGACGCGCGGCCTCCTCCTGCGCCTTGACTTCCGCGAGGAGCTGGTCGGGATCGGGACGCTCGTTCTGCATGCCTGGCCGTCAGGGGATCGACGCCGAGTGTAACAAGCCCCGCGCAGGTTCGGGGCCCGGACTCTCCCCGTTTGGCCGAGCGAACTCCCCGTCAAACCAGCGCGGCGCCGAGGGCCAGGTACAACGCGAACAGAAAACCCGCCACGGTCGGGAGCACGACGAGGGAACCCCCTTCATGAATTGCCTCGGGGATCATGGCGTGGGCGACGAGCGCGAGAACGGCCCCGCCGGCAACGGCTTCACAGAACACGGCGACGAGCGACTCGGAGGTTCCGATGAGGACCTTCCCCAGCGCCGCAGCCACCATCCCGGCGAGCAGAACCGTGGCCCACAACGCGAAGATGACCTTCGCCCTGTAGCCGGCCCTTGTCAGCATCGCCGCGCTGGCGGCCGCTTCGGGAATGCCCCCGAGAAACATCCCGAGCATGAGCGTAAGCGACAGGTTGGCGAAGCCGTTGAAAGTTGCGCCGATGACGAGGCAACCGGGGATCGTGTCCAGGATGTTCCCCAGCACGATCGCCAAGCCCGCTCCGTGTCCCGCTTCCCGCAGCAACTTGTTCGCCTCCGCGCGACCGATGTGTTCGAGACTTTGGCTCGCCACTCGGGCCCACGTCGCGGGATCGGACCCTCGGGCGCTCAGATTGTCGATCGCCCGCTCGTGGCTCAGATGCCGAACTGCCCGCGCCATGATCGGATCGGCGGCGATCAGAGCGTCGAAATCTTCACGTCCGATTTCCAGCAACTCCGCACCCGCCACGGTTCGGATGGTCGCGGTCCTTGCGCCGCCGCTCATCAGTCCCATCTCCCCGAACGCCGTGCCGGGGCCAAGTTCGGCAATGGCCGCGCCTGTCCCCTCGGCGTCGCCGCGCGAATCCGCGACGACTTCCACCGATCCCCGTGCGACGATGTACAGCGCGTCAGCGGGGTCCCCCGTGCGAAACAGCACCTCGCCGGCGGTCAGCCGGCGCTTTCGTACGCTCGGCAAGATCTGCTCGATTGCTTCCGCGGGAAGATGGCGCAGCAGATCACACGTCGCGAGCAGGCCGATCAACTCCTTCGTCTGCTCGTGCTTTCGCGCCAGCGCATATTCGCGGAATTGCGTGGGTCGTCGGACCGCGGCGCCCTTCTTTTCCAGGAACAGCGATGCCGTGAAATACGCGATCGCGCCGCACGCGAAACCGCCGGCAATGAACACCCATGCCGAGCGGGCATCGAATCCTTGGTGGTGAAGTTCCATCGCCCCTTTGAACGCGAGGTCGATGGCAAGGGCGCAGACCAGCGATCCTGCCGCGAAGGCAAGGATGCACGCGAGAACCCGCTTTGACAGCGGCGCGTAGAGGCCGATGGCGGCGCCGACCATTGACGACGAGGTCGTCAACAGGCCGATGAGAACGACGGGCAACAACTTTGTCAGGCTGTCCACGCCTTCTCTACGCCGTTCAAGCGATCTGCCGGAGCCTCCCTGAGGCGAACTTCCGCGACGTCAGCGACGTCAACGTCCCGAACGATCGAGCGCGAGGTTGACTTTGAGCACGTTCACGCGGGGTTCGCCGAGAATCCCGAAGGTGCGACCGGTTGTATTTTCGGCGACGAGCGCACGAACCTTGTCGGCGGGCATGCCGCGCGCCTTCGCCACGCGCGCCAGCTGGTATTCCGCGGCCGCGACGCTGATGTCCGGATCGAGCCCGCTGCCCGACGCTGTGACGAGATCGACGGGCACGGGGGCCTTGTTGTCGGGGTCCGCGTCGCGCAGCGACTTGATCCGATCCTTCACCGCATCGGCGAGCGCCGGATTGCGCGGGCCCTGGTTCGATCCGCTCGAGGCGGCCGCGTTGTAAGGCTGCGGCGAGGTCGCCGAAGGCCGGCTCCAGAAATACTTGGGGTCGTCGAACGGCTGGCCGATCAGGTTCGATCCCAGCGCCTTGCCGTCGCCCGCAATCAGGCTTCCGTTGGCCGCGTGCGGAAACGCGAGCTGAGCAATGCCGGTGACGAGATAGGGATAGAAGACTCCGGTCAGCAGGGAAAGCACGACGAGCATCCGCAGTGCCGGGAGGAATTGTCCGAACATGATGGGTCTCCTGGGCTCAGGCGAGGTTCACTGCGACCAGCAGCATGTCGATCAGCTTGATGCCGACGAACGGCAGCAGGATGCCGCCGACGCCATAGATCAGCATGTTCCGCCGCAGGATTGCGCCCGCGCCGACGGGGCGGTACTTGACACCCTTCAAGGCCAGCGGAATCAGCGCCGGGATGATCAGGGCGTTGAAGATCACCGCCGACAGGATCGCGCTCGCGGGCGTCGCCAGCTCCATCATGTTCAGCGCGTCGAGGACGGGATACGTGCTCGCGAACGCCGCGGGAATGATGGCGAAGTACTTCGCGACGTCGTTGGCGATCGAGAACGTCGTCAGCGCGCCGCGCGTCATCAGCAGCTGCTTGCCGATCTCGACGATCTCGATCAGCTTGGTCGGATTCGAGTCGAGGTCGACCATGTTGCCTGCTTCCTTCGCCGCCTGCGTGCCGCTGTTCATCACGACGGCCACGTCGGACTGTGCCAGCGCGGGGGCGTCGTTGGTGCCGTCGCCGGTCATCGCGACCAGCTTGCCCTCGGCCTGAATCTCGCGGATCAGCTTGAGCTTGGCCTCGGGCGTCACTTCGGCAAGGAAGTCGTCGACACCGGCCTCGGCTGCGATCGACGCGGCGGTAAGCTTGTTGTCGCCGGTGATCATGATCGTCTTGATGCCCATCCTGCGAAGCTCTGCGAAGCGCTCCTTGATGTGTGTCTTGACGATATCCTTCAGTTCGATTACGCCGAGCACATGCCGGCCTTCCGCGACCACGAGCGGTGTCGCGCCCCGCCGCGCCACGTCGTCGACCCGCGCGTTGACCTCCGCGTCGAGTGTGCCGCCCTGCGGCACGATCCAGTCGCGGATCGCGTCGATCGCGCCCTTGCGCAACTCGACGGCGCGGTAGGTGACGCCGCTCATCCGCGTCTGGGCCGAGAACGGAATGATCGTGAACAGACCGGGCTCGAGGGGCGGTGGCGCAAGGCCGAACGCGCGCTTGACCAGCGCGACGATGCTCTTCCCTTCGGGCGTCTCGTCGCCGAGCGACGCGAGCATCGCGGCCTCGGCCAAGCGCTGCGGCGCGACCCCCGCGACCGGGTGGAGGGCCGAGGCTTGGCGGTTGCCGTGCGTGATCGTGCCGGTCTTGTCGAGCAGGAGCACGTCGCAATCGCCGGCGGCTTCGACGGCCCGGCCCGAGGTTGCGATCACGTTCGCCCGCATCATCCGACCCATGCCCGCGACACCGATCGCCGACAGCAACCCGCCGATCGTGGTCGGAATCAGGCACACGAGCAGTGCCGACGAGCACCGTGATCGTCACCGGGGTGCCGGTCTTGGCTACGTCGACGCTGTAGAGCGAGTACGGCAGAAGCGTGACCGTCGCGAGCAGGAACACGAGCGTCATCACGACGAGAAGGATCGTCAACGCGATCTCGTTAGGCGTCTTCTGCCGCTTCGCGCCTTCGACCATGCCGATCATCCTGTCGAGGAACGCCTCGCCGGGGTTGACGTTGATGCGGACGATGATCCAGTCGGAAAGCACGACGGTACCGCCGGTCACCGTATTGAAGTCACTGCCGGCGGCGCGGATCACGGGTGCACTCTCCCCGGTGATCGCGCTCTCGTTGATCGAGGCCACGCCTTCGATCACTTCGCCGTCGCCGGGAACGAGGTCGCCCTGCTCGACGTAGACGATATCGCCCTTACGCAAGTTCGCCGACGGCGTCGGCGTCCGTGCGGCGTCGCGCTGCGGTTTCGCGAGCTTCTTCGCGATGGTGTCCCTGCGGGCGCTCTTCAACGTGGCGGCTTGTGCCTTGCTGCGGCCTTCGGCAATCGCCTCCGCGAAGTTGGCGAACAGCAGCGTGACCCAGAGCCAGAGCGTGACGGCCAGAATGAAGCCGGCGGGAGCCTCCCCTTTTCCGGTGAGCGCCTGGAACCAGAGGATCGTCGTCAGGATGCTGCCGATATAGACGACGAACATCACCGGATTGCGCCACTGGTAGCGCGGCGTGAGCCTGAGGAAGCTGTCGATCAAGGCCCTCTGCATCAGGTCCTTCCCGACGAACCAGGACAGCGCCCCTTGTTTGACCACTAGAGTTGCCATATAGAATCCAGTAGACGATTTTGGAATGGGCGTGGTCACTTGGCGGCGAAGAGCAGCAAGTGCTCTACGACCGGGCCGAGCGCCAGCGCCGGCACGAACGTCAGCGCCCCGACGGTGATCACGGTGCTGATGAGCACGAACACGAAGAGCGGCGTATGCGTCGGCAACGTGCCGGACGAAGGCGGCACTCGCTTCGCGGCGGCGAACGCGCCGGCCAGCGCCAGCACGGGAATCGCGAGCCAGTAGCGCGCGAACAGCATGCAGATGCCCAGCGCCGTGTTGTAGAAAGGCGTGTTGGCAGAAAGCCCCGCGAACGCGCTGCCGTTGTTGTTGCTGGCCGAGGAGAACGCGTAGAGGATTTCCGAGAAGCCGTGCTCGGCCGGATTGGCGACCCCGGCCTTGCCGGCGTCGACCATGACGGCGATCGCCGTACCGCAGAGCACCAGCAGCGGCGGAATCAGGATCGCGATCGACGCCATCTTGATTTCGAAGGCACCGAGCTTCTTGCCGAGATACTCGGGCGTGCGGCCGATCATCAGCCCGGCGATGAACACGGCGACGATCGCGAACATGATCATTCCATAGAGTCCCGAGCCGACGCCGCCGTACACCACTTCGCCGAGCTGCATCAGCCACATCGGCACCATTCCGGACAGCGGCATGAACGAATCGTGCATCGCATTGACCGAGCCGTTCGACGCCGACGTCGTGGCGACGGCCCACAACGCAGAGTTGGGGACGCCGAAGCGCACTTCCTTGCCTTCCATGTTGCCGCCGGGATTGGTCGCGGTGGCGACCTGGTCCGCGCCAAGGCCGGTGAGCACCGGGTTGCCCACGCCCTCGCCGATGTAGACGGCGACGAGGAGCGGGACGAAGATGAGCGTCATCGCGGCGAGCAGCGCCCAGCCCTGGCGCGTGTCGCCGATCATCTTGCCGAACATGTAGCAGAGCGCCGCGCCGATCAGCAGGATCGACAGCACCTCGAGAAAGTTCGCGAGCGGCGTCGGGTTTTCGAACGGGTGCGCCGAATTGACGTTGTAGAAGCCGCCGCCGTTGGTGCCGAGCTGCTTGATCGCGATCTGCGACGCCGCGGGACCGAGCGGAATCGTCTGTTCGGTCGCGGTCGCCTTCTCGGTGACGGCATTGCCCTTCTCGTCCTTGAGCGGCGCTCCGTCGGGTCCGTTCTTCGGGCTGTCGTAGGTCACCGGCTGGAGGAGCGTCACCGTCGCGTACTTGTCGAATGTCTGCGGCACGCCCTGGCTCACCAGCGCGAGCGACAGGACGATCGACAGCGGCAGCAGGATGTAGACCGTGGAGCGGACGAGATCGGTCCAGAAGTTGCCGATGCCGATCGCTTCCTTGCGGACGAAGCCGCGAATCAGCGCGACGAGCACCGCCATCCCGGTCGCCGCCGAGACGAAGTTCTGCACGGCGAGCCCGAGCATCTGCGTCAGATAGCTCATCGTCGATTCACCGCCGTAGCCCTGCCAATTCGTGTTCGTGGCGAAGCTCGTCGCGGTATTGAACGCCGAGTCCGGGCTCACGGCGGCCATGTCCTGCGGATTGAGCGGAAGCCACTGCTGCAACCGCTGCAGCCCGTAGACGACAAGAGCGCCGAGAAGATTGAACCAGAGCATCGCCAGCGCGTACTCAATCCAGCCCATCTCGCGCGTAGGGTCCACGCCGGCGCCGCGGTAGATGAGGCGCTCCAGCGGGCCGCCGATGCGCTGCGCCCATAGCGCGCGGCCTTCGTAGACTGCGGCCATGTATGCGCCGAGTGGCTTCGCAAGCAGCAGCAGGACGACGACGTATAGTCCGAGTTGCAGCCAACCCGAGGTGTTCATTCGAAGATCTCCGGCTTGAACAAAGCGATGATCAAATAGACGAAGATGACGAGCGCGGCGGCGCCGCTCAGCCAATAGACCCAGTTCATGACCGGCCTCCGCCGCCCATCAGGTTTGCGCAGAACCGGATCAATCCCGCCGATAAGGCGAAAAAGCCCACGATCAAGCCGACGAAAACGAAATCCATTCGATTCTCCTTGCCACAGTGCCCCCCGACGTGGCGCGCCCCACGTTACGCTTCCCGTTGGTCTGGGTATTGATGCCCGTCAAATTCCGGGGTGTGCTTCGACCGCGTCAAGCCGCGCGCCTTTGAGTTCCGGGCGCGGAAGCCTCGGCATCGTTCGCTTCCGCCTGCCCACCATTGGCAGGGTATTGAAGACTACGTTGCATGAAGGCAGTCCGCTGCCCCGGACTCGTCGGCGCGTCGCTGCGCAGCGTCGCAGCGCGTTGCCTCTCCCGGCGCGCAAGCAGCGCTCCTGCAATGACCAGCAGGCCGATCATTCCCAAGACGAACAGCACTCGAAGCACTCGAATCAGGAACGCCATATTTGAGACATCCATGATGTTTCTCCTTCCAATCTAACCATGGAGGGAATATATCGGGCTCCAAGTAAAGGAGGCATCCAATTCCGTCGGCATCGTGTAAAGAATGCGTAAAAAGATCTGGACTCCGATGCGCGCGGGCATTCGTCGCGCGCGGCGCCGGGTCAGAACGTCTTCTGCAGATATCCGACGAACTGGTTCGCGGAGATGTTCTTGCCGTAGACGTTCGTGTAGGCGGCATCCTGGGCGTTCGTTCCGGAGCCGTAGATGCCGACCGTCAAGCCGTAGATCTCGGTCGAGGCGCCGACCTTCCAGTCGCTGTAGTCGTAGAAGCTGTTGTTGTGGAAGTACTGCTTGCCGATGTGGCCGAAGATCGTCACCTTGCCGATGACGTCGCTGACCTTCTCGATGATGTCGTACGAGGCCGTGAGGTCGAGGTACTGCGAGCCGCGCGAATCGGCGAGGCCGAACGTCTTGTTATTCGCGCTCCAGCTGTACTTGAACGTCAGGAACTTCCACGTCAGGGCCGCGTAGAGCTCGGTGGTATTCGGGCTGACCGTACCCGCCGCGTAGTAGCTCGACGGGTACGTGCCCGGATACCAGTAATAGAGAACGCCCAGGTCATACGCGAAGGCGGCCGGAAGGCTCCCCTTGTAGCCACCGTAGAAATCCCATTCGAGACCCGCGGATGCGCCAGTCCCGAGATCGGAGAGCCAGGTGATGTTCGACGCCCACGTGCCTGCATAGAAGCCGCTCTTGTGGGCGACATCGAAACCGCCCTGAATCGCGGGCTTTTCGTTCGTCTGGGTAAGGCCACGGAACACGTACTGCGAATAGAGTCCGAGGTTTCCGGTGAAGGTCCAGTCCGGCTCGGGAGTTGGCGCGGGCGCCGGCGTCTGGGCGATCACTGCGGTCGGAATGAGCGCGGCGGCTGCGAGCGGGACGACGATCGAGCGGAGGCGGAGTGCAGGAGGCATGTCTTCCTTTTGGGGCGCGGTTAAGTGACGGGAACGGCAACGAATTCCGAACAAGCACGGCAATTCATATTCGAACGCAACTATCGTCAAGAATTGCTAGTCGATGACGATAGTTCGAATGACATCAAGACTTCGTAAAACTTGTGGCGTCCTGACGTAAAGATGGCGTAAACACACTGGGCAGTGGTGATCCGCGGTATTGCCCGCATTGCGTTTCGCAATCGCAGGGTTGGCCAGGGGAACGTACGGCGAAGGGGCGTCACGGCGAGACGTGTCTTTACGGCTTCTTTACGAGCGCCGCATCGAAGCTGACACGACTTTTATGCAGAGAGCGTTACGCTTCATGCATGAACCGGCAACCTCTTCGGGAGTCGACGATGCTGAATCCTGCTTACGCAACGACACGTTTCGCGCGTCAGCCGTGCCTTGGCACGGCCACAAGCGAGTCATGGAACGACATCGCCGCGATACTGACTCCAGCCGACATCCTTCTCGATCTCGACGTGCCGACGAAGGGGCGCGCGCTGGAGGAAATTGCCCGATTCATTGGCACCCGCCATGGGCTGGTCGACGAGGACGTGCACGCAAGTCTCGTCAAGCGCGAGACGATCGGATCTACGGCCGTCGGCTGCGGAGTCGCCATACCGCATGCGCGTGTGAAGGACCTCCCTCGTCCGGTTGCCGCGTTCGTCCGCATGAAGATGCCGATTCCGTTCGACGCACCGGACGGCAAGCCCGTAAGCGACCTGTTTGTCCTCTTGGTGCCGCAGCACGCCACCGAAGTGCATCTACTGCTCCTTGCCCAGGTTGCGGAGATGTTCTGCGACACGTCGTTTCGTGAAGGATTGCGCGTGTGCACCGACGACGAGGGGATTCACGCGGCAATTGCACAATGGCGGCAGCCATGAGCGCCCTCTGCTCCGAGGACCGCATGGATACCGCGGCGCAATGGCTGTGCCCGCAGGAAATCGAACTCGATCTCGACGTTCCCAACCGCTGGGAGGCGCTACGGGCGGTCAGTGAAATCGTCGAGCGTTCGCATTCGGCGCCGGCTGCACCGGTCTTCCGTGCGCTGTGGCGCCGGGAGCAGGCGGGGTCGACCGGCATGGGGAACGCATTTGCCATTCCGCATGCGCGCATCACGGGGATCTCCGAACCGGTGACGGTCTACGTGCGCATGAAGACACCGCTGGCGTTTGCCGCGCCGGATGGCAAGCGCGTTTCCGACCTATTCGTCATTCTCGTACCCGCCGACGGCGCGAATGCATGGCACCTGCAAATTCTGGCGTTGGTGGCGGAACTGTTTTCGGACCGGAGATTCCGCGGCCGCCTGCGTTCGGCGTCCGACGCGCAGGACGTCCGGCGGGCATTCGTGCAGTGGATTGACGCACGGTAACGTGTCGCGCAGATAGGGCAGGACGACTAGAAACCTGAGATCGCATCTCCGCACGCGGAGGAGGGCATTCGCGCCATGCCCCGCGGGTCGCGTCGAAAGCCGGCCGGGGCGTTCATCCGAAGACCTACAGTCTCCACTGCGCGACGATCAACCAGGCGACGACGACGAGCCCAGCCACGGTAAACAGCCACCAGCCGCAGGGCATGATTGACCTTCCTTTCTCATCAGGTTTGCTCCCATGGAGCCAATGTACCGACGCGGAAATATAGAAGGCATCCAATTTCGGCGGCATGCTGTAAACAATCCGTAAAGGAATCTAGAATGCGGTTCGTCGAGGCGCGTATCGCGAGGATCGAGGATGCGAAGCCATATCGCGCTGGCCATTGCGGGCACATTGCTCTGCTCATCTGGCGAGCCGAAGCTTGAATGCGGGGCCGATGCCGTCACCGGGACGCTGTCGTCGCTGGTGCGCGATCGCGTGCTGCGCGTCGCGGCGGATTCCTATCCGGCGACGATCGATCCGGTGAAGCGGGCCGCGCTTTCGAAGGCGACGCGCGTGACGCCGCGCGAGACGAAACTGCTGGAGTGGAACACGAGCACCGGGAGGCTCGCCTGCATCGCCCGCGTAATCGTGGACGCTCCCGGACCGGACCTCGACTCCAACCTTCGGCGCGAGACGGAACTGCGCTATCGCGTAACCCGCGACGACGACGAGGTATTTCTCGTCGAGGTCGCGTACGCGGATCTCATGGCGGCGTTCCCGTCGCCGCTGGCGCCCGCGGCGGGTGCCGGATCGAAGCCGTGATCCGGCAGGCGCGCTGCCACTCCCGTCAGCTGCCGGTGCGGCGACGGACCCAGTGATCGACGGCGAGCTTGCCGGGCCCGTACACGAGCGCGACCAGCAGGACCGCGCCCCAGGGCATGTGGTCCTTGAGGCCGGCGTCGCTCAGGTCGGGGTACGAGATGACCGCGACGATGTTGAAGACGAACAGCGCGATCGCGGCAAACCGCGTGCCGATGCCCAGCACGAGCAGCACGGGCAGCGCGATCTCCGCACCGGTGCCGAGGTAGGCGGCTGCTGCCGGCGGCAGCAACGGCACGTGGTCGGGAATCACGCATTAGTCGCGCGTCCCGTCGCGTCCTGACACCCATCGGGGGCGATCGACGCGATCGTCGATGCTCCGACGTGGGCGTGCAGCGCGCGGCCGAAATCGAAACCGCGGTCCGTCTCGTGCGCGGCCTCGAGCGCGGCGGCGAGGTTCGCGCCGTCCGCCAACGCCGCGAGCCACGCGAATTCGCCGGCCGTGAGGCGCTCGACGCCGACGCCGTGCGCGTCGCGGCGGACGAGCAGCGTGTCGGCAGACGCGTCCCGCCGCACGCGATCGTCGCCCATGCAATTCGGCCGATTCGACTGCCAGATCGCGAAGATCGGATAGGCCGACGCCAGCAGTCGGCAAGACGGCGCGAGCTCAAGTCGCACTGCGGCCAGCTCGCCGGCCGGGACCGCCGACAGCGCTGCCAGGACCTGGTCGGGCGTGCTGCGGACCTCGGACGCGCGGCTCACCTCGTCGATCGCCCATTCGAGCCGCGCCACGTCGGGGACGTACGGGAGGTCGGCGGCGGGCGGATAGGCCGCGAGGAACGCCGCGAACGTATCGCCGTAATCGTTGAGATCGCCGCAGGTCGACGGTTGCGCGCGGACGTACGCATCGACGGCGGCGCCGAAAACGGGCGCGCCGAGGAGCCGTTGCACCACCGGATAGGTCGCGCCGAGCGCATTGCGGTAGTTCGCGAAGATCGCGCGGCGGTAGATCGCGAACCGCTCGGCACGGTCTCCGGTACCGCCCAGCACGAACGCGGGCGCCTCAATCTCCGGCGCGAGGATCCCCTGCGCGAATCCGTGCTGCAGCTCAGCGAGCGAGCGCATGGTCCCGGTCCAGGATCGATTGGGCGATCGCCGCCTCCTCCTGCAGCACCGCGAACGCGGGAAGGTCGACATCCCACTCGATCAGCGTCGGACGCGGCCCGAAGCGCGCGAGCGGCGCGCTCGTACAGCGCCCACACGTCAGGCGCGACCCGCGCTCCGTGGGTGTCGATCAGGCACGGGCCCGTCGCGTCGAAGCCTGCGAGGTGGATTTCGGCGACGGCGCCGCCTGGAATGGCGGCGAGGTACACGTCCGGATCGAATCCGTGATTGACGGCGTTGACGTGGATGTTGTTGACGTCGAGCAGCAGCTTGCAGCCGGTCCGCCGCGCGACGGCGGCAACGAACTCCCACTCGGGGATCGTGGCATCGGCAAAGCCGACGTACGACGACACGTTCTCGACGAGCAGCTCGCGGCCGAGGGTCTCCTGGATTTGCCCGATGCGCGCCACGACGTGGACGAGCGCTTCCTCCGTGTAGGGCAGCGGCAGCAGGTCGTTGAGGTGGCGCCCGCCGACGCCGCTCCAGCACAGGTGCTCGGAGACGAGCGCGGGCTCGGTCCGCGCGACGAGGCGCGCGAGCTTCGCGAGGTGCGACCGGTCGAGCGGGTCCGCCGAGCCGAGCGACATGCCGACGCCGTGCAGCGACAGCGGGTAGTCGGCACGGACGCGCAGCGAGGGCGGCAAGCGCCGGGCCGCCGTCGGCGTAGTAGTTCTCGCTATGGACTTCGAACCACGCGACCGGCGGGTGCGTGGCGAGCACTTCGCGCACGTGCGGCGTGCGCAGGCCGACGCCGGCGACGGGGCGCGGCGGCCCGCCGCGCGCGGCAGGCTGTGGCAACACGTCCGGGCGGAACGGCTGCCCGGCCGGTTCGGCGAGCACGCTCGGACTCAGGCCTTCGGCGCCGTCGACTTGCCGCCCATCTTTTCGCACTCGCCCTTCTTGACGTATTTCCACTCCATTGGGTCCTTGTCGGTCTTCGCCCCCAATCCGGCGCAGGCGTGCTTGGCGGTGCCGCAGTCGTTCTGGCCGGCCTTGGCGATGCCGTAGCACTTTTCCTGTCCTTCCTTCGGCGTCACCGGACCGGCGGTGGCGGACGAGGCAGCAAAGCCCAGTGCAAGGGCGGCGGCGATCGCGGCTTGAATCGTGGCTTGGTAATTCATCGGAATCTCCTGGGAAGTGGGTTGACGCGGCCGGTATGGTAACCGCCCAGCCAATGGTCGGCGAGTGGGGCAAATCCTTACGCCAACGCTAACCCAGCGGCCGAAGGCCGCCCAGCAGCGTCGGGATGAGCTCCGAGACGGTCGGATGGATGTGCACCGCGTGCGTGATCACCGTATACGGCGCGCCGGCATTCATCACGTCGATGATCGAGTGGATCGCCTCGTCGGCCTCGATCCCGAGCAGGGTGGCCCCGAGGATCTTCTTCGTCTCGGCGTCGACCAGGACCTGCATGAAGCCCTGCGTCTCGCCGCGCTCGCGGGCGCGGCCGACGCGCGCCATCGCCATCCGGCCGACCAGCGCCGGGCGCCCCGAGGCCCGGACGTCGCGCTCGGTCATCCCCACGCGCGCGAGCGGGGGGTCGACGAACAGCGCGTAGACCGGGATGCGGTCGCTGACCCGCCGGTGCTCGCCGTCGAGCACGTTGGCGGCGACGATCTCGTAGTCGTTGTACGCGGTGTGCGTGAACGCGCCGCGGCCGTTGACGTCGCCCAGCGCCCAGATCCCCGGGCGCTGGTGCGCAACTCGTCGTCGACCTCGATGTAGCCGCGCGCGTCGGTGCGGATCCCCGCGCGGTCGAGTCCCAGGTCTCCGGTGTTCGGCACGCGCCCGACGGCGAGCAGCAGGTGCGAGCCGACGATCTCGCGCGGCTCCTCCTCGCAGCTCACGTGCACGCCGACGCCTTCGGTGCGCCGGCGACACGGCGAGGCACTCGGCATTGAGGCGCACGGCGATTCCCTCGGCTTCGAGGATCGCCTGGACCGCCGCCGACACGTCCTCGTCTTCGCGGGCGATGAGCCGCGGACCCATTTCCACGACCGTGACCCGACTGCCGAAGCGCCGGTACATCTGCGCGAACTCGAGCCCGACGTAGCTGCCGCCGACCACGACGAGGTGAGGCGGCAGGAAGTCGACGTCCATCATTCCCGTATTGGTGTAGTACGCGACGTCGGCGAGCCCGGTCATCGCGGGCACGCTGGCGCGTCCGCCCGTATTGATGAAGATCTCGGGGGCTTCCAGCGCCGCGCCGTTCACGCTGACGGTGTGCGGCCCGATAAAGCGGCCGTGGCCCTCGACCAGCGTGACGCCCGGCGTGTTGCGAAGCCAATGGGTGACGCCCTCGTTGGACTGGCGGACGACAGCGTCCTTGCGCGCCTTGACCCGCGCCATGTCGACCGAGATGGCGCCGTCGACGTGGACGCCGTAGTCGGCGCCGCGCCTCGCCACGTGCGCGGCGCGCGCGCTCGCGATCAGGGTCTTGGTCGGGATGCAGCCGACATTGACGCAGGTTCCGCCGACCCGCTTGCGTTCGAGGATCGCGGTCTTCCGGCCCGACCCGGCGAGCCGGACCGCGAGCGCGGGGCCAGCCTGCCCGGTGCCGATGACGATGGCGTCGAAGCGCTCGTTGGTCACGTTGTCCTCCCAGGGGGCACCGTTGGCCAGCGTGGCGTGCGGGTTCGCGCGCGGGCTTATGGTGGGGCGTGTGCCCGCGTGCGAACCCGCACGCTACGTCGTCGACCCGTCAGGCATACCGTCGCTTTTCCAGGGGCACCGGGTCGTGGATCACCACGCCGTCCGTCGGATCGACCCGCGCCGTCCACGGCGCGCGCTCCACCATCCGCTTCGTGTCGGCGTATCCCGCCTGCCAGCGGGCGCGGATGCCGGCCGGCGTGAAATCGATGTCCTTCGTATGATCCTCGCCCTCGAGCTTCGGGGCAACCAGCCGCGCGACGCGCCGCCCCGGAACCCGTTAACATCCAGGGTCACGCCGATTTCCCGGGCCATGCGCTTCACCGTCGCCACCTACAACATCCACAAGGGTTTCACGCAGCTCAAGCCGGCGGATGGTGATCCACGAGCTGCGCGAGCGGCTGCACGGGCTCTCCGCCGACATCCTGTTCCTGCAGGAAGTGGTCGGCGTCCACCGGGGACACGCGGCGCGGCACGTCGACTGGCCGGTGAAGCCGCAGCACGAGTTCATCGCCGACACCGTCTGGCACGAAGTCGCCTACGGCAAGAACGCGATCGTCGCGCCAGGGCCATCACGGCAATGCCATGCTGTCGCGCTATCCGATCGTCGCGCAGGAGAACCTGGACATCTCGGCGCACGCGTTCGAAAGCCGCGGGCCTCCTCCACTGCGCGATCCAGCTGGGTCGCCGACGCGCCGATGCTGCACTGCCTCAACGTGCACCTGGGACTGTTCGAGCGCGGCCGGCAGTGGCAGATGCGCGCGCTGTGCGAGCGCATCCGCGAGACGGTGCCCAGGGACGCGCCGCTCGTCATCGCCGGCGACTTCAACGACTGGCGGCACAAGGCGAATCGCCTGCTGGTCGAAGAGCTCGGCGTCGATCGAAGTCTTCGAGTCGGTGCGCGGCAGGCCGGCGCGCACGTTTCCGTCGGTGATGCCGGTCTTCCGCCTCGATCGCATCTACGCGCGCGGGCCTGTCGATCGTCGACGCGCACGTCCACTACGCGTTTCCGCGGGGCCGGATGTCCGACCACGCGGCGCTTGCCGCGACGTTCGAGCTCGACTGGAAGTCGCGATAAACCGGTTCCTCCCGGGGAACCGCGTCACGCTGCTGCGCAGCGGCGGCGAGTACTTTCCGGCGCTGGTCGCGGCGATCGATCGCGCCGAACGCGAGATCTGGCTCGAGACCTACATCTACGCCGACGACGACGTCGGCCGGATCGTCACCGCGGCGCTCGTCGCGCGCGGCGCGCCGCGGCGATCGTCGTGCGGCGTGCTGGTCGACGGGTGGGGCGCGAAGCACTACCTGACCGCGTCGCTCGAGCGCGACCTCGTCGGCGGCGGCGTGACGCTGCTCAAGTATCGGCCCGAGGTCGCGCCGTGGCAGTTCCGCTCGCACCGGCTGCGGCGGCTGCACCGCAAGCTTTGCCACGTCGACGGCCGGATCGCGTTCGTCGGCGGCATCAACATCATCGACGACGTCAACACGCCGGGGCAGAAACCGCCGCGCGTCGATTTCGCGCTGCGCATCGAGGGCCCGCTGCTGGTGCCGATCGTGCGCACGATGCAGCGGGTCTGGGCGATCAACGAGCTCGTGCAGTTCCAGCGCAGCGAGGTGCCGCTGTTCCCGTCGCCGCGGCGCGCACAGCGGGCCGGCGCGCAGACGGCGAAGTTCCTGATCCGCGACAACCTGCGCCACCGCCGCGACATCGAGCGGGCCTACCTCGCGGCGATCCGCACGGCGAAGCGCGAGATCCTGATCGCCAACTCGTATTTCTTTCCCGGCATCCGCTTTCGCCGTGCGCTGATCGCCGCCGCCGGGCGCGGCGTCAGCGTGACGCTGCTGCTGCAGGGACGCGTCGAGTACCTGCTGCTGCACTACGCGACGCGCGCGCTGTACGGCCAGCTGCTCGTCCGCCGGCGTCACGATCCAGGAGTACCACCGGCGTTCCTGCACGCGAAGGTCGCGGTGATCGACGATCACTGGGCGACCGTCGGCTCGTCGAACATCGACCCGTACAGCCTGCTGATGGCGCGCGAGGCGAACGTGTTCGTCCGCGACCCGGATTTCTCCGACCAGCTGCGGAGCGAGCTCGCGCGGATGATCGACGAGGGCTCGCGCCGCGTGCGGCCCCAGCACTGGGTGCTGCGACCGCGCGCCTACAAGGCGCTGGTCTGGCTCGCGTACGGCATCGTTCGTGTGGCGCATGGGGCTGCTGGGCTACGGCGGCAACGAGTGGTTCCGCGGGCGCCCGCCGCAAACCGCGCGTCTGGTTGCCGCTCGCAGCGCGGCGACGACTGAGCTCTGCGGACAGGTCCGGTTTGCTAAACTGACGGCTGATCGCTGCCGTCGCCGCGCCGCAGGTCGCCGCGGCGAGCTCCGCCCGGCCTGGTCGTTCCCCACTTCATCCGATGCGCCGTCATTCCTCCCTGCCGCTGCCGCAGCCCGGTTCCGCCCGCGGCGGCGACTGGCGCGTGATCGGCCGCTGCTCCCGTACCTTTGGGCGTACAAGAGCCGCGTCATCGTCGCGATGCTGGCGCTCGTCGCGGCCAAGATCGCGAACGTCGGCGTGCCGCTGCTGCTGAAATAGATCGTCGACAGCCTCGACGCGAAGACGGCGACGCTCGCCGTCCCGCTGGCGCTGCTCGCCGCCTACGGCCTGCTGCGCCTGTCGACGACGGCCTTCACCGAGCTGCGCGAGTTCCTGTTCGCCAAGGTGACGCAGCGCGCCGTGCGCACGATCGCGCTCGAGGTGTTCCGGCACCTCCACGCGCTGTCGCTGCGCTTCCACCTCGCCCGGCAGACCGGCGGGCTCACCCGCGACGTCGAGCGCGGCCAGCGCGGCATCTCGACGCTGATCAGCTTCACGCTGTTCTCGATCCTGCCGACGCTGGTCGAGATAGGACTGGTCGCGACCATCATGGTCACGCGCTACGACTGGACGTTCATCGCGATCACGCTCACGGCGCTCGCGCTCTACATCACCGCGACGATCCTCATCACCGACTGGCGGACGAACTTCCGCCGCCAGATGAACGAGCTCGACTCGAAGGCGAACACGCGCGCGATCGACAGCCTGCTCAACTACGAGACGGTCAAGTACTTCGGCAACGAGGACTTCGAGGCGCGCCGCTACGACGAGAGCATGCAGCGCTGGGAGCAGGCGGCGGTCAGGAGCCAGACGTCGCTGTCGCTGCTCAACATCACGCAGAGCGCGATCATCGCCATCGCGGTCACGCTGATCATGTGGCGTGCGACGGTCGGCGTGGTCGCCGGAACGATGACGATCGGCGACCTCGTGCTCGTCAACGCGTTCATGATCCAGATCTACATCCCGCTCAACTTCCTGGGCGTGCTCTACCGCGAGGTCAAGCAGGCGCTCGCCGACATGGAGCGGATGTTCGCGCTGACCGACGAGAACACCGAGGTCGCCGACGCGCCGGGCGCGCCGGCGCTGCAGGTGGGGGCCGGCGAAATCCGCTTCGAGCACGTCGACTTCGGCTACGAGCGCAACCGGCAGATCCTGTTCGACGTGAGCTTCACGATTCCGGCCGGCAAGACCGTCGCGGTGGTGGGCCCGTCGGGCGCCGGCAAGAGCACGCTGTCGCGCCTGCTGTTCCGCTTCTACGACGTGACCGGCGGGCGCATCACGGTGAACGGACAGGACATCCGCGCCGTGACGCAGGACAGCCTGCGCGCCGCGATCGGCATCGTGCCGCAGGACACGGTCCTCTTCAACGACAGCATCGAGTACAACATCGCGTACGGACGGCCCGGCGCGACGCACGACGAAATCGTCGCCGCGGCGCAGCTCGCGCAGATCCACGCGTTCATCGCCAGCACGCCCGAAGGGTACGCGACGCCGGTCGGCGAGCGCGGACTCAAGCTCTCCGGCGGCGAAAAGCAGCGTGTCGCGATCGCGCGAGCCGTGCTGAAGGGGCCGCGGATCCTGATCTTCGACGAGGCGACGTCGGCGCTCGACTCGAAGTCCGAGAAGGCGATCCAGGCCGAGCTGAGGCGCATCGCGCAGAACCGGACGACGCTGACGATCGCGCACCGGCTGTCGACGATCATCGATGCCGACGAAATCCTCGTCCTCGACCACGGGCGAATCGTCGAGCGCGGCACCCATGGCGCGCTTCTTGCTTTGGACGGCGTGTACGCGCGGATGTGGCAGCTGCAGCAGACGGAATCCCCGGACGAAGGCGGGGACGCCGCGGGCGGGCGGGCGCCCTCGTTGGCGCCCGGGATCGGCGCGCCGGAGCCGGATACGGCCCGGGACGAGGCCTCCGCTAGCCGGTACTCGCCGGCCGTTTCGTAGCCTACGGTATCGCGCTGTAGCGGACAAGACCCTGATCTGGCAGGGGGTATTGGCGAATCCCCGGGGTCCGTGCTATAAAGCGGCACAACTTGAGATCTGACTTGATGAACCGACGCCTTACCATTGTTTTTCTGGCGCTAATCGCGAGCTCCGCGGCCGCTGCCGCCGATGTCGACACGCGGGTTGCCCGCGACCCGGCGAAGCTCAAGCTCGCGTCGATCAATGCGGTCGTCATCGATGCATCGGCCAACCGACCGGTGTACACGAAGGGCGCCGATGACGTAACGCCGATCGCGTCGCTCACCAAGCTGATGACGGCGATCGTCACGCTCGACGCGCATCTGCCGCTCGACGAGCCGATCGCCATCGACACCGACGATTTCGACTACCTCAAGGGCACGCAGTCGCGGTTGCGGATGGGCGCAACGCTGCCGCGAAGCGAAATGCTGCGGCTCGCGCTGATGTCCTCCGAGAACCGCGCGGCGTCGAGCCTCGCGCGCAACTATCCCGGCGGCACGGAAGCCTTCGTCGCGGCGATGAACGAGAAGGCGCGCGCGCTCGGCATGACGCGGACGAGCTATGCCGATCCGACCGGACTCTCGGCGCACAACGTGTCGACCGCGAACGACCTCGCGACGCTGGTTGCGGCGGCGGCCGAGTATCCGGAGATCCGCGACTTCAGCACGACGCCGAGCCATTTCGTCGAAGTGCAGCCGACGGGCCAGCTGCTCGGCTTCAACAACACGAACGGGCTGGTCGAGAATTCCGGCTGGAACATCCAGCTGTCGAAGACCGGCTACATCCGGGAAGCCGGCAAGTGCCTCGTCATGCTGGCGACGATCGCCAGCAAGCCGTTCGTGATCGTGCTGCTCGATTCGGCCGGCAAGTACACGCGGCAGGGCGACGCGCAGCGCGTGCGGCAGTGGCTCGAGACCGGCCAGGCGCTCGCTCCGGTCGCAGCCCGACCAAGGCGACGTCGAAGCCCGCGAAGTTGAAGACCGTCTCGCTACAGCCGCCCCGGCAGGCGAAGTGGCACGGTCAAGGTCAAATCCGCGGCAGCGTCGAAGCCGATCCGGCGCGCCTGACCCGTCGATCTCCAGCGAACGGCCGCCCGGGGCAACCCGCGCGGCCGTTGTTCGTGTCCGCGTTTCAACCGATCGGCGAGGATGCTCACTTGTGGCGCGCCGGTGCTGCTCGAGGAGCTCCCTCGCGTGAGCGCGCGTCTTGGCGGTGATCGCGCTGCCGGCGAGCATCCGCGCGAGCTCCTCGACCCTGCCGGCACCTGCGAGGGGCTTCGACCTCCGCGCGCACCGTTGCCGCGTCGCCGTGCTTCGTCACCCGGAAGTGGGCATCGGCGAACGTCGCGACCTGCGGCAGATGCGTGACGCAGAGCACCTGCCGGCGCGTGCCCAGCGACTGCAGCAGCCGGCCGACGGTCGCGGCGACCGCGCCCCCGATGCCCGCGTCGACTTCGTCGAAGATGAGCGTCGGCACCTCGCCGACCTCGCTCGTCACGACCTGGATGGCGAGCGCGATCCGCGAGAGCTCGCCGCCCGAGGCCACCTTCGACAGTGGGCCGAGCGGCTGCTTCGGATGGCTCGCAACGCGGAACTCGATCTGCTCGAATCCGTGGCTCGCCGGGGTCGCAAGCGGCTCGAGCGCGATCTCGAGCCGTCCTCCCGTCATTGCGAGCTGCTGCATCGCCTCGGTCACGCGCGTCTCGAGCTCGTGTGCGGCGAACTCGCGCTTGGCCGAAAGCTCCCCGGCGAGCGCGCGGTACTGCGCCTCGGCATCGGCTGCGCGTCGCGCGAGCTTCGCGGCGTCGGCCGATTCGGCGAGCGCGGCGAGCCGTGCCTCGGTGTCGGCCAGCAGCGCCGGCAACGCCTCGGGCCGAACGCGGTGCTTGCGCGCGACATCGTGGATGGCCGCGAGGCGTTCCTCGACGCGGGCGAGATCGAGGGGATCGAGGTCGAGCTTCTGCCGGTAGCTTCGCAGCGCGCGCGCCGCCTCGTCGATCTGGATCCGCGCCGGATCGAGCAGCGCGACGATGTCGGCCAGCGCCGGGTCGTGTGCGGCGCCGGCGGTGAGCTTCGCGATCAGCGCCGAGAGCCGGCGTGCGAGCGCGTCGTCGCCGTCGGACAGCGCCTCTTCGCCGGCCGCGGCGGCTTCCAGGAGCGCCGCCGCGTGCGCGAGCCGCGACTGCGTGTGCGACAACGCGGTCCATTCGTCCCCGGCGACGTTGAGCGTGGCGAGCTCGCGACGGCGCGCCTCGAGCAGGTCGCGCTCGGCAGCCGAGGCCTGCGCGGCCTGTGCCGCGGCGTCGCGCTTCTCGACCGCCGCGCGCCACTCGCGCCAGGCGACGCCGGTCTCGGCGGCGAGCGTGGCGAACCCGCCGAACGCGTCGACGAGCGAGCGCTGGACGTCTGCTGCGGTGAGCGACTGGTGGGCGTGCTGGCCGTGGAGGTCGACGAGCCTCTCGCCGATCTCCCGCAGCTGGGCGAGCGTTGCCGGCCGGCCGTTGATCCATGCGCGACTTCGCCCCTCCTTGTCCAGCGTTCGGCGCACCAGCAGCGAGCCGTCGTCGGCCGCGAGCTCCTGCAGCGCGAGCGCAGGCGCCGATGTCGGGACGCTCGCCGATGTCGAACGCCGCGGCAAGCTCGGCGCGCTCGGCGCCGGGTTTCAGCTGCCGCAACTCGAAACGGTCGCCGAGGAGCAGCGCGAGCGCGTCGAGCAGGATCGACTTGCCCGCGCCGGTCTCGCCGGTCAGCACCGAGAAGCCGCCGTCGAGCTCGAGATCGAGCGCCTCGACGACGACGAAATTGCGGATCGACAGCAGCCGGAGCATGACGACGTCGGACGCGGCCTAGTGGCCGCGCAGGCGTTCGGGCGTCTTGCTCCAGTGCAGCTTCTCGCGCAGCATGGCGAAGTAGTCGTGGCCCTCCGGGTGGAGAAACCGCGCCACGTACGGCGCCCGCTGCACCGTGATGCGCTCGCCCTCCGTGAGCGCGAAATGCGCCTGGCCGTCGCAGTGCAGCGCGGCGTCGCGACCCCGCTCGAGGGTGAGCGCGATGATCGCGGTGTCCGAGACGGCGATCGGCCGGTGCGTGAGCGCGTGCGGCGCGACCGGCACCAGCGCAAAGGCCGGCACGTGCGGATCGAGGATGGGTCCGCCGGCCGACAGCGCGTACGCGGTCGACCCGGTGGGCGTCGCGACGATGATCCCGTCGGCGCGCATCGCATAGACGAACCGGCCGTCGATCTCGACCGCGCACTCGATCATCGTGCCGCCGCCGCCGCGGTTCAGCACGACGTCGTTCAAGCGCCAGCGCCGCTTCGCGCGTGCCGTCGGCGCGTACGACCTCGGCGGCCAGCAGCGTGCGGTGCTCCTCGTCGTAGCGGCCCGCCAGCATCGCCTCGAGCGTGGCTTTCATGTCGGTGATCGGAATGTCGGTGAGGAAGCCGAGCCGGCCCTGGTTGATGCCGATGAGCGGCACCTCGAACGGCGCGAGGTGCCGCGCGATCGCCAGCATCGTGCCGTCGCCGCCGACGACGATGGCGAGGTCGGTGCGCGTGCCGAGCGCTTCGGCGGAGGCGGACGGGTAGCCGGGAAGCGGCGTGGATCGTGCCGTTTCCGCCTCGATCACCACGTCGCGCCCCGAAGCGGCGAGGAACGCCGCGAGATGCGACAGCGGCTCGGCGAGGCCGGCGCTCGCGTGCCGGCCGATCAGCGCCACCCGCTGGAAGGCGGCGGCGCGGGTGGCGACGGGAGTGGGGGCGGGTCGGTGCGGAGTCATCGCCGCGATTAGAGCACAGCCGTCGTCCGGGCCATAGTCGCCCTACGAATGAGTCGTGGCGGTTGCGCCCGGTCCGGAAGCCCGTCCGGACGATCGGCAGCAGATTCGGCGCCGGCGTCTGTAAAATGGTCGGCATGCTGGAACCCCGCGCCCAACATCTGCTGAAAGCACTCGTCGAGCGTTTCGTCGTCGACGGGCAGCCGATCGGCTCGCGCGTGCTGTCGAAACAGTCGGGCCTCGAGCTGTCGCCCGCGACGATCCGCAACGTGATGGCGGACCTCGAGGATCTCGGATACATCGCGAGCCCGCACACGTCGGCCGGCCGCGTTCCCACGTCGAAGGGCTACCGATTCTTCGTCGACAGCCTCATGGTCGTGAAGCCGCTCGAGCAGGGCGAGATCCATCGGCTGGAGGGCGAGCTCACGGCGGATCGGCCACAGCAGTTGCTGAGCGCCGCCGGGACGCTGCTCTCGCAGCTCACGCATTTCGCCGGCATCGTCATGACGCCCAAGCGCGGGGAGCCGACGTTCCGGCACATCGAGTTCCTGCGCCTGTCCGAACGGCGCGTGCTGCTCATCATCGTCACGTCCGAAGGCGACGTGCAGAACCGGATCCTGCACACCGACAGGCCCTACGGCCAGTCGCAACTCGTCGAGGCGACCAATTTCTTCAACCAGCACTACGGCGGTCACACTTACGGTGCAGTCCGTTCGCTGCTCGCCGAGGAGCTGAAATCGCTGCGCGAGGACATCGTCGGGCTGATGACCGCGGCGGTCGAGGCCGGCGGCGCGGCGCTGGCCGAGGGCGAGGCGCTCGTGGTCCACGGCGAGAAGAACCTGCTCGAGGCCGCGGACCTCTCGTCGAACATGGAGCGGCTCCGCCGGCTCTTCGAGCTCTTCGAGCAGAAGACCTCGCTCTTGCACCTGCTCGACGTCTCGCAGCGGGCGCAGGGCGTGCAGATCTACATCGGCGGGGAATCGGGGCTCGTTCCGCTCGACGAATGCAGCGTGATCACCGCGCCGTACGAGCTCGATGGCCGGGTGATCGGCACGCTCGGCGTAATCGGCCCCACGCGGATGGCCTACGAGCGGATCATCCCGATCGTCGACGTCACCGCGAGACTGCTGTCGAACGCGCTCACCCAGCAGTTGACCGACTGATGGCGGAGGCGGTGCGCCATCCGAACGCGGCGTTGATCGCGCGCCTCTACGACGCGCTGAATCGTCACGACGCGAAGGCGATGATCGCCTGCTACGCGCCGGATGCGACGTTCTCCGATCCCGCGTTCCCGGCGCTCGACGCCGCGGGGCTCGCCGCGATGTGGCAGATGCTGTGCGCGCGTGGCAAGGACCTCCAGGTCGCAGCGTCCGATATCGACGCCGATGCGGATGCGGGCCGCGCGCACTGGGTCGCGACCTACACGTACTCGGCGACGGGCCGGCGCGTCGAGAACCGGATCGACGCGCGGTTCAACTTCCGCAACGGCCTGATCCACCGGCACGAGGACCGCTTCGACCTCTGGCGCTGGTTGCGCCAGGCACTTGGCGTCAAGGGAGTCCTGCTCGGCTGGCTTCCGCCTGCGCAGGCGGCGATGCGCGCCCAGGCCGCGAAATCGCTCGCCGAGTGGCGAAAGAAGAACGGTACATGAGCGCCGCCGGGCCGTTCGACCGCGTCGCACGCAGCATGCGGATTCGCCGCGGGCTTTGGATGATGCATGCGCCCGCGGCCGAACCCGCACGCTGCGGGCAGTGCAACCGCGACTCCTCGGGGGGCAGTGCAGCGGCGATAGCCGCTAGCGCGGGGGTCGTCCTGTGAGCGCCTTCCTTCCGGAACCGCCGTTTCAGCACGACCGGCCGGTGCGAATCGGCGTCCTGCTCGCGAATCTCGGCACGCCGGATGCGCCGACGCCCTCGGCCGTCCGCCGATACCTCGCCGAGTTCCTGTCGGATCGGCGCGTCGTCGAGATTCCGCGTGTCGTCTGGATGCTGCTGCTGCACGGGGTGGTCTTGCGGACGCGGCCCGCGCGCTCGGCGAAGAAATACGCGATGATCTGGACGCCCGAGGGTTCGCCGCTGCTGCTGCACAGCGTCAAGCAGAAGACCCTGGTGACGGGTTACCTCGGTCAGAGGCTGAAGGACCTGGGCCTCCCCGCGGACTTCGCCGCGGTCGAGGTTGGCATGCGCTACGGCAATCCCGGCATTCGCGAAGCAGTGGATCGCCTCAGGGCCGCCGGCTGCGACCGCATCCTCGTCGCGCCGCTGTTCCCGCAGTACTCGGCCAGCGCCACGGCCTCGGCGCTCGACGCCGTGATGGCGCATGCGCAGCGTCTGAGGCGGATGCCCGGGCTGCGGACGATCGACTGCTTCCACGACGACCCGGGGTACGTCCGCGCCCTCGCCCGGAACGTCAACGATTACTGGATGCGCCACGGCCGCGGGGACGTCCTGGTGATGAGCTTCCACGGGCTGCCGCGGCGTTCGCTCAAGCTCGGCGACCCGTACCACTGTCAATGCCGGAAGACTGCGCGGCTCCTGGCCGCCGAGCTGGGGCTCGAGCCGAAGCAGTACGTCGTCACGTTTCAGTCGCGATTCGGCCGGGCCGAGTGGCTCAAGCCCTACACGCTGGACACGCTCGTGCGGCTGGCAAGGGAGGGCGTCGGCCGCGTCGACGTCGCGTGCCCGGGGTTCGTCGCCGATTGCCTCGAAACGCTCGAGGAGATCGGCATCGAGTGCAAGCAGGGATTCCTCGGCGCCGGCGGCCGGGAGTTCCATTCGATTCCCTGCCTCAACGAGCATCCCGCGTGGATCGCTGCGCTGGTGGACCTCCTTGTCGCGAACCTCTCGGGCTGGCTGGCGCCGCCGCCCGACGCCGCCGCGCGCGAAATGACGAAAATGCGGGCAAAAGAGCTGGAAACAGGGTCGGATCGTTGATGCATTGCCGGAAAACGGCCCGATTCCGCCCGCCGCCGCGCTAATTCGATTGAAAAGCCGACCGGCGACCCCATTGTCCGATTGGGGTCCGGATGGGCCACCATGAACAATTCAGACGGAGCGTGGATACCCATGCAGCAGAACGCCGATCCTTCCGCCAATGTGTCGCCGGCCCCGGATTTGCCGCCGGTCCCGGTCGACAAGCCGGACGCCGAGACGGTCGCCGGCGCGGCGCCGGCTGACCCGGCGCCGGACATCGCTGCGCTGCTCAAGAAAGTCGAAGACGAGGCGGCCGAGCTTCGGGACGCTTGGATGCGGGCGCGGGCCGACCTCGACAATCAGCGCAAGCAGGCGGCGGCGGACATCGCCCGTGCGCACAAGTACGCGCTCGAGCGCTTCGCCAGCGAGCTCCTGCCAGTGAAGGACGCGCTGGAGTCCTCGCTCGCGGCGCAGAACGCTACGGCCGACGCGCTGCGCGCCGGGGTCGAGCTCACGTTGAAGCAGCTCGCCGCCGCCTTCGAGAAGGCCCAGATCGCCGAAATCGACGCGGCGGGCCGGAAATTCGACCCGCACCGCCATCAGGCGATGGCGATGGTCGACAGCGCCGAGCCGGCCCACTCGGTCGTTCAGGTCTTCCAGAAGGGCTATCTCCTCAACGACCGCGTGTTGCGACCCGCGATGGTGGCCGTGGCGAAGCCCCGGGAGACGGGCGCATGACACGGGGCACCGACGCCGAATTTGCGGGGCTTCCGGCTTGATTGGACGGCCGAAAACCCCATCTGCGGTCCAGGCAATCAATCCAGCATCCGGAGGTAAACGAGCAATGGGCAAGATCATCGGCATCGACCTGGGCACCACGAACAGCTGCGTGGCGATCATGGAGGGCGGGCAGCCCAAGGTGATCGAGAACTCGGAAGGCGCGCGCACGACCCCTTCGGTCGTCGCGTACCAGGAGGACGGCGAAATCCTGGTCGGCGCGTCGGCGAAGCGGCAGGCGGTCACCAACGCCAAGAACACGCTGTTCGCCGTCAAGCGGCTGATCGGCCGGCGCTTCGAGGAAAAGGAAGTGCAGAAGGACATCGACCTGATGCCCTACCGGATCGTCAAGCACGACAACGGCGACGCCTGGGTCGAGGTCCGGGGCAAGAAGATCGCGCCGTCGCAGGTTTCCGCCGAAGTCCTGCGCAAGATGAAGAAGACCGCCGAGGACTACCTCGGCGAGGAAGTCACCGAGGCCGTGATCACGGTGCCCGCGTACTTCAACGACTCGCAGCGCCAGGCGACGAAGGACGCCGGCAAGATCGCGGGGCTCGAGGTCAAGCGGATCATCAACGAGCCGACGGCCGCCGCGCTCGCCTTCGGCATGGACAAGAAGGAAGGCGATCGCAAGATCGCCGTCTACGACCTGGGCGGCGGCACGTTCGACATCTCGATCATCGAGATCGCCGAGATCGAGCGCGAGCACCAGTTCGAGGTGCTGTCGACCAACGGCGACACGTTCCTGGGCGGCGAGGACTTCGACCAGCGGCTGATCGACTTCATCGTCACCGAATTCAAGAAGGAGCAGGGCGTCGACCTCAAGAACGACGTCCTCGCGCTGCAGCGTCTGAAGGAAGCCGCCGAGAAGGCCAAGATCGAGCTGTCGTCGTCGCAGCAGACCGACATCAACCTGCCGTACATCACGGCCGACCAATCCGGTCCCAAGCACCTGTCGCTGCGGATCACGCGCGCCAAGTTCGAGTCGCTGGTCGAGGATCTGATCGAGCGCACGATCGAGCCCTGCCGCCTCGCGATCAAGGACGCCGGCGTCGACCTCAAGGAGATCGCCGACGTGATCCTGGTCGGCGGGATGACGCGCATGCCGAAGGTCCAGGACCGGGTCAAGGAATTCTTCGGCAAGGAGCCGCGCAAGGACGTGAATCCGGACGAGGCCGTGGCCGTCGGCGCGGCGATCCAGGGCGGCGTGCTGAAGGGCGAAGTGAAGGACGTGCTGCTGCTCGACGTGACGCCGCTGTCGCTCGGCATCGAGACGCTCGGCGGCGTGATGACCAAGCTCATCCAGAAGAACACGACGATCCCGACCAAGGCGCAGCAGGTGTTCTCGACGGCCGACGACAACCAGAGCGCGGTGACGATCCACGTGATGCAGGGCGAGCGCAACGTCGCGTCCGGCAACAAGAGCCTCGGGCAGTTCAACCTCGAGGGGATTCCGCCGGCGCCGCGCGGCGTGCCGCAGATCGAGGTCACGTTCGACATCGACGCCAACGGCATCCTGCACGTCTCGGCGAAGGACAAGGCGACCGGCAAGGAGAACGCGATCAAGATCAAGGCGAGCTCCGGGCTCACCGAGGACGAGATCCAGCGGATGATGAAGGACGCCGAGTCGCACGCCGAGGACGACCGGAAGCAGGTCGAAGTCGTGCAGGCCCGGAACGCGCTCGACGCGTTGGTGCACAGCGTCCGGAAGTCGATCGGCGAGTACGGCGACAAGGTCGGCGCCGACGAGAAGGCGAAGATCGAGGCCGCGGTGAAGGAGGCCGAGGAGCTGCTGAAGGACAAGGACGCCGGCAAGGACGACGCTGGAAGCGAAGGCCGAGTCGCTGGGCAAGGCGGCGCAGAAGCTGGGCGAGGTCGATGTACGCCGAGTCGCAGGCCAAGGCGCAGGCGAGCGGCCGGCGGTGGCGGGGGCAGCGAGGCGCAAGAAGGACGAAAAGGTCGTCGACGCCGAATACACCGAGGTCAACGACAAGAAGTGACGGTTTGCCGCGGGCGAGCGGCAATCGCCCGCGCACTTGAGTCAGGTGGCCGGATTCGGGTGCGCGCCTCGCGGCGACGCCCGATCCGGCCGCTTGCGTTGACGTTTGGGGGACGGGGCCACGACCCGGCCACAGGAAAGAGCATCGATGGCAAAGCGCGACTACTACACGGTGCTGGGCGTCAATCGCGAGCGCCTCCGAGGACGAGATCAAGAAGGCGTACCGCAAGCTCGCGATGAAGCATCATCCGGACCGCAATCCGGACGACAAGGGCTCCGAGGAGAAATTCAAGGAGGCGAAGGAAGCCTACGAGGTGCTGACGGACGCCAGGAAGCGCGGCGACGTACGATCAGTTCGGTCATGCCGGCGTCGATCCGTCGGCGGGGTTCGGCGCCGCCGGTGCGCGCGGCGGCCCCGACGGCTTCGGCGGCTTCGCCGACGCGTTCGGCGACATCTTCGGCGAGATCTTCGGCGCGCAGCGCGGCGGGCGCGGCAACGGCGTCTATCGCGGCGCCGACCTGCGCTACAACCTCGAGCTCGCGCTGGAGGATGCGGCGCGCGGCACCGAAGCGAAGATCCGCATCCCGACGATGGAGGAGTGCGCAACCTGTCACGGCACCGGAGCGAAACCCGGAACGCAGCCGAAGCAGTGTTCGACGCTGTCACGGGCGCGGCGAAGTGCGGGTGTCGCAGGGGTTCTTCTCGATCCAGCAGACGTGCCCGACCTGTCACGGCACGGGCAAGGTGATCCCCGATCCGTGCACGGCCTGCCACGGCGCGGGCCGCATCAAGAAGCACAAGACGCTGTCGGTCAAGATTCCCGCGGGCGTCGACCAGGACGATCGCATCCGGTTGACCGGCGAGGGCGAGGCCGGCATGAACGGCGGTCCGCCCGGCGACCTCTACGTCGTCGTCAACCTGAAGCCGCACTCGGTGTTCCAGCGCGAGGGCGCCGACCTGCACTGCGAAATGCCGATCAGCTTCGCCGTCGCCGCGCTCGGCAGCGAAATCGAGATCCCGACGCTCGACGGCCACGCGAAGATCAGGATCCCGCCGGAAACGCAGACCGGGCAGGTGTTCCGGCTGCGGAACAAGGGCATACGGCCCGTGCGCGGGTCGGTCACCGGCGACCTCTATTGTCACGTCGCCGTCGAAACGCCGGTCAAGCTGACGTCGCGGCAGAAGGAGCTCCTGCGCGAGTTCGAGGCGATCAGCGACAAGGACCCCGCCGCGCACAACCCGCGCGCGAAGTCGTTCATGGACAAGGTCCGCGATTTCTTCGCGCCGTAATGCTCGGGGCGCTTGCGCCCGCGCGACCGCGCGCGCGCATTGTCGCGGCTCAAAGGCCCGGGCGCGAAAAAGAGTAGACTCGGCTGCCCGATCGGCGCCGGCGCAGACCGGCGCGGTCGAACGTGCATTCCACACCGGGAGACCCTCATGAATCCGTTTTCACGCATCACGGCGCTTGCCGCCGCGGTCGGCATGGCCGCAGCCGTCTCGGCGCCGGCCCTCCTTGCGCAGGACGTCGTCAAGATCGGCTTCGCGTCGCCGCTGACCGGCGGGCAGGCCAATTACGGGAAGGACAACCAGAACGGCGCGCAGATGGCGATCGACGAGCTCAACGCGCAGGGCGTCAAGATCGCCGGCAAGGCGGTCAAGTTCGAGCTGATGGCCGAAGACGACCAGGCCGATCCGAAGATGGGACCGCTGGTCGCGCAGAAATTCATCGACGCGAAGGTGAACGGCGTCGTCGCCCATTTCAATTCGGGGGTGACGATTCCCGCGTCGTCGGTCTATTCGAACGCCGGGATTCCGCAGCTCTCCGTGTCAACCAACGTCAAGTACACGCAGCAGGGCTACAAGACCGCGTTCCGCCTGATGGCCGACGACGGAAAGCAGGGGAAGGCTCTCGGCGAATACGCGGTGAAGACGCTGAAGCTGAAGCGGCTGGCCGTGATCGACGACGCCACGGCGTACGGGCAGGGGCTCGCCGACGAGTTCGCGAAGGCCGTGAAGGCGTCGGGCGGGCAGGTGGTGAAGCACGAGCACACCAACGACAAGGCGGTCGATTTCGCCGCGGTGCTGACGACGATCAAGGGAGCGAATCCCGAGGCCATCTTCTTCGGCGGCTACGACCAGCAGGCGGCCCCGATGGCGAAGCAGATGAAGCAGCTGGGCATGAACATCAAGCTGATGGGCGGCGAGACGATGAATTCCGCCAAGTTCATCGAGCTGGCGGGTCCCGCCGCCGAAGGCGCGATCGCATCGACGCCGGGCGCCGACCTCGCTTCGCGGCCGGGCGGCAAGGCGTTTGCCGACAAGTACAAGGCGCGGTTCGGCCAGGACATCGGCCTCTATGCGCCGTACTTCTACGACGGCGTGATGGTGATCGCCGCCGCGATGAAGGCCGCGAATTCGTCGGACCCCGCGAAGTACCTGCCCGCGCTCGCGAAGATCAACTACAAGGGGATCACCGCCGACATCGCCTTCGACGCGCGCGGCGACCTGACGCACGGCCTGCTGACCATCTTCCAGGTCAAGAACGGCAAGTGGGAGGTCGTGAAGTCCTGAGGGCCGACGCCGGTCCGGGCCATCCGCTCGGCTGGGCGGCGAGTCGCGCATGGATCAAGCGCCGCGCGTGATCGGCATCCTGCTGGCGGCGGGGCGGGGACAGCGGTTCGGCGGCGACAAGCTGCTCGCGAAGGCGGGATCGACGCCCGGCGGACGGTCCTCGCCGGTGAATGCATCGGCGTCACCGCGTGCCGCAACCTGCTGGTTGCGCTTCCGCGCGTCGTCGCCGTCGTGCGGCCCGGCGATGCGGCGCTCGCCGCCGCGCTGGGGGCGGCCGGCGCGCGGGTCGTCCGGTGCGCAGAGCGCCGACGACGGCATGGGCGCGAGCCTCGCGTGCGGTGTGCGCGGCGACGAAGGACGCGGCCGGCTGGGTCGTCGCACTCGCCGACATGCCGTGGATCCTGCCGTCGACGATCGCCCGGGTCGCCGCGGCCGTCGCGGACGGCGCGCCGGTCGCCGCGCCGTTTCACCGGGGAAAGCGCGGGCATCCGGTCGGCTTTTCGGCGGCGTGCTACGCGGCGCTGGCCGCGCTCGACGGGGACGAGGGTGCGAAAGCGGTCGTCGCCGCGCACGACGACAGCCTCGCGCGGATCGACGTCGACGATGCGGGAACGCTGCGCGACATCGATCGCCGGCGGACCTGCGATCAGCGGAGTAGCGTAAGAATCGAAGCAGGCCAGACTCGACCTGCGAGCGCGCGTGTGAAGCGGACGAAAGCCGCGTCCGACCCGCTACTTTCCCGCGAGCCACATGTCGGGCTGCAGCTGCGCTGCCCGCGTCTCGCTCCTCCTGCGTCGCGCCACCACGCCGAGGAGCTCGTGCTCCTCGAGCGGGCGCGCGATCAGGAATCCCTGCGCGGCCTCGCATCCGCTTTCCTTGAGGAAGTCGAACTGCGCGGCGGTCTCCACGCCCTCGGCGATCACGCGCAGGCCGAGCGAATGCGACAGCGCGATGATCGCCTGCGTGATCGCCACGTCGTTGCGGTTGTGCTCGAGTCCGTGGACGAAGCGCTGGTCGATCTTGACCGCGTGGATCGGCAACCGCGCGAGGTAGGACAGGCTCGAGTAGCCGGTGCCGAAATCGTCGACGGTGATGGAGATGCCGCGCTCCTTCATCTTCGCGAGCGTCGCGACCGCCTTGTCGGGGTGCGTGATGATGACGCTTTCCGTGATCTCGAGGTCGAGATACTGCGGCGCGAGGCCGCTCGCGCGCGAGCGCCTCCTCGACGATCGCGAGGCAGCTGTCGTGCTGCAGCTGCTGCACCGACAGGTTGACCGACAGGCGCATCATCACGCCCTGCCGGTGCCACTGCGACGACCTGCCGGCACGCGTCGCGCAGCACGCGCGCGCCGAGCGCCTGGATCATCCCGGATTCCTCGGCGATCGGGATGAACTCCGTCGGCGCGATCACGCCGCGCACCGGGTCGCGCCAGCGCAGGAGCGCCTCGACCGCGCACGGCCGGCCGGTCTGCATGTCGATCTGCGGCTGGTAGGCGAGGAAGAACTCGTTGTGCAACAGGCCGCGCCGCATGTCGGTCTCGAGCTGCAGCCGCGCCTGCACGCGCGCGTTCATGTCGGCCGTGTAGAAGCGGTACGCGTTGCGGCCGACCTCCTTGGCCGCGTACATCGCCGTGTCCGCCTGCTTGATCAGCGTGACCGTGTCGTTGGCGTCGAGCGGATACATCGACACGCCGATCGAGCAGGTCAGGGTCGGCGTCTGGTCGGCGAGCCGGAACGGCGCGAGGAACGACTCGCGCACGCGCGCCAGCACCGTCATCGTCTCGAACGTCGCGTGCGCCGGATCGAGCCCCGGCAGGATGCACGACGAACTCGTCGCCGCCCAGCCGCGCGACGGTGTCGGACTCGCGCACGGCCGTGGTGAGCCGCTGCGCGACCGCCTGCAGCAGCTGGTCGCCCGCATCGTGGCCGAGCGTGTCGTTGATTCGCTTGAAGTGGTCGAAGTCGAGGAACAGGCACGCGACGTGCGTGCCGTTGCGCTGCGACTGCGCGATGATCTGCTTCAGCCGCTGGTTGAGGAGCGCGCGGTTCGGCAGTCCGGTCAGGATGTCGTGCTGCGCGAGCTTGTACGCGTGCGCGGTGGCGACCTCCAGCTCCTTCGTCCGCTGGACGACCTTGTCCTCGAGCGTGCGCTGATAGGTGCCCACCTCCGCCTGCGACTCGGCGAGCCGCTGGGTCATGTGGTTGAACGTGTGCGTGAGCAGGCCGAGCTCGTCGGAGGAGCTCGCCGGCACGAACACGTCGAGCTTGCCCGGCGCCCACCGCGCGCGCCGCGCGCATCAGCCGGTGCATCGGCGCGACGAGTCCGCGCGTCAGCAGGAAGGTCGCGCCGATCGCGACCACGATCAGCATCGCGGTGACGGACAGCGCGCCGACCACGTGCTTGCGGAACTGCTGCTGCATGCGGTCGAACGTCATGCCGAGCCGGACGTAGCCGATCGGCGCCGCGGCGGTCGCGGTTGCGCGCACCGCTTGGCGCCCTCGCCCGGCGCCTGGCCGAGCCCCATGGCGACCGCCGTCCGGGTGCCACCGACCGGCGCGATGAGCTCGATGTAGCGCTGGCCCGCGGATCGTCGAGATCCGAGGTCACGATCGTGCCCGGCGCCGGCAGCGAGCCCATCGGTGGGAAGCGCCGGCGGGCCCGGCCGTGCCGAGCGAATCGGCGATGCGGCGCGCCGCGACCGGCTCGCGCTTGGCGTCGAGGACGACCGCGTACGCGACGTCGCTGTCGGCCGAGAGCGTGTCGAGGATCGCCTCGACGTGCGCGCGGTTGTTCGTCGCGAGGCCGATCTCGGCGAGCTCCGACAGCATCGCGAGCGTCGCCGCGCCCCGTCGATGCAGCTCGGTGTTCTCGTCGCGCCACTGCTGCCACAGATAGAAGCCGGTGGTGGCGATCGCCGTGACGAAGATCAGCCCGATGGTGAGCAGGTTGAGCTTGGTCAGGAGCCCCATCCGCACCGGCGGCAGGTTGAGCGAGGAAACCGAGTCCGTCGCGAGCGGCGTCAGGTGCCGGCGGAACAGCTTCATCGCGGTCAGGCGCTCACGCGCGACGTCACCGGAATCTTGCCGATCCGCTGCTGCCACTCGCGCGGCCCGCTCTGGTGCACCGATGTGCCGTTCGCGTCGACGGCGACGGTCACCGGCATGTCCTTGACGTCGAACTCGTAGATCGCCTCCATGCCGAGATCGGCGAACGCGACGACGCGCGAGCTCCTGATCGCCTTGGAGACGAGGTATGCGGCGCCGCCGACCGCCATCAGGTACGCGGCGCGGTGCTTGCGGATCGCCTCGATCGGCGACCGGGCCGCGCTCGGCCTTGCCGATCATCGCGATGAGCCCGGTCCTGGCGAGCATCATCTCGGTGAACTTGTCCATCCGCGTTGCCGTGGTCGGGCCCGCGGGACCGACGACCTCGTCGCGCACCGGATCGACCGGTCCGACGTAGTAGATCACGCGATTCGTGAAGTCGACGCCGGGCGGCAGCTGCTCGCCCTTCGCGAACAGGTCGGCGATGCGCTTGTGCGCGGCATCGCGACCCGTCAGGATCTTGCCGGACAGCAGCAGCCGCTCCCCCGGCTTCCACGTGGCGACCTCGGCGGCGGTGAGCGTGTCGAGATTGACCCGCGTCGCGGTCGGCGACGGCGTCCAGCGCACGTCGGGCCAGCGCGAAAGATCCGGCGGCGCGAGCTTCGCGGCGCCCCTGCCGTCCAGCGTGAAATGCGCGTGGCGCGTCGCCGCGCAGTTGGGGATCATGCCGACGGGCATCGACGCCGCGTGCGTCGGATAATCGAGGATCTTGACGTCGAGCACCGTCGAGAGACCGCCCAGGCCCTGCGCGCCGATGCCGAGCGCGTTGACCTTCTCGTAGAGCTCGAGGCGCAGCTCCTCGATCGCGCTGCTCGGTCCGCGCGCGCAGGAGCTCGTGCATGTCGATCGGCTCCATCAGCGCTTCCTTCGCGAGCAGCATGGCCTTCTCCGCGCTGCCGCCGATGCCGATGCCGAGCATGCCCGGCGGGCACCAGCCGGCGCCCATCGTCGGGACGGTCTTCAGCACCCAGTCGACGATCGAGTCCGACGGATTGAGCATCGCGAACTTCGACTTGTTCTCCGAGCCGCCGCCCTTGGCCGCGATCTTCACCTCGACCGTGTTGCCGGGAACGACGTCGATGTGGACGACGGCCGGCGTGTTGTCGCGCGTGTTCTTTCGCGCTCCCGCCGGGTCGGCGACGATCGACGCGCGCAGCGTGTTGTCGGGGTCGAGATAGGCGCGGCGCACGCCCTCGTTGACCATGTCGGCGATCGACATCGTGGCGCCGTTCCACTGCACGTCCATGCCGACCTTCACGAACGCGACGACGATGCCGGTGTCCTGGCAGATCGGACGGTGCCCTTCGGCGCACATCCGCGAGTTGGTCAGGATCTGCGCGATCGCGTCCTTCGCCGCCGGCGACTGCTCGGCCTCGTAGGCCTCGCCCAGCGCCTCGATGTAGTCGAGCGGGTGGTAGTACGAGATGAACTGCAGCGCGTCGGCGACGCTGGTGATGAAGTCGTCCTGCCTGATCGTCGTCATGGGCACTCCCGCGTCAGTGGGCGCCGTGATCGTTGCCGGCGCCCGCCGCGGCGCGCGCGGCCTGCGCGCGGCCCTGCGGCATGATGCGGTCGACGGCGGCGACCGCGAGCGCGGAGAGCAGGAACGTGAGGTGAATCCCGGTCTGCGCGATCAGCACCTTCGCGTCGTAGGAATTCGCATTGATGAACGTCTTGAGCAGGTGGATCGACGAGATGCCGATGATCGCGGTCGCGAGCTTGACCTTGAGCACGCTCGCATTGACGTGCGACAGCCATTCGGGCTGGTCGGGGTGGCCCTCGAGCCCCATCCGCGACACGAACGTCTCGTAGCCGCCGACGATCACCATGATCAGCAGGTTCGAGATCATCACGACGTCGATCAACCCGAGCACGACGAGCATGACGACCGTCTCGGGCGGAGCCTTGACCGTTTCGGCGCCGACCGGCGTGACGTTGCGCAGGATCAGCTCCAACGCCGGCTGGCTGCCGAACGCGGCTTCGACCAGGTGCGTGAGCTCGACCATGAAGTACCAGACGTAGACCGCCTGGGCGACGATCAGGCCGAGGTACAGCGGCAGCTGCAGCCAGCGGCTGAAGAAGAGGAAGCGTGCGACGGGACTGAGATTCGACCGGGGCATGGCCGGAGAACTGCCGGGACGTTGATGACCCGTACGAGTTTATCATCGCTCGCACGCCCGTCGCGATGCCATTGCGCCGGATCAAACCCGCCGATTGCGGATTCCTCCGGCGATTGGTTAGACTGCAAGGCGGCCCAGGGAATATCCCGGCCGGCCCCGGAAGGCGGGGCCGGCGCCCCCCAGCAAGGAGAACGAAGCATGTCCACGATCGAGTCGGTATCGAACGAGAAGCGGATTTTCGAGCCGCCGCGCGAGTTCGTCGCGCAGGCCAATGTCAAGAAGGCCGACTTCGACGCGATGAACGCCAGCGCGGCAGCCGACTACGCCGGCTTCTGGGGCAAGCTCGCGCGCGAATCGATCGACTGGCAGAAGCCGTTCACGCGGGTCCTCGACGAATCCGGCGCGCCGTTCTACAAGTGGTTCGACGACGGCCTGCTCAACGTCTCGTACAACTGCCTCGACCGCAACCTCACGAACGGCAATGCCGACCGGGTCGCGATCATCTTCGAGGCCGACGACGGCGCGGTCACCAGGGTCACCTACCGGGAGCTCTTTCACCGGGTGTGCAGGCTGGCGAACGGACTGCGGTCGCTGGGCATCCGCAAGGGCGACCGCGTTCTCGTCTACATGCCGATGTCGATCGAGGGCGTGGTCGCGATGCAGGCCTGCGCGCGCATCGGCGCCACGCATTCGGTCGTGTTCGGCGGCTTCTCGGCGAAGTCGCTGCAGGAGCGCATCATCGACGCCGGCGCCGTCGCGGTGATCACCGCCGACGAGCAGGCCCGCGGCGGCAAGCACCTGCCGCTGAAGGCGATCGTCGACGAAGCGCTCGGCATGGGCGGCTGCGAGGGCATCCGCCACGTGATCGTCTACAAGCGGACCGGCGGCAACGTCGCGTTTTCCGCACCGCGCGACCTCTGGCTGCACGAGCTCGTCGCGAAGCAGGCGGACACCTGCGAGCCCGAATGGGTCGGCGCCGAGCATCCGCTGTTCATCCTCTACACGTCCGGCTCGACCGGCAAGCCGAAGGGTGTGCAGCACAGCTCCGGCGGCTACCTGCTGTGGGCGATCCTGACGATGCGCTGGACGTTCGACATCAAGCCGACCGACATCTTCTGGTGCACGGCCGACATCGGCTGGGTGACGGGCCACACGTACATCGCGTACGGGCCGCTCGCCGTCGGCGCGACCGAGGTCGTGTTCGAGGGCGTGCCGACGTATCCCGACGCGGGGCGCTTCTGGCAGACGATCGCGAAGCACAAGGTCTCGATCTTCTACACGGCGCCGACGGCGATCCGCGCGCTGGTCAAGGCGTCCGGCGTCACGCCGTCGACCGCACCGCCGAACTACGACCTGTCGAGCCTGCGCCTCCTCGGCACCGTCGGCGAGCCGATCAATCCCGAGGCGTGGATGTGGTACCACGAGCAGGTCGGCGGCGGCCGCTGCCCGATCGTCGACACCTGGTGGCAGACCGAGACCGGCGGCCACATGATCACGCCGCTGCCCGGCGTCACGCCGACCGTCCCGGGCTCCTGCACGCTGCCGCTGCCGGGCATCATCGCGGCGATCGTCGACGAGACCGGGCACGACGTCGAGAACGGCCACGGCGGCATCCTCGTCATCAAGCGCCCGTGGCCGGCGATGATCCGCACGATCTGGGGCGACCCGGAACGGTACAAGAAGTCCTATTACCCGGAGGAGCTCGGCGGCAAGCTCTACCTCGCCGGCGACGGGTCGGTGCGCGACAAGACGACGTCGTATTTCACGATCATGGGCCGCATCGACGACGTGCTGAACGTCTCGGGCCACCGCCTGGGCACGATGGAGATCGAGTCCGCGCTGGTGGCGAATCCGATGGTCGCGGAAGCGGCGGTGGTCGGCCGCCCCGACGACATGACCGGCGAGGCGGTGTGCGCGTTCGTCGTGCTGAAGCAGACGCGGCCCGACGGCGACGAGGCCGAGAAGATCGCCCGGGAGCTGCGGGACTGGGTCGGCAAGGAGATCGGCCCGATCGCCAAGCCGAAGGACATCCGCTTCGGCGACAACCTGCCGAAGACGCGCTCGGGCAAGATCATGCGGCGGCTGCTGCGCTCGATCGCCAAGGGCGAGGCGATCACGCAGGACGTGTCGACGCTCGAGAATCCGGCCATACTGGAGCAGCTGAAGCACACACTGTGAGGTCTCGTTCGCGCGGCGCCTTCCGGTGAACGACATCGAATCGACGCTCTTCTGGTTGCGGCTGCTCCAGCTCCTGATCGCGATTCCGCTGCTCGCGCTGGCCGGACAGGGCGCCGTCTACGTTCTGGTCCGCACGATCGGGCAGCCGCCCGGCCAGAACTTCTTCTACCGCATGCTGCAGACCGTGGCGTCGCCGTTCGTCGTGCCCGCCGATGGATCACGCCCAAGGTGATCGCGGACCGCCACGTGCCGATCGTCGCCTTTGCGCTGCTGCTGGTCGGCTACGTCTGGGTCATGCTGGTCATCGCCAACCTGTGCATCGACGCCGGGCTCGCCGGTCGCGCAATGCCTGCAGGGGCGCTGACGTCTCCGATGCCGAAGCGCGTCAGACGCTGGTTCTAGAACCACGTCGCGGCCTGGTGCGTGCTGTTCCGGCGGCGCGATGTCGCGCTCGACTATTACCGGAAGATGCTCGAGCTCGATCCGGACGACACGCTCGCGCTCGCCTCGATCGCGTTTCAACCACGCGCAGCTGGGACGCAAGCGCGAGGCGCTCGCGACGTTCGACCGCGTGGTCGCGCTGAAGCCCGACGATGCCGAGGCGCATTTCAACCGCGGCTTCCTGCTGCAGGAGCTCAACGACCACGACGGCGCGATGGCGGCGTTCGACCGGGCGCTCGCGATCAACCCCGACCACGACCGCGCGCTCTACGGCAAGGCGCTGTCGCTCATCTCGACGCGGCGCGTCGAGGAGGCGGTCGCGCCGCTCAAGCGCAACACGAAGCTGCAGCCGATGAGCCCCTACGGCTGGTACCAGCTCGCGCGGGTCCAGCACGAGCTCGGCCGGCGCGACGAGACGCAGAGGATCCTCGACCATCTGGCGACGTTCGAGCCCAAGGTCGCGCGGCAGCTCGAGCGCGAGACCGGCCTCAAGGCGGCGCCGTTGTCGTGACGCACGGCGCCCCGCGCGGACGCGGCGCGCCGAAACGGCGCCGCAGTGCGATGGGGCTGCCAGCCGGCCGGGCTGTTGCGGCAGGGACAAGCTGGCTATACTCCGGGCAGTTCGGCCGCCCGCCCGGAACGATTCGGGCGAACAAAGCAACAGGCACGCTGGCCGTACGTCTTGGGGATCCACGGGCTGTTCGTCGTCGTTCGTTAGGAGGAGCCCGCCATGCAGTTGACCGAGAAGCACAAGGAGTACTGGAGCAAGAATCTCCGCATCACCGGCATCCTGCTCTTCATCTGGTTCGTCGCCACGTTCGTCATGGGCTACTACGCCCGCGAGCTTGTCCTTCAACTTCTTCGGCTGGCCGTTCGCGTTCTACATGGCGGCGCAGGGGTCGCTGATCATCTACGTGATCATCATCTGGTACTACGCGCGCTACATGAACAACCTCGACCTCGAGTACGACGTGCATGAAGGGGAGGACGAATGAGCACCGGACAGAACAGCGGGCACCGGCGGAGTCTTCTCCGCCACCACGAACGTCGGCTTCAAGTCGCAGCTGAAGAAGATCTACACCTGGTACACGGGCGGCTTCATCGTGTTCGTGATCCTGCTCGCGATCGCCGAGCAGATGGGCCTGCCGCGCCAGTGGATCGGCTACGTCTTCCTGCTCGCGACGGTCGGCCTGTACGCCGGCATCGGCGTCATGAGCCGCACCTCCGATGCCGCCGAGTACTACGTCGCCGGCCGCCGCGTCCCGGCGCTGTTCAACGGCATGGCGACCGGCGCCGACTGGATGAGCGCGGCGTCGTTCATCGGCATGGCCGGCACGCTGTACCTGACCGGCTTCGGCGGCCTCGCGTTCGTCATGGGCTGGACCGGCGGCTACTGCCTGGTGGCGCTGTTCCTCGCGCCCTACCTGCGCAAGTTCGGCCAGTTCACGATTCCCGACTTCCTCGGCGCGCGCTACGGCGGCCACATCCCGCGCGACGGTCGGCATCTTCGCCGCGATCCTGTGCTCGTTCACCTACGTGGTGGCGCAGATCTACGGCGTCGGCCTGATCACGACGCGCCTGACCGGCGTCGCGTTCGAGGTCGGCATCTTCCTCGGCCTCGGCGGCATTCTGGTCTGCTCGTTCCTGGGCGGCATGCGCGCGGTGACGTGGACGCAGGTCGCGCAGTACATCATCCTGATCGTCGCCTACATGATCCCGGTGGTCTGGCTGTCGGTGAAGCAGACCGGCATCCCGATGCCGCAGATCGTCTACGGCAAGCAGCTCGAGAAGGTCACGGCGCTCGAGGAGAAGTTCATCAAGGACCCGAAGGAGCTCGAGGTCCGCGGCATCTTCAAGGCGCGCGCCGACGAGGCGAGCGCGAAGCTGAAGGGCCTGCCGGCTCGTTCGAGCCGGCAAGCGAAGCTCGCCGCCGACGTCGAGAAGCTGAAGGCCGACAACGCGCCGGCCGAGCAGGTCGCCGCCGCCGAGAAGGCGCTCGCCGCGTATCCGAAGGACGCGGCCGCCGCCAAGGCCGCAGTGGACGAAGGACGCCGGCCTCGCCGCGCGCGCCGGCCCGCCGCTGCGGCATGCCGAGGCGTTCCCGGGCAAGGACGACGCCGCGCGCGACGTGTCGCGCCGCAACTTCCTCGCGCTGGTCTTCTGCCTGATGGTCGGCACGGCGGCGCTGCCGCACATCCTGATGCGCTACTACACGACGCCCTCGGTGCGCGAGGCGCGCGAATCGGTGTTCTGGTCGCTGTTCTTCATCTTCCTGCTGTACTTCACCGCGCCGGCGCTCGGCGGTGCTGGCGAAGTTCGACGTCTACTCGCTGGTCGTCGGCTCGGAGTTCGCGAAGTTGCCGCAGTGGGTGGCGTCGTGGCAGAGGGTGGACCCGGCGCTGCTGTCGATCGTCGACGTCAACAAGGACGGCATCGTGCAGCTCGCCGAAATCGCGATCGGCGGCGACATCATCGTGCTGGCGACGCCGGAAATCGCCGGCCTGCCGTACGTGATCTCGGGCCTGGTTGCGGCCGGCGGCCTCGCGGCGGCGCTGTCGACCGCGGACGGCCTGCTGCTGACCATCGCCAACGCGCTGTCGCACGACTTCTACTACAAGATGCTCGATCCGAACGCGTCGACGGCGCGCCGCGTGACGATCTCGAAGGTCCTGCTCCTCGTCGTGGCGTTGATCGCGGCGACGGTGGCGGCGCAGAAGCCGGCGGACATCCTGTTCCTCGTGTCGGCGGCGTTCTCGCTCGCGGCGGCGGCGTTCTTCCCGGCGCTGATGCTGCGGCATCTTCTGGAAGCGCGCCAACAAGTGGGGCGCGACGCTCGGCATGATCGCCGGGCTGGGCATCACGTTCTACTACATGGCGACGACCCAGCCGTGGCTGCGCAGCGTGTTCGGCGTCACGAGCTCGATCGCCGACCACACGTGGTGGGGCATCCAGCCGATCTCGGCGGGACTGTGGGGCGTGCCGCTCGGCTTCATCGTGATCATCGTCGTCAGCCTGCTCACGCCGGCGCCGGCCAGGGACGTGCAGGAGCTGGTCGAGCACGTCCGCTATCCGAACCTCACCGGCGACACCGTGGTGAGCGTGGCCACGTAAGCCGCGAACGCGCTCCGCAGTGCGAAAGGGCCCGCAGCGATGCGGGCCCTTTGCATTGCCCGCGGATCGGCGATCCCGGAAGTCCTCGGCCGCGGCGGGTCGCGTCAGATGAGGCCGACCGCGCCCGCCGCGGCACCGGCGAGCACCGACGCCAGCGTCGAGGAGCACGATGCATATTCCGACGAACTCCGCTTCGCTGCCGCGGGGCACGTTCAGCACGCGCCGCGCGCCCAGCCAATACAGGTACAGCGTGTGGCACATGCCGACCAGGCCGACGATCGCCATCGACGGGGAGGACGAGCGTCGCGCCCGCGAGCAGCACGGGGATCGCGCCGTACGTCGCGACCTTGAGCGCGGCGAGGTAGTCGCGGGCGCCGCCGAACATCGGCACGATGAGGGCGAAGATCGCGGCGAGGGCGAAGATCGAGGCGACGATCGCGAAGAACGTCGTCGCCCCGGTCGCGAAGATCCGATCCGGCCGGCACGAGGTAGCCGTGCACCGGATCCCAGTCGCGGTCGAACGTCTTCATCCCGATCATCGTCGCGATCGGCGCGAGCAGCGCGAGCGGCAGGATGTACGAGCGCAGCAGCGCGTCGATCGTCGTCGTTTCCCGGGCGATCGCGTCCCACTCCGCCGCCGGGCGGAAGAGCAGGTAGACGATGCGGCGCAGCGTTCCCATGGGCGCGGGCGATCCCGTGTCCGGTCTAGGACAGCGGACGGCGCCGCGGCCCCGCGTGCCGCGAGACGGTTCCGCCGGTTGCGGGTCAGCGCGCATTTCCCAGCCATTTCTGCTGCCGCGCCGCCCTGATCAGCGCGTCGAAGCCGCGCGTTCCCTGCTTCGCCGCGATCGCGCGCAGCCGCAGCAGCAGCTCGGCGGTCGCGAGCGCGTCGGACGCGGCGTTGTGGCGGATCGCGCATTCGATGCCGAATGCCGCCAGCCAGTCGTCGAGGCTGCGTCCGCCGTAGCGGTACGCGTCGGGCACCAGCGCCCGCGGCGAGCGGCGCGAGATCGAGCCACGGCGCTGTCGTCGACCGCGATGCCCGCGCCCGCGAATGCGATGCGCAGCGACCGCGCGGTCGAAGTCGGTATGGAAGCCGACGCGCGGCGCGTCGGCGGCCCAATCGCGGAAGGCCGCGAGCGCCGGCCGGCACCGGCGTTCCCGCCGCCTGCGCGCCGTGGCCGATCCCGTGGACGGCGATGTTCGCGGCGTCGCCCGACCGCTCGCCCTTCAGCACGATCTCGAAGCTGTCGTCGAGCACGATTCCGCCGTCGTCGACGGCGACGGCGCCGATCGCGAGCAGGCGGTCGCGCTCGGGGTCGAGGCCCGAGGTCTCGGTGTCGACGACGACCCAGCGCCCCGGCACTGGCGCGTCCCGGCCGGTCTCGCCGCCGAACCAGCGCCGCAGCGACGCGAGCCCGAGGCTCATCCCGGATAATCGACCTCGAGGCGCTGCTGGATCTTGCGGACCTGCCGCATCGCCTCCTTCAGGATGCGGCGGTCGAGGTCCGACAGCAGCGGCGAGCGGCACGACGTTGGGGCTGGTGTCGTCTCCGCCGGCGTGCGAGCCTGCGCCGCGCGGCGATGCTGCTCGCGCAGGCGCAGCAGCTGCACGTACTCGAACGCGTCGCAGAACGCACGGGCTTCGCTCGCCGGAAGCCCGCGCTTCGCGCGCCGCCTGCTGTCAGCCGCTCGACCGTGTTGGTCGCGGTGATGCCGGCCGCCAGCGCGAAGATGCGCGCGCGTCGACGAAGGGCACGCTGCCGCTCATCTTGAGGTCGATGCCCTCGACGCCGGCATCGTCCTCGGCCGCCTGCAGTTCGCCGCACCAGTTGAGCGGCGGGCGGTTGCGCGAGCGCGTTGTCGGACATCTGCTTCAGGAACCGGGAATTGGCCTGCGCGCGCTTCGCGATGTCGGCGCGCAGCGCGTCGGCGAGCCGCGGCTCGCCCCACAGCGGCCGGAAGTCGAAGAAGATGCTCGCGGCGAGCAGGCTGGCGGGATCGCCCCGGTCGATCCAGCCTGCGAACGCCGCTTTCCACTCGTCGAGGCACGCGCACCAGCGCGGATTCATCGCCATCACGCCGCCTTTGCACAGCGGATAGCCGCAGCGCGTCCAGCGCTTCGTTGACCGCGCGTGCGAACGGCAGCAGCCGCTCGCGGATCGCTTCCGGCGCGCGCGCCTGATCGTTGGCGACGAAGATGAGGCCGTTGTCCTGGTCGGTCGCGATCGTCTGCTCGCCTGCGGCCTTCCGACCCCATCCCGAGCCAGCAGACGGCGACGCCCGACAAGGTCGTGCGCCGGCGCGGTCGAGCTCGAGGATGCTGCGCCGCGACGTGGTCGTTGAGGCTCGAGATCATGCGCGTCAGCTGGCCGGCGGCGACCCCCTGCGCGACCAGCGCGTGCGACAGCGCGCGCACGTCGGCCGCGCACTGGACGAGCGTCGGGATGTCGGCGGCGCGGCGGATCGGCCGACGCGAGCTCGCGCACCGACAGCCGCTGCAGGCTGAACAGGTCGCGCTCGGACACGACGCCGGCGACCTTGCCGCGTGCCGTCCACGACGACGACGTGGCGGATGCCGCGCTGCGCCATCACGAGCGCCGCGTCGCCCGCGGTGGCGTCGACCGGCAGCGTGACCGCCGGCGCGCTCATCACGTCGCGCATCGGCGCCGTCGAGCGGCCGCTGCGGCAGCACGACGCGCGCGATCACGTCCTGCCGCGTGAAGATGCCGAGCGGCTGCGCTTCGCGCATCGACGATCGGCATCGAGCCGATCCGCGCGTTCTTCCATCGTCGTCAGCGTTTCGCCGAGCTCCGCATCGGGGCCACGGACGATCGGCGCCTGGCGCAGCAGCGCGTCGCGAGCGGCGTCGCGAGTCCGCGCTGTTCGGTCGCGCGTCGCCGCGTACGTCCGCCTGCAGTCGCGCCCGCGACAGGTCGAGCAGGTGCGCGAGACGGCGCGTGCAGAAGTCCTGGAAGATCGGCCGACGCAGCCGATCAGCGCGTCGAACACCGCGGCCGGAAACGCGAGGCAGAAGGTGTCCTGCGTCGCCCGGTAGACGCTGGTGACGCCGCGCCGCGCGAGCAGTGCGCCCAGCGGAAACATCTCGCCCGGCGGAGAGCTCCCACAGCGCTGCGGCGGCGCCCGTGCCCCGGCCGTTCGCCGCGGACGGTGCCCTGGCGGATCGACGTAGCAGTGCGCCGGGCGCTCGGTCGCCGGCGCGAGGATCGTTTCGCCGGGCGCGAAATACTTGAGCCTCGACGCGCGGACGATGCGGTCGAGGTCGCCTTCGCTCATCGCCGCGAACGGCGCGTGCGGCTTCAACGCCTGCCTGAGGCCGGCGAGGACGGAAGGCGCCGGAATCGGTGAGTGCGGCACGTCGGAAATTTCCCGTGCGTGGGTCGGGTCCCGCGATTGTACGAGCCACCCGGCATTGCGCGCCTGCGCTGGCCGCGCCGAAATTTCCGCGACGACGACTGCGGCGCGAAGGTGCGCGCCGGGAAGCCGCCGCGCGCTGTGCTAGACTCCATTGCGCGTTCGCGGTGCTGCACTTGCCCGGCCGTGTCGCGTTGCGATGCCCGATTCCCCCACCGCGCTCACGGCCCTGTCGCCGCTCGACGGTCGCTATGCGGCGAAGGTCGCGCCGCTCGCCGCGCACTTCAGCGAGTTCGGTCTCATCCGCGCGCGCGTGCGCATCGAAATCGCATGGCTCATCGCGCTGTCCGACGAGCCGGCGATCGCCGAGGTCGCCCCCTTCGGCAGCGATGCCCGCGCCGCCCTCGATGCCGCGTCCGCCGGTCGTTCGCCGCCGCCGACGCCGAGCGCGTCAAGGCGATCGAGCGCACGACCAACCACGACGTCAAGGCGGTCGAGTACTGGCTGAAGGAACGCCTCGCCGGCGTTCCCGAGATCGCGCGCGTCGGCGAATTCATCCATTTCGCGTGCACGTCCGAGGACATCAACAACCTCGCGCACGGTCTGATGCTCGCCGAGGCGAGACGCGCCATCCTGCTCCCGGCGCTGCGCGACATCGCGGCCGCGCTGCGGGCGCTCGCGCACGCGCACGCCGCGGTGCCGATGCTGTCGCGAACGCACGGCCAGCCGGCGACGCCGACGACCCTCGGCAAGGAGATGGCGAACGTCTACGCGCGCCTCGAGCGCCAGATCGCGGCGATCGACCGCGTGCCGCTCAAGGGCAAGGTGAACGGCGCGGTCGGCAACTACAACGCGCACGTGGTCGCGTACCCCGACGTCGACTGGGAGCGGCTCGCCGCAAGAGTCGTCGCCGGGCTCGGCCTCGAGTTCAATCCGTACACGACGCAGATCGAGCCGCACGACTACATGGCGGAGCTCTTCGACGCCATCGCGCGGGCGAACACCGTGCTGATCGACCTCGACCGCGACATCTGGGGCTACGTCTCGCTCGGCTACTTCCGGCAGAAGGTCAAGGAGGGCGAGGTCGGGTCGTCGACGATGCCGCACAAGGTCAATCCGATCGACTTCGAGAATTCCGAGGGCAATCTCGGGCTCGCCAATGCGCTGCTGCGGCACCTCGCCGAAAAGCTGCCGATCTCCCGCTGGCAGCGCGACCTCACGGATTCGACGGTGTTGCGCAACATGGGCGTGGCGCTCGGCTACGCGCTGCTCGGCTGGACGTCGCTGTCGCAGGGGCTCGCGCGATCTGGCCGTCGACGAGGCGCGGATCGCCGCCGACCTCGACGCCAACTGGGAAGTGCTGGCCGAGCCGATCCAGACGGTGATGCGGCGCTACGGCGTGCCGAATCCGTACGAACGACTGAAGGCGCTGACGCGGGGCGTCACCGGCATGACGCGCGAGCAGCCTGCATGCGTTCATCGACGGCTTGCCGATCCCGCCGGAGGCGAGGGCGCGGCTCAAGGCGCTGACGCCGGCGAGCTACGTCGGCAAGGCCGCCGAGCTCGCGAAGCGCGTCTGACGCCCGCCTCCCGCTCAGCGCTCGGTGGGCTTGCGCCGCGAGCGGCGCTCCTGGACGAACGTGGTCGCCGCGGGTATCAGCGAGACGACGACGATCGCGATCACGATCAGCGTCAGGTTCCCCTTCACCCAGGGGATGTTGCCGAACAGGTAGCCCGCATACACGAGCGAGGCGATCCACGCGACGGCGCCGACGACGTTGTACGAAAGGAAGCGTGCGTAGGTCATCCCCGCCACTCCCGCGAGGAAGGGTGCGAACGTCCGGATGATCGGCACGAAGCGGCCGATGATGATCGTGACGCCGCCGTATCGGTCGTAGAACGCCTGCGTTCGGCGCAGGTGCTCCTGCTTGAACCAGCGCGAGTCGGGCCGATCGAACACGCGCGGTCCGATGTAGTGTCCGATCGAGTAGTTGACGGAGTCGCCGAGGATCGCGGCGGCGATCAGCGCGATGACCAGCAGGTGGACGTTGAGATCGGCGGTCGCGACCACGGTCCCGGCGATGAACAGGATCGAGTCGCCGGGCAGGAACGGGAAGACGACGAGCCCGGTTTCGGCGAAGATGACCAGGAACAGGATCAGATAGAGCCAGTGTCCGTGCTGGGCGGCGAGCCCGGCGACCGTCTGGTCGAGCGCGAACAGCGAATAGAAGAGCGTGGTCAGCATGGAAAAGCGGGGTCAGAGACGACTTCTTTGCGGGATGGCGGCTGGCGAAGGTGTCAGTCGCGGGGAACGTCGTCTCTGACCCCACTTTCCCTAGGGGAGGATCTTCTCGCCCTCGGGTCCCTCGCGCTTGCGTTCGGGCTTCACGAGGTCTTCGCGCGAGACGCCCATCCACATCACGAGCGGCGCCATGACCAGCACCGACGAATAGATGCCGAAGCAGATGCCGATCGTCAGCGCGAGCGCGAAGTAGTGCAGCGTCTCGCCGCCGAAGAACAGGATCGACAGCACCATCATCAGCGTGCTGCCATGGGTGATGATCGTCCGCGAGATCGTGCTCGTGATCGCGTTGTCGATCACGTGCGTGACGGTCGCCTTGCGCATCTTGCGGAAGTTCTCGCGGATCCGGTCGGCGATCACCACGGACTCGTTCACCGAATAGCCGAGGACGGCGAGCACGGCGGCGAGCACGGGCAGCGAGAATTCCCACTGGAACAGCGCGAAGAACCCGAGGATGATGATCACGTCGTGCAGGTTCGCGATGATCGCGGCGACGGCGAAGCGCCACTCGAAGCGCAGCGCGAGGTAGCCGACGATGCCGAACGACACGAGCAGCAGCGCGAGCGCGCCGTTCTCGTAGAGCTCCTTGCCGACCTGGGGGCCGACGAACTCGACGCGCTGCTGTTTCGCCGACGGGTCGTCGGCCTTGAGCGCGCCCAGGACCTGCTCGGAGAGCTGGGCGCTCGACACCCCCTCCTTGAGCGGCAGCCGGATCAGCGCGGTGTCGGAGCTGCCGAAGCTCTGCGCCGCATACTCGCCGAGCGCGAGCTTGTCGATGGCGGCGCGCACGCGGTTGAAGTCGACGGCATGCCCGTACGTCACCTCGATCACGGTGCCGCCGCGGAAATCGACGCCGAGGTTCAGGCCGCGGGTGGCGAGGAAGAACACGGCCAGCACGAACGTGACGAGCGAAATCACGTTGAACGTGAGCGCATACCGCATGAACGGGATGTCGCGCTGGATCCGGAAGAATTCCATGGTCGTGTCTCGAGGTTGGCGGGCTAGCGGGACGCAGCGCCGGCGCGCAGGGCAAAGCGACGAAAGGCGGGGAGGCCGGTCATGGGGGACGGCATGCGGCGGTCGGTCACTTCACGGGCGCGCCGGCCGTCGCCGCGGGCCGCCAGACCTGCCCGATGGATATCTTCGTCAGGTGCTTGCGGCCGCCATAGATCAGGTTGACGATTCCGCGCGAGACGAACACCGCCGAGAACATCGACGTCATGATGCCGAGGCAGTGAACGACGGCGAAGCCCCGGACGGGGCCGCTGCCGAAGATGAGCAGCGCGATGCCCGCGATCAGCGTCGTCACGTTCGAGTCGAGGATCGTGCCGAACGCCCGCTCGTACCCCGCCGTGAGCGCCGCGTGCGGCGTCGCGCCCCAGCGCAGCTCCTCGCGGATGCGCTCGTTGATGAGCACGTTGGAGTCGATCGCCATGCCGAGCGTCAGCGCGATCGCCGCGATGCCCGGCAGCGTCAGCGTCGCCTGCAGCATCGACAGGAGCGCGACCAGCAGCAGCAGGTTGACGGACAGCGCGATCGTCGAAATGGCCCCCATCAGCAGGTAGTACACGCACATGAAGACCGCCAGCACGCAGAAGCCGTAGAAGACCGAGTTGAAGCCCTTGTCGATGTTCTCCTTGCCGAGCGATGGTCCGACGGTGCGCTCCTCGACGATCTCCATCGGCGCCGCCAGCGCGCCGGCGCGCATCAGGAGCGCGATGTCGTTCGCCTCGCGCGTGGTCATCTTGCCGCTGATCTGGACGCGCCCGCCGCCGATCTCCTCGCGAATGACCGGCGCCGTGATCACCTCGGCCTTGCCCTTCTCGACGAGCACGATCGCCATCCGCTTGCCGACGTTCTCGCGCGTGACCTCCTTGAAGATCCGCGCGCCGGTCCCGTCGAGGTTGACGTGCACGGCGGGCTCGTTGTTGCGCTGGTCGAAGCCGGGCTGCGCATCGTTGATTCGGTCGCCCGTCAGCACCACCTGCCGCCGGACGAGCACCGGCCCGCCGCTGCGCTCGGTGTAAGAGATCGCTGCCGAACGGCACCTGGCCGGCGATCGCCGCCTCGAGCGCGCCGGGCTCCTCGTTGACCATCCGGACCTCGAGCGTCGCCGTGCGGCCGAGGATGTCCTTGGCCCGCGCCGTATCCTGCACGCCGGGCAGCTGGACGACGACGCGATCGGCTCCCTGCTGCTGGACGATCGGCTCGGCGACGCCCAGCTCGTTGACGCGGTTGCGCAGGATCGTGATGTTCTGCTGGACGGCGCCGTCCTGGATCTTCTTCTGCGCCTCCGGCTTGAGCGCTGCGGCGAGCCGCAGCTCGCCCGCGGCGTCGGTTTCGCGCAGCAGGAGGTCCGGGAACGACTTCTCGATCTCGGTGCGCGCCTTGACGCGCTCCGCCTCGTCGCGGAAGCGGACGACGACGTTGGTGCCCTCGCGCGCCACGCCCGAGTACTGCACCTTCTTCTCGCGCAGCAGCGAGCGGATGTCGGTCGTGTACCGGTCGGCGGCCTTGTCGAGCGCCGCCTTCATGTCGACCTGCAGCAGGAAATGCACGCCGCCGCGCAGATCGAGGCCGAGGTACATCGGCTTGGCCCCGATCGCGGTCAGCCACTGCGGCGACGCGGACAGCAGGTTGAGCGCGACGATGTAGTTGGCGCCGAGCTTCGCCTGCAGCGCGTCCTTCGCCTTCAGCTGCGTGTCGGGGTCGGCGAAGCGCACCTTGATGCCCGTCGGGTCGGCGTCACGCCGCGATACTCGATCGACGCGGCCTTGAGCGCCTCCTCGATCGACCCGAGCAGCGCGCTGTCGATCTTCACCGCCGCCTTCGACGACGACACCTGCACGGCGGGCACCTCGGGGAACATGTTCGGCACCGTGTAGACGATGCCCGCCGCGAGTGCGACGGCGATGATCAGGTATTTCCAGAGCGGGTATCGATTCATGGCGCGGAGAGTGGCGTTGAAGCGGACGGGGCGGGGCGCCGGTCCGGCAAGGGCGTGATCGCGTCAGTGCGCGTCGATCGCGATCCTGCGCGGGACGCGACCTGTCCCGGCCGGCGTCACAGCGCCTTGATCGTGCCCTTGGGCAGGAGCTGCGCGATCGCGCCCCGCTGGACCGTGATCTCGGTCTTGTCGGCGACCTCGACCGTCACGTACTGGTCGCCGAGCTTCGCGATGCGCCCGAGGATACCGCCGGCGGTGACGACCTCGTCGCCCTTCTGCAGCGCCTCCAGCATGGCCTTCGCCTCCTTCGCCTTCTTCTGCTGCGGGCGGATCAGCAGGAAGTAGAAGACGACGAAGATCGCGATCATCGGCAGGAACGCCATCAGGTCGCCGCCGAACGGCGCGCCGGGCGCGCTCTGCGCGTACGCCGGGGTGATCACGAGGTCGATCAACACGTTGTGGTCCTCCGAAGATGGCACGCGCGCGGAGCTGGGCGCGGCCGAGCCGCCGGGCGAAGCCGGGGCGCGAATGATTAACTTATCTATTCTACCATGCGGGCCCGGTCGCGCCGGAACTCGTCGGTCCAGGCGCCGAAGCGGTCGGCGACGATCGCCTCGCGCATTCCGGCCGCGAGCCACAGGTAGTAGTGGAGGTTGTGGATCGTGTTGAGGCGCGCGCCGAGGATCTCGTTGACGCGCTGCAGGTGGTGCAGGTAGGCGCGCGTGAAATGGCGGCACGTGTAGCAGCCGCAGCGCTCGTCGAGCGGGCGGGTGTCCGTCCGGTGCTTCGCGTTGCGGATCTTGACGTCGCCGAAGCGGGTGAACAGCCAGCCGTTGCGCGCGTTGCGCGTCGGCAGCACGCAGTCGAACATGTCGATGCCCGCGGCGACGCCGGCGACGATGTCCTCGGGCGTGCCGACGCCCATCAGATAGCGCGGGCGATCGGCCGGCAGCCGCGGCGCGATGTGATCGAGCACGCCCAGCATCTCGTCCTTCGGTTCGCCGACCGACATGCCGCCGATCGCGTAGCCGTCGAATCCGATGTCGGTGAGGCCCGCGAGCGAGGCGTCGCGCAGATCGTCGTACATGCCGCCCTGCACGATCCCGAAGAGTGCGTTCGGGCTCTCCGAGCGCATCGAATTCGTCGCGTGAACGCCGCGCCCAGCGCAGCGAGAGCTCCATCGATGCCGCCGCTTCGTCGCGCGTCGCCGGATAGGGCGTGCACTCGTCGAACACCATCGCGACATCGGCAGTCGAGCGTGCGCTGGATCTGCATCGAGATCTCGGGCGTGAGCAGCAGCCGGTCGCCGTTGACCGGCGATGCGAACGCCACGCCGTCCTCGCGCACCTTGCGCAGCGGCCCGAGACTCCACACCTGAAATCCGCCGGAGTCGGTGAGAATCGGCCGCGGCCAGCCCATGAACCGATGCAGGCCGCCGTGCGCGGCGATCACCTCGAGGCCGGGCCGCAGCCACAGGTGGAACGTGTTGCCGAGCACGATCTGCGCGCCGAGCCCGGCCAGTTCGTTCGGCGCCATCGCCTTGACGGTGCCGTAGGTGCCGACCGGCATGAACACCGGCGTGTCGACGGCGCCGTGGGCGAGCTCGAGTCGGCCGCGGCGCGCGCGGCCCGACGTCGCCAGCAGCGTGAATTGCATCGTGGCGATTGTAGCAGCGGCCGCCGGGCGGTCCGTCGGCAAGGTCGCGTCCAAGCGGGAGTGTCAGAGCGCATGAGTGCGCCGTTTGCGCCGCTCATCGTGCCGTCGGGGGCCCGGCTGCGGGAACCGAGAACTGGTCGTTGATCTCGATCCCGAGTTCGGCGCGCATCTTCAGCACGTACTCGATGGCGATCCGCTTGGCAGCGAGGTAGGTCTTCGGCGGCTCGCCCGACTCCATGCTCCTCGATTTCGCGACGAGGCGATGCTCGGACTTCTTCAGCCTCTCTGTTCGCCAGTATTGCCATTGTGCGCGGCGCGCGAGGTCGTTGAACAGCGTTATGGTCAGCGCGGGTTGCCCGGGGTACATCCGTCGAATCAGGCGCTGCGCCGTGGCCAACCGCTGCGGGCGTGTCGCGTTGAACCAGTCGGCCCAGAACGCCAATTCGCGCATGTGCCGCGTCTTCCCTTTGCCGTGGGGGTTCGCCAACGCGGCATTCAGCGGCAACAGACACCCGATCATCGACCCGATTTCCTCGAGCCACGTGTCGCTGAACCAGAAGGGCGTGTACGGCTCGAAGAAGAATCCGAGCTCGCCGATCATCGCGGCGGTGATCAGCGGATACGTGGGAGACATCGGGTGCAGCGGATCCTGGAAGTACATCACGCCGTAACCGCCGGGCATCATGGCGGCCGCTTCGCGAACTGCGCTGTCCCAGCCCGGCGTGACCATGCGCACGTCGTCAGCGAAAAAGCCGACGACATCGTACCCGGCGGTCGCCGGCAGCATCAGGTGGGCGCGGTGGTTCATTCCTCGGGTGTCACCCTTCACGTCGAGTGCTATCGAGTACGGCACCGACACGGAACGCGCGGCTTCCGCGCTGTCGCGGTCGTCGTCGTCGACGCCGACGACCACGCGCAGCAGGTCGGGCCGCGCGACGGTCGCCGCAATCGATTGCAGCGCTTCGACGGCCCACGATGCGCGCTGCCGCGTCGGCAGGAGCAGCGCGATGCTCGCGTCCGGTTTCACGCAGGGGTCTCCTCGCGGATGCGCGCGGTTCGCAGGCGCACTCGGCTACTCCGCTGGGGCGCGCTCGAGCAGCATCGCGTCGCCGTAGCTGAAGAACCGGTAGCGCTGCTCCGATCGCATGCGCGTAGGCGGCGCGGATGTTCGCGTAGCCGGCGAACGCCGCGACGAGCATCAGCAGCGTCGACTTGGGCAGGTGGAAGATTGGTCACGAGCCGGTCGACGACGCGAAAGCGGTACCCGGGCGTGATGAAAAGTCGCGTTTCGCTCTCTCCGGTGCGAATGCCCCCGCCGGGGTCGGCTGCCGATTCCAGCGCCCGCAGGCTCGTGGTGCCGACGGCGACGATGCGGCCCCCGCGCGAACGCGCCGCCGCGATTGCCGCCGCCGTCGCGGGTGGAATCCGGTACCACTCGGCGTGCATCCGGTGATGCCCGAGATCCTCGGTCTCCACCGGTTGAAACGTGCCGGCACCGACGTGCAGCGTCACGTACGCCGAGGCGACGCCGGCGGCGGCGAGCCCATCGATCATCGCCTCGTCGAAATGCAGTCCGGCCGTCGGTGCCGCGGCCGCGCCCGGGTGACGGGCGTAGACCGTCTGGTAGCGCGCCTGGTCCGCGCGATCGGCGGCGCGCGCGATGTAGGGCGGCAGCGGCACTTCGCCGTGGCGCTCGAGGTAGTCGAAGAGCGACGCGATCCCTTCGATCCGGAGGCGGAAGAAGCGGCCGTCGCGCCCGACGACCGTCGCGCGCGCCTCGCCGGGCAGCAGCAACCTGCCGCCCTCCCGCGGTGGATGGCTCGCGCGGAGCTGGAAGATCGCCTCGTTCTGCCGCGAGTGCGCGCTCGAGCAGCAGTTCGACCTTCCCGCCGGTCGGCCGCGCCGCGTGGAGGCGCGCCTTGATCACGCGCGTGTCGTTGAACACGAGGAGATCGCCGCGTGCCAGAAGTCGCGGCAGATCGGCGAACGCAAGGTCGGCGAGCGCCGAACCGCTGACGTGCAACAGGCGGCTGCCGGCGCGTTCGGCGCTGGGCACCTGTGCGATCAGGTCGGACGGCAGCGCGTAATCGAAGTCGGAAAGCGTGTAGCGCGACATGCGGAGTGGCTTCTCCCCTCGATGTCGGGCCGGTTTACACTCAAGCGTCGGCAGGTTGGTCTGGCAGCAGCATAACATATTGAAATCATTATAATTATCAAAATTGGCACGCGGAATGCATCGGATGGAATGCGAAGGATCCGGGCCCGCGGGGTCGGCGAAGATCGGGGCGCGATGCGGCAGAAACCATCGCGCGTATCTTCGAAGGCCTTTCGCTGCGGTCGCAGCGACGCGCACGGGTTCGCGAATTTCGCGTCACCGCAAGGTGAGCTTTGCAGCAGTTGTGACTCCTCTGGCAATACTCCGAACCTCCGCGCTGTCGGGGGTTCTTTTTTTCTGCAGTGACGGCGGCGCGCGCAAGCGCTTGTCAGAGTCGACGTGGTGCCGGGAGGGGAAGTCGAATCCCCACGGTATTGCTACCGGCGGATTTTGAGTCCGCTGCGTCTACCAGTTCCGCCATCCCGGCCCTCGAGTCCGGGGGCACCGCTACAGCGAGCTCCCCGACGACGGTGAAGCCGTCATTATCGCGGAAACCCGCGGCGCCGCACAGCGCATCGCGTACGGCGTCCCCATCGGCGACGCTGACGCCGTCATGAAGGGCGCGGTTCGACTCGGCGCACCTTTTTCGCAATAATCGGGGCCTCGCAGCGAATAACGGCGGCCAGGCGTCACGCGCGCGAGCGCGGGGTGGCACTGCGGATCGCGGTTCGATGAACCGCGACAACGGCCCGGAGGCCAGGATGGCGGAGAAGACGAAGGAGGGCAGGACGACGCGGCACGACGAGGTGCTGAAACTCGTGCGCACGCGCCTGGCGGGAGCGCAGCGCGGCGTGCTCGAACGCTTCGTCGCCGGCTATTTCGGGCAGGTCGACCCCGAGGACCTCGACGAGCGCGCGCCGGCCGATCTCTACGGCGCGGCGCTGTCGCACTGGAACTTCGCGCGCAAGCGCGAGCCCGGCCACGCCCGCGTGCGCGTCTTCAATCCGTCGATCGAGGAGCACGGCTGGCAATCGACGCACACGATCGTCGAGATCGTCAACGACGACATGCCGTTCCTCGTCGACTCGGTGACGATGGAAGTCAACCGGCACGGGCTGACGCTGCACCTCATCATCCACCCGATCCTCGGCGTGCACCGCGGCGACGACGGCACGCTCGCGAGCGTCGCGGCGGAGGAGGCGGCCGGCGCGCGCCGCGAATCGTTCATCCACGTCGAGGTCGACCGGGTGGTCGATGCCATGCTGCTTCGCGCGCTGGCGGCCGACGTCGAGCGCGTGCTCACCGATGTCCGCCTCGCGGTGACCGACTGGAAGAAGATGCGGGACCAGGTGCTGCGCATCATCGCGGAGATCGACGCGCGGGCGCCGCCGATCCCGGCGGAGGAGCTCGCCGAGGGGAAGGCATTCCTCGCGTGGCTGGCCGACGGCCACTTCACGCTGCTCGGATACCGGTGCCACGATCTGATCCAGGCCGACGGGCAGGACGCGCTGCGGATCGTCGCCGGCTCGAGCCTTGGCATCCTGAGGGAGACCCAGGGCAAGAACATCGCAGCGAGCTTCGCGGCGCTCCCGCCGGAAGTTCGCGCGTACGCGCATCTGCCCGAGCTCCTGATCATCACCAAGGCGAACGCGCGGTCGACCGTCCACCGTCCTGGCTACCTCGACTACGTGGGCGTCAAGCGGTTCGATGCGGCCGGCAACGTCTGCGGCGAGCACCGCTTCCTCGGCGTCTACACGTCGATGGCGTACAGCGCCAAGCCGGGCGACATTCCGCTCCTGCGGCGCAAGACCGCCAACGTCGTGATGCGCGCCGACCTCATTCGCGGCAGCCATGCAGGCAAGGCGCTCGTCAACATCCTCGACAACTATCCGCGCGACGAGCTGTTCCAGACGAGCGAGGACGACCTGCTGCGCACGGCGATGGGCATTCTCCATCTGGGCGAGCGGCAGCGTTTCCGGCTGTTCGTGCGGCGCGACCTGTTCGACCGCTTCGTCGCGTGCATGATCTACGCGCCGCGCGAGAACTACACGACGGAGCTGCGCGAGAAGTGGCAGGCGATTCTGGTGCATGCATTCAACGGCGCCAGCTCGGAATTCAACGTTTACGTTTCGGAATCGGTGCTGGCGCGCGTGCTGGTCACCGTGCGCACGACCCCGGGGAAGATCCCCGCCTACGACGTCAGAGAGCTCGAGGCCCGGCTCGCCGCGGCGGCGCGCCGGTGGGACGACGACCTTCGGGCGGCGCTGGTCGATGCGTCGGGCGAAGCCCGCGGCAACCAGCTGTACAGCCAGTTCGTCGGCGCGCTGCCCGCCGGATACCGCGAGGATTTCGCCGCGCGCGCGGCGGTGCCCGACATCGAGATGATGGCGTGCCTCTCGGCCGAGAGACCGCTCGGCATGAGCCTCTACCGTCCGCTCGAGGCGGAGCCCAGCACGCTGCGGTTCAAGCTCTTCCACCTCGGCCGACCTGTGACGCTCTCCGACAGCCTGCCGATGCTCGAGCGGATGGGGTTGAGGGTGATCGACGAGCGGCCGCACAAGGTGTCGCCACCGGGCCAAGCGGCCGTCTGGCTGCACGATTTCGGCATCCAGTCGCCGCTCCTCGACGCCGACGCCCAGGGACTGCACGAGGTGTTCGAAGACGCGTTCGGCCGCATCTTCCGCGGCGAGGTCGAGAATGACGATTTCAACCGGCTGGTGGTCGCGGCGCGCGTGCCCGCCGCCGAGATCGTCGTCCTGCGCGCCTACGCGAAGTACATGCGGCAGACCGGCTTTCCGCTGTCGCAGGCGTTCATCGAGGCGACGCTCGCCGCGAACGCCGGCATCGCCCGCGACCTTCTCGCGCTCTTCAAGGCGCGCTTCGATCCGGCCGCCGCCGCGAAGGGCGACGCGCAAGCCGCCGAGCACCTGCGCACCATCGACGCCGCGCTGGAGCGGGTCGCGAACCTCTCCGAGGATCGCGTCCTGCGCCAGTTCGTCGCGCTGATCCTCGCCACGACGCGCACCAACTTCTGGCGCCGCGACGCAGAAGCACGCCGGCGCAGCTACCTGTCGTTCAAGTTCGATCCGACGCAGGTGCCGGGCCTCCCCGAACCCAGGCCGATGTTCGAGATCTTCGTCTATTCGCCTCGCTTCGAGGGTGTCCACCTGCGCGGCGGCAAGGTCGCGCGCGGCGGCCTCCGGTGGTCGGACCGGCCCGAGGATTTCCGCACCGAGATCCTGGGACTCGCGAAAGCCCAGATGGTGAAGAACGTCGTCATCGTTCCAGTCGGGTCCAAGGGCGGCTTCGTGCTGAAGCGCGCGCCCGCCTCCTCCGATCGCGACGCCTACCTGAAGGAGGGGGTCGCCTGCTACCAGGACTACCTGCGCGCGTTGCTCGACCTCACCGACAACCGCGTCGGCGACCGGATCGTTCCGCCGGCGCAGGTGCGACGGTACGATCCCGACGACCCCTACCTCGTCGTCGCGGCCGACAAGGGCACCGCCACGTTCTCCGACTACGCGAACGCGATCAGCCGGGAATACGGCTTCTGGCTCGGCGACGCGTTCGCCTCGGGCGGCTCCGCCGGATACGACCACAAGTCGATGGGCATCACGGCGCGCGGGGCCTGGGAGTCGGTCAAGCGCCACTTCCGCGAAATCGGACATGACACGCAGACCACCGACTTCACGGTCGTCGGCATCGGCGACATGTCGGGCGACGTGTTCGGCAACGGCATGCTGCTGTCGAAGCACATCCGGCTCGTGGCGGCGTTCGATCACCGGCACATCTTCCTCGACCCGGATCCCGATACGGCGAGCTCGTTTGCCGAGCGCGAGCGGCTGTTCCGGCTGCCGCGCTCGTCGTGGGCCGACTACGACGCGGCGCGGATCTCGGCCGGCGGCGGCGTCCACGCGCGCAGCGCCAAGGCGATCGCGATCACGCCGGAGGTCAGGGCCGCGCTTGCGAGCACCGCGGACTCCATGACGCCGGCCGAGCTCGTCAACGCGATCCTGAAGGCGCCGGTCGACCTCCTCTACAACGGCGGCATCGGGACCTACGTCAAGGCGGCGGGCGAGACGCACGCGCAGGTCGGCGATCGCGCCAACGACGCGCTGCGCGTCAACGGGCGCGAGCTCCGCTGCAAGGTGGTCGTGGAGGGCGGCAATCTCGGCTGCACGCAGCTCGGCCGCGTCGAGTATGCGCAGGCCGGCGGGCGCATCTTCACCGACGCGATCGACAACTCGGGGGGCGTCGACACGTCCGACCACGAGGTCAACATCAAGATCCTGCTCGGCCTGGCCGTCGCGGACGGTGAGCTGACGGAGAAGCAGCGCAACGGTCTGCTTGCCGAAATGACCGACGACGTCGCCGCGCTGGTGCTGCGCGACAACTACTTCCAGACGCAGGTGCTGTCGGTGACCGGACGGATCGCCGGCGAGCTCCTGGACGCCCAGCAGCGATTCATCCAGTTCCTGGAAAAGACCGGAAGGCTCAATCGCGCGATCGAATACCTGCCGTCCGACGAGGCGTTCGCGGAGCGGCGCGCGAGCGGGCAGGGTCTCACGGGTCCGGAGGGTGCGGTGCTGCTCGCCTACGCGAAGATCTGGCTCTACGACGAGCTCGTCGCATCGCCGTTGCCCGACGATCCGTGGGTCGCGAGCGCGCTTGCCCGTTACTTTCCCCGTGCGCTCGCGGAGCGCTGCGCCGGCTACATGGACCGGCATCCGCTGAAGCGCGAGATCATCGCCACCCACGTGATCAACAGCATGGTGAATCGCGTGGGCAGCACGCTCGTCCACCGGCTGATGGAGGCAACCGGCGCGCGACCGCACGAGATCGTTCGCGCGTATCTGCTCTCCCGCGAGATCTTCGGCTTCGTCGCGCTGTGGAAGCCGATCGAGGCGCTCGACAACCGCGTCGACGACGCGCTGCAATCGGCGATGCTGATCGACATGAGCCGCGAGCTCGAGCGAGGAACGACGTGGTTCCTGCGCTCGCGGCGGCTCGCCGAGGACATGGGCGCCACCATCGCCCATTTCGCCCCGCGGGTCGAGGCACTCGCCGCGCGCTTGCCCGGCGTTGCTGGACGATGGCAGTCGGGCGCGGATCAACGCCGCGGTCGCCGACTACGTGGGCAAGGGCGTGCCCGAGACGCTCGCAACGCGGGTCGTCACGCTGGACGCGCTGTACTCGACGCTCGACATCGTCGAAGTCGCGGCTGCGACGAGCCGGCCGGTCGAGCTCGTCGCCGAGATCTACTTCGAGCTGGCGACGAGGCTCGCGTTGCCCTGGCTTCGCGACATGATCGTGCGGCTGCCCGGAGACAAGCATTGGCAGATGCTGGCCCGGGCCGCGATGCAGGACGACCTGTCCGGCTTGCAGCGGACGATTGCCGCCGAGATCCTGAGCGAGGGCGCGGGTATCGCGACGCGCGACGCGCTGCTCGCCGCGTGGCAGGACAGGAATCGCCGGGCCATCGAGCGCGTCTTGCAATTGCTGGCGGAACTGCGGGCGGCGCCGGCCGCGGATTCCGCGATGCTCGCCGTGGCGCTGCGCGAGCTGCGCAACCTGGGTTAGCCGCCACGCCGACGTGCGCGCGCGGCTCGGCGCGCCGCCGGATCACCTCGCTCCTGCTTCGGACAGGTGTGGATTCGCAGGGGTTGCGATGGCTGGACCGTCAGTCGGACGGTTCCGCGCGCTCGTAAGTGACGTAGGCGTAGCCGAATCCATCCGGCCCTTCGGACCGGTTCGGTTCGCGGGCGGTTTCCCGCCAGTCGCCTCTGCGCCACGCGGGAAACCGCGCGTCGCCGTCGAATTCGCGGTCGATTTCCGTCAGGTGCAACCGGACAGCACGCGGCAGCGCCGCGCGATAGAGCTCGCCGCCGCCGATGCAGAACGCCGGCTCCGGCAGGCGCACGAGCGCCAGCGCATCGTCGAGGGAAGCGGCGACCTCGGCGCCAGGAGCGGTGTAGGCCCGCTGGCGCGTCACGACGATGTTCTGCCGCTCCGGCAGCGCGCGGGGCAGCGATTCCCAGGTCTTGCGGCCCATGATCACCGCGTGGCCGACCGTCAGCGCGCGAAAGCGCTTGAGGTCGTCGGCGAGCCGCCAGGGGAGCCCATTGCCTGCGCCGATGACGCCATTCGAGGCGACGGCGGCGATCAGCGCGACGGCCGGCGTTCCCCGCGTGCGCGGCGCATTGGTTTCATGGGGGCAATTTTGCGTGGGCGGGGCCGGCGCCGCCGGGCGGGGTGTCATAATTGCCGCAGATTATAGCGGCCGTCCTCGTGTACTACCCCCGCTCCTTCCTCAAATTCATCCTGCTGGGCTTCCTGCTGGTGAGCCTGCCGCTCGTCTACGCGCTGGGCGAGCTGATCCTGTCGCTCGACCAGCTGCAGACGCAGGGGCGCGAGGCCGTGCAGCAGGCGGCGCAGGCCGGGCGGGCGAGCCGCCAGCTGTTCGAGCAATCGGTGACGCTCGAGCGGATCGTGCGCCAGCACCTGATCCTCGAAGACAACGCGCTGCTGGACGACTACGCCCGCGTCCGCGAGGAGTTCCGCGGCACCGCACGGCAACTCGCGCTGCTGCCGCTCGAGCCCGAGTCGCTGGCGGCGCTCGACGCGCTCACCGACAGCGAGAGTCGGCTGCACAAGCTCCTGACCATGCCGCAGCGCACGCCGGAAATGCAGACGCAGCTCGCGGACGGTTACGCGCGGCTCGCCGATCGCACGCAGGCGATGCTCGCAGCCACCAACCAGCTCACGGAGCGGGCGATCGAGCGCCTGCAGGAAATCGCGACGCAGGGGAGGCAGAAATGGCTCTACCTTGCGCTGGCCACCGCCGGGATCGCGCTCGCCCTCGCGATCCTCTTCGCCGTGCTGATCGCGCGCCCGATCCGGCAGCTCGATCAGGCGATCCGCCGGATGGGCACGGCGGATTTCACGCACGCGATCGAGGTGAACGGCCCGCAGGATCTGCGCTATCTTGGCCAGCGCCTCGAATGGTTGCGCTCGCGACTCTCCGAGCTGGAGGAGCAGCAGAACCGCTTCCTCCGGCACGTCTCGCACGAGCTCAAGACGCCGCTCACCGCCGTGCGCGAAGGCGCGGAGCTGCTGCGCGACAACGTCGGCGGCAAGCTGTCGTCCGAGCAGCGCGAGATCGTGCGCATCGTCCGCGAGAATTCGATTTCGCTGCAGAAGCTGATCGAGGACCTCCTCACCTACCACCAGACGCGGGCGATGGAACCGCAGACGGTCGGTCCGGTCCTGATGCCGGACGTCGTGCGCCGCGTGCTGAAGGAGCACAAGCTCGCCGCGCTGGCGCGCATGGTGACGTTCGAAGCCGATCTCAAGCCGGCGTTGATCGTGGGCGATGCCGACAAGGTCCGCACGATCGTGGACAACCTCATTTCCAACGCGATCAAGTACTCGCCGCGGTCGGCGGCCATCGTCGTCTCGCTCGGTTCGGACCGCGATTTCGCGGTGCTCGACGTGATCGACCACGGCCCGGGCATCGGCGCCGACGAGCGCGAGCGAATCTTCGACTCGTTCTATCAGGGCAAGCCGCCGGTCGACGGGCGGGTCAAAGGGTCGGGGCTCGGACTCGCAATCGCCCGCGAGTACGCGCTGGCGCACGGCGGGCGGATCGAGATTCAGGATCGCGTCGACCGGAAGCGAGGTGCCCACTTCCGCCTGTGGCTGCCGCTCGCGACCGGCGAAGCCGGGCCGGCACCACGCCACGATGGGCCCGCCGCGCGGATCACGATGGCAGGCGGCGCATGATTGCTCGCTGGTGGGTTGCGCTGGCTGTGGTCGCAGCGCTCGCGGGTTGCGCGACACCGCCGGCGACGGTGCGACCGGCCGATACCCCGGCACCGATCGCGCCTCCGCCGGCACCGCCGGCGCCGCCGATGATCGAGTACCCGCCGGTCGAGCCGGTGGAGCCACCCGTCCTTCCGCCAAGCAGTCCCGCGCCCGCGCCGAGCGAGCCGGCGAGGACGACGGCTCCCGTGCCCGAAAGCGAGCCGGTGGTGCAGGCGCCCTCGCCGCCGCCGGAGCCGACCGATGAACAGCAGCTCGCGAGCCTGCTCGCCGATCTGCAGCGCTACGGGACGCTGAGCCCCGAAGACCTGCGCAAGGAGCAGAACGCGGTGACGCAGTTGCTTGGGCGCCAGCGCACGGACTACAACCGCATCCGCCTTGCGATGCTCTACGCGCTGGCGAAGAACTCTCCGCAGGACGACCAGCGGGCGCTGCAGCTCTTCGACAACGTCGCGAAGAGCAATCCGGGCTCGCCCGCGGTGAAGCAGCTGGCTGCGGTCCTGCAGGCGCAAGTGGCCGAGCGCGCACGCGCGGTGCGCGACGAGCAGATAAAGGCCGAGGCGGCGATCAAGAAGCTCGAAGCGCTGCGCACCATGGAACGTGACCTCCTGCGCGACCGCGTGCGCGGCGGCGGCGGAGGCGGCGGCGGTGGTGGATCCGGTGGCGGCGGCGGTGGAGGAGGCGGGGGCTAGCCCTCGCACAATGATCATGGCGATGCCCACCGGTGACATCCTGCTGGTCGACGACGACCCCGACCTCCTCAAGCTCATCAGCCTGCGGCTCGCGTCCGTGGGTTATCGCGTCCGGACCGCCGACAGCGGTGAGGCGGCCCTGGGCGCGCTCGCCGTGGCCCGGCCCGGAGTGGTGATCACGGACCTGCGGATGCCCGGCATCGACGGGCTGCAGCTGTTCGAGGCGATCCATCGCGAGCATCCCGCGCTGCCGGTGATCATCCTGACCGCGCACGGGACGATTCCCGACGCCGTCGCGGCGACCCAGCGCGGCGTGTTCGGATTCCTCACGAAACCGTTCGACAGCCAGGAGCTCCTGCAGAAGGTCGCTGCCGCGCTGCGCCTCGCCGGCGACACTCCGGCGGAGAGTCCCGATACGACGGGCGAGTGGCGCGCGGGCATCATCACGCGCAGCCCGCGGATGGAGGATCTGCTCCGCCAGGCGCGGCTCGTCGCCGACTCGGATGCGAGCGTGCTGATCTACGGGGATTCCGGCACGGGCAAGGAGTTGCTGGCACGCGCCATCCATCGCGCGAGCCCGCGGCGCGACAAGCCGTTCGTCGCGGTGAACTGCGGCGCGATTCCCGAACCCTTGCTCGAGTCGGAGCTCTTCGGTCACGCGCGCGGTGCCTTCTCCGGCGCGGTCCAGGCGCACAAGGGGCTCTTCCAGGCCGCCGACGGGGGCACGATCTTCCTGGACGAGATCGGCGACATGCCGCTGGCGTTGCAGGTGAAGCTGCTGCGCGTCCTCCAGGAAGGCGAAGTGCGACCGGTCGGCGCGACCCAGCCGATCCCGGTCGACGTGCGCGTGATCTCGGCGACGCATCGCGACCTCGACGCGCAGCGCGCGACCGGACAGTTCCGCGAGGACCTCTACTACCGCCTCAACGTCGTATCGCTCAAGCTGCCGCCGCTCGCGGATCGCCGCGAGGACATTCCGCTGCTCGCGACGCACGCGCTGCGAAAGCTGGCGGAGCGCTACAAGCGACCGGTTCCCACGCTCGCACCCGACGCGATGGCGCTGCTGATAGCCGCGCCTTGGCCCGGCAATGTCCGCCAGCTGCTGAACCTCCTCGAGCAGGCGGTCGCGCTGGCGACGACGAGCCTCATTCCCGAATCGCTGGTCCAGGGGGCGCTGCGCGAGGACGCGAGCGCGCTGGTGCCGTTCGAAGAGGCGCGCAAGACCTTCGAGCGCGATTACCTCGTGCGCCTGCTCAAGATCACGGGCGGCAACGTCACGCAGGCCGCCTTGCTGGCCAAGCGCAACCGCACCGAGTTCTACAAGCTCCTGCAACGCCATCGGCTCGAGCCCGCGATGTTCAAGGAAGGCAAGGCGCCCTGAGCTTTTCCGACCCGCGCCGCGGCGTAGCGCTCGAGGCATCGGTTCGGTCGTCGCACGGCCGAGCCTCGATGTAGTGCTCAGTCGCCTTCGAATGCGATCGTCGTTTTGCACCGCATCATAGGCACGTCCGCTATGAGCTGTCGTGTGCAGGCGACATCGTTTGTCATTTCGATTCAAACGATTAACATGTTTGCCACATTAGCTGTCGGCAAAATGCGACAAACTCGGCCGATCCCCGTCTCATCGGTTACTGCAACCATCATGCCCGGCTCGCGGCTTCATAGAGGGGAGCGCGTCTCAATGTTGGTGTGCAGCGCGCGCTTCGGTCAGTGGCACACGAATTGCTTAGACGTAATCAGGAACCGACACGCAACGACTCAACGATCATGGATGCCTTCTCGCCCGAATTCGCGCAACACTGGCTCGCCGGCCAGGCGTCGGCGGTGGAGGAGCACGTCGACGGTTGCGGCGACGACGCACTGTCGCCGGCGCAGCAGGAAGCCTTGGAGGAACTCGCCGAGCGCGTCAGCGCGGCGCGCAGCGTCTACTGACTTCCGACCTCATTTGCCGGGGCCGCCCTTTGCCCCCACGCAGGCGTCATCGCCGCGCCCCCGGACAATTCGATCCCCCTTGCCCGCTATCTTCCTCCCGGCGGGCTTTTTTTTGGGTCCGGCCCTCGTTTCGTTTCACCCTGCCGGCGACGGCCCTTGCCGCGCCGGCGATCAGACGGCCACCGGCGCCTTGATCGCCGGGTGGCACACATAGTCGGCGATCGCGAAGTCCTCGTACCGGTAGTCGAACAGCGTGCCGGCCCGCCGGTGGATCACGAGACGCGGCAGCGGGTACGGCGTTCTCGCGAGCTGGATCCCGACCTGTTCCAGATGGTTCGTATACAGGTGGCAGTCGCCGCCCGTCCAGACGAAGTCGCCGACGTCGAGATTGCACTGCTGCGCGACCAGGTGCGTCAGCAGCGCATACGATGCGATGTTGAAGGGCACGCCGAGGAAGATGTCGCAGCTTCGCTGGTAGAGCTGGCACGACAGCCGTCCGCCGGCGACGTAGAACTGGAAGAACGCGTGGCAGGGCGGCAGCTTCATCCGCGGTATGTCGCCGACGTTCCAGGCGGACACGATCAGCCGGCGCGAGTCCGGGTTGTGCCGGATCTCCGCGACGACGTTCGCCAGCTGGTCGATGTGCCGCCCGTCGCCCGTCGGCCAGCTGCGCCACTGGTAGCCGTAGATCGGGCCCAGCTCGCCGTCCGCGTCGGCCCACTCGTTCCAGATCGTGACTCCCGCCTGCTGCAGCGAGCGCACGTTGGTCTCGCCGCGCAGGAACCACAACAGCTCGTGGATGATCGACTTGGTGTGGACCTTCTTCGTCGTCAGCAGAGGGAAGCCGTCGGCGAGCGGGAAGCGCATCTGGTAGCCGAACACCGACAGCGTGCCCGTCCCGGTGCGGTCCGCCTTCGCGTGGCCGTGGTCGCGGACGTGCCGCATGAATTCGAGGTATTGCCGCATCGGCGGAGGTTGGGGTCGGGAAGGGCTGCGTGGGGCCGGCCGCTGCGCGGAGCGCCGCACCGCCCTGTCGGCACGCGGGATTGTAGCGTTTTGCGGGCACAATGCGATCCATGCGCGAACCCAGCCAGTTCGACCTCCTGAAGGAGCGCCGCTTCGCCCCGTTCTTCTGGACGCAGTTCCTCGGAGCGGCCAACGACAACGTCTACAAGAACGCGCTGGTGATCTTCGTCGCGTTCCACGCGGCGAGCCTCACGTCGCTCGATCCGAACGCGCTGGTCAACCTGGCGGGCGCCGTGTTCATCGCGCCGTTCGTGCTCCTTTCGGCGACCTCCGGACAGCTCGCCGACAAGTTCGAGAAGTCGCGGCTGATCCGCTGGATCAAGCTCTTCGAGATCGCGATCATGGCGATCGGGCTCGCGGGCTTCTGGATGCGCGACCTCGGGCTGCTGTTCACCGGGCTCGCGCTGATGGGCGTGCATTCGACGCTGTTCGGTCCGGTCAAGTACGCGATCCTGCCGCAGCACCTGAAACCGGAGGAGCTGATCGGCGGCAACGGCCTGGTCGAAATGGGGACGTTCGTCGCGATCCTGCTGGGCACGATCGCCGGCGGCCTCCTCGTCGCGATCGAGGGCGCTGGGCCGAGGGTCGCCGGAGCGGCGGCCGTGGGCGTCGCCGTCGCCGGATACCTCGTCAGCCGGGCGATCCCCAACACGCCGGCCGTGGATCCCGGTCTGGCGATCAACTGGAACCCGTTCAGCGAGACGTGGAAGAACCTGCGCGTCGCCCAGGAGAACCGCGTCGTCTGGCTGTCGATGCTCGGCATATCCTGGTTCTGGTTCTACGGCGCGACGTTCCTCGCGCAGTTCGCCGGGTTCGCGCGCGACGTGCTGGGCGGCGACGAGCACGTCGTGACCTGCCTGCTCGCGCTGTTCTCGGTCGGCATCGGCATCGGCTCGCTGCTGTGCGAGCGGATGTCCGGCCGCCGCGTCGAGCTCGGTCTGGTGCCGTTCGGCTCGATCGGCCTCACCGTGTTCGCGGTCGACCTGTGGCTCGGCAGCCGGCAGCTCCACGCGAGCGCCCTTGCCGGGCTCGACGTGTTCTTCGCGAATCCCGCGCACTGGCGCATCGCCGCGGACCTCGTGCTGATCGGCCTGTTCGGCGGGTTCTACATCGTGCCGCTCTACGCGCTGATCCAGGAGCGCTCGGCGCCGTCGCACCGGTCGCGGATCATCGCCGCAAACAACATCCTGAACGCGCTGTTCATGGTGGTCTCGGCGGGCCTTGCCATCGTCCTGCTCAAGGCCGGCCTGTCGATTCCCGAGCTCTTCCTCGTCACGGCGCTCATGAACGCGGCAGTCGCCTTCTTCATCTACGGACTCGTCCCCGAGTTCCTGATGCGCTTTCTGGCGTGGCTGCTCATCCACACGTTCTACCGGGTCGACAAGCAGGGCCTCGAGAACATCCCCGACGAGGGGGCGTGCATCGTCGTCTGCAATCACGTCAGCTACGTCGACGCGGTCGTCATTGCCGCGTGCGTGCGGCGGCCGGTCCGATTCGTGATGGACCATCGGATCTTCGGCGTGCCGCTGCTGTCGTTCATCTTCCGGACGATGCGGACGATCCCGATCGCGCCGGCGAAGGAGGATGCCGCGATGAAGGAGCGAGCCTTCGCGGACGCCGCGGAAGCGCTGCGCGCCGGCGAGGTCGTCGGCATCTTCCCCGAGGGCCGGTTGACGGACACCGGCGAGCTCAACCCGTTCCGGCCCGGCGTGCAGCAGATGATCGCGACGACACCGGTGCCGGTCGTGCCGATGGCGCTGTCGGGACTCTGGGGAAGCTTCTTCAGCCGGTCGCACCAGGGCAAGGCGATGCGCAGGCTGCGCGGGGTCTTCTCGCGAATCGCGCTCGTCGTCGCGCCGCCGGTGCCGCCCGAGCGCGTGACCCTCGACGGACTGCAGGCGACCGTTCTCGCCCTGCGCGGCGATCGCCGATGAGCGCATGACCGGGATCGAAAGGCGCCGATGGCCGCGTTGATCGGTCTCTTCGTCGGGGCGTTCGTCGGCCACATGCTGTGGCGCGACTGGGGGGCGGCGCTCGGCGGCATCGCCGGTTTCGTCATCGGGGCCAAGCTCAATGCACGGCGCAAATCGGCCCCGGGACCTGCCGCGAACGCCGGCGCCGAATCCGCACCCGCCGTGCCGGCCGATGCCCGCCGCGGGACCGCAGTGCCCGACCGCGAGCGCACGCTGCCCCAGCGGATCGCAGAGCTCGAGCAGCGGGTGGCGAGCCTGGAGAGGGCGGCGAGGCTGGAACCGGCGAGGGCCGGCGAAGCGACACGCGACGCGGGAGTCGCTGTCGCGGTCCATCCGTCACGATGCCGGCAGCCGAAGAAGCCGTGCCCGTGGAAGGCCTCGGCCCTGCGGCGGACGGGCCGCCCGCGCCGACGCTTCCTCCGGTCGGGCCGCCACCGAGCGCGCCGTACGTCTCCAGTCGGGCGCGCCGCCGAGCGCGCCGTCGCCTCCGCCGAACGCGAACCCCGTGTGGGCGTGGTTCACCGGCGGCAATGCGCTGACACGCATCGGCGTCGTCGTCCTGTTCTTCGGTGTCGGGTTCCTGCTCAAGTATTTCGCAGAGCATTTCACGTTCCCGATCGAGCTGCGGCTTGCGGCGGTCGCCGCGAGCGGGTTCGCATTGATCGGGCTCGGCATGCGCCTGGCGGCGTCGCGTCCGGGCTACGGGCTGTCGCTGCAGGGTGCCGGCGCCGGCATCCTCTACCTGACGACCTATGCGGCGTTTCGGCTCTACGGAGTGCTGCCCGAGCTGCCGACGATCGCATTGCTTGTCGCGGTGTCGGCCGCGACCGTCTGGCTCGCCGTGCGCAACGATTCGCAACCGCTGGCGGGCCTGGCGATCGCGGGCGGCTTTCTCGCGCCGATGCTGGTGGCAACCGGCGGCGAGCCGGTCCATCTTTTCGGTTACTTCGCGGTGCTGAACGGCGCGATCTTCGCGCTGGCCTGGGCGCGCGCGTGGCGCGGGCTGAACGCGGTCGGCTTCGTGTTCACGTTCGTGCTGGGCGCGGTCTGGGGCCACGGCTTCTATGCGCCGGAGCACTACGCCGTCGTGCAGCCGTTCCTCGTCCTCTTCTTCGCTTTCTACGTGACGATCGCGGTCCTCTACGCGCGGCGCGGACCGCTCGCGGCGAAGGATCCGGTCGACGGACTTCTGGTATTCGGCGTCCCGCTGGTCGGCTTCGCGCTGCAGGTCGCGATCGTCCGCGATGCACGATACGGCGCAGCGTGGAGCGCGCTGGCCCTGGCCGTGGTCTACGCGCTGCTCTTCGTCGCGCTGCGCCGGCGCAGCGAGCCGGGATTCCCGCTGCTGTCCCGCGCATTCGGGGCGCTCGCCGTGATCTTCGCGACCGTCGCGATTCCCTTCGCGTTCGAGAATCGCGCGACGGCGGCGCTCTGGGCAGTCGAGGCCGCCGGCGTGTACTGGATCGGCGTCCGCCAGCAGGCGGGGCTCGCCCGGGCGTTCGCCCTCGTCGTCGAGCTTGGCGCCGGCATCGCGTTCGTCCTCTCCGGCGTCGCGTGGCCACGGCGATCCGCTTTTCGCCAACGCATTCTTCGCCGGCGCAATGCTGATCGCGGCATCGGGCATCGCGACGGCGCGCATCGCCGACCGTGCCGGCGACGCGCTGGGGAATGGCGAGCGCAGCCTCGTTCCGCTCGTGTTCGCGTGGGGCGCACTCTGGTGGCTCGCTGCCGGGGGCGTCGAGCTCGATCGGCAGCTGCCGCATGCGGAAGGCTTGCACGCCATCCTCGCGTGGGTCACCGCGTCCGTTGCGGCTGCGCTCGTCGCCGCGCGCCGGCTCGCCTGGCCCCGGCTTGCGGCCGCCGGCGTGGCGGTGCTGCCGGCGATGGCGCTCGCGGCGTTGGGGGATTTCGAGCGCGCCCGCACGACGCTCACCGTCTACGGCTGGCTCGTCTGGCCGTGCGCGTGGGTCGTGCACTGGCAGGCGCTGCGGTGTGCCGACCGCCAACCGTCGGACGGTGCCGCGCCCGAACGCAGCAACGCGTTCCCTGCCGACCGCGTGGTGCGCGCGCTGCACACCGTGTCGGCGCTGATGCTGGTCGCGCAGGCCGCGTGGGAGGCGAGCGAGTGGACCGGGCGGGTGACGGCGCACTATACGGCGTGGACGCCTTGCGCGGCGGCGCTGCCCGCCGTCGCCTATCTGTGGCTGTGCGTCCGCTTTAGAGACAGCGGGCCTTGGCCCACCGTGCGGTACCGGGACGCCTATACCGTCTCTGCCGGGGCCGCCATCGTCGGATTGCTGATCGCCTGGTTCGCCTCGGTCAATGTGCTGTCGCCGGGCGACCCTTCACCGCTGCCGTATCTTCCGGTAGCCAATCCGCTCGACCTCACGCTGGCGCTCGCGCTCTGGGCGCTTTTCGCGTGGGCGCGAAGCCACGGCGGGATTTCGGAGGCTGCGCGCTACCGCTGGCTTGGCGCGGGGATCTTCGTCGCCCTGAACGGGATCGTGTTGCGCACCGCGCATCAATGGGCCGACATCCCGTGGCGATTGTCGTCGCTCCTCGCCTCGAAGCCGCTGCAGGCAGCGCTGACGCTCACATGGACCGCGACCGCACTGGCATCGATGGTCGCGGCGACACGACGCCGCATCCGCCCGCTGTGGATGCTCGGAGCAGCGCTCCTTGCCGCGGTCGTCGGCAAGCTGTTCATCGTCGATCTCGGCGCGCTGTCGGGCCTGCCGCGCGTCGTCGCATTCCTGGGCGTCGGAATACTGCTGCTCGTGGTCGGCTTCCTCGCGCCGTTGCCTCCCGCTCCGCGGGGGAGCGATCGCGGCGAGGACCCGTCGCCGCACCCTTGAGCGCGTCCGGCATTGCGCTCGCTCGTCCGGGAGCGCCGCAACCGTGTGCCGAGGAGCGCGGGCAATGCGCCGTGCTACACTCGATTCGGTCTTCCGCCGCTCCTACCTGATTCGCGGTGCTCCATGTCCGGCAACACGCTCGGCACGCTCTACTGCGTCACGTCGTTCGGCGAATCGCACGGCCCCGCGATCGGCTGCGTCGTCGACGGCTGCCCGCCGGGACTGGCACTCGACGCGGCCGACATCCAGCGCGACCTCGACCGGCGCAAGCCGGGCACGTCGCGGCACGTGACGCAACGCCGCGAGAGCGACACCGTCGAGATCCTGTCCGGCGTCTTCGAGGGCCGGACCACCGGAACCCCGATCGCGCTCGTCATCCGGAACGAGGACCAGCGCAGCAAGGACTATGCGGCGATCGCCGACACCTTCCGCCCCGGGCACGCCGACTACGTCGTACTGGCAGAAATACGGGATCCGCGACTACCGCGGCGGCGGCCGCGCGTCGGCGCGCGAGACGGCCGTGCGCGTCGCGGCCGGCGCCATCGCGCGCAAATGGCTCGCCGAACGGCACGGCGTCGTCATCCGCGGCCACCTGGTGCAGCTCGGCCCCAAGGCGATTCCATTCGACGATTGGGCGCACGTCGACGCGGAATCCGTTCTTCGTCGCCAACGCGGCGATCGTGCCGGAGCTCGAGGCGTTCATGGACGCGCTGCGCAAGTCCGGCGATTCCTGCGGCGCGAAGATCACGGTCATTGCCAGCGGCGTGCCGGTCGGCTGGGGCGAGCCGGTCTACGGGCGGCTCGACGCCGACCTCGCGCAGGCGATGATGGGGATCAACGCGGTGAAGGGCGTGGAGATCGGCGCGGGATTCGCGAGCGTCACGCAGCGGGGCAGCGAACACGGGGACGAGATGACGCCGCAGGGATTTCTGTCGAACCACGCGGGCGGGATCCTCGGCGGGATATCGACCGGTCAGGACATCGTCGTCACCCTCGCGGTGAAGCCTACGTCCTCGATCCGGCTCGACCGCCGTTCGATCGACAAGGCCGGGCACGCGGTCATCGTCAACACGCACGGCCGGCACGATCCATGCGTCGGCATACGCGCGACGCCGATCGCCGAAGCGATGCTCGCGATCGTGCTGATGGACCACGCGCTTCGCCACCGCGCACAGAACGCCGACGTGGTGTCGGCGACGCCGAAGATCGCCGCGCGCGCCGACAGGAATTCCGCCGCGCAGTGCGAACGCGGCGCCGATCGACGACCCCGACCCCGACGAGGCGTGACGGGCGTCAGCCGGCGTCGCGTCGCGTGACCTTCGCGCCGGCGCTGCCCCGCGCGAACGCGAGCGCCACCTCGTCGCCGACCGCGAGCCGCGACGCGTCGTCGACGATGGTACCCTCGGCGGTCGTGACGATGGCGTAGCCGCGTTCGAGCACGCGCCTGGGGATTGAGGTGTGCGAGGCTCTGCTCGAGCGCCGCGACTCGCGCCCCTAGGCGCTCGGCCCGCGCGGCCCACGCGCGCCGCATCGCATCGGCGAGGATCGCAGGGCGTTGCCTTTTGCGCAAGCGGTTGCCGCAAGAGCCAGGTGAGGCGACCGCGGGTGTGGGCGAACCGTTGCCCGGCAATCGCGAACCGGTTCCGCCACGCGCGCGACAGCCGTCCGGCGAGCCCGGCCGCGTCGCGACGTTGCTCGCGGAGCTTCGCCGCCGGATGGACAAGGCGGCGGGCGAGGCCGTCGACGCGCTGGATCCGCGCCTCCAGCGCGGAGAGGCCGGCGCGGCGAAGGCGGCTCGCGATGGCCGCGAGACCCGCCAGCATCGAAACTCGATCGGGCGACGACCAGCGTCGCCGCGCCGGTCGGCGTGGGCGCGCGCGCGTCGGCGACGAAATCGCAGATGGTGAAGTCGGTCTCGTGCCCGACGCCCGACACGACCGGGATCCCCGACTCGTAGACGGCGCGCGCGACGACCTCTTCGTTGAACGCCCACAGGTCCTCGATCGAGCCGCCGCCGCGCGCGACGATCAGCACGTCGACCTCGGCGCGCGCATTTGCAGCGTCGATCGCCGCCGCGATCTCGTCGGCGGCGCCCTCACCCTGGACGGCCGTCGCGTAAAGGATCATCGGCATGGAGGGCCAGCGGCGCTTCACCGTCGTAAGGATGTCGCGCAGCGCGGCGGCGCGCGGCGACGTGACGATGCCGATCGCCCTCGGGAAGGCGGGCAGCGGGCGCTTGCGCTCCTCGGCGAACCAACCTGCCGCCGCAAGCCGCGCCTTCAATCGCTCGAACTTTTCGTAGAGCGCGCCGATGCCGGCCAGGCGCACCGTCTCGACGTTGAGCTGGAATTCGCCACGCGCCTCGTAGATCGACGCCGTCGCGCGGACCTCGACGGACAGGCCGTCCTTGAGCGCAAACCCGGCGAACTGCGCCTTGTGACGGAAGAACACGCAGCGCACCTGCGCGCCGCGTCCTTCAGGTTGAAATAGCAGTGGCCCGACGCGGCGCGCGTGAAGTTGGAGATCTCGCCAGACACCCAGACGAGGCCCAGGTGGCGCTCCAGAATGAGTCGCGCCGAGCTCACGAGCAGCGAGACGGGGATGACGGCGGACGGGGGCGACTCCCGTCGTGGAGTCCGCGGGGGCGCCGGGTTGTCCGGTCGGCCCCATGGGGGCGGGTGGCATGTTCACGCGAAGCCGCCGCCGTCCTGGTTTGACAATACTCGCGGCATTATCGATTTGTCCAGGTCAAAAAACGCTTCGGTTGTCCCGACGAACCATGCAAAACGAGACCGGGAACGCCGCTCCGCGAGTCGCCAGCCGCTGTCGGCACGGCCATGCAAGTCCATGAAATAAAAAGGCTAAAACTAGGCGCGAAATTGGGCATCGCAACATTTTTCCCGGCCTGGGCACCACTTAGCGCCCGAATTTACAAGATACGCACACTTTTATCCACAGGATTTGTGGACAACGCGCTCCCGGCGGGCAACCCAACCCTGCGGAAAGCCTTGTCTGGCGCGGGTTTCCGGGCATCGCCGACCGCGCACTGGGAGCACGGTCGCTGACGGGTGCGGTCCCGCCGGTTAGAATGGCGGACAGGTACCGATTGTTCATGAACAAACGTCGATGAGTGCTGCACCGCCGCAAGGAAGATCCTTTCGGCGCCGAATCCGATGGCGATCGACGCTCGACGCCCGTCGCCCGAGCCGGACACACCGGTTCCGCGGCGCCGGCATCGAATTTCCTGCGTGCCATCATCGCCGAGGACGAGCGCACCGGCAAGTACGGCGGCGCGGTGGTCACCCGCTTTCCGCCGGAGCCCAACGGCTACCTGCATTACGGGCACGCCAAGTCGATCATCCTCAATTTCGGCCTCGCCGCCGAAAACGGCGGCCAGTGCCACCTGCGCTTCGACGACACCAATCCGGTGAAGGAAGACGTCGAGTTCGAGGACTCGATCGCCGACTCGGTGCGCTGGCTCGGCTTCGACTGGGGCGAGCACCGGTACCACGCGTCCGACTACTACGACCGGCTCTACGCGTTCGCCGAGTGGTTCATCGGGCAGGGGCTCGCCTACGTCGACAGCTCGACGCCCGCCGAGATGCGCGCGCTCCGCGGGACGCTGACCGAGGCGGGGCGGGCGAGCGTCTATCGCGACCGCAGCGCTCGCCGAAAACCTCGATCTCTTCCGGCGGATGAAGGCCGGCGAGTTTCCGGACGGCGCGCACGTGCTGCGCCTCAAGATCGACATGGCGAGCCCGAACATCAACATGCGCGACCCGACGATCTACCGGATCCGCCACGCGACGCATCACCGCACCGGCGACAAGTGGTGCATCTACCCGCTCTACGACTACACGCACTGCATCTCCGACGCGCTCGAGCGGATCACGCATTCGATCTGCACGCTCGAGTTCCAGGACCATCGCCCGCTGTACGACTGGGTGCTGGCGAAGCTCGCCGAGGGCGGGCAGCTGCCGCGCCCGCTGCCGCAGCAGCACGAGTTCGCGCGGCTCAATCTCACGTACGTCATGCTGTCGAAGCGCCAGCTGATCGAGCTCGTCGCCGATCGCCACGTCGACGGCTGGGACGATCCGAGGATGCCGACGCTCGTCGGCGCGCGCCGCCGCGGGTTCACGCCGGAGGGGTTCAGGCTCTTCGCCGAGCGCATCGGCGTGTCGAAGTCCGACTCGTGGATCGACATGAGCGTGCTCGAGGACTGCATGCGCGAGGACCTCAACGCGCGCGCGCCGCGGCGCATCGCCGTGCTCGATCCGGTCCGGCTCGTCATCGACAACTACCCGGAAGGGCAGGCCGAGGAGTGCCTCGCGCCGAACCATCCGCAGCGGCCGGAGTGGGGCAAGCGCGCGCTGCCGTTCTCGCGCGAGCTGTGGATCGAGCGCGACGACTACCGGGAAGACGCGCCCAAAGGCTATTTCCGACTCGCCCCGGGTGCCGAGGTGCGGCTGCGCTACGCCTACATCGTCAGCTGCGTCGGCGCCGACAAGGACGCCGACGGCAACGTCACCGCCGTCCATTGCACGTACGACCCGGCGACGCGCAGCGGGACGCCGGGCGCCGACGCGCGGAAGGTCAAGGGCAACATCCATTGGCTCTCGGCGGCGCACGCGGCTCCCGCCGAGGTGCGCCTGTACGATCGGCTGTTCGCCGTCCCGTTTCCCGGTGCGCGCAAGCCGTCGGGCGCCCGCGCCGACAGCGCCAGCGCCGGACGCGGCCGTCGATGCATGCGGTCGTCGTCGCCGGCGAAGACGACGACGAGGAGGCCGCCGAGCCGGTCGAGCGCAACTGGCGCGACGACCTCAATCCCGATTCGAAGCGCGTCGTCACCGCCTACGTCGAGCCGGCGCTGACGACGGCGGAACCGGAAGCGTGCTTCCAGTTCGAACGCCACGGCTACTTCGTCGCCGATCTCAAGGACCACGCGCCGGGAAAGCCGGTGTTCAACCGCACGGTCACGCTCCACGATTCCTGGGCGCAGCGGTAGCAGGAAGCCGGGCGGGCAGTCGTGATGTTCGGCCCCGTGCTCCGGGAGTGGAAAAAGCGGCGTCCGACCCCATCTACCGCCCGGCGCGCTAGAATCGCGGCGGCCGCAACCCCTTCGGAGGTCAATGCATGAAACGCATCGTTCTCTTCCTCGCGACCAACCTCGCGGTCGTTCTCGTGCTCTCGATCGTGCTGCGCGTGCTCGGGCTCGATCGGATGATGGCCGCGCAATCCGGCGTCGGAATGGGCCCGTTGCTCGCGTTCTCGTTCGTCGTCGGGTTCACCGGGGCGATCATCTCGCTGCTGATCTCGAAGCCGATGGCCAAGTGGTCGACGGGCGCCCACGTGATCGAAACACCGCAGAACGAGCACGAGGCATGGCTCGTCGAAACCGTGCGCCGGCTCGCGACCACGGCGGGCATCGGGATGCCCGAAGTCGCGATCTACGAGGGCGAGCCCAATGCGTTCGCCACCGGCGCGTTCAGGAACTCGGCGCTGGTCGCGGTTTCGACGGGGCTGCTGCAGTCGATGAACAAGGAGGAGGTCGAGGCCGTTCTCGGCCACGAGATCGCGCACGTCGCGAACGGCGACATGGTGACGCTCACGCTGATCCAGGGCGTGGTCAACACGTTCGTCGTCTTCTTCGCGCGCATCATCGGCACCATCGTCGACAAGACGGTGTTCCGCACCGAGCGCGGCACCGGGCCCGGCTACTTCATCACCGTCATCGTCGCGCAGATCGTGCTCGGCATCCTCGCGTCGATGATCGTCGCGTACGTTTCGCGCCGGCGCGAGTTCCGCGCCGATGCGGGTTCGGCGCAGTACCTCGGCACGCCGACGCCGATGGTCAACGCGCTGCGCCGGCTGGGCGGCCTCGCGCCGGGCGAGCTGCCGAAGGCGATGACCGGATTCGGCATCACCGACAAGGCGGGCATCATGGCGCTCTTCTCGACGCACCCGCCGATCGAAGAGCGCATCGCCGCGCTGACGAACCGGCAGTAACCGGCCGCCGGCCGTCAGCGCGGCGCTTCGCGCAGCAGCCGATAGTCGCCGTACCTGGCGACCTCGACGAGTCTTGCGCGATCGGCGTCGGGCAGCGTGGCGACATCCTGCGTCGCGGATCGCGAAGAAGTCCGGCGCCGCGTCGTCGAGGTAGCGTGGCGAGCGCCGCGACGTCGGGCGCCTTCTGCGCCTTCCCGCGCGAATAGAACTCGGCCGAGTGCGGTCGCTGCGGAAAGTAGACGAGGCGCGACGCGGGGCCCGGACGCGCTGCTTCGTAGTCGCGGACGAGCGCCTTCTGCGAGCGCTCCTCCTCGAGCCCTTGCGTGCAGCACGACGATCGCGGCGACGAAGAGCGCGGGAACGGCGCCGCCGGCGAGGAGCGCGCGCCGGACCGCGGGCCGCAACGCTCCGCGATCCCGTGCCCGCGTCGCGCGCGCTGCCGTCGGGGCGCCACAGATCGCCGACGAGCAGCGCGAACGCCGGCAGGCCCGGCAGCACGTAGGTGATGAGGATGTTGCCGGCCGGCGTGAAGAACAGCATCGGCGTCGACCGCCCACAGCGAGCAGGTAGACGAGCCACGGATCGGCGGCGAGCGCGCGCAGACGCGTCGACGCCGCCAGGTCGCCGCACGGCCGAGCCAGCGCCAGCGCGCCGACCGACCACGGCAGCGCCGCCGCGATCCAGAACAGCCAGATCATGCCGCGGACGCGGGAGTGCGCGGTGCCGTAGAGATCGCCCTTCCAGCCGGGTTCGACGAAGCGCTTCCAGTGCTCGCCGACCAGGAAATAGTCGAGAAATCCCGGCGAAGCGCGCTCGGCGGCCCAGTACCACGCGCCGACGAGCGCGGCCGTCAGCAGCGATGCCGACGAGCCACGGCAGATCGCTGCCAGGCGATGCGCCAGGATCGCGTCCACAGCGTCGAGGCGCCGATCGGCACGAACGTCAGCACGGCGGCCACCGGCCCCTTGGCCAGCAGGCCGATGACGAGACCCGCGAAGAACGCCGCGCCTGCGGACGGCCGCGGCCGCTCCGGGCCGTTGACCGCGATCCAGAAGCCGGCCATCGACAGCGTCGTGCCGAGCACGAGCGCCGGATCGGTCATCACGGCGCCGGCGGCGACGAACACCATGCCGGTCGAGGCGAACAGCGCGAGCGTCCACAGCGCCTGGTCGCGGCCGCCGCGCAGCGCGGCGAGCGCGTAGACGAGCGCGCCGCAGCCGACGAGCAGCAGCAACGACGGGCAGGCGCGCCGCGAACTCGTTGACGCCGAACACCGCCATCGACGCCGCCGACAGCCACGTCGACAGCGGCGGCTTGCCCCAGAACGGCACGCCGTAGTCGAACTGCGGCATCAGCCAGTCGCCGGTCTCGAGCATCTTGCGGGCGATCTCGCGCGTAGCGCGACTCGGTCGAGTCCATCAGCGGATACGCGCCGAGCGTGGCGAGCCGCACGCCGACGACGCCGACGACGAGCCACGCGAGCCAGCGGCGCTCGCGCGCGGTCAGGGCGACGGTCATCGCGGCGGGCGCGCGGCCGCGGGGTCCTCCGCGCGCCGCGATCGGCCGCGCCGGGCGCAGGTGCCGCTGGACGAGGTAGAGCGGGCGCTGCTTGACCTCGATGAACATGCGCGCCAGGTATTCGCCGATGATGCCGAGCGCCATCAACTGCAGGCCGCCGAGGAACAGCACCAGCACGACCAGCGTCGGATAGCCCGCGACCGGATCGCCGTAGAGCAGCGTCTTGACGATCACCTTGACGCCGTAGCCGAACGCGACCAGCGCGGTCAGGAGGCCCATCGTAGCTCGCGATCTTGAGCGGCACGACCGAGAACGACGTGATGCCCTCGAGCGCGAAATTCCACAGGCGCCAGTAGTTCCACTTGGTCTTGCCGGCGAAGCGGCCGTCGCGGTCGTATTCGATCTCCGTCGACGGAAAGCCGATCCACGCGAACAGCCCCTTCATGAAGCGGGTGCGCTCCGGGAAGCGGCGCAGCGCCGCGACGGCGCGGCGCGACAGCAGCCGGAAATCGCCGACGTTCTCGGGAATGTCGATGGTGCCGATGCTGCCCATCGCGCGGTAGAACGACGCGCGCGGTCGCTCTTCTTGAGCCAGCTCTCCTGGGCGCGGCTCCTGCGCCGCATCAGCACGACGTCGCTGCCCTCGCGCCACGCGCGCGACCATGTCCGGGATCAGTTCCGGCGGATCCTGCAGGTCGGCGTCGATGACGACGACCGCATCGCCGCTCGCCGCGTCGAGCCCGGCGCTCATCGCGACTTCCTTGCCGAAATTGCGCGAGAGGTCGATGACCGCGACGCGCGGGTCGCCGCGGTGGAGCTCGGCGAGCAGCGCCATCGTTCCGTCGCGGCTGCCGTCGTTGACGTAGATGATCTCCGCGTCGGCGGCGAGGCCGTCGAGCACGGCGGCGAGCCGGCGATGGAATTCGGGCAGCACCGCCTCCTCGTTGTAGACGGGCACGACGACCGACAGCGAGTGTCGCTCGACGCCGAGCGCGTCGCGCGTCGCGGAGCCCGCGCTCAGAACGTCCATCTGCGATTCGCGAGGAACCCGGCGACGAGCACCGCGCCGGTCGCGACGACCTGGGCAACGAGATAGTGCGGCCGGACGAAGGCGAGCATCGCGGCCAGCACGGCCGCGTTCAGCAGGATCCCGGCGGCGGCAACGGCGAGGAAGCGCGGCAGCGCCATGCCGATGCGTCCGGCGGCTCGCGAACGTGAACCGGTGGTTCAGCGTGTAGTTGATGATCGCGCCGGCGATCGCCCCGGCCGTCGAGGCGGCCACGGCGCCGGTGTCCGCGAACTGGACGAGCGCCGCGAGTATGGCGAAGTGCACTGCGGTGCCGATCGCGCCCGCCGCGCCGTAGAGGAAGAACTGCGGGAGGAACCGCGATGCCATCGGCGAGGGGGCGGGGCAGATTGGGACGCTTGCACGGGCGGGCGCGAGTGGCGGCGCTCCAGCGCCTCGCCGCCGGCCGCGAAAGCCGAACTGTACCGCGTTGCGGCCCGGAGCGGGACCGCGCAAGCGGCGCGCTGCGATTGGTGTGCGCAGGCACGGGCCTTCCCAAAAAATCACGGCCGGCGGAGCAAGCCCGGCCGGCCGTGGCATCGGCTCCCGCGAACGACGGGAGGCGCGTGGTTTCTCTACTTCAGATGATTCGAAACGAGCTTCGTCATTTCGAACATCGACACCTTGCCTTTGCCGCCGAACACCGCACGGAGCTTTTCGTCGGCATTGATGAGACGCCTGTTGATCGCGTCCTGCAGCTTGTTCTTCTTGATGTAATCCCAGATCTTCTTGGTCACTTCGGTGCGCGGCATCGGCGTCGCGCCGATGACCGCAGCGAGCATCGGCCGAGGGCGTCATCGCCTTCATGAACGCGGCGTTCGGTTTGCGCTTCGCAGCGGGTTTCTTCGCAGCCTTCTTCGCGGCGGGTTTTTTCGCCGGAGCTTTCTTCGCGGCGGGCTTCTTCGCGGCGGGTCTTTTCGCAGCGGACTTCTTCGCGGCGGGCTTTTTCGCGGCCGGCTTCTTTGTAGCTTTCTTGGCAGTAGCCATAGTTCTCCTTCCTGTGAGTAGACGCACGACACAACGCCGAACACTCTGAAGCAGACCGTCCTGTCACGGATAACACTGCTCCATCGGCGGCAACTATAGCGCAATTCGGAGCGAAGGGAATCCCTCGCAAGCGGTTTTTTCGAGGCGCGATCGCGGACAAGGAACCGCGGGACGCGAGCGCATTCTGCGCGGCCGGCACCCCGGCCGCTCCCGGGACGCTGCGGGGACACTCGAAACCGGCACCGAGACGCTCCCGCGGAGTGCCGCAGTGGTCGCAATCGCACCCGAAACGCCGGAGGGTCGAGACGACCGCGCGCAGGTCCGGCACGCTTGAGTCATCGCGTGGGCAATGCCACACTTTCGCCCGGCCTTCGTCCCAGGCATCGATGAGCGCAGCGACCCGATCCCCCCTCCCGGCCCTCCGACGGAGTCTCTGCGCCATGGCGACGGTCCTCCTGCACGTCGTTCCCGCCGCGGCGGCGGATCCGCTCCCGATCTTCGACGCGCACCTGCACTACAACGACGAGGCGACCGACGTGTACCCGGTGGCCGAGGTGTTGCGGCGGCTTCGCGCGAGCGGCGTCGCGACGATACTCGCGACGAGCCGTCCCAACGACGGCACGCGCGCGCTCGCCGCGGCGGCCCAGTCGGATCCGCGCGCCGCGCCGCGCGTGGTTCCCTTCATCCGCCCCTACCGCACCCGCGCCGACGTCGGGACCTGGTTCAACGATCCCGAGATCTTCGCGCTGATCGAATCCGAATTGAGGCGCGACATCGGCTACCGGGGGATCGGGGAATTTCACGTCTTCGGGCGCGATGCCGGGACCGAGTGGGTGAAACGGATCGTGGCCCTGGCCGTGGAACGGGATCTCTGGCTGCACGCACATTGCGACGATGCCGCGCTCGAAATCCTGTTCGCCCACGACTCCGAGGGTCAAGATCGTCTGGGCGCACACCGGGTTTACGACGCCGCCGGCCAAGATCGCACGGTACATGGAGCAATACGCGAATCTCGTCGGGGAGCTGTCGTTCCGTTACGACATCACCGAGGACGGCAAGCTCGCTCCGAAGTGGCGCGCGCTCCTTCTCGCGCATCCCGACCGGTTCGTCGTCGGCTCCGACACGTGGGTCAACGGCCGGTGGGAGCAGTATGCCGAGATCATGGCCTATTACCGGTCCTGGCTCGGGCAGCTGCCGCCCGACGTCGCGGCGAGGATCGCCTCGGGCAACGGGGAGCGGTTGTTCCCCGCGAGTGCCGTGCGCTGAACGCCGCTCCGGCCGCCACCGCTGGCGACGGGGGCCGCGGGTGCGACAATGCCCACTGTAATGTCTGCATTGACCCCCCGCTTGCTCATGACGACGAAACCGCGACTGGCCGATGCCCTGGCCGTGCTCCTCGCCGGCGCGCTTGCCGCCGCACCTGCCGTGGCGGCCCCGCTCACGCTCCTCACCGAGGAAAATCCACCGTTCAACTACACGGAAAAGGGCAAGCTCCTCGGTTCCGCGGCCGACGTCGTGCGGGAGATGGCGACGCGCGCCGGGGTGCCGGTGAAGTTCGAGGTGCTGCCCTGGGATGCGGCGTACGTCCGCGCGCAGGGCGAAAAGGACATCTGCCTGTTCGCGACGGCGCGCCTCGAAAACCGCGAGCGGCTGTTCGCCTGGATCGGGCCGATCGCCACGAATCTGTGGGCCGTCTTCGGCAAGGGCGATTTTGCACCGTCGATCCGAACTCTGAAGGACCTGTCGCCCTACCGGATCGGCACCGTGAGCCGCGATGCGAAGGCCGATTTCCTCCGCGAGAACGGGGTGAACGACCTGCGTGCTGCCCGCGAGGACGTCCAGAACCCGCCGCGGCTGCTCCTTCCCCGCGACAATCCCGACCACATCGACCTCTGGATCACGAACCTTTACTCGGGCCGCGACGCCGCCAAGGCGGCGAAGGTGACCGACATCAAGCTCGTGTTCATCGTCAGCGAGCAGCCGATGTTCCTGGCGTGTAGCCCTCAGACCGACAGGAAATTTGTGAAGGCCCTCGGGGACGCGCTGGAGACGATGAAGACGGACGGCTCGGTCAAGCGAATCACCGCCGACTACGAGAAGCGCTTTGCGCAGTGACTCGGCCGCGATGCCACGGGCGCCCACCGACACTCCCCGGCTGACGACGAGGCGATGAGGTGAGCGGCGGCGCGGGCCGCGACGCGCGCACGCTCGCCGTGCTGATCCCGCTGGCCGTCGCCAACCACTCGGTCCTGAACGGCAGCCGCGTGATCGTGTCGCTCGACGCGCTGTCGAAGGGCGCCTCGCCGTTCACCGTCGGCGTGCTGATGTCGCTCTACGCGCTGTTGCCGATGCTGCTCTCCGTCGCCGCCGGACGCCTGTCGGACCGCGTCGGCACGCGCTGGCCGATGCTCGTCGGATCGGCGATCATCGCGGTCGGGGCGACGCTACCCGTGGCGTTTCCCGGCTTGCCGGCGCTCTACGCGAGCGCGACGCTGGTAGGCGCGGGCTTCATGGCGTTTCAGATATCCGCCCAGAATGCGGCGGGCGAGCTCGCCGGCCCCGGTGCGCGAACGCGGAACTTCACGCTGCTGTCGCTCGGCTTCTCGGTATCCGGCTTCATCGGCCCGCTCGTCGCCGGGTTTGCCATCGACCATTTCGGGTTCCGGGCCGCCTTTGCGATCTTCGCGCTGGTCCCGCTCGTTCCGCTCGCCGCCCTCGCGAGCGGGCGGATCGTCCTTCCCGGAAGGCATCCGCACGCGGGCGCGGCGCACCGCGGCGGGGTCATCGCCCTTCTGCGCCACCGGACCCTGCGCCGCGTGTTCGCGATCAACGCGCTGCTGTCGATGGCTTGGGATCTGCACTCGATCTTCGTTCCGATCTACGGCGCAAAGATCGGCCTGTCCGCGTCGGAGATCGGGCTCGTGCTCGCGTCGTTCGCGGCCGCGACCTTTGCCGTGCGCTTCTCGATGAGCGCGATTTCCCGCCGGATGACGGAGCAGCAGGTGCTCACGGCGGCCATGTTCCTGGCAGGCGCCGTCTACCTCGCGTACCCGTTCTCGGCGAACGTGCCCGGATTGCTCGTGCTCTCGTTCGTCCTCGGGCTGGGGCTGGGCAGCAGCCAGCCGATGATCCTGTCGCTGCTGCACACGCACGCGCCGGCCGGCCGCGTGGGCGAGGCGGCGGGCGTGCGGATGTCGCTCATCAACGTGATGGCGGTCGGCGTTCCGCTGGTGCTCGGCGCCGTCGGTGCTTCGATCGGCATCGGCTCGGTGTTCTGGTCCGTCGGCGCGTGCCTGATGACGGGCGGTCTCGTCTCGCGCCGCGGCGGCTACCCCTAGGCGGCGCGCCGGCCGACGACCAGTCACTCCTTGCGCTTCAGCCGCTCGGTGAAGTGCTTGCGGAATTTCGCGACCTTGGGCGCGACGACGAGCGCGCAGTACGGCTGCCCCGCGTTGCGGGCGTAGTACTCCTGGTGGTAGCGCTCGGCCTCGTAGAAAGGCGCGGCGTCGGCGATCTCGGTGACGATCGGATCCTTCCAGAGCCCGACCGCCGACAGATCGGCGATCACCGACTCCGCCGTGGCGCGCTGCTCCGGAGTCTGGCAGAAGATCACCGACCGGTATTGCGTGCCGACGTCGTTGCCCTGGCGGTTCGGTGTCGTCGGGTCGTGGATCGTGAAGAACACCGTCAGGAGGTCGCGAAACGTCAGCTGCCGGGCGTCGAAGCGGATGCGCACGACCTCGGCGTGCCCGGTCCTCCCGCTGCACACGTCCTCGTAGCTGGGATCCGCATTGCGTCCACCCGAGTAGCCGGACTCGACGGATTGCACGCCATTGAGCTCGTCGAACACCGCTTCGAGGCACCAGAAGCATCCGCCGCCGAGGATGGCGGTTTCCGGCGAAGCAACAGGTGTCGTGGCGGTCATCGGAGGCTCCGGCAGTTCTAAGTCGTCGCCGCTCGCGGCGACGGATGTGGTTCCGTCGTCGGCGACACGCGAAAGCTTACATCGAACGCGGGGCGGGCGATCGGCCGCCGGCCCCGTGCGATAATCCGGCGGCCCCCTCCGAGATGAAAACGCGTTCATGAGGCTGCTCGCCGCCGTCGCCGGTCTCGTCGCGTTCGTGCGCCGCGTGGCGGCGCGGACGCGGCACATCGGGCTGGCGCGCGCCTCCGGCAGCCTCGCGTTCACCACGCTGCTGGGCCTCGTTCCGCTCGCGACCGTCACGCTCGAGTTCGTCGCGCGGTTTCCGGCCTTCCAGCAATGGCTCGACGCGCTGGAGGGATACCTGCTCAAGCACATGCTGCCCGAGACCGCCAATGCGGTCGTGCACACGCACATCCGCGAGTTCACCGAGAAGGCCGCGGGACTCACCGGCGTGTCGATCGCGTTCATCATCGTCACCGCGACGATGCTCATCGCGACAGTCGAGCGGGAGATCAACCTGCTGTGGGGCGTCGCGCAGAGGCGGCCGCTTGCGAGGCGGGTCTTCATCTACGTGCTTGGCACGACCATCGGACCGGTCTTGGTCGGCGCCAGCATCTCCATGTCGACGTGGCTCATCACCCAATCGCTCGCCGCGGTGCCGCTGCACGGCACGCTGCGGACCGTTCGTCGTGCCACTGCTGCCGCTCGCCTTTTCAACGCTGGCGCTGACGCTCCTCTACGTGGGCGTCCCCGCGCGGCACGTGCCGTGGCGGTATGCCTTCGCCGGGGCCTTCGTCGCGGCGCTCGCGTTCGAGGGTGCGAAGCTGGGCTTCGCGTTCTACGTGACGCACGTGCACACGTACCAGCTGGTCTACGGGGCGCTTGCCGCGCTGCCGGTGTTCCTCATCTGGATCTACGTCTGCTGGCTCATCGTGCTGGCTGGAGCTGCGATCACGGCGACGCTGACGTTGCCCCCGGAGGCAGCGCCACGGCGCGGAATGGACGCGCGCCGATCGTGAAGCGGCCGACCGCTCGATACACGTCGGGCGCGGATCGCGCGATCGCCTCCCGCAACCGCCGCGCGCGTCGTCGCTTGCCGAATCCGGGCCGCCAAGCTACATTGCGGACAACTTTTTGCGAGGGAGCTTCCCCACCGTGTGGTCCATCGTTCAAGCAGCCGGCTGGCCGATCTGGCCGTTGATCGTCGCTTCGGTCGTCGCGCTCGCGCTCATTTTCGAGCGGCTGTGGTCGTTGCGCCAGAGCGTCGTGGCGCCGCCGGGCCTCGTCGACCGCGTGCTGACCGAATACCGTGCGAACGGCGCCACGCCGGAGCTCATCGCCCGAACCGCCCAGCACGGACCGCTCGGCCGGATCCTCGCGGCGGGCCTCGCCAACGTCAAGAGCCCGCGACCGGTGATCAAGGAGGTGATCGAGGACGTCGGGCGCGTCGTGACGCACGATCTCGAGCGCTTCCTGACTACACTCGGCACGATCGCCGCGATGGCGCCGCTGCTGGGGCTCTTCGGCACCGTCGTCGGAATGATCGAGATCTTCGGCTCGCAGACCGCGGCCGGCTCCAATCCGATCCAGCTCGCGCACGGGATATCCGTCGCGCTGTACAACACCGCGTTCGGCCTGATCGTCGCGATCCCCAGCATGATCTTCTATCGCCACTTCCGCGCGACCGTCGACGGCCTCGTGGTCGAGATGGAGCAGCAGGCGATAAAGCTGGTGGACTTCGCGCACGGCGAGCGCAAGTAGCCTCGGACACGGTGCAAGCGGGCCCCGATCGCCATGGACCTACGCCGCAGCCGCACGCGTGACGACCCCGAGATCAACTTCATCCCGCTGATCGACGTGCTGCTCGTCATCCTGATCTTCCTCATGGTCACGACGACGTACCAGCGGATGGCCGAACTGCAGATCACGCTGCCGGAAGCCGACGCCGATCAGGTGAAGCAGCGCCCCAGGGAGATCAACGTCGGAATCGATTCGCAGGGGCGCTACCTCATCGACAGGACCGTGTTCACGTTCACGACGGCCGCGGCGCTCGCCGATACGCTCAGGAAAGCTGCCGGCGACGCGAAGGAGCCGGTCGTGATCATCAACGCCGACGCCAACGCGACCCACCAGTCGGTGATCCACGTGATGGAAGCCGCCCGGCTCGCGGGTTTCATCCACATCACGTTCGCGACGCAAACCCCGCCTCCCCGATGACGGTTTGAGGTGCGCTCGCGAGCGCGAATCCAGTGACGCTTGCCGATCGCCTCGTTGCCGACTGGTATTCGCCGCAGCCCACGCTCCTCGCGGTCGCACTTCGCCCGGCTTCGCTCCTCTTCGGCGCCGCGGTCGCGCTGCGGCGCGCACTCTACCGGATCGGAATCCTGCGCGCCGTCGAGCTGCCGGTTCCGGTCGTGATCGTCGGCAATATCACCGTCGGCGGCAGCGGCAAGACGCCGCTCGTCGGTGCGCTCGCCCGTGCGCTGGCGCAGCGCGGTTTCCGTCCGGGCATCGTGAGCCGCGGGCATGGCCGCGATCGCGGCGACCGGGCGCCGATCGCGGTCGCCGCGGGTGACGATCCCGCGAGGGTCGGCGACGAGCCGCTGCTGCTCGTGCGCGCCGGCTGTCCCGTCGTCGTCGCCCGCGACCGCGTCGCTGCGGCGCCGTGAACTGCTCGCCCGACATCCCGCCTGCAACGTGATACTCGCCGACGACGGGCTGCAGCACTACCGGCTGGCGCGCCGCGTCGAGATCGCGGTCGTGGACGCGGCGCGGGCGTTCGGCAATGGCTGGATGCTGCCGGCGGGCCCGCTGCGCGAGCCCACCGCGCGGCTCGACGAGGTCGATGCGGTCGTGACGCTGGTTTCCGCCGGGCGTTCGTTGCCCGGGACCGGGCGGCGCGCGTTCACGATGTCGCTCGCTCCCGGGGCCTTGACGCGCGTCGGCGACACGGCAATCACGGCCCGGGCGTCGTCGCTCCCGGGCGCGGGCGTGCACGCGATCGCGGGGATCGGCAATCCGTCGCGGTTCTTCGCGGAGCTCGAGGCGTTGGGCATCTCGGCGATCCCGCACGCGTTTCCCGATCACCACCGCTATACGGCCGCGGACCTCGCCTTTCCGGATGCGAGCGCGATCTTGATGACGGAGAAGGACGCGGTAAAATGCGAGGCGTTCGCCGACGAGCGCTGCTGGTACCTGCCCGTGCAGGCCCGCGTCGACGATGCGCTCGTCGCGCTGATCGAGGAAAGACTCCGTGGACCCGAAGCTGCTTGAAATCCTGGTTTGCCCGATCACGAAGGGCCCGCTCGTCTACGACAAGGAGAAGCAGGAGCTGATCTCGAAATCGGCGCGCCTCGCGTATCCGATCCGCGACGACATACCCGTGATGCTGGAGGACGAGGCGCGCCGGCTCGAGCCTTCCGAGTACGAGTGAGCGCGGCGGGCGAAGCCAAGGCCCGAAGGGCGCGTCGGCGCGCGAACGAGGCGGCCGACGGCAGAGACGCGCAACGCTCGTAGGCCGATGCGGAGGCCGCGAGTGAAGCCCGGCCGCGAACCCATGTTCACCGTCATCATTCCCGCGCGACATGCGTCGACGCGCCTCCCCGGCAAGCCGCTCGCCGACATCGCGGGAAAGCCGATGGTCGTGCGTGTCGCGCTGCGCGCGCAGCAGGCGGGTGCGACCCGCGTGGTCGTGGCCACCGACGACGTGCGGATCAGCGCCGCCGCCGAGTCGCACGGCATCGCGGCCTGCCTCACCCGCTCAGACCACGCGACCGGCACCGACCGGCTCGCGGAGGCGGCGCAACTCTTGGGCCTCCCCGACGACACGATCGTCGTCAACGTCCAGGGTGACGAGCCGCTGCTGGCGCCGGCGCTGATCCGGGCGATGGCCGACCTGCTCGACGCGCATCCGGATGCCGCGATCGCAACGGCGTGCCACCCGATTCGCGACCCGGCCGAGGCGTTCAATCCGAACGTCGTCAAGGTGGTCCTCGATCACCGCCACTACGCGCTGTACTTCAGCCGGGCGACGATTCCGTGGGCACGCGACGCTTTCGCCGCGGGCGCTCACGCGGTTCCGGACGGCCTGCCCATCTACCGGCACTACGGACTCTATGCGTATCGCGTCCGGTTTCTTCGCGCGTTTCCGGCCCTCGCGCCGGCGCCGATCGAGCGCTTCGAGGCCCTCGAACAGCTGCGCGCGCTCTGGCACGGTTTCCGCATCGTCGTCGAGGTCACCGCCGGCACGCCGGCCCCGGGCGTGGACACGCCGGAGGACCTCGAGCGCGTGCGCGCGCTGTTCGCATCGGGGCAAGTTTGATCCAGCGCAATTGACCCACCGCTCTTTTGCGGACAGAATCGCCGGCGGGCTCGAAGGTCGGCGCGCACGCCGCCAGCGCGCGCAGGTTGGTCCCGCGCTCCTTCCCCACGACGAAACGCCATCATGCGACTGATACTCCTCGGCCCGCCCGGCGCCGGCAAGGGCACGCAAGCGACCTTCATCACCCAGGCCCACGGCATCCCGCAGATTTCCACCGGCGACATGCTGCGCTCCGCGATCGCGGCGGGCACCCCGGTGGGTCTCGCCGCCAAGGCGGTGATGGATTCCGGCGCCCTCGTGTCGGACGACATCATCGTCGCGCTGGTGAAGGAGCGCCTCAAGGCGCCCGATTGCGCGAAGGGATATCTCTTCGACGGTTTTCCGCGAACGATTCCCCAGGCGGACGCAATGCGCGAGGCCGCCGTGGCGATCGACTACGTGCTCGAGATCGACGTGCCCGATGCGGCCATCATCGAGCGGATGAGCGGCCGGCGCGTTCACGTCGCCTCGGGACGCACGTATCACGTCCTGTACAACCCGCCGAAGGTCGCGCGGCAAGGACGACGTCACCGGCGAGGACCTGGTCCAGCGTGCCGACGACCGCGAGGAGACCGTCCGGAAGCGCCTCGAGGTCTATCGCGCGCAGACGGTGCCGCTGATCGCCTACTACGCAAGATGGGCGGCGAGCGGCGACGCACGTGCGCCGAAGTACACGGAAGGTCGACGGCATGCGCGACGTCGATGAGGTCCGCGCCGCGTGCGCCGCGGCGTTGCGGCGTTGACGCACCAGGCCGCGAAAGCGAATCCCGTGGCGCCCACGATGGCGAATCGCGGATCGTGCGATGCGTCGAACGCATTTCCGCGTGAGCGTCGCCTGCGATGAGCGGTGCCCGTGCCGCGCCGGTTTCGGTCGTCGTCTGCAGCATCGACGCCGCCAAGTTCGCGCGGGTGACCGCCAACTACCGGAATCTCTTCGCGCTCGCGGCGAACTCGAGATCATCGGCATCCACGACGCGCGCTCGCTATGCGGAAGGCTACAACCGCGGGATCGCGCCAGTCGCGCGGCGAACGGATCATACTTTCGCACGACGACATCGAGATCCTGACGCCGGACTTCGCGGAACGGGTCGAGCGCCATCTCGAGCGTTTCGACCTCATCGGCGTCGCCGGCACGACGCGGCTCGTCACCGGCAAGTGGGAGCTGGCCGGCGATCCCTACGCGTTCGTGCTGATCAGCGCGCCGGATCGCGAATCGGGCCGGTACGAGACCGTGCTGCGGGGCGGCGGTCCGCTGGTCGTGCCGGGCATCCAGGCGCTGGACGGCGTGTTCATGGCGATGCGCCGCGCGGTCGCGGTGTCGATCCCGTTCGACGAGGCAGTCTTCGATCACTTCCATCTGTATGATCTCGATTTCTCGTTTCGGGCGTATCAGGCGGGATTCGCGCTGGCGGTCTGCCGCGACCTCGTGCTGATCCACCAGTCGATGGGCCGTTTCGATGCCGTGTGGCGAGGAGTACCGGCGCCGGTTCGAGGCGAAGCACCGCGCGCACCTGCCGCGACCGCTGGGACGCGAAGATCGGCGTGCACGCGGCATTCCTCGCGGCGACGCCCGGACGAAGTCCTGCGCGCGCTGCGATCCGGCGCGCCTCGCCGAGATCGCCGACCAGATCGGTCGGCGCGAATGCCGACCTGTGATTCTCCCGGCGCGCGTGACCCCGGTCCAAGCGCGACGATCGTTCACCGTAACTGACGAAGGATGGATCCCGACATGCCCGATACCAGACCAGACGCAATGCCTTCTACGCACAATCCGGCGGCGTGACCGCCGTCATCAACGCGAGCGCGGCCGGCGTCATCGAAACGGCGCGCGAGCACCGCGACAGGATCGGCAAGGTCTACGCGGGCCGCAACGGCATCATCGGCGCGCTGACCGAAGACCTGATCGACACCGGCAAGGACAGCGCGCGCGCGATCGCGGCGCTCATGCACACGCCGTCCGGCGCGTTCGGCTCCTGCCGGTACAAGCTCAAGGGCCTCGACGAGAATCGCGCCCAGTACGAGCGGCTGATCGACGTGTTTCGCGCCCACGACATCGGCTACTTCTTCTACAACGGCGGCAACGACTCCGCCGACACCTGCCTCAAGGTGTCGCAGATCTCGCAGCGCCTGGGATACCCGCTGATCGCCGTGCACGTGCCGAAGACCGTCGACAACGACCTCGCCGTCACCGACAACTGCCCGGGTTTCGGATCGGTGGCGAAGTACGTCGCGACGTCGATGCGCGAGGCCGCGTTCGACGTCGCGTCGATGGCGAAGACGTCGACGAAGGTCTTCGTGCTCGAGGTGATGGGGCGGCACGCCGGGTGGATCACCGCGGCGGTCGGGATGGCCGAGGATCCGGCAACGCCGATTCCGCTCGTGCTGCTGTTCCCGGAGATCGCGTTCGACGAGCCGAAATTCGTCGCCGCGGTCGATGCGCGCGTGAAGCGCCACGGCTACTGCTGCGTCGGGGTGTCGGAAGGATTGAAGAACGCCGAGGGCAAGCTGATGGCGGAGGCGGGCACCAAGGATGCGTTCGGGCACGCGCAACTCGGCGGCGTCGGGTCCGCTGGTCGCCGGCATCGTGCGGGACCGGCTCGGCTACAAGTTCCACTGGGCGGTGGCCGACTACCTGCAGCGCGCGGCGCGGCACCTCGCTTCGAAGACCGACCTCGACCACAGCTACGCGGTCGGCAAGGCGGCGGTCCTGCTCGCGCATCGCGGGCAAGCAATGCGGTGATGCCGGCGATCGTGCGCACATCGGACAAGCCGTACCGCTGGAAGATCGCGGCCGTACCGCTCGACAAGGTCGCCAACGTCGAAAAGAAGCTGCCGCGTGATTTCATCACCGCGGACGGGTTCGGCATCACCGCCAAGGCGCGCGCGTACCTGGCGCCGCTCATCCGCGGCGAGGATTTCCCGCCGTTCAAGGACGGCGTGCCGCAATACGTGCGGCTGAAGAACGTCGCGGTGCCGAAGAAGCTCGCGACCGAGTTCAAGGTCTAGCGTGAGTGGCTTGAGCGTCGGGCCACGAGCGCGCGAGCAAACGCGAAGCCGGACGTTTCCGGGGAACGCTCGGCTCGACTTCGGAGGGTCCAAACTGGCACAATAGCGTGTTTCGTGGCGGCGCGACGAACGCGTCGGTCGCCGTCGACGCCGTGGGAACGCTTGGGTGCGATCGTCGCAGGCTGTTCGGATGCGACCCGGCTGACGGGCCGATGACAGGCCCCGCGCCGCGGTTCCGCCACGGTTTCTTGCCATTCTTAATGGGTTAGGGAGAGTCACCATGTCCACAGGGGTCATCTTCGCGCTCATCTGCGCGGTTGCGGCGATCGTCTACGGCATCGTTTCCATCGGCTGGATCATGGCGAAACCGACCGGCAACGACCGGATGCGCGAAATCGCCGCCGCAATCCAGGCGGGCGCGCAGGCGTATCTCAATCGCCAGTACCTGACGATCGGCATCGTCGGCGTCGTGCTGTTCGTCGTCATCTGGTGGGCGCTCGGCGGCGCGACGGCCGGGGGCTTCGCGGTCGGCGCGATCCTCTCGGGCCTCGCCGGCTACATCGGCATGAACGTCTCGGTGCGCTCGAACGTGCGCACCGCCGAAGCCGCGCGCACGGGACTGAACGAGGCGCTCGCCGTCGCGTTCCGCGGCGGCGCGATCACCGGCATGCTGGTCGTGGGCCTGGGCCTCCTCGGCGTCGCCGGGCTTCTACTGGTTCCTCCTCGGCTCGGCGCCCGGAGCGCCGAACCTGATGAAGGACGGGCTCCACCACGCGATCGAGCCGCTCGTCGGCCTCGCGTTCGGCGGCTCGCTGATCTCGATCTTCGCGCGGCTGGGCGGCGGCATCTTCACCAAGGGCGCCGACGTCGGCGCCGACCTCGTCGGCAAGGTCGAAGCCGGCATTCCCGAAGACGATCCGCGCAACCCGGCGGTGATCGCCGACAACGTGGGCGACAACGTCGGCGACTGCGCCGGCATGGCCGCCGACCTGTTCGAGACCTACGCGGTCACGATCGTCGCGACGATGCTGCTCGGCGCGCTGCTCCTCAAGACCAACGCCGAAGCCGCGGTCACGTATCCGCTGGTGCTCGGCGGCTGGTCGATCCTCGCGTCGATCGTCGGCTGCTACTTCGTCAAGGCGCGCGCGGGCGGCAAGATCATGAACGCGCTCTATCGCGGCCTCATCGTCGCCGGCGTGATCTCGGCGATCGGCTTCTGGTTCATCACCGATCGCTGGATGGGCGGTGTCACGGCGACGAACCCCGAGCTGACGACGCTGCGCCTGTGGGGCGCGGGCCTCGTCGGCCTCGTGCTGACCGCGGCGATGGTCGTCATCACCGAGTACTACACGGCGACCGAATTCTCGCCGGTGCGGCACGTCGCGCAGGCGTCGACCACCGGGCACGCGACCAACATCATCGCCGGCATCGGCGTGTCGATGAAGGCGACGGCGCCTGCCGGTGCTCGCGGTGTGCATCGCGATCTGGGTCTCGTTCCTGCTCGCGGGACTGTACGGCATCGCGATCGCCGCCACCTCGATGCTGTCGATGGCCGGCATCATCGTCGCGCTCGACGCGTACGGCCCGATCACCGACAACGCCGGCGGCATCGCCGAGATGGCGAAGCTGCCGGATTCGGTGCGCGCGATCACCGATCCGCTCGACGCCGTCGGCAACACGACCAAGGCGGTGACCAAGGGCTACGCGATCGGCTCCGCAGGGCTTGCCGCGCTGGTGCTGTTCGCCGACTACACGCATGCGCTCGAATCCGTCGCAGATCGGCGTCTCCTTCGACCTGTCGAACTACAAGGTCATCGTCGGCCTGTTCCTCGGCGGCCTGATTCCGTATCTGTTCGGCGCGATGGCGATGGAAGCCGTCGGACGCGCGGCCGGCGCCGTGGTCGTCGAAGTGCGCCGCCAGTTCAAGGAGATCAAGGGCATCATGGAAGGCACGGCCAAGCCCGAGTACGGTGTGGCCGTCGACATGCTGACCAAGGCGGCGATCAAGGAAATGATCGTCCCGTCGCTGCTGCCGGTGCTGGTGCCGGTCGTCGTCGGGCTTGGCGCTCGGTCCGCAGGCGCTCGGTGGCCTGCTGATGGGCACGATCGTCACCGGCCTCTTCGTCGCGATCTCGATGACGACGGGCGGCGGCGCCTGGGACAACGCGAAGAAGTACATCGAGGACGGCCACCACGGCGGCAAGGGCTCCGACGCGCACAAGGCGGCCGTGACCGGCGACACGGTCGGCGATCCGTACAAGGACACGGCCGGACCCGCGGTGAATCCGCTGATCAAGATCATCAACATCGTCGCGCTGATGATCGTGCCGCTGCTCGGCAACCTCTATGCCGACAAGCCCGCCACGGCGATGCCGGCGAGCGTGTCCGCGCCTGCCGCCATCTCGGCGCCTGCGCCGACTGCAGCGCCCGGGGCAGCGCCAGCGGCTGCACCCGCGATGGCGCCCGCTCCCGCTGCGACTCCCGCGATGGCGCCCGCACCGGCGCTCGCACCGGCTCCCGCGAAGGACGCGCCGAAGGACACGCCGAAGGACGCGCCGAAGCAGTAAGCAAGACACAGGGGCACGAGGAGTTCCCGCGGCTCCGGGGCCTCCGCGCGTCGCAGCGGTTGCGCAATCCGTTTCGCGCACCTCGTGACGTGGCGCGCCGCGTTGTGGCGGAGCGGAAGGGTTCGCGGGGGGCCAAGGGTCGTACCTGCGCCCGTGCGCAAACCCTCCCGCTTCGGTGCGTGCAGCCTTCCGCCGGACACTGACGGGTCGATGCCGGTGTCGTTTAGAATGACATCGACCACCGGCGCGCTCCCGCCATGACACCCGCCCGTTCGCAGCGTCGCTCGCCCATGCTTGCAACGGTGCTGTTCGCCTGCGCCGTCGGCGCGAGTGCCCAGGATCCGGCGCCTGAACGACCGTCGGGTTGGATCGAGAAGAAGCCGGTCGTCAGCAAGCGGTTCATGGTCGCGGCGGCGAATCCGCTGGCGGTCGACGCCGGATACACGATCCTGCGTCAGGGCGGCAGCGCCGTCGATGCCGCGATCGCCGTACAGCTCGTGCTGGGACTCGTCGAGGCGCAATCGTCGGGCATCGGCGGGGGCGCGTTCATGCTCGTCCACGACGCAAAGCGGAACAAGCTCATCGCCTACGACGGCCGCGAAACCGCGCCGGCCGCGGCGAAGCCCGACCGGTTTCTCGATGCCGAGGGCAAGCCGCTTGCGTTTCACGACGCCGTGGTCGGCGGGAGGTCGGTTGGCGTGCCCGGCGTGGTCGCGCTGCTTGCCGAAACGCACAAGCGCCACGGCAAGCTGCCTTGGGCAAGGCTCTTCGAGCCGGCGATAGAGCTCGCCGAGAACGGCTTTCCGGTGTCCGAGCGGCTCAATGCGATGGTGGCGACGGAGCGATACCTCGAGCAGCCGCGTGCACGCGCACTCTTCTACGACTTCCTCGGCAGCCCGTATCCAGTCGGCAGACGGGTGCAAAACCCCTCGTACGCCTTGACGCTGCGCGCGATCGCCGCCGGCGGGGCGAAGGCATTCTACGAGGGAGCGATCGCGCGCGACATCGTCGCGACGGTGAACACCGCCGAGAGAAATCCCGGGCGACATGACGCTCGCCGATCTGGCTGCCTATCGGGTCAGGGTGCGCGCGCCCGTGTGCGGCGCCTATCGCGCCTACCGGGTGTGCGGGATGCCGCTGCCGTCGTCGGGCGGTCTCACCGTGCTGCAGATGCTCGGCATGCTGGAGCCCTATGACCTCGAGGCGATGGGTCCGGCAACGCTGTGGAGCGTCCATTTCATCAGCGAAGCCGGGCGGCTCGCCTACGCCGACCGAGGCGTCTACATGGCCGACCCGGATTTCTACGCGCCACCCGTGGGCCTCGTCGATCGCGGCTATCTCGCGGAGCGCTCGAAGCTGATCCGGACGGACGCGAGCTTGGGCCGTGCCAAGCCGGGCCTTCCGCCCGGCGGTCCGGCACTCCAGAGGGTCGCCGATGGCGAGGATGCGGCGCTCGAGTTTCCGTCGACGTCGCACCTCTGCGTCGTCGATGCCGAAGGCAACGCGGTCGCGATGACGACGACGATCGAAGACGGGTTCGGCAGCCGGTTGATGACCGAAAGCGGGTTTCTGCTGAACAACGAGCTGACCGATTTTTCGTTCGTGGCGTTCGAGAACGGCAAGCCCGTCGCAAACCGGATCGAGGCCGGCAAGCGGCCGCGCTCGTCGATGGCGCCGACGATCGTCTACGACCGGTCGGGACGGGTCTACCTCGTCGCCGGCTCGCCCGGCGGAAGCGCGATCATCAACTACGTTGCGAAGGCGCTCGTCGCCGTGCTCGACTGGAGGCTCGATCCGCAGGCCGCGATCTCGCTGCCGAATTTCGGTAGCCGCAACGGCCCGACGGAGCTCGAAACGGACACATCCGTGGCGGCGCTCGCGCGAAAGCTCGAGGCAATGGGTCACGCGACGAGGGTGATCGAGCAGACGAGCGGACTGCAGGCGATCGTGCGCACGAAGAGCGGTTGGATCGGGGGCGCGGATCCGCGGCGCGAAGGCTCGGTCCGAGGCGACTGAGCGAAGCGGCACACCGGAGCGACACCAATGGCCTTTTCCGCACCCGAGCCGCACCGCGTCGTCATCGTCGGCGGCGGCGCCGCCGGGCTTCCGCTGGCGTGCCAGCTCGGCGACAAGCTCGGGCGCCGCGGGCGCGCGACGGTGACGCTCGTCGATCGCTCGGCGTCACACCTGTGGAAGCCGCTGCTGCACGAGATCGCCGCGGGGCGCATGGACGCCGACGTCCACGACGTCGACTATGTGCTGATGGCGTACTGGCATCACTTCCGGTTTCGCCAGGGCGCGGTGATCGGCCTCGACCGCGCGCGGCGCGAGGTGAAGCTCGGTCGCGTCGTCGACGAGGAGGACACCGAAATCCTGCCCGAGCGGACGCTGCCCTACGACACCCTCGTGTTCTGCGTCGGCAGCGTAAGCAACGACTACGGGACCCCGGGCGTCGCCGAACGCGCGATTTCGCTCGACACCGCGCCCGACGCGGAGCGCTTCCACCGCCGGCTCCTGGCGGCGTGCGTGCGCGCCGATGAGCGCGCCGCGCATGGGGAATCGGCCGTGGTCGACATCGTGATCATCGGGGCGGGCGCCACGGGCGTCGAGCTGGCAGCCGAGGTCCGCCATTGCACGAAGGCTCACGCCAGCTATGGACTGGAGAACCTCGACCCGGGGCGCGACATACGGCTCACGCTGATCGAGGCCGCCCCGCGAGTGCTGCCGCCGCTCTCCGAGTCGATAGCCGCGGCGGCGACCGATCTCCTCGCGAAGCTTGACGTCACCGTTTGCACCGGCGAGCGCGTCACTGCGATCGCCGACGACGGCGTGCACACGGCGAGCGGCGCGGTGCTCCACGCCGATCTCGTCGTCTGGGCGGCCGGCATTCAGGCACCGGCCTGGCTCGGCGACCTCGACGGGCTCGAAGTCAATCGCGCGCACCAGCTGGTGGTCGAGACGACGCTCGCGACGACGCGCGACCCCAATGTCTTCGCGCTGGGCGACTGTGCCGCCTGCCCCTGGCCGGAGGCGGGGCGCGAGGGCGCGATCCTGCCGCCGCGTGCGCAGGTCGCCCGACAGCAGGCGTCGCTGCTCGTCAAGAGCATCGGGGCACGTCTGGCCGGTCGGCCGCTGCCGCGATTTCGCTTCCACGACTTCGGTTCGCTCGTCTCGCTGGGCGAGCTTTCCGCGGTGGGGAGCCTGATGGGACGGCTGATCGGCGGCAACCTGCTCGTCCAGGGCCTGATTGCGCGCTGGATGTACGTATCGCTCTACAAGCTGCACCAGGTTTCGATCCACGGCTACCTGCGCGTGGCGCTCGACACGCTTTCGCGCATCGTCCGCCATCGCCTGGAGCCGCGGGTCAAGCTGCATTGATTGTTGGGCCTGCGACGTGCGAACTCGCCCTGGTGTGAGGATTCGCCGCGGGCTTATGGTGAGACGTGCGCCCGCAGCGAACCCTCACACCAGCGCGTGCGCTCCGAGCGAAGGGTCACGCTAGGCTGAATCACGCCTTGACGTGCGATTGGGCGCGGGCGCCAGGGGAGCGGCAGAGTTTGTGGCGGGCGCATGCCTCACCATAAGCCCGCCGCAAACTCTGCCGCTCGCCAAGGGTCCGCAGTCCAGTGCAGACGCTGGCGTTCCCGCGTGGAACGCGCGGCTACGGCGTGAATCCCTTCACGCCGAACTGCCAGAGCAGGAACGCGAAGATGTCGGCGAGCTCCTCGTTGCGCTGCTTCTTGGTCGAGCCGTAACCGTGGCCGGCGTCGAAATCGACGCGCAGCAGCACCGGCTTGCCGCTCGCGGTCGCCGCCTGCAGACGCGCCGCCATCTTCGCCGCCTGCCACGCATCGACGCGCGGGTCGTTGATGCCGGTCACGACCATGACCGCCGGATACTTCACGCCGTCCCTGATGTGGTGGTACGGACTCATCGCGAGCAGCGCGCGGAATCCCGCCTCCGTCTCGGTCGTTCCCATTTCCGTCTTGTCGAGCTCGCCGTTGGTTTCGAACGACGAACGCACGGCGTCGGAGACGGGGACCTGGTCGATCGCCGCGCCGAACAGGTCGGGCCGCTCGGTGATCGAGCGGCCGACGTAGATGCCGCCCTGGCTGCCGCCCTGGATCGCGAGCTTCGCCGGTGACGTGTAGCGCTTCGCGACGAGCCACTCCGCGCACGCGATCGCGTCGCGCCACGTGTTGGGCTTGGTCTGCTGGTAGCCGCCCTTGTACCATTCCTCGCCGTTCTCGCCGCCGCCGCGCACGTGGGCGACCGCGAAGATGCCGCCGCGTTCGAACCATGCGAGGTACTGCGGCCGGTAGAACGGCGTCTGCGAGATACCGTACGCGCCATAGCCGTAGAGAATCGTCGGATTCGTGCCGTCGAGCTTCATGCCCCGCTTGTGCACGATCGACAGCGGCACCAGCGTGCCGTCGTGCGATTTCACCTTCACCTCGGTCGAGACGAGGTCGGTCGGGTTGTCGTATCGACCCTGCGGCTGCAGCTTCGTGTCGATGACCTTCTCGGATTTCGGATCGTAGGCGAAGTAGCCGCCGAAACGGGTCCACGCGCCGGCGTCGAAGACGACGCCCGGGACGCGCGGATCGGCGACGAGCGCGTCGATGTCGCCGTCGAACGGCAGCTTCACCGCAACGGGTTTCGCGCCGGGCGGGTGGTCGACGCGCAGGAGGTCGCTGATGCCGCCGGCCATCCGGCGGACGTAGAGCGCGTCACTCGCCGCGGCGATGCCGGTGATCACCGCGTCGCTCGCGGGCACGACGACCGCGGCCGACGCGAGGTCGGGATTCGCGAGGTCGAGGCGCAAGACCTTGAAGTGCGGCGCGCCCCTTGTGCGTGAGCAGGTACAGCGTGCTGCCGACCAGCGCGGCGTCGGTCACCTCGTCGTCGAGGCCCGCGATGCGGCGCCACGGCGGAACTCCCGTCGCGACCGACGACGCCGGACGCGACGTTGAGAATGAGCTCGCGCTGATTGCCGTTGCGAGATCCCGCCGATCACGTACGGGGATCCCGGCGCCGTGACGATGAAGGGAACCGCGAGCGGATCCGTCGTGACGTCGGCCGAAACGCCGGGGCCGAGGATCGCGCGGTCCGTTCCGGGATCCGTGCCGATCGTGTGGACGTACGCCCGACTCTTCAGGTACTTGTCGGATTTCGGCGCGCCGGACGCGAGCTTCTGCAGGCGGTTGTAGAGAAGCCGGTTGCTGTCGTCCCAGGCGGGCGGCCCGAACTGGGCGCGATCGATCGCCTCGCCGGTCTCCTTTCCCGACGCGACCTCGATCACGTGCAGCACGCTGTCCTCGGAGCCGCCCGGAGAGATCCCGTAGGCGACGTAGCGATTGTCGAACGACGGCGAGAAGTAGTCGATCGCGTAGTGCTCGCCGGCGGCTCGCCTTCATCGCCTCGGGATCGACCAGCAGTCGCTCGTTGCCGGTGAGGCCCGCGCGCACGTAGAGCTTGGGAATGTTCTGGTTCGCGAGGCGCCTCAGGTAGTAGTAGTGGCCGTTGTTGAACTGCACGCCGGTGACGCGCGCCGGCGCCGCGTCGCCGAGCTCGGTGATCCGCTTGACGAGCGCCGCGCGTCCGGGAATGCGATCGAGCGTCGCGCGCGCGTAGTCGGCCTGCGCCTTCATCCATGCGGCCGCCTCGGGGTTCTTGAGGTCCTCCATGTACCGGTACGGATCCGGCACCGCGACGCCGAAATACGTGTCGGTGACGTCGCGCACCGGTGCGACCGGCGGCGGCTTCGCGTCGCGCAAGCGCGGCTGCCGCGATTGCCGCGAGAACGAGTGCGAGCGCCGCCGGCGCAGGAGCGGCGAGGTCAGGATACGAGGTCATGGTCGCGAATCCGCGATTTCCGATCGGGAGGAGCGCGCGATTATCCCACGCCGCGAGTGCGCGCCGCGGAGCGTGCGCGGGCTGCGTGTCGTGCCGATGCCACGTATCATGGGCGGATGAACGCCGAGCTCTTTTCCGCGACGATCCTGCTGATCCTCGTCATCGATCCGTTCGGCAACGTGCCGCTCGTCGTGTCCGCGCTGAAGAACGTCGCGCCGGAACGCCGCGCGCGCGTCGTGCTGCGCGAATGCGCGGCCGCCTACGTGATCCTGCTCGCGTTCATGATGGGCGGGCGCACGTTCCTGCAGTGGCTGCACCTGTCCGAAGAGTCGCTGACGATCGCCGGCGGCATCATCCTGTTCCTGATCGCGATCCGGATGGTGTTTCCGCGGCCCGAGGGCATCTTCGGCGATCCGCCGGGCGTCGAGCCGTTCCTCGTCCCGCTCGCGATTCCGTCGATCGCGGGTCCTTCCGCGCTCGCGACGGTGATGCTGATGGCGTCGCGCGATCCCGCGCAGGATCGGGAGCTGGCTGCTGGCGCTGACGGTCGCGATGGCGGCGACGACCGTCGTCCTGGCGCTCGCCGACCGGCTGCAGCGCTGGCTGGGCGAACGCGCGGTGCTCGCGTTCGAGCGGCTGATGGGGCTCGTGCTGACGGCGCTCGCCGTCGAGATGCTGCTCGGCGGCGTGCGGACGTTCGTCGGCGAGCTGGCGAAGTAGCCGGATCGCAGGCGAAACCGGGCCGCACGACGCCCGGTTGCGCTCGGCGGATCAGTCCTTGTCGCCCTCGAAGCCGAATGCCAGGAAGATCTCGTCGCCGATGCTGGGAATGCCCCTCTTCATGCCGAAGTCGGAGCGCTTGATCTTGCCGACGGCGATGCCGCCGCAACGCTCCTTCGCCGTCGCCGTCGCCGGGATTGCACTTGAAGCGCTCGACCGTCAGCGCGACCGGCTTCGTCACGCCGAGCAGCGTCAGGTTGCCTTCGACGACGGTCGGGATGTCGCCGGTGAAGACGACGCTGGTCGACTTGTAGGTCATCCGCGGAAACTCGGCGGCGTTGAAGAAGTCGGCCGAGCGCAGGTGCTCGTCGCGCGAGCGCGGGCGGCTGCCCTTGTCGCTGTCGTTCGGTGTCGACCGACGCGGTCTCGACGGCGAGATCGACCGATCCCGGTCTTTGCCGCACGGTCGATCGTGAACTTGCCGGAGTACTTGTTGAACCGGCCGTAGATCATCGATAGACCGAGGTGGTCGACCGTGAACGACACGTGGTGTGAAACGGATCGAACGTGTAGCTTTCGGTCGCCGCGACGGCGGCGAGCGGGACGGCGGCGAGGATGAGGACGGCAAGTCGCTTCGACATGACGATCTCCTAGTCGGTTGGTTCAGAACAATGAGCCGCGCGCGGCGTACCACGCGGCAGCGATGGGAAGGGCGGCGGCGGCGAGCGCGTAAGCGGCGAGCACCGCGGCGCGCACGATCATCGGCGCGCGTCGGGCGCGGGCAGAGAGCGGCGCGCGGGGACGAGCAGCAGCAGCGGCAGCGCGTACCACGGAAGCTCGGCAAGCAGCAGCGTGCCGGCGGCGAACAGCGCGGCGAGCAGGCCGATCGGCAGCGCGCCGGTGAATCCGGGAGCGAGCTTGCGCGAGACAGTGACCTGGACGAGCAGCAGCGCGCCGCAGGCCGCCGCGATCGCGACGCCCGCGACGAGGTCGCCGATCGATGCCGACAAGCACGCCGGCGATGCCGACGGCGAGTCCCAGGCCCAAGCCCGCGGCGCCGCAGCGCAGGCCGTCGTCGCGGAGCCGCAGCGTCGCAGGCGACCAGCGCCGCGACGAACACCGCAATGCCCGCACCGACGACGATGGCATCGTCGCCGATCGCGGTTCTCGCAGGACGGTCAGGAACACCCAGAGCGAAAGCAGCGCCCGCGGCGACGACGAGCGCAGCCGCGATTCTCGCGCGACCGCTGCGGGTACAGGTCGGCGACGATACCGACGAGCGGCGCGAGCAGCCCGATCAGCACCGTCTTGCGCGCGACCGTCGGCGGGAAGCAGCGAGAAGCCGGTGTCGAGCGCGACCATCGTCGCGTAGCCGGCGACGATCGCGAGCCACGCGAAGCGCGTGCGGGCAGAGCGCCGACGCCAACGACCAGTGCGACCGACGCAGCGGCGCGACGCCGCCCTGGAACCGCGGGATGGTCGAGAAGCTCTAGCATCGGCCGAGCTTGCGGGCGTCACGGTCATTAGCGATGCGGGATTGGAGGTCATGTCGACGGCGGGCACGGCGATCAGGGCGCACGCGGATGAATCCAATCGTCAACAACGGTCGACGCGACAGCATTCCGTCGCAGACGGCCGCGAGGCGACTGGCCGGCGGGTCCGCTATTCTAGCGAAATGGCACGGGGCATCAGGCGCAGGCACGAGCCAGCCGTCTGCGCGCTTCGCGGCGCCGGCCTTCTACAGCTCGCCGACCAGCAATTCCGCGAGCTTCGCCGGCGGCAGGCGGAAGAAACGGGCGTTGAAGTCGCGGTAGATGCCGACGCGCTCGACGTAGTCCGGCATGTCGGCGAGTGCCATCCGCTGCTTGTCGAGCAGCGTGAACATCAGGTTGACCTTGAGCGCGTGCCGCGCGACGCGCAGGCTGTCGGCCTCGAACGCGGCGATGCGGTTCCGCGCGCGGTCGAGCGCGGCGGCGACGCCGGTGAACGGCTCGCCGTGGCCGGGGATCACGACGCGGATGTCGAGACGGCCGAGCATGTCGATCGTCGCGCGCGTCGCGGGCAGCGCCGCCGCATCGATCTCCGGCGGCATCACGAAGCCGAAGCCGTGCTCCCACAGCGCGTCGCCGGAGATCAGAATCCGGTGCTCGGCGTTGTAGAAGACGAGCGCGCCCATGTCGTGGCCCGGCGCCGCGAGCGCCTGCCATTCGAGGTCGCCCCAGACGTGCGTCGTGTCCGGCGGCAGCGCGCGATCGACGGCGAAGCGCTCGATCCGCTGGTCGCAGTAGTCGTAGAGCAGCGCCTTGCCGTCCCATCGCTCCACCAGCGGCGCCTCGGCCTCGGGCACCGCGACCGGGCAGCCGTAATGTCGGACGATCGCCGCGTTGCCGCCGACGTGGTCGGCGTGGCAATGCGTGTTGACGAGCAGGCGAGCGGCGCGTCGCCGATGCCGCGCTCCGCTCTGCGAGCAGCGCGAGCGTGAGCGGCGCGTGCCGCCCGTAGCCGGAGTCGATCAGCACGTGGCCGTCGCGGCTCTTCAGCAGGATGTTGTTCGACGACAGCCAGTCGCGGACGAACACGTGCAGCTGCGGCGGAAAGAGGTCGCCGGGCGACGCCGAGCCTCAGGCGAGCCTCGCGACGAAGTCCTTCACCAGCGCGACGCGATCGGCGAGCGTCGGCGCCGCGCGCTCGATGCGGACGCGATCCGGTCCGGCGAAGCGTATGCGGCCGTCCTTCTGGATGATCGCGATCAGCGACGCCGCGTCGAACGGCGGGTCCTTGACGAACTGCAGCGTGCTGCGCTCGGGGCCCGCATCGACCTTGGCGATGCCCTTCGGCTTCGCGACGAGCCGCAACCGGTGGCACGCGATCAGCGCCTGCGCCGGCTCCGGCGGCCGGCCGAAGCGGTCGACGAGCTCCTCCTGCATGGCCTCCGAGCTCGTCGGCCGTCTCGCAGTTCGCGAAACGCTTGTAGAGGACGAGCCGCTCGTGCACGTCGCTGCAATAGCTCGCGGGCAGCAGCGACGGCACGTGCAGGTTGATCTCGGTGGCGACGCCGAGCGGCGCGGCGAGGTCCGGCTCGCGCCCCGCCTTCAGCGCCGAGACCGCGGCCCTCAGCATGTCGGCATAGAGCTGGAAGCCGACCTCCTGCATCTCGCCCGACTGCGACTCGCCCAGCACCTCGCCGGCGCCGCGGATCTCGAGGTCGTGCATCGCGAGGAAGAACCCGGCGCCCAGGTCCTCCATCATCTGGATCGCCTCGAGCCGCTTCTTCGCCTGCGCGGACAGCGCTTCCTCGGGCGGCGTCAGCAGGTACGCGTACGCCTGGTGGTGCGAGCGGCCGACGCGGCCGCGGAGCTGGTGCAGCTGCGCGAGGCCGAAGCGGTCGGCGCGCTCGATGATGATCGTGTTCGCGGTCGGCACGTCGATCCCGCTCTCGATGATCGTCGAGCAGAGCAGCAGGTTGACGCGCTGCGCGTAGAACTCGCGCATCACGTGCTCGAGGTCGCGCTCGCCCATCTGGCCGTGCGCGATCGCGATGCGCGCCTCGGGCAGCAGCTGCGCGAGCCGCTCCGCCGTCGTGTTGATCGTGTCGATGTCGTTGTGCAGGAAGTAGATCTGGCCGCCGCGCTTCAGCTCGCGCAGCGCCGCCTCGCGGATGATCCCGCGCGAGTACGTCGAGACGAACGTCTTGATCGCGAGCCGCCGCTGCGGCGCCGTGGCGATCACCGAGAAGTCGCGGATGCCCTCGAGCGACATCGCGAGCGTGCGCGGGATCGGCGTCGCCGTCAGCGTCAGCACGTCGACCTCGGCGCGCAGCCTCTTCAGCTGCTCCTTCTGGCGCACGCCGAACCGGTGCTCCTCGTCGATGATGACGAGGCCGAGGTTCTTGAACTTGACGTCCGGCTGGATCAGCTTGTGCGTGCCGATCACGAGGTCGATGGTGCCGGCTGCGAGTCCCTCGAGCGCGGCCTTCACCTCCTTCGGCGAGCGGAAGCGCGACAGCTCGACCAGCTTCACCGGAAGATCGGCGAAACGGTCGGAGAAGACCTGGAAGTGCTGCTCGGCGAGCAGCGTCGTCGGCACGAGCACCGCGACCTGCTTGCCGTCGGCGAGCGCGACGAACGCCGCGCGCAGCGCGACCTCGGTCTTGCCGAAGCCGACGTCGCCGCAGACGAGCCGGTCCATCGGCTTGCCGTCCGTGAGGTCGCCGATGACCGCCTCGATCGCCGCCTGCTGGTCCGGCGTCTCGTCGAAGCCGAAGCCCTCGGCGAACGCTTCGTAGTCGTGCTGCTTGAACTTGAACGCCTGGCCGGTGCGCGCCGCGCGCTGCGCGTAGAGATTGAGGAGCTCGGCGGCCGTGTCGTGCGCCTGCCGCGCCGCGCGTTTCTTCGCCTTGTCCCACTGGCTGCTGCCGAGCTCGTGCAGAGGCGCCGCCTCGGGAGCGGCGCCGCTGTAGCGTCCGATCAGGTGCAGGTTCGCGACCGGACACGTAGAGCTTCGCGTCGTTCGCGTAGACGAGCTGCAGGAACTCGGCCGGGCCTTCGCCGAGGTCCATCGTGACGAGGCCGAGGTACCGGCCGATGCCGTGCTGCTCGTGGACCACCGGGTCGCCGATGCGCACCTCGGAGAGGTCGCGCAGCATCGCGTCGACGTTCGAGCGGCGCGCGGCGTCGCGCTCTGCCGCGGCGGACCACGCCGGCGTAGAGCTCGGCCTCGGTGACGAAGGCGAGCTTCGCCTCCGGCCACGCGAAGCCGGCATGCAGCGGCGCGACGACGAGCGCGCAGCGCGTCCTCGCCGGCGAGGCACGAAGGCCAGTCGTCGACGAGCGGCACGTCGAGACCGTATTCGGCGAAATACTGTTGCATCGTCTCGCGCCGCCCCGCGCTTTCGGCGCAGATCAGCACGCGCGTGTCGCCCGCGGCGAGAAAGCGCTTGAGCGCGGCGAGCGGATCGTCGGCGCGGCGATCGACCTGCACCGAGGGCAGGGCGACGACACCGGCGGAACTCGCGGGTGCCGCCGCGTCGCGCGCTGGCGCAGGAATCTCGATCCGCGCATGCGCCTTCAGCGACGCCGTTGAACGCGTCGGGCGGCAGGAAGACGGCGGTCGGCGGCAGCAGCGGACGCGCCTGGTCGCCGCGCAGCAGCTTGTAGCGCGATTCGGTGTCCTGCCAGAACCGCTCGACCGCGGTGGTGACGTCTCCGACGAGCGCGACGGCCGCGTCCCGCGGCAGGTAGTCGGCGAGCGTCGCCGTCGTGTCGAAGAACAGCGGCAGGTAGTACTCGATCCCGCCCGGCATCACGCCGTTGCTGACGTCCTTGTACAGCGGAGAGCGCAGCGGATCGCCTTCGAAGACCTCGCGGTACCGGCTGCGAAAGCGCGTGCGCCCGGCTTCGTCGACCGGGAACTCGCGCGCCGGCAGGAGCCGCACGTCCGGAACCGGATAGAGCGTGCGCTGCGTGTCGACGTCGAATGTCTTGATGCTCTCGATGTCGTCGCCGAAGAGGTCGACGCGATACGGCAGCGGGCTGCCCATCGGGAAGAGGTCGATAAGCCCGCCGCGAACGCTGAACTCGCCGGGCGACACGACCTGCGTGACGTGCTGGTAGCCGGCGAGCGCGAGCTGCGCGCGCAGCGCGTCGACGTCGAGCCGCGTGCCCTGCTTCAGGAAGAACGTGAACGCGGCCAGGTAGTCGGGCGGCGCGAGCCGGTAGAGCGCCGTCGTCGCCGCGACGACCAGCACGTCGCAATCGCCGCGCGACACGTGGTAGAGCGTCGCGAGGCGTTGCGAGACCAGGTCCTGGTGCGGCGAGAAGTGGTCGTAGGGCAGCGTCTCCCAGTCGGGCAGCAGCGCGACGCTCCGTCCGGGCGCGAACCATGGCAGCTCGTCCGCGATGCGCTGCGCCGCGAGTGCGTCGGCGCTGACCACGACGAGCATGCGCTTCTCGCCTGCACACGTGTCCGCGAGCTGCGCGAGCGCGAGGGCGTCGGCGGAGCCCACGAGCGGCACCGTGCGGACCTTCTGGCCCGAGGCGGGCAAACGCGGGACGAGCGGGGGCAGCGCCGCGAGCATCGGAATGGTCGCGGCGACAGCGAAGGTCGCGGGCGCGGCGGCGTTGCTGCCCGGTGCGGCGGCGGAGGCGTCGGGCGACGCCGCGGCTGCCACGCCGCAGGCCCGACGGCGAGGTTGGCCGGCGGCACGTGCAACTGCGAATCGAGTGCGGATTATACGCGGGGCCGCGTGCGATAATTCGCTCGTGTCGAAGACGGCTTCAGCACTGCGCGGTGCGAACCCCTACCTGCTGCTTACGCTGTCGGCACCTCAGCTCGCCGGTGTCGGCGTGTCGTTCGCCGGCGTGCTCGCCATACTTGCGCACGGAAGCCTAGCGGTCCTCGCGTTTCTCCAGTTCAATGTCGGCGACCTGTTTCTCATCCTGGCGATGGGGATGTGGTCGATCTACACGATCGGCTTGCGCTGGCGGTGGTCGAACCAGGGCGTCGAGCAGGTCGGCGCGAGCATCGCGGGGCTCTTCGTCCATCTGATGCCGGTGTTCGGCATCCTGCTCGCCTGGGTCTTCCTCGACGAGCGGCTCGCCCTGTTTCACATCGCCGGCATTGCGCTTATCCTGTCGGGAATCGGCATCACCAGCCGGCTCGGACGCCGTTCGGCGACCCTGCCGGCGGGCATCGACTGACGGGAGGGCGGGCGTGCCATGCGCCTCGCGATAGATTGATGGTCGACGTCGGCAATGCGGATCGCGTCGCGCTCATGCAGCGGCTCGTCGCCCTCCAGGTCGAGCATCGCGACCTGGATGCGGTCATCCAGCGCCTCGTCGGCGATCCGACCCACGACGAGCTGCAGATCACGCGCCTGAAGCGCCGCAAGCTGTTGCTGAAGGATCAGATCGCCTGGCTCGAGCGGCAGATCGATCCGGACGTTTCCGCCTGACGCTACGCCTGGGAGACGCGCCCGTATCGGTCGTCGAAGCGGACGATGTCGTCCTCGCCCAGGTAATCGCCACACTGGACCTCGATCATCACGAGCGGGTCCTTCCCTGGATTCTCCAGCCGATGCTTTGTCTCGACGGGGATGTACGTCGATCCGTTCGCGTTGACGAGGAAGGTCTCGTCGCCGCGCGTCACCTTGGCGACGCCACCGACGACCACCCAGTGCTCGCTGCGGCGGTGGTGGAGCTGCAGCGACAGCGCGGCGCCGGCCTGTACCTCGATCCGCTTGATCTTGAACCCCGGGCCATCCTGCAGCACCGTGTAGGCGCCCCATGGCCGCGCGACGGTCTTGTGCAGCCGGTAGGACTCGTGGCCCCGCGCCTTCAGCTCGCCAACCACCTCCTTGACGCGCTGCAACTGGTCTCGGTGCGCGACGAGCAGCGCGTCCGGCGTGTCGACGATGACGAGATCGTCGACGCCGATCGTGGCGACCAGCCGGTCGCCCGCGTTGACGTACGTGCCGGTGGTCGCGATCGCGATGCGTTCGCCTTGGCCGCGGTTGCCGTGCACGTCGGGCGTGGCGAGATCGGCCACGGCCTGCCACGAGCCGACGTCGCTCCAGTCGAACGTGCCGCGCACGACGGCGACTTCGCCCGCGGCGGCGGCCTTCTCCATGACCGCATAGTCGAGCGAGATGTCGGGGACGGCGGCGAAGAGTGTGGTGTCGATTTCGAGCATCGAAGCGTTGCCGTTGCCGGCAATCGCCTGCGCAACGTGGCGCACGGCGGCGAGCACGTCCGGGCGCATGCCGAGCGAACGCTTGTAGGATCGCGGCCGGCGTGAAGCAGAATATCCCGGAGTTCCAGAGGTAGTTGCCCGACGGCCAGGTACTCGCGCGCCGTCGCGAGCGGCGGCTTCTCGACGAATCGACGGGCGGCGAACGCGGGCGGCGCCGTGGTGCCGAGCGCATCGCCGCACTCGATGTAGCCGAACCCGGTCTCCGGACGGGTGGGACCGATGCCGAATGTCACCAGCGAGCCGGCCTGGGCGAGGCGCGCCCCTTGCGCAACCGCCACGGCGAACGCATCCTGGTCGCGGACAAGATGGTCGGCGGGAAGCACGAGCAGCACGGCGTCGCCGCCGCCCGCCATTTCGATGCATAGTGCGGCGAGCGCGACGGCGGGCGCGGTATTGCGGCCGAACGGTTCGAGCAGAAACGACGCGCGTTCGGGCGGTCCGCCGCGCAGCCCGGCGTAGGCGTCCCGAGTGTGGAAGTAGTACTCGCGATTGGTGACGGTGAAGAGCTCCTCGACACCCGTCAGCGCGAGCGCGCGTGCCGCAGTCTTGGCGAGCAGGGTTTCGCCGTCCGGCAGCGGCATCGACGGCTTCGGGGCCGTTTCGCGCGACAGCGGCCACAGCCGCGTGCCGGCGCCGCCGGAAAGTATCACCGGGACGATGCGGACGTTTCCTCTTGTGGGCGACATCGTGTGCGGGTCAGCGAACTGGAAGGCCTTGAATTCGCGCGAGTCTACCCCAAGTACCGCCTTGGGCGCCGGATGGTATCATCGGCGTTCTCGAGCAAGAACCGCGCCGAGGATGCATTCGCGGCGCGCCGACGATTTCCGGGGGTGACCTGGTTTCGACGGGGGTAGCAACGCAGCTTGGGGCATGCCGAGGTGCAGGTCCTCGTAAATCCTACTGCAATCGCAAACTTAACTGCGAACGACGAAACGTACGCTCTGGCGGCTTAATCCCGCCGGACCTCGCACCCGGCAGCGCTCGGCCGGGGTGATGTAACTGTCACAGCGAGGACATCTCAGAGCGATCGCGCCCGCCCGGGTCACTTGGGTGACGCGCTAAAACAAGGTGACTGGTTCCGCCGTCGTCTGTCAGTCAACGGCGTCGGGGCGAGAGCACAATGACTCGACTAAGCATGTAGTCCTGACTGTCGAGCGCTTCCGGACGGCGGTTCGATTCCGCCCACCTCCACCAATCAGCAAGAATGACGGCCCCCGACCGGGGCCGTTTTTGTTTGATCTTTAAGGAGAAAATGAACTGCCCCGCGTTTTCCGGAGGCTCCGGGGTTTGAGTCAGGCTGCCAATGCCGACTCGCTTTGCTGACGATCGTACGCCAGCTCCAATTCCGCCGGCGGCACGTTGCCGATCGATTCCAGCAACCGACGGTGATTGAACCAGTCGACCCACGCGAGGGTTGCGTATTCCACGGCTTCGAGATGCCGCCACGGGCCGCGGGGATGGATGACTTCCGTCTTGAACGACCCGATGATCGTCTCGGCGAGCGCGTTGTCGTAGGAATCGCAGACGCTGCGCCTCGATGGCCCCTCATGCGGACCGCCGAACGTCTTATATGGACACCGCCCGGTTTGCAAGGCTGATTTGAGGTGATGTCTCAACGAGGTACTGGCTGCAGTCTTATATTCGGCCTTGGTGTGCAAGCCGAAGCCTGCGGGCCCTGATGGAATTCGCCAAGAGCGTCCTCGTCTGCTTCTCGCGCTTTGACGCGCCAGACATTCGTCAGGTTTGCGCTCTTGCGGTCCGACCTGTTTTGCCATCACACGGAAGTCATCCTTAGCAACCTATCGGCTCATCTACGTCGTCGTCGTGGTTGTCTACGCGGGTTTCACACTCACATAGCGCTTTTGGTACGCGCTACCGTGCGCCAGAACCGCCCACGCCGTGCGCGCCATCTTGTTGGCGAGCGCCACGACGGCGACATTTGCTGGTCGCCGCGCCTGGATGTCTGGTTTGCCAGGTCGTTGGCTCCTTGGCGCCAAATGTCACCGACCTTGCGCCATGGATCAACATCGTGCGCAGGTACCTGTCGCCGCGTTTCGAGATCGATCCCAATCGAACCTTGCCTCCGGTACCGTGTTGCCGTGGAACCAGACCCAAGAATGCGGCAAATTCCCGCCCCGACTTGAAGGTCCTTGCATCACCTATCGTGGCCACCAGCGCCGTCGCGGTCAGCCTCCCGATTCCCGGAATCTCGGAGACGGCGCGGCACGCCGCTTCCTGTTTCTGCCAGTTGCCCATCTGCCTCTCGATGCGAGCAATGTCTTGATCCAGCTCGTCGATACGCTTTAGCTGATCCTGCAGACCGCTCCAGAGCATGCCCGGGAGCTCGCTCTCCAGCTCGGCCATTCGCTTGCGAATCTCACTCAGACCTGCCAGGCGCCCGGCCCGCAACGTCACGCCGAATTCGTACAGCAATCCACGCAGCTGATTCACCTGCATGGTGCGAAACTTGACCAATAGCGCGCGCATCCGGTGCAGGCTGAGCATCGACTGCTGATCTTCCGTCTTGACTGTCACCGTTCGCATCTGCGGGTTGATTCACCGCTGTCCAGATCGCCTTGGCATCGGCCGCATCCGTTTTGTTGGCCTGGACAAACGGCCGAATAAACGACGCGTGCAACAACACCGCCTCGTGTCCGAGCGTTTTGATCTTGCGTGCCCACCAATGCCCGCTGCCGCATGCTTCCAACGCCACCCGGCCGGCCGGTCGTTGTGCCAAGAACTCAATCAACGCGTCACGGCGAAAGCGCCGATTCACAATCTCGCCGGTTTCGCCGTCGACCCAGTACATCTGGAAGACGACCTTTGCAACATCCAATCCGTATGTCGTAGCATTCATTTCGGGCCCTCCGTTCCTCAAGTGGTTGTGTCGAAACTCCACTTTGGCACATCGATGCCGTTCGGTCCTGGAGGGCCCTCCTGATACTTGCCTGGCCCGCCATCCCCGAAGGGGGCGGTGTCCATGCCATCTGCTTCTTACAACTGCGACCGGCTGCTGAGGATTGTGAACCGCCGATGACTAGCCGCTGACCTGCCCGAGTTCTTCGGGCCAGACGTAACTTGAGACAATGGTTCCCGTGAATCGCTTGGCTTTTTCGGACCGTTTTGTCAGTTAGTGAGAAATGCCCACCCGCCGTATGATGTCCGCCACCGCCATGCCCAGCTCGGCTTGCTTCAGCACGGCGACGATCTGCTCGACCGAAAGCCGCTTCCTCTTCATGACAAACTCCTCTGTCCAAGGTCGAAGTTTGCCAAGAAACTAACATTCAGGCTGGTCCGGGATTCCTAAACCACATCAGGCACCCAGGCCAACGCGTTGAGAATCGCCTGACGCCTGTCACTGTCCCATCAGTACAGCCGGATCGCCGTGTCGAAGTACCAGGTTCGGCGGATCTCGATCACGTCGTACTCGCGGGCCAGGCCCGGCGGGAACGCCTGGTAGGGCTTCTGGCTGTCCACGATGCGTCGTATCGCTTCGTCGATGGCCGCCACGCCGCTGGATAGAACGAAGGTCACCGACTCCACCGAGCCGTCGCTACGAATGGCCACCGTCACGAGGGGATCGGTGTGAGGCTGCTTCGCCGCTTCGCGGACCATGTCGAACGTCATGTTCAGCTGGATCTTCCGGCTCCAGGCTTCCGCGTACAGGATGAGTTCCGCGTTGGGGTCAGTGCGACCGAAGAGCCTGTATCGACGTGCGCTGCTCGACGAGGGTGGCAGGCGCGCTGCAGCCGTTGCGGCTTCACGCCGGGCGGCCTCCTCGTCCAGCTGTCGTCCTATCGCCCGAAGCGCCGCTTCCCGTCTTGCGGCCGCCTCTTGCGCAACTTCGACCCGTGCGGCCTCGACCCGTGCGGCCTCGACCCGTGCGGCCTCGACCCGTGCGGCCTCGACCCGTGCGGCCTCGACCCGTGCGGCCTCGACCCGTGCGGCCTCGACCCGTGCGGCCTCGACCCGTGCGGCCTCGACCCGTGCGGCTTCGACCCGTGCGGCCTCGACCCGTGCGGCCTCGACCCGTGCGGCCTCGACCCGTGCGGCCTCGACCCGTGCGGCCTCGACCCGTGCGGCCTCGACTCGTGCGGCCTCCACCCGTGCGGCCTCGACCCGTGCGGCCTCGACCCGTGCGGCCTCGACCCGTGCGGCCTCGACCCGTGCGGCCTCCTGACCCGTGCGGCCTCGACCCGTGCGGCCTCGACTCGTGCCGCCTCGACCCGTGCGGCCTCGACTCGCGCCGCCTCTTGCAGAGCCTGCCGCCTGCCGTGCGGCCTCCTGGCGTTCGGCCTCCAGCCGCGCGTTCTCGGCCCGCGCCGCTTCCTGACGGGCGGCGTCCTGCCGCGCCGCCTCCAGCTGCTCCGCCTGCCGTTGCCCCTCCTGCTTGGAAGGATCGAGCTTGGCCAGTTCAACGGCTCGCTCCCGCGCCTCTTGGTCGATTCGCGCCCGCGCTGCATCGCCAGCATCTCGAAGCGACGGCATCGCGGTCTCCGGGCTCGAGGCGCTTGGCGCTGCCGCGATGACGGGCGTTGGCATCGCTGGAGTGGCGGGCACGACCCACGTGGCCTCGTCGGTCCGCGCCAAGGCGATCACGGCCGGCGCGGGGATCGGCGGGGGCGCCGTGTCACCGGGCCGATCGGCGCGCAAAGGCATTTGCGCAGGGGCCGCACCGGTCGCGGCGTCTGTCCTTGGATTGGCCTCTGCCCTCGGATTGGCCTCCGGCACGATCGCTGCTGCAGTCCGCCGCGGGGTCGGCGCACGGGACACGGATGGCGTCAGCGCCGGCCCACTGGCAACAGGCTGCTCGACCCATGCCTGCTGCAACGGCTCCGCGACCGGCGTGACCGCCGGCTCCGCGGCTGTGACCTGCGCCGGAACGACTACGACGCGCAGATCGGGTGCCTCGATCCGTCGATCCTGCCAGGGGAAGCCGAAGCCCGGAAGCCAAAGTCCCTGGCCACCGAAGGTCAGGCTCAACAGCAACGTGTGGATCAGCAGCGAGAGCAGCAGCGCATACGTCAGTCGCCTGTGCTCAGGGCTCATGCGTTGGCTGTCGGCGCGTCGCTGGAACCTGTGGAACTCAAGCGTGCTCCGCCGTCGCTGCTCGGGCACTGCTGCTGGCGCGGGGCAGGATGGCACCATGTCCGGTGCGCCTGTCGACCTGACAGGCCCACCGGTCATGACCTTGCCAAAGCACCTCGGAGACATTCGTGAACCGCATCCGGTCCATTGTCATATCCACACCCGTCAGACTTGGGGGTCGATTCTCACATGTCCGAACGAACCGTCGACGCGGGGAGAGCCATTGCGCACTGAATCTACGCGCCAATAAACCGCTGGACCGAGTCTGACGCGCTCGACCCGATGTTCGAGAAACCGCAGAAGGCTCAGGTCGTGCGCATCAAGATCGAGGCGGTCTCGCTGGACTCCACGAGCATGGCTCCCTCCCTTGATGGACCGCTTCAGGCCGAACTGAGTAACCGTCTCTCGTGTCAAGCATGAACGTGATCCAGATCGAAATTGCGACCCGATCTGACCATGGCGTTCAGGATGGGCTTGCGCATGCAGGCGATCAAGGCGACCTTGGGCAGTTTGCCGACGGCGATCAGGCGTGTACAGAAGACGTTGATTGCCGGGTCATGGCGGGTGGCGGTTCGGCGCCGCGTCACCAGGGCGGCCAGGTCTTGCTGGGTAGCCTTTGGCAGCGCACGGGAAAATCGATCAGCGTCAGGCCGCCGCGCCAGCAGTGCCGCGAACTCCGCCAGTACTTGCGCATCGATGCGGTCGGTCTTGGCGAGCTTGCCGGTGGCCTTGGCAGCCCACCCCGGACAAGGTTCGACGGACCCGGCGGCGTCAGCTGCGAGCGTCGAAGCGTGTTCGCGAACGTCCCAGTTCCACTACTTCTTGTCGGCGGCGGCCCTAACTTGCGCGAGCAGCTCGTCGGCCGCCTCGTTGTGGACCGATGTCCGCACCAGGATGTCGGGCGGAAGCACCTTCTTCCCGAAAAACGAAGCGTTCCAATCATCGGAGGGCGTAACCATGGTGCCGTCGAGATTGAGGCCGCCGTATACCCCCTTGGCGCGGTTGAAGGTGATGAGGTCGGCCACGATGTCGCTCCGCGCACCCGCGCCGACCGGACCCGCAGCGACACTGGCATCGCCTCCGATCTTGAACGAGGTCGCCAGCAACGAGTTGAAGCCCTTCTCGGTCATCACCAGCGTCACACCTTCGGCCACCGAGATGCCGGCCTGGAAGCCGACGCTGGCCGTTGCCATCGCGTAGAAAGCGGGGCCCACCCATCCGCCGGTCGTCGGGTCGCGCGCGACCACGAGCGCACGGCCCCCCGACCCTCCGAAGATGAATCCAGCCTTGACGACTTCGGGTGTGATCATCACCGCCTTGGCGCGGTAGAAGTTGCGCTGCAGCCAGTCCATGTCGGGATCGCGCAGGAAGTTGGACAGCGTGACCTGCGAGGCAGCGATGTGGGCTTTCGGATTGGCCTGTGCGTGCGCGTTCGGCACGACGAGTGCCAAGGTCGCCGCGACGAGTGCGGCCATTCCGCCGGAACGTAGCAATCTGGACAACATCAATATCTCCTTGATGCGCACTTTGAGTGCTTATCGCGGACTACCTGGTAGCTAGATCGTTGAGCTTCGCAGCCGGTGCGTTGTTCATGACCGATCGGATCCCAAGGTATACGCGCTCGACGCATGCGCGTAGATCTGGCTCTGCCCCACGATCTCGCCATTGTATGCGAGGAGAACGAAGTCGTGCTTGCCGTTCTTCGTGGTGCGCTCTTCAAAGTTGTCGCGCTTCTTCGCGTTCTTCCTGATTGAGGCGATGCCGTTTAGCGCGGACCGCTTCTGCTCATATGCCTCGCTCGTCAATTTCACCCGACGGTTGGACGCGTGCAAGTTGAAGTGAACCTGGCCATTCTTGCCTCGTGATACCGCAAAGGATCCCGGCATGTGCACTCCGGTAGGACGAGGTTTGGCATGGGTCTACGTCACGAACGGGGGTAATTCGGAGCATCGACACCAGCGACAGATTACACTAGTCGGGTCCACCAACGAAGCGTCTCGCCTGCATGCACTGAACGTCATGGCTTGCCATGGAGGCTCGATCAAATGCGTTGCTCTGTCCGAACCAAGACGCTGAATATCGCCTATCTGGAAAGCGGTCCAGCAGACGGACCGCCGGTAATTCTTCTCCATGGTTGGCCATCCGATGTGCACGACTGGGACGGCGTTGTTCCACCGCTCACCGCCCATGGGTTCCGTACCTTGGTTCCCTGGTTGCGAGGATTCGGTCCGACAGGTTTCCTTGATCCATCCACTCCGCGCTCTGGACAGCAGGCCGCGCTTGGCGCCGATCTACGCGACTTCATGGACGCGCTCGGCATGACGGCGGCAATGCTCGTTGGCTACGACTGGGGTGGGCGCGCCGCCTGCGTGGTTTCCGCCCTCTGGCCCGAGCGGGTAATTGGGCTCGTGTCCATCACTGGGTACAACATTCAGAACATAGCGACCGCCAATCGCCCGGCGACCGCGGAGCAGGAGCGGCGCTACTGGTACCAATGGTACTTGCACACCGAGCGCGGCGTCGCCGGACTCACGCAGGATCGTCGCGCGATGGCACGGCTGCTTTGGCGTTTGTGGTCACCGAACTGGCAATTCACTGAAGCGACGTTCGACGCCACGGCGTCGAGCTTCGACAATCCCGACTTCGTGCCCGTTTCCATTCATTCCTATCGTCACCGGTATGGCAATACGCCTGGTGACCCGGCCTTCGACGGTCTGGAACGAAGGCTGAAGGGCCAGCCAGCTATCGGCGTATCGACGATCGTGCTGCATGGTGCCTGTGATGGCGTTGTGCCGCCCACGGAATCGGAAGATGCGCAACAGCACTTTACGGCTCACTATGAACGCCACGTCATTCCGGTTGCGGGCCATTTCCTATCGCGCGAGGCCCCCGACGTGGTGGTGCAAGCGATTCATACACTCGCGCGCCAATCTCCAAGTTGCACCGGGATTGACCCAAGAGGGCCATGAACCAGACCGCACCGCCGCTCTCGCAGTTCTGCACATTGCGATCCCGCGGTTCGTCATCGACCTATCTACTTCATTCGCGGGGCTGGAAATCACGATATGGCGGAACGCGCGGCGTAAGGCCGAGCGCCTTCGCGGTCTTGAGATTGATCATTAGCTTGAGCTTCGCCGGCTGCTGGACGGGCGGGTCCGCAGGTTTGGCACCTTTGAGGATCTTGCCCACGAAGGTGGGGTGCGGTCATGTTCGCTGCCGTATGGATTGCGGAGCGGAACTCTCGGGTAGCCTCACTCCTCCCGCACGGCGAATGCCTGCGGTGCATCGCCTTCGGCAAACTGCACCCACATGCGTCGGTAAGCAACTTCGAGGCCTCGTGTGAATCGCGGCGAGTCGAACAGCGGCGCCGTGTCCCGCTGGGCGCGCAGGTGCCGCCGCAAGGCTTCGAGTCTCGGTCGATCACGCGCAAGGTCCAGTGCGAGCGCCTCGTATTCAGCGAATGAGCGTGTGATCAATTGTCCCAGCCCGACGTTGAGGAGCAGGCTCGCAGCGACCCGAGAGGCAAACGTTTCACCCATCATGGTTACCATGGGGCAGCCAGCCCAGAGTGTATCGCTGCCGGTCGTATGGGATGTATACGGAAATGTATCGAGCGCGAGATCGGCAAGAGCGTAGCGCGCTAGGTGCTCCGCTAGCGGCCGCACCGGAGCAAAGACGAGCCGCTCCGGAGAGACACCATGGCGGACCGCCTCCTTGCGCAAATTGTCCTTCGTCACTCGATTCTCTTCGAGGAGCCACAGCACGCTGTTGGGGACACCGCTCAGCAACCGCATCCAGATCGCGAACAGGCCCGGCTCGATCTTGTAGGATTGATTGAAGCAACAGAAGACGAAATCGGTTCCCGACAACCCGCAGGCACTACGCACCAGTCCGGCGGCCCCGCTTGGGCGTTTGCGGTCGTTGGGCTGATAGCAGTGGGGCAGACGTACGACTTTTTCCGCATAGTCGCGATCATGTTCCTGCGGGACCACGCACGTGTCGGCAATCAGGTAATCGATCCAGTCGGCACCCATCGACCCCGGAAACCCGAGCCAGTTGACCTGGATCGGTGCGGGTCGGAAGGCGGCGATCTGTGGACGGTCATCGGCCGTGAAGCCCTTGAGATCGACAAGGACCTGAATCCGCTCATCGTAAATCCGCTGCGCCGCTGCATCATTGGAAAGCGGCGCGATGTCGATGAAGTGGTCGCAACCCGCCTTGAGCCGCTGCCGCATGGTGCTGCCGTCATCCGGTCCATAGGAGAAGAGGAACACCTCAAAGCGGTCACGGTCGTGCAGCTCGAAGACCTCCGCCGTCAGATAGGCGACCGGATGCCCGTGAAAATCGCTTGAGAGATATCCCAGGCGCATGCGTGACGGCTGCCCGAACCGCACGATGTCTTGCCGCATCGGTTCCGTTGGGGCGAACGTCGCCGCGTGAGACCGCGTCGCCGCCAGCAGGAGTGCGCGGCTCGCGCCGGGCAACGAGAACAGCTGAAAGGGTGACGGACCCCCGGGTTGCTTTGTCGGCACGGCGAAGCACTAGTTCAGAATAGGCCGCTGTCGCCGTCCAGTCGCAAAGTCTCTGGGCCAGCCAAAGCGCAGAGGCCACTGCCGGAAGGAAATCGGTCCGCAATCCGATAGCGCGTCGATAGCAATCAAACGCTTCGGCGACGAGGTCCTGTTGCTGGAGCGCGAGTGCGAGGGCGAGATGTGCGTCGGCCGAGCCGGGGTCGATCTGAATCCAACGACGAAAGCACGTTCTCGGCCTCCGCGTGCCGGCCAAGTCGCTGCAGCACGGTTCCAAGATGGTCCCAAGTGGCGGCGAATTCGGGATTGAGTATCGCCGCCTCGCGAAACGCGGCAATGGCTTCTTCACTCTTCCCGATCAGGAAGAGAGAATTGCCTAGGTTGTAGTGAGCGCGATAGTCGGCGGGCCTGAGGGTAATCGCCTTGCGATAGTGACCGATCGCTTCTTCAATCATCCCGCTTGCTTGCAGGACGAAGCCCAGGTTGTTGTGGATCTCGGCGTACCCGGGACGTAGTGCCAGTGCGCGCCGGTATGCTGCGATGGCGTCGGTCAGTCGCCCGGCATCCTTAAGCACATTGCCGAGATTGGCGTGGTAAATCGGGTTGTCCGGGTCGTGCTCGACCGCATCCCGGATCAGTCGGATCGCCGAATCGACATCGTTGTTTCGAAAGCGCACAAGCCCGAGCAAGTGCTCTGCATCCGCGTGTCCTGGGCTATCCGTAAGCAGCTGCTGGTAAATCGCGCCGGCGTCATCCAACCGGCCAGCGCGATGCAGCTCAAGCGCCCGATTCAGCAATGCGGCATTCGTTGAGGTCGATGCACCACCCAAAGATCAGATCCTCGAAAGGTTCGTCACATCGTCTGCGGCGTTGACGTGCTCGCAACGGTACGTGCCCTGGTCTCACCCGACTCGCGCCACGCTACCGAACATTTCCACGCCCCCGCTCAAAGACCACACCGTGACGCTTCCGCCCGGGCGCGCGGGGCGCGCGATGAGTCCCGGCTGGACAGGATCGGCAGCGCCAATCTCGCAACATCGGGCCTCGTCGGAGCGCATCTCCGAAACGGGCAATGTGACGCTACGCCGCAGCCCTCGGCGGGTCAAGCGATGCGATTGCCGCAACCCGTGCGATTGGCAATGCGCGACCGGCAGGCGTGCGCACGCACCGGAATGTTGCCACACCGGACCGGGGTCATTCACCGCGATGCCCGCCTTCAGGAGATCGGACGGCCGCTTGGGCGGCATCTCACGCGGCGCTCGCACGACACGCTCGCCAGAGCGCTGTCGAGCGCGGCCCCTCCGGTCTGCACGCCGCTGCGATGAAAGCCGTGGCAACCAAAGGTTCGGCCGGACTTCACAAAGCGGCGAAAAAGGCGGCTGCAACCCGCAAGCACGCGCACTGACGAGCGCGCTTTCAAAAAGTTTGGTCGCCGACCGCCAAAGCGACCAACGCAATTTCCCGCAGGCGTCGCTGTTCGTCGGCGACGTGCACGACACCCTCCACGCGCGCCGCGACTTCGAGGCCCACCACCAATTTGCCGAATTGCCGACCGAACGGCGCCTCCGACAATGCACCGAAGCTATTGCCGATCGCCACGAGGCAAAGCGCGGCGCGTGCGATCAATTTCCTCGCCGTGCGCGACGGGCTACCGTCCGGCCCTGCCGAGCGCCGCCAACGGAGCCGGCCGGCAGTCGTCACTCGCGAAACTCGCGGCGCCCGTCGGGGCGGCCAACAACACGCGCTGAATGTCCGTTCTTGCAGTTATTAATGGCAGCTTTCTGGGAAGCCGAAGGACGGCAACGGGTCGGTTTGCGACCGTCGATGATCAGGCCGCGTCCGGCCACAAGCCGCCGGTCGGTGCCGAACGCTGCGCCGTCGCAGGCGGAGTTACGACTGACCTGCCAGCGACTACCGAGTACGCCAGTCGATTCACAACGGAGAAGACAACCCATGAAGCAGGCAATGCTAGCCGTCTCGAAAGCGCTGATTCGAGGTTTGCTTGTTGTCGTTCCGGTGTATTTGGCGATCTTGCTGCTGCTCAAGGGGATGAGGTTGGTCGCCAATCTGGTGCGGCCGTTCACCGCGCTTCTTCCCGATTGGGTTCCCGCCGAAGAGCTCCTGTCGCTGCTCCTCGTTCTCGCGATCTGCGCCGTCATCGGCGCCACCGTCGGTACTCGCATCGGACGGGGGGCTCGGGACTGGCTCGAACGGTCCGTGTTCGAGCGAATTCCTGGCTATGGGGTCATCCGGGGCTTCACGCACCAGATGGCGGGCAAAAGCCGCGAGAGCACCTGGCGGGCCGCGCTCGTCGAGATCGAAGATGCCCTCGTCCCGGGATTCATCATCGAGGAGTAATCGGGTTGACACGGTAGCTCCGGAGGTGTCAGATAACCGACCTCCGAGCAACCAAGGCTCTGCGAGCAGGGGCTGCCGATCGATCCTTCAATCCTCGGCAGCGAGGTCAAAATAGGGAGACATCGATGACGATTCCCAAAGCTGCGCTCGGCTTGGCCGTCGAGACGAACTCGTTCGAAGGTATTCAGGGCACCAGTCCCATGCCACGAAGGATGCTGGCGCTAGGTCTGCTGGCTGCGTCGCTTGTCGCGCCGAGCGTCTTTGCGCAGACCGCGCCGGCCGGCACGCCCGCGGCGGCGGCAAACGCTGTCGATGCGGCGTCGATTCAGGCCCTCAAGGATATGGGGGCGTTCCTGCAGACACTGAAACGCTTCCACGTTTCGACCGAGGCGACCGGCGAGCGCGTTCTGGCCGATGGACAGAAACTGCAGCACGTGGCGACGGCCGAGTTGGACGTCGACCGCCCGAACAGGCTGCGCGCCGTGATACGCAATGCCAGTGCGCACCGCGAGATCATCTACGACGGCAAGACGGTCACGTTCTATACACCCGCGCAGAAGTATTACTCGACGGTCGAGTTCTCCGAGCCGATCGGCGCGCTGATCGACGCCCTCGAGCAGAGGTATGGCGTCCAGCTCCCGCTGCAGGATCTGTTCCTGTTCGGCACGCCGATGGCGCGGCTCGACAAGATCGAGTCGGCGATGAATGCCGGGCAGGATTTCATCGACGAGGATCTCTGCGACCACTACGCGTATCGCCAGGGCACGATCGACTGGCAGATCTGGATCAGTGCCGGCGGCAAGCCGTTGCCGCGCAAGATCGTGATCACCAACCGTGCCGACGAAGCGCGGCCGCAGTCGATCTCGGTGATCGACTGGAACCTGAAGCCGACCTTCAAGGATTCGGTGTTCAAGTTCACGCCGCCCCAGGGCGCGAAGAAGATCGAGATCGTTCCGCGAAAGACCTCATAGGGGATTGCCATCATGAAGAGACTATTCGGGAAATTGCCGGCGACCACAGCGGCCATCCTCGTGGCGGTCAGCTTTGCGATGGTTTCCTATGATGCCGCGGGTCAACGCGGCGGCGGTGGTGGTCGGGGCGGCGGCGGTGGAGGCAGTGCTCGTGCCGGTGGCGGCGGTACGGCGCAAGCCGGTGGAGGTGGCGCGCGACAAAACGCGCAGGCGAACAACACCCGCGCCGATGCGCGCACGAACAACGTCCGCAGCACCAGCGTCAACAACGTAAACAACGTCAACGTCGAACGCAACGTCAACGTCAGCGGCAACAACAATTGCTGCAACAACGGTTGGGACAACGACTACCATCCGGTGGCCACTGCGGCTGCGATCTCGGCAACGGCGGCCGTTATCGGCTCGATCGTGCGCGCCCCCCCGCCCGGCTGCGTGCCGGTGAACTACGGCGGCGTGGTCTACCAACAATGCGGAAGCACGTGGTATGCCCCGCAGGGGTCGCAGTTCGCCGTCGTCGCTCCGCCTTATTGATCATTCGGGGATTGCCGAGACCTCGTCACGTGGCTCTGCATCGAGTTCGGTGGCGGCCGATGGGGATCTGCGCCGAGCTTCGCCGCGCGCGGCAATGTCGTGCCCGCGACCGCGGTGAATCCGACCAGTTGCCAGCGATCGGGAGCGCCCAACCGCGGGCTCCCGCTGTCTTGCTGCGCTGGATTAAACAATTGGTGATGGATGAGGCGTAGACTGCTTTTCCGCGGAGCGGATGAAGCGACGTCGCAGCAGCGTGGGCGCGTCGCGATTTCGGCTCGCTTATCCACAGCCTCTACTCAAGGGGGAACGACCATGAATCGTCGCATGATGGTGCTCACAATGGCCGCCGCGCTCGTCGCGCCCGGCATCGCGTTCGGAGCCGACAAGGCGAAGGAGCAGGCGGAGGTGCGCAAAGCGGGGCAGGACGCGCTTGCCGCGGTCTACAAGGCGGCGCCGTCGGCGCGCGCAGCCGTCGAATCCGCAGCCGGCTACGCGGCGTTCAGCAACTTCGGCATGAAGATCCTCGTCGCCGGAGGCGGATCCGGCAAGGGCATCGTGGTCAACAACAAGACCAAGGCGATGACGTACATGAAGATGGCCGAAGTTCAGGCTGGCCTGGGCTTCGGCGCCAAGAAGTTCCAGGTCGTCTGGGTGTTCGAGACCGATGCAGCCCTGAACAACTTCATCAACTCCGGCTGGGAGTTTGGTGGACAGGCGACGGCGGCGGCAAAGTCCGGCGACAAAGGTTCCGCGTACCAGGGCGCGGTCGCGGTATCACCGGGGGTCTGGATCTATCAAGTCACGGACAAAGGCCTGGCGGTCGAGCTCACCGCCAAGGGGACCAAGTACTACAAGGACAGTGATCTAAACTGAGAAGCGTGTTTCGCGAACCCGGCCAGCGCGGGCGCGGCATCGCGGTGCCGCCTCCGATTCAACCGTGCCCGTCAGGGTGAGCCGAGTCTAGACAACTCGGATCGGTGCTGCGTCGGTCGTCGAGGATTGAGCGTTACTGACATTTCTCGCAGGGAGGCACCATGGACTTCTCGGAAATAGGTAGCTCGCTAGGACCCGCATTGGGCGCGGAGGCGCCTCGCATCCTCGGCGCAATCGTCATCCTCGTCATCGGCTGGATCGTGGCCGTCTTCGTGCGGGGCGGAATCCGGCGGCTGCTCGGCGCGGCGCGGCTGAATGAACGCATCGCCGAGACCACCGAGCAGAAGCTCGACCTGGAATCGGTGGTCTCCGGTGTGGCCTTCTGGCTGATCATCCTGGTCGCGCTGATCGGCATGTTCAATTTGCTCGATCTGACGCTCGCCTCGGGGCCATTCGAGGTCCTGGTCAAACAGATCGCCGCCTATCTGCCGCGCTTGGTCGCCGGCGCGCTGCTCGTGCTCATCGCCTGGCTCGCCGCGGTCGCATTGCGCGCTATCGTCAACCGAGTGCTCGATGCCAGCGGCCTGGACGAAAAGCTCTCGGCCAACGCAGGTATGCAGCCGATGCGCAAGAGCGTCGGCAACATGCTCTTCTGGCTGGTGATTCTCCTTTTCTTGCCTGCCATCCTCAACGTCTTCGACCTGGGTGGATTGCTCGATCCGGTCAGGGTTATGGTGACCAAGATCCTCGACATCCTGCCGAACCTGTTCGCTGCGTTCCTCATCGGCTTTGCCGGCTGGCTGCTTGGAAAGGTACTTGCGGGCCTCGTGACCAACATCCTTGCCGCTGCCGGGGCCGACCAGGGCGCGCATCGCCTGGGACTCGATGCGACGGTGCGCATCTCGCAAGTCATCGGCACGATCGTGCTGATCTTCGTGTTCGTGCCGGCGCTGATCGCCGCGCTCGATGCGCTCCGGATCGAAGCGATTTCGAGACCTGCGACCGACATGCTGGGCAAGATGCTCGCGGCGGTTCCGAACATCGTTGCCGCAGCGCTGATTCTCGTCGTCACCTTCTACGTCGCGAAATTTGCCGCCGGGTTGCTCGGACGCCTGTTGAACGGCATGGGTTTCGACACACTGCCCGAGAAGCTCGGCCTCGCGGGCGTCTTCGCCGGGGGCGTTCAGCCATCGCGGCTGGTATCAATGCTGGTCCTGTTCTTCGCGATGCTGTTTGCGACCGTGGAAGCGGCGAACCGCCTCGAATTCAACCAAGTTCGCGATGTCGTAACGCTATTCATCAAACTTGGCGGCGACATCGTCCTTGGCGCCACGATCCTCATTATTGGCTTCTGGCTGGCCAACCTCGCACACGACGCGATTCGCCGCGCCGACACCACGAACTCCGAGAGCCTCGCCACCATCGCGCGGGTTGCCATACTGGGCCTCGTCATTGCGATGGGACTGCGCGCGATGGGCATTGCCGACGACATTGTGAACCTCGCGTTCCTGTTGGCCTTCGGGGCGGTCGCAGTGGCCGTCGCCCTTTCGTTCGGACTCGGCGGTCGAGAGGCTGCAGGCAGGCAGATGGAGCATTGGCTGGCGAAATTCAGGAAGGACAGTTGAGCGGTTCGGCAACATAGCTCAGCGGGGGCGCGCCCCTGGGGGCCACCGTAGAGTCTTGCAGAGTGAGCGCGCCACGCAGTCGGAAGGCCACGTGACGGTGTTGGCGATGGCAAAGTCTCACTAAGGGCAAAGACATGCTTGTATTCCAGGTCCCGTAGCCCAATTCCGACGTACCTGTCGCGATGGTGGTATTGCGCTCTGGGTCTCATCGGAAAGGAGTGATTTATGACCAAGCAACGCATCAAGACCGCGGGCAACAAGGTCGCAAAGGCCGCCAAGGATGCAGGGAAGAAGATCGGTGAAGCGGCAGTCGTTGTGGGCGACCTAAACGACGATGGCAAAGTCGATCACGAAGATGCGCGGATCGCCGCCGCGAAGGCCAAGGTCCTCGCAGCGAAGGCGGCAGATGGGGCTGGGAGCTTGATGAAGAAAGCCGGGAAGCACGACATGGTCAAGGACGCGGCAGCGGGCGCCGGCATTGGCGCTCTGGTGGCCATGCCTCTGCCGGTAATCGGCCCTGCCGTAGGAGCTGCTGTTGGCGCAATTGCCGGGGTCGTCAAGCACCTGAGAACCCCGTCCAAGTCCACCCCGGAGGGCAATCCAAAGCCCCGGAAGTTCTCTCGCGCCGCGTTTGCGTCGAAGCGTCCCGGGAAGGAGTCAACGTCGTCCGCCGCCAACACCACCCCGACGCGCCCCCGAACACAGGGCAAGTCGGGCGCCGATCAGGACTAGCGCATCCAGTTAACATCAGGGATTCAGCCTGCCGCGGTCGAAACGGCCAACCAGTGTCCAGTCATTGAGATGGATGGCGTTTTTCCTCTCGCCGCGGAAATCCGCCATGGGAGTCGCGTATGAGCTTGCACGACAGGATTGATTCCGAATCGGGGTCCGGGCTACTCGACGTGCTCATTCGTGCCGGCCTCATCCTGGCACTGGTCATGCTTTGCTATCAGGTCTTCGCGCCGTTCCTGACCCTGATGATCTGGGCGCTGATTCTGGCCGTCTCGCTCTATCCGATGCACCAGTACCTTGCGGCCAAGATCGGAGGCAAGCAAGGGCTTGCAGCGACGATCGTGGTTCTCCTCGGCGTGACTTTGATCATCGTTCCAACCGCGGTGCTGATGAGTTCACTGGGCGACTCGGTGCATCAATTGATCATCGACGTGCAGGAGGACACGCTCCAGATTCCAGCCCCGCCCGATGCTGTCGCCACGTGGCCCCTGGTCGGCGAGAAGCTCTATGCGACGTGGTCGGCGGCGTACACCGACCTGCCTGCCCTGATCAAAAGCATGCAGCCGAAGATCGGCGACCTCACAAAGACGGCGCTCGGCTTCGTCGCCGGTATCGGCGGCGGGCTGCTCCAATTCCTCGCCGCTTTCATCATCGCCGGCATCATCATGGCCTTTGGTCGGACGGGTAGCCGTGCAAGCCTTGCCATCTTCGAGCGCTTCGCCGGCGCCGCGCGGGGCGCCGAGTTCACAAAGCTCGCCACGGCGACCATACGGGCCGTTGCCCAAGGCGTCATCGGTGTCGCCTTCATTCAGGCAATCATCGTCGGCCTTTGTCTGCTCCTTGCCGGTGTGCCGTGGGCGGGCGTGCTGGCGATGATCGTCCTGGTACTCGGAATTGCCCAGGTGCCTGCGCTGATCGTCACCCTGCCGGCCATCGGCTGCATTTGGTGGAGGGGCGACTACGGTACCGTCGAGGCGGTCGTCTACACTGTGCTGATCTTCGTCTCGGGAATGGCCGACAACGTGCTCAAGCCATTGATGCTCGGGCGCGGGGTCGACGCACCGATGCCGATCATCCTGATCGGTGCACTCGGCGGCATGGCCGCCGCGGGGATTCTCGGGATGTTCGTCGGTGCCACGCTGCTGGCGTTGGGCTACCAGATATTCATGGGCTGGGTGGCCGCCCGCAGTCAGGCGGAGGCGCGCGGCCAGGAGCACGACAAACCGACGTGATCCCGACGTTCGGGAGGTATGGCGGTGGACTGGTTCTCCTCGATAGTCGTTGAATCTTCGCCAACCCAACTCTATCCAAGATTCACGGTGGCCGCCCTCACGGGCTCAGGCCGGCCCTCTTGCACCACCGCTCGGGACGCGATCTGCCCAGATCGCTTTACGGCCGCTTTCGAGAAGATTGAGCGCCGTCGCCGACGGTCTGCAACTGGCCGCGAATTGCCATTGCCCGCAGTCGACCCGAAGAAGGCAATCAGCTGCGACGGGACCGGACGTTGCAATCACTCCGGCGACCCAGATCCAACAGATGATCGGGACCTTGGCGCTGGACAATGGAAGCGGGCCCTCGTCGAGCCCGCTCCTGATTGCCATCCCCGTAGCCGAGATGCGGGGATGAAACGCTCTACTTTGCTGTTACCACCGTCGCGGTGGTTACGTCCATCGCGACGATACGAGCGCCGGCAGCAAGAAGGACGCAACCGCGCTGCAGCAAAAGCCAGCCCCTCAGGAAGAGATGACCAAGGCCGAGGAGTCGAAGGCAATGCCGTTGCCCGGTCAGGCCAACGACCATTCGACGACCGCCCTCGACAGGAACAAGGGTGGCTAAGAAGTCGGTTGGCGACCCGGCGCGTTGGACGCGTTCGCCGTGCCCGCAGGCATCGGTCGCGCGCAGGGTGGGTCCCGCGGGGTGGGATCTTCGGTGATCGGTATCCCCGAATTTGGCCATCGGACTTCGCTCCGTTTGCTCTGGGCAGCTTGACTCCCGCCAATTGGGCTGGTCGGTTCGGATGGTCGCCAACAGAAGCTCCAAATAGGATCCGCCGCCGCCCGTGTCGGATTGCGCTGGTGATGCAGCGCAATGCCGCAAGCGAGTCCGAATCGCACCTCTGCCGTGTTCAGATAGGCCTGACACGGCGGGCACTGTATGAATTTCACCTCAACGCTGGGAAACCTGAATGATACGAAGCCGAACCCCGTCCTTCACCGATCCGCTCCTGCTCTGGACCCGTCTCGCGTGGGAGACTGGCGAGATGATGCTGGCTTCGGCGCAGGTCATCGGGCATCGCACCGGCCGAATGGCAGCTGTGGGCTCCAAACCAAACGCGAGCGATCGTCGTGAGTTTGCGTTGATGGGGCAGGAGAAGATTGAGGCTGCCGCCAAGTCAGCTCATGGTATGGCCGCCCACATGATGACGATGGATCCGTCTCTCGGAGCGAGAGCAGTTCAACAAGCCCTGGCGGCTGCGACGGCGATGATGTCGCTCGCGGGAAGCCGCACCGTCAGCCAAGCCCTCGCCCGGCAAGCGAGGCTCGTCCGCACCATGACGCGGTCCGCGGGCACCACCGCACAGCTCTCCGGTGCGACCGCCCGGCTCGCCCGGCGCGGGCTCAAACCAATACACTCACGAGCGACGGCCAACGCCAAGCGGTTGGGCAAACGCTAGCGGCGAATGCCTACTCCTGCGCCACTCGATGGAACGGCGGAGACATGACCGCCGTGGCTACGGTCTGCAATCAGATCAACGAAACGCGCGCATCCTCGCCTGAACAGACCTAGAGCGAAGTTCGCGAACGTCCGCTTCTTTGCCCCGCGCCACGGGCCGCAAGGGGTCGTCCCCGGTCGGATGATCTGCGACGCTGAACGGCGGCTCTACGATCCGCAGCGGCCCTTCATGCCTCGATGGCTGCTGGACGTCGTACAGTGGCCTCGCTCAGGTGTTGCGCGGCAGTACGGTCAGCACGCGCGCAATGAAGGCGTGCAGTTCCGTCATGTAGTTGCGCAGGAACTCCAGAGTGGCATCGTCGGTGACCTCGCCGTCGGCGGTGATGAGCCCGGGCTTGAACTGAATGTAGGCCTCGACCTGGTTCATCAGCGGCGAGTTGCAATAACACAGCACGCCGCGCAGGCTCTGCTGCGCCACCGCCGTGCCGATGGCGCCCGGCGAGGTGCCGATCACGCCCGTGGGCTTGCGTGCAAACGAGTTCTTGCCCCAGGGTCGGCTCGCCCAGTCGATGGCGTTCTTCAGCCCGCCGGGGATCGAACGGTTGTATTCGGGCGTAACGAAGAGCACCGCGTCGACGTCGGCGATGGACTGCTTGAGCGCGCGCGCCACTGGCGGGTAGTCAGCATCGAAGTCCGGGCTATAGAGCGGCAGGTCCTTGATGGGAATCTCGGTCAGCACCAGTTCGGGCGGCGCGAGCCGCCCCAGGGCCTTGGCGAGCAACCGGTTGATGGAGGTCGACGAGAGGCTGCCGACGAAATATCCGACTTTGTACGTGGCCATGGGTGCTTCCTCGACTGCGTCGGGTGGTTCCTGCCGTTGCCCGATGCGTGCAAGGCAGAACACCCCGTTGGGACGATTCACTCTACGCCCTTGGTCATGCGCCCTCAAGGCGTGACCGCCAGGCAATTGGACAGCTCGTTAAAAAAACATTGGTCCGCCACAGCCGTGCACCCCACACTGACACTGGCACACCATGCATAAGGGACAACGCGTCGGATACATACGGGTCTCGACCCTCGACCAGAACGCGGAACGACAACTCGAAGGTGTAAAAACTGACAAGGCGTTCGCGAACACGGTCAGCGGAAAGGACACCAAGCGGCCATACCTAACCGCCGCGCTGGAGTACGTCCGAGAAGGGGACACGCTGGTCGTGCATAGCCTCGACCGGTTGGCCCGCAACGGCGAGGACCTGCGCCGGATCGTGCAGAAAACCAACGGCCGGGGAGTGGCAGTCGAGTTCGTGAAGAACCGACTTACCTTCGCAGGTAGCGCCGACCCGTCCGCGCAACCAATGCTGACGATGTTGGGAGCGTTTGCGGAATTCGAGCGGGAACTAATCCGCGAGCGGCAGCGCAAGGGCATCGCCATCGCCAAAGCAAAGGGCGTGTACAAGGGTCGCAAGAAAGCACTGGGACCTGAAGACGTCCACGAACTTGGTGCAGGCGCACGCCGGGATCCCCAAAGCGGATTTGGCGCGAGCGTACGGTATCAGTCGGGAGCAGGTCTATCAGTAACTCCGTCAATCCTAGCCAGGTTCGGCCCCCGCAAAGGCTGCGTGATAGGGAACGCCCGCTCCTGGATACGCATGTGTCCCAGATCGCGATTGCGGACGTTCAGGTCGAAGCGGCGTGGGTCTCGGTCCGGCCACAACCGGTCGGACTCCGCGACCTCACGAGTCGCTTCATAGCGGACGTTCCGCGTTTGGCTTCGCCTTTGGAGCCGGACGGCCGCCCCACGGCGAAGCGCATCGTATTGAGATGCTCTATGGTGTCGTCGAAGATTTTTCGCCGAACCACACCCGCCAGAACGCGACGATCTTCGTCTTCAGCGGCAGGCGATCGTCGGATAGCGTATCGAGGAAATCCGACAGCCGTTTCGACCGCGCTATCGTAAATACGAGCAACAGAATCGTGCCGGCGAGAATGCCCACGAAGAACAGCAGCTTGTAGAGGAACGCGGGTTCGCCGGCGCCGAGCACATCCGCCGAGAGAATGTTCATGCCGAAGTAGCCGGTGGTGATCGTGCCGATCATGCCGAACGTCGTCACCACGGTCAGCCGGACCACGGTATTGGCCTGGCGGCGCAGGCTGTCGCTGTCGAGGTATTCGTTCATGTCGTACATGCGCTCCTTCACCTCCTGGTAGAGCGCGTCGACGCCGAGATGCGAGGTGACGAGGTGATGCAGTGCCTTGGTCTGCGCCTGATCGGCGACCTCGTGGAACCAGTAGCGGTGGGTGAAGCGCAGGAAGATCTCGAAGTTCTGGCGAATCGCGCGCTTGAAGCGCTTCACCGATTCCGAATCGCCGACTTCCAGCGCCTTCAGGGCGTTGACCAGCCGGGAAGAGAACATCAGCAGCGCCGCCTTCTGGAAGTGCGGAATCAGGAACAGCAGAAAATGCTGGTGGCGAAACTGCGCCAGCACGCCGCCCTCGCGGTCGGTGAAGAATGGCGACCTGGCGTCGCCGACGACGACCAGCGCGTGCCCGCAGCACATGTAGCGTGTGTTCAGGCTTTCGACGCTGTCGCACCAGAAGCGGTCGTAGCAATAGCGCTCCTCGAAGGCCGCGACATGGCGACCGGAGTACGGCAGCGTCTCGTCGCCACCGGCCGCCGTGACGAGCCCGAGGCGGATGAAATCGCCGCGCGTCAGCGTGCGCGGGTCGTCGAGCGACAGATATCCCATCACCGGCATCCGGTAATACTCGATCTGACGGTAGCGTATCGGCCCCTTGTCTTCCGCGTGATCGAGCACCAGCGGGTTGAGCAGGAACGTCCAGTGGGCGCTGATCCGGGGCGCGCGATGCCGGCACACGAATGACAGAAACTTCTCCCGCTGCTCGGCGTCGGAGGCGGCGAGCACCGCGCCGTCGTGGCCGATCCATTCGACGCGGTGCATGCAATGGAGCCCCTGGCCTTCCTCGTCCCAGCCGGCCGGGTAGGCGCGGCCGAAGCGGTAGAGCGTGTCCTCCGCCTGGTAGAGCGCGATGTCGTCGGCGAAGACCTCGACGTTGAGGAGCACGACGTCGATGTCGAAGAAGAAATACAGATCGACGTGCTGGATCGACAGCAGCAGGGGCGTGTCGCCCGCGCGCGAGGTCAGGCGCACGGCGGCGATGTCGTCCCGGCGATACACGCGCATCGACGAGGCGCCGGGTCCTCGCCTTTCAGGTTCTTGCGCCGGCTCCGCGCCTCGCCATAGAGAAACCGCTGCACGTAGGGCAGGAACGTGACGAATTCGTTGTAGTGGCGCATCTGGAACTGCTCCGGATCGCCGGTGAATTCGTCGACGACCTCGTGCCACGGGTTGTCATCGCCGCCCTGCTCGAGGACTTCCCAGTGGCGCTGGATCTGGCTGCCTTCCCGGATCGGCATCAACTGCAGCGGCCAGAGCAGGATCTGCCGGAAGTGCCGCACGCGCTTGTCATGGCTGGCTTCGATGTCGGACATGGGTGCCTCCGCAGGACGGTGGGACTTGACCTAACGCATGGGAGCCCGGGCAGCCACGAAACCCGCGAGGGCCTCCGACTCCGCGCCGGCTCTCCACGGGACATTCTGGCGGCCGCGCCGGATCGTCGCAACCGATTCTATCCCTCCCTTTTCGATGGCCTGGTGCCCATATCGCACAATCCGCGACACGGCCGCCGGCTGATCCGCGATCAAGACCGGCGTGGTGCCGGTGACACGGGATGCCGCGTTGATCGTCGGCTTCCC
>CAWHXL010000013.1:0-194160 GCA_963833295.1 uncultured beta proteobacterium | reverse complement strand
AAGCGCAGAGCGGCAGGAACTGAGCAAGACGCGGCGTTTGGAGTTCAAGAACAGGAAACAACCGTATATGCTTATCAGCAGACCAATTCTCGTGATGATTTCCACCTTTTATTCGATGGCGGAAGTTATCGGTGCTGATGAGCGCTGCCGATGAACACTATCCGGTCCCGTGTTTCCGCAACCACTTATCGCGAGAGCGGCGTGCTGGTGCTTTCCATCGTTTCCGGGAGTGCGCTCGCTGGTGAAGCCGCAACTCCAGCCGCATTCGGTGGGGTTGCCCATCTGGAGCGGAAGCGCGGCCTGGCTGGAACTGCTTTCCTCAGGATGAGCGTCACCGCCTACTCGGCGAAGCAGCCGGTGAACATCCAGTTCCCGGACTTCGATCAAGCAGTGCGCCAACTATGATCGTCAAGAACTTCCTGGTGATCGATCAAGTCGACACGTCGCAGAAGAACGTCTGCGCGAAGCTCGACGTCCTGGTCTTCCCGGTTTCTGGAGCATGTTCGTTGCTGATGGGCTATGCCAAGGGAACGACCAAGGGGGAGATCCAGGTGCCTGGCGAGACTATCGGGGATATCCTCAAGCCCAGGTATTCCAACTCAATGCGGCCTTCAGCGGCACGAACATTACGAGCGCGGTCGGCTCTACTCCGGAGGCGCCAAGGTCAGCGACTGGCGGGACTTGACGGCGTTCGGAGTGGTCGACTGGAATCGCACCAAGACCAGGGCGCTGTCGTTCGAAAACGATCCGGTGCTCGCCCATACGAAGCCGATGGCTACGGTCTTCGCCGAGGAGTTGGGCTTGTGGGTAGTCGGCCCGTCCATGAGCGCACGCGATCTGGGCCGGTGTGATGCATCAGCGCATCGGCGAGGGCGGAAGAGGTCGCCGGCAGCATTGCCGACACGATCTGCAATTCATCGTGATCCATCGCCCACAGAAACCGTGGAACACGCTGTTGTCGGCGGCCTTCCTCGAGTTCGGCAAGGATCGGGTTGTCCTGCCCGAGGGAGAGGTGCACGCGCAGTCGGATCCTTTCGGCGGCAGTGTACCGGTTCTGGATGTGAGTGCTCACTCGACCGACCACGATAACGCAACGTTCAAGCATAGATTTTCTCGCGAGCTTTCCAGGGAAGGAAACGCCAAGGACCACCTGAGCGCGGATTTCCTGATCACCGCTCGGTGTCGTACGGCTTCTGGCCTGGCGCCATCTTCGGCTTCCTCGATCCCGCGCCAGCGACTGGCACCGCGGCCTTCGCCGCGGAGTTGAAGCCGCTGCGTGGAAAATCGTTCCTGCCGCTGGTTCTACAGCCCTCATCAACGTTGCGACCCGGAAATATAGTCCATAGACCGGCCATTGACGGTCGTCAATGATTTTGGGATGAAAACAGTGGTGTGCCTATCGAGGATCGCAAGTCGCTCAAACCGAGAAGATAGCAAGTCGCCGGGATGGACAACATGATCAGGATTTGGGAGCCATCTTGAACGGTTTGGTTCCCTCGCAGCGGTGGATCACCACCATCGGCACTGGCTTCGAATTGCTGGCGGGCATCGTCTTCCTCGTGTTTGCGCTGGATGCGCTGGCGCCAGGCACCGCCGCGCCGGGCGGCGCGGCGCCTCCGCCAGCCGCAAGTGAGCTCGACGCGCTTGTCGGCCGGATCGCGCTCTACCCGGACGATCTGGTCGGGAGACGTCCGGCCTTCGACCAATCCACTGCAGCTGGTGCAGGCGGGATAGATTTTTCTGGACGAGGAAGAGCAGGATGCCCAAGCTTCCCGTCGACGACAAGTGGGACGATGCGGTCGAGTCGCTGCTCGAACTATCCGGACGTGGTGAAGATGATCAGCGGCGACCTCGACCATGGACAGCACGCTGGGCGAGGCCGTCGTCGCCGGGTGGTGGTCGAGGCGGATCAGGCATTCCGACGAAAGGCCCAGGCGGCCGGAAACCTCGAATCCGACGACAAGCAGGTCGTCAAGGTCGAAGCAGGAGATTGCTGAGCTTCAGCCGGCCAATCCGCGGCTGGATGTTGCGTAGCAATGGATGGCCGCCGACCGTCGTCGGTGTAGGTGCGCGCATGCTGGGGTTGTATCCCGACGCCATTGGTCGCATACTACCGGTTGCGCCCCGGCGCCGCTCTTGCCGCCGGCGTCATCTCGGGTGCGGCGATAGGCGCGGCCTGGGGCGGCAACAGTTCGGCTGTTGCGGGGAACCCCGACGTAGACGTCGATGGCGATGCCGACGTGCTGAACACCGGCAACATAGACGCAGCAGCGCGAGCAACTGCCAGGCCGGTGGGCGTAGGCGCTGGAGAAATGCAACAAGCAGCCCGGCCAGGTCGCAGCAACTCCATAGGCAAGACGGCGTCGTAGGCACGCGGGCGATGCCCGCGCCAGCGCGCGCTGGGGCAGCCGGCGGTCAGGCGGCGCGCCTCGGCGCAGCCCGCTGGTGGTGGAATGGCGGGCGACCAGGTTGAGGCCAGCCGAGCGAGCGCGGTCAGCGCATCGGCACGCGAAAGCTCCGGCGGCGGTGGCGGTCGGGGTGGTGGGGAGGCGGTGACGCCTTGGGCGGCTGGGCTGAGGGCAGGTAGAACTCCCGATGGACAGTTCCCGCGGAGCATAGAGAGCCGCGGTTGGATGCGCGAGTCGACGTAGCGACTGTGGTTCGTCGTCCGGCGGCGGCGCATCGCGCTCGATGCCCAGTGGCGGCGGTGCGAGCCGGCGGTGGTGGGGGCGGTGGTGCGCGTGGTGGCGGTGGCGGCGGGCGCGGTGGCAGCAGCAGGCGCGGTCGGCTTCGGCGGAAGCGCATCTTCATGCGCATATTCCCTTCCCCCGAAAGCAAGGCTTCTGCTCTTCAACATCAATCACTTCTGGTCGTCCTACAGGCTTGCGCTTTCGCTGATGCTGGCCGTTCCGCTCGCGACGGCAGCCGCCGCGCCGCAGGAAACCTTCGCGACGCCGGAAGCGGCCGTCGATGCGTTCATGGCCGCGCTCAAGGCCGAGCTCATGCAAGTGGCAAAGGCGTGGCGCAAATTTTCGGGCACCGACTGGCAGCGCGAGATCGACGTGCGCGACTTCATCGTATCCAACGTGACGCCGTACACCGGCGGCCCCGAATTCCTCGCCAAGCCCACCAAGCGCACGCTCGCCGTCTGGGAAAAGCTCCAGCCGTACTTCCGCGAAGAGGCCAAGAAGGGGGTGCTCGACGTCGACGTGGCCACGCCCGTCGTCGCTGACTTCGCACGGGCCGGGCTACATCGACCGCGACAACGAAGTGATCGTCGGCCTGCAGACCGACCAGCCGTTCCGCCGCGCGATCATGCCCACCGGCGGCTGGGGCATGATCGAGAACGGCCTCAAGGCGATCGGCCGCGAGCCCGACCCCGCGGTGCGCGAAACCTTCACCAAGTACCGCAAGACGCACAACGCGGCCGTGTTCGACATGTACACGCCGGAGATCCGGGACTGCCGGCGCTCCAGCATCATCACCGGCCTGCCGGACGCCTACGGGCGCGGCCGCATCATCGGCGACTACCGGCGCGTCGCGCTGTACGGCGTCGACCGCCTGATCGAGGCGAAGAAGGCCGAGCGCGCCGAGATCGACGCGCGCTGGCCGACCGAGGACGTGATGCGGCTGCGCGAGGAGATGGCCGACCAGCTGCGCGCGCTCGCCGACCTCAAGACGATGGCGGCGTCGTACGGCTGCGACATCGGCAGGCCGGCGGCGAACGCCCGCGAGGCCGTGCAGTGGACCTACCTCGGCTACCTCGGCGCGATCAAGGAGATGAACGGCGCCGCGATGTCGGTGGGCCGCATCGCGACCTTCCTCGACATCTACATCGAGCGCGATCTCGCCGAGAAGGCGCTGACCGAAGCCGAAGCGCAGGAACTCATCGACCAGCTCGTGATCAAGCTGCGCATCGTCCGCTTCATGCGCACGCCCGAATACGACGCGCTGTTCTCGGGCGACCCGTACTGGGCGACCGAGTCCATCGGCGGCATGGCGCTCGACGGGCGCACCCTCGTCACGCGCTCGAGCTTCCGCATGCTGCAGACCCTCACCAACCTCGGGCCGGCGCCCGAGCCCAACCTGACCGTGCTGTGGTCGAAGAACCTGCCGGAGGCCTTCAAGCGCCAGTGCATCAAGTCGACCATCGAAACGTCGTCGCTGCAGTACGAGAACGACGACCTGATGCTGCCGAAGTTCGGCGACGACTACGGCATCGCGTGCTGCGTCTCGGCGATGCGCCTGGGCAAGCAGATGCAGTACTTCGGCGCGCGGGTCAACCTCGCCAAGTGCCTGCTCTACGCGATCAACGGCGGGCGCGACGAGATGAGCGGCGTGCAGGTGGGGCCGGCCTATCGCCCGGTGACCGGCGACGTCCTCGACTACGACGACGTGAAGGCGAAGTTCGACGACATGATGGACTGGCTCGCGCGGACCTACGTCCACGCGATGAACTGCATCCACTACTCGCACGACCGCTACAACTACGAGCGGCTGATGATGGCGCTGCACGACCGCGACATCGTGCGCACCATGGCCTTCGGCATCGCCGGCCTGTCGGTCGTCGCCGACAGCCTGTCGGCGATCAAGTACGCGAAGGTGAAGCCGGTCCGCGACGAGAACGGCCTCGTCGTCGACTACGAGACGACGGGCGAGTTCCCGGTGTTCGGCAACAACGACCCGCGGGTGGACGACATCGCGGCCGACCTGGTGAAGCGCTTCATGGACAAGCTGCGGCAGCACCCGACGTATCGCGGCGCGATCCACACGCAGTCGGTGCTGACCATCACCTCCAACGTCGTCTACGGCAAGGGCACCGGCAACACGCCGGACGGCCGCCGCAAGGGCGAGCCCTTCGGCCCGGGCGCGAACCCGATGCACGGCCGCGACTCGCACGGCTGGCTGGCGTCGTGCCTGTCGGTCGCGCGCCTGCCCTACGACGATGCGCAGGACGGCATCAGCTACACGCTGTCGGTGGTGCCGGCGGAAACCCGCCAGGGCGACAGCGAGGCGATCACGCGCGCCGCCAGCGCGCTGGACACGTACTTCGGGCAGGGCGGGTTCCACATGAACCTCAACGTGCTGAGCAAGGAGACGCTGCTCGACGCGATGGAGCACCCGGACAAGTATCCGCAGCTCACCATCCGGGTGTCGGGGTATGCGGTGAACTTCATCCGCCTCACGCGCGAGCAGCAGATGGACGTCGTCAGCCGCACCTTCTTCCACGGCGAAGATCTGACATGGCCACGCCCGAACCTCGCGGCCGCTGCGGCGGCCGAAATCCCGGAAGGCGGTCGCCACGATTTTCGCCACGATCTCTCGCCGGATGCGCCGGAGCTCGAGAACTACAGCGAAGGCGAAGGCGCGTTCGGCTACGTGCACTCGTACGAGACCGGCTCGCGCCTGGACGGGCCCGGCATCCGGGTCACGCTCTTCCTTTCCGGCTGCCCGCTGCGCTGCCAGTACTGCCACAATCCCGACACGTGGAAGCTGAAGCACGGCATGCGCATCCCGCTCGAGCGCGTCGTCACCCGGCTCGGGCACTTCGCGCCGGCGCTGCGCTCGCTGCAGGGCGGGCTGACCATCTCCGGCGGCGAGCCGCTGGTGCAGCCGGCCTTCTCGCGGCGCATCTTCGCCGCGGCGAAGTCGTACGGCCTGCACACCGCGCTCGATACCTCCGGCTTCCTCGGTGACGCGCGCGACCGACGAGTATCTGCAGAGCGTCGATCTCGTCCTCCTCGACATCAAGTCGTGGGACCCGGAAACCTATCGCCGCGTGACCAAGCAGGAGGTCGCGCCGACGCTGCGCTTCGCCGAGCGCCTGGCGGCGATGAACAAGCCGGTGTGGGTCCGCTACGTGCTCGTGCCGGGGCTGACCGACGAGCCGGCCAACGTCGAGGGCGTCGCGAAATTCGTCGCGCCGATGAAGAACGTCGAGTGGGTGGAAGTGCTGCCGTTCCATCAGCTCGGCGCGTTCAAATGGAAGGAGCTCGGGCTCGAGTACGAGCTCGCCGATACGCCGCCGGCGCCCCCCGAGCTCCTCGCCCGGGTGCTCGGGCAGTTCCGCGACGCCGGCTGCAACGCGCGGTAAGCAGACCGCGGGAGGAATCATGGAACTGATCAGAACGCTGCTCGAGCAGCAGCCGATGATGGCGCTGTTCCTGACGATCGCCATCGGTTACCTCGTGGGAGAAATCAACATCAAGGGGTTCTCGCTCGGCGTCGGGGCGGTGCTCTTCGTCGCGCTCGCCATGGGCTGGTTCGCGCCGAAGTCGGTGCCGGCGCCGATGGTCGGAACGCTCGGCCTCGCGCTCTTCCTCTACGGCGTGGGCATCCAGTACGGCAAGCAGTTCTTCATCGGGCTTGGCGCAGCCGCAGCGGGCAGAAGGCGAACCTGATGGCGCTGATCGGCGTGCTGTCGGCGGGCGCGGTGAGCCTCGTGTTCGTGAAGACGATGGGCCTCGACCTCGGCTTCGCGCTGGGGCTGTTCGCCGGTTCCGGGACCAGCACGCCGACGCTGCAGGCGGCGATCGCGACGCTCGGCAACGACGACCCGGCGGTGGGCTATTCGGTGTCCTATCCGTTCGGCGTGGCCGGGCCGATCCTGTTCCTCTACATCGCGTTCATGATCCTGAAGCCGAAGATCGAGGCGCCAACGTCCAGCGGTCTCGAAATGCTCGAAATCGCGCTGCACAACCCGGATCTTTTCGGCAAGACCGTCGGCGAAGTGATGGCCGCGCTGCCGGCCGGGGTGCAGATCGTCGCGCTGCGTCGCGAGAGCCGCAACGAGCCGGCCTCCCCCAACTCCGTCGTCGCCGAAAACGACGTCCTGCTCGCCATCGCCCCCACCAAGGAGGCGCTCGCGAAGGCGGGCGAAATCCTCGGCGAGGCCGCGCACGGCCGCCTGGTCAAGGACCGCCGGGACCTCGACTATCTGCGCGTGTTTGCCTCGCGCCCGACCGTGGTCGGCAGGGCGCTGGGCGATCTCGACCTGCCGGGCGAGAAGGCGTCCGTCCTCGTCCAGGTCCGCCGCGGCGACGCCGACATCCTGCCGCGCCCGGATCTCGTGCTCGAGTTCGGCGACCGCGTCGGCGTGCTCGCCAATCGCGGCGATTTCGCGGCGATGCGCAAGTACTTCGGCGACTCGATCAAGGGCACCGCGGAATTCAGCTACATCTCGATCGGCATCGGCATGGCGCTCGGCTTCCTGATCGGCGCGATCCAGATTCCGCTTCCCTTCATCGGCAAGCTCTCGGTGGGGTTGTCGGGCGTGCTGATCATGGCGCTGATCCTCGGCAACCTGCGCCGCACCGGCGGCATGAACTGGACCATCCCGCTGTCCGCCAACCTCGTGCTCCGCAACCTCGGGCTCACGCTGTTTCTCGCGCAGGTCGGGATGTCCTCGGGGCCCAAGTTCGCCGCGACGGTCACCGAGACCGGTTTCACGATGCTGGGCCTCGGGGCGGTCGTGCTGATCGCGCTCGTCGTGCCGATCCTGATCCTCGGCCTGTTCGTCTTCCGGATGCCGTACGACGAGGTGGCGGGCATCGTCGCGGGCGCCTGCGGCAATCCGGCGATCCTCGCCTACTCGAACAAGCTCGCGCCGACCGACCGGCCGGACATCGGCTACGCGATGATCTTTCCGGGCATGACCATCGTGAAGATCCTGTTCGTGGACATCGTCCCGGCGCTCTTCGGACCGTAGATCCGATGGGGAAACCAGATGTACGCGCTGCCGGGCGGATTCGAGCCCGTGCTGACGGAATCCTATGGGAGCCGGCCCGCCGCCATTCGTATGGGATAATCGCCTCCCGGCATCTGGGAGGCTTGCGAGCAGGCTTCGGGGCCCCAGTGCCGAGACACGGTCCCGCAGACGTGGAGTAACGTGGCGCAGTCCCACGCGTGCGGGCTGGCCACACAAGGAGATCCGTTCCCGATGAAATCCCGAATGTCCACACCAGCGCCGTATGCCGCTGTCGGCGCCGCGGCGCTCGCCGTGGCCGGCCTCGCCTTCCCGCCAATCGCGCACGCATCGTTCCTCCCGCCCGAGATGATGGACTCGGCGGCGATGGGTCTTGCGTGGTTCGTCATCTGCGCCGTCCCGATCGGCGGGATCGTGCTGTTCTGGATGGTGCACGTGCTGCCGGAGAAGATCGCCCACAAGCGCCACCATCCGCAGCGGGACGCCATCCAGGTGCTGTGCCTGCTGTCGCTGGTGTTCGGCGGTTTGCTATGGCCGATCGCGTGGCTGTGGGCGTACGTCAAGCCGGTCGGCTACCAGATCGCCTACGGCACCGACAAGCACGAGGACTATTTCCGCGAAACAGGCGAAAAGGCGCAGGCGGGAGAGCTGCTGGAGCATGAGCTTGCGCACCTGCGCGAGGAGCTCGATGCGATGGCCGCCAAGGGAACGCTGACGCCGGAGCTCAAGGCGCTGCGCCGCGACCTGGCGGCAGCGATGCCGGCGCCGGCCGCGTCTGCGGCGGCGCAGCCGGCACCCTCCGGATCTGCCGGGAAGGCAGGGAGCGCCTGATGGAAGCCCTGCTGCTCGCAATCTACGCGTTCTTCGTCTGGCTGATCTTCATCAAGTTCAAGTGGCTGCCGTGGAACACCGCGACGCAGGTGACGGTCGTCATCATCCCGATCGTCGCAATGACCGCGCTGATCCTGACGCTCAACGTCGTCGCGCCGTCGTCGGCCGACGTGCGCGTCATCAAGTACGTCGTGCAGGTGATCCCGCAGGTGCGGGGACGCGTGATCGAGGTGCCGGTCGAGCCCAATCGGCTGGTCAAGAAGGGCGAGTTGCTGTTCCGCATCGACCCGACGCCAGTACCAGAACGATCTCAACGTCGCCAAGGCGAAGCTCGCGGCCGACGAGGCGAAGTTCGCGCAGGCCGGCGCGGGCCTGGTGGATGCCTCGGCCGGCGCGCGGCAATTGCAGGAGCAACTGAAGTCCGCCAGCGCGACAGGTCAGCGCGCTGCAGCCGAGACTCGAACTCGCGCGGCTGCGCGTCCGGCAGAACCGGGAACTGGTGGCCACCGGAGCCGGCGACCGCTTCGCGCTGGAGCAGGCCGAGGCCAACGTGATCGAGCTCGAGGCGCAGATCGCGACCGCGACGGCGAACGAGGCGCAGGTCGCGCAGAAGCTCTCCGGACAGGTGAACGGCGAACAGGCGTCGGTCGCGGCGGCGCGGGCGCAACTCGCGACCGCCAAGGCGCAGGTCGACGTCGAGCCGCGCGGATCTCGCCAACGCGCAGTGGAACCTCGACCAGACGGCCGTCTATGCGCCGACCAGCGGCTACGCGATCAACGTCCAGTTGCGGCCCGGCTCGTACGTGACCGCGTTCCCGGTGGCCCCCGCGATGAGCTTCGTCGAGGAGACCTACCAGGTGATCGCGCTCTACGCGCAGAACGAATTGCCGCTGGTCGAGCCCGGCAACGCGGCGGAGTTCGCGCTCAAGACGTACCCCGGTCGCGATCATCAAGGCGAAGGTGGACTCCATCGTGTGGGCGCAGGGCCAGGGGCAGGTGCGCGCAGTCGGGCACGCTGCCGCAGACCGGCGCCTATCCGCAGGTGCCGGGCCGCTTCCCCGTCAAGTTCGACGTCGCCGAGCGTGACCGCGAGCTGTTCCTTGCCGCGGGAGCGGATGGCGCCGGCGCGATCTACACCGAGCACGCGGCGGCGATTCATATCCTGCGCATGGTGATCCTGCGCGTCGGCTCGATCACCGATTACCTCGTGTTGAAGCTGCACTGATGCGCGCGCGTCCCCTCCGCCGGAGATTCCTCGCGGCTGCCCTCGCGGCTGCCGTGACAGGCTGCGCGCTCAACCCTCCGCCGACGACGGAAGAGCTTCAGAAGGAGGCCTTGCCGCACACGACGGTGCCGGCGGCGTGGAAGGCCGGCGGCGCAGTGGTGGCGCGCGCGGCCGACGGCGGCCCGGTAGCGCCCGTCGCCGACCATTGGCTGGCGTCGTTCGACGATCCCACGCTGTCCGCGCTGGTCGACGAGGCGCTGGCCTACAACGCAGATCTGCAGGTGGCGGCGGCGCGCGTCGAGCAGGCCGCCGGCTACGTGAAGGTGGCGAACGCCTCGTTGCTTCCGTCGGTGGGCGTGTTCGCGATGGGCGGTGGCAAGTCGGGCGGCAGCGGCGGCCTGGACGGCATCTGGTTGAATGCGTCGCTGGAGCTCGACGTGTGGGGCCGCGTGCGCTACGGAGGCGCCGCGGCGGAGCAGCAATCCGTGGCCGTCGGGGCCGATTTCGCATACGCACGCCAATCCATCGCCGCAACGGTGACCAAGAGCTGGTTCATCGCCATCGAGGCGGGAATGCAGCGCGCGATCACGCAGGGCGCGTTGCGCTCGTCGGAGTCGCTGCTCGGGGTCGCGCAGGAGCGGTTGCGCGTCGGCAACGGCAACGAGCAGGCGGTGGCGCAGGCGCGGGCCACGGTCGGCACCTATCGCGACGCCTTGCGGCAGGTCGAACTGTCGCGCGAGCAGGCGTTGCGTGCGCTCGAACTCCTCCTGGGTCGCTATCCGGCCGCCGAGATCGCAGTCGCCGCGAGTCTCGCGCCGATGCCGCCGCCGGTGCCGGTCGGTATGCCCTCGCAGCTGCTGGAGCGCCGGCCCGACCTGATCGCCGCCGAGCGCCGCGTCGCCGCGGCGTTCAACCGGGTCGGCGAAGCCCGCGCGGCGCAGCTTCCGCGCATCAGCCTGACCGCAGGGGGCAGCAGCGTGTCGAGCGAGCTGATCGTCCTGAAGGACACGAGCAACCCGATCTGGAGCTTCGGCGGCAACCTGATCGCGCCGCTGTATCAGGGCGGCGCGCTGCGCGCGCAGGTCGAGATTCGCACGGCCGAGCAAAGGCAGGCGGTCGCCGAGTACGCGCGTGCGGGGCAGCGTGCGTTCGGCGAAGTCGAAGGCGCGCTGGCCGCCGAGAACGCGCTGCGCGAGCGCGACGCCATACTCGAGGCCACCATCCGCGACAACGAACGCGCCGTCGAGCTGGCACAGATCCAGTACCGCGTCGGCGCCATCGACCTGCGCGCGGTCGAGCAGAACCAGCTCGCGCTGTACTCGGCGCGCTCGGCGCGCCTGCGCGTGCAGAGCGAGCGGCTCGCGCAGCGCGTCAACCTGTACCTCGCGCTCGGCGGCGGATTCGACCAGCCGGCGATGGAGCCCCTGGCGTCGCAATGATAGAAGGATGGGCAAGGAAGGATCCGACGCTTGCCCGCTCGCGTTGAACAACGAATGATCCGGCGCAGTGACTCGATGGAGACGAAGATGGCAAAGAAGAACGCGGCAAAGAAGGATGAACGCAAGGGCAAGGCGAAGAAGGGCAAAGGCGACGCGGCCAAGGCGGGGACGGAGGTCGGCGGCAGTTCGTCGCGCGACGGCAAGATTTCGGCCAAGGAGTACGCGAAGGAAATGAAGAAGCTCCACGTCGAGCTCGTGAACCTGCAGCAATGGGTGGTGAAGAAGGGCCTCAAGGTCTGCGTCCTCTTCGAGGGGCGCGACGGCGCCGGCAAGGGCGGAACGATCAAGGCGATCACCGAGCGCGTGAGCCCGCGGGTCTTCCGCGTCGATTGCGCTGCCGACGCCGACCGAGCGCGAGAAGTCGCAGATGTACGCGCAGCGCTATCTGCCGCACCTGCCTGCTGCCGGCGAGATCGTGATCTTCGACCGCAGCTGGTACAACCGTGCCGGTGTCGAGCGCGTGATGGGCTTCTGCACCGAGGAGCAGGCGAAGGGCTTCCTGCAGGTGGTGCCGCTGTTCGAGAAGCTGATGGTCCAATCCGGCATCATCCTGCTCAAGTACTGGCTGGAGGTGAGCCCGGAAGAGCAGACGCGCCGGCTCGACGGCCCGCATCGACGACGGACGCAAGATCTGGAAGCTCTCGCCGATGGACATCAAGTCGTACACGCACTGGGACGACTACTCGAAGGCGCGCGACGACATGTTCGCGACGACCGATACCTCGTGGGCGCCGTGGTACGTCGCGCGCTCGGAGGACAAGCAGCGCGTGCGGCTCAACATCATCGCGCACCTGCTCTCGCGCATCCCGTACGAGGCTCCGAAGCGCGAGAAGGTGACGCTGCCGAAGCGCAAGGTGCGCGCGCAACCGCTGGCCGATTCGGTCAAGATCATTCCCGAGAAGTTCTAGCGGGATCCGGTTGGGTGCTCGCGACGCCAGAGTGAGGAACCGCTGAACGTCGGGCCGACGATGGGCGAGCTGCGCGATTACGCGTGCGCCGAGACGCTGCGGAACGGCCTCGCGGTGACGATCCGCGCGCTGCGCCCCGACGACCGTGAGAGAATGGCCAGGGCCATCCGGCAGCTCGACCGGGAGTCGATCTACCTGCGGCTCTTCAGCTATCGGACCGAGCTCACGGAGGCGGGCCTCGACCGTGTCATGCGGTTCGACCCGGAGCAGGAGGTTGCCTTGGTCGTGACCCTCGGTGCCGGCTCGGACGAGACCGTGATCGGCGCCGGCCGCTACATCGTATCGGGCTCCGTGCAGGGCGAGCGGTCGGCCGAGGTGGCGTTCATGGTCGAAGAGGACTACCACGGTCTAGGCATCGCGGGCCGCGTGCTGAACCATCTCGCCGGAATCGCCCGCGCCAAGGGCATCGCCTCGTTCGAGGCCGACGTCCTCGGTGGGAACAAATCCATGCTCAGGGTGTTCGAGCGTTCCGGATTGCCGATGCGCAAGCGCCTCGAGGGTGGGACCGTGCACGTCACGCTGTCGCTGAGGGAAGGTCAGGTGTAGCGCGAGTTATGCCGAGATGGCGCCAATTCTTCGCGCGTTTCGCCGGGACCGCGGCCATCGCGGCGCTGGCCGCGTGCGGTCCCGCGCCAACTCCCAAAGACGCGCAGACCGCCGCCGGCGGCTGGCACGAATTCCAGGGCTCGTGGAACGCCTCGGGCCGGCGGCACTCGCTCGATTTCGGGACTGGCCGTCGCGTCGCCCTGATCGACCTCACGGGGTCGCTGCTGCTTGCCGGGCCCGTCGCGTCCCGGTGTCGGCTTCCGCGCGGAAGTGATCGCGCTCGTCGACAGCGCGACGGGCATGGTGGGCCGCGCCGTCTGGACGGACGAGAATGGCGACCAGGTCTACAGCGAGCTGCGCGGCGAGGGCACGGCGACGGGCAATCGGATCGAGGGGACGTTCGTCGGCGGGACCGGGCGCTACGCGGGCGCGACCGGCACCTACGAATTCTCGTGGCAGTACGTGCTGGAGGCGGAGGACGGCACCGTGCAGGGGCGCTCGTCGGGCCTGAAGGGCCGCGTGCGCATCGGGCAGCCGCAGGCGCCGCCCGCCGCACCGGAGGCGCAAGCCGTGACGCGTCCCCTACTGCTCGTGCGCGGCGCGCTGCCTTTCGTCATCGTCGTCGGTCTCTGGTTGACGCCGGTCCCGGCAGGTCTCACCGCGCCGGCCTGGCACTTGTTCGCCGTGTTCGTCGCGGCCATCGCGTCGGTGCTGATCGGTGCATTTCCGCTGCTGACGTCGACGATGCTGGCGGTCGCCGCGGCGGTGCTCACCGGAACGATCTCGCCGGCGCAGGCGTTCGGCGGCTTCGCCAACGCCAGCGTGCTGCTCGTGGTGATCGCGTTTCTCGTCGCGCAGGCCGTGGTGAAGTCCGGACTGGGACATCGGATCAGCCTGTTCATGGTGAGCCTTTTCGGTCGCTCGTCGCTCGGGCTCGCCTACAGCATCGTCCTGACCGACGCGGTGATCGCGCCGGCGTTTCCGAGCAACACGGCGCGCGGCGGCGTCCTCTTTCCGGTCGTGCTTTCGGTCGCGCAGGGCTCGGGCTCGCGGCCCGAAGATCCCGAGGGCCGCCGGCTGGGCGGCTATCTGATGTTCTGCGGGATGGCGAGCCTCGCCGTCTCCTCGGCGCTGTGGATGACGGCGACATCGGCGAATCCGATCGGCCTGCAGGTGGCGCGGGATTTCGGCCTCGACATCGGCTTCGGCAAGTGGCTCGTCGCGGCGTCGGTCCCGGCGCTGACGGCCATCGTCCTGCTGCCGCTCGTCGTGGCGCGGCTGTTTCCGCCCGGCGTGGGTGCGACGCCGGATGCGCCCGCCGCCGCGCGTACGGCATTGGCGGCGATGGGGCCCCTGACCCGTGACGAGAAGATCACCGCGGCGGCATTCGTGCTGATGGTCGCCGGCTGGATCTTCGCCGACTCGCTCAAGCTCAACGTGACCAGCATCGCCTTCGCCGGGCTCGGCGTGCTGCTGATGACGAACGTCCTCACGATGGACGACATCGCCAAGCAGGGCGACACGCTGGCGACGTTTCTCTGGCTCGCGGTGCTGTTCGCCCTCTCCGGCCAGCTGAACGAGCTCGGCTTCATGGGCTACGCGGGCCAGCACCTCGCGGCGCAGCTGGGCGGGCTTGTCGTGGCCGGTGACCTACGTCGCGCTGGTCGTGCTCTACGTCGCGATCCACTACATGTTCGTCAGCCAGTCGTCGCAGGTGCTGGCGCTGCTGGGCGTGTTCCTCGACGTGGGCGTCCGCGGTGGCGTGCCGGCGCCGCTGATGGCCTTCGCGCTGCTGTTCGCGAGCAGCTACTTCTCGGTGATCACGCCGCAGGGCGGGAGCCAGAACGTCATCTTCGTCGGGAGCGGCTACCTCACCCAGCGCGAGCTCTATCGGCTGGGCCTCGTCATGACGCTGTTCTTCCTCGCGGTGTTCATGACGGTCGGCACGGCGTGGATCCTGGTCGTGACCTGACGGGAACGCCGACCTCCGGCGCCGCAGCGCCAGTCCGATATGGCGGACCAGCGCGGCGATCGCGAGCCGCGCCGGTCCGATTTCACTGCTGCTTGCTGCCCTTGATGTTGCCGGCGACGCCGCCGACGACGGCGCCGACCGCCGCGCCGGTCCAGCCGCTGCCACCGGAGATCGCCGCGATGCCGGCGCCGGCCGCGGCACCGATCGCCGCGCCCGAAACCGTTCCCTGCTGCTGCGGCGTCATCGTCGTGCATCCGACGAAGCCCGCCACCGCCGCGATTGCGGCAATGGTCCCAATGCGTTTCATCTTCCGCCTCCGTTAGCTGGGTTTCTTCAGTCCCGGCACGACCATCTCGAACCATAGGGTCTCGATGACCGGACGCTGCAGTTGATCGGGGTGCGCGGCGTACCACTTGTTGAGCCCGTCGCGCACGCTGTCGAGCGTCTGCCCCTTCAGGCCTTTGACGAGCCGCGGAACGACGCTCTGGGCGTCGGACGGCGCGTTCCCCGCCTGGTAGGCCGTCTCGACCTGGGCGACGTTCGCGATGCCGATCAGGTAGACCTTCTTCACCTCTTCCGACGACTTCGTCCAATGCTCGCCGGTGATGAGCGGCACTTCCTCGGCACGGACAACGCCCGTCATCGACGCCACCGCCAGGCACGCCGCGAGCGTCGCGATCCTCAATATCCCTTTGCTTGCCATCACATTCTCCTTTGCCGGTTTCGTCTCGATGTGCACCAGGTCCACCGCCCCGAGCATTCGGAAGCTCGAGCAGACCCGTGCGGCGGCGCCGCCTTCCGCGCACTCGTCCCTCGGGTGCGTCGAAGGTCATCATAGTCCCCCGGATTCATCGGCGTTGACACAGGTCAATCCGGGGACGGCGCGGAGATGTGGGGGCGCCGCATAGCGTGCCCGACATCTCGGTCCTTCGGCTTGCCGTCTTCGGCTGAGCGACATCTGGGAGGTCGCCGTCGGTGCGGGCCGCGCGTCGCCGATTGACGCGCGTCAGAGGCCGCCGCCCCAGCGGTGCTGCCACGCGATCCCGAGCACGTCGAAGTTGTTGCCGGTGCGCGCCGACACGCCGCTGCTCGCGTAGAGCTTGACGGAGTTGCGGACGTCCACCGGAAGCGACGAGCGTGGCGCCCAGGCGCCAGTTCTGCTGCAGGTCGCTGCCGAGGACGCCCGTTCAGCGTCGTCCGGCCCCCGGCGAAGTACGTCGCGTCGAACGACCCCCAGATGCCCGACCGGAACGCGTAGATCGCGTGCCCCTGGACGGAATAGAGCGGGTCCTGCGCCCGGGTGCCGCCGTTGTAGAAGTCCGTGTTCTCGGTGAAGAACGTTGCGGCGAGCGTGAGTTCCAGCGTCCACGGTCCCGCTGCCTTCGACACGCCGACCTCCGGCTTGAACGACCACCGGTTCATTCCGAGGTTGACGACGCGGCTGTCGTCGTACTGTCCGGCAGGCGCGGATCACCCGAAGGCTCGCGCCGACGATCAGATCCTGCTCGTAGTCGGCGAATTCCTTGAGCGTCAGCGCGGGCGCGCCATAGAGGTTGACCGATCAGTCGGAAGGCCGGATCGACGAAGCCATTGACGACGCGCTCGACGGGCGCGCCGTTGTAGTTCGCGGATCCGGACAGCCACGTGTAGGGCGCGATCACGTCGAACTTGCCCGACATTCCCCACAGGTCGAGCACGCGCGCGTAGGCGACGACCGCGCTGGACGTGCGGAGGTTCTCGTCGGTGACGGGCAGCGACGGATCGAACGACAGGCCGCCGCGCGTGTAGACCCAGCCGGCAATCAGGAAGTTCACGCCGACCGGCGCGTTCGAGTACGCGCGCGGCTCGATGTCCTGCGCGGTGCGCGGCGCGGCGACCGCCGCGAGCGCGCACGCGGCGAGCGCTCTCGCCGGACGTTCGGCCCACGCCAGGCGCTTCATCAGAGGAGGGACTTGATGCGATCCGAGCGCACGACCGCATCCGCGAACTCGTCGAAATCCGCGGCGTCCTGCGGCGGATGGGCGAGTCCGCCGCACTCCGCGCTGCCGGCGCGGGGCGCCCAGATCCGCCGCTCGGAGAGCAGATAGACGCCGTAGGCCGCCCGCAGGCCGTGCGGATCGCCGGTTGCCGAACTCCTGCTGCACCGTGTGGGCCGCGAGCGCGGCATTCGACACGATCGCCGCCTCGATCAGCGCTTCGCGGTAACCCGGGCGGCGCGTGACCTCCTGCCCCATGACGGCCGTCATCCTCTTCGCCGCAGCGTGGACGACGACGAGCAGCCGATCGAGGATGTTGCGCAGCGAGTGCTTGGCGGCGAGCGAGAGATACGCCCGCGGGTTGAGGAAGACGTCCACCGCAGCCGACACGGCACCGCAGCCGCTGTGGCCGAGGACGACGACGAGCTTGAGGCTCTCCCCGAGGTGGTCGACCGCGTACTTGAGGCTGCCCGAGCACTTCGCTGCCGAGGCCGTTGCCGGCGACGCGGACGACGAACAGGTCGTTCGGTCCCTCGCTGAAGATCAGCTCGATCGGCACGCGTGCGTCGGAGCAGCCCAGCACCGCCGCGTAGGGACGCTGGCTCGGCGCGCGCCGGTCGCCCGGCGTGAGCCCGAGATCGCGCGGGTCCACAGCGATGATCCGCCGCGCAGTGCCGGTCCCTTCGATCAGATTGTCCAGAAGTGCGGCGAACGTGCGGCTCCCCGTGTCGAGGCGGTCCCGTGCCGCGATTGCATCGGCCGGCCGCGGCCGGTCGGTGGTCTCGCTGGTGTCGTACCGATAGGTGATTTCGACGATGCTCATCGTTGGCCTCGCGCCAGGCGTTGGTCAGCCGACTCGAAAGTAGCCGTCTTTGGCGCCGCGCGCAATCGCCGGACGGCCGCGTGTGGCGGCGCAACGATCCTGGCGGGCGGCCCGGACGCGGCCCCGCGCCTGGAAGCGAACCGCCGGTCGCATGCGCAGGGGGTCGATCGCCCGCCGGCAACAGCCGCCTGTCCATCCGGCCCGCGCCGGGCGCGCAAACGGGCGTTTCCGTCATTCTCCGCAGGGACCTGCCACATTGTTTGATACGGGTCAACATCGTCCGCAGGGGCTTGGCCCCCGGCGTGTTGACCCGCGTCAACGGACCGTCAACTGGCCTGTGGGAGAATGAACCAATGTCTCCGCGGCGGCGTCGAATGTTCGGCTTTCGCAGTCGCACCGTATCGAGGCCCCACCATGGATTCCATGAAGCAACTCGCACACAGCTACGACATATCGAGCAAGGTCGCGCAGGTCTTCCAGAAGCGGACCAAGGTCGCACAGGAGCTTTTCACCGAACGGCTGACGAAGGCCTTCAACGACAACGTCGCCGGACTCGCCGAGAAGCCGGTGGCACCGTGGGACGTCTGGTCGAACTGGTACGAATACTCGACCGATTTCGCGCAACGCTCGATCCTGTTCTGGGACACGCTGCGCGAGCGCGGCAACAACTTCGTCGAGCGCAACCGGCAGGGGCTCCCGCCGGTGCTGCACTTCGAGTACGAAACGGTCGTCGACGGCCGCAGCCTCCAGCAGCCCGTCAACTACGCGCTGGTGCGGATCGTCCCGCCGGAAGGCGTGACCGTCGACCCGAAGCGGCGGCCGTACATGATCATCGATCCGCGCGCGGGCCACGGACCCGGGATCGGCGGCTTCAAGGACGACTCGCAGGTGGGCGTCGCGCTGCGCGAGGGCCACCCGGTCTATTTCGTGATCTTCTTTCCCGATCCCGAGCCCGGCCAGACGCTGCTCGATGTCTGCGCGGCGGAACAGCAGTTCGTCCGCAAGGTGCGCGAGCTGCATCCGGACAGCCCGAAGCCGGCGATCATCGGCAACTGCCAGGGCGGCTGGGCGGCGATGATGCTCGCCGCCGCGGGACCGGACGACACCGGCCCGATCGTGATCAACGGCGCGCCGATGTCGTACTGGGGCGGCGCGTGGGAGGAAGGCGCCGGCGACAACCCGATGCGCTACGCCGGCGGGATGCTCGGCGGCACGTGGCTCTCGTCGTTCGCCGCCGACATGGGCGACGGCGTGTTCGACGGCGCCTATCTGGTCGAGAATTTCGAGAACCTCAACCCGGCCAACACCTTCTGGGACAAGTACTACCACCTGTTCGCGAACGTCGACACCGAACCGCCGCGCTTCCTCGAATTCGAGCGCTGGTGGGGCGGCTTCTACCTGATGAACCGCGAGGAGATCGAGTGGATCACGCGCAACCTCTTCGTCGGCAACAAGCTGTGGACGGGCGGCGTGCAGATGAAGGGCGGGAAGGCGTTCGACCTGCGCGAGATCAAGGCGCCCATCGTCCTGTTCGCGTCGATGGGCGACAACATCACGCCGCCGGAGCAGGCGTTCAACTGGGTCGCCGACGTCTACGGCTCGACCGACGAGATCAAGGCGCGCGGACAGGTGATCGTCGGCCTGCTGCACAAGGACATCGGCCACCTCGGCATCTTCGTTTCCGGTAAGGTCGCCAAGAAGGAGCACGCGCAGATCGTCTCCGTGCTGAAGTCGATCGAGGCGCTCCCGCCCGGCCTCTACGGAATGGACATACGCGAGGTCAAGGGGCGCAACGGCAAGGTCGAGTACGAAGTCGAGTTCACCGAGCGCCGGCTCGAGGAGGTCGCCGCGCGGCTCAACCGCTTCCAGCGCGCCGACGAGAAGCCGTTCGAGGCGGTCGCCGCGCTGTCCGAGTTCAACCAGCGCGCGTACGAGCTTTTCGCGCAGCCGCTGGTCCAGTCGATGGGCAACGAACTGACGGCGAAGCTCTCGCGCAACTTCCATCCGCTGCGCTTCCAGCGCTGGGCGTTCTCGGATCTCAATCCGTGGCTCGCGTGGCTCGCGTCCGGCGGCGGAGACCGTGAAGGCGCAGCGCCAGAAGGTCGACGCCGACGCCCCGGCGCGCAAGGTCGAGGCGATGGTCTCCGAGGGCGATCAGCGCGTCGCTCGACTACTACCGCGGCGTCCGCGACGCGATGAGCGAGGCGACGTTCTTCCAGACGTACGGCAACGTGTTCTCGCTGTACCTCGCCGACAAGCACGAGGCCGAGGAGCGCGAGTTCGCGCAAATCGCCGAGCCGCGCGAGCTGCCGTTCGTCCAGGAAGCGCTCGCGTCGATCGAGGAGGGCGGCTACTCCGAGGCGCTGGCCCGCGTCGGTGCGCTGCTCGCGAAGCGCGGAGCCCCGCTGCCGCTCGCCCGGCTCGCGCTGAAGCAGGAGCTGATCGGCGAATACGGCGACCTGCTCCCCGATGTGACGCCCGCCCAATGGCGGCGCATTCGCGGCGAGCAGGAGATCATCGTCCGCTACGAGCCCGAGCGCGCGATCGCGGCGCTGCCGATCCTGCTGCGCGACCCGGACGATCGCGAGAGGCTGATCACGCTGGCCCGGCGGCTCCTGGCCGACGAGCGCATGCAGCGGGCCAAGCCGTCGTCCGAGCAGCTGGCGATGCTCGCGAACATCGGCGAGACGCTCCACGTCGAGCCTATGCGCGGGCGCCGCGCCGTGCCCGCAAAGACGGCGCGGAAGCCAGTGAAGAAGCCGTCTGCGAAGCGCCAGCGGGTCCGCGCATAACCGGAGATCTCCAATGGAACGCGAACACGTCAAATACCAGCGCCTGCTCGACTTCTGCAAGGCGCTGCCGCCCACGCCCACGGCGGTCGCGCACCCGTGCGACGAGAGCTCGCTGCGGGGTGCCGTCGAGGCGGGGCAGCTGGGTTTGATCGCACCCATCCTCGTCGGTCCGCGGGCGCGGATCGAGGCGGTCGCCAAGCAGTTCGGCATCGACATCGCCGGGCTGCCGATCGTCGATGCCGAGCACAGCCAGGATTCCGCCGAAAAGGCCGTCGCCTTGGTGCGTCAAGGCAAGGCGGAGGCGCTGATGAAGGGGAGCCTCCACACCGACGAGCTGATGGGCGCGGTGGTCAGGCGCGAAACGGGAATACGGACCGCGCGCCGCGTCAGCCACTGCTTCGTGATGGACGTCCCGACCTACGCCGAAACGCTGATCGTCACCGATGCGGCCGTCAACATCGCACCGACGATGGAGGACAAGGTCGACATCATCCAGAACGCGATCGATCTCGCGCATGCGATGCGGTTTCCGGAAGTGCGTGTCGCGATCCTGTCGGCGATGGAGACCGTCAACCCGAAGGTGCCGTCGACCGTCGAGGCCGGCGCGCTGTGCAAGATGGCCGATCGCGGCCAGATCACCGGCGCGATCGTCGACGGGCCGCTGGCGCTCGACAACGCGATCAGCCTCGAATCGAAGGCGATCAAGAAGATCGATTCGCCGGTCGCCGGGCGCGCGAACGTGCTCGTCGTTCCGGATCTCGAGGCCGGCAACATGCTGGCGAAGAGCCTGTCGTTCCTCGCGCGGGCCGATGCGGCGGGCATCGTGCTGGGCGCACGGGTTCCGATCATCCTGACGAGCCGCGCCGATTCGGTCACGACGCGGCTCGCGTCGTGCGCGATCGCGTCGCTCGTCGCGCAGTCCCGGCGCGAGGCCGGCATTAAAGCGGTGGTCTGACGTGAACGACGCGATCGCCGTACTGAACGCGGGCTCGTCGAGCCTCAAGTTCTCGCTGTTCGTCGAGCGCGGCGATGCGCTGGAGCTCGCCGCGCGCGGGCAGGCGGAAGGCCTGTACACCGCGCCGCGCTTCGTGGCGAAGGACGGCGAGGGCAGGGTGATCGGCGAGAAGTCGTGGGGCGAAGGCGTCGCAGCTCGGCCACGACGGCGCGCTCGATCACCTGGTCGCATTCCTGCGCGCCGAGCTCACCGAGCTTCGCCTCGTCGCCATCGGCCATCGCGTCGTGCACGGCGGGCTCGAGTACTCGCATCCGGTGCGGCTCGACGCCGCGGTGCTCGCGGCGCTGGAAAAATACATACCGCTCGCGCCGCTGCACCAGCCGCACAACCTCGCGCCGATCAGGGCGCTGCTCGAACGCTCGCCGCAGCTGCCGCAGGTCGCGTGCTTCGACACCGCGTTCCATCGCGGGGCGCCGGCGGTCGCGCAGGCGTTCGCGCTGCCGAAGACGATCACCGACCGCGGCGTGCGCCGGTACGGCTTCCACGGGCTGTCGTACGAGTACGTCGCGAGCGTGCTGCCGCAGTACGACGCACGCGCGGCGCGCGGCCGGACCGTGGTGCTGCACCTCGGCAACGGCTCCAGCATGTGCGCGATCGCGGATGGGCACAGCGTCGCGAGCACGATGGGATTCACCGCCGCCGACGGGCTGCCGATGGGCACGCGCTGCGGCAATCTCGATCCCGGCGTGATCCTCTACCTGATGGACGAGCTCAGGATGGACGCGCGCGCCATCGAGAAGCTGATCTACCAGCAGTCGGGCCTGCTGGGCGTGTCGGGGATCTCCAGCGACATGCGCACGCTCGAAGCGAGCGCCGAGCCCGGCGCGAAGGCGGCGATCGACCTCTTCGTCTACCGGATCGGCCGCGAGCTCGGCTCGCTCGCGGCCGCGCTCGGCGGGCTCGACGCGATCGTGTTCACGGCCGGCATCGGCGAGAACAGCCGCGGCCTGCGCGAGCGCGTGTGTCGCGACGCGGCGTGGCTCGGCGTCACGCTCGATCCCGCGGCCAACGACTCCGGCGGCCCGCGCATCAGCACCTCTGCGAGTCGCGTCTCGGTGTGGGTGATCCCGACCAACGAAGAGCTGATGATCGCGCGCCACACCCGGCACCTGCTCGAATCGGCCTGAAGGAGCAAGCGTCATGACCGTGGACATTCCGCGCCCCGTGCTGAAGGGCAGCAAGGCCCTGGTGGTGGGTGTGGCCAACGAGCACTCGATCGCGTACGGCTGCGCGAAGGCCTTTCGCGAGCTAGGTGCGGACTTGGCGCTGACGTACCTCAATGAAAAGGCGCGACCGTTCGTCGAGCCGTTGGCGCGTGCGCTCGAGGCCCCGCTCTTCCTGCCGCTCGACGTCAGCGTTCCGGGCGAGCTCGAGGCGGTGTTCGACGCGATCACCCGGCAGTGGGGCCGGCTCGACATCCTCGTGCACTCGATCGCGTTCGCGCCGAAGGCCGACCTGCAGGGCGGGCTCCTCAATTGCTCGGCGGAGGGCTTCGCCAAGGCAATGGATGTGTCGTGCCATTCGTTCGTCCGGATGGCGCGGCTCGCGGCGCCGCTGATGACGAACGGCGGTACGATGTTCGCGATGAGCTATCACGGCGCCAACAAGGTGATACCCACGTACAGCGTCATGGGTCCCGTGAAGGCGGCGCTCGAAGCGTGCTGCCGCTATCTCGCGTACGAGCTGGGTGGCAAAGGGATCCGCGTGCACGCGATCTCGCCCGGTCCTCTCAAGACGCGTGCGGCGTCCGGCCTCAAGGACTTCGACCTGCTCTTGACCGAAGTCGAGCAGCGCGCGCCGATCGGCGAGCTGGTCGACATCATGGACGTCGGCTTCACCTGCGCGTATCTCGCCACGCCATTCGCGCGGCGACTGTCCGGCGAGACGCTCTACGTCGACGGTGGTGTCAATATAATGGCGTGAGCCTGGGAGCAGCGCCGCGAGCCTGGGAGCAGGGCCCGGCCGCGAAGCGGCAAGGGGATGCGACCGGGGCGAGTCGACGCACGGAGGCCGACAACTCGACGCGGATGCGTTCTAACAGGTTCGGAGGCCGACGCGGCCCCCGCGCCAAACTGGATGGGACGATCATGGAAAGACTCTGGCTCGCCAACATCGCACCCGGCACGTCCGACGACGAGCTGAAGGAGCTCGTGAAGAAGTATGCGCCGGAGCTCGAGTGCACCGAAATCCAGCGCGAGGAAGGCAGCGGGGCGCGGCCGGCCGCACTGATGACGTTCACCGGCAGGAAATTCGACTCGCTGGGCAAGCTCAGCATCCGGCTGAACGGAATGTTCTGGAAGGGCAGGGCGCTGACCTGCTCGACCATGCTCGGCTGAGCGCGGCGTCCGACTGCTCCGCAAGGAGCGCGTGGACCGCCGCGTCGTCGATCACTGCGGCACGACGCGCGCGCCCTCGCCGTTGCCCTCGATGTAGACGCGCTGGCCGGCTCGCAGATTCGGATTGGCGGGTTGCGTCACCGCGACCAGCACACCGCTTCGCACCCGGACGATGATCTGTTGCCCGGCGACCGGCTGATCGTGCTTCTTCTGGACCTCGTTGCCGACGAGCGCGCCGCCCAGCGCACCGACGACCATCGCCACGTCGCGTCCGGTGCCCCCGCCGATCAGGCTGCCGATCCCCAGGCCGCCCAAGCCGCCGACGATCGCTCCGACGCCCTGGTGGTGATTGCTCTGCAGCTGCACCGCCGTGATCTGCTCGATCACGCCCTGGCGAACCTCCATCGTACCGGGCTGTTGACCGGCCGCCCGGCCGGTGGCGAAGACGAGAACCAGCAAGCCGGCGACGGCGTACGACGAAAGGCGCTTTTGCATCGCGTTCACTCCCTGTGATGGTTCGTGGGCGCGGTCCGGAGCGGACAGCGACCGACAGCTCCGGGGCGATTGTATCCCGCCCGGTTCCGGGTCCGGAGGGCTCCCGGCTTCACGACGAAGTCGGCTTGTGGCCGAGGATGGCCGTCCGGCCGAGGTCCTGTCGCCGGCCCTGCAGTGCGTACTCGGCATGCTGCTGGATCAGCTTGGCGACGAGTCCCGTCCATCCCGTCTGGTGGGAGGCGCCGAGCCCCTCGCCGGTGTCACCGTGGAAGTACTCGGGGAAGAGGACGAGTTCGCGCCAATGCGGATCGTCGCGGAACTTTGCACGGTCGCCGTGGATCGGTCGGCGCCCGGAGCTGTCGCGCAGGAACAGCCGGATCAGCCGGTACGACAGGTCCGTCGTCACGTCCCACAGCGTCGCCTCGCGCCCCGAGCCCGTCGGACACTCGACCGTGAACGTGTCTCCGAGGAAGTAGTGGTGCTTCTGCAGGGCCTCGATCAGCAGGAAGTTGAGCGGCATCCACACCGGGCCGCGCCAGTTCGAATTGCCGCCGAACATCGGCACGGACGACTCGGCCGGCGTGTAGTCGAGCGTGAACGTCTGACCGTCGACGCGCAGCTCGAAGGGCGCCGCGGCATGCTGCTTCGACACCGAGCGCACGCCGTGCGGGCTCAGCAGTCCGCTCTCGTCCAGCACGTGCGCGAGGATCCGGCGCAGCCGCGTCGAATCCGTGAGCGCGAGGCGGACCCGGTTCTCCATCCCGTGGTGCGTGATGTCGGCGAGGCCCGCCAAGAGCTCCGGTCGATAGCGCGCGAACCAGCGGAAGCGGTCCGTGAACTCGGTGAAGCTCTGCATCGTGTCCTGGTCGGCGACGGCGACCGCGAACACCGGCACGAGGCCGGCGATCGTGTACGCCGAGATCGGGAAGCAGCGCCCGTCGGGCATCTTCAGCCGGTCGAAGTAGTAGCCGTCGTGCGCGCTCCACAGCCCACCCTCGGTGCCGCCGATCCGGTTCAGCGCCGCGCCGATCTGCACGAAATGCTCGAAGAACTTCGTCGCAATGTCCTGGTACACCGGGTCCTCGCGCGCGAGCTCGAGTGCGATCGCGAGCATGTTGAGGCAGTACATGGCCATCCAGCTCGTGCCGTCGGCCTGCTCGAGCTCGCCGCCGCCGGGCAGTCCGGCCGTGCGGTCGAACGCGCCGATGTTGTCGAGCCCGAGAAAGCCGCCCTGGAAGATGTTGTTTCCTCCCCGGTCCTTCCGATTCACCCACCACGTGAAATTGAGCAGCAGCTTCTGGAACACGCGCTCGAGGAAGGCCCGGTCGTGGCGCCCGTATACCTTGCCCTCGATCTGGTAGACGCGGATCGCCGCCCAAGCGTGGACCGGCGGGTTGACGTCGCCGAACTCCCATTCGTAGGCCGGGATCTGGCCGTTCGGATGCATGTACCACTCGCGGAGCAGCAGGATCAGCTGGTCCTTCGCGAAGTCCGGGTCGATCAGCGCGTACGCGACCGTGTGGAACGCCGTGTCCCATGCGGCGAACCACGGGTACTCCCACTTGTCCGGCATCGACAGAACGTCGGCCGCGGCGAGGTGCTGCCACCGGTGGTTGCGTCCCGCCCCGCGCTCGACGGGGGGCGCCGGCCCCGCGGGATCGCCGGCGAGCCACCGATGCACGAAGTACCGGTAGTACTGCTTGGTCCACAGCATCCCGGCGAACGCCTGCCGCTGCACGTTGCGCATGTCGTCCGGCATCTCGAACGGCGTGATGCGCCGGTAGAACGCGTCGGCCTCCTCCCGCCGGCGCGCGAACAGCCGATCGTATTCCGCCGCCAGCGGCGCGTCGAGATCGCCAAGCGCAGAAAGGCGCAGCCGGACCACGGCCGTTTCACCCGGGCCGATTTTGTGCACGTAATGCGCTGCCGCTTTCGTTCCGACGCGCGCCGGATTCACCGCCTCGGTACGGCCGTCGACGACGAACGCGTGGAAGGCGTCCTTCACGTACGGCGACGCGCCCGGGGCGCCGAAGAGCCGTTCGGTGTTCGTCTCGTTCTCGGTGAAGAGCACCTGTTGCGGCGACTCGCAGTAGAGGTGGTATGGTTCCAGCTCGCGGTGGGTCGTCTTCAGCACGACCCCTTCATCCGCGGCACGCGCGATCTCGATGCGGGGCCTCGCATTCGCGGGAAACCACGACCAGTCGTTCTTGAACCAGAGCGTCGGCAGCACGTGCAGAGACGCGGCTTCCGGCCCGCGGTTGGCGATGCTGATGCGCACGAGGATGTCGTCCGGACGCGCCTTCGCGTATTCGACGAACACGTCGAAGTAGCGGTCGTCGTCGAAGACGCCGGTGTCGAGGAGCTCATATTCGGGCTCGTCGCGGGTGCGCCTGCCGTTCGTGGCGACCAGATCTGCGTACGGGAACGCCCGCTGCGGGTACTTGTACAGGCACTTCATGTACGCGTGGCTGGGCACGTTGTCGAGGTAGAAGTAGCACTCCTTGACGTCCTCGCCGTGGTTGCCTTCGGCGCTGCTCAGTCCGAACATCCGCTCCTTCAGGATCGGATCCGCGCCGTTCCACAGCGCCAACGCGAAACACAGCCGCTGGCGCTCGTCGCACAGCCCGGCGATGCCGTCCTCGCCCCAGCGGTAGGCGCGCGAGCGCGCGTGATCATGCGGCACGTATTCCCAGGCATGGCCGTCGGGGCTGTAGTCCTCGCGCACCGTGCCCCATTGACGCTCGGACAGGTACGGTCCCCAGCGCCGCCAGTGCGCGCCCCCGTCGCGCGCTTCCGCGAGTCGCAGCTCCTCCTCGGTCATGAGGCTGCGTCTCCGATCAGCTCCGCATGTTCCGGAACCCGGCGTCGATGGCCGCGCGCAATTCGTCGTAGCCCCGGGCGACCGGAAACTGCGGGAACTCGCGCGCGACGTGGTCAGGGGGTTGGAACAGGATGCCGCAATGGGCTTCGGCGAGCATCGCCGTGTCGTTGTAGCTGTCGCCGGCGGCGACGAGCCGGAAGTTGAGCTCCTTGAAGCGCTTCACCGCCTCGCGCTTCTGGTCGGGCATGCGCAGGCGGTAGTTGGCGAGCATCCCGTCGACACCGGTCTCGAGCGAGTGGCAGAACAGCGTCGGCCACCCGAGCTGCCGCATCAGCGGCCACGCGAACTCGTAGAACGTGTCGGACAGGATGATCACCTGGTAGGTCTCGCGCAGCTTTTCGAGGAAATCCCCGGCGCCGGGCAGCGGCCTCATGGCGGTGATCACGCTCTGGATGTCGGCGAGGCCCAGCCCGTGCTGCCGCAGCATGTCCAGGCGACCGGCCATCAGCCTTTCGTAGTTCGGTTCGTCGCGGGTCGTTCGCGCGAGCTCCGGGATTCCGGTCCGACCCGCGAATTCGATCCAGATTTCCGGGACGAGGACACCTTCGAGGTCGAGACACACGATCTGCATCGGAACTCCGCGATATTTTGGGGCAACGGACCGGCCGTTCGGTGCCCACATCATATCGTGCCGCCTGCCGCGACCGGTGGGGCGCCCATGCGTGGCACGTGCCCGCGGTGTAGCATTCCCGGGTCTCGCGCGCCGCGCCGCCGTTGACGCGACGAGGCGCGCTGCAACAGATGAGGGGCACGCAATGAAGGTGCTGGTCGTCGACGTTGGCGGTACGCACGTCAAGATTCTCGCGACGGGGCAGACGGAGGCGCGCGAGTTTCCTTCCGGATCGCGACTTACCGCCGAGACCATGGTCGCAGGCGTCGAGAAATGCGCCAGCGACTGGAAATATGACGCGGTCGCAATAGGGTATCCCGGCGTCGTGTTCCGGAGCCGTCCGGTCACCGAGCCGCACAACCTCGGGCCGGGGTGGGTCGGATTCGACTACGCAAAGGCCTTCGCGCGTCCCGTGCGGATCGTCAACGACGCAGCGATGCAGGCGATCGGCAGCTATCGAAGCGGTACGCTGCTGTTCCTCGGCCTGGGAACCGGCCTCGGCACCACGGTGATCGTCGACGGGACAGTCGAGCCCATGGAGCTCGCGCACGCCCCGTACCGGAAAGCGACGTTCGAAGACTACGTCGGGGAACGCGGACTCGAACGGCTCGGCAAGAGGAAATGGCGCGAGCACGTCGCCGAGGTCGTCGCCATCCTCGCGGGGGCCTTCCAGCCGACCGACATCGTCATCGGCGGCGGCAACGTTCACCTGCTGAAGGAGCTGCCCCCGGGTTGCCGCGCCGGCGACAACGCGAACGCGTTCAAGGGCGGATTCCGGCTGTGGAAACGATGAACGCGACCGCGTCGGACGCGTTGGTGTTCTACGGCGCCACCGGCGATCTCGCCCACAAGAAGATCTTCCCGTCGTTGCTCGCGATGCTGAAGCGCGGGCATCTGGACGTGCCCGTGATCGGCGTTGCCCGGTCCGACTGGAGTGTCGACCAGCTGCGCGCGCGGGCGCGCGACAGTGTGGAGAAGCACGGCGTCTTCGACGCTGCCGCATTCGACCGGCTTGCGCAGTTGTTGCGTTACGTGGCCGGCGACTACGACGACCCGGCGACGTTCGCCGCGATCCGCGGCGAGCTCGGCGCGGCGCGGCATCCCGCGCACTACCTCGCGATCCCGCCGGCGCTGTTCGGCACCGTCGTCACGCAGCTCGAGAGATCGGGGTGCACGGCGGGCGCGCGCGTCGTCGTCGAGAAGCCGTTCGGGCACGATCTCGCCTCGGCGCAGGCGCTGAACCGGATCCTTCTGGCGTCGTTCGACGAGGAACGCATCTTCCGCATCGACCACTACCTCGGCAAGCGGCCGGTGCACAACATGGTCTTCTTCCGCTTCGCGAACGCGTTCCTGGAGTCGTTCTGGAACCGCAAGTTCGTGAAGAGCGTGCAGATCACGATGGCCGAGAGCTTCGGCATCCAGGGGCGCGGCGCGTTCTACGACCAGACGGGCGCGGTGCGCGACGTGATCCAGAACCACCTGTTCCAGGTTCTCGCCAACCTCGCGATGGAGCCGCCCGCGCGGACCGACAGCGAATCGATGCGCGACGAGAAGGTCAAGGTGCTGAAGTCGATCCCGCCGCTGGCGCCGGACGACATCGTGCGCGGCCAGTTCGCCGGGTACCGGCAGGAGCCTGGCGTCGCGGCGGGCTCGCAGCGCGAGACCTTCGCCGCGGTGAGGCTCGAGATCGACTCGTGGCGCTGGGCGGGCGTGCCGTTCTTCATCCGGGCGGGCAAGGCGTTGCCCGTCACCTGCACCGAGGTCTTCGTGCGCCTGCGCCGGGCGCCGAAGATCTTTCCCGGATGCACGGGGGTACCAAATCACCTGCGCTTCCGCATCAGCCCCGAGATGACGATCGCGCTGGGTGCGACGGTGATGGATCCGGACGACCGGATGACCGGCGAGCAGATCGAGCTCCTCGCGAGCCGCCGTCCCGGCGCGGAAGAGGTGGACGCCTACGAGCGCGTGCTCGGAGACGCTTTGGCCGGCGACCGGACGCTCTTCGCGCGCGAAGACTATGTCGAGGAGGCCTGGCGCATCGTCGACCCCGTGCTCGCGGCCGACACGCCGGTCCACGGCTACCAGCCGGGCACCTGGGGACCGAGGGAAGTCGACGTGCTCGTTTCTCCGCCGGGCGGCTGGCAGAACCCGGTCGTCACCGCGTAGCGCGCGTCGCGCCGCGCGGAGTGTCGGCTTCGGGCCGCGCCTCCAGGTCGTGTTCGGCCGCGCCGGTGACGACGACGCGGGCGAAGGTGCCCGTGGCGAGCCTCGCGCCGTCTGCAATGCGGACCGTCCCGTCGATTTCCGGCGCGTCGGCCGCGCTGCGGGCGACGGCGACGTCGCCGTCATGACCGTCGACCAGCACGCTCATTGCCTGCCCGACGCGCCGGGCGAGCCGTGCCGCGCTGATCTTCGCCTGCACCGCCATGAATCGCGCCCGGCGCTCCTCCTTCACTTCGTCCGGAACGGGGTCCGGCAACGCGTTCGCCGCTGCGCCGTCCACCGGTGAATAGGCGAAGCAACCGACGCGGTCGAGCTGCGCGGCCTCGAGAAACGCGAGCAGCTCGTCGAACTCGCGCTCGGTCTCGCCCGGGAAGCCGGCGATGAACGTGCTGCGGATGACGAGGTCGGGCCGTGCCGCGCGCCACGCCTCGATTCGCTTGAGCGTCCCTTCGGCGTTCGCGGGCCGCTTCATCAGCTTGAGGATGCGCGGGCTCGCATGCTGGAACGGCACGTCGAGGTAGGGGAGGAGGCCGCCTTCTGCGGGGTCGGCGGTCATCCGCCCGATCACGTCGTCGACGTGCGGGTACGGGTAGACGTAGTGCAGCCGAACCCATGCGCCGCGCGCTCGGGCCATCGCATCGAGCGCGGTCGCGAGCTCGACCATTCGCGTCCTCGAGCGGCCGTCCCTGCCAGAAGCCGGTGCGATATTTCACGTCGACGCCGTACGCGCTCGTGTCCTGCGAGATCACGAGGAGCTCCTTCACCCCCGCATCCAGCAACCGCTCCGCTTCCGCGAGCACCTCGCCGATCGGCCGGCTGACGAGGTCGCCGCGCATCGACGGGATGATGCAGAACGTGCAGCGATGGTTGCAGCCTTCGCTGATCTTGAGATAGGCGTAGTGCTGCGGCGTGAGCTTGATCCCCTGGGGCGGGACGAGATCGGCGAACGGATCGTGGAGCCGGGGCAGGTGGCGGTGGACCGCGGCCATCACTTCGGACGTCGCGTGGGGGCCCGTGACCGCGAGCACCTTCGGATGCGCGTCGCGGACGAAGTCGCCGCCGTCCTTGGCGCCGAGGCAGCCCGTGACGATCACCTTGCCGTTTTCCGCGAGCGCCTCGCCGATCGCGTCGAGCGACTCCGCGACCGCCGCATCGATGAAGCCGCAGGTGTTGACGACGACGAGATCGGCTCCGGCATAAGTCGGTGCAATCGCGTAGCCCTCGGCTCGCAACTGCGTGACGATCTGTTCGGAGTCGACGAGCGCCTTCGGGCACCCGAGCGAAACGAAGCCGACGCGTGGCGCCTGTTGCCGGGCATGCTTGGCGCGGCGAGCGCGCACGGGGATCGTCGTCGGCATCGTTTCGCTCGGGCGGCGCATCACGCGCGACCGGCGCGCCGGCGGCGCGCTGCGGTGCGGAACACGGGCCGGCCTCTATCGTAGTGTCGGGGAATTTCGCGGTGCAATGCCGAGCGTGCGCGGCGCGCGGTTGTTGCGGTGCTTCGGGACGTCAGCGCTTCTTTTCGTCGTCCGGTGCCGGTTGTTGCGTCGCACTGAAGTTGGGGAACGGAAACGCCGCGAATATGCCGCGCGTCTGGTCCTGCATCCGCTGCTGCATGTCCATGAACAGCTTCGCGCTCTGCTCGAGGTAGTTGCCGAGCATTCCCTGCATCGCCGGCGCCTGCATCTGCATGAACTGCTTCCACAGGTCCGGCGTGATCATCATCTTGTCGCCGTAGATCTGCTTCGCCTGCTCCTGCAGCTTCTTCTGGATCGCCAGGAACGCGGTGACGTTCTGCTCGATGTAGCTGCCCATGATCGTCTGCTGGGCGCTGCCGTAGAAACGGATCATCTGGGCGAGCATCTCGGAGCTGAACATCGGCATCCCGCCGGCCTCCTCCTCGAGGATGATCTGCAGCAGGATCGTGCGCGTGAGATCGTCGCCGGTCTTCGCGTCGATGACCTGGAACGCGAGGTTGTCCAGCACCATCTGCTTGACGTCGACGAGCGTGATGTAGCCGCTGTTCGCCGTGTCGTACAGCCGGCGGTTCGGGTATTTCTTGATGATGCGTGGGGTATTGCTCATGGCTTCATCCGGCTCGGGCGGTAAGGGGTTCATTATAACCTGCTGATTTGTTTGGCGTTTGGATTCGCTCGGCCGGCGGTCTGACCACGTCATTGGTGCACTGCACAAAAAACGCTTGACTTGGGTGTTTTCCATCCCTACAATGGGTTTTGTGCGGTGCAGCAATACCGCCGGCGAGAGGCAGCAGGAGGCCTTCCGGCAGTCCGGATGGAATGCACCCAAGGGATTTGTAGCGCACCGGTCGCGTTGGGCGACCACACTCAACCGTCGATGAAAGGAAACACCATGAGCACCACGATCTACGCAGCCACCGAACAATTCGCTGACTTCAACAAGGCCAACGTCGCGCAAGCGCAAAAGATCGCCGCGCTCGCCCTCGAGAACGCCGAGAAGCTGCTGAAGCTCAACCTGAACGCCGCCAAGGTCGTTCTCGCCAACGGCGTCGAAGGCGCCTCGGCCGTCGGATCGATCAAGGACGTGCAGGACATGATGGCGCTGCGCGCGAAGTACGCCGAGACGGGCGTGCAAACCGCGACCGCCTACACGAAGAGCCTCTACGAAATCGCGTCCGAAGCGCAAGCGCAGTTCACGGCGCTCGCCGAAGAAGCGTGGTCGACGTACACGAAGGACGCCGCCGCGTGGGTCGAGAAGGCCAGCAAGTCGGCCCCGGCCGGCTCGGAGCCCGCCGTCAACGCGTTCAAGTCGACGTTCGCTGCCTCGACCGCCGCATTCGACCAGTTCCAGAAGGCGACGAAGCAAGTCGTGAGCCTGGCCGATGCGAGCGTTCGCGCCGCGTCCGCCAACGCGGTGAAGGCCGCGTCGAAGGGTCGCAAGGCCGCGTAAGCGTCGCCGGCAATCGAAACGCCGCGCCGCGGAAATGATTTCGTGGCGCGGGTAGTTTGAAGTCGGGTGCCGCGCAGCAATGCGCGGCGACCGGCAAGTGTCGGGAGCTTGATTCCGCAAGGTTCGTCCCGACATCGAAGCTGCTGTACCTGTATCTTTCTCCTCCTCCTGAGAGATACAGCCTCAGCCCCGCAGGGCAACCTGCGGGGCTCTTTTTTCCGGCGGGAGAATCGAGAGCGAGCATCTGAGCGTGCGCGACGTGCTCAAGCGGAGCGGCACGGTTCGCGGCGGGCGCATGAACCATCCTAAGCCCGACGCGAACCGTGCCGCTCCGCTTGAACGCGCATGAACCATCCTGAGCCCGCCGTGAATCCTCCCACTCCGCAGTTCGGCGGCCCGAGTCCTACTTCGACTTCACCCACGTCGCGTCGGGATCGTACTCCCTGATCTTCGCCGCGAGCGAGGCGGTGTTTGCGCCGAGATCCTTTTCGTAGACGATGCCGTCGGTGTTGCACGTGAACGTCTTGACTCCGGAGTTCAGGTATTTCGCCGGATGCGCCACCAGGCCGACGCCGCCGATCAGCTTGCCGTTGACGAGGTAGTTGCGTGCGCCGCCGGGCGCATGCTTGCCCTGCGCCGTCAGGATCCGATAGTAGTAGCCATGGTACGGCTGCGGACCCGTCTTGCCCTTGTACTGCGCACTCGCCTCGGCAAGCTTGGGCCCGCCCGGGCTCGGCGGTTCCCCTTCCTTCGTCGGCCAATAGAGGCCGTCGCGCTTGCCCGGTCTGGAGACGAAGCGCAGCGCGTACTGGAGGACGCCATCGCCGTCACGGTCGGCCTCGGCGTACTCGCGCTGCATGTCGATGAAGGCCAGGCAGACCTGGATGGCGTCGAGCTCGTTGCGCCCGATGCGCCGCGCGAGGAGCTCCTGTTCGCCCTCGACGGAGTCGAATGCCCATCCGCCCGATTTCCTGACCAGAGGAATCGGCATCGGCCAGTCGTCCTTTCCGACGATCAGCGTCGCACGGGCATCGCCGTCCGCCTGCAGCGAGTGCTTCGTGTCGTACGCGGTGACGAATCGCGCCCACTCCGCTCGATCCGCAATGGTGTCGCCGGAATCGACGATCTGCCTGTGCCCCGGACCCAGCACCGACGCGAGCTTGCCGGCGTCGGCGGCACGCAGGGCGCCGACGAGCGCATCGACGGCGGCTTGCGGCGAAGCGAAGACCGCCTGCTTCGCGGCCGCGCTCTTGGCGGCAGCCGGCGTTGTCGCCGCGGCTGGCTGCGCCGATGCCGACGAAGCGGCGATCGCCGAGGCGACGGCAAGCGCCAACGAGAGGGTCCCGCGGACCGAGGTGAGCAGGCAGGTGAAGTTCGTGAATTTCATGGTCGTTTCTCCCGGGCGGTTCGCATTCGGCAATGACGTGGGCGTGCGGCGCTAGCGTCGTCCGCCGCCGCCTCGCCCACCGCCGCCACCTGCCCGCGCGCCGCCGCCGGCGCGCATGCTGCTGTTGGCCCCCATGCTCGAGCGCCCCCGGTCCGACGCCGCGCGGGCCTGGCCGCCATTGCCGCCGCCAAAGGCCCCTCCGCCGCCCATGCTGCCGCCGGGGCTGGCGCCGTAATTGCGCTCTGCCGATCCCCGCGAGCTCACGCCCAGATCCGGCCGGCTGCCACCGCCCGCCGCGCTGCGGTCGCCCATCCCGCCTTGTGTCGTACCCATGCGATCGCCGGCGCCGCCCCGCGCCGCGTCGCTCAATGCGGCGCGGTCGCTGAGGTCTGCGCCGCCGAGCGAGCCTTCGCGCCCCCGGAACTGCTCGCGCGCCTGCGCCGCCTGGCGATCGGTGCGGCCGTATTTTTCGCGGGCGGCCGAATCGCGGTACGGCACGGCCCCGCGATGGTTCGACGTTGTGCGACCAGTTGCCGTTGCTGATGTTGGTGCGGTTGAAATTGTTGTACCGGTTGACGTTGATGTTCACGTCGTGGTTGTTCCAGTTCCAGCCGCCCCACAGCGCGGCGCCCGCGACGATGCCGGCGCCCCAGAAGAATCCGTTGACGAACGCCGCGTGCGGCATCGCCCAGTACGGAGGGTAGTACGGCGGGTACGAGGGCCACCACCAACCGCCGTACACGACCGTCGGCTGGTAGGTCGGCACGTAGACGATCTCCGGATTCGCCGGCTCGATCACGATGTAGGTCTGCGTCCCTTCCTTCTGCACCTCGACCTTCTGCTGCTCGTTGCTCTTCAGATTTCCGGCGGCCTGGGCCTTCCCGCGCAGGTTCTGCACGGTGTCCATCACCTGCGCCTGCTGCGCGAGGAACGCGTCGCCCAGCTTCTGCGTCCAGGTGAGGTCCTTGTTCATCCGGTCCAGCACCTCGGGGAAGGCGGTCAGCGATTTGACGCTCTCGTCCCATGGCTGGTCCTTCAGCGCATCCTCCAGCGCCGCGCCCTTCAGTCCGGAATTCTCCTTGCGCCAGCGTGCGGCCTGGACGATCTCGAGCGGATACGTCGACGCCATCAGCACCTGCGACAGCAGCGCATCCGGGTAGAGCGCGATCGGGGCCAGCATCGCGTCGAGTTCCTCCTGCTTGAAGGTCGGACCGGCCGGGGAGGACTGCGCGCTCGCCGGCGGGGAGGGAGCCGCCGGCGGCACGTTTTGCGCCGAGGTTGCGGACGCAACGCCGAGCGTCACGGCGACAGCGAACAAGGCGAGCGAGCAGTGTCTCATCGAGATTCTCCAGACCGGGATTTGATTCGGATGCGTTGCTCCGACGAAGACGCAATGGTACCGTCTCGACGGCAACTTGCACTAGCGGCAACCGCAATCGGTCCGGGGCGCGGAATAGACGCGGCCGCGGCGCCTGTCTCGCAAACGGAGCTCAGTCGTGGCTGAACACGCGGACCTCTTGTCCAGCGTCGGGTTGTGCGTCTCGGTGGCGGCGGCGCTGGCGTTCGTCGCCAACAAGCTGAGGCAACCGCTGCTGCTTGCGTACCTGCTGGCAGGCGTGCTCATCGGGCCGCAGATCGGTCTGCGCCTCATCGAGGATCAGCAGAGCATCCAGACGGTCTCCGAAATCGGCCTGATCCTGCTGCTGTTCATGATCGGTCTGGAGATGGATCTGAAGAAGCTGCTGGTGGCGGGCAAGCCCGTGCTCGTCACCGGAATCCTGCAGTTCGTGCTGTGCGTCGCGCTCGGCCTGGTGTTCTTCCTCCCGTTCGGCTTCCGGATGCGGCGCCGGCGACTTCGGGCTCCTGTACGTCGCCGTGTGCTGCGCGATCAGCAGCACGATGATCGTCGTGAAGCTGCTGTACGACAAGGCCGAGCTCGACACGCTGCCGGGTCGGATCACGCTGGGCGTGCTGGTCTTCCAGGATATCTGGGCGATCGTCGTGCTCGGCATTCAGCCCAATCTGCTCGACCCGCAGTTCGGCACGCTGCTGGGATCGCTCGTCAAGGGGGCGCTGCTCGTGGCCGTCAGCCTGTTCGTCAGCAAGGCCATCCTGCCGCAGCTCTTCCGGTCCGTCGCCAAGCTGCCCGAGCTCATGCTCATCGGCTCGCTCGCGTGGTGCTTCATCGTGAGCGCCGGCGCGAACGCGGCGGGGTTGTCGCGCGAGATGGGGGCGCTGGTCGCGGGCGTCAGCATCTCCACGTTCCCGTACAACATGGACGTCGTCGCCAAGGTCGTCAGCATCCGCGATTTCTTCGTGCACGCTGTTCTTCGTCGCGCTGGGCATGCAGATTCCGATGCCCACGGTGGAGGTCATCGGGCTGGCGCTGCTCGCGTCGGCATTCCTGATCGCGAGCCGGCTCATCGTCGTGTTTCCGATCCTGCGCGCGTTGGGGCTGGGGCATCGCGCGAGCCTGCTGCCGGCGATCAACCTCGCACAGATGAGCGAGTTCGCGATGGTGATCGCCGCGATCGGCCTGGGGTACCAGCACATCGATCAGAAGACGGTCAGCGTGCTGATCTTCGTCTTCGCGATCACATCGGTGGCGTCGACGTACCTGATCGGCTACAGCCACGCGCTGCAGCAGACGCTGGGTGGATGGCTGCGAGCCGCCGGTCTCAACGATCTGGATGCCGGAAGCGGCGATGCTCCGACGGGGCCCGCGCACGCCGGCAAGGACGTCGTCCTCCTCGGTTTCTTCCTCGAAGCGAGCGCGCTGATCCACGAGTACGAGCTCGATGCGGTCGACGGGCGGCATCCGGTGCTCGACCGGGTGCTCGTGATCGATTTCAATCCGGAGGCGCACGCCGAGCTGAAGCGTCGCGGAATCGCGTGCCTCTACGGCGACGTGTCCCACATGGAGACGCTGCACCACGCCGACATCCACGATGCGGCGCTCGTCATCTCGACGATCCCCGACACCATGCTGAAGGGTACCGACAACCGGCGTCTCCTGAAGCACGCGCGGCGCCTGTGTCCGCACGCCAAGGTGATCGTCACGGCCAACGGCGCCGTGGCGGCGCTGGAAATGTACGAGGAAGGCGCCGACTACGTGTTCGTGCCGCGGCTGCACTCGGCGTCGAAGATGGCCGAAGTCGCGGCGCGCGGGCTGGAGCAGGGATTCGACAAGCTGCGCGCGGAGCAGATCGAGCAGCTCTCCCGTCGCAACGAAGTGCTGAAGTGAGGCGTCCGGCGCCGGCTTATTCGCGGCCTCAGCATAGATTCATGGGCATTTGGCCGTCGCGTTGTCGGCCGCCTCAATCGCTCGGGGACGCGCCCTTCGGAGCGGCCTCCTTGACTCGTTCAGCAATGCGCGACCGGTGTGTGTCGGCCGCCGCCCGCGCTCGCAGACGCGCTCTTCGAGCCTTGGCTTCGCCCTGCTCGCGCAGGTGTCCTGGGCTTCGCCCGCCTCGCTCATTCGAGCTTGCCGACGCGGCGGACGGCCTCGCCGAGCTTCTGCGCGTCCGCCTCCCAGAACCGCTGCAGCTCCGGGCGCGTCGAGGTACTGGATCGGCGTCTCGACCGTCGCCATCGCCGCGACGAACCGCGGGTCGCCGGCCGCGGCGCGCGCGGCCTCGCGCAGCCTGGCCTGCAGCACGGGCTCGGGCGTTCCCGCCGGTGCGAACAGCGCGGCCCACTGGAAGAAGACGGCGTCGAAGCCCGATTCGGTCAGCGTCGGGACGTCGGGCAGCGACGCGAGTCGCTTGTCGCCCCACGAGGCGAGCACGCGCAGCTTGCCCGCCTTGACGTGCTGGATCACCGTCGACGGGCCGGACGACGACCGCGTCGACGTTGCCGCCGAGCAGCGCGACGACCGCGGGTCCGGCGCCGGTGTAGGGCACGTGCAGCAGCTTCAGCCCCGCGCTCGCCGCGAACATCTCCATCGGCATGTGCATCGTCCCGTAGTTCCCGGACGAGCCGTAGCTGATCGCGCCGGGCCGCTTGCGCGCGTCGGCGACGAAGTCCTGCAGCGTCTTCCACGGGCTCTCGGCGCGGACGGCGAGAACGGTCGGGTCGGCGGTGAAGCGGGCGATGGGGACGAACTGGTCGAGCTGGTACATCGGTGCGCGTCCGATGACCTTGTCCGCTTCGGGCAGGATCGAGATCGACGACAGCGCGAGCAGCAGCGTGTAGCCGTCGGGCTTGGCCTTCGCGACGTACCCCATGCCGATCCCGCCGCCGGCGCCGGCCTTGTTCTCGATGACCACGGGCACGTTGAGATACCGGCCCATCGCGTCGGCCGACGGGCCGCGCGACGATGTCGGCGACGCCGCCGGGCGGAAAGGGGACGACGAGCGCGATGGGCTTCGCCGGGAAGGCGTCCTGCGCCCAGCGCGGGCGCGCGCCGAGGGACGAGCGCGGCGACGAGGGCCGCGGAGCGCGACTGCGTGGATGACGTTCGTGGAAGCACGCGTCAGAACATGTGCTGGCCGCCGTTGATCGCGATGTTGGCGCCGGTGACGAACGCGGCTTCCTCGCTCGACAGATACGCGACGAGCCCGGCGACCTCCTCGGGCTTGCCGAGCCGGCCCATCGGGATCTGCGGAATGATCTTCGAGTCGAGCACCTCCTTCGGGATCGCCATCACCATCTTCGTGCCGATGTAGCCGGGCGAGATCGTGTTGACGGTGACGCCCTTGCGCGCGACCTCGAGCGCGAGCGCCTTGGTGAAGCCGTGCATGCCGGCCTTCGCCGCCGAGTAGTTGACCTGGCCGAACGCGCCCTTCTGGCCGTTGACCGACGAGATGTTGATGATCCGGCCCCAGCCGCGGTCGACCATGCCGTCGCACACCTGCTTCGTCATGTTGAAGCACGAATCGAGGTTGGTCTTCATCACCGCGTCCCAGTTGACGCGGTCCATCTTCTTGAACGTCGAGTCGCGCGTGATGCCGGCGTTGTTGACCAGCACGTCGATCGGGCCGACCTCGGCGGTGACCTTCTGCGCGCAGGCGACGCACGAATCCCAATCGGCGACGTCGCACGCGTAGGCGCGAAAGCCGTAGCCCATCTTGTTCATGCCGTCGAGCCACTCCTGCGCCTTGGTGTTGCCCGGCGAGTGCGTGGTGACGACCTTGTAGCCGAGCGCGGCGAGCTTGATGCAGATCGCTTCGCCGAGGCCGCCCATGCCGCCGGTGACGAGCGCGATACGCGGAATCTTCATTGGCATTTCTCCTCTCCTCTTGCGGTGACGTCGATCTGCGCCCGGCGCCTGTTGCGCCGGTGCGCTCCTCCTCGCTGTTCGGCCGAATCTTAGCGCAGTCGCGCCGGCGTGGCGTGGTCCGACGGTGCGACCGATCGGCCGGACCGCACGGACCTCATGCCGGACGACTCCAGGACGTACTGGCCCGGGGCCGCATCGAGCGGCGGATGGCGGGCGTTGCCTGGGCGCCCGCGGGCGCGGCGCGCAGGGCGCCGCCGTGCGGCTGCGAGCCACGCGCCCCAGTGCGGCCACCAGCTCCCGGGGTGGCTCTCCGCGCGGGCGAGCCAATCGTCGGCGTCGTCGGTGAGCAGCGGGTTCGTCCAGTAGTTGCGCCGGTTCTTCGCCGGCGGATTGACGACGCCGGCGATGTGGCCGGACGCGCCCAGCACGAACGTCGCGTCGCCGCCGAGCAGGTCGGTCGACCTGTACGCCGAGCGCCACGGCACGATGTGGTCGTCGCGCGACGCGACGACGTACGCCGGCACCGTCACGCGCGCGAGGTCGATCGACTCGCCCGCCATCGTCAGCGCGCCGGGCTCGCGCAGCCGGTTGTCGAGGTACATGTTGCGTCAGGTAGTACACGTACATCGGCCCCGGCAGGTTCGCCGAATCGCCGTTCCAGTAGAGCAGGTCGAACGCCGGCGGCGTCTCGCCCTTCAGGTAGTTGTTGACGACGTAGTTCCAGACGAGGTCGTTGGCGCGCAGGCTCGCGAACGCGCCGGCGAGCTCGCTGCCGTGGATGCGCTGGCCGGCGAGCAGCGCCGGCTCGCGCGCGGCGAGCAGCTCGCGCGACACGTAGACGCCGATGTCGCCCGGATCCGCGAAATCGAGCATCGTGGTGAGCAGCGTCGCGCTCTCGACGCTGCGGTCGCCGCGGGCGGCGAGCACCGCCAGCGCGCAGGCGAGCAGCGTGCCGCCGACGCAGAAGCCGAGCGCGTTGACGGTCTGGCTGCCGGCGATCTCCTGGGCGACCTCGATCGCGGTCAGCACGCCGTCGACGAGGTAGTCGTCCCAGGTGAGCCGGCCGAGCTCCGGCGGAATGTTGCGCCACGAGATCATGAACACCGTGTGTCCCTCGCCGACCGCCCAGCGGACGAAGGAATTCTCGGGCTGCAGGTCGAGGATGTAGTACTTGTTGATGCACGGCGGCACGATGACGAGCGGCCGCCGGTGCACGCGCGCGCGTCGTCGGCGCGTACTGGATGAGCTCGATCAGCTCGTTGCGGAAGACGACGCTGCCCGGCGTCACCGCGAGGTTGCGGCCGACCGCGAACGCGCTTGCGTCGCTCATCGAGATGCGGCCCTGCTGCGCGTCGGCGACGAGATTGGCGAGGCCCTGCGCCAGGCTCGCGCCGTCGGTCGCGAGCGCGCGCTTCAGCACCTCGGGATTCGTCGCCGCGAAATTGCGTCGGCGCGAGCGCGTCGACGTACTGCCTGGTCAGGAACAGCGAGCCGACGCTTGTCCGGCATCGGGCAGCGACGGCAGCGCGCGCGAGCTCGTTCAGGTATTCGCTGGCGAGCAGGTAGCCCTGCTTCATCAGCGCGAAGTACGGAAGCTCGTGCCATTCGCGCGCGGCGAAGCGGCGATCGCCCGGCGCGCGGCTCGCCACGGCTCGGGAACGGCATGGCGCCGCGGCTCCCTCGGCGCAAGCGCGGCGATCGCCGCCGACCACAGCGCCTCCAGCATCGCCGCGCGATACTTCTCGTTGAGCGCGGCGAGCGCCTCCGCGATCGACGAAGGCTGGTCGGCGCGCCGAGCGATCGCGACACGGGACGATCGGATGCGGCCGGTCGCCGGCTCGCAGAGCGCCCGCATCCGGCGCGGCCCACCATTGCGCCCACTCCTCGGCCGCAGCTGCTGCCACGCGCGGGCGAGCTCGGCCGGCGACTGGATGTCGGGCGAGCCGGGTCGGGACGGAGGGCATCGATGCGACGATTACCTGACGCCGGCAATGCGCGGCTGTCGCGCTGCGCGCGGCAGGGTCCTGCGGCGGCGCCGTCGCGGTCAGTGCTCGAGCGCGACGTGCGCGATCGCGATGACGCGCGATGCCGAGTCCGATCAGCGCCAGCTGCTTCACGGTCTCGAGCGGCTCGGGTCGCCGGTGCAGGCTCGGAATGAGATCGGCGACCGCGACGTAGAGCAGGCTCGACGCGGCGATGGCGAGCGCCGTCGGCAGCACGTGCTGCATGTCGGCGAGCGCGACGTACCCGGCGAGCGCGCCCGCGAGCGTCGCGACGCCGACCGCGACGTTGTAGGCGAACGCCCTGGCTGCGCGTGAAGCCGGAATGGACCAGCACCGCGAAGTCGCCGACCTGCTGCGGAACGGCGTGCGCGACGATCGCGACCGTCGTCGCGACGCCGAGCGCGGTGCTGGCGAGGAACGCGGCGGCGATGACCACGCCGTCGCAGAAGTTGTGGACGCTGGTGCCGATCAGGATCATGAGACCCGACCGCCCCTGATCGGCGCCGTGCGCGTGCAGCGCGTGCTCGTGCTCGGTCTCCTCGGCGTCGTCGCGGTGCGCGTCGTGACCGTGCGCGTGCCGCCACAGCACGAGCTTCTCGAGCAGGAAGAACGCGAGCAGCCCGCCGAGCACGGTCACCATCACCCGCTGCGGCGCTGCCGGTCTCGAGCGCCTGCGGCAGCAGCTCGAGGAACACCGCGCCCAGGAGCGCGCCGACCGCGAACGACACCAGCCGCGAGATCCACGACGGATGCAGCGCCAGCGTGCCGGCGGCGGCGATCGTCGCGAGCACGCCGCCGGAAAGCGCGGCGACGACGATCTGCGTGAAGGTGGTCAACGATCGGGCAGGATGCTGCGGCGATCGCGGCGGCACGAGTGACCCCGCGACGATCGCGTCGCATTATACGCACCGGCCGGCAGCGCGTGCGTCAGCGCGCGAGCCAGATCGCCGCCGCCATCCGGCCGGAGTCGCGCTCGCGGCGATACGAGAAGAAGCGCGCGCTGTCGCGTGTAGGTGCAGAAGTCTCCGCCGCCGACGCGCGTCACGCCGGCGCGCGCGAGCCGCTGCCGCGCGAGGCCGTAGAGGTCGGCGCGCCACTTGCCGCGACGCATGCGGCGCAAAGCACCTGGCCGCGTCCGCGTCCGCGCGCGCAGAACGCGTCGCGGACGTCGGCGCCCGACTTCGAACGCCGCGGGACCGATCGCCGGACCGAGCCAGGCGATCGAGCGTTGCGGGGCATGGCGCCGGATCTGCGCAAGCGCGGCGACCGTCGCTTCGAGCACGCCGGCGGCGAGCCCGCGCCAGCCGGCATGGGCGATGCCGACGGCGGTGCCCGCGTCGTCGGCGAACAGCACCGGAAGGCAGTCGGCGGTCAGGACGGCGCAGACGACGCCGCGCTCGCGCGTGACCGCCGCGTCGGCGACGGGCGCCGGCGCCGTCGGGCCGCGTCAATCGAGCGTGACCGCGGTCGCGCCGTGCACCTGGTCGAGCCAGACCGGTCGCCGCGGCAGGAACGCTCGGAGGCGGCGCCGGTTCTCGGCGAGCGCCGCCGCGTCGTCGCGGTCCGTTGCGGCCGAGGTTCATCGTCGCGTACGGTCCGGTGCTGACGCCGCCGGCTCTCGTGGTCACCAACGCGCCGACGTTCGCCGGCGCCGGCCAGTCCGGCACGATCCAGTCGAGTCCGGCGGCGCGCGAGCGCCGCGGGGAGCGCTGCCGCTGCGGTCGCCGGCGTCATCGGGCGCCCCGCGCGCGCAGCGTCGCGAGGAGGCCGCGCGAAGTCCGGCGGCAGCGGCGACTCCCACTGCGCACGCGCGCCGGTCACCGGATGGACGAGCGCGAGCCGCGCCGCGTGCAGCGCCTGCCGCGCGAAACGGGATCGGCCCCTTGCGGCCGTACGCGGGGTCGCCGACGAGCGGATGGCCGAGCGAGGCGAGGTGAACGCGGATCTGATGGGTGCGGCCGGTCTCGAGCCGGCAGCGGAGCAGCGTCGCGTCGCCGAAGCGCTCGACGACCTCGTAATGCGTGCGCGCCGGCTTCCCGGTCGCGACGACCGCCATCGTCGTGCGCCGCGTCGGATGCCGCCCGATCGGCGCGTCGACGGTGCCGCCGCGTCGCGATGTCGCCCGGCGGCGAGCGCGACGTACTCGCGCGTGACGGTGCGCGCCTGCAGCTGCCGGACGAGCGCGGTCTGCGCGGCGAGCGTCTTCGCGACGACCAGGAGGCCGCTCGTGTCCTTGTCGAGCCGGTGGACGATGCCCGGCGCGCGGCACGCCGGCGAGCTGCGGCGCGTGGTGCAGCAGCGCATTGCGCAGCGTGCCCTCCCAGTTGCCGCTGCCCGGATGCACGACGAGGCCGGCGGGCTTGTCGACCACGATGCAGCGCGTCGTCCTCGTCGACGATCGACAGCGCGATCGGCTCGCGGCGGAATGCGAGCTCGCGCGGATCGGCTTCGGCCGCGCACGACGACGTGCTCGCCGCCGCGCACGCGGCGCGTCGGATCGCGGCGATGCCGCCGTCCTGACCTCCACGCGTCCGGCGTCGATCCAGGTCCGCAGCCGGCTGCGCGAGTACTGCGGCAAGCGCGCGCGCGAGCGCGGCGTCGAAGCGCTCGCCGGCGGCGTCCGCCGGCAGCGTCAGCGCGTGGACGTCTGCCGGATCCGCGCGGCCGGCGCCAGGGGCGGGCGGCAGGGGAGGGACGTGCGGACGGGGGCTTGCGCACTGAGGTGCGCAGCGGTCTCGTCAGGGGGCTCGGTTATAATCGACAATCCGGCAACGAGCGATCGAACCGCATGCTTCCTTGCCGTCGTCCGCGGTCTTCGCCGCGCGGCGCGCTCGCGTTGCGCGCCGAGCGGCTTCGCCCGCCTCGCGCTGCTGCTCGTCGTCGCTCGCGCTCGCCGGCTGCCACCTGCTGCCCGAGGTCAAGGACGAGACGGCGAACTGACCGCCGAGCGCCTGTACAAGGACGGCGCACGACGCGCTGCTCGAGGGAAATTATACGGGGCGATCAAGCTCTTCGAGACGCTCGAGGCGCGCTTCCCGTACGGACGCTACGCGCAGCAGGCGATCCTCGAGTCCGCGTACGCGAACTACCGGGCCGGCGAAACGGCCACCGCCATCGCCGCCTGCGACCGCTTCATCCGCACGTATCCGAATCACCCGAACGTCGACTACGCCTATTACCTGAAGGGGCTCGTCAACTTCCGCGAGGACCAGGGCCTCCTCGGCTACGTCTACGAGCTCGACCTGTCGGAGCGCGAGCCGAAGGGCATGCGCGAGTCGTTCGCTGGCGTTCAAGGAGCTGGTCGCGAAGTTCCCGGACAGCCGCTACGCGGAGGACTCCGATCGACCGGATGAAATACCTGACGAACTCGCTCGCGCTCTACGAGGTGAAGGTCGCGCGCTACTACTACAACCGCGGGGCGTACGTCGCCGCGATCAACCGCGCGCAGGCGTCGCTCGTCAATTTTCCGCGCACGCCGGCCAACGAGGACGCGCTCGACGTTCTGATCAAGAGCTACGACAAGCTCGGCCTGCCGCAGCTTCGCGACGACTCGCAGCGCATCCTGCAGCTGACGTTTCCCGACGAGCGAGTTCTTCGCCGGTGCGCGCGACCAGCCGTGGTGGAAGTTCTGGTGAGGCGCGCAGGCGATCGGTGACCGACCGCGTGACGGCCTTGCGACGCGCCGGTGACAAGCGTCGAGCGCGGCCCTATCCGCCGCGAAGAACGCCTCGACGTCGGCGAGTTCCCGCGTGCGCCGCATCGGCGGCAGGCTGCGCCAGATCCGCTTGCCGTACGGCTTGTCGGTGAGCCGCGGGTCGCAGATCATCAGCACGCCGCGGTCGGTCTCGGTGCGGATCAGCCGGCCGGCGCCCTGCTTCAGCGCAATCACCGCCTGCGGCAGCTGATAGTCGAAGAACGGATTGCCGCCCTCGGCGCGCAGCGCTCGAGCCGCGCCGCGAGCAGCGGATCGTCCGGCGGGGCGAACGGCAGCTTGTCGATGACGACGACCGACAGCGCGGCGCCCGGGACGTCGACGCCCTCCCAGAAGCTCGCGCTGCCGAGCAGCACCGCGTTGCCGAGCTCGCGAAATCGCGTCAGGAGCTCGCTGCGCGAGCCCTCGCCCTGGACGAGCAGCGGCCAGTCGAGGCCGTCGCGCGCGAACGCGTCGGCGAGCAGTCTCGCGCGCGACGCCGAGCGCGCGCAGCGTCGTGAACAGCAGGAACGCGCGGCCGCCGCTCGCCCGCAGCACGGGCAGCGCGGCAGCGACGACCGCCTCCGTGTGCTCGCGCGAATTGGGCGCCGGCAGCTCGCGCGGCACGTAGAGCAGCGCCTGCGACTGCGTAGTCGAACGGCGACTCCCAGCATCCGGTCGCCGCATCGGCGAGTCCGAGTTCGCGCTGGTAGAGCGAGAAGTCGCCGCCGACGGCGAGCGTCGCCGACGTGAAGACCCAGGCGCGGCCGGACTCGGCGACCTGCTTCGCGAACACGTCGGCGACCGACAGCGGCGAGGCGTGCAGCTGCCAGCCCGACCTGTGTCACGTCGACCCAGCGGATCCACGCGCGATGCCGGACGCGCTGCCCGACCGGCGCTGGACCGTCGACGAGCCCGTGCCGCCAGCGCGCGAAGCTGCGCCGCCGCCTCCATCGCGCGCTGCGCGCAGTGGCGCGATGTCCTCGCTGCGCTCGGCGAACAGCGCGAGCTCGGTCGCCAGGCGGTCGAGCGCGGCGGTCAGCTCGTCGAGCGCGGCGACGAAACCCTCCCGGCCGACGGCGGCGCGCTGTGCGAGCTTGCCGGGCGCCTCGCCGAGCGCGAGGCGCAGCTTGCGGATTGCGGGACCGACGCCCGACGCGGCATCGGGCAGCTCGGCGACCTCGCGCGCGCCGGTGCGGGCGGCGACCTCGGCATCGCGCGCGAGCTCGGCGAGCTGGCCGGCCGTCAGCTGCTCGCCGAAGAACAGGGTCGCGGTGTCCGGGAAGCTGGTGCGCCTCGTCGAGAACGACGGTGTTGCAGGCCGGCAGGAGCTCCGCGAGCCCCTCGTCGCGGAGCATCACGTCGGCGAAGAACAGGTGATGATTGACGACGACGACATCGGCCTCGAGCGCCGCCTTGCGCGCCTTCAGCACGAAGCAATCGGCGTGATGCGCGCAGTTGCCGCCGAGGCAGTTGTCGCGCGTCGACGTGACGAGCGGCCAGATCGTGGCGTTCTCGGGGACGTCGGCGAGCGCGCCGCGGTCGCCGGTTGTCGGACGCGCGCGAGAACGCGACGATCTTCGGCAGGTGCCGGGCGTCGTCGCGCGACGGGCAGGCGACCTTCGGCCGCCGTCGCGCTCGAGATGATGGTGGCACACGTAGTTGGCGCGGCCCTTCAGCAGCGCGAGCGTCACCGGAAGCTCCAGCGCGTCGCGCACGATCGGCAGATCGCGCTGGAACAGCTGGTCCTGCAGCGTCTTCGTGCCGGTCGACACGATGACCTTGCCGCCGTAGAGCAGCGCCGGGACGAGATACGCGAAGGTCTTGCCGGTGCCGGTGCCGGCCTCGGCGATCAGCGCGGCGCGCTGTGCGATGGCGGCGGCCACCGCATCGGCCATCGCGAGCTGCTGCGGCCGGAAGCGGAAGCCCGGGAGCGCGCGGGCGAGCGCGCCGCCCTCGCCGAAGATCGCGGCCAGTCCGGGATCGGGCGCCGCGCGCGGCGGTTTCGCCGCCGACGATGGGAGCGGCGCGGCTCAGTTCGGGCTCTTCGACGCCGCGGCGACGCCGCGGCCGTGGCGGCCTTTCCCTTGCCCGCCGGAAGCGCGGCGCGGACGAGCTGGCGCGCATCGCTGGAAGACCTCGTACGGCTTGGCGACGCGGACCTTGTACTCGTTGTCGCTCTCGCCGGGCTTCCACTTGAGCTCGGCAAGCGCCTTAAGCCACAGGTCGTGCATCGCGCGCAGCGCGTCCGTCGACGATGCGCCGACTGCCGGTGGCCTCGCGCAGCGCCGATCTGGTAGGGGCGCGTGATCGACTGCTGGTGCTTGTCGACGCAGTACTCGCTCTTCGCGCCGTTGACGCCCTCGTCGGACTTCTCGTAGCCGAACTCGATGATCTCGATGCTCTTCACCTGCCGGCACATCGTGTAGAGGTGCTCGATCGCGTGCAGGAAGCAGTCGACGGCGCCGCCGTGGTGTTCGGACAGAGGTACGTGTCGGGCTTCGGGCGCGGGGTCGGCCTTCTGCGCGGTGGCCGGCGCGGCGACGGCGAGGACCCCGGACGCGAGCAGGGCGCAGAGGAAGAGAAGGGGTCGACGCATGGCGTGGATGGCGAAAGTGGCGATCCTGAATGCTACCCCGCGGCGCCCTCGGGGCTCAAGCCGGCCGGATGGACGAGGGCGCCGGGACTCCAGGCGGTCATACCGGCGACCGCCCCGCTGCAGCGTCAGATCGTCGCGCCGCCCGACACTTCGATCACGGCGCCGTTGATGTACGACGCCTCGCTGGAGGCGAGCCACGCATAGGTGGCGGCGATCTCCTCGGGCTTGCCGAGGCGGCCCATCGGCACGCGCTCTTCCATCATCGTCTTGATCTTCGCGGGCATCGACGCCAGGATCGGCGTCTCGATGAACCCGGGACAGATCGCGTTGGCGCGGATGCCCTTGCGGCCGAGCTCGCGGGCCCAGGTCTTCACCATGCCGATGACGCCGAACTTTGTCGCCGCGTAGTTGGTCTGCCCGAAGTTGCCGTAGATGCCGACGATCGACGACGCATTGAGGATGCAGCCCGAGCTCTGGGCGAGCATGACGTCGACGACCGCCTTGGTGCAGTTGTAGACGCCCTTGAGGTTGACGTCGATGACGCGGTCGAACTGGTCCTCGCTCATCTTCCTGAATTGCGCGTCCTCGACGATCCCCGCGTTGTTGACCAGCGTGTCGATGCGTCCCCATTTCGCCATGACGCCGTCGACCATCCGCGCGATGCTGTCCTTGTTCGTGACGTCGACCACGAATCCGATGGCGTGGCGGCCGCCTCCGGTGATCAGCCGGACCGTGCGGTCGACCGAGGCTTTGTTGATGTCGCACACGGCGACCTTCGCGCCCTCTGCGGCGAACTTGACCGCCGTCGCCTGGCCGATTCCTTGGCCGGCGCCCGTGATGATTGCGACATTGTCTTTCAGGCGCATCGATGCGTCCTTCGTCAGGTGAAAAGGGGGCTCCTCGGATAAGGGAGCCAAACCTGTCGATTATAGCGGAGTTGACGCACCGCACAACGCGACAAGCAGTCGCAGAGGTAAGGTTGTTGCGAATTGACAACATAATGTAATCAATATGTTGCATGATGTTTGGCCGTCCGAAACGGGAAGCTGGGCGCCGCCGCACGGATTCCTGCGGCACAGGATGCTGCGCGTGCGTTTCGATCGCCGGCGTCGTTGAAGCAATACGGCGAGCCCCAACGTCAGGCGGGCTGCCAGTGCTCGACGACGAGCTGCAACGACGACCGGCCGTTCCATTCGTTGAGCTCCGGGCGGTAGGCGGCGCGAATCGACGGTGGCAGGGGGTCCGCGTGGCGGAACAGGATCGCGTCGAACCGCTCGCTTCCCCGGCCGAGCGTCAGCTTCGAATGCCGCACGCCCACGATCCGCTGGTCCTGCACCGAAAACGTGTCGTCGAAGACAGGCGCCGGAAACCCCTGGCCCCAAACCTCGCCGGAGATCACCGCGGCGAGCTCGACCGAGAGCTCTCCCGCGGCAAGGGCCCCGTCGGACTCGAGCACGCGAGCGAGTTGCGCGGGCGAGAGGCAATCCCGGGCCACCGCCTCGAAGGCCGCTGCGAACCGCGGGAGGTCGGATTCGGCGAGCGTCAAGCCGGCCGCATACGCGTGGCCGCCGAACTTCGTGATGACGCCCGGCGCACGCTTGGCGACGAGATCGAACGCGTCGCGCAAGTGAAATCCGGCGATCGACCGGCCGGAGCCTTTCAGTTCTCCGCTGCCGCCGCGCGCGAACACCACGGCGGGGCGATGGAAGCGGTCCTTGAGCCGGCCCGCGACGATGCCGACGACGCCCTGGTGCCACTCTCGGTCGTACAGGCAGAGCGTGTACGCGTCGGCGTCGGCCCCGGCCAGGGCGCGGGCCTCGAGACCGGCCAGCGCGGCTTCCTGCATGGTCGCCTCGACGTCGCGCCGCTCGCGGTTGAGGCGATCGAGCTCGGTTGCGAGCGGTAACGCGGACGCCGCGGAGTCGGCGAGCAGGCACCGGATGCCGATCGCCATGTCGGAGAGCCGGCCGGCGGCATTGAGGCGGGGGCCGGCGACGAAACCCAGGTCGTAGCTCGTCGCACGGCGCGGATCCCGGCCGGCGGCCGCGAACAAGGCCTGGACGCCGGGCTGGGCGCGGCCCGCACGGATGCGCGACAGCCCTTGCCGCACCAGCGTCCGGTTGAGCCGGTCGAGGCACACGACGTCGGCCACCGTGCCGAGGGCGACGAGGTCGAGCAGCGCGCCGAGCCCCGGCTCTGCGCCGGCGGCGAAGTGACCGCGGCCGCGCAGCGCGGCGCGCGTCGCCGTCAGCACGTAGAACATCACCCCGACGCCCGCCAGGTGCTTCCCCGGAAACGCGCATCCCGGCTGGTTCGGATTGACGATCAGCGCAGGCGCGGGCAGCGTCGCACCGGGAAGGTGGTGGTCGGTGATCAGCACCTCGATGCCGAGCGCGGCCGCCGCAGCGACGCCGTCGTGGCTTGCGATGCCGTTGTCGACGGTCACGATCAGGCGCGGTGCCATCGCCGCGGCCTCGGCGACGATTTCCGGCGTGAGTCCGTACCCGTACTCGAAGCGGTTCGGAACCAGAAAACCGACGTTGGCACCCATCGACGCGAGCCCGCGCACGCCGACCGCGCACGCGGTCGCCCCGTCGGCGTCGTAGTCGGCGACGATCACGATCCTTTCGCGCGCGGCGATGGCGTCGGCGAGGCGCGCGGCGGCCGCCTCGATGCCCTTCATCGTCCCGAACGCCGGCAGCGAGGCGAGATCGGCATCGAGCTCGGACGGTGATTCCACGCCGCGCGACGCGAACACGCGCGCGAGGACGGGATGCACGCCGGCGGCGGCCAGCGTGCGCGCGGCGCCGGGAACGGCGCGGCGGACGATCTTGATCATTCGCGTCCTCGCGCGGCCGCGACGAGCGCGGCGAGCTCGTGGTGCGCGAAGCGGTCGGCGAGGCGTCGCCAGAGCCCCGGCCGAGTTGCGCGCCATATCAACGCGTCGCCCGCGTCGTCGGCGACGAGCGTCAGTTCCGCGATGCGGCGCGCCGCGAGCGCGCGCGCGGCGGGCGCGGCCCACGAATCGTCGATCGCGCCCAGCGCCAGACCGGGATCGAACGCGACGACGACGTCGGCATTGCCCGCCAGGTCGAGCGCGGCACCAAGGCTGGCCGGAAGTGCGCGCGCCGGCGACCCCGCGTGTTCGGCGAGCGCAACGGCGATTCCGGTGTCCGCGAACGTGCATATCGAAACTTCAGGCACGGCACGCGGCGGCAGCGTGCCCCCTCCGGAGAACCAGACGCTGTTCGCCGGCGGCTGGCCGGACGCGCTCGCGCGCGGCATTGACCGGGTGCTCGTGCAACAGCATCTGGATCTCGCTTTGCCAGCGCCGCCAGACCCCTGCGTCGGGCCCCTCCGGCAGCCGCATCCGCAGTGGCTGGTCCGGCATCGCGACCGGCGGATGCGTCGAAAGTCGCGGCGGCGTGGCGACGCGCGCAAAGAGCGCGTCGGGCCGCGGCGCGACGAATGCGAGGTCGTCGTCGGCGAAGTGCGCGTTGAGCGTCGCGACCAGCGCGTCCGCGTCGTCGCGCGCGAGGTCGTCGACGATGCCGGCGAATGCGACATCGTCGCGGCCGACGGTCAGCGTCACCGGGTCGGCGGCAAGCCAGTAGGCGTCGGTCGGGTCGATGCCGAGCGCCGCCACGCGGATCGCCGCAAGCGGCCAATCGGTCTGGCGCCGGATGCCGTAGTGCGCAGCGAGCGCGGCGGCGAGCCCTTCCGCCTGGCGCGCCGGCGGCCCGGCAGCAGCCAGCAATCGTGCAAGCTCCGGTGCGCGAACCGGCGCCGCGCCGGTGTTGCTCGCTGCGAGGAGGCCGGGTACGGCGAGGACGAGATGCATGTCGGAAGGCGGCGCCACGATCGACGCGCCCGATGCGCCGCAACCGACGAGTCTAGCACCCGCGTGCGATAATCGAATCCCGCTTCCGTTGCCGCGCGCGCCCGTTGCGCGAGACGCCTCCTTGTCACCGTACGAACTCACCGTCGGCCTTCGCTACACGCGCGCCCGCCGCGGCTCCGGCCGCAACAGCTTCATCTCGTTCATCGCGTTGACGTCGATGGCCGGCATCGCTCTGGGCGTCGCCGCGCTGATCGTCGTGCTGTCGGTGATGAACGGCTTCCAGGAGGAGCTGCGCAACAGGATCCTTGCCGTCGCATCGCACATCGAGATCGTCGGGCTCCCCGTGCTCGCCGACGACGCTGCGGTCGCGAAGGCGGCGTCGGCGAACCCGCACGTGAAGGCCGCGGCACCCTACGTGCTGGGCCAGGCGATGCTCTCGGCCGGCGCGTCGAACCGGGGCGCGCTCATTCGCGGCATCGATCCGGCGCGCGAAGGCGCCGTCGCCGACTTCGGGACGCACATGCGCGCGGGCTCGCTCGACAACCTGAAACCCGGCGAATTCGGGATCGTCCTCGGCGCGGATCTCGCGCGCGCTCTCGGCGTGAGGGACGGCGACACCGTCGTCGTCATCACGCCGCAGGGAACGATGACGCCCGCGGGCACGCTGCCGCGCCTCAAGAGCTTCCGGGTCGTCGGCGTGTTCGAGGTCGGGATGTACGAGTTCGACAGCGGACTCGCGCTCATCCACATCGACGACGCGAAGAAGCTCTATCGCCTGGATGGAGTGTCCGGCGTGCGCCTCAAGCTCGACGACCTGTTCCTCGCGCCGGCGGTCGCGCGCGAGCTGGCGGGATCGCTGCGGGTCGACGCGGAGATCCGCGACTGGACGAGGAGCCACGCGAATTTCTTCCGCGCCGTGCAGATCGAGAAGCGCGTGATGTTCATCATCCTGACCCTCATCATCGCCGTCGCCGCGTTCAACATCGTGTCGGCGCAGGTGATGACGGTCACGGACAAGCAGGCCGACATCGCGATCCTGCGCACGCTGGGCGCGTCGCCGTCGTCGATCACCGCGATCTTCATGATCCAGGGCGCGCTGATCGGAATGATCGGCACGTTGATCGGCGTCGTCGGTGGCGTGCTGCTCGCGCTGAACGTCGGCACCGTCCTGCCCGCGGTCGAGCGGCTCCTCAACGTCCAGTTCCTCGACAAGACCGTCTACTACATCAGCGAGCTGCCGTCCGACCTGCAGCGCGCCGACGTCGTCACGATCGCCGTCATCGCGCTCGTGCTGGCGCTCCTCGCCACGATCTATCCGGCCTGGCGCGCGGCGAAGGTCAATCCCGCGGAGGCCCTTCGCTATGAGTGACGCCGCCAACGCGCGGTTGCCGACGCCGGTGCTCCGGTGCCGCGGACTCGCCAAGACCTACGTGAGCGGCCCGCTCGAGGTGCCGGTGCTGCTCGGCATCGACCTTGCCGTCGCGCACGGCGAGCGCGTCGCGATCGTCGGCGCGTCGGGCTCGGGCAAGAGCACGCTTGCTGCATCTCCTCGGCGGGCTCGATGCGCCGACTGCGGGGGAGGTGAGCATCGACGGCGTCGACTTCACCACGCTGTCGGAGAAGGAGCGCGGCGCGGTGCGCAACCGGGCGCTGGGGTTCATCTACCAGTTCCACCATCTGCTGCCCGAGTTCACCGCGCTCGAGAACGTCGCGATGCCGCTCGCGATCCGGCGCACGGCGACGGCCGTCGCGCGTGCCGCGGCACAACGCATGCTGGAACGCGTCGGGCTCGGGCATCGCGTCCGGCATCTCCCCGGAGAACTGTCGGGCGGCGAGCGCCAGCGCGTGGCGCTCGCCCGCGCGCTCGTCACCGAACCCCGATGCGTGCTCGCCGACGAGCCGACCGGCAATCTCGATCGCCGCACGGCCGGAGAGGTGTTCGACCTGATGCTGGAGCTCAATCGCGCGGTGGGGACGAGCCTCGTCATCGTCACCCACGACCCGGATCTCGCCGCGCGCACCGATCGGACGCTGCAGCTCGTCGACGGCGTGCTGACGGCTGCGCGCTGATCGATCGTCACCCGCGCGCGACGTTTGATCGTGCGAGGGTTGCGCGCTATTCGCTGAATCGCGGATCGCGGATCGCGGACGCGTCGCGGATCGCGGATCGCGGATCGCGGATCGCCGCGACGGATCGCGGATGCGGCCGAGGCGAGCGCCCGCGGGCTTCGTGGGCCGCAATCGGCCCTCCTGCGGGTCCCGGTGCGGCTTCGGTCGTCAACCCACGACTCCCTCACCGCACCCTTCCGCTCCGCTCGACCGCTGCCCTTGGTGTTCCCGCACGGCTCCAGGACATCGATCGCACCGAATGCGTCAGTGCGGTTCGAGCGGCGGCTCGTCCATCAGCGCGACCTGCTCGCGCAACTCGAGGATGCGGTCCTGCCAGTAGCGCTGCGTGTTGAACCAGGGGAACGCCACCGGAAATGCCGGATCGTCCCAGCGCTGTGCGATCCACGCCGAATAGTGGAGGAGGCGCAGCGTGCGCAGCGCCTCCAGCAAGTTGAGCTCGCTTCGATCGAACTCGTGGAAGTCGCGGTAGCCGTCGAGCACGGCATTCAGCTGGCGCGTCATCTCCGCGCGGTCGCCGGACAGCAGCATCCACAGGTCCTGCACCGCGGGCCCCATGCGCGCATCGTCGAAGTCGACGAAATGCGGACCGCGCGTCGCGCCGTGGTCGACCCACAGCACGTTCCCGGCGTGACAGTCGCCGTGCAGCCGCAGCTTCGCGAAGTCCCCGGCCCGGTCGAAACAGCGCCGAGCGCCGTCGAGCGCCTTCTCCGCAATGCTGCGCCACGCGGCGTCGAGGTCCGGAGGGATGAAGTCGTGCGCGAGCAGCCAGTCGCGCGGCGCGGCGCCGAACGTTTCCACATCGAGCGCCGGCCGGTGCGCGAACGGTGCCAGCGCGCCGACCGCATGGATCCGTCCGAGAAAGCGGCCCATCCACTCGAGCGTCGAAGGATCGGAAAGCTCCGGAGCGCGGCCGCCGCATCGCGGATAGGCCGCAAACCGAAACCCGTCGAACGTGTGCAGCGTGCGCCCCGCGAGGACGAGCGCCGCCACGACGGGTATCTCGTGCACGGCGAGCTCCGCGACGAATGCGTGCTCCTCGGTGATCGCGGCGTCGGACCAGCGCTCCGGCCGGTAGAACTTGACGACGACCGGCGCGGCGTCCTCGATTCCGATCAGGTAGACGCGGTTTTCGTAGCTGCCGAGCGCCTGCATCCGGCCATCGCCGGCGAGTCCCACGCTCTCCAGCGCATCGAGCACGCGGTCCGGTGTGAGCTCCGCATACGGATGGGCCGCGGCATTCATGCACCCATTGTACGTTTCGCAGGATTCGGCGCGGCGTCGCGTGTCCGGTCCACGGGCGGGCGGGACCTAGTACTCGACCGGAATCGGGTCGAGCGAGCGCCACAGATACCAGGTCGCCACGCTCCGATACGGCTGCCAGCCGAGCGCGAGCTCCCGCATCGCCGCGGGCGTCGGCCGCTCGCCGTCGTTGTAGTGCAGCGCGATCGCGTTCTTCAAGCCGATGTCGTCGACCGGCAGGACATCCGCGCGAAGCTCGTGAAAGATCAGGAACATCTCGGCCGTCCAGCGGCCGATGCCCTTGACCGCGACGAGCGCCTCGATCAGCGCCTCGTCGTCGAGCCGCTTCCAGTGTTTCGGGTCGAGCCTGCCCGAGGCGAAATGCACGGACAGGTCGCGCAAATACTCGGCCTTGCGCGACGAGAGGCCGCAGACGCGCAACGCGGAGAGCTCCTGTGCGGCCACCGCGCGCGGATCGAGTCGCGGCGCAGCCGCCGACGTCGCGGCGGGAGCTACGGTTGCCACGAACCGGCGCCAGATCGAATCCGCGGCCTTGACCGAAATCTGCTGGCCGACGATCGCGCGAGCGAGCGACGTGAACGCGTCGCTGCGGCGCTTCAGATGGACGCCGGGATGCGCACGGATCAGCTTTCTCAGCACGCGGTCGCGCCGCCCGAGCGCTCGCGTCGCGTCGTCCCAGTAGGCCGGTTTCAAGGTGCGGACCGAAATGCCGCCGGCCGATCTGTTGCGGCGCGCACGGAGCGGCGCGTGCGCGATCTCAGCGGGCGACGGAACGGTGGCGTCGAGCAGCGGTATGCCATGAAGCACGCATGGTCGGAGCTAGAGGGAAATGGTACATTACGCCGCCTTCATTTTCGGGGATGCGCATGGTTCGGAGGTTCATGGCCCGTCTGGCCGGGCAAGGGGCCGTCGCCGGATTGGCCGCTGCGCTCCTCCTGCCGTTGCCTGCGGCCGGCGCCGATCCAACGAAGGTCCTTCGCTACGCGTTCCCGACGGCCGAAACGGGCTTCGATCCCGCGCGGGTCAACGACATCTACTCGAACACGATCAACGAAGCGATCTTCGATCGGTTGCTCACCTACGATTACCTCGCGCGCCCCGCGAAGCTCGTCCCGATGGCGGCCGAGGCGATGCCCGAGGTCGCCGAGAACGGCAAGGTGTACACGTACCGGATTCGCAAAGGCATCTATTTCACGCCGGATCCGGCGTTCAACGGCGCGAAGCGCGAGCTCGTCGCGCAGGACTTCGTCTATTCGTTCATGCGGTTCGTCGACCCGAAGATCCGCTCGCCGTACGCCTTTCTCGTCGAAGGCAAGATCGAGGGTCTGGACGATCTCGCCCTGCAGGCGAAGAAGAACGGCAAGTTCGACTATGACGCCAAAGTGCTTGGGATGGAGGCGGTCGACCGCTACACGCTGCGCTTCCGGCTGACGAAGAACGACTACAACTTCCCCTACATCACGTCGCAGTTGCCCTCCTATGCCGTCGCCCGCGAAGTCATCGAGGCGTACGGCGAGGATTCGATCGCGCATCCGGTCGGCACCGGGCCGTACATGCTGAAGTCCTGGAGTCGCCGTGCGAAGATCGTCCTCGAAGCCAACCCCGACTTTCGAGGGTTCGTCTGGGACTTCCAGCCGAGCACGGACGCATGGGACCAGGGGGTGATCGCCGCGATGCGCGGCAAGAAGATGCCGCAGATCGGCCGCGTCGAGATCAGCATCATCGAGGAAGACCAGTCCCGCTGGCTGGCCTTCAACCAGAAGGAGATCGATTACCTCAATCTGCCCGCGGTGTTCCGGCCCCAGGTCTTCGATGCCGACAAGAGCTTGAAGCCGGAATGGGTGGAGAAGGGCGTCTCGGTCTTCCGTGGCATCGATCCGGACATCACGTACACGTATTTCAATTTCAGGGATCCGCTGACCGGCGGTTTCAGTCGCGAGAAGATCGCGTTGCGGCGCGCCATCATCATGGCGTACAACCTCGACGAGGAGATCCGCGTGATCCGCAAGAACCAGGCGGTGCCGGTCGAAATGCCGATCCCCGCGGGCGTCGTCGGCCACGATCCCGCGTACCGAAGCATCAACCGCTACGACCCCGCGCTCGCCAACAAGCTGCTCGACTACTTCAACTACCGGCGCGGCAAGGATGGCTTCCGCACGCTGCCCGACGGCAAGCCGCTTACGATCAAATACGCATCGGGATCCTCGGCAATCGAACGCGAGTTCAACGAGCTGTGGAAGAAGTCCATGGATTCGATCGGCATCCGCATCGAGTTTCAGGTGACGACGTTCGCGGACAGGGTCAAGGCGGCGAAGGCATGCCAGCTGATGGTGTCCGGGTTCGCGTGGAGCGCCGATTACCCCGACGGCGACAACTTCATGCAGCTCCTCTATGGGCCGAACTCGAATCAGAGCAACAACGGCTGCTACGAGTCGAAGGCGTTCGACGCGTTCTACGACAAATCGACGCAACTGCCCGATTCGCCGGAGCGCAACCACCTCTTTCTGGAGATGACGCGCCAGATGGAGGTCGACGGCGCGTGGAGTCTGCACGTGTCGCGCGAGCGCAACCAATTGCTCTGGCCGTGGGTGCAGGGTTACAAGAAACACCCGGTGCTCCAGGCCGAATTCGTTTACATGGACATCGCGCCGCGTCGCTGACGCGCGCTCCAATTGCGAGGTATCGACGAATGACTACATCCTCCCTCTGCCGCACCGCGCTCCGCGCGCCGGCACTCGCCGCCCTTTTCGCGCTGGCGCTTGGCGCCGGCCCGACCCCGGCGGTCGCCGCCGACATGAACAAGGTGATCCGAGCCGTGTTCCCCGCCGGCGAGGAGGGATTCGACCCCGCGGCCGCGCACGATCTTTATTCGGGAACGGTCGAGCAGGTGATCTTCGAGACGCTGCTCACCTACGACTACCTGGCGCGGCCGGCGAAGCTCGTCCCGCTCACCGCCGACGGGATGCCCGTGGTCACCGACAACGGCCAGACCTACACGATCAAGGTCAGGAAGGGGATCTACTTCACACCGGACCCGGCGTTCAAGGGGGTGAAGCGCGAGCTTGTCGCCGACGACTACGTCTATTCGCTGAAGCGGCTGATGGACCCGAAGATACGCTCGCCCTGGACGTGGCTGCTCGACGGCAAGGTCGTCGGCCTCGACGAGCAGGCGACGAAGGCCAAGGAGATGGGCAGCTTCGACTACGCGGCGAAAGTGCCGGGGCTCGAGGCGATCGACCGTTACACGCTGCGCATCCGGCTGAAGCAGCCCGACTACAACCTCCCGTACGTGCTCGCGCACGAACCCACGAGCGCCGTCGCGCGCGAGGTCATCGCGGCCTATGCCGACGAAGGCGGCCGCGCGATGTCCAATCCGGTGGGCACGGGTCCCTACAAGCTCGCGAAGTGGGTCCGGTCGTCGAAGATCTTCCTCGAGGCCAATCCCGACTACCGCGGGTTCGTCTGGGACTTCAAGGCGGGCGCCGATCCCGTGGATGCGCAGATCGTGAAGGAGATGAAGGGCAAGAAGATGCCGCAGGTCGGCCGTGTCGAGATCAGCATCATGGAGGAGGACCAGTCGCGGCTGCTCGCCTTCCAGAACGGGGAGCTCGACCTCATGAATCTCGAAGGGCTGCTCGCGCCGAAAGTGCTGATCGGCGGCGCGCTGACGCCCGAGATGCAGAAGAAGGGCGTCAAGCTGTCGCGCTTCGTCGACCCGGAGATCACCTACCATTACTGGAATCTGATGGACCCGGTCGTCGGCGGCCTCACGAAGGAAAAGATCGCGCTGCGCCGTGCGATGGCGATGGCCTATCCGGTCGAGGAGGACATCCGCGTCATCCGCAACGGTCAGGCCGTCGAGGCGCAGTTCCCGATCCCGCCCGGCGTCGTCGGCCACGACCCGAATTACAGGTCGAGTGTGAAGTACGACCCGGCCGGCGCCAACGCGCTGCTCGACAAATTCGGCTACAAGAAGGGCCCCGACGGCTGGCGCACGCTGCCCGACGGCAAGCCGCTCGTGATCCGCTACGCGTCGCGGCCGGACTCGCTCGGGCGCCAGATGGACGAGCTGTGGAAGAAGTCGTACGACGCGATCGGCATCCGGATGGAGGTCCAGAAGGACAAGTTCGCCGAGCTCCTGAAGCTCGAGAAGCAGTGCAAGCTGCAGATGCGCACGGCGGCGTGGATCGCCGACTACCCGGACGCCGACAACTTCATGCAGCTGCTCTACGGCAAGAACATCTACCAGAGCAACAACGCGTGCGCGGCGATTCCCGAGTACGACAAGCTCTACGAGCAGACGCTCAAGATGCCCGACTCTCCGGAGCGCAACCGGCTCTACCGGGAGATGGCGAAGATCATCGAGGCCTATGCGCCGTGGCGGCTCGACATCAGCCGGTATCGCAACATGCTGGTGCAGGCGCGCGTCCAGGGGTTCAAGAAGCATCCGATCCTGCATTCCGAGTGGCAATACATCGACGTTGCGCCCGAAAAGAAGTAGCGGGAGTAGGATGCCGGCGGTAGGCGCCCGCAGACGCAGGGCGATCCGCCCCGCGCGCGATCCGCGCGATCGGAGGAGAAACACGGCATGATTGCATACGTCATCCGACGGCTGTGGCAGATGGTCCCGACGATGCTCGGCGTGATCCTGCTCGTGTTCGTCCTGTTCAACTGGATCGGCGGCGATCCCGCCTACGTGCTCGCGGGGAAGATCTCGAACCAGGAGCAGATCGACAACATCCGCCGGCAGCTCGGCGTGGACCAGCCGGTGTGGGTGCAGCTCTGGATCTTCGTCAAGCAGGTGCTGACCGCCAATTTCGGCGCGTCGTGGAGCACCAACGAACAGGTGTCGAACATCCTCGCAACGCGACTCGGACCGTCGCTGACCGTCGTGTTTCCGCTGACGATCCTCGATGCGCTCGTCTCGATCGCGCTGGCGCTCGCGGTCGCGTACGTGCGCGGCTCGCTGACCGACCGCCTCGTGATGATCGTCTGCACGGTGGGGCTGTCGATCTCGATCCTCGTCTACATCATCGTGTTCCAGTACTTCTTTGCGTACAAGCTCGGCTGGTTTCCCGTGCAGGGCTGGGGCAACAGCTTCGTCGAGAACCTGTTCGTCTACTCGTCGCTGCCGATCCTGATCCTGCTCACCGTCAGCATCGCGCCCAGCCTGCGCCTCTACAGGACGTTCTTCCTCGACGAGATCAACCAGGACTACGTGCGCACCGGACGTGCGAAGGGGCTCTCCGAGAACCGGATCATGTGGGTGCACGTGCTGCGCAACGCGTCGATCCCGATCATCACCTATCTGATGGCATCGCTGCCGGGGCTGCTGCTCGGCGCGTTCCTGATCGAGCGTTTCTTCTCGATTCCCGGTATCGGCCGCGAGGTGATCCTCGCGGTCGAACGCTCGGATTTCCCGGTGATCAAGGCACTGACGGTCTACGTCGCGTTCGCGACGATGGCATCGAACCTCCTGGCCGATCTCATGTACAAGGCGGTGGACCCGCGGGTCCAGCTCAAGTGAAGGAAGTCGCGATGGCGAACGGCATGGCAATTGACGGAACCGCGCGTGTCGTCCGCGAGGTTCCGCACACGGTCTCGCCCGGTCTCTGGGCGCTCGCCTGGAAGCGCCTCAAGTCGGATCACGTCGGCATGGTGTCGCTGGCGATCGTCGTCGTGTTCATCGCGATGATGATCGCGTCCGGCGCAGGCCTCATCGCGGGCGACTGGGCGAAGGAGATCGGCGTCAACTACGCGCCGCCGTCGTTCCTCGGTGCCGACATCGAGGCCGGCGCGCCGTCGGCCCCGGCGACGCCGGCCGGGCAGCCGACGCCCGCGATCGAGTACAAGAGCGAGGTCGTCGATCCGCTTGCCGACGTGCTGGCCGAGCTCAAGGGCGAGAAGAAGCCGGCGGGAGCCGACGTGTCGGCGCCGTCCGCCGCGATGCCGGGAAATCGGTCGATCCGCTCGCCGACGTGATGGCCGACATCCGCAAGGACGCCAAGGGCAGGCGCGCCGAAGTGGCCGAGGCGCGCGCGCCGACGCTCCCGCTCGGCGGCGACAAGTGGGGCCGGGATGTGCTGAAGAAGACGATCAAGGGATCGGAAACGTCGATCTTCGTCGGCCTCGCCGCCGCGGCGGTTGCGACGTTTCTCGGCACGGTGTTCGGCGCGCTCGCCGGCTATTACGGCAAGTGGGTCGACGACGCGTTCAACTGGTTCTACAGCGTCTTCAACTCCATACCCTACCTGCTGCTGATCCTCGCGGTCGCGGCGGTGCTGCAGCAGAAGGGAACGCTGACGATCATCCTGATCCTGGGGCTGACCGGATGGACCGGCACCTTCCGGCTGATCCGCGGCGAATACCTGAAGCACAAGGTGCGCGAATACGTGCAGGCGGCCGACGCGATCGGCGCGTCGAACGCGCGCCGGATGTTCGTCCACATCTTCCCCAACATCAGCCACGTGGTCCTGGTACAGCTTTCGATCTACACGGTCGGGTTCATCAAGGCGGAGGTGATCCTGTCGTTCCTGGGCTTCGGCGTCCCGGTCGACGTCGTGTCGTGGGGCTCGATGCTGAACGAGGCGCAGAACGAGCTGATCCTCGGCAAGTGGTGGCAGCTCGCCGCGGCCGGCACCGCGATGGCCATCCTGGTGACGGCGTTCAGCCTCTTCACCGACGCGCTGCGCGACGCGCTCGATCCGAAGCTCAAGGGACTCGCGGGCGCATGAGCACGGCGCGCGAAGCGCAGGCGATGAAGGACGCTCGAGCGAGCGGGGCGAAGCCCAGGCCCGAAGGGCCCGTCCGCGAGCGACGGCGGCGGCCGACACGCGAATGTTTCGGCCTTGCGGCAACCGGTGATGAGGCCGCGCGTCGCCGGGCGATTGCGCGCGCCCGACACGTGACGCTTCGGCCTCCGGCACGATGCGAGGAGGGCGCATGAGTAAGGTGATCGACACGCCGATGGAGCCGCTCGTCAGCATCCGCAACCTCAGGGTCGCGTTCCGCCTGGATCGCGACCACACGTTCGAAGCGGTCAAGGGCATCTCGTTCGACATACCGAAGAACTCGACGGTCGCGCTGGTCGGCGAGTCGGGCAGCGGCAAGTCGGTGACGTCGCTCGCGATCCTCGGCCTTCTGCCGCCCGAGAATTCGATCGTCGACGCGGCAAGCAGCGTCCTGTTCGGCGGCCGCAACGTCGTCGACCTGTCCGCCGCGGACCTGCGCGCGCTTCGGGGTGCGCAGATCTCGATGATCTTCCAGGAGCCGATGACGTCGCTGAACCCGGTGTTCACCGTCGGCTACCAGCTGACCGAAGTGCTGCGGCTGCACATGGGCATGCGGCCCGCGCAGGCGCGAAAGCGCGCGATCGAGCTCCTCGACGAGGTCGGCATCCCGGACCCCGAGTACAAGGTCAACGCGTACCCGTCGCAGATGTCGGGAGGCCAGCAGCAGCGCGTGATGATCGCGATGGCGATCGCCTGCGAGCCGAAGCTCCTGATCGCCGACGAGCCGACGACCGCGCTCGACGTCACCATCCAGAAGCAGATCCTCGACCTGATCGGCGCCCTGCAGAAGAAGCACCAGATGTCGGTGCTGTTCATCACGCACGACCTCGCGGTCGTCGGCGAGATCGCCGACTACGTCGTCGTGATGCGCAACGGCGAGATCAAGGAGCAGGGCCCGGCCAGGCGCGTGTTCGAGGATCCGCAGGACCCGTACACCAAGGCGCTGCTGCAATGCCGCCCGCGCCTCGACCGGCGCCCGGTGCGGCTGCCGGTGATCGAGGATTTCATGGACGGCGGCGCGCACGCGATGAACCTCACCGAGCGCTCCCGCGGCATCGCCGCCGGCGACCCGATCGTCCTCGACGTGAAGAGCCTCGGCAAGGATTTCTACTCGCGCGAAGGCCTGTTCGGCCGGCGCAAGTTCGAGGCGGTCAAGGACGTCTCCTTCCGGCTTCCGAAGGGCAAGACGCTGGGTCTGGTCGGCGAGTCCGGGTCGGGGAAGACGACGGTCGGCCTCACGCTGATGCGGCTGCACGAGGCCACGTCCGGCGAGGCGATCTTCGAGGGTCGGGACATCCTGGCGATGTCGCAGCGCGAGTTCATGCCGTACAAGCGGCGCATCCAGATCATCTTCCAGAATCCCTACGCGTCGCTCAACCCGCGCTTCACCGTCGGGCACATCCTGACCGAGCCGATGAACATCCACGGCATCGGCGCGTCGGCGCAGGAGCGCACCGAGCTGGCCTTCGAGCTCTTGCAGAAGGTCGGCCTGCCCGAAGTCTCGTTCTACAAGTACCCGCACGAGTTCTCGGGCGGACAGCGGCAGCGGATCGCGATCGCCCGCTGCCTGACGATGAAGCCGGACATCCTGATCTGCGACGAGTCGGTGTCGGCGCTCGACGTCTCGGTGCAGGCGCAGGTGCTGAACCTGCTGCAGGACCTGCAGGACGAGTTCCACCTCTCCTACATCTTCATCTCGCACGATCTCGCCGTCGTCAAGTACATCGCCGACGAGATCATGGTGATGAGCGAGGGGCGGATCGTCGAGATCGCCAATTCGGACGAGATCTACCGCCACCCGCGCGAGGCGTACACGCAGCGGCTGCTGGCGTCGATCCCGAAGGGCTGGACCGGCGAGCGCGTCGCTACAGCGTGAACTCGAGCTCCGACAGGAGCGCGCCGGGAAGCCGCATGCTGGAAAGCGCGCGCTCGCCGTAGGTCGTGGAGTCGAGGATCAGTTCGGTCTCCGCGGTCAGCGCCTCGAGGTTCGTCCCGAGCATCCGGTAGATCGTGTCGTCGAAGCGGAGCACGTTGACCGGGGCGACGATCTTTCCGTTCTCGACCCAGAACGTCGCGAAGCGCGTCATCCCGGTCATCCGGCACGCGGGGCGATCGGAGTAGTTGAGATAGTGGAGATTGCCGACGTAGAGGCCGGTGCCGAGCGCCTGCGAGCGCGTCGCCGGCGGCGAGCGTGCCGCCCGCCATCGCCAGCGCTTCGGGCGCCTCGTAGCCGTTGGCGCCGTTCGCGGCCAGGGAGAATTCGCGCGCGGTCCGCGGCGACACCAGCGACCCGACGAGACGGCCGGCGTCGATCAGCGGCACCCGCTTCGGCCGCGCGAATCCCTCGCCCTGGAACGCCGGCGCAACGCCGTCGGCGGTCGCCTCGTCGATCGTGACGCGCGGATCGAGGCGCGACCCGTCGCCGTCCTGCATGCGGCTCAGAGCTGCTCTGCCGCGTGCGAGCGCGCGCGCCGAGAACCCGCCCCAGCAGAGCATCGCCGCGATCTCCTCCATCGCGGCGGGCGTCAGGTAGGCGCGGTACTTGCCGGGCGCCAGCGTCTTCGCCGGGGTCGGCGACGTGCGCGAGCTGGCGGCGCGCTTCGGCCATCTTCGCGACGAAGGCACGCTCGTCCCACGCGAAGCCCGACAGTGCCGACTTCACCGCCTTGTCGGCGCGGTGATACAGGCTCCACTGCAGGTTGAACGTCGTCGTCTCGTGCCAGTTGCGCTGGCCGAACGAGTTGGCGAAGCCGCGGTACATCGGTCCGGCGGCGTAGAGGCCGACGAGGTCGAGCCCGTCCGCTGCGCCCAGCACCGCGTCGATCACGACCTCCGCGGGCGGCAGCGGGTCGCCGCGAACGCGCAGCGCGTCGATTCGACGTCGGTGGCGATCATGAGGTGCGGGTCGTCGTCGAGGTCGGGGAGCGCGGCGCGCAGGCCCGAAACGATGCCGCGCAGCGACTCGCGGTCGGCACCGGCATCGCCCGACAGCGACAGCCGGTGCGACGCGTGCCTTGCGCCGTCGGATCAGCTCGACGTCGAGGTAGCGCTGGACGACCGCGCCGGGCTGGCGCACCTTGCCGCGGTTCATCCGGACGAAGTCCGAGGCTTCGGCGGAGAAGCGCGCCGTGTACGTCTCGCCCGCGACGAGCAGACCGGTCGAGTGCTGCGGCGAGATCGTGGAAATAGGTCTCCATGACGGCCGGCGCGGCCGCGACGTCGCGGGGCGCGTTCATTGATCCTCCTCCCCGCCGAACACCGAAACGCCGGTAGAAGACGCACGCCGGCGACGCATGGCCGACGCGGATGACCTGCGACGGCTCGCCCTTGCCGCAATGCGGGGAGCCGAGCACCTGCACGGTGTCCGCGTTGCCGACGCGCGTGAGGCTGCGCCAGAAGCTCGCGCTGATGCCGCGGTAGTTGGGATTCTTGACGACGGGCCCGAGCTTGCCGTCCTCGATCAGCCGTCCGCGCTCGCAGCCGAACTGGAACTTGTTGCGCGAGTCGTCGATCGACCACGAGCAGTTGGTTTCCATCAGCACGCCGCGATCGATGCCGGCGATCATCTCGTCGAGCGTCGCGTCGCCCGGTTCGAGATTGAGATTCGCCATGCGGTCGATCGGCGGGCGGTTCCAGTTGTCGGCGCGGGCGTTCGAGGTGCCCGCGAGTCCGGCGCGCAGCTGCGACGTCGCGCCGCCGAGCGGCCGCTCGAGGATCCCGTCGCGGATCAGGTGCACGCGCTCCGCCGCGCGCGCCCTCGTCGTCCCAGCGATAGCTCGCGAGCTCTTCGCCGCGCGTCGGGTCGAACGTGATGTTGAGGAGCTTCGATCCGTAGCGGTACGTGCCGAACATGTCGGGCGTGACGAAGCTCGTGCCGGCGAAATTGCGCTCGTCGCCGAGGATGCGGTCGAGCTCGAGCGGATGGCCGATCGACTCGTGGATCTGCAGGATCATCTGGTCCGGCATCAGCAGCACGTCCATCGTCGCCGCTGGGGCAGTTCGGCGCGGTCGAGGAGCTCGAGCGCCTCCTCGGCGATGCGGCGCATCGCGCCGGCGAAGCCGAAGCGCCCGAGGATCTCGTCGCCGCCCTGCTGGCAGATGCCGCGGTCGCCGTACAGCGTCCGCGTCTGCGTGTCGCCGTCGCGCGTGCGCGGTCACGGCCATGTTCGGGAACAGGAAGCGGAAGCGCTGGACGATGTCGCCGCCCTCGCTCGTGACAGCCGGTGCGTTGCGGTCACGACGTCGACCGCGACGTCCCAGTCGACGATGCGCGGATCGATTGCCGCTGCGCGCGATTCCTGCATCAGCAGCTCGTACCATTCGCGGCGCGGGCGCGACGGGGCCGCGAACGACGGCGACGCGTAGTCGCCGCGCGGCGCGGGCCGCGGCAGCGTCCGCGAATCGATCAGCGCGAACTTCGCGGTGGCGCGCGCCAGCGCTGCCGCTCGCTCGAGCGCCGCCGCGAGCCCCGCCGGCGAGGTGTCGCCGGTCGCGGCGTAGCCGTAGCCGCCGCCGGCGTAGACGGTGGCCATCGCGCCGCGGTCCGTGCACGCCGAAGGCGGCAGCGCGACGTTCTTGCGCACCGCGCAGGTCTCGCTGGCGTCGTCGACCCAGCGCAGCGACCAGAAGTCGGCGTCGAGCGAGAGCGGAGGAAGGTCGGACAGGGTGAAGCGGTCGGCGTCGGGCATCTGCGTCAGCGATCGGAGGGTAGGGGTCGGAGGTGGTGCGGCGCCACTGCGAAGCGGCCGACGCCGACGCATCGCGGCCGGGCAAGACGGGCCGATTATCGCCGGTACGGGCACGTGGCGGGAAGCCTTACGCGGCCGGACCAGGCGGGGGAGCGCCGTGCGCCAGCGTGTCGAGCGAAGCGCCGACGACGCGGGCGATCCGCCAGTCGGGGAGTATCGTGGCGCCCAGCGATTCGTAGAACGCGATCGCCGGCGCGTTCCAGTCGAGCACCGCCCATTCGAACCGACCGCATCCCCGGTCGCGGGCGAGCGCCGCCAGCGCCCGGAGAAGCGCCTGCGCGCATCCCTGTCGGCGGTAGGCCGGCTTCACGAAAAGGTCCTCCAACCAGAGGCCGGGCCGGCCGAGAAACGTGGAAAAATTATGGAAAAACAGCGCGAAGGCCGCGGTTTCTCCATCTTTACATGCAATCAGCACCTCGGCGACCCGGCGCGGCCCGAACAGCGCATCGGCAAGATCGGCTTCCGTGGCGACGCACAGGTGCGACAGCTTCTCGTACTCGGCCAGCGCCGCAATCATCGAATGGATCGCAGGGATATCGCCGTGCGCGGCCGCCCGGATCGCGAACACGGGCGGGTCGGCCTGCCGCGGATCGCCCGCGGTCACGGCCGCGGACCTCCCAGGCATCGTTCGTCTGCCCCGCGGACTGGACTCGCGATGCGATCGATGGGGGCGATCGTTGCCAAATCATCGGGTTGAACGTCGGGTATCGGCACGATTGGCGTATTTGCAACAAACTTGTAACGGCGATCGTAACATTTGCACCAATTCGTTGCGGTCCGATTCGGCGCTACGGTACTGTCTCTTCACTTGCCGCAAGGCAATTCCAAATCGTCGTTGGTCGCCGTTTCATCTATTTCCTGGGGGAGCCTCGAAATGAAATACGAGCGGAAAAAGCTGGTTAACGCGATTGCCTATGCGTTGGGTGCGGCCGCGTTCGTCGCAGGTGCTCCGGTGGTCGCGCAGACCTCCACCGCGCCGGACGTCCAACTCAAGGTCGACGTCGTCGGATCCGGTATCAAGCGCTACCTGGAAGACCAGTCGCTGCCGGTGACGATCATGAACGCCGAAGACATCAAGCGTTCCGGCGTGCAGAACATGGAACAGTTGATGCAGAAGATCTCGCAGACGGCCACCACCGGCTCGGTCAACGGCGCGACGCTGGCGGGACAGTCGTCCTACGGGCAATCGTCGGTCTCCCTGCGCGGCCTGGGCTCCCAGCGGACGCTGGTTCTGCTCGACGGCATGCGGCTGACGCCGTTCGCCCAGGAGTTCGGCGGGGTCGACATCAACGCGATCCCGATTTCGGCGATCGATCGCGTGGAAGTGCTGACTCGACGGCGCGTCGAGCATCTACGGCAGCGATGCCGAGGCCGGCGTGATCAACTTCCGCCTGCGCCGGGACTACCAGGGGCGACGGTCGGCTACGAGTACGACACGCCCACCCGCAGCGGCGGCGGCCAGACCAACAATGTCTGGGCCAGCCTGGGGACCGGCGACCTCAAGAAGGACAGGTACAACCTCAGCCTCAATTTCCAGTACAAGAACGAAACCACGCTGCTTGCTGCGGACCGCAACTTCTCGCGAACCTCCAACCTTCCGCCTTACTTTGTCAGCGGCGCCACGCCGAGCGGCAACCTCGAGGGCATCTGGAATACCGCACTTACCTACTCCAACTCCCCCGGCCAGGCGCGTAACGCCACGACCAACCCGTTGGGCTACACGACGACGGGTTTCGGCAACCCGGGTGCGGATTCCCCGGGGTGCGCGGCAATGCTGATGTACCTCGACGCCACCGCCAGTCCGACGGCGCCAAGTACGGGCAAGAGATGCTTCTTCGACTCGGCGCCGTTCGTCCAGTTGTTCCCCTCGAGCGAAAACACGAGCGGCATCGGCAAGCTGTATCTGGCGCTGACGCCGGACGACACGGCGTACTTCACCGGGCTCTACACGACGAGCGTCATCCAGGAAGCCTACCAGCCGAGTCCGGTGCGCGGCTCCTTCCTCTCCACCGACACCGCGTTCGAGGGATCCGGGGTGAGTGCCGCGCTCCTCATCTATCCGGGGAACCCCAACTATCCGACGCGCGTGGCTGAACAGCCACGGGCTCGCCGCGATGGTTGGCCAAGCCCTGGCCGTCTCGAACCGTGCGTTCGGGGCCGGCATGCGCACGGAGAAGGACATCAACACCCAGCAGAACTGGGTCGCGGGGGTGAAGGGCACCTGGCTCAAGGACTGGGACTACGACGTCAACCTGCAGTGGGGACAGAGCGAGTCGAGAGGCACGGTCACCGAAGGCTACTTTTCGCAGCTTGCCTTCGCGAATGCCTGGAACACCGTCGGCAACACCCCGGGTTCGTACGTCGACCCGTGGTCCGTGGGCGGCGTGCAAAACGCGGCGCTGGCGGCGGCGCTGAAGGGTGCCAACTACGTCGGGCCGACGGCCACGGCGAAGGAAACCCTCAGCACGTTCAATGCGCATACGGTCGGCGACATCTACACCCTTCCGGCCGGCCCCGTTTCGATGAACATCGGCGTCTCGTACATGAAGCAGGACTACGAGATCGCGGTTCCCGATATCCTGCTCACGGGCGACATCGCCGGCCTCGGTGGCGCGACGCTGACCCAGAACGGCGATCGGAACGTCACGAGCGGGTACGTCGAGTTCGGGATCCCGGCCACGAAGGAACTCAACTTCAACGTGTCGGGGCGGGTCGACCACTACAGCGACCTCGAGGACGACGCCACGCCGATCACCGGCAAGGTGTCGGTCACCTATAAGCCGTGGGAGTGGGGCATGTTCCGCGGCAGCGTCGGCAACGGCTTCCGCGCCCCGACGATGGGCGAGCTGCACCGGCCGAAGACCCTGGGCACGTCGGAACAGTTCATCGATCCGCTGTACGTGGAGAACGGGCCGTACCAGTCCAACGCGTTCACGGGCGGCAATCCGGCGCTGGTGCCGGAAAAGTCGAATCAGGCGTCTATCGGTTTCGTGTGGACGCCGATGAAGAACTTCACCGGCGCGGTCGACTACTGGTACATCCAGATCAAGGACTACATCACCACCCCGGCGGCGTTGGCCCTGGTCAACGCGGCCCGCGCGGGTACTTACATCTACCACCCGGGCGAGGTCGTGTTTACGGACCCTCTGGACGTCACCAGCTTGGTCGATTCGGTCGACGAAACGACGCAGAACGCCGGTACGGCCACGTTCGAGGGCTTCGACTTCCGCGCCAACTGGCGCCAACCCTCCGAGTACGGCTTGTGGTCTGTCGACTACAACGGCACCTATTACATCAAGGCCGACCTCGAGCAACAGGGCATCGTCGAGAAGAATATCGGCACGCTCGTCGACGCCAACCAGGTTCCGCTGGCGATCCCGCTCGCCGGCGGCGTCATCCTGCGCTACAAGCACGTCATTTCGTTGAACTGGAACTACGGGCCCTGGGGTGCGACGCTGACCAACAATTTCATCACCGGCTACCAGACTGCGCCGAACCAGGTGGATGGCACGACGCCGCATTCGGTGCCGTATTTCACGACGTGGGACCTGCAAGGCACCTGGAACGCCGTCAAGAACCTGCAACTGACCCTCGGCGTGCGCAACTTGCTCGACAAGGACCCGAACCTGTTCATTCAAACGGCGAATCAGTTCATGTACGGCTACGATCCGTCGGTGTACGATCCGCGCGGACGTGTGGTCTACATGCGGGCCGCGCTGACCTTCTGATCGACGGACGCAGGAACGCTGCATTCGAACGGGGCCGCAGGGCCCCGTTTTTTTTTGTCCGGCAATCTTGTGCCGCAACGAGCCTCGGGCTGCGGCCAGGATCGTGGAAGGCGGGGCGACCTGAGCGGGTCAAACCGTTGGGCATGCCCCATATCGCCGTGCCATTTCCCGCCCGGCACGGGCAAGCGGAACAAGCCTCTGCGCCGGCTGTTTCCTTTCTGAGATTGAACTGCCGATGCAAGCCCTTGCCCGGCGACCCGGCCATCGTCAGCGGGATGGGTGCGACCAGAGACCGGCAGCGGATCGCGCGCGATCCGGAGTTGAGCTATATTTCCGGCAGGGGACCCATGCGAGGAGGCTGCGATGCGTAAGGGGCTGATTCTGGTGGTGTTCCTGCCGCTGGTGTTGCCGGGTTGCCAGACCTGGGGTCCGACCTGGAGCGAAATCACCGGGGACCGTTACGTCGGCGGCATCCTGTACCGCCGGCCGGCGATCATCGAGCACATCGACGATCGGGGTGCCTTCGTCTCGGACCCGATCCGGGTCGACCCGGGCAACCGCCGCGTCGAGCTCAGCGCGCCCCTTCCCAGGTGGCCGGGCGGCAGCGACCTCAAGGAGATGATGCTCGACGTGCAGCCCTGCAAGCGCTATTACATCAACGCGCAGTTCGAGAACAACGTCTCGATCAACTGGACGCCGGTGATCGACTACGTCGAAACGATCCCCGGCTGCCGCGTCGAACCGAAGAAGTAGCCGCGCCGCGGCGGGAGCGCGTTGCCCGCGCGGATCGAGGGATCGACCCGCCGCGATCGCCTGGCGGCGGCCTACGGGGAACGGTAGGCGTTTATCTTGTCGAGCTTCGCCGCGTAGACATCGTGGTCGCTGCGGGTGAGGCTGCTCTCCATCGCGAGCTTCATTTGCGCGCGCGCGAGTTCGTACTCGCCCAGGCCCACACAGGCGACGGCCAGCCAGAAATGGAATTCGTGGTAGTAGGGAGCGCGTTCGACCTCCTTCGCGAACATCTCCTTGGCGACGCGGTAGTCGCCCGTGCCCATCGCCCTCATGCCGCGGTTGAAGAAACTGAACGCCGGTTCGGGCTCCAGCTTCGCGAGCCCGGCGCGAAGTTCGTTCGCTTCCGCCGTACGCCCCAGCGCGTTCAGCACCGGGACGAGATTGGACATGGCGTGCGTGTTCTTCGGGGCGCGCTCGAGCGCGTAGCGAAGCGCGGTCTCGGCGTGCGCGAGATCGCCGTGCCGCAGGTAGATGGCGCCGAGCGTGTTGTACGCACTCACGAATTTCGGGTCCTGGGCGATCGCCTCGCGCGCCCACCAGTACGCGTCGTCGAGCTGCCCTGCCGCCATCGATTCCACGGCTCGGTTGCTCATGTACATGGCGACGATCGTCCTTTCGCTGATGACGCGCGAGCGCAGGCCGCGGATGGCAGCCGGCGGCAGGAAATCGATCGTCAGCGTGTCGGCTTGGTAATACTGAGGTCCGACCTCGGAGTACCGCATGCCGAGCGTCAGGTTGACGTGTCCGATCGACAGGTAGATGTCGCCGATGCGGCCCCACGCTTCATCGGCGTAGATGTGCTGGTACGTGACCTTGAGCCCCATCTCCTTCGCGAACGCGGCCGTCATGATGACGAGCGACAGGCAATTGCCGGCACGGGCGGCGTAGGCCTGGGCCGCATTGCGCGTCATCGTCGACTCGTATTCGAGCTGCAGCTGATTCCTGCTGTACAGCGCGTCGAAGAGCCCCTGCTGCGGGCCCTTGATCCGCACGTCGTCGGCGATGTCCGTGGCGAGGTACCGCTTCATTTCCGGGCTGACCGCAAACACGTCGTCCGCGCTGATGCGCTGGGACGCTGCGGCGAACAGGCGGTCGTCCAGCACGCTCTCCCGAGGCGGTCCGGGAACGGACGCACAGGCGGCAAGCAGCATCGAAGCGACCAGGACTGCCCACGTTCTCATCGGGCGCCTCCTTCCCCGGGGCGTGGCCGGCCGACCCGCAAGCTAGACTCGCGCGCGGGTCCGCGCCGTGGCCCGGACAAAGCCCCTCCCCGCGCGCCAATCCGATGGCCGGTGCGGGTCGGATCGGACATTCTACCCCTGCTGCAAATCCGCACCACTCGGCAACGGATTGCCGTCGCTTGAATCGCCGCTCAGCCGTGGGAAAGTATGCTAAAAGGCACGCTGGACACGGTCGGACATTGGGCGAAGGCGCCGCATATCCGAAATGCACCGCCCTGAATCCACCACAACGGACATCAAGGAAGAACGATGAGCAAATACATTGCCCCCCTCCTGTTTGCCGCGGCAATGTTCGCCACCCCCTGCGCGTGGGCCGAGGGCAGCGCCGCCGACGTGACCGACATGCAGGCGCTGCGTACGGCGGTGAGGGCCGACAAGAAAGCCTACGTGGCGTCGGTGCTCGACCTGACCGACGCCGAGGCGAAGAAATTCTGGCCGCTCTACGACGCCTACCAGCGCGCGGTCGACATGGCCAACCGGCAGCGCGAGCGATGTGATCGTGCGACCTGGTCGGGTCTGACCAAGCCGCTGTCCGATCTCTAGCGCAAGCAACCTGGCAAGGAGATCTGTCGCGGCCGACGAGGTCGAGCTGAGGGCGCGGCGCATCGCTGCAAAACACGCTGATGAGGGCGATTCCCGCCGAAGAAGGCGGCGCGCTACCTGCAGCTCGAAGTCGAAGATCCGCGCGGTCCAGGCGTACGACATTGCGATTGCCATTCCGTTGATCAAATAGACGGCTCGCGGCGCGCACCGGCGTCGGGATGGAACGGTGCTGCAGATCGATCCGGAGCCGTGCCTCGATCCTGCCGCGCCCAAGGGCGCCGCGCCGGCGGGAGAGCAATTCTCCCGGACCGCCACATTTTTTTGCTTTTTCCGCCAGACCCCATTAGCATCTCGCCCCCTGCGCCCCGGGGAACCTGGCCCGCCATTCCGTTCGGCGCGCCCGATTCCGGCCGGGACATTCCCCTTAGCGCTGGCATCGTCCGACCGTGCCGGCCACGGACCCGCTGTTCGACTGAACGCCATTGCCTGGAGACAACATGCTGAAGATGACCCATTTGGCCGCGGTGGTCGCGGTCCTGCTCATCGCCGTGGCGGGAGCCGCGCTCCCGCAAGCCGCGCAGGCGCAAACACCGCCTCGCCGCCGCCCGCGCGCCGCCGCCGGAGCCCGCGGCCCCGGCTGCGACGCGGCACCGGCGGCGAAGGCCCCGCGAGCGTGAAGTCGACCGAGTCGGTCGACAACCCCTACGGCTTCCAGGCGCTGCTGCGCGGCAGCGACATCGTCGCGAAGATCACGCTGGCGATCCTCGCCATCATGTCGATGGGGAGCTGGTACATCATCATCACCAAGGTGTACGAGCAGGCCAAGATGGGCGAGCAGGCGAAGGCGGCGGAAAAGACGTTCTGGAATGCGCCGTCGGTGCGTCAGGGTGCCGAAGCCCTGAAGAAGAACAGCCCGTTTCGCTTCCTCGCGGAAACCGGACTCGAGGCGTCCGGCAAGCACGGGGGCATGCTGGGCAACGTGGACCTCAACAACTGGATCACGATGTCGATCCAGCGTGCGATCGACAATGTGCAGAGCCGCACGCAGGACGGTCTCGCCTTTCTGGCCACCGTTGGCTCGACCGCGCCGTTCGTCGGACTCTTCGGCACGGTCTGGGGCATCGTCAACGCGCTGACCGCGATCGGTGTCGCGGGGCAGGCGTCGATCGACAAGGTCGCGGGGCCGGTCGGCGAAGCGCTGATCATGACGGCGATCGGTCTGGCCGTCGCGGTCCCGGCCGTGCTCGGTTACAACTGGCTCGTCCGCCGGAACAAGGCGGCGATGGACAACGTCCGCAGCTTCGGCGCGGACCTGCATGCCGTGCTGCTCAGCGCGCCGCAGTCGCCTGCGCGGAGCTAGAATCATGGCGATGAACGTCGGCCCGGCCGGGGGCGGCGACGACGAGGTCATCTCCACCATCAACACGACGCCGCTCGTCGACATCATGCTGGTGCTGCTGATCATCTTTCTGATCACGATCCCCGTCGTCACGACGTCGATTCCCGTCCAGTTGCCGAAGGAACGGAACGAGGTCCGCGAAACCAAGCCGGAGAACATCGTCATCTCGGTCGACGCGAACGGCGGCATCTACTGGAACGAGCTGCGGATCCCCACCACGCCGCGCTGATCGACCGGTTGAAGAAGGTCGCGGTGCTGACGCCGCAGCCCGAGGTCCAGATACGCGGCGACGGCAGCGCGCAGTACGACGGCGTGGGGCGGGTCATCTATGCGTGCCAGCGGGCAGGGATCGCCAAGGTCGGGTTCATCACCGAGCCGCCGGTGCGCGGCGGCTGAATGGCGTCGCGCGCGCGAACGCGACGAGCAAGGGGAACAAGTCATGGCGATGAACGTCGGTACCGGCGGCGGATCGGGAGATCCCGACGTGATGATCGACATCAACACCACGCCGCTGATCGACGTGATGCTGGTGCTGCTCGTCATGCTCATCATCACGATCCCGATCCAGCTGCACTCGGTGAATCTCAACCTGCCGACCGGCAATCCGCCGCCGCCGCTCGTCAAGCCCGAGGTCGTCAAGATCGACATCGACGGCAGCGGGGCGATCTACTGGAACGGCGAGGTCGTGCCGGATCGCGCCACGCTCGAGGACAAGCTCAAGGACGGCGGCGGCGCAGGCGGTCCAGCCCGAGATGCATCTGCGTCCGGACAAGGGGGCCAAGTACGAGATCGTCGCCGGGGTGATGGCCTCGTCGCAGCGGCTCGGGCTTGACCAAGATCGGCATCGTCGGCAGCGAGCAGTTCATCGAAGGTAGCGCTCGGCGGGCACGCCGGCGCAGCGCCCGCAAACCGGAGTCAACGGCAATGGATTTCGCACGGCAGCAGAGAGACCCGACCAAGCACCTGATCGGGATCGCGTTCGTCGTCCTCGTGCACCTGCTTGATCATCTACGCGCTGATGACCGGGCTCGCGCGCACGGTCGTCGAGGTGATCAAGAAGCCGCTCTCGGCGACGATCATCGAGGAGATCAAGGCGCCGCCGCCGCCACCGCCGCCGCCGAAGAAGATCGTCGAGGCGCCGAAGGTCCAGGCGCCCGTCGAGACCTACGTTCCGCCGCCGGACATTCCGGTCCCGCGAGCGACCGCCGAGCCGGTCATCTCGGCGCCGTGACCACGACGGTGCCGACCGAGCCGCACGTGATCGCCCCGCCCCCGGTCGTCGAGGCACCGCCCGCGCCGCCGAAGCCGGCGATTCGCAAGGGGATCGTACGCCGATCGAAGGAGGACGATCCGGTGTATCCGCGCGCGGCGATCCGCGCCGGCGTCGAGAAGGGGCACGTCGTCGCGCGCGTGATGATCGACGAGAAGGGCAACGTCACCGACGTGATCATCGTGTCCGCCGATCCGCCGAAGCACTTCGACACGGCCGTCATCGACGCGCTGAAGGAGTGGAAGTTCAAGGCCGAAGGCGAGAAGTACGTCGGCGAAGTCGAGATCAACTTCGCGTTGAAGGATTAGCGTCCGCGGCCCGCGCGTCAGGCGCGTCGAGCGCCCGAAGCCGGCACCGAGTCGCGTCGACGCCGTGCGGGCCGGCCAGTCGTGGCGGCTAGTCGACGACGGCGCGAGCGCGCGGCACCCAGGTCGCCGCGCCCAGCGCCACGCACGCCCGCCGCGATCCCGGTGAACGACACCGGCTGGCCGAGGATCACGCGAGAACTTCGCGCGCGACGTCGACGACCGTGCCCGGCAACGCCAGCGCGATGCCGATTCCCGCCGCGGCCCAGAGTCGCGGTCAGCGCGGGTTTGCGCCACGCCGGGCAGCGTCGCCGGCGCGGGAAGCGCGGCCATCAGCCGTGCCGTGAAGCCGTCGTCGTCGAGATAGGTCGCGCGGTGCTCGCGGCCGTCCTCGCGCAGGAGGTCGTCGAGCCAATCGTCGTCAGCATCGGTGCGGGAGGAGTGGTCGATCGTTCATTGCCGATTCCCGTCAATCCGGTGCCCATGCGGCGAGTCGCGACTTGAGCTTCTGCTTCGCCCGCAGGATGTGCGTCTTCACGGTGCCCGACCGGGCAGTTCAGCACCACGCGCGGCCTCTTCGTGCGAGAGGTCGTTATGGTAGCACTGGACGATGGCCGCCCGCTCGCTCTCGGACAGCACTGCGAGCGCGCGATCCATGTCCATCCTCAGCGTCGCCGCGCGCGCGGGGTCCGGTCCCGCCGCATCGACGTGCGGCGCGTCGTCGCCGTCGTCGTCGGCGACCTCGGCGTCGCGGTCGCCGAGCAGCTCTTCCCTGCGCTTGCGCGCGTCGGCGAGGAACGCATTGGTCGCGATCCTGTACAGCCAGGTCGAGAACCGCGCCTCCTGGCGGAACGACTTCAGGTTGCGGTACGCGAGCATGAACGTTTCCTGCGCGAGGTCGTCGGCAAGCGCATGGTTGCCCGCCGCCAGCCGCCGCAGCGTGGCGCGGACCGCCGACTGGTGGCGGCGCACGAGCTCCGAGAACGCATGGCGGTCATCGTGGACAACGACTCGCGCAATGAGCTGGGCATCGTCGAGGGCGGAATCCGCCATCGGGGCGAATGATCGCGCGCGGGCGGATCGTCGAAGTCGACTCCGGCACGGTCACGCCGAGGGCGGCGCGCCGCCGGGAGTGCCGCGCGAGCGACTGGCCCGAAGTCCCGCCGTCCGGCGCGACGCCGTCGGCCGGCGCGAGCTGCCGTTCCTCGAACCACCACAGGACGACAAAACCGATGCCGACGAAGAGCAGGATGAGACCGAGCCCGTTCGGCGACCGGTCGTCGAACAGCGAATAGAGCGTCAGCGCGAGACCGATTCCGCCCGTGATCACGCCCTTGCGCAGGTCGGACCATGCGGCGCGCCGGCGGATCTGCTTCGCCTGCTCGTAGATCGGCGCCGTGCCGACCCCGGTCGAAAGCGCTGCCGCCTGCTTGCCGCCGGCGAGCGCCTCGCAGCGCCTCGGCCGGGGCGACGACGCCCTTCTCGGCCAGCTTCAGCATCGTCTCGTTCAGCATGCGGTTCTTGCGGAACCGGTACCAGAGGATGAGCCCGATCGCGAGCACCGGCGCCAGGAAGACGACCGCGACGACCGCGACGACCATCATTGCGATCGCCGGCTCGTCGTGCACGAAATCGCCGAAGGAATCGAACTCGCGGTCGGAGCCGATGCCGTCGATCCGGACCCGCCCATGCTTGCCGACGACGACGCCATGGCGGCCCGGCGCGGCTGCATCGGATTCCCCGGCGGGCGGCTCGTCGGCGGCCGCGGCCTGGCCCGCCCGCGTGACCTGCCTTGGCATCCGGCTGTCGGCGACTCGGTGACCTCGATCTTCGCGGAGACGCCGCCGCGCCCGTCGGTGATGGTGACGGTCTTCGACGCCGGAGGCGCTGCCGGCTTGGCCCCGGTCGACGGCGCGGCACTCGGAATCCTGCGCCCATGCCACCGGGATGCGTGGCGCGAGCGCGAATGCGAGTCCGAGGAGGAGTGCGGTTCCGAGGACGAGGCGCCGGGCGAGCAGCGGTCGGGGCGGCGGTCGGCGGAAGCGATAGGTCGGTTCATTCGATCTCCAGGAAGACAATCATTCGCTGCGTAGGATGCGGCGAGACGGGTCTTCGGATTCGGCTTTCGGCGCCAAGGGACGCCCCGGGAGTGCGTGCTATTATTCCCGAAAACGCAGGGTCGCCGCGAACGTCCCGTCGCGCATGCCGATTCGTGCAATTTTCGCGTGTGGCCCCGCGGCGCGGTCACGATCGTTCTTCCTGGCGTCCGTTTGACCAAGAAACTGCGAAGCCCGGTACATGGTCACGTCGTCCCGCGCGCGGTCCGCCGACTCGCGCAAGGGCTGGTCGTGTGCGCGCTGGCGCTCGGCGGCCGGCCTGTCACCGGTGGCTCGCGCCGCCGACGAGACGGTCACGCTCAATTTCGTCAACGCGGACATCGAGGCCGTCGTCAAGGCCGTCGCCGAGATCACCGGCCGCAACTTCATCATCGACCCCAGGGTGAAGGGCACCGTCAACATCATCTCGGCGAAGCCGGTGCCGAAGAGCCTCGTCTATCCGACGCTGCTCAGCGCGCTGCGGCTGCAGGGCTTCGCCGCGGTCGAGGGGCACGGGTGTCGTCAAGATCGTTCCCGAAGCCGACGCCAAGCAGCAGGGCGGCGCGGTGACGCGTCGGGCCGGTGGCGGCCGGCGGGGACCGACTGGTCACCCAGGTCATCATCCTCAGGTTCGAATCGGCGCAGCAGCTCGTCAACGTGCTGCGCCCCCTGATCACGCCGAACAACACGATCGCCGCGTATCCGGGCAGCAACGCGCTGATCATCACCGACTACGCGGAGAATCTCAGGCGCATCGACCGGATCGTCGCCGTCGCTCGACCAGCCGCCCGCGGGCGAGCCGGTCATCGTCCCGCTGAAGTACGCGTCGGCGATCGACCTCGTCCCGATCGTCAATCGGCTGGTCGCCGAATCGCGGCGCCCCGGGGTCGCCGGGCGCTGCCGCCGACTGCCAGCAGCGGGTGACGGTGCTCGCCGAGCCCCGGTCCAACAGGTCCTGCTGCGCGCCGACAATCCGGGCCGGCTCGCGCGCGTCCGGCAGCTGATCGAGCAGCTCGACACGCCGGGCAGGCCCGGCGGCAACATGTTCATCGTCTACCTGAAGAACGCCGACGCCGCGCGCGTCGCGCAGACGCTGCGCGGGATGCTGACCGGCGCCGACAGCGGCGCGCTGCCCGCGCGGCGCGCCGTGCGGCGCCAGCCGCAGACGGTGGCGGCGGCGATGAGCGCCGCGCAGCTTTCCGGGCCCGGCGACCGCTCCGCCGCTGTCCGCGCGGCCCGTTCGCGGGCACGTCGTCGTTCTCGGCGAACGGCGCGACGATCACCGCCGACACCGCGAGCAACGCGCTCGTGATCATGGCGCCCGAGCCCGTGTACAACAACCTCCGCGCGATCATCGAGAAGCTCGACGTCCGCCGCGCCCAGGTGTTCGTCGAGGCGCTGATCGTCGAGGTCGTCCGCGGACAAGGCGGCGGAGTTCGGCATCCAGTGGCAGGCGCTGACCGGGTACAACACGACGCGAGCACGCGTCATCGGCGGCACCAACTTCACGCCGCGCGGCAGCGGCAACAACATCATCGACATCGCCGTCAATCCGGGATCCGTCGGCCAGGGCCTGGCGCTGGGCGTGATGAAGGGCACGGTGACGATTCCCGGCCTCGGCACGATCACCAACCTCGCGTTCCTCGCGCGCGCGCTCGAGACGCAGATCGGCGCGAACATCCTGTCGACGCCGACGCTTGCTCACGCTCGACAACGAGGAGGCGCGGATCATCGTCGGGCCAGAACATCCCGCTCATCACCGGCAGCTACGCGACGACGGGCAACACGACCACGGTGAACCCCGTTCCAGACCTTCGAGCGCAAGGACGTCGGCCTCGTGCTGCGCGTCAAGCCGCAGATCACCGAAGGCGGCACGATCCGCCTCGTGCTCTACCAGGAGGTGTCGCGCGTCGACAACACGTTGTCGACCGACGACCAGCACCGTGCTCTCGAAGCGCGCGCTCGAATCGACGGTGGTCGTCGACGACACGCAGATCATCGTGCTCGGCGGCCTGATCCAGGACCAGCTCGACCACGGCAGCGACAAGGTCCCGATGCTGGGCGACATTCCCATCGCCGGCGCGCTCTTCCGCTACGACGCGCGCCGCCGCCAGAAGACCAACCTGATGATCTTCATCAAGACGACGGTGCTGCGTACCGGCGCCGACGGTCGCGACATCACGTCGGAGCGCTACGAGTACCTGATGGGCGAGCAGGACCGGCAGGCGCCGCCCGGCCGGCTGTTCTGGAACGATCCGACGCAGCCGACGCTCCCGCCCCAGGGCGTGCTGCCGGGCACGCCGGGCGCCGATCCGACGCCGCCGCTGCTCGGCGACAGGTTTCCGCTGCCTCCGCCCGCCGCGGAGCCGCGTGCCGGACGGCCGGCAGGCGACACGCGCTAGGAGCGTCGCTCCCGCGATGGCCTCCGCTCCCGTCCACCGCCGCCGGCGCTTTCGCGCAGCGGATTCCGTACGCGTTCGCCCGCAGCGCACGGCGTGCTGGCGCCTGGCCGAGGAGAGGCGGCAGCGTCGTCGTCCTCACGCGCCCCGACGCGACGGTCGAGGGCATCGCGGAGCTGAAGCGCGTGCTGCAGCGGCCGCTGCGCGACGCGCGCCGTCGACGCCGAGCGCTTCGCCGCCGAGCTCGCGCGTGCCTACAACGCGGCGAGGCGCCGGGGTCGCGCAGCTGTCCGACGACCTCTCGCGCGACACCGACCTCGCGCGGCTGATGCAGGACCTGCCCGCGGCCGACGACCTGCTCGACAGCGGCGCGCAGGCGCCGGTGATCCGGATGATCAACGCGCTGCTGCTGCAGGCGCTGCGCGAGCGGGCATCCGACATCCACTTCGAGCCCTACGAAGCGCGCTCGGTCGTGCGCTTCCGCGTCGACGGCGTCCTGCGCGACGTGCTCGAGCCGCCGCGCGCGCTGCACGCGGCGCTCGTCTCGCGCGTCAAGATCATGGCGAGCCTCGACATCGCCGAAAAGCGGCTGCCGCAGGATGGCCGCCTCGCGCTGAAGCTCGGCGACAAGCAGGTCGACGTCCGCGTGTCGACGCTGCCGACGGGTCCGGGGGAGCGCGTCGTGCTGCGCCTGCTCGACAAGGATTCCGCGCAGCTCGATCTCGCCGCGCTCGGCATGAGCGCGCCGACGCTCGCGGGCGATCGATCGGCTGATCCGCGAGCCGCACGGCATCGTGCTCGTCACCGGTCCGACGGGCTCCGGCAAGACGACCACGCTCTACGCGGCGCTTTCCCGGCTCCCGCGCGGCGCGCTCAACATGATGACGGTCGAGGATCCGATCGAGTATGCGCTCGACGGCGTCGGGCAGACCCAGGTCAACCCGAAGATCGAGCTCGACTTCGCCCGCGCGCTGCGCGCGATCCTGCGCCAGGACCCGGACATCATCATGATCGGCGAGATCCGCGATCTCGAGACCGCGCAGATCGCCGTGCAGGCGTCGCTGACCGGCCACCTGGTGCTCGCGACGCTGCACACCAACGATGCGGCGAGCGCGATGACGCGCCTCGCCGACATGGGGGTCGAGCCGTACCTGCTCGCGTCGAGCCTGCTCGGCGTGCTCGCGCAGCGGCTGGTGCGCACGCTGTGTCCCGCGTGCCGCGTCACCGTTGCGCCGACCGCCGGCGAGGCCGCGCTGCTCGCCGAGCTGGGATTGCCGCCGACGCAGCCGCTGCATGCGCCGGTGGGCTGCGGCGAGTGCCGCGACACCGGCTATCGCGGACGCACGCGGCATCTACGAGCTCATCGTCGTCGACGACGCGCTGCGCCGGCTGATCCACGATCGCGCGCCCGAGCACGCGCTGCGGGCGGCTGCCGGCGCCGCCGGCATGACGTCGCTGCGCCACGACGGCGCGCGCTGGGTCGCCGACGGCACGACGTCGCTCGCCGAGCTCGTGCGCGTGTCGCGCGAAGCCTGATGAACGGCCCCCACGCTCTTCGTCGCTGCCCGAGGGCGCAGTGCCCTTCGGGCGGCCGGCGGGCACTGAGCCCGCGCGAGTCGCCGTGCCGCCTTCGTTCGAGGCCGTCGACGCGCACGGCAAGCTGCGGCGCGGCCTCGTCGACGCCGAGACCGCGCGGCAGGTCCGCGACCAGCTGCGCGCGGCAGGGCCTGTTCCCGACCGTCATCGAGGCCGCGAGGTCGTCGGCGACGCGGCGGGCGGCGCGCAGTCCGGCGACGCCACCGACCGCACTCGCCTGCCCGCGGCCCAGGTCGCCCTGTCGACGCGCCAGCTCGCGACGCTCGTGCGCTCCGGGATGCCGCTCGACCAGGCACTCGCCGCCGTCGCCGAGCAGGCGGACGACGCGCGCACGGCCAGGCTCTACCGGCGGCACGCGCCCAGGTGACGGCGGGCGCGACGCTCGCCGGCGCGCTCGCGCGCTGGCCGCGGACCTTCTCCGATCTGTATCGGGGCCTCGTCGCCGTCGCCGCCGAGACCGGACAAGCTGCCCGACGTCCTCGGCCGCCTCGCCGACTATCTCGAGGCGCGCCAGGCGCAGCAGGCAGCAGTTCACGCTGGCGCTCGTCTATCCGGCGCTGGTGACCGATCATCGCCGTCGCGGTCATCGCCGTCCTGCTCGTCTACGTCGTGCCGCAGATCGTGTCGGTGTACCAGCAGAGCCGGCAGACGCTGCCCTGGCTCACGCAGGCGCTGATCGCGGCGAGCGGCTTCCTTCGCGGAACCGCGTGGATCTGGCTCGTCGGCGTCGCGGCGGCGGCGATCGGCGTTCGCGCTCGCGAACCGGCGCGACGCGTTTCGCGCCGCGCTGGCACGGCGCCTTCCTGCGCGTGCCGGTGGTCGGGCCGGCTCGTCGTCGCCGTCGACACCGCGCGCTTCGCGAGCACGCTGGCGATCCTCACCGGCAGCGGCGCGCCGCTGCTGCGCTCGCTCGACGCGGCGCGCGACGTCGTCTGGGCGCTGCCGATCCGCGCGGCGGCCGGCGCCGCGGCGCTGCTTGTCCGCGAAGGCGTTTCGCTGGCGCGCGCACTGAAGGAACAGCGCGTGTTCCCGCCGGTGCTGATCCACCTCACCGCGAACGGCGAGGCGAGCGGGCAGCTCGCGCCGATGCTGGAGCGTGCGGCGGCGGAGCTCGAGCGCGAGGCCGCACGTCGGATCAGCTGGTTCGCCGCGCTGCTGCAGCCGGCGCTGATCGTCGCTGATGGGTGCCATCGTGCTGGTGCTGGTGCTCGCGGTGATGCTGCCGATCGTCTCGATGAACCAGCTGATTCGCTGATGGACCGTGGCCGCGCTGTCGATCGACTCTGAGAGGCACTTCCATGTACGCCGACGAGGTAAGCCTGTTCCACCCCCGCCTCCCCACGGGCCTTTCGCGCCGCCGCTTCATTGCCGCCGCGTGCGCATTGCTCGCGCCGCTCGATGCGGTGGCCGTGACCGAGACATCGCCGCTGCCGACGTCGTTCGACCCGGCGCGCAATCCGGCGCGCGATCTCGAGGCCGCGCTCGGCATGGCGCGCGTGACCCGCCGTCGCGTGCTGGCCGAGGTCGGCGGCGAGTGGTGCACGTGGTGTCACATCATCGACCGCTTCTTCGCCGCGAATCCCGACCTCCGAAAGCTTCGCGACGCCAATTTCATCGTCCTCAAGATCAACTATTCGAAAGAGAACTACAACCAGGCGTTCCTCGCGCGCTGGCCGAAGGTCGCCGGCTATCCGCATCTCTATGTCCTCGACCCCGACGGCCGCCTGCTGCAGTCGCAGGACACGAGCGCGCTGGAAGCGGCGAAGGACTACGACCCGGTCGCGTTCCGCGCGTTCCTGCTGGAGTGGTCGCCGCGTTGACCGTGCCGCGCCAGCGCCCACGCGACGTGCTCCCGCACCAGCGGCGACGGATCGTCGGCGCGCGCCTCGAGCGCCGCGATGACCTCGGCGCTGTCGCGGGCGCGTTGCCGAGACCGACGGCCAGGTTGCGTGACCAGCGCTCGTAGCCGATCCGCCGGATCGCGCTGCCCTGCATCCGGTCGTCGAACTGCGCTTCCGTCCACGCGAACAGCGCGACGAGATCGGCGTCGTCGAGACCGTTGCGGACGGCGAAGGCGGGTTCGGCCTGCATCCTGCGCGAACCGGTTCCACGGGCAGCAGAGCTGGCAGTCGTCGCAGCCGTAGACGCGATTGCCGATCAGCGGGCGCAGCTCCTCGGGGATGCTGCCCGGCAGCTCGATCGTCAGGTACGAGATGCAGCGGCGCGCGTCGAGCTCGTACGGCGCGACGATCGCGCCGGTCGGGCAGACGTCGATGCACGCGCGCGCAGGTGCCGCAATGCGCGGCCTGGGGTGGCGTCACCGGCAACGGAAGATCCGTGTAGATTTCGCCCAGGAAGAACCACGAGCCGGCCTCGCGCGTCAGGAGCAGCGTGTGCTTGCCCCGCCAGCCGATGCCGGACCGCGCCGCCAGCGCCACTTCCAGCACCGGCGCGCTGTCGGTGAACACGCGGTACCCGAAGTCGCCGACCGACGCACGGATGCGCGTGGCGAGCCGCTGCAGCCTGCGCGCGGAGCACCTTGTGGTAGTCGCGGCCGAGCGCGTAGCGCGCGACGAATGCCTTCGTCGGATCGCCGAGCACCGCGTCGCTCGCGCGTGCCGCCGGCGGGCGGTAGTTCATGCGCGCGGTGATGACGCGGATCGTCCCGGGCACGAGTTCCGCGGGTCGCGCGCGGGTCGCGCCGTGCCGTGCCATATAATCCATCGCGCCGTGCCGTCCCTTGCCGAGCCAGTCGAGCAGCCGTCGCTCCTCGGCCGCGAGATCGGTGCCGGCGATGCCGATCTCCTGGAAGCCCAGCGCCTCGCCCCAGCGGCGAATGTCGGCGGCGAGCGCGTGCCAATGCGTTCGGCGCCGCGGGCGGGACTGTCGTTGGCGAACGCGGATGGCGCCGTCATCCGTCGAAGCCTACACCACCGGTTCGCGGGCGCTCGTGACCCCGATGTCCAAAGCCAACCTTCACCTTCCCGACGCTGCCGCCACCGAAGCGGCCGGCGCGCGACTTGCGACGCGCCTGCGCGGCGGGATGGTGATCACGCTGTCCGGCGACCTCGGGGCGGGCAAGACGACGCTGGTGCGGGGATGCCTGCGTGCGCTGGGCTGGGCGGGGCCGGTCAAGAGCCCGAGCTACACGCTGGTTGAACATTACGCGCTTTCGAGCTTATACTTTTATCACTTTGATTTTTATCGGTTCGCCGATCCAAGCGAATGGGAAACGGCGGGACTTGCCGATTGCTTCCGCGACGACGCCGTTTGCGTCGTCGAATGGCCCGAGCGGGTCGACGGTCTGCTGCCGCAGCCGGACCTCGCGCTGACGCTCGCGCATCCGGCCGATCCGGCCGCGCCGGGCCGGCAACTGGCACTCGTTGCGCACACGGAGGAAGGTGAGCGATGCCTGACCGCGATGACCTCGGGCGGCGGGCGGCCCCCGCGTAACGTCGATCTCGCTCGAGCGCCGGCGCGTCTGCGGGTGGCTGCTCGTACCTGCCGCGCAGCTCGTCGTTCCTGCCACGGCGTGGGCGTCCATCGCGAGGATCGCGTCGGCGCGAATGTGGCCCGCGCAGGAATACACGCGCGTCATCGTCGAGGCGCCGGCCGCGTTGCCGCACGAAGTGTTCACGCTGAAGGATCCGAACCGCGTCGTCCTCGAGCTTCAGGGCGCGCAGCTCACGTCCGAGCTCGCGCAGCTGCCGTCGCGGGTGCAGGCGTCCGATCCGTACATCGCGGCGATTCGCTTCGGGACGAGGGCGCCCGACACCCTGCGCATCGTGTTCGACCTCAAGACCGAGACGCGCCCGCAGCTCTTCGCGCTGCAGCCCGTCGCCGAATTCGGGTATCGCGTGGTGCTCGATCTGTATCCGCTGACACCGCTCGATCCGCTGATGGCGCTGCTCGAGGAGAAGCGCGACGCGCCGGCGACGGACGCGCGGCCCGCCGCCGGCGCGCGGGACCGGGTTCCCGAGCCGAGGACGGCGGCGAAGCCGACGGGCCGCCGCAGGATCATCGTCGCGATCGATCCGGGCCACGGCGGCGAGGATCCGGGTGCGATCGGCCGCCGCGGCACCTACGAGAAGAACGTCACGCTCGCGATCGGCAAGAAGCTGAAGCGCATCATCGATGCCGAGCCCGGCATGCGCGCGATGCTGACGCGCGACGACGACTACTATGTCCCGCTCGCCGCGCGCGTGCAGAAGGCGCGCCGTGTCGAGGCCGATCTCTTCGTGTCGATCCACGCCGACGCGTTCCGGGAGCCGCGCGCGCGCGGCTCGTCGGTGTTCGCGCTGTCCGAGAGCGGCGCGACCAGCACCGCGGCGAAGTGGCTCGCGCAGAAGGAGAACGCGGCCGACCTGATCGGCGGCGTCAACCTCGACAACAAGGACCCGGTGCTCGCGCGGACGCTGCTCGACCTGTCGCAGACCGCGCAGATCAGCGACAGCCTGAAAGTCGGCCGGCACATGCTGGACAGCATCGGCACGATCAACCCGCTGCACAAGCCGGTGGTCGAGCAGGCGGGTTTCGCGGTGCTGAAGGCGCCGGACATCCCGTCGATCCTCGTCGAGACCGCGTTCATCTCGAACCCCGACGAGGAGCTGAAGCTCAAGAGCGATCGCCACCAGGCGAAGTTCGCCGAGTCGATGGGCGACGGCATCCGCCGCTACTTCGCGGCGAACCCGCCGCTTGCGCGAAAGGGAACCGCCACCGGTTGAATCCCGCGGGTCCGCTCCCCTTGCGCCGGGACGTCGTTCGCGCCCTTCGGTAGAATCGGGTGGTGCTGCGCTTTTTCGCCACTTTCATCGCGATTCAGGCCGTACTCTTCGGCCTCGAGCTCACGCCCGTCGCGCAGCAGCATTTCGTCGTTCCGTGGACCAACGCGCTGGCCGCCGTGAGCGCGTGGCTCGTCACGGTCGTCGACCCGGGCGTTGCGGCCACGGGGAACGTGCTCCGCAGCACCGTCAACGGATTCGCAGTCTCGATCGAGGCCGGCTGCAACGGCGTCGAGGCGACGATCGTGCTGATCGCGGCGATGCTCGCCTTTCCCGCGCCATGGCGAGAGAAGCTTGTCGGCCTCGCCGCCGGCATCGTCGCCGTTCAGGGCCTCAACCTCGTCCGCGTGATCAGCCTCTTCTACCTCGGACAGTGGAATTCTCAGGTGTTCGAATGGGCGCACCTCTACGTCTGGCAGGCGCTGATCATGCTCGACGTCCTGGTCGTCTGGCTGATCTGGGTGCGCCTGTTGCCGCGCAACGGCGGCGCCGGCCCGCCGGACGGGCCGGCGGGCGGATCGACCGCGACGGCGTCGGCGTAGCGGTGGCGAAGGCCGCGGCCATGGCGACGCAGCGACCGCTCGGCACTTTCGTCGTCAAGGTGATCGCGTGGCTGCCGGCGGCGTTCCTGGTCTGGTACTTCGCTGCGCCGGTGCTGTTGTGGCCGGCGGCGCGCCTCGTCGAGTTGGTCGCGCGCACGGGCTTCGGGGATTTCGTGCGCGGTGTCGAGCAATCGGGCGCGACGCTCACGTTCGCGACCGCGTTGAGACCCGGCGAATCCGGGCCCGGGTCCGGGCAGATCACCGTCGACGTCAACATGCTGCTCTATGCGTTCGGCCTGCCGCTCTACGCGGCGCTGGTGCTGGCCGCCCGCGAGCCGCATCGCACGCGGCGGTTGACCGTCGGCTACGCGGCGCTGATGCCGTTCGTCGCGTGGGGCGTGCTTGCCGACTTCCTGAAGAACGTGGCGATCACCGCAGGGCCGCTCGTCGCGTCGCAGACGGGATTCGTCGCGTGGCAACGCGAGACGATCGCGTTCGCGTACCAGCTCGGAACGCTGATCCTCCCGACCGTGGTCCCCGCCGTCGCGTGGGTGCTGACGCACCGCGCATTTCTCGAGCGGCTCAAAGGCGCGACAGGATAGGGAGCAGCCGCGCGGGCCGCGTCACCCCGGGCCCGGCCGCGCCTTCTTCGCGCGCTCGCGCTCGCGCAGCACGCGCCGCTGCACCTTGCCGGTCGTCGTCATCGGCAGCGCATCGATGAATTCGATCTCCTTCGGATATTCGTAGGGCGCGAGCGAACGCCGGACGTGCCGCTGGATGTCCTCCTCGAGCTCGGCCGACGGCGAGTGCCCCGCCGCGAGAACGATGAACGCCTTGACGACGTTGCCGCGCATTTCGTCCGGCGAAGGGACGACCGCCGCGTTGGCGACCGCCGGATGCCGGACGAGACAGTTCTCGATCTCCGACGGCCCGATCCGATAGCCGGCCGCCTTGAACATGTCGTCGGCGCGACCCTGGTACCAGAGGTAACCGTCGGCGTCGCGCTTGGCGAGATCGCCGGTCCTGCACCAGTCGCCGGTGAACTTGCGCGCCGTGCCCTCCGGATTCTTCAGGTACTCGAGGAAGAAGATCGGGTCGCGGCTGCCGTCCGGCGCGATGCGGCTGACGGCGACCTCGCCGATCTCGCCGTCCGCGACGTCGCGACCGTCGTCGTCGATCACCGCGATGCGGTGTCCCGGATAGGGGCGGCCCATCGACCCGGGCTTCGCGGGCCACAGCGCCTGCGAATTGCCGACGATGTAGTTCATCTCGGTCTGGCCGAACATCTCGTTGATCGTGACGCCGAGCGCGTCCCGTGCCCATTCGAACACCGTCGTACCGACCGCTTCGCCCGCGCTCATGATGCTGCGCAGCCGCAGATCGTAGCGCTCGAGGGGTCGGGGATCGGCCTTCATCATCATCTTGAGCGCCGTCGGGAACAGGAACGCATTGCGGACCCCGTACTTCTCCATCAGCGCGAATGCACGGTCGGGCTCGAAGCGGCCGCGGTAGCCGACGATCGGCTGGCCGAAATACAGCACCGGCAGCAGCGCATCCATGAGGCCGCCGGTCCATGCCCAGTCGGCCGGCGACCAGAACAGGTCGCCTTCCTGCGGGTAACCGTCGTGCGAATGGACGAAGCCCGGCAGGTTGCCGAGCAGGCACTGGTGCGGCATCAGGGCGCCCTTCGGCGGACCGGTGGTTCCGCTCGTGTAGACGAGGATCGCCGGATCGGTGGGCCGCGTAGCGACGCATGCGAAGTCGCGCGATGCCTTCTCGATCAGCGATTCGTACGACGTGGTCCAGGCCTCGCGCGCGCCGGCGACGCCGATGACCGTGGTCAGGTCGGGGCAACGATCGCGGATCGGCACGAGGTTCGGAAGCGACTGCGGGTCGACGAACGCGACCTTGCATCCGGCATCGACGATCCGGTACTCGAGCGCTTCGGGGCCGAACAGGAACGACAACGGAACCGCGACGGCGCCGAGCTGATACACGGCCATGTGGGTGACCACGGTTTCCGGACGCTGCGGAAGGATCAGCGCCACCCTGTCGCCCGAGTGCACGCCAAGCGCCGAAAGCGCGTTGGAGAGCCGGTTCGCCTGCTGCTGCAGGTCCCAGAACGTGTGCGCGGACGTGCGCCCGACTCATCCTCCCAGTAGAGCGCGAACCGCGCACGGTCATTCGCCCAGCGCGCGCAGCAGGCCTGCGCGATGTTGAATCCGGCCGGCACCTCCCAGCGATGGGCCGCGCAGATCTCGGCGTACCGGTCGACGGTCACGGAAACTGCATCAGCCGCTGGGAGGACGGTCCGTCGCGGAATTGTCGGGCTCGAGCGGCTCGACGACGGTCCACAGCCAATCGGTGTGCTGCTCGAGCAGGCGCCCGTAACGAACCGCGCGCGTCGAGCCGGGCATCTGGAGCGTGTAGCGCTTGGCGGGCTGATACTCGACGGGCGGAACGATCAGCGATTGCACCGGCGGCTCGCCTGCGCGCCGATTGAACGAAAGGAAGAGGCCGCGAAACTTGCGACCGGCCGGCGGCCCCGGGTCGCCCTCCACCGAATAGTCGGCGTCGCGAACCCTGCGCTGCTCGACGAGGTACGCTGCGGTCAATGCATTCGCGATCAGCTGCAATCCGATCTCGGCGTTGTCGGCGGAGAGGCGCTGCATCCGGCGGACGATGCCCAGCACCCACGCGTCCTCACCACGCCTGCGGATGGCCACCAGCATGCTGAGCGTGACCTCCGTCGCGACGCTCATCGGCGCGTGCAGGCGGAATCCGGACACGCTCATGTCCTTCATATCCCACGGACCGCCGGGCGCCGCGAAGGAGGCGAGCCGGCGGCGCGCGATTTCCGCCGCGTTTTCGTGCTCGGTGCGCGTGCGTCCGAACACGGCGAGATCCATGGTGTTGGCAAAGCTTCGGCCGCCGTTGAGCTCGGCCGACGGCAATGCCCGATCGTCGGAGAGGAAGCCCGCGATGTTGGTGAAGCCGACGATCGCGTCGACGACGCCGCTCGCGGGAATCCGCTCGCCGCGGCGAGCGAGCGGCTTGAATTCCGGATCCAGCCTGGACGCAAGCTTGACAAAGAGCTCCAGCTGTTCGCGCTGCTGCGCGGCCTTCTCCGAACGCGGCTCGCTTTTCACCGCCTGCTCGAGCTCGGCGCAGTTCTGCAGCAGCAGCGCGTGCATCGGCCGGGCGTCGACGAAGAGCACGCGCCCTTCGAGCGCCCCGAGCGAACGGCGCTTCACTCCGGCGCTTCCGGCGAGGTCGACGTAGAACGTTGCCGCTGCGTGGGGCTCCAGCGTGAACCGCAGCGGACGGCACCATTCGTCGAGATGCGCCGCCACCCACTCGACCTGCCGCGGCGTCAGGTTGCCCGGATCGGCCTGCTGCAGAAACAGCGCGACGAGGTACTCGCGCTCGATCGTCGACGAGCCGCCGCGCGGGTCGAGCAGCAGCGCCTTGCGCTCGAACTGCATAGAGCACGCGCGCGAGAACACCGCGTGCAGTTCGGCCCACTTCCCGGGAATCCACGGCTCGCACCGATAGAGGCGGATCTTGGCGTCCTGGCGGAGGTGGACGATCTGCCGACCGAGGAGCTCCGGCAACAAAGCCAGCCATCGGCTGTGGTGCCCGTGATCGGTGATCTCGCGCGCAAACGCCGCGTAGCAGGCGAGGTAGCTCTGCTGCAGGTCGAACAGCGCATGCCACAGCTGATCTTCGACCTTCGACGATCGATTCGCGATCTCCGCGTACTGCGTCATCAGCGTTCCGACGAGGCCCGTCGTCTTGGCATCGACGGTGAACACGGCGGCAAGCACGGTCGGCGTGCGTTTCGCATTGCGCGCCGCGATCGCGTTCAGCTCCTTCTGCAGCTCCCGCTGCACGACGAGCGGATCGTTGAAGGGGAGCGAGGCCAGCCACCGCTGGGCATGCCGGGCGTCCTCCAAGGGGCTGCGAGATCGGTGTCGAAATCTGAACATCAGGGGCGGGGCGTATTCCGTCTCGTTCGTGTAAGGCTGCGGGAGGGTAGCCGGGGTCGGCCTGCGCCCATGCTGCCCGTCGGGCATGCGGCCGATTCGATACGCGTCCACGCCGACGGCGAAGGACGGTTTCGTGGCTCCCAATTCCGGATTGTCCGACCGAACCCCGGGGAGATCATCGCGCAAAGCGAACGTGCGGGCAATAGCGACTGGAACACGTTGGCACGCATCGTGCATGGTACGGCACGTGTTCCACAGCTGGCATTGCGCCGGTGGGGTTTCGAACGACCCGCCGTCGTCAATCCGCGAGAAAACGTCATTTTGGGTCCTCGTAACAACTGTGCAGGACAGCTTGCGCCACGAGAGTGACGCAAAACGCTAGGGAACGACAACGATGGGCATTCTGATCAAGGCGCCGGCCCGCCGGCGCGAGCCGCCGACTGAAATGGCCGAAGTACCGGTGCCGGTGGCGGATACGCGCGGCGCCCTGCACATCCGGGAAGTGGTCCGGATCGCCGGCCTGCGCCGCGAGCAACTGTACATGTGGCAGCGCCGTTACGGCTTTCCCGCGCCACTGCGCGACGGCTTTGGCGATCGCGTCTATCCGCCGGACCAGGTCGCCCGCCTCAAGCTCATCAAGCAGCTGCTGTCGGAGGGCTGGCGCGCGGGTGCCGTGGTTCCGCTGACCGAATCCGTACTGCAATCGATGCTGGGACTCACCGTCGAAGACCCGGCACCGCTGCCGGGCGAAATCGAGGCGGCCGTGAAACTGCTGGCGCAACACCGGATCGGCGAGCTGCAAACCCACCTGTCGAAGCTCCTGGTGGGCCAGGGGACGCGCAAGTTTCTCGAAGCGACGCTGATTCCACTCAACGAGGCCGTCCACGAGCGAGTGGTGCGCGGCGAGATGGAAAACTTCCAGGAGCTGCGCTTTGCCGCCGATCTCGTGCAGCGTCTGCTTCGCGACGTGACGCGGCTCGTGCGGCCGACGCGCGACGCGCGCCAGGTGCTGCTGGCGACGCCGCCCAATGATCCGAACCAGCTCGGGCTCGCGATCCTCGAGCTTCTGCTCTTCACCGAGGGCGTCAACTCCCTGACGCTCGGTGCCGGCATCCCGGCGCAGGAGATCGCCGGTGCGGCCGGGGCCTACAAGGCGAGCGTCGTCGTGCTGCTGTTCGATCGCGGCATCTCCGGGAAGATCGCCGGCCAGGAAATCCGCTCGCTGCGCGCGCTGTTGCCGCGCGGCATCCCGTTGGTGGTCAGCGGGCGCGCGGTCAACCTGCTCGCGAAGCCGATCGCCGAGGTGCAGACGGCCGCCGACTTCAGCTCGATCATGGCGATGATGCGCGACCTCGGCGTCGCGTCGCCGACGCCGCCGCAACTGCCGTCGCTGCAGGCGCTGCAGTCGTCGGTCGCGACGCTGAACATGTTGCCGGAGACTCCCGCGCGGGCGTAGTCTTCGCGCGTGGGCACCGCAGCCGAACCGAACCTTTCAACCTCGACGCGCGGCCGGTATACGCGGGCCGTGTGGCACACCGTCGGCCTCGTGGTCGCGGCGCTGCTTGCGTACGCCGTCTGGCGCGGATACCAGAACCCCGATCTCTTGCTGGAGCTCTCCGCGTTTCGCCTTTGCTGACGCGCGTCCGGGAGGTCCACCTTCGATCGCGGGTCAGGGCGCCTGACGAAGCGTCAGCGGCAAGCCCTCCTCTCCGCAAAGCGTCAGGTGTCCGACCCCAACGCGCGCATCCATGCCGCCGTCGCGGTCGCCTCGGCATAGCCTTCCGCGGCGAGACCCGCCGCCACGCGCTCCTGGTCCTCGCGCGTCCGGTTCTGCGACAGCTTCAACTTGATGTCGATCCGTTTCACCTTGATCCGGAAGCCGATGATCGCGCCCACCATGGCGGCGAGGCGTGGGCGCGGACAGGTCGAGCTTCCAGGGTGCCGCGCGGGGTGCCTCGAAGCGCTGAACCAGAGGTCGAGGACGGCCCGCGTTTCGGCCGCGTCCCTTGCGAATTCGATCGTGCCGTGCGCATGCACGACCGCATAGTTCCATGTCGGCACGGCGCCGGCGGGATCGGTGTACCACGTCGGCGTCACGTAGGCGTGCGGGCCGTGGAAGATCGCCAGCGATTCGGTCCGTGTCGCGACCTCAGCGTGCGGGTTGGCTCGCGCGAAATGACCGTGCAGCGTGCCGTGCGGCTCGCAGTCCGCGATATGGATGAGCGGCAGGTGGGTGACGAGCGGTTCCGGCGTGCCGGGGGTGACGAGCGTCGCGAACGGATGTTCATGGAAGAGGCGCGCCGCCGTTGCCCGGTCACGAGCGGCGAAATGCCCGGGAACATAGATGCTCATCGAACGACGCCCGTGCGTGCGGCTATGGCCGCTTCACCGCCACGGTGTAGACGGTCATCGGCAAACCCGAGTTGCGGTCAAACGTTGCCCCGGCTTCGACGCCTGCCTTCGCGATGGCAACCGCCGTCCGCGAGCTTCGGATATTGCGCGAGCATCGCGCCGAGCGCGAATTCGCGCCCCGACCCCACCGCCCAGAATTGCGTGTATTCGAAGACTTCGCGCATCGAATAGACGCCGAAGATGCCGTTCTCGTTGGCGACGAGCGCGGTGACCTGCGTCGACTCGTAGGGATCGTCCTCCTCTTCCTTCGGGTTGAGGAAGTGCTGTTCCTTGAGGATCGGGTGCAGCTTGCGAAAGGTCTCGAAGATCGCGGCCTTGTTCGAGAAGTCGAGGTCCCCCTGCTTCGCCAGCAGGCTCTGGAACACGAGCTGGTGCGCAGCGCTGCCGCACAGCCCGATGTAGGTGCCCTTGTACTGGACGATCTTTTCGGAGCTTCGGTCGAACTGCGCGGAGAGCCGCGTGTCCCCGAACGTGGTCAGCGAATCCGCGGCGATGGCGATTTCGTCGTTCTTGCGAACGGCAACGAGAGTGGTCATGATCTTCCGGAAGGGATGGCGCGGCGCGGACCGAGAATGTCCGCACTCGGAGAAACCAATAATTATACCTTCCCGGCGAGAGTGCCCTCGAAGCGCGCCGGTGCGGGAAGCATGGCGGTCGGCGGCAGGCGGTTGGGGTCCCAGGCCCGTGCCGCCCACGACCAGAATTCGGCGACGGACGCGGGGAGGCCGGAGCCGTCGAGGAGCCGCTGGTCGAGAAAGCGCCACGCGGCCAGCAGTGCCGGCAGCGCATCGTCGGGGAGCGGCGCGGCCTGCGTCTGCTTCGAAAGCTTCTCGCCGGCGGCATTGATCGCGATCGGTGCGTGCAGATACGACGGCTCCGGGTATCCGAGAAGCCGCTGCAGGAGAATCTGCCGTGGCGTCGACGCCAGCAGGTCCGCGCCCCGCACGACGTCCGTGATGCCCTGCAGCGCGTCGTCGACGACCACCGCGAGCTGGTACGCGTAGAGGCGGTCGGCGCGCCGCACGACGAAATCGCCGACATCGCTTGCGAGGTGCTGCGCCTGCGGGCCCTGCAGGCGATCGCGGAACTCGATTCGCGCGTCGCCGACGCGGACGCGCCACGCGCGCTGCGGGCGATGGATCCGATCGGCGGGAATTCCGTCGCGGCAGGTGCCCGGATAGATGCGCTCGCCGCTCGATGCGATCGGCATGGCCTCGAGCTTCGCGGCGCGCGCACGCGCATTCGTAGACGTGATCGCCGTCGCGCAGCCGGTCGAGCGCCCAGGCGTAGAACGCGGTGCGCTGCGATTGCCGCAGCACTTCGCCGTCCCACGCAAAGCCGTAACGTTCGAGCGTGGCGAGTATCGCGCGCTCCGCTCCGGGCCGCGATCGCGGCAGGTCGACGTCCTCGATGCGCACGAACCATCGCCCGGCGACTGCGCGCGCGTCGCAATAGCTCGCGACCGCCGCGACGAGCGAGCCGAAATGCAGGGGGCCGGTGGGCGAGGGAGCGAAGCGGCCGCAATAACGCGGCTCGGGTGCGTCGGGACGGGCGCTCACCGCGCCGCGACGGGGGACGCCAGGGCGCCGATCCTCGGGGCCGCCGCCGGTGCGTACAGCCAGCTGCGGTTCATCGCCGCGAGCACGGCGTTCGGGTACTCGGGCCGGCCGAGGCTGCCGTTGTAGCGGCCGAGCGCGCGGAAGAGGTCGCCGTTCTCGGTGTCGAGATAGAAGCGCAGGATCACGCAGCCGTAGCGCAGATTCGTGCGCAGGTGGAAGAGATTGTGCTCGGGAGTGCCGATGAGCTTGGTCCAGAACGGCATGACCTGCATGAAGCCGCGCGCGTCGGCGGACGAGATCGCGTACTTGCGGAAATTGCTTTCGTGCTCGATCACGCCGAGCACGAGCTGCGGATCGAGTCCTGCGCGCGTCGCTTCGTAGTAGACGGTGGCGACGAAATCGTCGCGCGTGCGGGTGTCGGGGAACTTGGGCGCGAGGCGCCGCGACATCTCGTCGATCCAGGGGCGGAGCCCGGGCTTGTTCGCGTAATCGGTCGGCACCGGGTTGTCGGCGATCGCCCGCTGCAGCCCCGCGACCACCGACCGCGCGAGCTGCTCCTCGACCTGGGCGCCGGCGAACGCGGGCGTCGGCAGGAGTGCGAGCAGCGCCACGGCCGCGATCGCCGTGCCGACCTGGTGCGCGCGTGCGCCGAGTCCGCTCATTGCTTCGTCAGCTTTCCCTTGATGAACGCGGCGATGTCGCCGACGGCCACCGGGGTGGCCGCGGCCTCGCGCCGCGCCTGGTACTCGACCTTTCCGTCCTTGAGCCCCCGGTCGCCGATGGTGACCCGGTGCGGAATGCCGATGAGCTCGATATCAGCAAACATCACGCCAGGACGCTCGCCACGGTCGTCGAGGAGCACCTCGACCCCTGAGGCATCGAGCTCGTCGTGCAGGCGGTCGGCGAGCGCCCGGACGGCGTCGCTGCGGTCGTAGCCGACCGCGGCGATCGCGACGCCGAACGGCGCCAGCGGTTCAGGCCATATGATGCCCCTGGCGTCGTGGTTCTGCTCGATGGCGGCGGCGACGACGCGGGTGATGCCGATCCCGTAGCAGCCCATTTCCATGACCTGCGATTGACCACCCGCGTCGAGAAAGGTTGCACCCATCGACTTCGAGTAGACGTCGCCGAGCGCGAAGACGTGCCCGACCTCGATGCCGCGCAGAATCTCGAGCGGCCCCTTGCCGTCAGGCGAGGGGTCGCCTGCCACGACATTGCGCAGGTCGGCGATGAGGTCGGGCTCGCGGCAATCGCGGCCGAAATTGACGCCGCGGAGGTGAAAGTCGCGCTCGTTGGCGCCGCAGATGAAATCCCCCATCACGGCGACCGAACGGTCCACGATCAGCGTCAGGTCCTTCGGGATCCCTACGGGTCCCAGGTACCCCGGATTGCAGCCGGTCACCGCGATGATCTCGGCCTCGGTCGCCCAGCGGAACTTGCCGAGGCCGGCGATCTTGGTGGTCTTGATCTCGTTCAGTGCGTGGTCGCCGCGGATCAGGAGCATCCACACGCGCGCCGGCTGGCCCTCGACGTCGGTCGCCAGCATGATGCATTTCAGCCGTGCGCGCGAGCGGAAGCCCGAGCAGCTTCGCGACCGCCTCGCACGTCGCCATGCCCGGTGTCGGCACTTTCTGCATCGGTTCCGATGGCGGGGGGCGGGACGGGCGCAAGCGCGACCGCTTCGGCGAGCTCGACGTTTGCCGCATAGTCGGACGCCGGGCACCACGCGATCGCGTCCTCGCCGGAATCGGCGAGCACCTGGAATTCGTGCGACGCGCTGCCGCCGATCTGGCCGGTGTCCGCGGCGACGGCGCGGAACCGGAGGCCCATCCGCCCGAAGATGCGCTCATACGCGTCGTACATCGACCGGTACGACTTCAGCATCGCCGCCTTGTCGACGTCGAAGGAATACGCATCCTTCATGACGAACTCGCGCGAGCGCATCACGCCGAAGCGCGGCCGCACTTCGTCGCGAAACTTGGTCTGGATGTGATACAGGTTGATCGGCAGTTGCTTGTAGCTCTTGAGCTCCTTGCGCGCGATGTCCGTGATGACCTCTTCCGATGTCGGCTGGACGATGAAGTCGCGCTCGTGGCGGTCCTTGAGGCGCAGGAGCTCCGGTCCGTATTTTGCCCAGCGGCCGCTCTCCTGCCACAGCTCCGCGGGTTGCACCACCGGCATCAGCAGTTCGATGGCGCCCGATCGATTCATTTCCTCGCGCACGATCGCCTCGACCTTGCGGAGAACGCGCACGCCCAGCGGCAGCCACGTGTAGATTCCCGCCGCGACGCGCTTGATCATGCCGGCACGAAGCATCAGCCGGTGGCTGACGAGCTCCGCCTCGGCGGGCGCCTCCTTCAGGGTCGTGAGCAGGAATCGCGATACGCGCATGGTGCTGTTTTTCCTTGCAAAACGCGCATTTTACCCGACGCGGGCGGACCCCGGGTCGGCGAGTGCCCGCGAGGGTCGAACCGGCGGTGCGAACTTCGGGTCGCGGGGCATGCGCTGGCACGCCGTCGATGCGGCATCTCGGCGGATAGGAAATCACGAGCCACACACCGGACGATCGGTCCGTCGACGCCCGGCCGCTCCAGGGCGGCCGCGTCGATAGGGGGGATGCCCCCTGTTGGAGGCCGCGCGGGCGCGGCCTCGGCCTCTGACGAGGCGCTAGCGCACCACGATGACGGGGAGCTTGCTGTGCGTCAGCACCTTCTGCGTCTCGCTTCCGAGGAGAACGGCAGAAAGGCCGCGTCGACCATGCGATGCCATCACGATCGCGTCGGCCTTCTGCTTCTTCGCCGCTGCGAGGATCGCTTCCCACGGGGCTGCGGCGATGACGAACGCGGTCTTGCACTCGACGCCTGCCGACTTGGCCTTCGCCGCGGCCGCTCCGAGGATCTTCTCCGCGTCTTGCGCGGCGAGCTTCGCATATTCCTTGCGCGAGACCGGCTCGTAGACGACGCCGTCCGCGTAGGCCGGCATCGGATAGTCGGGGGCTGCGTAGAACGCGGTGATCGTGGCGCCAACGGCCTGCGCGAGTCCGACCGCATGCGTCAGCGCCTTGTCGGAAAGCTTGGATCCATCAGTCGCAACCAGCAGATTCTTGTACATTTTCGCTCCTCGAAACGACCTGATAGCTTGATGTTCGTCGCTAATGATTGTACTCGCGTTGACCGAGATCAAACGGGGGTGGAACCCGGCCGAAGCGGAGGGGAATTCCGGTTGACCCCGCAGCGAGGCGTGCCGTAGATTCCGCTGGATGACACCCGCGTCGGCCGCCGTGGAAACAGACTCGCATCCGGACCCGTCCGTGGGTCGTGCCACCGTCGCGTCCGTGCCGACCGATGCGGCGCACTGCTACCACTGCGGCAATCGCAATCCCGATCCGCGGCGCTGGCGATGCGAGCTCCACGGCGCGGAGCGGACGTTCTGCTGCGCAGGCTGCCTCGGCATCGCCACGACGATCCACGCGGCCGGCCTCGATGCGTTCTACGACCGCCGCGTGGCCCCCGTCGATGCGCCGTCGCAGGAACGCGAGACCCCCGACGAATGGTCGCGATGGGATGAGCCCGCGGCGCAGGCGGGTGTCGTGCGCGCAGCGGACGGCGGTGCGCGGGAGATTTCGCTGTTGCTCGAGGGCATCCACTGCGGTGCGTGCGTCTGGCTGGTCGAATCGTGGCTTGCGCGCCATCCGGGCGTACGCGAGGTCGGCGTCAATTTCGCGACACGGCGCGCCCGCGTCGTGTGGGACCCGGCAGAGGCGCGCCTGTCCGGCCTCTTGCGCGCGATCGCGGCGATCGGCTATCGGGCGTTCCCATACGATCCTGCGCGGCGCGAGGCGCTCATGCGTCGCGAATCGCGCGAACTGCTGCTGCGGCTCGCGGTCGCGCTGCTCGCGATGATGCAAGTGATGATGTTCGCCGTGCCGACCTACGTCACCGTCGACGGCATCGAGCCGGCGCACCGCCTGCTGCTCGAGTGGGCGAGCCTCACGATGACGCTGCCGGCGCTCCTCTATTCGGGTGCGCCGTTCTTCCGCGGCGCGTGGCGCGACCTGCGGCATCGGCGCCCCGGGATGGACGTGCCCGTCGCGCTCGGGCTCGCGACGGCGTTCGCAGGCAGCGCCTGGTCGACGTTCTACGGCGAAGGCGCCGTCTACTACGATTCGGTGACGATGTTCATCGCCTTGCTCCTTTGCGCGCGCTACGTCGAGCTCGTCGCCCGCCGGCGCGGCGGCGATGCGGTCGAGTCGGTGGCGCGCGCACGACCGCGAACAGCGGAGCGGCTGCACGCGTGGCCGGCGCGGCGCGACGTGGAGACCGTGGGTGCGGCGACGCTCGCCTCCGGCGACTTCATTCTCGCGCGGGCGGGCGGGACGCTAGCCGCCGACGGCGAAATCGTCGATGGGCGCGCACACGTCGAGGAATCGATCCTCAACGGGGAGTCGCGGCCACGGTTGGCGTCGCCCGGCGACGCGGTGCAGGCCGGCAGCGTCGTCCGCGACGGCGTGCTGGTCGTCCGCGTGACGGCGGCGGGCGAGGCGACGCGGCTTGCCGCGATCGAGCGGCTCGCCGAGCGGGCGGGGGCCGAGCGACCGCGCATCGCGCGCGTTGCCGATCGCGTAGCCGCGTGGTTCGTGGGCACGCTGCTCGCGCTCGCGGCCGGCACCGCGATCGTCTGGTGGCAGCTCGACCCCGAACGCGCGCTGGAGGTGACCTTCGCGGTGCTCGTCGTGTCGTGCCCGTGCGCGTTGTCGCTCGCGACGCCGGCCGCGCTCGCGGCGGCGGCGGGGGCGTTGGCGCGACGGCGAGTGGTCATCGCGCGCGCCGACGCGCTGGAGACGCTCGCGCGCGTGACGCACGTCGTGTTCGACAAGACGGGCACGCTGACGACGGGTCGGGTCGCGCTGCGCGAGGTCCTGCCGCAGGGCACCGCGAGAAGCGCCGACGCCGTCGCGCTCGCGGCGGCGCTCGAGGCGCATTCGGAGCATCCGCTGGCGCAGGCGTTGCGCGCCGCGGTCGCCGATCCGTCTGTGCTCCCCTCGATCGACGAATTCAGCGTGGTCCCCGGACATGGCGTCGAGGGCCGCGTCGCCGGGCGTCGCGTCCGGCTTGGCCGGCCGGAGTTCGTCGCGGCGCTGTCGGGTCGGGTGCTGCCGCCGGATGTGGCGCGCATCGACGCCGCCTCGACACCCGTCGCACTCGGCGACACCGCGGGATTCATCGCGCTCTTCGCGCTCGGCGACGAAGCGCGCCCGGGCGCCGCGTTGCTTGTGCGGCGTCTGCAGCGCATGGGCATCACGCCGATGCTTCTGTCCGGCGACCGCGCGGCAACGGTCACGGTCGTCGCGAACGCGCTCGGGATCGCGGACGCCCGCGGTGATGCGCGGCCCGAGGACAAGCGCGAGGCCGTCCGGCGTCTGCAGGCGGAGGGTGCGGTCGTCGCGATGGTCGGCGACGGCATCAACGATGCGCCGTCACTCGCGCAGGCGCAGGTGTCGATGAGCCTGGGCAGTGCGACGCCGCTGGCACAGTGGACCGCGGATGTCGTCGTGCTCGGCGACGAGCTGCCGCGGATTGCCGACGCGATCTCGCACGCGCGCCGCACGCTTAGCGTGGTCCGGCAGAATCTCCTGTGGGCGTTCGCCTACAACATCGTCGCCATTCCGGCCGCAGCTCTTGGGCACGTGTCGCCGCTGGTCGCGGCGCTCGGCATGTCGGCATCATCGCTCGTCGTCGTCGCCAACGCCCTTCGCGTCGGGCGCGTGCGCGGCGGCGCCGGCGACGCGGCCTCATCGCGTCCGCTGCGCGCGGCGGCGAGCCTCCCGATGCCCCGCGCGCTCCCCACGGGGGTCGTGCCACGACGGTAGGGGCCTTTGCTGCGGAGGCTGCCTAGCTGGGGTGGCCGATGTGGTGGCCGATCACCCGCTGCAATGCGACCGGATCGAGGAGCTTCACCGTTCGGCCTTGCACGCGGATAAGCCCTTCGTCCTGGAACCGCGAAAAAAGGCGGCTCACGGTTTCGAGCTTGAGTCCGAGGTAGGCGCCGATTTCCTTGCGTGTCAGCCGCAGCACGTACTCGGTCGACGAGTAGCCGCGGCGGCGGTGGCGCTCGGCCAGATTGATCAGGAACAGCGCAAGGCGCTCTTCCGCGCGCATGCTGCCCAGCACCAGCATCAGGCCGTGGTCGCGCGCGATTTCCCTGGACAGGAACTGGTGCAGGTTGTGCTGCAGCGCGGGCAGGCCGCGCGCGAGCTCCTCGATGCGGTCGAACGGCAGCACGCACACTTCCGCATCCTCGACGGCAACGGCGTCGCATTCGTGGCGACCGGCGCCGATGCCGTCCAGTCCGACGAGGTCGCCCTGCATGTGGTAGCCCGCGACCTGCTCGCGACCATCTTCGGCGAGCACCGTCGACTTCATCGACCCCAACCGGATGGCGTACAGCGCGCGGAACGGCTCGCCCGCGCGATAAAGCGTCTCCCCCCTTTTCAGTCGGGTCCGCGCGGTGATCAGCGCGTCGACCTGCTTCATCTCGTCCTGATCGAGTCCGACGGGCAGGCAGAGCTCACGAATGCCGCAGGTCGCGCAATGCGTCTTGAGGTCGCGAATGGAGATGACCATCGCGGGCGCATGGCCGCCCGTTGACCGGCCGGCGGACGGGGCGGTCGACGTCAGTGTTCCAAGTGTCGGTTTCGATGCGGACGACATGGGGTATGCGGCGCCATGGGAGCAATGTGCGACCGAGGGCTTTGTCGGCCGGCAGCGAGCGGATCGAGTCTAATGGGAAAACCCCAGAAAGAACAGGGTCGCCGGATTGGCCGTTCGAGGCGCTTCCGGCCGCGACGCAGATCGCGGGCCCACCGCAGCCCGTCCGGTTCCCTGAGCGCACGGGCAGGCGGGGTGAGCGAAGCGCGCTGCGTGCGACAATTCGGCCGGGTGGCGCCGTCCCGCGGCGGGGCCTGCCGCCCGCGACGACGCCGACAAGCCGAACCACAATGCCCGAGACCGCATTTGCCGTTCCCGACCCACGCAGGTTTGCCGTGGCTGAGTTCGCGCCCGCGGCCGTCCGCGCGCTCTACGCGCTGGCGGACGCGAGCCTCGCCGGAGAGACCCGGCAACGCTCGGACGCGATCGACCGCGAACTCTCTGCTGCGCTGGCCGACGCGCTTGCGAACGATGGCGCGCGGCTTGCCGCTGCGCTTTCCGGTGCGCCTTCGGTCGCGGTGGCACGCCATCTTTGGCGTGCGCTGGATGCGGTCTGGCGCGAGGTGCCGGTCGCCGAAGGCGCCGGCATCGCGGTCACGGTGTTCGCATTGCCGCTCGTCATCGTGGCCGGCGTCGAGGGCGCGGGCGATGAGGTCGTGCTTTCCGGCACGCTCGCCGATACCCGGAAGCTGACGGCGATACTCGGCGAGTTCGGCGCGCTCGCGGGCAACCGGGCGTTCACGCTCGCCGACGTCCTGGTGGGGGCGGATGCGATCGACGTCGCACGGCTGCCGGACATCCGGGCGTGGATGCGGCTGCCCGATGCCCTCGCGCCTGGCGCGGCGCTCCCCGTGCGTACGCTCGGGCCGACGCCTGTCGTCGCTCCTGCGGGGCGCGAAGCCGTTCAACTGCGTTTCCTCGTCGGCACCGCGCTGGCGAAGCCGGGTGCCGACCTACTCGTCGACGCCGAGGTCGGCCGGTGGGGCGTCCCGTTCGCGCGGGAGCTGGCGAGACAGTTGGCGGCCGGCGAGGCCTCTGTGCTCGCGTTGCCCCGCGCTCCGCAGCGCTTGCTTCCCGCGGTGTCGGGAGGACGCGCCGCGCAGCGCGAGGTGTCGGCGCAGGTCTTCTGCACCAACGCGATCCGCAAATTCCGGGGCACCGTCGGCGAGCCGGCCGCCGTGATCAGCGCGCACCACGCGCTCGACGCACCCGGCGGCGGCGAGTTGCGGCTGTCGCTGTCCTCGCCGTTCGATCCCCGAGGCGCCGAGGGCTACCGCTGTCCGCTCTATCCGCTCGACCGCGTCGGCGACGTGGTGACGATGCTCGTCGACCTCCTCCGCGATTGCCGCGTGACCGACATCCGCGCATTGTCCGGCGTGTACGCCGACCGCGCCGCCGGATCCGGATTGCCGCTGCTGTTCAAGCCCGAAACGATTCCCGATGCCGCCCTCGTGACGGTCCACTGACGAGCGTGCTCGCCGCTCGCGCCGCGCCCGAGGGCGTCCGCGGAGGGTGCCCGATCGGGGGCCGCCTCTAGCGCCCGGACGGCGGGGCGCCGGAGGAGGGGGCCGCGAAGGCGACGATCCGGGCCGTTTCGGCAGCATCGCGCCGCTTCACCCTGCCCGCGCCGCTGATCTGCTGCGTCACCTTGGGATTGCCGAGATATTCGACGCTCCCGGCGCCCGAAAGAGCGATCCCGAGCGTCTTCTCGGCCTGGATCACGACGCGGCCCGCCCCGCTCACCGACACGCGCGCATTTTCGCTGACGAGCTCCGGTGCGCGGTAGTCCCCCGCCCCCGAGATCGCCACCCTCTGCTCGGTGGCGCGCCCCGCGAGCTCCACTTTGATGGCACCCGACCCGCTGACCGACAGCTCCCTGGTGTCGAGGCCGTCGATCCTGAGCGACGTCGCTCCGCTGGCCGACACCTTGAGCCGATCGGCCTTCAGGCGGTCGGCGCGGACCTTGACGGCCCCCGAGGTGCCGATCGCGTCGAGTTGACGAAAATTGACCGTCACGCGTGCACCGCGGGCGCGGCCGACGAAGAAACCCAGCCACCCGTTTCGCGGGGAGGCATGCGAGATCGTCAGGGTGTCTCCGGTGACCGCCGTGCGCACGCCGGCGAGCTGCTTCGTCGGCGCCTCGACGCTCGCCGACTCCGCTGCGCCCTGGACCAGCGTCACGTCGGCGAAGCCGTCGATGACGACCCGGGTGAAGGGTGGCAGCGCCCTCTCTTCGGCGACTGTGTCCCCACCCGTGCCACGGGACGACCCGACGAGAAACAACCACGCCAGGCCGGCGGCCACCGCGACGGCGGCCAGGACTGCCAGCATCGGGATGACGACTTTCATGGGGCCTCCGGGAGGGGATACATCGACATTGGATGCGCGACCGGCCGCACTCGGATTCGCATTGTGCCGAAGGGCGTCGCGGCCGGGGAAGGCGATGATCCGTATAATCGGGGCCGGCCCCCAGAAAACGCCGCTCCCTCCGATGAATCTCGATCGCGTGCCCGCCGGCAAGGACGTTCCGAACGACTGCAACGTGATCATCGAGATCCCGATGCGCGGGGACCCGATCAAATACGAGGTCGACAAGGAGACCGGCGCCGTTTTCGTCGATCGCTTCATGTCGACGGCCATGCACTATCCCTGCAACTACGGCTACATCCCGCGCACGCTGTCCGACGACGGCGACCCGTGCGACGTGCTGGTGCTCTCGCCGGTGCCGCTGATCACCGGCGTCGTCGTTCGCTGCCGCCCGATCGGCATGCTGAAGATGGACGACGAGGCGGGCGGCGACGCCAAGATTCTCGCGGTGCCCGTCGACAAGCTCTCCGGCCTCTATCGCGCCGTGCAATCGCCGCGCGACCTGCCGGAGATCACGACGCAGCAGATCGCGCACTTCTTCGAGCATTACAAAGACCTCGAGCCCGGGAAGTGGGTGCGGATTTCCACCTGGGTGGGCGCCGAGGAGGCCAAGCGGGAAATTCTGGACGGGATCGCGCGCTACGAAGCGTCGAGTCCGAAGCCGAAGTTCTGACCGCATCGCTCCGCACGAGCGCTCGCGCCCGTTCCACGAGAGACACCGCGCTCGCGATGCCCGACGCCGCCCACGCGCGCCGGCAGCTCGTGTTTCCAATACTGTTCGTTCTGCTCTGGAGCACCGGCTTCATCGCGGCGAAGTACGGATTGCCGTACGCGCCGCCGCTCACCTTTCTCCTCTACCGGTTTGCACTCGTCGCCGCACTGATGGCGATCGTCGCGGCGGTGACGCGGGCGCCGTGGCCACGCACGCTCGGGCAGGCGGGGCACGTCGCGGTGTCGGCATGGCTCGTGCACGGCGTGTACCTCGGCGGCGTGTTCGTCGCGCTGGCCGGCGGCATGCCGGCCGGTACCGCGGCGATGCTGGTCGGGCTGCAGCCGATCCTCACGGTCGTCATCGCACGCGGCTGGCTCGGGGAGCGCGTCGTGCCGCGGCAGTGGCTGGGCCTCGCCATGGGCCTCTTCGGTGTCTGGCTCGTCGTGCGCCACAAGATCGCGCCGACCGGCGACGTCACCGGCATCGTCGCCCTTGCCGCCGCGCTCGCGGCCATCAGCGTCGGCACGCTCTACCAGAAGCGCTTCTGCTCGCACGTCGACATGCGCAGCGGCGCCGTGATCCAGTTCGCCGCGTGCGCGCTCGTCTATCTGCCGATCGCAATGGCGTTCGAGCGCTCGCCGGTGCATTGGACGCCGCAGTTCGCGTTCGCGCTGGGCTGGTCGGTCGTCGTGCTGTCGGTCGGCGCGATCAGCCTGCTGTACTGGCTGTTGCGCCATGGCGCCGCGGCGAACGTCGCGCGCCTCTTCTTCCTCGTTCCCGCGGTGACGGCGGTCATGGCCGCGCTGATGTTCGGCGAGATGCTCGATGTGCTCGCCATCGCGGGCATGGCTCCTGATCAGCGTCGGTGTCCTGCTCGCGAGGCCCGAAACGGCACCCGATGCGTGACGGGATACCTCCGAAGCGCAGGCACCTCGCGGCATAACGCGTTCCTACGCGCCTCGATCCATCGACGATCCGCGTGCCGGCGATCCGGTCGTGCAGGAATTGCCGGTCTGGATCGGCCAGCGCCCAGAGGTAGTTGATCCCGACGAGCCATAGAGCGTGTGAGGCGATGGTCGCCGGCTTCAGTACCTCGTAGGTGAGCGAGCGAGGCCAGCGGCCCGATCCACGCCGCGATGTAGCGCGTGACCGCGGTCCGCGCGTCGACGGGGCGGCCATCGGTGCGCTTCGAGCGCCAGCCGCCAGGTCTTCATCGGCAGCGTCCGGCGCCCCCGGTCCACGACCAGACGAAATAGAGACCGCGGCGCCGAAGACGAGGCAGGCCGACAGCGCCCGCGCCGGCAGCGGCGGGACCTCGAGCCCATGCGAGGAGCGCGCGACCGGAGAAACGAGCGGCATCGTCAGAAATCCCGACCAGCAGGACGATCGCCGCGAGCAGCACGCCCTCGTAGCACGACCGCGGCGCAGCGGCGCGCGAGCGACGCATTGGCGCGGGGTGCACCCGACGCCGCCGGAGGTACCGGTTGCGCAGCGGGCGTCACGCGACGCTCACTTGGTCGGCGGCGGCGCGGGGGACGGGGCGCACGCTTCCGGCGGAGGGCTGCGCCGGCGGCGGGGGCGGCGGAGGGGGTCGGGCTGCCGCGCGTCGACCGGCGGACGCCGGCGGCCGGCGGGGGCTTCGCGGCGAGCTCGCGCTTCGTTCTCGGGAGGCAGATTCTGGTACTGCTCCCACTTCTGCCGGACTTCCTGCTTCTTCTCGGGCGGCAGCGTCTTCAGCGACTTGTACTGTTCGCGTGCGGCCTGCCGCTGCTCCGGCGAGAGCTTCGCCCACGTGGTCATCTGCTGGCGGACGCGTTGCTGCTCGTCGGGCGCCATCTTCGGATAGCGCTGGGCGATTCCGCGCCACTTCTGCTTGCGCTGGGCATCGAGCTTGTCCCAGTCCGGGGCAAGCGGTGCGAGGACCTGCTTTTCGGCGGCAGGAAGCTCGGCCCAGGAGGGCGAACGGATGACTGACCGGCTGCGCAAACGCGCTCGCCGCCACCAGGCCGGCCGCGAGCGCGAAAGTCAGCGAACAGACCGTGCGCTATTCTTCGTCGCCCGTGTGCTTCAGCCAATTCTGGAATCCCCGGTCCAAATACGCATCGATCGGCAGGTCCGAGGACAGGATCGCCGCGTCCGTCTCCTCGATGTCCTTCAACTGCTGGTACGCCTGCCACTGCTGGAAGCCGAAGCCGGCGACCACGATCAACGCGATCCCGACCCAGAGCCGCCCGCTCGCCCAGAAGCTGCGCCCGCCACCGATGGTTCCTGACCCGCGCGCACGCGTGCGCGCCGGCCAGCTGCAGCTCGCCGACGCGCTGCGGATCGGCAAGCCGCGCGAGGGCCTCCTGCCGCGCGAGCTGCAGGCGATAGGCGGTCCCGGCCTTGAGCTTGGCCGTGCCGTGATCGAGGTAAGTGGTTATTTTCTTGGCGAAATCGTCGATCTTTGGTCGTCATAGCGTCACCCCTTTGGCCTTGAGCATCACGGCCAGCGCATGAACCGCACGCGAGCAATGGGTCTTGACGCTGCCTTCCGAGCAACCCATCGCGGCGGCGGTCTCCGCCACATCCAGTTCTTCCCAGTAACGCAGCAGAAAGGCTTCCCGTTGACGCGCCGGCAGCCGCGTCGAGCGCCTGCTCGATGATCGGACATGATCTGACCCTGTTCGAGCCAGCTGCGCGCGGGATCGGCGTTCGCATTCGAGTCCGATTTCGCCGGAAAGAGTTTCGAGCGGATCGTAATCTTCGTCCTTTTCGTCGCCTTTCCCCAGTGCGGACAGCAGCGTCGTCCACGTCGATGCGGACCTTCTGGCGCCGGAAATGGTCATGGATCGTATTTTGCAGGATCCGCTGGAAGAGCATCGGCAGCTCGGCAGCCGGCTTATCCGAATATTTCTCGGTCAGCTTGAGCATGGCGTCCTGCACGACGTCGAGCGCGCTGTGCTCGTCGCGGACCGCGAACATCGCCTGCTTGAACGCGCGACGCTCGACTTCTGCCAGGAAGGCCGAAATTTCTTGGTGGGAGGCCAGAGCAGCACCGGGTCCGGAAGGGAGCGCCATTATAGGACTCGACCCCGCATCCGCCTGTTGTGCGGTGCAACGGGCTTGACCGGCGCAGGCGCTGCGGGTAACGTTGATCGTTCGGCCGGCGACGGCCGATGTTGTGGTGCAATAACGGCTGTTTGCGCCCCCTTCGCGATGCCACAAGCGTCGGCGGGGATTCCCTCGGGGCGCGGACGGGTGTTTCCAGATCGTGGCTTTCTACCCGGTAAAGCCTTGGTGGGCGCGTTTATCCCCAGTTCGCGCCGAACAGTGACGCTACGGCTCCGTGCGCCGGACGCGTCGGAGAATTCCACCAATTCGCGTAAGGCATAGCCATGCAACTCACGGGTGCGGAAATCGTCATCCGCTGCCTCCAGGAAGAAGGCGTCGAGTACGTCTTCGGCTACCCGGGCGGCGCGGTCCTCAACATCTACGACGAGCTGTTCAAGCAGGACAAGGTCAAGCACGTGCTCGTCCGGCACGAGCAGGGCGCGGTCCACGCGGCGGACGGCTACTCGCGCTCGTCGACCAAGGTGGGCGTCTGCCTCGTCACCTCGGGCCCGGGCGTCACCAACGCGGTCACCGGCATCGCGACCGCGTACATGGACTCGATCCCGATGGTCGTGCTGACGGGCCAGGTGCCGACGCACGCGATCGGCCAGGACGCGTTCCAGGAATGCGACACCGTCGGCATCACGCGGCCCTGCGTCAAGCACAACTTCCTCGTCAAGGACGTGAAGGACGTCGCCGTCGACGATCAAGAAGGCGTTCTACCTCGCCGCCACCGGGCCGGCCCGGGCCCGGTGCTGGTCGACATCCCGAAGGACGTGACGCAGGCGAAGACCGAGTGGAGCTATCCGAAGACCGTCTCGCTGCGCTCGTACAACCCGGTCACCAAGGGACATTCCGGGCAGATCAAGAAGGCGGTCCAGCTCCTGCTCGACGCGAAGAAGCCGATGGTCTACGCCGGCGGCGGCGTCGTGCTGAACGACGCGGCGCCGCAGCTGACGCGCCTCGTGCGCCTCCTCGGCTTCCCGTGCACCAACACGCTGATGGGCCTCGGCGGATTTCCCGGGACCGACCCGCAGTTCACCGGCATGCTCGGCATGCACGGCACCGTCGAGTCGAACATGGCGATGCAGAACTGCGACGTGCTGATCGCGATCGGCGCGCGCTTCGACGATCGCGTGATCGGCAATCCGTCGCATTTCTTCCGCGCCGACCGCAAGATCATCCACATCGACATCGATCCGTCGTCGATCTCCAAGCGGGTCAAGGTCGACGTGCCGATCGTCGGCTACGTCGCCGACGTGCTCGACGAGATGCTGAAGCTGATCGAAAGCGTCGCCGCAGCGGCCCGACCCGGTCGCGCTGAAGGCGTGGTGGAGCGAGATCAAGGAGTGGCAGCGCAAGGACTGCCTCCGGTACGACACGAAGAGCGATCTCATCAAGCCGCAGTACGTGATCCAGAAGCTCTACGAGCTCACGAAGGGCGACGCGTTCATCACGTCGGACGTCGGCCAGCACCAGATGTGGGCGGCGCAGTACTACAAGTTCGACAAGCCGCGCCGCTGGATCAATTCCGGCGGCCTCGGCACGATGGGCTTCGGCCTGCCGGCGGCGATGGGCGTCCAGCTCGTCAACCCCGGCGCGACCGTCGTCACGGTGACCGGCGAGGCGTCGATCCAGATGTGCATCCAGGAGCTGTCGACCTGCAAGCAGTACCACCTGCCGATCAAGGTCGTGAACCTCAACAACCGCTACATGGGCATGGTGCGCCAGTGGCAGGAGTTCTTCTACGGCAACCGGTACGCCGAGTCGTACATGGACGCGCTGCCCGATTTCGTCAAGCTCGCCGAAGCCTACGGTCACGTCGGCATGAAGATCGAGAAGCCTGGCGATGTCGAAGGTGCGCTGAAGGAGGCCTTCAAGCTCAAGGATCGGCTCGTCTTCATGGACTTCATCACGGACCAGGCGGAAAACGTGTTCCCGATGATCGCGGCGGGCAAGGGCCTCACCGAGATGATCCTCGCGGAGGAGCTGTGAGCGCCGCCGCGGGGTTGTCGCCGCGTCCGCCGGGCCGCCCCAAGGACGCGGTTGCCCCCTCGGGGGGAAGACGCGAAGCGTCGACGGGGGGGACTAACCATGCGCCACATCCTGTCGATCCTGGTCGAGAACGAGGCTGGCGCGCTGTCGCGGATCTCGGGGCTCTTCTCGGCGCGCGGCTACAACATCGAGTCGCTGACGGTGGCGCCGACCGAAGACGTGACGATGTCGCGGATGACGATCGTCACCGTCGGGTCCGACGACGTCATCGAGCAGATCACGAAGCAGCTGAACAAGCTCGTCGACGTCGTCAAGGTCGTCGACCTGACCGAGGGCAACCACATCGAGCGCGAGCTGATGCTGGTCAAGGTGCGCGCCGCGGGCAAGGACCGCGAGGAGATGAAGCGCCTCGCCGACATCTTCCGCGGGCGCATCCTCGACGTCACCGACAAGAGCTACACGATCGAGCTGACCGGCACCGGCTCGAAGCTCGACGCCTTCCTGCAGGCGATCGAGCCGGGCGTGATCCTCGAAACGGTGCGCACCGGCGCGTCGGGGATCGGGCGCGGCGAACGGATTCTGAGGGTCTAGCGTCGGGCGAGGCGGCCGCCGCGTGAACGCACGCGGTCGACGGCCACGCACGGCACTCACGGGGACAAACGGAGAAAACGATGAAAGTCTATTACGAAAAGGACGCCGACCTGTCGCTGATCAAGGGCAGGAAGGTCACGATCGTCGGCTACGGTTCGCAGGGGCACGCGCACGCGCAGAACCTCAACGACTCGGGGGTCAAGGTGACCGTCGGCCTGCGCAAGGACGGCGCGTCGTGGGCGAAGGCGAAGAAGGCCGGACTCAAGGTCGCCGAGGTCGAGGACGCCGTGAAGGGCGCCGACGTCGTGATGATGCTGATGCCCGACGAGCACATCGCCGCCGTCTACAGGGACGGCGTCGAGCCGCACATCAAGAAGGGCGCGACGCTTGCGTTCGCGCACGGCTTCAACATCCACTACGGCCAGGTCGTGCCGCGCGCCGACCTCGACGTCGTGATGATCGCGCCGAAGGCTCCGGGCCACACCGTGCGCTCGACGTACGTCCAGGGTGGCGGCGTGCCGATGCTGATCGCCGTCCACCAGGACGCGTCGAAGAAGGCGCGCGACGTCGCGCTGTCCTATGCGGCCGCGATCGGCGGCGCGCGCGCCGGCGTGATCGAGACCAACTTCCGCGAGGAGACGGAGACCGATCTCTTCGGCGAGCAGGCGGTGCTCTGCGGCGGTCTGGTCGAGCTCATCAAGGCCGGCTACGAGACGCTGACCGAAGCCGGCTACGCGCCGGAGATGGCGTACTTCGAGTGCCTGCACGAAGTGAAGCTGATCGTCGACCTGATCTACGAGGGCGGCATCGCCAACATGAACTACTCGATCTCGAACAACGCCGAATATGGCGAATACGTGAGCGGGCCGAAGATCGTCACGGAAGAGACGAAGTGGGCGATGCGCGAGATGCTGACCCGCATCCAGACCGGCGAGTACGCGAAGGACTTCATCCTCGAGAACCGCGCGGGCGCGCCGACGCTGCTGGCGCGCCGCCGGCTGACGGCCGAGCATTCGATCGAGAAGGTCGGCGCGAAGCTGCGCTCGATGATGCCGTGGATCAGCAAGAACAAGCTCGTCGACCAGACGCGGAACTAGAGCATCAACGCTGAGGCGGTCGCCGATGCGATCGTCGATGCGAGGCGTGCGCCGCGAGCGCGGCAAGGCGGGTGGGTCGGACTCGTCGTCATGCTGGTGGCGCTCGTCATCGTCGCCGATGCTCGGCGAAGGATGCGCTGAAGCAATACGGGCTCCTCCCAGGCCCGGCGACGGCGGCCAGGGCCGGGACCCCCGGCGAACGCGCGCGGGCCCCCGGCGCGTCCGGCATCGAGGCGCTCGACTTGGCACCGCTCCGTCCGCGCCGGCCGGCGCGCTCGATCGCGCGCGCGGCGTCGAGGACATGGTGAAGCGGCAGGCGGACGAACGCCAATCGCGGATGGACGGCGTGGCCAAGTAAGCGCGGCGCGGCGTCCGCTGGGGTCGCCGCGACATCCAGAGGGAGCGGGCTCGGCGTGTTATCCGGCCGGCCACCGTTCCGGTGTACGCTCACCGAATGAAAACCGACTATCCGCATCCGATCATCGCCCGCGAGGGCTGGCTGTTCGTCGCGCTGACCCTGGTCGCGGCCATCGCGCTCTCCGTGGCCGGACATCTGGCTCGGTCGCGGCGCCTCGCGTGGCTCGCCGCGTTGTTCGTCCTGCAGTTCTTCCGCGATCCGCCGCGCGCGTTCCCGCGCGATCCCGGCGCCGTGCTCTCGCCGGCCGACGGCAGGATCGTCAAGGTCGAGCCGGCACGCGACCCGTACCTGCAGCGCGACGCGCTCAAGATCAGCGTCTTCATGAACGTGTTCAACGTCCATTCGAACCGCAGCCCGGTGGACGGAACCGTCGTCGCCGCGTGGTACCACGCCGGCACGTTCGTCAATGCCGCGCTGGACAAGGCGTCGCTCGAGAACGAGCGCAATGCGCTGCACCTGCGCACCGCCGACGGGCGCGACGTCACGTGCGTGCAGGTCGCCGGCCTCGTCGCGCGGCGCATCCTCTGTTACGTGAAGCCCGGCGACGTGCTGGCGCGCGGGCCAGCGGTTCGGATTCATCCGCTTCGGCTCGCGCGTCGACGTCTACGTCGCGCCGGACGCCCGCCCGAAGGTCGCCGTCGGCGACACCGTGTTCGCGACCGAGACCATACTCGCCGAGTTTCCGGCGCGTTGAATCCGGGGCTGCGCTGCGACGTCGCGCCGGCGCGGCGCACTTCGCGGTTTGTGCTACCTTTGCCCCGACATGACCGATTTCGACACCCAGCGGGCCCTGCAGAAGAACCGCATCCGGCGGCGCGGCATCTATCTGCTGCCGAACCTGTTCACGACCGCCGCGCTGTTCGCCGGCTTCTACGCGATCGTGCAGGCGATGAACCTGCGCTTCGATCAGGCGGCCGTCGCGATCTTCGTCGCGATGGTGCTGGACGGCCTCGACGGGCGCGTCGCGCGTCTCACGCGCACGCAGAGCGCGTTCGGCGCCGAGTACGACAGCCTTTCCGACATGGTGAGCTTCGGCGCGGCACCGGCCCTCATCGTCTACGAGTGGGCGCTGAAGGGCATGGGCAAGCTCGGCTGGATCGCGGCGTTCGTCTACGTCGCGGGGGCCGCGCTGCGGCTCGCGCGCTTCAACGTGATGCTGGACGTCGCCGACAAGCGCTGGTTCACGGGCATACCGAGCCCGGCGGCCGCGGCGCTGGTCGCAGGGCTCGTCTGGATCATCGACGACTACAGTATCGACCCCAGCACGCTCAAATGGTGGGTGTGGAGCGTGACGATCTTCGCCGGCCTGACGATGGTGAGCAACGTCCGCTACTACAGCTTCAAGACGATCAACCTCAAGAAGAGCGTGCCGTTCCTCGCGATCTTCGTCTTCGTGCTGGTCATCGCGCTGCTCTCCTATCAGCCGGCGATCGTCCTTTTCGCCGGATTCGTCGGCTACGCGGTTTCGGGCTACGTCGCGTCGGCATGGATCTGGATGGCGGTGCGCCGCCGGCGCGGAGCCGCGCCGCCGTCCTAGCCGGGCGCGCCGGGTCCGACCCCTTGCGGCGGTGGCGTTTTTGCGGTTATAGTCGCGCGACATGAGCAGCTCCCACATCGTCGGCCGTCCCGCGCTCCCCGCGCTGACCCCCCTTTCGGGCGGCCTGCTGCTGCTTCTGCTGCGCCCCGCGCGCAGATAAATCATCCCCCTCTTTGTCGAGCAGTGCCCTAGTCGTCCACCCCCGGACGGCCGTTCGTTTCGCCCAGACACATGGCACGAGGACCCACGATGAAACCGTATCCGCACGCCAAGTACCGCCCCTTCCAGCCGATAGCGTTGGCCGACCGCCAGTGGCCGGCCCGAACGATCGACGCGTGCGCCCGTCTGGTGCAGCGTCGACCTTCGCGACGGCAACCAGGCGCTGATCGAGCCGATGGACGCCGATCGCAAGCTGCGGATGTTCAGGCTGCTGGTGCAGATGGGGTACAAGGAGATCGAGATCGGCTTCCCGGCGGCGTCGCAGACCGACTACGACTTCACGCGCAAGCTGATCGACGAGGACCTGATCCCCGACGACGTCGCCGTGCAGGTGCTCACCCAATCGCGCGAGGCGCAGATCCATCGCACGTTCGAGGCGCTCGCCGGTGTGAAGCGCGCCATCGTCCATCTGTACAACTCGACGTCGACGACGCAGCGCCGCCTCGTCTTCGGGATGGAGCGGGAAGGCATCAAGGGAATCGCGGTGTCCGGAGCGAAGCTCATCCGCGACTGCGTGTCGAAGCGGCCCGGAACCGAATGGATCCTCCAGTACTCGCCCGAGAGCTTCACCGGCACCGAACTCGACTTTGCCGCCGAGATCTGCGATGCGGTCACGGCCGTCTGGCAGCCGACGCCGGAACGCAAGACCATACTCAACCTGCCGTCGACCGTCGAGCTCGCGACGCCCAACGTGTACGCGGACCAGGTCGAGTGGATGTGCCGGCACCTTTCGCGCCGCGACAGCGTCATCGTGTCCGTGCATCCGCACAACGATCGCGGATGCGGGATCGCGTCGGCGGAGCTCGCGCTGATGGCGGGCGCCGAGCGGGTCGAAGGATGCCTGTTCGGCAACGGCGAGCGCACCGGCAACGTGTGCCTCGTCACGCTCGGCCTCAATCTCTACACGCAAGGCGTCGATCCCGGCATCGATTTCTCCGACATCCAGCGGGTGATACGCACGGTCGAATATTGCAACCAGCTGCCTGTCGACCCGCGTCATCCGTACGGCGGAGAGCTCGTGTTCACGGCGTTCTCGGGGTCGCACCAGGACGCGATCAAGAAGGGGCTTGCTGCGCGCGCCCGGGAGCTCGAGCGCGGCAACGTCGAATGGGACGTCCCCTACCTGCCCATCGATCCGGCCGACATCGGCCGGACCTACGACGCCGTGATCCGGGTGAACAGCCAGTCCGGCAAGGGCGGGATCGCGTACCTCCTCGAGCGGGACTACGGCCTGTCGCTGCCGCGCCTGCTGCAGATCGAGTTCAGCCAGGTGATCCAGCAGATCACCGATGCGACGGGCAAGGAACTGTCGTCGGCGGAGATCCGGGCCGCATTCGACCGCGAATATGCGTCTGCCGCCAAGCCGATCGCATTCCTCGATCATCGCGCGCAGCACAGCGCGACGGGCGCCGTCGAGCGCATGGTGGCGCGGCTTGCGATCGACGGCGTCGAAGTCGAACTGACCGGCGCGGGCAATGGGCCGGTCGACGCGTTCGTGCATGCGCTGCGGGAAGGTGTCGGGCTCGACATTCACGTGCAGAATTACCATGAGCACGGCGTCGGCAGCGGCGAGGACGCTACCGCGGTTGCGTACGTTCAGCTGCGCATCGGCAGCGACCGCACCGTGTATGGCGTCGGGTTCGACGTCAATATCGTGACTGCGACGCTGCGCGCAGTCGTGGGCGCCGTCAATCGCGGATTGCAGCGCGGCTGGCTCACGCTGCAGCCGGCCAAGGCCGCCGCGCACGCGTAGCGTCGAATCGATCGCCCCGACGCATGTCGAATCGCACAGCGCGGCCGTTGCGCGGCCGCTGAGGCACGATGGAGGAACCCCGGCTTGGCGCCGGCGACCAGGCGGCGCTGCCGCGGGCCATCCGCATCGGCGATGCCGATGTCGTCGTCTGGCCGGACGGCCAGCGCATCGACCCGCTGTCGGCGCCGCTGACGGCCATCACGCAGTTCGACGATCATGCGCGCTACCACGGCGAGCTCGCCGCGACGATCCTCGAGATGGAGCGCGACCCGGCGTACCGCAACTGGATCTTCAAGGGCGGATGCGGCGTGAAGGTGCGCCGGCCGGACCTGTGGAAGCGGGCGGCAGCCGATCTCATCCACGGCCGGGCGCTCTCCTTCGCGCATCGCGTGCTCTCGCGGCACGACGTCTACTCCGACGCCTGCTGGGCGAACGTCTACCGTGACGGGCAGTACTGCATGCCGCACAGCCACCTGCGCTCCAACGTGAGCGTCGTCTACCTTCTGGATCCGGGCGAGCCCGATCCGGACGACACGATGGCCGGCAAGCTGGTGTTCGCCGATCCGCGGATACCGTTCTGCTGCCCGCACGAGCCCGGCCGCGTCACGGGCCTGCTGGTGCCGGAAATGCGCGAGGGCACGATGATCGTCTTCGCGAGCGACTACCTGCACAGTGTGAATCCCTACCGGGGCGCGCGGCCGCGAATGTCGATGTCGTGGAACGTGACCATCACGCGTCTTCCGGGCGAGGCCGGCGAGGGCTGGACCTGACGTTTCGCGGCTGCCGGCAGCATCGCTCGCTGCCGAACCGCGGCCTCCCGTGGCACGACCGGATCGGCTAAAATGGTGGCGCAAGATCCGGCTTTCGCGCCGGCCCCGAAACGCGGCGCGCGACGCGCCCCGCCCTCCACGTATTTGCAGCGAGAATCCCCCATGAGCACGCCCCAATTCGGTCCAGGCATCGAGATCACCGGCCGCATCACCCCGGAATACGCGCAGATCCTGACGCCACAGGCGGTCGCGCTCGCCGCCAAGCTGCAGCGCGCGTTCGGCGGCCGGCGGACGGAGCTGCTCGCCGCCAGGGCGCGGCGCCAGGCGGATCTGGACGCAGGCCGGTTGCCGGACTTCCTGCCGGAGACGCGCGCGATCCGCGACGGCGACTGGACGTGTGCGCCGATCCCCGCCGACATCGTCGACCGGCGCGTCGAGATCACCGGTCCCGTCGACCGCAAGATGGTGATCAACGCGCTCAATTCCGGCGCCAGCGTGTTCATGGCCGATTTCGAGGACGCGAACACGCCGAAGTGGGACAACAACCTGCAGGGCCACATCAACCTGCGCGACGCGATCCGCCGCCGGATCGACTACACGTCGCCCGAAGGCAAGGCGTACCGGCTGAGCGAGAGGACCGCCGTTCTCTTCGTGCGACCGCGCGGCTGGCATCTGCCCGAGAAGCACGTGCTGATCGATGGAGCGCCGATCTCGGGCGGCATCTTCGATTTCGCGCTCTACGTCTTCCACAACGCGAAGGAGCTGCTCGCGCGCGGCAGCGGCCCCTATTTCTATCTGCCGAAGCTCGAAAGCCACCTCGAGGCGCGTCTGTGGAACGACATCTTCGTGATGGCGCAGGGCGAGCTGGGCGTGCCCCGCGGCTCGATCAAGGCGACCGTGCTGATCGAGACGCTGCTCGCGGCATTCGAGATGGACGAGATCCTGTACGAGCTGCGCGAGCACTCGGCCGGGCTCAACTGCGGGCGGTGGGATTACATCTTCTCGTGCATCAAGAAGCTGCGGAACACCCGTGAGTTCTGCCTCGCCGATCGCGCGCTCGTCACGATGACCACGCACTTCATGAAGAGCTATGCGCTGCTCCTCGTGAAGACGTGCCACCGGCGCAACATCCACGCGATGGGCGGGATGGCGGCGCAGATCCCCGTGAAGAACGACGAGGCCGCCAATGCCGAGGCGTTCGCCAAGGTGAAGGCCGACAAGGAGCGCGAAGCGACGCAGGGCCACGACGGCACCTGGGTCGCGCATCCGGGCCTCGTGCCGGTCGCGCTCGAGGCGTTCAACCGGCTGATGCCCGCGCCGAACCAGATAGCGTCGAAGAAGCGCGACGACGTGCGCGTCACCGCGGCGGACCTCCTCAAGTTCGAGCCCGAAACTCCGATCACCGAAAAGGGGCTGCGCCTCAACATCAACGTCGCGATACAGTACATCGGCGCGTGGCTCGTCGGGCAGGGCGCCGTGCCGATCTTCAACCTGATGGAAGACGCGGCGACCGCCGAGATCTCCCGCTCGCAGGTCTGGCAATGGATTCGTTCGCCCAAGGGCAAGTTCGACGACGGCCGGAAGATCACCAAGGACATGGTCGCCGCGATGATCCCCGAGGAGAAGCAGAAGATCCGTGATCTGCTCGGTCCCGCGTACGGCGCGGGGAAGTACGACGACGCGGCGCAGATCTTCACCGACCTGGTCAACAACGACACCTTCGTCGACTTCCTGACGCTGCCTGCCTACGAGCGGATCGACTGAGCGCCGGCTCGGACCGGTGGTGCGCAGCGCCGCGCGGGCGTCGGTGCAGGCGATTAACTAAATCTATCGCCAGCATTGGTACAATCAATTGGACGTATGAACAGGCGGGCGCGCAGAATGGACTTATCGGCGCCTAACGATTCCGCGACGCCGGTCGATATGCGGTTCTCCGCCCGTCGGGGGCCGGATGAGAGCGCGGTCAAACGAAGGAGATGCATCATGAACAGTCTCAATGGCACTAAGACGCACCAGAACCTCAAGGATGCCTTCGCCGGCGAATCGCAGGCCAACCGGCGCTACCTCTATTTCGCGAACAAGGCGGACGTCGAAGGACAGAACGACGTTGCGGCGGTGTTTCGCTCGACGGCCGAAGGCGAGACCGGGCACGCGCACGGCCACCTCGACTACCTGGCGCAAGTCGGCGATCCGGCGACCGGCCTACCGATCGGCGCGACGCGGTCCAACCTCAAGGCGGCGATCGCCGGCGAGACGCACGAGTACACCGACATGTACCCGGGCATGGCCAAGTCGGCACGCGACGAGGGTTTCGACGAGATCGCCGACTGGTTCGAGACGCTGGCGAAGGCCGAACGCTCGCACGCGAATCGTTTCCAGAAGGCGCTCGACGTATTGGCGGACTGAGCGCCGGTCTCTCGCTGGAGCGTCGCTGAAGGCGCGACGCTCGACGCCCGGTCAGTGCGTCGCATGGCGGCGACGCACGGGCTGCAGTCGCTGCGGCCGGGCGACGAGCAAGTCCCGGTCGCCGTGCCGGCGCGACCTTTCGCAAATCCATGGCACCTGCACAATCCAATGACCCAACGCGAAGGCAACCTGCAGGCACCCACCCGGCACGCGCTCGACTGGCGCAATCCCGCTTTCTACGACGAAGCGTCACTCGAGAAGGAACTGGAGCGCGTTTTCGACATCTGTCACGGCTGCCGGCGGTGCGTCAGCCTGTGCCAGTCGTTCCCGACGCTGTTCGACCTCGTCGACAGTTCCAAGACGATGGAAGTGGACGGCGTGGCCAAGGAGGACTACGCGAAGGTCGTCGACCAGTGCTACCTGTGCGACGTCTGCTACATGACGAAGTGCCCGTACGTGCCGCCGCACCCGTGGAACCTCGATTTTCCTCACCTGATGCTTCGCGCGAAGGCGGTCGAATTCAGGAAGGGGAGATCGAAATTCCGCGACCGGCTGCTGACCAGCACCGACCGGGTCGGCCGTCTCGCGACGATTCCGGTGGTCGTGCAGATGGTCAACAAGGCCAGTGCGGTGCCCGCGGCGCGCAAGCTCTTGGACAAGGTGCTCGGCGTCGCGGCCGAGGCCAGGCTGCCGCCGTACGACAGTGCGCGATTCCGCGAGACGGCCAAGGCGTCCGTCGCGTGGCCGGCGCGCGACGGCGTGCGCACGCCGGGGAAGGTGGCGATCTACGCGACCTGCTACGTCAACTACAACGAGCCGGGAATCGGCCACGACCTGCTCGCGATCCTCGCGCACAACGAGGTGCCGTACACCGTCGTCGAGAGGGAAGCGTGCTGCGGGATGCCGAAGCTCGAGCTGGGCGACCTCGAGTCGGTCGAGAAGCTGAAGAACGTCAACATCCCCGCCCTCGCGGCACTGGCGCGCTCCGGCCACGCGATCCTCACCTCCGTGCCGTCGTGCACGCTGATGTTCAAGCACGAGCTGCCGCTGATCTTCGCCGACGATCCGGACGTGAAGGCGGTCTCCGACGCCATGTTCGACCCCTTCGAGTACCTGGTACTGCGCGACAAGGACGGACTGCTGCGGCGCGACTTCAAGGTGCCGCTCGGCAAGATCAGCTATCACGTGCCGTGCCACTCGCGCGTGCAGAACGTCGGCCAGAAGACGCGCGAGGTGCTGGAATGGATCCCGGAGACCGCGGTGAAAACGGTCGAACGCTGCGCTGGCCACGATGGTACGTACGGCGTCAAGCGCGAGTTCTACGCGAATTCGATGAAGATCGGCAAGCCCGTATTCAACCGCATGGCCGACGGCGAACCCGACTACGTAGCTTCCGATTGCCCGATCGCCGGACGCCGCATCATGCAGGGCATCGACGAATCCGGCGTCGAGAACGGCATGCGCGCAAGGAGCATCCGCTGACGCTGCTGCGGATGGCGTACGGCCTGTAGCCGTCGCGGCGACCCGACCCCCATCTGACGAAAGGAACGAGCGCAATGGCACACGAAGGCTACCACGAGCCGGTCGACAAGCTCTCCGCGACGACGATGGACTTCCATCGCGCGGTCGTCTCGCTGATCGAGGAGCTCGAAGCGGTCGACTGGTACAACCAGCGGGTCGACGCCTGCACGGATCCCGAGCTCCGGTCCATCCTCGCGCACAATCGCGACGAGGAGATCGAGCACGCGTCGATGACGCTCGAATGGATCCGCCGCCGCAATCCCGTGTTCGACAAGGAGCTGCGCGACGCGCTGTTCAAGACCGGCCCGATCACGGACCAGCACTGAGGATGCAAGCGATGGGCGCGATCACCCGCGAGAGCCTGATGTCGCTCGAGGCGTATGCCAGGGAACGACGCGATTTCCGGGAGCGCGTGCTCGCGCACAAGAAGCCGCGCACCGTGCATCTGGGCGAGCACGTCACGCTGCTCTTCGAGGACGAGCTCACGATCCGCTACCAGATCCAGGAGATGCTGCGGATCGAAAAGGTCTTCGAGGAAGCGGGCATCCGGGACGAGCTCGACGCGTACAACCCGCTGGTGCCGGACGGCTCGAACCTCAAGGCGACCATGCTGATCGAGTACGAGGACGAAGGCGACCGCAAGGCCGCGCTGGCGAAGCTCAAGGGCATCGAGGGCTGCGTGTGGGTCGAGGTCCGAGGATGCGCCCGCGTAACCGCGATCGCCGACGAGGACATGGAGCGTGCCAATGACGAGAAGACGTCCGCGGTCCATTTCCTGCGCTTCGAGTTGACGCGCGACATGGTGGCGGCGCTGAAGCGCGGCGCCGGCCTCGGCATCGGCGTCGACCACGCGGCCTACAAGGCGGCAATTCCCGCGGTCGGCGCCGAGACGCGCGTGCTCCGGACCTTCCTGATTCCGGCTGGGCGGGGCGGGCGCGGCCGGCGGATCTCGACCTGACCCGCCGGACTGCTGCGCGGTCGCGACCGAACGCGCCGCGTCAGTCGCGGAAGTTGCCGAACTGGACCGGGAAATCCGTGATCGACTTCTTGACGAGCGCGATCGCGCTCTGCAGGTCGTCGCGCTTTGCGCCCGAGACGCGCACGGCGTCCCCCTGAATCGACGCCTGCACTTTCATTTTGCTGTCCTTGATCAGCTTGACGATCTTCTTCGACAGCTCCTGTTCGATCCCCACGCGGATCGTGACGACCTGCTTCACCTTGTTGCCGGAGACCTTCTCGACGTCGCCGTACTTGAGCGAGCGGATGTCGACGCCGCGCTTCGTCAGCTTGCCGGTCAGGATGTCGGTGACCTGCTTCAGCTTGAAGTCGTCGTCGGCGTAGATGGTCAGCGTCTTGTCGGCGGGCTCGACGCGGGCGTCCGAGCCCTTGAAGTCGAAGCGCGTCGACACTTCCTTGTTGGTCTGGTCGAGCGCGTTGCGGACTTCTACCTGGTTCACTTCGGAGACGACGTCGAACGAGGGCATGATCGGGACTTGCGCGGATGGACGGGACGCCAAGTCTACAGGCAACCGCTGGGGCGCGGTAAAACACGAACGGATTGCCGATCCGCACCCGCAGGAGCCGTTGCGAACGGATGCGCTCCGCGAGCGCGTCGCGATAGATCGTGAGGTCGGGCAGCTCGGGCATCGCGGGCAGCGTAGCGCCTTGCGTTCGCAGCGCGCAGCTCGCAATCCCTCAGGTCACCGCTTTCGCCGAGAGGAACCGCGGCTGGTCCCATTCGCGCGTGCGCGCGATCGTCGCGATCGCGTCGACGGTGTCGAACACGTCGACGAATCGCACGTAGATCGGCGCGAGGCCGAAGCGGAGGATGTCCGGCGGTCGGAAATCGCCGATGATGCCGCGCGCGATCAGCGCCTGGACGATCGCGTAACCCTGCGGATGCGCGAGCGAGACCTGGCTGCCGCGCTCGCGGGCGTCGCGCGGCGATACGAGCGTGAAGCCCTGCCCATCGAGCTTGGCGTCCACCAAGCGGATGAAGAGATCGCCCAGCGCCATGCCCTTCGCGCGCAACGCGGCGACGTCCGCGCCGTCGAAGGCCTCGAGCGCCGACTCGAGCGCCAGCAGCGACAGCATCGGCGGCGTGCCGCACTGCAGCCGGCCAATGCCGGGCGCGGGGGTGTAGCGGTCTGCAAATGCGAACGGCTGTGCGTGGCCGAGCCAGCCGGTGAGCGGCTGGCACACGCGTTCCTGGTGGCGGCGCGCGACGAACGCATAGGCCGGCGCGCCTGGGCCGCCGTTCAGGTACTTGTAGCCGCAGCCCACAGCGAAATCCACGCCGGCGTTGTCGAGCTCGACCTCGAGGGCGCCCGCGCTGTGGCTCAAGTCCCAGAGCGCGAGCGCACCGACGGCGTGCGCGGCTGCCGTGATTTGGTGCATTTCCTGAATCCGGCCGGTCCGATAGTCGACGTGGGTGAGTGCGAGCACCGCGACGCGGTCGTCGAGCGCGGCCAGCACGTCGCGGTGCTCCGATCCGGCGTGACGGAGCTCCAGGCCGAGCAGTTCGGCGACGCCCTGCGCGATGTAGAGGTCGGTCGGGAAGTTTCCGCGTTGCGTCAGCAGGACGTCCCTGCCGGGATTGAGGCGCACCGCGGCCACCAGCAGCTTGAAGAGGTTCACCGACGTCGAGTCGGCGACGGCGACTTCGTCGGCGTCGGCGCCGACCAGCGGTGCGATCCTGGCGGCGGCGCGCCGCGAGGCGTCGATCCACGCGGCATTGTTCCACGAGCGTATGAGACCAACGCCCCATTCCTCCTCGACGAAGTGTTTGACGCGGGCGGGAACGTGGCGGGGTAGCGCGCCCAGCGAGTTGCCGTCGAGATAGATGACGCCGTCGGGCAGCGCGAAGCGGTGCCGCAGCGGGGCCAGCGCGTCGGCGGCATCCTGCGCTATGCAATGCGGTCGATCGATTTCCATACAATTGGCATGGTATGTGCGTATTATTTCGGGGTCACGGCAATCGGGAGCTTACATGGAGCCGGTGATTCGCATCGCTGATCTGCAGCCGATCTACTCGGTCGCCGAAGTCGACAAGGCGCTCGAGGACGGGACCGCCGCGAACAACGAAGGCCTGAAGGGCTGGTACGACCGCATGCGCGAGCTCGGCGGGTCGCGCTTCATCATCAAGCCGAGCACGCCCGACGCGCTCGACCACCTCGACGACGCCTCGCCGAATTTCCGCGAGGTCACCGAGGATCTGCGGAAGTGCCTTGCGCTGGCGATCTCGGGTCGCGAGCCCATCCAGTTCACGCCGATGCTGCTGTTGGGCGAGCCGGGTGTCGGCAAGACGCATTTCGCGAAGCGACTCGCAGCTGCGTTGGGAACCGGATTCGAGTTCGTCCCGATGAACGCGCTGACGGCGGGATGGATCCTGTCCGGCGCGTCTGCCCAGTGGAACCACGCGCGGCCGGGCCGGGTCGCGCAGACGCTGATCCGCGGCGAGTACGCGAACCCGGTGCTGGTGCTGGACGAAGTGGACAAGGCGGGCGGCGATCACCGCTACGACCCGATGGCCGCGCTCTACAGCCTGCTCGAGCAGGAGACCGCCGAACACTTCCGGGACGAATACATCGACGTCGACATCGACGCCTCCCACATCCTGTGGATCGCGACCGCGAACGACGAGAGCACCATTCCCGAGCCGATCCTGAACCGCATGAACGTCTACGCGATCGAGCGCCCCGATGCCGGCGGGTCGCGCCGGATCGCGGTCGCGGTCTACCAGGGGATCCTCGATCAGCACCGGTGGGCGTTTCCGCCCGAGCCCGCCGACAACGTGCTCGACAAGCTCGTCGGCGTCCCGCCGCGCGACATGAAGAAGCTCCTGCTCGACGCGTTCGGCAATGCGCGCATCGCGCGCCGCGATCAGCTTCTGCCGGAGGACATCGACCTCACCAAGCTCTGCGGGCGCCGGGCCAAGCTCGGCTTCTGAGCGGGGCGCGTCCCGCGCTATCGATCGGCGCCGGATTCACCCGGTGAACCCGATCTTCCTGTGCGTCCCGTCGCAGTACGGCTTGTTGGCCGACGCGCCGCATCGGCAGAGAAACGTCGATTCCGCGTACGCCGTGCGCCCGTCGGTGCCGGCGACGACGAGCGGCCCCGTGCACATCAACGGACCGTCCGGACGGGGCCGGATCGTGAGTCGTCCGCCCGCGATCGTGTGGGGCGGCACGTCGCTCGCGTGTAGCGTGCCGGCGTGCCGAAACCCGATCTTGCGGTGGCTGCCGTCGCACAGCGGCTTGTTCTGCGACGCGCCGCACCGGCAGAGCGCCATCCGGGTGTCGGCGAGCGCGACGGTGCCGTCGCGCTCGAGCAGCGCGAGATCGCCGCGCACATAGGTGGGCCCGTCGGGCGTGAGGGTCGCGCTGTTGGTCCGGGATGCCCCCTCGCGCGCACCGTCCGGCCGCTCGAGCTTGAGCGCGCCCGACGGGCAGCGATGGATGACCGCTGCCAGGGCCTCAGCGTCGACGTCTCCCGGCCGGATCCAGGGCTTAGCGTTCGGGTCGAACACGCCGGGCAATCCGCGCACGCATTCGGCCGCGTGGATGCAGCGCTTCGCGTCGTACGTGACGGTGCCGAAGCGTCCGTCGTACCGGCGTAGCTTGCCGGCGTCGTCCATCGCACCTCCTAGCGAACCTTGCGCCGCGCGAGATTCGCGGCGATTCGCAGGCGCAACGCGTTGAGCCGGATGAAGCCGGCCGCATCCTTCTGGTCGTACGCGCCGGCGTCGTCCTCGAACGTGGAGATCGCCGGATCGAACAGCGAATCGGACTTCGATGCGCGGCCGACGCACATGATCGTCCCTCTGTAGAGCTTCAGACGAACCGTGCCGTTGACCGTCGCCTGCGACGCGTCGATCAGGCCCTGCAGGAGCCTGCGCTCCGGGCTGAACCAGTAGCCGTTGTAGATCATGCGGGCATAGCGCGGCATCAGGTCGTCCTTCAGCGCAAGCACCTCGCGATCGAGCGTGATCGATTCCATCGCCCGGTGGCCCTTCAGCATGATCGTGCCTCCCGGGGTCTCGTAGCAGCCGCGCGATTTCATGCCGACGTAGCGGTTCTCGACGATGTCGAGCCGGCCGATGCCGTGCCGGCCGCCGAGCTCGTTCAGCTTGGCGAGCGCCGCGGCGGGCGTGAGCTTGCCGCCGTCGACGGCAACGATGTCGCCGTGCCGGTACTCGAGCTCGACAACCTGCGGTTTTGCCGGCGCCTTCTCGGGAGAGACGGTGATGCGCCACATCGATTCCTCCGGCGCGTAGTCGGGGTCCTCGAGGATGCCGCCCTCGTAGCTGATGTGCAGCAGATTGGCGTCCATCGAGTACGGAGCGCCGCCCTTGCGCTTCTTGAAGTCGACCGGGATGCGGTGCTTGTCGGCGTAGGCGAGGAGCTTTTCGCGCGACAGGAGGTCCCACTCGCGCCACGGCGCGATCACCTTGATGTTCGGCTCGAGCGCGTACGCCCCGAGCTCGAAGCGCACCTGGTCGTTGCCCTTGCCCGTCGCGCCGTGCGAAACGGCGTCCGCATGGGTCTTCCGCGCTATCTCGATCAGCCGCTTCGCGATCAGGGGACGCGCGATCGACGTGCCGAGCAGGTACTCGCCCTCGTAGACCGCGTTGGCCCGGAACATCGGATAGACAAAATCGCGGACGAATTCCTCGCGCAGGTCCTCGACATAGATGTTCTTCTCGAGGATGCCGAGCTGCAGTGCCTTCTGCCGCGCGGGCAGGACCTCCTCGCCCTGGCCGATGTCGGCGGTAAACGTGACGACCTCGCAGCGGTAGGTGTCCTGCAGCCATTTGAGGATCACCGAGGTGTCGAGGCCGCCCGAATAGGCAAGGACCACTTTCTTGATGTCGGGCATGGCTTTCCGGAGTTGTTGGTTTGGAGGTGGGGAGAACGAGGGTGCCGGGATGCGGAAGGCAGCCGTTGGGCTCGCGGATCGGAGGCGCTCAGTCGATCCTGACGCCCAGCTTGCGGATCACCGGCGCCCACGTCGACGTCTCGCGCGCGATCAGGTCGGCGAAATCCTGGGGCGTGCCGCCGATGAGGTCGAATCCGGCCGCATTCATCTTGTCGACGACGGCGGGCTGCTTCAGGATCGCAGCGATCTCGGTGTTCAGTCGAGCGACGACCGGCTTGGGCGTACCCGCCGGCACGAGCACGCCGTTCCAGGCAAGCGCCTCGAAGCCCGGGTAGCCGGCTTCGGCGATCGTCGGCAGCTCGGGCAGCAGCGGAAAGCGCCGGCCGCTGGTGACCGCGAGCGCGCGCAGCTTGCCGGCCTGGATCTGCGGCTGCAGCGGCTGCATCACCGCGAACAGCATCTGCGTCTCGCCACGGATCGTCGCCGTCACCGCCGGCGGCGAACCGTTGAACGGCACGTGGAGCGCATCGAATCCGGCGATCGACTTGAAGAGCTCCATGTTGAGGTGCGACGAGCTCCCGTTGCCGACGGACGCGTAGTTCAGCTTGCCATGGCTCGCTTTCGCCAGTTCCACGAGCTCCCGCACGTTTCTCGCCGGCAGCGCCGCGTTCACGGCGAGCACGTTGGGCTGGCTCGACGTGACGATCACCGGCGTCAGGTCCCTGGCCACGTCGTAGGAAAGCTTTCCGAGCAGCGGCGCGAACGCGAGCGGCCCGTTGAATCCCAGCAGCATCGTGTAACCGTCCGGGGCGGCCCTCGCAACGTCGGCGGCCGCGATCGTGCCTCCCGCCGCCGGCTTGTTCTCGACGACGATCGGCTGGCCGACGCGGTCGGTCAGGCATTCGCCGATCACGCGGGCCAGCGTGTCGAGGGAGCTGCCGGCGGGCGCAGCGACCACGAATCGGACCGGCCGGGCGGGCCACGCATCGCCCGATGCAGCGGTGGCCGCGCAAATCGCCCAGGCGGCGAGGAGCGACCCGACGAACGTCCTTGGGGTCATGGCGGCGTGTGACAGACCGCTTCGACGTTGTGTCCGTCCGGATCGAGCACGAACGCGCCGTAATAGTTCGGGTGGTAATGCGGCCGCAGGCCGGGAGCGCCGTTGTCGCGCCCGCCGGCGGCCAGCGCGGCCTTGTGGAACGCGTCGACCTGCGCGCGCGTCTCGGCGCGAAAAGCCACATGGATCGGCGGCGCGTTGGGCGTTCCCATGCCGATCCAGAAGTCCGGCTTCGGGGCGACGCCGAAACCGGCGACGGTTTCCCATCCCATCAGCACGCCGTAGCCGAGCGGCGCGAGTGCGGCACGATAGAACGCCTTGCTCCTCGCGAAGTCGGAGACGGTGACACCCACGTGATCGATCATGGCGGACTCCTACGGCGTGACGCGGCCGCAAACGAGGTATTCGAGCAGCGCCTTCTGCGCGTGCAGCCGGTTCTCCGCCTCGTCCCAGACCACGCTCTGCGGACCGTCGATCACCTCGGCGGTCACTTCCTCGCCGCGATGCACCGGCAGGCAATGCATGAAGAGCGCATCGGCCTTGGCCTGGCGCAGCATCGCAGCGTCGACACGCCAGTGCGCGAAATCGCGCGCACGCGACGCGTTCTCGGCTTCGAAGCCCATGCTGGTCCACACGTCGGTCGTCACGAGGTCGGCGCCGCGGCACGCATCCATCGGATCGGCGAACGCCTCGAAATGGCCGTCGCCGGAGAGTCCGGCGCGCGCCGCCGTCATTTCGTACCCGGGCGGCGTGGACACGTGCACGCGGAAATCGAAGATCGCGGCGGCCTGCAGCCACGTGCTGCAGACGTTGTTGGAGTCGCCGATCCACGCCACGGTCCGGCCGCGTATCGAGCCGCGGTGCTCGAAGTAGGTGTAGATGTCCGCAAGGATCTGGCAGGGGTGGTATTCGTTGGTGAGGCCGTTGATGACCGGCACGCGCGAGTGGGCGGCGAAGCGCTCGATGATCGACTGCTCGAAGGTCCGGATCATCACGACGTCGACCATCCGCGAAATGACGCGCGCGACGTCCTCGATGGGCTCGCCGCGCGAGAGCTGTGTGTCACCTCGGTTCAGGTTGATCGCGATGCCACCCAGCTGGTTCATGCCTGCTTCGAACGACACGCGGGTTCGCGTCGACGCCTTCTCGAACACCATCGCGAGCGTGCGGTCACGCAGCGGCTGGTAAATTTCGTAGCGCTTGAACCGTTCCTTGATCCAGCGCGTACGCGCGACCAGGTGATCGTATTCCTCGAGCGAGAAATCGCTGACTTGAAGAAAATGCTTGGGCAGCGCGGCGGGCATCGCAGGCGGGCACGCCGGAACGTGCGGAGGAAGTCTATCCAATCAACATTTTAGCATGTGCCCGCGCGCACGTTGGCGAGCTGCCCGCCTCGCGGTGGGCCGGCGCGTCGCGCCCTCGGTGGACCGCGCGCTTCGGGGCGTCGCGGGTTTCCTCTTGCAGCGGTGCGATGCACCCGCCGTCAATCGGTCGCGCCGGCGGCGATCCGGGCCGAGTCCGCCGCAGCGTAGGCGTCGATGTCGGGTCCGAGCAGGAGGTGCATATCGACCATCCCGTTCTCCCAGGCCTTCTCGAGATCCCGCTCGATCGACGCCAGGGCTTCGTGGTCGCTGCGGCGCAGGCCGCGGATCCCGTACGCGCAATTGCGACCATGGAGCTTCGCCATGTACAGCGCCATGTCGATGAGGCTGATCGCGCGCTCCCACGACAGGGTCACGTCGTCCGGCGGCAGGGGAATCGGCGCATAGCCGATCGACGCCGTGACGCGTATGAGGCTGCGCTGGAACTCGATCGGCTCGGACGCGATGGCGTTCATGATCCGCGCGGCGATCTCGTCGAGTTGGCCAGCGTTCGTCGCCGGTACGAAGACGAGGAACTCCTCGCCGCCCCAGCGCACGATCATGTCCGTTTCCCGCAGCGTCTCGCGCAGGCGGCGGGCAACGGTCACGAGGACCGTATCCCCGGCCGCGTGGCCGTACCGGTCGTTGGTCTGCTTGAAGAGGTCGATGTCGATCAGCAGCAGTGCATGGATCGATGGTTCGGCGTCGGTTACGCGCCGGCGCTCGGGACGGACGTGCTCGTCGCGCATGAAGTCCTGGAAATAGCGCCGGTTGTACAACGCGGTCAGCGGATCGCGGCTGCTGCGGAAGTTGAGCTCCTGGTTCTTCTGCGCGAGGAGCCCGTTCGTGACGCGAAGCTTGCGGTAGAAGAGGGTGATCACGAGGCACGAGACCGCGAGTGCCGCCGCGAGCAGCCACCAGATGCGCTCCCGCAGCTGGCGGTTCTCGAGCTCCGCCGAATTGAGGTCGTTTTGCCGATTGAGCAATTCGATCTCGCGCAAGCGCTTTTCCGACTCGAGCTTTTCCTGCAGCTCGACCGCGGACTTCTGGTGCGCGGCAGCGGCGATTTCCTCGTTGAGCTTGCGCTCCCGATGGTAGAACGCCAACGCGCCCTTGTAGTCGCCGGCCCGCTCGAGATACTGGCTGTATTCGCCGAGCAGCGACGCGATCTCGGCGGTGGCGCCGGTACGCTCGTAGTCCGCGAGCGCCTCGTCGGCGAGGCGCTTGCCCTCCGATCGCCCTGCCGAGGCCGAACAGCGCGAACCCCATGTTGGCCTTGCTGGTCGCCATGAATCCAGGGTGCTCGTACTCGCGCGGCGAGCTCGAGCGACCGGCGCGAATGCTCGAGCGCCTCGCTGAAGCGCCTGCGCCGCAGCTCGATGTCGGCGAGGTTGATGAGGGCCAGGCTTTCCGTCACCTTCGACTGCGACTTGCGCGCGATCGCGAGCGCTCCCTGCATGGCCGCAAGTTCCCGCGCCGGGTCGTCGAGAAGCTCGAACGCCGCGGACTCCGCCATCCGTGCCCGCGCCATTCCGTGGGTGCTTGCGGCCACCTCGGCGAGAGCGAAGGCCTGCCGGCTCGCTTCGAGCGCGTTCTGGCCCTGCTTCATCGACAGATAGAGCTGCGACAGCTGGTAGAGCGCCTGCGATCGGCGATACGGATTGTCCGCGGCCTCCGCGGCCGCGAGCGCGCTCTGCAGGTTGCCCAGCGACTCCTCGACCTGGCCGAGGCCGCGGGCCGTGACGCCGATCGTCATCGCCGACCAATAGGCGAGGTACGGATCCGGGGTGCCGTCGACGAGCGAACCCGCTTCCTTCGCGAGCGAGTTGGCCTTTGCCGAATCGCCCGACAGCGATTCGATGTTGCCGCGCACGAGAAGGGCGGTGGCGCGCGAGAGGTTGTCGCGAACGGCGCCCGATTCCCCTTCCAGGCGCGCCGCCAGCCGCAGCGCGTCGGCGTTCCTTCCGGCCGCGACCAGCGATTGCCCGTACAGGGCGTAGACGAAGCGGCGCTCGGCGGGCGGGGCGGAATCGGCCTGGGCGACCAGTGTCGTCAGATCGGTCACGGCCCGCTTCGGATACGCGTCGAGGTACGTCTCGATCTCGCGGGCACGCGAGGCGAGATCCTGCGCTGCGACCGCCGACGGGGCTAGCCACCATCGCACCGAACAGTGTGAGCGCGGCAACGCCTAAGGCGCGGCGGACCTTCGCGCGCGGCGGAGTTCCCGAGCGATGCGTCACCGCGCCCCCTTGGGGTGACGTGGCAGTGTGGGCGGTGGGTGTGCTCGACACGGTCTTCTTCTCGGATGCCGAGGACTACGGATGCCGACTCATTCGCGTCGTCGGAGGTCGACGAGGTACCGTCCGCCATGCCGTGCCACGCATCAGCCGAATGGTAAGCAATAGCCATGCCCACCGAATCCCCGCACGGAGCGTCGGATGCTTCCCCGGGAAACCCGGCTGCGCAGGCGGCGCCGCGCCACCACCGTCGGGCGACTTTCGAGGGACTCGAAGGGTTCGCGGCACAAAGCGCCAGCCGCGTACCCGCACTGTCGTCCACAAGGCGTGGCATCGCGACGTCCGCATGGCAGGGACGAGGGCGCGTCCATGCGTGCGGCAAACCGTTGCGGCGAATCCGCTCCGATGGCCGGCGCGCGTCCGGAGCGGCGATGGCGCGATGAAGAAGGGCGCCCGGAGGCGCCCCTTTCTGGAGACGTGCGGTCCGTTAGCGACTCATGCCATCGCCTTGATCGCGTGGGCGAGACGCGACTTCGTTCGCGACGCGAGGTTCTTGTGGACGATCTTCTTGTCGGCGATGCGGTCGATCACCGCCTGCGAGGCCTTGAGCGTGGTCGCTGCCGCCGCCTTGTCGCCGGCGGCGATCGCCTTTCTGCACCTGCTTCACCGCCGTGCGCAACGTCGATCGGAGGCTCGCGTTGTGCTTGTTCGTTACGGTCGCCTGCCGGGCACGCTTTCGGGCTTGGGCGCTGTTCGCCATGAGTCGAAATTCCTTCGTGTTCTGGAGTAGCCGAAAAAGACCAAGCATAATAGCAGCTTACGACGGACCGCGCAACATCGCGCCCGCTGCCGCCGGTCCTTCCGCCGAATGTCCGTCGCCGCCCACCTCCGACCATCCTTCGCCTGCCGCCTGCGGACATCCGACCGGATGCGCCGAGCGCCCGCCCGAGGCGCGCGATGAACCTGCTCCGCGCGCTGTCGACGGTCAGCGGGATGACGCTGCTCTCGCGGATCACCGGGCTCGCCCGCGAGAGCCTGAAGGCGGCGGCGTTCGGCGCCGGCCTGCAGATGGACGCGTTCGAGGCGGCGTTCCGGCTGCCGAACATCCTGCGCCGGCTGTTCGCCGAGGGTGCCTTCTCGCAGGCCTTCGTGCCGATCTTCGCCGAGTACCGCCGGCAGCGCGGATTGGACGAGACGACGCGCGCTCGTCGGGCGCGTCGGCACGCTGCTGGCGATGACGCTGCTCCTGCTGTCCGATCTCGGCGTGCTGGCGGCGCCGTGGCTCGTCTACGTGCTCGCGAGCGGCTTTGCGCAGACGCCCGGGCAAGGTCGAGCTCACCGCGGACGATGATCCGGATCGTCTTCCCGTACATCCTGTTCGTGTCGCTGGTGTCGCTCGCCGGCGGCGTCCTCAACGTCTACCGGCAGTTCGCGATTCCCGCGTTCACGCCGGTGCTGCTCAACCTGTCGATCATCGGCGCGGCGCTCTTCCTCGCGCCGTACTGCGATCCGCCGATCATGGCGCTCGCGTGGGGCGTGTTCATCGGCGGCGTCGCGCAGCTCGCGCTGCAGTTGCGGCCGCTGGCGAAGATCGGGATGCTCGGCGCGCCCGCGCTTCGATTGGCGCGACGAGGGCGTGCGCCGCGTGCTGGCGGCGATGGGCCCGGCGGTGCTCGGCGTGTCGGCCGCGCAGATCTCGGCGCTCATCAACACGCAGCTCGCGTCCATGCTCGGCGATGGCCGCATCTCGTGGATCACCTACGCCGACCGGCTGATGGAATTTCCGAGCGCGCTCCTGGGCGTCGCGCTCGGCACCGTGCTGCTGCCGTCGCTCGCCAAGTCGCATGCCGACGAGAATCCCGACGCAGTACACGGCGCTGCTCGACTGGGGCCTGCGCCTCGCGTTCATGCTCGCGCTGCCCGCGGCGGTCGCGCTGTGGATGCTCGCGATCGCCGCTGATCTCGACGCTGTACCAATACGGCCGGTTCACCGTGAACGACGTGTTGCAGACGCGCGCCGCGCTGCTGGGCTACAGCGTCGGGCTGCTCGGCCTCATCCTCGTGAAGATCCTCGCGCCGGGCTTCTATGCGCGCCAGATCATGGCGACGCCGGTGAAGATCGCGTTCGTCACCGTGCTCGTCACGCAGACGTTCGCGCGTGATCCTGATGTTTCCGCTGGGCCACGCCGGGCTCACGCTGTCGACGTCGCATCGGCGCGTGCCTCAACGCGACGCTGCTCTTCTGGTTCCTGAAGAAGCGCGGCATCTACGTGCCGCAGCGCCGGCTGGCTCCTCTTCGTGTCGAAGCTCGTCGTCGCGCTGTTCGTGCTCGGCGCGGTGCTGCTCTGGCTCGGCGGACCGGCGTCGTTCTGGCTGTCGGCGTCGCTGTGGCCGAAGGTCGGACGACTCGCTGGCGTCTGCGCAGCGGGCGCGGCGGCCTACTTCGGCGCGCTGTGGCTGCTCGGATTCCGGCTCGCCGACTTCAACCGGCGCGAGCTGCGGCGGCCCAGCGGCGGCCGGTGATCCGCCGTCGTAACGCTGGCGCCGCCGCTGAGGCCGTGCCGGGCTGGAGTTTCCCGCGCGTCGCGGGAGCCCGCATCAACTGCCGCCGCCCTTCCGGTGCGGGCAGCGCGGCTTGACGCATTCGGCGTAGAGATAGAGCGCGTGCTCCGAGATCTTGAAGCCGCGCTCGCGCGCGACCGTGGTCTGCCGCTTCTCGATTCCCGGATCGTAGAACTCCTCGACGCGCCCGCACTGCAGGCAGACGAGATGGTCGTGGTGATGGCCCTCGTTCAGCTCGAAGACCGCCTTGCCGGACTCGAAATGATGGCGGATGAGCAGGCCCGCCTGCTCGAACTGCGTCAGCACGCGATAGACCGTCGCGAGGCCGATGTCGAGGCCCTCGTCGAGCAGCTGCCGGTAGACGTCCTCGGCGGTCAGGTGCCGCACCTTCGACGTCTCGAACAGGTTGATGATCTTGAGCCGCGGCACCGTGGCCTTGAGGCCGGCGTTCTTGAGGTCGTGGGGCGTGGTCATGGCCGTGCTCTCCGGATCGGCGTGGCGTGGGGGCGGCGGGCGGACCTTGGGATTCCGCCGGAAGCGCCGGCAGGCGCACCGACGGCTATAATAACGAGTCCTCCATCAAATTCACAGGCACGTGGCCTCGATGCCTTCTGTCACTCGCGTCCTCTGCGCGCTCCGCCTGCCGTCATTGCCGTGGCCGCGCCTGCTCGGCGGCCGCTGCACGACCGTCGACACGTACATGCCGACGCTGCGCTCGTTCGGCGTCTACAAGCTCGACATCAACCAGGGCAACTACCTGTCGCAGGACATGGTCGACAAGCTCAAGGTCGGCCAGACCCAGGCGCAGGTGCGGCAGTTGCTCGGGACGCCGCTGCTCGTGAGCGCGTTCCGCGACAACCGCTGGGACTACGTCTACGAGTTCACGCGGCAGGGCCAGGTCCGGCGAGCATCGCAAGTTCACCGTCTATTTCGTCGACGGCAAGCTCGCGCGCTGGGAGGGCGACGAGATGCCGCCTCGATGGCCGAGCTCAACCGCGAGGCCCTCTCGAAGACGTCCGCCGAGGATCGCTGGGGCAAGACGCGGTCGTGGTGGGACGACATCGTCGACGTCTTCGGCAATTAGGGCCGTGCGCGCATCCGGCGTGTCGTGCAGGCACCGCGTGAACGGGCGCTGACGATGGCGACGGATCGCCGTTGCCGGTGCCGGCGGCCGGATGGGCCAGGCGCTGATCGAAGCGACGCTCGCCGATCCGAGAGCTCTCGCTCGCCGCGGCGTTCGACGTCGCCGGCAGCCCGGCGGTGGGTCGCGACGCCGGCGAGCGGTTCGGCCGTGCGACCGGCGTGGTCGATCGGCGCCGACGTCGATGCCGCGGCCGCGGGCGGCGGACGTGCTGATCGACTTCACGCGTCCGGAAGGAACGCTCGCGCACCTCGCCGCGTGCGCGCGCCACGGGACCGGGCGCGGTCGTCGGCACGACCGGACTCTCGGACGCGCAGAAGGTCGGAGCTCGCCGAGTACAGCGCAGCCACGATTCCCGATCGTGTTCGCGCCGAACATGAGCGTGGGCGTCAACGTGCTCCTGGCGCTCGTCGAAGACCGCGGCGCGGCGACTCGGCCCCGCGTTCGACATCGAGATCGTCGAGATGCACCACAAGCACAAGGTCGACGCGCCGTCCGGCACCGCGCTCGGTCTCGGCGAGGCGGCGGCGCGGGGGGCCGGCACGGCGCTCGCGGATTGCGCGGTCTACGCGCGCCAGGGCGTGACCGGCGAGCGCAAGCCGCGGCACCATCGGCTTCGCGAGCCTGCGGGGCGGCGACGTCGTCGGCGAGCACACGGTGATCTTCGCCGGCGCCGGCGAGCGGATCGAGCTCTCGCACAAGGCGACCTCGCGCCAGAACTTCGCGGCCGGTGCGCTGCGCGCCGCGCACTTCGTCGCCGCTGCGTCGCGCGGCGGGACGGCCCGGCCTGTCCGACATGCAGGACGTGCTCGGTCTCCGGCAGGGGCGTTGAACGCACCGTCTCCATCCTTCGACCTCGGCGGCACCCGGGCGCTCGTCACGGGCGCCGGCTCGGGGCTCGGCTTCGCGATCGCGCAGGGCCTCGCGCGCGCGGGCTCGCGCGTCGCGCTCAACGGGCGGAATCGCGCCAAGCTCGCGGCCGCGCGGGACGCGCTCGCGCAGGACGGCATCGAGGCCGATGTCGCACCTTTCGATGTCACCGACGCCGACGCGGTCGCGGCGGGCGTCGCAGAGGTCGAGCGCACGCTGGGGCCGCTCGACATCCTCGTCAACAACGCGGCGATGAACCAACGCAAGCCGCTCGAAGACTTCGCGCCCGGCGAATGGCGCGCGCTGATGGCCGCGAATCTCGACGGGCCCTTTCTCGTCACGCGCGCGCTGCTTCCGGCGATGAAGGCGCGGCGACGCGGCAAGATCATCAACATCTGCTCGCTCGCCTCCGACATCGGGCGCCCCAACATCGTGCCGTACGCGGCGAGCAAGGGCGCGCTCAGGATGCTGACGCGGGCGCTCGCGGTCGAGCTCGCGCCGCACAACATCCAGGTCAACGGCATCGCCCCGGGATTCTTCAGGACCGAGATGAACGCGCCGCTCATCGCCGACCCGGAGTTCTCGGCGTGGGTCGCGCGCCGCACGCCCGCCGGGCGGTGGGGCGAGCCGCCCGAGATCGCGGGGGCCGCGGTGTTCCTCGCGTCGCCCGCCGCCGACTACGTCACCGGTCACCTGCTCTACGTCGATGGCGGATTTTCGGCCGCGTACTGACGGGCGCGGCGGTCCGCGCGCGGTTGTATCGGCCGCGCCGCGCCGGTATAATCGATAGCCTCAAAGCGGGAACGGCTGCGGGTAGCGCTGGCGTTCCCGCTTCGCACGTCCGGACTCCCGCGACAGTCCGCGGGCGCTGCACGCGAGGCCCAGCGCGACTCCGCCATGCCCGACTCCACCGCCGCCGCCCCCGCCCGCAGGACGCTGCTTCCGGCGACGACGCCCGCCATCCTGGCGCTCGCCGACGGCAGCGTCTTCCGCGGCCGCGCGATCGGTGCACAGGGCCACGCAGTCGGCGAGGTCGTCTTCAACACCGCGATGACCGGATATCAGGAGATCCTCACCGATCCTTCCTATGCCGGCCAGATCGTCACGCTCACCTATCCGCATGTCGGCAACGTCGGCGTGAATCCGGAGGACGTCGAATCGCGCCGGCCGTTTGCGGCGGGACTCGTGATCCGCGACCTGCCGCGGCTCGCCTCGAATTTCCGCGCGACCGGCGACCTCGGCGCCTACCTCGTCGCGAACAACATCGTCGGCATCGCGGACCTCGACACGCGCCGGCTCACGCGGCTGCTGCGCGAGCGCGGCGCGCAGAACGGCTGCCTCGTTGCGCGCGCGGTCATCGACGACGCCGACGTCTCGCAGGCCGTGGCTCGAGCGAACGCCGCGCCGTCGATGGCCGGGCTCGATCTCGCGAAGGTCGTCAGCTGCACGGCGCCCTATGAGTGGACGGGCCGGCACCTGGGCGCTGGGCCAAGGCTACCGGCCCGCGCCGGAGCCGCGCTTCCACGTCGTCGCCTACGACTACGGCGTCAAGCACAACATCCTGCGACTCCTCGCCGAACGCCGCTGCCGGATGACCGTGGTGCCCGCGGAGACGCCGGCGGAGGCGGTCCTCGCACTTGCGCCGGACGGCGTCTTTCTTTCGAACGGCCCCGGCGATCCCGAGCCCTGCGCGTACGCGATACGGGCAATCGCCACGATCGTCGCGCGCGGCGTGCCGACATTCGGCATCTGCCTCGGCCACCAGCTGCTGGCGCTCGCGGCGGGAGCGCGGACGGTCAAGATGAAGTTCGGCCATCACGGAGCGAACCACCCGGTGCTCGACCGCGACACCGGCCAGGTGCTGATCACGAGCCAGAACCACGGCTTCGCCGTCGATGCGACGACGCTGCCTTCGAATGCGCGCGTCACGCACGTGTCGCTGTTCGACGGCAGCCTGCAGGGCATCGCCCTGACCGACCGGCCGGCGTTCAGCTTCCAGGGACATCCGGAAGCGAGCCCCGGCCCGCACGACATCGTGTACCTGTTCGACCGGTTCGTGAAGCTGATGGAAAAGAAAGACGGTTAGCCAGCGTCCGATGCCCAAGCGCACCGACATCGAATCGATCCTGATCATCGGCGCCGGCCCGATCATCATCGGGCAGGCGTGCGAATTCGACTATTCCGGGGCGCAGGCGTGCAAGGCGCTGCGCGAGGAGGGCTACCGGATCATCCTGGTGAATTCGAATCCGGCGACGATCATGACCGACCCGGAAATGGCCGACGTCACGTACGTCGAGCCGATCACCTGGCCGATGATCGCCAAGATCATCGAGCGCGAGCGCCCCGACGCGCTGCTGCCGACGATGGGCGGGCAGACCGCGCTCAACTGCGCGCTCGACCTCGCGCGCGAGGGCGTGCTCACCCGGTTCGACGTCGAGCTGATCGGCGCGTCGAAGAAGGCGATCGACAAGGCCGAGGACCGCGAGAAGTTCAAGGCGGCGATGACGCGCATCGGACTCGGCTCGGCGCGCTCGGGCATCGCGCACGACCTCGACCAGGCGCTCGAAGTGCAGGCGGACATCGGCTTTCCCGCGGTGATCCGGCCGTCGTTCACGCTGGGCGGCACCGGCGGCGGCATCGCCTACAACAAGGACGAGTTCGTCGAGATGTGCAAGCGCGGGCTCGCGATCAGCCCGACGCACGAGCTCCTGATCGAGGAGTCGCTGCTCGGCTGGAAAGAGTTCGAGATGGAGGTGGTCCGCGACCAGAAGGACAACTGCATCATCGTCTGCTCGATCGAGAACCTCGATCCGATGGGCGTGCACACCGGGGACTCGATCACCGTCGCGCCCGCGCAGACGCTGACCGACAAGGAATACCAGATCATGCGCGACGCGTCGATCGCGGTGCTGCGCGAGATCGGCGTCGACACCGGCGGCTCGAACGTGCAGTTCGCGATCAATCCCGCCGACGGGCGGATGCTCGTGATCGAGATGAACCCGCGCGTCTCGCGCAGCTCGGCGTTGGCGTCGAAGGCGACCGGCTTCCCGATCGCCAAGATCGCGGCGAAGCTCGCCGTCGGCTACACGCTGGACGAGCTGGCGAACGACATCACGGGCGGGGCGACGCCCGCATCGTTCGAGCCGACGATCGACTACGTCGTCACCAAGGTGCCACGGTTCGCGTTCGAGAAATTCAAGCAGGCGGACGACCGCCTGACGACGCAGATGAAGTCGGTGGGCGAGGTGATGGCGATCGGCCGCACGTTCCAGGAATCGCTGCAGAAGGCGCTGCGCGGCCTCGAGACGGGCGTCGACGGCTTCAACCTCAAGACCGTCGATCCGGACAAGATCGGCGACGAGCTCGCCTACCCCCGCGCCGAGCGGCTCTGGTACGTCGCCGACGCGTTCGGCGTCGGCATGTCGCTGGACGAGGTCCATCGCTACACGAAGATCGATCCGTGGTTCCTCGCGCAGATCAAGGAGATCGTCGACACCGAGCTCCGGCTCGAGCAGCGGACGCTCGCCGATCTCACGCGGAGGAGCTGCGCGGCCTCAAGCGGATGGGCTTCGCGGACCGTCGGATCGCGTACCTGCTGAAGGTCGACGAAGGACGCCGTCCGCACGCGGCGCCACGGCTTCGGGATCCGTCCGGTCTACAAGCGCGTCGACACCTGCGCCGCCGAGTTCTCGACGCAGACCGCCTACCTCTATTCGACGTACGAGGAAGAGTGCGAGGCCGGCGCCGACCGACCGGAAGAAGGTGATCGTGCTGGGCGGCGGCCCGAACCGGATCGGCCAGGGCATCGAGTTCGACTATTGCTGCGTGCACGCGGCGATGGCGCTTCGCGAGGACGGCTACGAGACGATCATGGTCAACTGCAATCCGGAGACCGTGTCGACCGACTACGACACCTCGGATCGCCTGTACTTCGAGCCGCTGACGCTCGAGGACGTGCTCGAGATCGTCCACGTCGAGAAGCCGTTCGGCGTCATCGTCCAGTACGGCGGGCAGACGCCGCTGAAGCTCGCGCGCGACCTCGAGAAGAACGGCGTGCCGATCATCGGCACCTCGCCCGACATGATCGACATGGCCGAGGACCGCGAGCGCTTCCAGCAGCTTCTGCACCGGCTCGAGCTGAAGCAGCCGCCGAACCGCACCGCGCGCACCGAGGACGACGCGATGAAGGCGGCGGAAGCCATCGGCTATCCGCTCGTCGTGCGGCCCTCGTACGTGCTGGGCGGCCGCGCGATGGAGATCGTCCACGAGCCGCAGGACCTCGAGCGCTACATGCGCGAGGCGGTCAAGGTGTCGAACGACTCGCCGGTGCTGCTCGACCGCTTCCTCAACGATGCGATCGAGGTCGACGTCGATGCGCTGTGCGATGGTGAGGACGTGGTGATCGGCGGCATCATGGAGCACATCGAGCAGGCGGGCGTGCATTCGGGCGACTCGGCGTGCTCGCTGCCGCCGTACTCGCTGTCGCCCGAGACGCAGGACGAGCTGCGCCGGCAGACCGTGGCGATGGCGCACGGCCTGTCCGTCGTCGGCCTGATGAACGTCCAGTTCGCGATCCAGAACGGCACCGTGTACGTGCTCGAGGTGAATCCGCGTGCGTCGCGGACCGTGCCGTACGTGTCGAAGGCGACCGGACGCGCGCTCGCCAAGGTCGCCGCGCGCTGCATGGTCGGCCAATCGCTCGAAGGCGCAGGGCATCTCGGGCGAGATCGTCCCGGCGTACTTCTCGGTGAAGGAAGCGGTGTTTCCGTTCATCAAGTTCCCGGGCGTCGACACGATCCTCGGGCCGGAGATGAAGTCGACGGGCGAGGTGATGGGTGTCGGCGAGACGTTCGCCGAAGCGTTCGTCAAGTCGCAGCTCGCCGCGGGCGTGAAGCTGCCGCAGCGCGGCAACGTCTTCGTCAGCCTGAAGGATGCCGACAAGCCGCGCGCGATCGAGCTCGCGCGGATCCTGGTCGGCCTCGGCTTCGCGCTCGTCGCCACGCGCGGCACGGCGGCCGCGCTCGAGGCGGCCGGCGTGCCGGTGACGCCGGTCAACAAGGTCCACGAGGGCCGCCCGCACATCGTCGACATGATGAAGAACGACGAGATCGCGCTCGTCGTCAACACCGTGCAGGAGAAGCGATCGGCGATCCGGGACAGCTACCAGATCCGCCGCGAGGCGCTGACCGACCAGATACCGACCTACACGACGCTCGCGGGCGCGCGCGCCGCGGCGCTCGGCCTCGCGGGCATGCGCGAGCTCGTCCCCTATGCGATCCAGTCGCTGCACGAGCGCCTGCACCGGCAGGGGCAGTCCGACCGCGCGCGTGTCGAGATGAGAGGTGCCGTGTCATGACGAAGAAGGTTCCGATGACGGTCGAGGGCGCGAAGCGACTCAAGGCCGAGCTGCACCGGCTGAAGACCGTCGACCGGCCCACGGTGATTGCGGCGATCGCCGAGGCGCGCTCGCACGGCGACCTCGCCGAGAACGCCGACTACGATGCCGCGAAGGAACGGCAGGGCTTCATCGAGGGGCGGATCGCCGAGGTCGAGCGCCGGCTCGCGCACGCGCAGGTGATCGACCCCTCCGAGATCGATGCCGACGGACGGGTCGTGTTCGGCGCGACGGTCGAGCTCGCCGACGTGAATACGGGCGACGAGGTCACCTACCAGATCGTCGGCGACGACGAAGCCGACCTGAAGCACGGGAAGATTTCGGTGAGCTCGCCGATCGCGCGCGCGCTGATCGGCAAGGTCGAAGGCGACACCGCGGAGGTCCACGCCCCGGGCGGCGTGCGCGAGTACGAGGTGCTCGCGGTGCGCTACGACTGACGGCGGGGACCACCCCAGGGAACGCCTTGCCGGCCGAATAGCTCCCAATGTTCAGTCTCAGACAATTTCGGCAATATCAAATCTATGCCGATTAATTCCGTTCAATCGGGCAGGGATCTATCCGTCGTCATTCCATTCTTTCAGCGCAGCCCTGGAATCCTGGCGCGCACCGTTCGGTCCGTGCTGGCGCAGACCGGTGTCGACTGACTTTCGAATCATCGTTGTCGATGACTCGTCGCCGGTGAGCGGTCGCGTCGAACTCAAGGAGCTCATGCAGGAGGCCGGCGATCGGATCGTTCTCGTCGAGCAGGCGAACACGGGGGCCGCTGGGGCGCGCAACAAGGGTCTCGATAGCCTCCCGGACGGAACGAAATTCGTCGCGTTTCTAGACTCCGACGACGAATGGACTCCAAACCATCTTGCCAATGCGTTGTTCGCATTGACGAGGGGTTTCGATTTCTATTTCGCCGACTTCTACCAGCTCGGACAGGATGTGACTGCGTTTCGAACGGGCGAAGCGCATCGACATAGGACAGCATCCGCTCCTGGAGGGCGCCACGGACATTCGCGAGTACCGTGGTGACATGATCGATCAGATCATTGGTGGCAATGTCATCGGCACATCGGTGACCGCCTACGCCTACTACAAGATGCCGGATCTGCGATACCGCCGCGGCTTTCGCCATACAGGCGAGGAGTATCTGTTCTGGATGGACATTGCGCTTCGAAGCAAACGAATCGCCTTCGGCGATCAGCCAGAATGCCGTTATGGCTCCGGAGTCAATATTTACTCCGAGTCTGCGTGGGGTCAGGAGAAATACTTGACCGTCATCATCGACGACATCAAATATCGCCGCAAGATCCTCGATGAATTTCGGCTGACTTCGTCGCAGCGCCAGGTGCTCAACGCGCACATTCGACGGTTGCGTGAAGGCTTTACCGCGGGCCTGCTGCATCATCTGCGCGTACACGGACGACTTCCGGGCGGCACAGTGCTGCGAGACTATCTCGAACAGGATCCCTCATACCCATTGACGGTTTGGCCGGCAGCGCTAGGCGCCATGCTGAAAAAGCTTCGTGCCTAATGCAAATGGGCAGTTCCCGCGGCGCGTGGACGGTGCCCTCCGGAATGAATACGGGTCTGGTCCATGTTTATGTTGCTGCCCACTACCGCGACTTGCGGCGACGACGTGCCCCGGACGCTCCGACGCGGCTCGACGCGGACTTGCCATGCGGGGGCGGTGGCCGCGGTGATGGAGGCTTCGCGCCCGTGCCACTCGCGCCGCGGCGAGGCTGACGTTTTGCGGACGCCATGCCGGCGATCACGCTCCGCCCGCGGCGCGGCGCCGGCGTCGCCGCGGTGGCGGTGCCCGCGCGAGGCGGCGATGGCGTCTTTCGCGCCGCCGTGGCCGCTTCCTTGGGCGCATTTGCCCGAACGCGTCGCCCGGATCGGGGCGCAACGGGCTCCGGTCCGGATGGCGGCGCGGGCCGCCAGACCGTCAGCGTCTTGCCGAGATGCTGGACGGGAGCCGCGTCGAGATCTGTGCAGATCTGCGCGAGCAACCGCTCGCGTTCGCTCCGGTCGTCGCCGAAGACGCGGATCTTGATCAGCTCGTGCGCCAGCAGGTTGACGTCGATCTCGTGGAGCACCGCGGGCGTCAGCCCGTGCTGGCCGATGCTGACGAACGGGTGCAGGTGATGTGCCTTCGCGCGGAGCGCGCGGCGCGATGCGGGTGTTAGAGTTCGCATCGATCCATATTACCGCGACGCGTGACCGCTCCCCCGTTCCACCACGACGAACCGCCGGCATGGCCCTCAAGGGACCGAAAAAGAACAAGTTCGTCAAAGCGTGGATGGCTGAGCACGTCAACGATCCGTGGGTCAAGGAGGCGACGCGCTTGGGCTATCGCTCACGCGCCGCGTTCAAGCTCCTCGAGCTCGCCGAGCGCGACCACCTCTTCAGGACCGGAATGCGTGTGGCGGACCTCGGTGCGGCGCCCGGCAGCTGGACGCAGGTGCTGCGCGAGAGGCTCGGTCCCGCGGCCGCCATCGTCGCCATCGACCTGCTGCCGATGGATCCGGTTGCGGGCGTAACGGTCATCCAGGCCGATTTCCGCGACGACGAGGGCCTGGCGGCGCTGGAAAATGCGCTCGGTAACCGCCAGCTTGACCTTGTCGTTTCGGATCTGTCCCCCAACTTATCCGGCATCGAAGCGTCTGATCAGGCCCGGGCAGTGCACCTCGGGGAACTGGCGCTCGAATTTGCCAAGTCCCGGCTGCAACCCGGGGGCGATCTCGTCGTCAAAGGATTTCAGGGTGAAGGGTTCGCGGAGTTCCGACGGTCGCTGGAGGCGCATTTCGGCAAGGTTTACGTGCGCAAACCCAAGGCTTCGCGGGATCGGAGCCGCGAGGTCTATTTCGTCGCCAAAGGGCTTAGGAGCTGACAGCAGGCTGGTTGCTCTCCCGAATGTCTCCAAAAGGCGACATGGGCCTGGCACGAAACTGGCTGTGCCCCCCCCGAACGGCTAGAATTCAAGGGTTGGCGCATCCAGGCGGTGCCGCCGCACCGTCAGCGGAACGGGAGTGGCGGCCCGAAGAAATGCGTCACGAGGAGCGACATTGAACAATCTGCTCAAGAACATCGGCATCTGGCTCGTGATCGGCCTGGTCGTGCTGACCGTGGTCAAGCAGTTCGACGCGCGCCAGGGCCCGAAGGACTCGGTCTCCTACTCGGAGTTCATGGACCGGGCGAAAGCCGGCAGCGTCGAGTCCGCGACCGTCGAGGGCCGAACCATCAAGTGGGTGTCGGCCGACAAGAAGCGGTTCGTCACGTACAGTCCCGGCGACATCTGGATGGTCGGCGACCTCGTCAAATACGGCGTGAAGGTCGAGGCCAAGCCCGAAGAGGAGCAGAGCTTCCTCGCGCAGATCTTCATCTCGTGGTTCCCGATGCTGCTCCTGATCGGCGTGTGGATCTTCTTCATGCGCCAGATGCAGGGCGGCGGACGCGGTGGCGCGTTCTCGTTCGGCAAGAGCAAGGCCAAGATCCTCGACGAGTCGAACAACACGGTCACCTTCGCCGACGTCGCGGGCTGCGACGAAGCGAAGGAGGAAGTCTCCGAGATCGTGGAGTTCCTGCGCGATCCTTCCAAGTTCCAGAAGCTGGGCGGGCGCATCCCGCGCGGCGTGCTGATGGTCGGCTCGCCGGGCACCGGCAAGACACTGCTCGCCAAGGCCATCGCGGGCGAGGCCAAGGTTCCGTTCTTCTCGATCTCCGGCTCGGACTTCGTCGAGATGTTCGTCGGCGTGGGCGCGGCCCGTGTGCGCGACATGTTCGAGCAGGCGAAGAAGAATGCGCCCTGCATCGTGTTCATCGACGAAATCGACGCGGTGGGCCGTCAGCGCGGCGCGGGCCTCGGCGGCGGCAACGACGAGCGCGAGCAGACGCTGAACCAGCTGCTCGTCGAAATGGACGGCTTCGAGGGCAACGCGGGCGTCATCGTGATCGCCGCGACCAACCGCCCCGACGTGCTCGATCCCGCGCTGATGCGTCCGGGCCGCTTCGACCGCCAGGTGGTCGTGCCGCTGCCGGACATCCGCGGCCGCGAGCAGATCCTGCTCGTGCACATGCGCAAGGTGCCGATGGCGACCGACGTGAAGGCGGAGATCATCGCCCGCGGCACGCCCGGCTTCTCCGGCGCGGACCTCGCCAACCTCGTCAACGAAGCCGCGCTGTTCGCGGCGAGGAAGAACAAGCGCCTCGTCGACATGGACGACTTCGAGATGGCGAAGGACAAGATCGTCATGGGCGCCGAGCGGCGCTCGATCGTGATGCCGGAGGAAGAACGCCGGAACACCGCGTACCACGAGTCGGGCCACGCGATCGTCGCGAAGCTCCTGCCCAAGACCGACCCTGTGCACAAGGTCACGATCATCCCGCGCGGCCGCGCGCTGGGCGTCACGATGCAGCTCCCCGAGCAGGACCGCTACAGCATGGGCCGCGAGCACATGCTGAACGTGATCGCCGTGCTCTTCGGCGGCCGGATCGCCGAAGAGCTGTTCATGAACCAGATGACCACCGGCGCCTCGAACGACTTCGAGCGCGCCACGCACATCGCGCGCGACATGGTCACGCGCTACGGGATGTCGGACCTGCTGGGTCCGATGGTCTACGGGGAGAACGAGGGCGAGGTCTTCCTCGGCCGCTCGATCACGCGCACCGTCAACATGTCCGAAGAGACCATGCGCAAGGTCGACGGCGAGATCCGCAAGATCATCGACCAGCAGTACGCGGTCGCCCGGAAACTGCTCGAGGACAATCGCGACAAGGTGGAGGCGATGGCCGCCGCGCTGCTCGAGCTCGAGACGATCGACGCCGACCAGATCGACGACATCATGGCCGGGAAACCGCCGCGTCCGCCGAAGCCCACGCAGGCCGGCGGCAGCGCGGCGGCACCGGGCACTTCGGCCGGCACCGGCGCAGCACCGTCCGCGAACCCGGCCTGAAGAGTGGGGTCAGACTCGACTTTTCGCCACGCGAGTCGACCAGGATCAGCGCGTTGCCCGGAGAAGCCGGGTCTGACACTGCTTTTCCGGTGACGTCCCGGACGTTCCGCTGCGGCCGCTACACGCTCGACCTCGCGCGCCCGCTCGTGATGGGCGTCGTCAACGTCACCCCCGATTCGTTCTCCGACGGCGGTCGGTATTTCGATCCGGCGCGTGCGCTCGATCACGCTCGGGCGATGAAGGACGACGGGGCCGACATCGTCGACATCGGCGGCGAATCGTCGCGGCCGGGCGCGGCGCCCGTCAGTGAGACCGACGAGCTCGCGCGCGTGATTCCGCTCGTCACGGCGCTCGCGAGCGAGGGCATCGCGGTGGCCGTCGACACGCGCAAGCCCGCGGTGATGCGCGCGGCAATCGCGGCGGGCGCGTCGATGATCAACGACATCGGGGCGTTGACGGCGCCCGGCGCTGTCGACGCCTGCGCCGCCGGCGAGACCGGCGTCTGTCTCATGCACATGCAGGGCGACCCGGCGACGATGCAGGTCGCGCCGACGTATGGCGATGTCGTCACCGAGGTCCGGGACTTCCTGGTCGCGCGCGCCGCGACCTGCGAGGCCGCGGGCATCGCGCGCGAGCGCATCGTGATCGATCCGGGCTTTGGCTTCGGCAAGACGCTGGCGCATAATCTCACTCTGTTGCGTTCGATCGGGACCCTTGCGGAGAGCGGCTATCCGGTGCTCGTGGGCCTGTCGCGCAAGTCGTCGCTCGGCGCGATCACCGGACGAGGCGTCGACGGGCGACTTGCCGCGAGTCTCGCGGCGGCACTCGCCGCGGTGGCACGTGGCGCGTCGATCGTCCGGGCTCACGACGTGCGTGAAACCGTGGATGCGCTCAAGGTCTGGAACGCGATCGAGCACGGGGCATGAACGGCAGCGCGACACGACAAACACACATGCGGAGCGCGCGATGACGCGACACTACTTCGGCACCGACGGCGTGCGCGGGCTCGTCGGCGAGCCGCCGATCACCCCCGAGGTCGTGCTGAAGCTGGGATGGGCGGCGGGGCTCGTGCTCGCGGCCGATACCGCCCGCGACGGCGTGCGCCCCGCCGTGCTCATCGGCAAGGACACGCGGATCTCCGGCTACATGCTGGAGGCGGCGCTGGAGGCCGGACTGTCCGCGGCGGGCGTCGACGTCTACCTGTCCGGACCGCTCCCCACACCCGCGGTCGCCTACCTGACGCGCGCGCTGCGCCTCTCCGCGGGGATCGTGATCAGCGCGTCGCACAATCCGTTCGACGACAACGGGATCAAGTTCTTTTCCGAGGCGGGCGCCAAGCTTCCGGACACGATCGAGCAGTCGATCGAAAGCGTAATGGCGCGCCCGCTCGCGTGCGTGCCGTCGGCGCAGCTCGGCAAGGCGCGCCGCATCGAGGACGCCGGGGGCCGCTACATCGAGTTCTGCAAGAGCACGTTCCCGAACGAGCTCGACCTCAAGGGCTGGCGCATCGTCGTCGACTGCGCGCACGGCGCGGCGTACCACGTCGCTCCGCCGGTGTTCCACGAGCTCGGTGCCGATGTCATCGCGGTCGGTGCGGAACCCAACGGCATCAACATCAACGACGGGGTCGGCGCGACGCACGCCAAGCATCTCAAGGACGCCGTGGTCGCGAACAAGGCCGATATCGGCATCGCGCTCGACGGCGACGGCGATCGCCTGCTGATGGTCGACCGCGACGGCCGCGCGTACGACGGCGACCAGCTCCTCTACGTGATCGCGATGGACTACCGGCGGCGCCGGGCGCTCGCCGGCGGCGTCGTCGGGACGCTGATGACGAATCTCGGCCTCGAACAGGCGCTGACGCGGGAGGGGATCGCGCTGGAGCGCGCGGCGGTCGGCGATCGCTACGTGCTCGAGAAGCTCGAGGAGAAGGGGTGGATCCTCGGCGGCGAGAACTCGGGCCACGTGCTCTGCCTCGACAAGCACACGACGGGCGACGCGATCATCGCGGCGCTCGCCGTTCTGCGGGCGCTCGTCGAGCAGCGCACGACGCTCGCCCGTGCCGCCGCGGGAATCACGCTGTTCCCGCAGCGGCTGATCAACGTGCGCGTGCCGAAGGGTTACGACTGGAAGGCGAACGAGGCGATCTGCACCGCGAGAGCGGGAACGGTCGCCGCGCTCGGCGATGCCGGGCGCGTCCTCCTGCGCCCGTCCGGCACCGAGCCGGTGCTGCGCGTGATGGTGGAGGCGCGCGAGGCGGACCTGGCCGACAAGCATGCGCAGGTGCTGGCGGATGTGATCGCGGCCGCGACCGGCGGCTGATGGTTGCCGTCGCGCATTCCGCGCCGGAGGCGAGCGCGCCGCAGGCCGTTGCGGCCTGGCTCGCAACGCTGCGGGGCGTATACCCGCAGGATGACCTCGACGCGTTCGAGGCGGCGCTCGTCGATGCGCGCGAGCGCTGCGGCGACGTTCGCGGGCGCGACGGCGAGCCGCTGATCGATCGCGCGCTCGGCGCGGCGACGATTCTCGCGGGACTGAAACTCGACGCCGGCACGGTGCGCGCCGCGTTGCTGACGGGGCTCCCGGGCGCGAATGCGTTCGATCCCGACGACGTCGGCGCGCGTTACGGCGCCGACGTCGCGACGCTCGTCGCCGGCACCGCGCGGATGGACGAGATTCGCGCGATGCCGCCGCAGGGCGACGCCGACGAGCGGGCCGCGCAGGCCGAACGGCTGCGCAAGATGCTGCTCGCGATGGTCGAGGACATACGCGTCGTCCTGATCAAGCTCGCCGAGCGGACCGCGGCGCTGCGCTACCTGATGGCCGGCGGAATCGAGATGAGCGAGGCGCGGCAGCGCGCCGCGCGCGAGGTGCTCGAGCTCTTCGCCCCGCTGGCGAATCGGCTCGGCGTCTGGCAGCTCAAGTGGGAGCTCGAGGACCTGAGCCTGCGCGCCCTCGAGCCGGAGACGTACAAGGCCATCGCGAAGATGCTCGACGAGCGCCGTCTCGACCGGCAGCGCTACATCGAGGACGTCGTCGCCCTGCTGCGCCGCGAGCTCGCCGCGGCGGGCATCAAGGCCGAGGTCACCGGGCGGCCGAAGCACATCTACAGCATCTGGAACAAGATGCGCCGCAAGCAGTCCGGCATCGACGCGCTGTACGACATCCGTGCCGTGCGGATCCTCGTCGACGACGTCAAGGACTGCTACGCCGCGCTCGGCATCGTCCACCACCTGTGGACGCCGCTGCCGCGCGAATTCGACGACTACATCGCGAAACCCAAGGCGAACAACTACCGATCGCTGCACACGGCCGTGAGCGGCCCCGAGGACAAGCCGCTCGAGGTGCAGATCCGCACCTTCGAGATGCACCAGCATTCCGAGTACGGCGTCGCCGCGCACTGGCGCTACAAGGAGGCGGGGCACAAGGGCATGCGGCGCGATCCCGCGTTCGAGGATCGCATCGCCTGGCTGCGGCAGGTGCTCGACTGGAAGGACGCCGTCGCCGACGAATCGGAGTGGCTCGCCGCGTTCAAGAGCAGCCTGTTCACCGACACGATCTACGTGCTGACACCGCAGGGCAAGGTCGTCGACCTGCCGCGCGGCGCGACGCCCGTGGACTTCGCGTATGCGGTGCACACGAGCCTGGGCCACCGCTGCCGCGGCGCGCGCGTCGACGGCGCGATGGTGCCCCTCAACTACGCGCTCACGAACGGGCAACGCGTCGAGATCGTCTCGGCGAAGGTCGGCGGGCCGTCGCGCGACTGGCTCAACCCCGACCTCGGCTACGCGCACAGCCACCGCGCGCGTACCAAGGTGCGGCAGTGGTTCAAGGCGCAGCAGCACGAGGAGACGCTGGCCCAGGGGCGCGCGATCGTCGAGCGCGAGCTGCAGCGCGCCGGCGCCACCGCGGTCAACCTCGACGCGGTCGCGGCCAAGGCGGGCTACGCGAAGGCCGAGGAGCTCTACGCCGCCGTGGCGCGCGACGACGTCAACACGCGGCAGCTGCAGACCGCGATCAAGGCGGTCGTGCAGCCGGCCGCGGCCCCGGAGCCGGAACACGAACCCGAGGTCCTGGCGCGCCAGAGCAAGGCCGCCGGGGCGGGCAGCGGCATCCTCGTCGTCGGCGTCGACCGGCTGATGACGAACCTCGCGCGCTGCTGCAAGCCCGCCCCACCGGACGACATCGTCGGCTTTGTCACGCGCGGCAAGGGCGTGTCCATTCATCGGCAGAGCTGCAGCAACGTCGCGCGCATGCGTGCGCGCGAGCCCGAGCGCCTGATCGCCGCGGATTGGGGCAAGCCCCGCGACGAGGTGTTTCCCGTCGATGTCGTGCTCGAGGCGATGGATCGCCAGGGACTCCTGCGCGACATCACCGAGGTCTTCTCGCGCGAGCGGATCAACGTCACCGCCGCGAACACGCTGACACGCAACAGCGCGACGCGGATGGCCTTCACGCTCGAGGTGAAGGGTCTCGACGCGCTCGCCCGCGCGCTGGCGCTCGTCCGCGACGTGCGGGGCGTCCTCTCGGCGGGGCGGCGGTAGCGGCGCGAGCCTGGCAGCAGGGACCCCGACGCAGCGGGCGAGCACCGGGGCGAGTCGACGCTCGAGGCCGACGATTCGACGTTCCGAATTTGCACTGCCGGCGCGGAGGCCGAGTCAGGGGAAGGCGAGCGTCGCCAGCATCCCCACCGCGCCGCAGGCAAGAATCACGGGAATCACACCCGCCTTGAAGCGGAACAGCGCGACCGCTGCGACGATGCCGATGCCGAGCGACAGCGCATCGAGCCCACCCGTGGGCGTGCCGGTCGACCAGCCATTGGGCCAGAACACGTGCCACGCGAAGAACACCGCGAGGTTCACGATCACCCCGACCACGGCGGCGGTGATCCCGGTGAGCGGCGCGGTGAACCTGAGCTGTCCGTGCGTCGTCTCGACCAGCGGTCCGCCGGCGAGGATGAACAGGAAGCTCGGAAGGAACGTGAAGAAGGTCGCGACGCACGCGCCGGCCATGCCGGCCAGCGCGAGCGAATCGACGCCGAACAGCGCCTTCGTCCAGCCCCCGACGAATCCGACGAACGCGACGACCATGATCAGCGGGCCCGGCGTCGTCTCGCCGAGCGCCAGCCCGTCGATCATCTGCGCGGGCGTCAGCCACGCGTACGTCTCGACGGCGCCCTGATAGACGTACGGAAGCACCGCGTACGCGCCGCCGAAGGTCATCAATGCCGCCTTCGTGAAGAACCATCCCATGCGCGGCAGCGTCGCGCCGGGTCCGTAGCTCGCGACCAGCATGGCGAGAACGAACAGCCAGAGCAGCACACAGGCGGCGATCACGAACGCGAGCCTCGGCCCGCTGAACAGCGCGTGCGCAGGGGTCGGCGTGTCGTCGTCGATGACCGCCGGCAGGTGCGCGCCCCCGCTCGCGCCGGGGCCCCCGCCCACGGCAAACTCCTTCGGCGCAATGCGACCGCCCGACGTAGCCGATCAATCCCGCGACCAGCACGATCGCCGGAAACGGCACCGCGAACGCGAAGATCGCGAGGAACGCCAGCGCGGCGATCACCCAGAGAACGGGTCGCTTGAGCGCGCGCGAACCGATGCGCCAGGCTGCGTGCAGCACGATCGCCACGACCGCGGGCTTGATGCCGTAGAGGACGCCGGCGACCGCCGGCACGTTGCCGTAGGCCATGTACAGCCACGACAGCGCGATCAGCACGACGAGCGACGGCAGGACGAAGAGCGCGCCCGCCATCACGCCACCCCACGTCCGGTGCATCAGCCAGCCGATGTAGGTCGCGAGCTGCTGCGCCTCCGGCCCCGGCAGGACCATGCAGTAGTTGAGCGCGTGCAGGAATCGACGCTCGGAGATCCAGCGATTCCTGTCGACGAGGTCGTGATGCATGATCGCGATCTGACCCGCCGGCCCGCCGAAGCTCACGAACCCGAGCTTCAGCCAGTAACGGAACGCCTCCGCGCGGGTTGGAGCTGCGGGTGCCGCGTCCGTGAAGGGAGTGGCGGGCGTGCCGGACGGGACAGACGCGGCCTGCTGTCCGACGGTCACCCGCGCCTCCGGACGGCCGCCCACACCCTTCGGTGCGCCCGCTTTCGTGGGACTGCCTCAGCGATGGCGTGGAAAATCGGGCGCCACGCGCGCTCGCAGACGCGCTCTTCGAGCCTTGGCTTGGCCCTGCTCGCGCGCGCGTCCTCGGCTTCGCACGTCGCGCTCATGCGTGCTCCAACGTGCGCAGCGTCTCCGGATACCACCCGTGCGTTTCGGTCTGGGCCTCGCGGCACCACGCATAGAGGGAATCGTAGACGAGCATCCCCCACTTCAGCATCGCGTGGTCGTCGGCGAACATCGCCGACAGTCCGAGCGAAGCGGCGGAGAGGCCCGGGGCCTCGCGCGCCAGCTGCGGCGAGCCGGTGTCGGCGCCGCGGACGATCCGCGCGAGCACGCCGAGCGCCGGATGGTCGAGCTCGTGGATCCGGATGAACGCGTCGAAGCTGCATTCGGGGCCCACGTGCGAGTGGGGTACGTCCGGGACGTCGTAGGCAGTGGCGCCGTTCTTCGCGGCGAATGCGCGGACCTCCGCATTGGGCACGTAGAAGAATTCCGCCGACGGATCGACGAAGCGGCGGACGAGCCACGGGCACGCGATGCGGTCGATCTTCGGGCGCTCGCGCGTCACCCAGCGCGTCGGCGCGACGAAGCGCTTCGTGGCATGCCCCTCGGCGCGCCACTGCTCGAGTCCGCCGGCGAGATACCGCGCGTCGAGGCCGTAGCGAGCGCAACGCCGACGCGGCGCCCTGGCCGACCTCGTGGCCGCGCACGCAGTAGACGACGACGGGTCGCCACGGCTCGATCGCGTCCGGCCCAGGATTCGACGGTCTCGGGCGAGACGCCGCAGCGCGCCGGGGACGACGTCCGGATCCTGCTCGAACGCAGGTTGCCGGCGCACGTCGATCAACGTGGGCGGCGGAAATGCCGCGAGCCGGTGCTTCAGTTCAATGGGAGTGATGGCCGCATCCATGATATTCATTTGCCTCCTGCTGCATTGGCAGCAACGAAGCAGAACTTGGATGGCGCGGAGCCAGCGATGCGGCGGGGCGTCTGCGAAGGCCCTGGCCGACATCTTAGCGAGGTCGCCGCCGCGGTGTCAACGGCCCGAAGGATCGCCGATCAACGCCGCGTCGGGCGGACGATGCGCGGCCGGCGTAACTCGCTCGCCGCGCTGACGGCGGCGCTCGCGCTCCTCGCCGCGGTGCCCGTCATCGCGGTCGTCGCGCGGGGTATCGTTCCGGGATCGGGCGCGACCTGGACGCACCTCACGGCGACGGTGCTGCCGCAATTCGTCGTCAACACGCTACTCCTCGTCGCCATCGTCGGCGCCGGCGTAGCGTTCGGCGGCACCGTTTCGGGCTGGCTGGTCGCGCGCCGTCGGTTCCCCGGCAGCGCGTTCTTCGAGTGGTCTCTGCTGCTGCCCCTCGCGATGCCGTCGTATGTGATGGCTTACGCGTACACCGATTTCCTCGATTACGCCGGCCCTGTGCAGTCGGCACTGCGCGCCGCCTTCGGCTGGTCGCGCGGCGACTACTGGTTTCCCGATGTCCGCTCGCTGCCTGGTGCCGCGACGATGTTCGTGTTCGCGCTCTACCCCTATGTCTACCTGCTTGCGCGCACGGCGTTCGTCGAGCGCCCGCCGGCGCTGGTCGAGGCGGCGCGCACGCTCGGCCTCAATCGCCGCCAGGCGTTCTGGCGCGTCGAGCTGCCGCTCGCGCGGCCGGCGATCGCAGGCGGTGTCGCGCTTGCGCTGATGGAGACGCTGGCCGACTACGGCACCGTCGCGTACTTCGCCGTCGACACGTTCACCACTGGCATCTACCGGGCGTGGTTCTCGCTGGGCGATCGCGCGGCGGCGGCGCAGCTCGCGACGATGCTGCTCGTTTTCGTCGTCGGCGCAGTGGCGCTGGAACGCGCGTCGCGCGGTGCGCGGCGCACCTACGGCAGCGCGCGCGGACGGCAGACGGCGCGCGCCGCGGGCATCCGGCTCACGGGAGTGCGCGCGTGGACGGCGGCGGCGCTCTGCGCGATTCCGCTCCTGACCGGTTTCGTCGTGCCCCTCATGCTGCTGTTGCGCCTCGCCAACGGCGAGTCGGATCTCGCGTTGACCGCGCGCTTCTTCGGATGGGCCTGGAACAGCCTGCGCGTCGCCGCGATCGCGGCGACGCTCGCCGTCGTCGTGGCGACGCTGGTTGCCTACGCGGTCCGCCTCGCGCCGGGCATTGCGACGCGTGCGGGCAGCCGCCTCCTGACGCTGGGCTATGCGGTGCCGGGGACCGTGCTCGCCGTCGGCGTGCTGCTCCCGCTCGGTGCCGCCGATCGCTGGCTCGCCGACGCGGCGCGCGGCGTCGGTGCCGCAAGCCCTGGCCTGCTGCTGACCGGCACGGTGTTCGCGCTCGTCTATGCGTATCTCGTCCGCCATTTCGCCGTGGCCTGGAACGGCATCGAGCCGGGCTTCGCGCGCATCACGCCGGCGATGGACGACGCGGCGCGCAGCCTCGGCGCCGGCGCATGGCGCACGCTCGTCCGCGTGCACGCGCCGCTCCTCGGCCGCAGCGGCGCCGCGGCGCTGCTGCTCGTTTTCGTCGACGTGATGAAGGAGTTGCCGGCCACGCTCGTGCTGCGGCCGTTCAACTTCGACACGCTGGCGACGCAGACGTACCTGCTCGCCAAGGACGAGCGGCTCGCCGAGGCGAGTCTGCCGTCGCTCGCGATCGTCACCGTCGGGCTCATACCGATCTCGGTGCTCGCGCGGATGTCCCGGCGCGGCGCCGCCGCCGGCTGACGTGGATCAACCGGGGCCGATCACTTCCAGCCGGCGCGATCGACGATCCGCTGTGCCTCCGCCGCGTTGCGCCCCAGCGTCGCGATCGGCAGCGCGTCGGCCTTGAAGGAGCCCAGCGTCTCGAGGGCGGGATTCGTCACCTTTACCGACTTCACCACGGGCCACTCGTTGTTGCCGTCGGCGAAGTAGACCTGGGCCTCGTCGCTCGCCAGGTACTCGAGGAACCGGACCGCGTTCGCGTAGTGCGGCGCGTGCTTGAGCACGCCGCCGCCGGCAACATTGACGTGGGTGCCGTGGGTCGCCTGGTCCGGCAGCACGATGCTGGTCCTGGCGACGATCTCGCGATCCTCGGGCTTGGTCGAACGCCAGACACGCGCGTAGTAGTACGTGTTGACGAGCGCGACCCCGCACTCGCCCGCGGCGACGGCCTTGATCTGGTCCGAATCGCCGCCGCGTGGGCTGCGGGCCATGTTGGCGACCACACCCTTCGCCCAGGTCTCGGCGTTCGCCGCGCCGTGGTGCGCGACGATCGACGCCACGAGCGACCGGTTGTAGGGATGTGACCCGGAGCGCGCGCAGACCTTGCCCTTGTTCCGCGGATCGGCGAGCGACGCGTAGGTCGGGATCGCGCCCGGGTCCATCGTCTGCTTCCCGTAAACCAGGACCCGCGCGCGGTAGGAGAAACCGTACCAGTTGCCGCCGGGATCACGGAACGCGGATGGGATCCGCTCGTCGAGCTGCGCCGACCTGACCGGCTGGAATAGACCCATCTGCTGCGCCTGCCAGAGTCGGGCCGCGTCGACGATCAGCAGCAGGTCGGCCGGGCTCGCGGCACCCTCGCCTTTCAGCCGCTCGACGAGCTGATCATCGCCGGCCTCGATTCGGTTGATCCGGATGCCGGTCGCCTTCGTGAAGTTCGCGTAGAGCGCCTCGTCGGTCTGGTAGTGCCGCGCCGAATAGAGGTTGAGCACGGGCTCCTCGGCCGCCTGCGCCGGGGCAGCGGCGAGCAGGCAGGGCAACAGGAACGCACAGAGGTGCGGCAGGGGCTTCATCGGTGGACTCCACGTAGCTGGACAGGTCGAATGGCCGCCAGCATAAGGCTCGGGAGGCCTGGTGTCAATACGAATGCGAATTATTATTATTTGTATCCGTCTCCGCTGTGCACGGATCGGGCAGGACCGCGTCCACCGAGCCGCTACCAGCGCGCCTCGGTTTGCGCCGTCTTCGGGTGCCAGACGAGCAGCCGTGCCTGGACTCGCGTTGCAATGACATCGGGCACCGGCGCGCACGCGGCGAGGACTAGGATGCCGGCGAACAGGGTGGCAATGTCGGACACGTCCTCGGCGTGCAGGATCAGGTAGCCGATGGCCTTGGCCGGGACAGTCCAGGTTTTCCGTGGACTTGGTTCGGACGGTCGGCTGCATTGACCGGAAAGCGCGGTCTGCTCCCCGCTCCGCGCGTCAGATCAGCCCTTCCAGCAGCTGCACGTCGACCAGGTCGCCGACGGCGCAGTTGCCGGTCTCGGCCGACAGGACGATGAAGCAGTTCGCCTGCGACATCGACGACAGGATTCCGGAGCCCTGGTCGCCGGTGGTGCGCACGGTGAAACCGCCACTGCCGTCCGCGGCGAGAATGCCGCGCTGGAACTCGGTGCGCCCCGGCACCTTGCGGATCGGCGCGGCGAGCGGCACCTTGAACATCGGCAGCGGCGCGACGCCGCGCCGGCCCTGCAGGATGAAGATCGCGTCCTGCACGAACTCGTAGAACGTCACCATCACCGACACCGGATTCCCCGGCAAACCGAAGAAGTGCGCGCCGCCGATGCGCCCGTAGGCGAGCGGACGGCCGGGCTTCATCGCGATCTTCCAGAACAGCACCTCGCCCAGCTTGTCGAGCAGCTGCTTGACGAAGTCCGCCTCGCCGACCGACACGCCGCCCGACGTGATGACGACGTCGGCCGCGGCAGCGGCGTCGGCGAACGCGCGCTCGAGCGCGTCCGGCACGTCGGGCACGACGCCCATGTCGAGGACGTCGCAATTGAGCCGCGCGAGCATCCCGTAGATCGTGTAGCGGTTGCTGTCGTAGATCTCGCCCTCGGCCAGCGGCGTGCCGATCGACCGGAGCTCGTCGCCCGTGGAGAAGAACGCGACGCGCAGCTTGCGGTAGACGTCGACCTCGCCGATGCCGAGCGAGGCCATCATGCCGAGCTCCGCCGGGTGCACGAGCTGGCCCGTCGCGAACACGACCTGTCCCGCCTTCAGGTCTTCGCCGGCGAAGCGGCGGTTCTGGCCGGCCTTCGTGACGGCGCCGGCGGCGATCGTCACGCGGCCGCCGGCCTCGCTCGCCCGCTCCTGCATGACGACGGAATCCGCACCCGTCGGGCATCACGCCGCCCGTGAAGATGCGCACGCACTCGCCGGCGCCGATCGTCACGCCGCTCGGCTTGCCCGCGAACGATTCGCCGACGCGCGTGAGCGTGGTCTCGCGATCAGGCGCAAGATCGACGAAGCGGATCGCGTAGCCGTCCATCGCCGAATTGTCGTGGCCGGGCACGGCGAGCGGCGATACGACGTCGGCCGCGAGGACGCGGCCCAGCGCCTGCCGGATGTGGACGCGCTCCGTCGCGGTCACCGGCGCGAGGAACGTGCGGATCAGCTCGCGCGCCCGGTCGACGGGCATCGAGTTCGGATCGTAGTCGTCGGCGCAGGAGAGCTCGCGCAGGGTCTTCGCTGGACTCATGGGATCAGGGCACGCGGGATTGCCGGGATGGCGATTGTAGTCCGGGAGTGGGCGAGGCCCCGCGTCATTTGCTCTCCGCGGCCGCCAGCTCGTCCGCGGTGTTGATGTTGCGGAAGGCGTCGGCCTCGTCGTCGAAGCCGACCTCGACCACCCGAAGTGCCGCGTACCACGCGTCGATCTTGCGCCCCCGCCTTCGAGAAAGGCGGCGAGATCGGGCAGGACATCGCGCCGCACCAGCGCGAACACCGGATGCGGCTGATCGAAGGTCTTCGCCACGGCGAGCTGCGCGCCGCCGGCGGCGAGCCCGGCGTGCAGCCGCGCGACGAGATCCGACGGCAGGAACGGCGAATCGCAGGGCACGGTGACGACCAGCTCGCGCGTGGCCTGCGTCATGCCGGCGTGCAGCCCGGCGAGCGGCCCGGCGAACCCGCCGACCGCATCCGGGACCACCGGGTAGCCCAGCGCGCGGTAGCGGTCGAGGTTCTGGTTGGCGTTGACCAGGACGTCGCCGACCTGCGGAGCGAGGCGCGCGAGCACGTGCGCGACCATCGGCTTGCCGTTGATCTCGACCCAGCCCCTTGTCGACGCCGCCCATCCGCCGTCCCTGGCCCCCGGCCAGCACGACGCCGGTGACGTCGGCGTGGCGGACCGTCATTGCGCGGGCGCGGGCCCTGCGCGGAACCGCTCGGCGCCGGTGAACAGCAGGAAGTGCTTGCCCGTCGCGCGGCCGATCATCGTGATCCCGACCTTTTCGGCGATCTCGTGGCCCATCTGCGTCAAGCCCGAGCGGGAGACGAGGAACGGGAATGCCCATCTGCGCCGCCTTGATCACCATTTCGGACGTGAGCCGGCCCGTCGTGTAGAAGATCTTGTCGCCGCCGTCGATGCGGTCGAGCCACATCTGTCCGGCGATCGCGTCCACCGCGTTGTGGCGGCCGACGTCCTCGACGAACGTCAGGATCTCCGAGCGTCCCGGCTCGTTGGTCGCGAGCGCGCAGCCGTGCACGGCGCCGGCCTGCTTGTAGATCGTCTCGTGCACCCGGACGCGGTCGAGCAGCGCGTACAGCGTGGCCTGCGACAGCGTCGCGCCGGCCGGCAGCCGGACGTCCTCGATTTCGGCCATCAGGTCGCCGAACACCGTGCCCTGACCGCAGCCGCTGGTCGTCGTGCGCTTCTTCGTCTTCGCCTCGAGGTCGGCGAGGCCGCGGCGGGTCTTGACGACGACGGCGCCGACGTCCCAGTCGACCTGCACGGCGACGATGTCCTCGATCCGCTGCAGCAGGCGCTGGTTGCGGAGGTAGCCGATCGCGAGCGCCTCGGGTGCCGCGCCGAGCGTCATCAGCGTGACGAGCTCGTGCTTGTCGACGTAGAGCGTCAGCGGATGCTCGCCGGCGATCGGCGTGTCGCGCACCGCGCCCGTCTCGTCCACTGCCTGCACCGCGAACGTCGACGGGCGCGCGGCGTTCGTCAGCACCGGGCGGTAGGGCGTGTTCGGGGCGTTCATCGACGGCCCTCGTCAACCGCCGATGTAGCTCATCTCGACCTTGGGAATCCGCACGGTGTTCGCGGTGCGGATCTCGGAATAGCGGTCGGCGCGGCGCGTCCAGACCGCGGCGATCGCGTTGCCGATCTGTGCGTCGGCGAATCCGTTGCGCAGCAAGGTGCGAAGGTCGTAGCCGTCGGTCGCGAACAGGCACGTGTAGAGCTTGCCGTCGGTCGACAGCCGCGCGCGCGTGCAGTCGCGGCAGAACGCCTGCGTCACCGACGCGATCACGCCGATCTCGCCGCTGCCGTCCTTGTACCGCCAGCGCTGCGCGACCTCGCCGCGTGTAGTTCGGATCCGCGCTTTCGAGCGGCAGCTCCGCGTCGATCGCCCGGACGACCTCCGCGGCGGGAACGACGTCGTCCATCCGCCAGCCGTTGGTCGCGCCGACGTCCATGTATTCGATGAAGCGGACGATGTGGCCCGTGCCCCTGAAGTGCCGTGCCATCGGCACGATCGACGCATCGTTGGTGCCGCGTTTCACCACCATGTTGATCTTGAGCGGGTTGAGCCCGGCGGCCGCCGCCGCGTCGATGCCTTCGAGGACCTTGCCGACGGGAAAGTCGACGTCGTTCATCGCGCGGAACGTCGCGTCGTCGAGCGAATCGAGGCTCACCGTCACGCGCGTCAGGCCGGCGTCGGCGAGGCTGCGCGCCTTCTTCGCGAGCAGCGCGCCGTTGGTCGTCAGCGTGAGGTCGACGTCGCCGAGGTTGGCCAGCATCTCGACCAGGCGCTCGACGTTGCGGCGCATCAGCGGCTCGCCGCCGGTCAGCCGGATCTTGGAAACGCCGCGCTCGACGAAGATCCGGGCGACGCGCGCGATCTCCTCGAACGTGAGCAGGTCCCCGTGAGGCAGGAACCGGTAGTCGGCGTCGAACACGTCCTTCGGCATGCAGTAGACGCAGCGGAAGTTGCAGCGGTCGGTGACCGATATGCGCAGATCGTGGAGCGTGCGCCCGCGCGCATCCGCCACCGGACCCGGAGCGATCGGTGCGGCATTGGCGGCGGCGAGCACGAAAGCGTCCGAGCGCGTCGCGGTGCGCGTTCGGGTTCACCGCGCTGCGGACGTCGGAAATCGGGATGATCGAAGCCATGCGTGTCGCGGCGTGCGATCCGCCGGAAGAAAGCGCAATGGGCGATGTTAGCAGAGGCGCATACCCGTGGTGGTATGATCGCCGACGATCGGCAGCGGGCCGCATTTCTCCTCGGTGTCCCGTCCCAAATGTCCATGACTCCCGTGCGGTTTCCGGTCTCCGTAATCCTCCAGCGGACTCCGCTCGTCAATCGATGGGTCAGCGAACGCTGGGAGCCCGTGGCCGTCCTGCCGGCCGCCGACGAGTCGACCGCTCGGGACCTGACGCGCATCTCCGACGATGGCACCGACGCGCGCTGGCGCCTCGACGGATACGCGATCGAGCTCCACCGATCCGAGGCCGAGGGCTATTTTCTCAACACGACTGCGCCCGATCCGAAGATCTTCGTCATGTGGCGGCCGATCGAGGAGGGCGCGATGCCGCCGATTCGCCCCGAGGTCGTCACGGTCAGCTACAACGAGGCGGCGAGACTGATGGACGGCGGCGAGCGCGTCGACGCCGTGCCGATGCTTCCCGAAATCCTCGCGTGGATGGAACCGTTCGTCGCACTGCACTACAAGCCCGAGCCGAAGCGGAAGGTGCGACGCAACGATCCGTTTGCCGACCGCGATTCCGGCGGCGACCGCAGGCGGCAGCGGTGACGGTGCGCACCGGCCCGTTGCGATGAGCGTCGACGACCCCAACGCGAAGCCCTTCTCGATCAAGCGCTGGTCGCAGAAGAAGCTCGAGGCGGCGCGCGCCGCGCCCGAGCCGACTCCTGCGCCCGGTCCGGCACCTGCGTCCGCTCCCGCTCCTGTGCCGGGTCCGGCGCCGGTTGCGCCTGCCGACGCCAGCACCGTCGAATCATCCGCTCCGGTCGTCGACGCGGCATCGCTTCCTCCTGTCGAGGCGCTGACGATCGATTCGGATTTCAGCGCGTTCCTCGACCCGAAGGTCGACGAGGGGCTCAAGCGGAGGGCGTTGCGGCAGCTATTCCGGGATCCGCATTTCAACGTGATGGACGGCCTCGACGTCTACGTCGGCGACTATTCGACGCCCGATCCGATTTCGCCCGAGATCGTGCGCGAGCTGGTGCAGGCCCGCTACATCTTCGACCCGCCGAAGACGCGCGTGAACGCGGACGGCGCGCTCGAGGACGTTCCCACCGACGATGCGGCGGCGGAACCCGCCGAGCCCGTGGCCCTGCCCGAATCCGCGCCTGTGGCGCCCGTGGTCCCGCCGCAGGGCCCCGCCGGCGCACGACGCGGCCGAACCGGAACCTGCGGCGGGAGCGCCGCCCGCGGGATCCCTGCCGGCCCGCCGATGAGCCTGGAAGGCGCCAACCTCTTCCTCTGCTCGTGCAACGGGACGATGCCTCTCGATCGGGAGGCGCTCGCCCGCGCGCTCGAGCTCGCCGGCGCGCCCGCTGGTCAGGACGATGCTGTGCCAGAAGGAGCTCGCCGCCTTTGCCGGCCAGTGCATCCGGCGACGTGGTCGTCGCGTGCACGCAGGAGGCCAGGCTCTTCGGCGATGTCGCGGAAGAGGGCGGCGCGCGCAGACGATCCGCTTTGTCAACATCCGCGAAACGGGGGGATGGTCGGCCGAAGCAGGCGATGCGACGCCGAAGATCGCCGCGCTGCTGGCGCTCGCGGGCCTGCCCGATCCGGAGCCGGTGCCACGCGTCACCTACCGGTCGCAGGGCCAGTTGCTGATCGTCGGACCGGCGGAGGCGGCGCTCTACTGGGCCGATGCGCTCGCGGCGCAGCTCGCGGTCACGGTCCTCCTGACCGGTCGGACGGCCGGCGCCGAGTTGCCGGCGCAGCGCAACTATCCGGTCCACTCCGGCAAGGTCGCTGAGCTCGCCGGCTGGCTCGGCGCATTCGACGTCGCCTGGGCGCAGGAAAATCCGATCGACCTCGATCTGTGCACGCGCTGCAACGCGTGCATCAAGGCGTGCCCCGAGCACGCGATCGACTGGAGCTACCAGATCGACCTCGACCGCTGCAAGGCGCATCGTCAGTGCGTCGCAGCGTGCGGCGCGACGGGCGCGATCGATTTCGGGCGCGCTGACCCCGCGCGCGCCGATCGCTTCGACCTCGTCCTCGATCTGCAGCGGGTACCGCACCTCCGGATGCACCAGCCGCCGCAGGGCTATTTCGCCCCGGGCGCCGACCCGGTCGCGCAGGCGCGCGCGGTGGCCGAGCTCGCGACGATGACCGGAGAGTTCGAGAAGCCGAAGTACTTCGCGTACAAGGCGTCGATCTGCGCCCACGCACGGTCGCAGAAGGTCGGCTGCACGCAGTGCATCGACGTCTGCTCGACCGCAGCGATCCGCGCGGACGGCGACCACGTGTCCGTCGAGCCGCAACTGTGCATGGGCTGCGGCGCCTGCGCGACGGTCTGCCCGTCGGGCGCGCTGACGTACGCGTTCCCGCCGGTGACCGACGTCGGCCGGCGCCTGCGGACGCTGCTTGCGACCTTCGGCTCGGCCGGCGGTCGCGACGCCTGCCTGCTGCTGCACGCGGAGGACGGCCGGGCTGCGATCGCGAGCCTCGCGCGGCGCGGCCGCGGACTGCCGGCGCGCGTGATTCCGTTCGAGGTGCACCACGTCGCCTCGATCGGCCTCGACGCATGGCTCGCCGCGCTGGCGCACGGTGCAAGCCAGGTGGCGGTGCTGTTGACGGGCCGCGAAGCGCCGCAATACCGCGACGCACTCGCGTTCCAGATGCGGATCGCCGACACGATTGCGCAGGCGCTGGGCTACCAGGGGGAGCACTTCCGCCTGTTCGAGGGCGCCGACACGTCGCTGTTCGATGCGGCGCTGTGGTCGTGGCCGGCCGCGCTCGGCGTGCGGACCGCAGCCACCTTTGCTTTCACCCACGACAAGCGGACGACGGCGGCGCTCGCCCTCGAGCACCTGGCGCTGCACGCACCGGTGCCGCAGCGCGCGATTCCGCTGCCCGCGGGTGCGCCGTACGGCACGATCGCCGTCGATCACGACACGTGCACGATGTGCCTCGCTTGCGTCGGTGCCTGCCCCGAAGGCGCGATTCTCGACAACGTGGAATCGCCGCAGCTCCGGTTCATCGAGTCGAAATGCGTGCAGTGCGGGATCTGCGAGAAGACGTGTCCGGAGCACGCGATCGGACTCGTGCCGCGCCTCAATCTCGCGGCCGAGGCGAAGCAGCCGCGCGTGATCAACGAGGCGGCGCTGTTCAAGTGCATCGCCTGCGGCAAGCCGCTCGGTCCCGAGAAGATGATCGCCAACATGCTGGGCAAGCTCGCCGGGCATTCGATGTTCGCCGCACCGGGCGCGCTCGACCGGCTTAGGATGTGCGCCGATTGCCGCGTGATCGACCTGATGAAGAACGAGCGAGGGCTCGACATTCGCGATGTCTGAAGCGCCGGTCGCGCCTGGCCGCGAGCTCCTGCCCGAAGACGAGGCGCGCGCGGACTTCTACGCGCTGCTGGGGCGGCTCTTTGCCGACGCGCCGGACGCCCGCTTGCTGGCGACGATCGCCGATGCGCCGCCGCTGACGCCCGCCGCATCCACGGTGGGCGGCCCCGATGTCGCGACGGCACTTTCGAGGGCGTGGGAGGACCTCCGGGCCGCCAGCGCCGCGGCGGACCTCGAGTCCGTCCGCGAGGAGTTCCAGGCGCTTTTCGTCGGCGTCGGCCGCAGCGAAGTGAGCCTCTACGCTTCGCATTACGTCGGACCGCAATCGGGACGTCCGCTGGCGGAGATCCGCGCCACCCTTGCCGAGTTCGGGCTCGCGCGCCGTGCCGCGAAGCAGCGAATACGAAGACCATCTCGCCGTGCTGTTCGAGACGATGCGCATGCTGGTCGCCGGCGACGGCGAACGGCTTCCCGCGGAGCTGTCGCAACAGCGCGCGTTCTTCAATCTGCACCTGACGACGTGGGCATTCGATTGCTGCACTGCAATAGAGCAATCTCCTGTTGCCAGCTACTACCGTCGCGTTGCACAATTCTGTAGTTGCTTCATGGCGCTCGAACGCGACTCGCTCGCCATGGAATGAGAACGATTGTCGGTCGCGACATCATTGCGGAGGATCGCATGCGCAACTTCACCGCTGACAAACTTCCTGCCTCGCCCGCTCCGGCGCACGACCCAGGCTCCGCCGATCTCAAGCGCCGACGATTCCTGTTGACCCTCGGTGCGGGCGGCGCCGGCGCCGTCGCGGTGGCAGCTGGCGCATTGCCAGCGGCCGCAACGGCGCGGACCGACGCAGTTGCGACCGATCAGGATTCCGCGTATCGCGAAACGGAGCACGTTCGCGATTATTACCGCACGACCAGAATTTAGTTCTCCAGGAGGAGGAAGGATCATGCTGCTAACCAAGACGAGCGCAAGTGTCGCTGCAGCCGGTCCACGTCTTCGCCGCCTCGCGGGAGTTCCACTCCCGACGCTGGATCGGCGTACGTTTTTGAAGCGTTCGGGTCTCGTAGCCGGGGCCGGGGCGTTCGCAAGCCAGATTCCGTTCGGCGCCATCGGCCCCGCTGCGGCGGCGAAGGAAGGCGAGGCGACGAAGGTCGAGGTCAAGCGCACGGTCTGCACGCACTGCTCGGTCGGCTGCGCGGTCGATGCGACCGTCGAGAACGGCGTGTGGACGCGGCAGGAGCCGGTGTTCGACTCGCCGCTCAATCTTGGCGCGCACTGCGCGAAGGGCGCGTCGGTCCGCGAGCACGGGATGCACGAGCACTCGATGCGTCTCAAGACCCCGGTCAAGCTCGTCAACGGCAAGTGGCAGAAGCTGAGCTGGGACGAAGCCATCGCCGAAGTCGGCGACAAGCTGCTCCGCGCTGAAGAAGGAGTCGGGCCCCGACGCCGTGTTCTGGGTCGGCAGCTCGAAGCACAACAACGAGCAGGCGTACCTGATGCGCAAGTTCGTTTCGTTCTTGGGCACGAACAACACCGATCACCAGGCGCGGATCTGCCACTCGACGACCGTCGCCGGCGTAGCCAACACCTGGGGCTACGGCGCGATGACCAATTCGTACAACGACATGCAGAACACCAAGTGCGCGATGTACATCGGCAGCAACGCGGCCGAGGCGCATCCGGTGTCGATGCTGCACATGCTGCATGCGAAGGAAACCGGCGCCAGGATGATCGTCGTCGATCCGCGCTTCACGCGCACCGCGGCCAAGGCCGACGAGCACGTGCGGATCCGCTCCGGCACCGACATCCCGTTCCTGTTCGGGATGCTGTATCACATCTTCAAGAACGGCTGGGAAGACAAGCAGTACCTCCACGACCGCGTCTACGGGATGGACAAGGTCAAGGAGGAGATCCTCGCGAAGTGGACGCCGGACAAGGTCGAGGAGGCGTGCGGCGTCCCGGAGGCCACCGTCGCGCGCGTCGCGGAGGCGATGGCCAAGAACCGGCCGTCGACGATCGTCTGGTGCATGGGGCAGACGCAGCACACGATCGGCAACGCGATCGTCCGCGCGTCGTGCATCCTGCAACTGGCGCTCGGCAACGTCGGTGTGTCGGGCGGGGGCACCAACATCTTCCGCGGCCACGACAACGTGCAGGGCGCGACCGACGTCGGCCCGAATCCGGATTCGCTGCCCGGGCTACTACGGCCTCGCCACCGGCTCGTGGAAGCACTGGGCGGCGGTCTGGGGCGTCGACTACGAGTTCGCTGAAGAAGCAGTACGCGTCGCAGGCGATGATGGAAAAGTCGGGGATGACCGTGTCGCGCTGGATCGACGGCGTGCTGGAAAAGAACGAGCTGATCGACCAGGATTCGAACCTGCGCGCGATGGTGTTCTGGGGGCACGCGCCGAACAGCCAGTCGCGCGGCAAGGAGATGGTCGAGGCGATGAAGAAGCTCGACCTCCTCGTCGTCATCGATCCCTATCCGTCGGCCACCGCCGCGATGGCCGCGATGGTCCGCAAGGACGGCGTCTACCTGCTGCCGGCCGCGACGCAGTTCGAGACGTCCGGTTCGGTCACCGCGTCGAACCGCTCGATGCAGTGGCGCGAGCGGGTGATCAGCCCGATGTTCGAAGCGCAGACCGACCACGCGATCATGTACGCGTTCGCGAAGAAATTCGGCTGGGAAAAGGAATTCACGAAGAACTACAAGATCGTGAAGCCCGACGCGAACAAGTTCGACGAGCCCGAGCCCGAGTCGATCCTCCGCGAGATCAACAAGGGCGTCGTGGACGATCGGCTACACCGGCCAGTCGCCGGAGCGGCTGAAGCTGCACATGAAGAACATGCAGACGTTCGACGTGAAGACGCTGCGGGCGAAGGGCGGGCCCTGCGACGGCGACTATTTCGGACTGCCGTGGCCTTGCTACGGCACGCCGGAGCTGAAGCATCCCGGCTCGCCCAACCTGTACAGCACGTCGGTGCCGATGATGGACGGCGGCGGCTGCTTCCGCGCCAACTTCGGCGTCGAGCGCGACGGCGTCAACCTGCTGGCCGAGGACGGCTCGTACCCGAAGGGCGGCGACCTCACCACCGGCTACCCCGAGCTCGACCACGTGCTGATGAAGAAGCTCGGTTTCTGGGACGAGCTTACCGACGACGAGAAGAAGGCGGCCGAGGGCAAGAACTGGAAGACCGACCGCTCCGGAGGAATGATCCGCGTGTTCATGAAGGTCCACGGCAACCATCCGTTCGGCAACGCGAAAGCGCGGGCGATCGTCTGGAACTTCCCGGACGGCATTCCGCAGCACCGCGAGCCGTTGTACTCGCCGCGCCCCGACATGGTCGCCAAGTACCCGACGCACGACGACAAGAAGGCGTTCTGGCGGCTGCCGACGCTGTACAAGACGATCCAGCAGGAGAACATCGCGAAGGAAGTCGCGAAGAACTTCCCGCTGGTGCTGACGTCGGGTCGCCTCGTCGAGTTCGAGGGCGGCGGCGAGGAGACGCGCTCCAATCCGTGGCTCGCCGAGCTGCAGCAGGAGAATTTCGTCGAGATCAACCCGAAGGACGCCAACGATCGCGGCATCCGGGACGGCGAAGCCGTTTGGGTCAAGTCGCCGACCGGAGCGCAGATCAAGGTCAAGGCGATGGTCACCGACCGCGTCGGTCCGGGCACGACGTTCGTCCCGTTCCACTTCTCGGGATGGTGGCAGGGCAAGGACATGCTCGAGTACTACCCCGAGGGCGCGCACCCGATCGTCCGCGGCGAGGCGGTCAACACGGCGACCACCTACGGCTACGACTCCGTGACGATGATGCAGGAAACCAAGACGACGCTTTGCCAGGTCGTGAAGTTCGCGTGAGATGAAGCGCCCCACGCTCACTTCGTTCGCTGCCCCCGAGGGGGCGGTCAGTGCCCTTCGGGCGGCCGTGCGGGCACTGAGCACGCGGATATCGAGAGGAGGCAATCATGGCCCGAATGAAGTTTCTCTGCGACGCCGAGCGCTGCATCGAGTGCAACGGCTGCGTGACCGCGTGCAAGCAGGAGCACGACATTCCGTGGGGCGTGAACCGCCGGCGAGTCGTCACGATCAACGACGGCGTGCCCGGCGAGCGCTCGATCTCGGTCGCCTGCATGCACTGTTCCGACGCGCCCTGCATGGCGGTCTGCCCCGTCGATTGCTTCTACCGCACCGACGACGGCGTCGTGCTGCACGACAAGGACCTCTGCATCGGTTGCGGCTACTGCTTCTACGCCTGCCCGTTCGGCGCGCCGCAGTTCCCGCAGGCCGGCGCGTTCGGCGTCCGCGGCAAGATGGACAAGTGCACGTTCTGCGCCGGTGGGCCGGAGGCGAACAACTCGGAAGCGGAATTCCAGAAGTACGGCCGCAATCGTCTCGCCGAGGGCAAGCTGCCGGTCTGCGCTGAAATGTGCTCGACCAAGGCGCTGCTCGGCGGCGACGGCGACGTGCTGGCCGAAATCTACCGCGTCCGCGTGACGTCACGCGGCCGAGGCAGCGACGTATGGGGCTGGGCAACCGCCTACGGCCGCCCCGAAGCGCCGAAACAGCCCGGTGCGGCGCCGGCCGCGCCGGCGGGAGGATCCAAATCGTGATCAGACGCGCGTTCCTGACTTTCGCGGGTGTGTCGCTTGCGGTGGCGGTCGCCACGGGTCTTGCAGGTTGCGGCGAGCGCCCGCAGGTCGTCGATTACAAGCAGGGCAAGTACCAGGGCAAGCCGGACAAGCCCGCTTACGAGTCCGCGCCGTGGAATGGCAACAAGCGGGATTGGGAACTGGCGCTTGCCAACCGCAACCAGAGCCAGAACGAATACAAGCGCATTCGCTGACGGCCGTGCAGGAGGAATGGTGAGCCGATCCAACTTGCGGGCGGCGGGCATGCTGCTCGGCGCGCTGGGCCTTGCGGTCGGCCTGGCCGCGGCGCAGTCGCCTGCGGTCAACCCGACCGAGGCGACCGACGCGCGCGCACAGCAGCAACAGCAGGCGGCGCAACCCCTCAACAATCAGCCCGTCTGGAAGGAAATCCGCTCGGGTGCGCCCCAGGTCACGACGGTGCAGGGCCGCGAAACCAATGTCCTGATCCAGCCCGAGGGCCAGACGTGGCGCGCGGCGCGCGTCCCGATCGCGACGGCGGGCGGTTTCCTCTTCGTGTTCGCGCTGCTCGTGCTGCTCGCGTTCTACCTTTGGCGGGGACCGATCGCGCTGCATGGGCGGCCGACGGGGAGGCTCATCGAGCGGTTCACCGTGGTGCAACGCGTCGTGCACTGGACCGTCGCGATCACGTTCACGGCGCTCGGCATCACCGGGCTCATCATCACGTTCGGCAAATCCGTGCTGCTGCCGCTGATCGGCTACACGCTGTTCTCGTGGCTTGCGATCCTGGCGAAGAACCTGCACAACTTCGTGGGACCGATTCTCGTGGTCATGTTGCCTGTCCTGATCGTGACGTTCGTCCGCTCGAACGTCTTCAACGGACGCGACTGGCAGTGGGCGAAGAAGTTGGGCGGCATGCTGTCCGGCGAGCACGTCCCTGCCGACAAGGCCAACGCGGGGCAGAAATTCCTGTTCTGGGCGATGGCGGTCCTGCTCGGTCTCACGCTCTGCGTCACGGGACTGATCCTCGATTTCCCGAACTTCGACCAGACCCGGCAGACGATGCAGTGGGCGAACGGCATCCATATGATCGCCGGGCTGTTGGCCGTCGTGCTTCTGGCGGGGCACATCTTCCTCGGCACGGTCGGCATGCAGGGCGCATACGAGGCGATGCGCTACGGCTACGTCGACGAAACCTGGGCGAAGGAGCACCACGAATACTGGTACAACGATGTCATGTCGGGCAAGGTCCCGCGCGGAACGGAGCCCACGGCGCCGGTCGGCGAACGCAAGCCCGCGTGACCGCGCCACGATGAAACGGAGAGCACTATGACGACGCTGCGCGCACTCATCGCCGCCGGGATGGTGGTCGCGACCTTTGGCATCGCGATCGCGAAGCTGCCCCCGCCGCCGCCGATGGACGACAAGGCGAAGGCCGCCGCCGAGGAGAAGAAGACGAAGGACGCCGCGGCCGCGGAAGCGGTAAAAGCGCAGCAGGCAAAGGCCGAGGACCGCGTCGCGGCGCGCTACATCGCCGAGCAGAAGGCGAAGGGCAAGGTCGTGACGCCGCAGATGGGACCCACCGTGGTCGCTGCTGCCACCACCGCGCCGGCGAAGGGCGCCGCGCCGGCCGCAAAGGGCGCCCCGGCGAAGACCGCCGCACCCGGAGCGGCGCCGGCAAAAAAGTAGCGGGGCCGTGCATCGCCCGCGATCGCCGCGGGCCACACGAAGCGGGGGCTGCGGCCCCCGTTTTAGTGCGTCGGTTGTCTGCTATGGCGGCCGGCCGTTCGGGCGAGAAGCAGAAATCGGTATAATCCGCCGTTCGCGGAGAGTTGGCCGAGTGGTCGAAGGCGCCTGACTCGAAATCAGGTATACGGCAACGTATCGGGGGTTCGAATCCCTCACTCTCCGCCGTCGGTCCCCCGGGTCAAGCGCGCGAGACATGGCTTACAACCGCACCTACTACCCCTGACCGCCCGCGCGCCCCGTTTGCCCGAGGCAGTGTGCGAAATTACCAGCTCGGGCGCATCCTGGCCGCCTCCCCGCCGACGTACCGCGCGCCCCCGCTCCGCATTCCGAGCAGACGGTCGAGCGTTCCCCGATCCCATCGATCGCACGGGAGCAGAATGCACTCGGGCTCATGACATAACGTGGCCGCCGAGTGCGTTGCGATTCTGTCCCTATTGAGACCTGGCGTGATGAGGAGGTTGCCGACAACGCTCACGAAGGGGCCTTGCCTGCAGCGGGAGTGGCACCGGAGTGGCGTCCGACTTTGACGAATCGTTGGGCATCTGCCACGGGATTTGAAGGCGGCGGGCGGCGAGGACCTGCACCACCGATATCCGGTTGAATCCAGAGCGGCGCGGAGTAGGTGTCAGTGTCATCGATTCAGGCTAATCCGTTGACTATATTTCGTGCCAGGTGGTTAACTTCGCTGAAATCTTCTGCACATTGTTGCGCGAATTTCGCTGGTGCACGACACTCACCTTTCGCTCGCGCGCGTCGCGATTCTGGCCGGTGGTCCTCGGCGCCGCCCTACCCCCCGCCCCCGCCGGGTCGCCGCTCGCCCGATTATACCTACAAGATCGGTCCCGGTGACAGCGTGAACGTGGCGGTATGGCGCAATCCGGAGCTTTCCATGACCGTTTCGGTCCGGCCCGACGGAAGGATCACCGCACCACTGATCGAGGACTTGCCGGCGCTGGGCAAAGACCCGACGACGCTGGCGCGCGATATCGAAAAGGCGTTGGCGAAGTACATCCGCGACCCGGTCGTCACCGTGATCGTCGGAGGATTCGTCGGGCCCTATCCGGAACAGATCCGCGTCGTTGGCGAAGCCGCGAAGCCGCAGGCGATCCCCTATCGGCAAGGGATGACGATTCTGGACCTGATGATCGTAGTCGGCGGACTGACCGATTTTGCCGATGGAAACAACGCATCTATCCTGCGCACATCGGAAGGCGGTCGCCAGTACAGCGTCAGACTCAGGGATCTGATCAAGCGTGGCGACATTTCGGCCAATGTCGACGTGAAGCCCGGCGACATCCTCGATACCGCAAAGCTGGTTCTGACGGCGGTAACCCGCGGGCGCAGCTGACCTGCGGAAATTGCGAGGCAAACGAGATGCAACAGTTACTTGAGCAGGTCCTCGACTACCTGCGGGGCATGTGGCACCGCCGCTGGTACGGGCTCGCCGTCGCGTGGGTCGCGGTCATCGTTGGGTCGATCTGGGTATTCCGGCTGCCGGACCAGTACGAGGCGTCGGCGCGCGTCTACGTCGATACGCAATCAATGCTGCGGCCGCTGATGCAGGGCATGACGGTCATACCGGACAGCGGCCAGCAGACTGCGATACTGAGCCGTACTCTGCTCAGTCGGGCCAACGTCGCGAAGATCATCCGCAAGTCGGACCTCGACACGGCGGCCCGCAAGTCGGCCGATGATTCTTATCGATGACACCTTGAGTTCGCTCAAGATTACCCGCGCCGTATTTGGCGAAAATCTGTACACGATCGCTTTTCGCTATACCGATCCCAAGAAGGCGCAGGACGTGGTGCAGGCGGCACTTTCGATCTTCATCGAACAGAAGCCTGGGCGATTCGCGTACGGGGGCCGACAGCGCGCGCAAATTTCTCGACGAGCAGATCAAGGATTATGACCTCAAGCTCAGGGAGGCCGAAGGTCGCGTGAATGCGTTTCGCCTGAAGTACATGGGGCTGTTTCCGACCACCGGCAAGGACTTTGTCTCGCAAATGTCCGCCATGGGTGACCAGATCCGGGATGGCCGGGTGGAGCTGCGCGTCGCCGAGCAGACGCGCGATGGCATACGACGGCAGCTGGAAGACCAGACGAAGGAACGAACCGCCGCGGTGGCCGAGAATCCGGCCTACAGGCCGAAAATCGCCGTCCCGGAGCTCGACGGGCGGATTGACGCATTGAAACGCCAAATCGACGAACTGTTGCGCAATCTTCACCGAACAGCATCCGGATGTCGTCGCCAACAGGAAACTGCTCGCAAAACTCGAGGAAGAACGCGACCGCGAGATCGAAAACCACCGCAAGGCTGCGACCGAACGTCCCGCGGCGGCACCAGCGGCGACCCTGTGACCGAGCAATTGAAGGTGGCGCTGAATGAATCCGAAGCCAATATCACGACCGCGCGTGCGCGGCTGTCCGAATTCGAGGCCCGATACCCGCAACTGAAACCGGCTGCCGAAACGTTGCCGAAAATCGACACCGAATGGACGCAGCTCAACCGCGACTACGACATACAGAAGCGGCAATACGAAAACCTGGTTTCGCGCCGCGAAACCGCCGCGATGACTGGAAAACTGGAAGACGCGGGTGTGGCCGAGTTCCGGATCATCGATCCGCCACGCGTGACGCCGACCCCCGTCGCGCCAAACCGCATTTTGCTGCTCCTGGGTCTCATCGTCGGCTCGCTGGGAGCCGGCCTCGCCACCGCCTTCGCGGTAAGCCAGGTGCAGCCGACGTTCCACGACGGTCGCGTATTGCGCGAGATCGCGGGCCGTCCGCTGCTCGGCATGGTCAGCATGATTGCGAGCCCGGAATTCCGGACGAGGCGACGTCGTCCGGCTGTTGTTCGCCGGCGGCGTGGGCGGTCTCATGGCATCGTACGCGGTGGCAATCGCAATCGCGACCCGCGCCTGCTGTGATCTTCGGAGCCGACCAATGAGTATCATCGAAAAAGCGGCGGAACGCCTCGAACAGCTCCGAAAAGCGGGCGTCGATGCCCCACCCGTTGCGCGCCGACGATCGTGCCGAGATGCGCGATCGCGAACCCGCCGCGGAGCATGCCGCGACACCGGATCGATCCCGCGGCATTGCAATCGATCCACCTGGCGACACCCCGGTTGGGGCTCGCCCCGTCGGCCGAGCCTCCGAAGCATCCGGCCATCCGGCCGGGTCCGGGCGACGCAGCAACTTGGTCGAAATCGACCTTGTCGCGCTGGCCGCCGCTGGCTACATCACGCCGGAGGCGCAGCGCTCGCAGATCGCCGACGAGTTCCGCGTGTCTGAAGCGTCCGATCATCAAGAATGCGCAGGGGAACCGGATCCAAGTCGAGCGCGGCAACTGCGTGATGGTGACGAGCGCCCTTCCCGGACGAGGGCAAGAGCTTTGTCGCGCTCAATCTGGCGCTTAAGCATCGCGTCGGAAGTCGACAGCACGGTGCTGCTGGTGGACGCCGACGTCGCGAATCCGAACCTCGATGAAGCGTATGCATCTCCCCCGGCCCGGGGACTGCTCGACCTGCTCGACGAGCGATCGCACCGGACCTCGCCGACGTGCTGCTGCGGACCAACGTGGACAAAGCTGTCGCTGCTGCCGCCGGGACTCACCGCATCGACGGCGACCGAAATGCTCGCGAGCACGGCTATGGCCGAGCTCGTCCGGCGAAATGTCCACGCGCTACCCGGATCGCATCCTCGTCTTCGATTCGCCGCCTCTGCTCGTCACGACCGAAGCGCGTGTACTGGCGTCGCACATGGGCCAGATCGTCATGGTCGTCGAAGCCGACCGGACCACCCACGGATGCCGTCCTGAAGGCGCTGGAGACGATCGAAACTGCCCCATCGTGTGATGGTGCTGAACAAGGCGCAACGCGTCACGAGATCGGCAGCTACTACGGGTACGGCGTACGGCACCGCAAGGACGCGTCACGAGCCTGAATCCGTGCGGGAACAGACTTGCGTCAGATCGCCGATCGAGCCGACGATCGGCCAGCGGGCAGTGGCCGCCGCGCGTCCGCTTGGAGCGGGGCGCTGCGTTCGCGGGCGGCGATGGGTTGCCTCGCGGCGGCAGCACTACCTCGGCGCGAGCACTGGAGGCGGGCGGCATCCGCAACGGCCACCGAAACCTACACCACCAACGTCGACTACACCCCGCAGGGTCTGGCGCGCTGGCGATTGGGTGAGCCACGGTCATCAGCGTGCGTTTCAACGTCCAACGGTGAGGGTGCGCGACTCAAGCTCGACGGCACGATCGCCGCAACGTGGGTTGCTCCACGCGAGCCAGACTCAGAACAACAGCTTCGCGCCCACCGTCAATCTGACCGCGAAAGCTCGAGGCGATCGAGAAGTTCCTGTTTGTCGACGCCAAGCGACTGTCACGCACACCTTTCTATCACCGTTCGGTCCGCAGCCGGTCTGATCTGGTCAACGCAACGCGGAACCGCTACATCTCAGCAGACCTATACGGTGAGCCCCTACATACAGGGGTGCTGGGGTCCTCCGGCATCTCGTACCAGCTGCGCGACGACAACTTCTGGACGGTGGCCAGAGCTCATCGGCAACTCGTACGAATTCAGCGCCTGGTGCCCAGTGCCCGGTACGAACGCGACCTTGGAGCGGTTCGATGAGCTCGCCGTACGAACCGATCGGATGGCGCCTCGAGTATAGCCGGCTTCTACTACGACAACGGCATCAGAGCGGTGACGCCGGCAAACGTCAGCCCCGGCAACTACACGTCGCAGATCGCGCAGCGCCATCGTGTCGCACCAGATCGACCCGCAACTGCAATCTCGCCGAGAATCGGGTACGAGAAGGACGAGTTCCCGCAGACGAGCAGCAAGGCACCGATCTACGGGGCCGGCTTACAGTGGAACCCGACGGACCGCACCCAGACGGGGGGTCACTGGGAGGACCAGTTCTTCGGTTCGGCGTACTCGTGGCAAATCACCCACCGACTGCCCAATGCAGCGATCAGCGCCAGCTTTACGCGCGGGCTCACCAGCTATCCCCAACTCGCGCTCGTCATCCCGGCGGGCACTTCCGTCGCCCAATTTCTGGATGCCGCATTCACCACGCGCATACCGGACCCCGCCGAGCGGGCGCGGGCCGTCGCGGAATTTCTTGCCCAATCGGGCTTCCACCCACCCTGGTGGCCCCGGTCAACTTCTACGGGGCGTCGATAACCCTGCAGAACGTACGGCACGTGTCGCTCGTCCTGATAGGGGTTCGCAATTCGATCACCTTCACGGTATTCAATGTGGTTAGTGACGCTATTCTCGGGACGGGCGGCGCGCTTCCTCCGGCGCTGCAGTTCGGCCAGAACAATACGCAGACCGGCGTCGGCGTCGCTACAGCCACCGCCTTTCGGGATCACCAGTCTCGGCGCCCGCCAGCTACTCGAGGACCACGCCCGAACTCACGACCGGAGGCTCGGCGACCCTCCGTCCAACTATGGAACGCGGGCTTGACGTCAATCTCAGCACGCCCTCGGTCCGAAGACGACCGTGTCGGCCGGTGTCAGCTATTCGCGATTCGAGTCGCCCGGCGCACCAACTCGACCAGTTCGTCGACCGTCGACGCCTCGGTCACCCTAACTACACCTTCTAGGCCCGCGCTTGTACGAAACCTTCTACGGCTTCACCGGCAAGCCGTTCCAGCTCAATCCCGACCCGGCGTTCTACTTCGCCAGCCGGCAGCACAGGCGCGCGATGGCCTATCTCGAGTACGGCGTGCACCAGAGCGAGGGCTTCATCGTCATCACCGGCGAGGTCGGCGCGGGCAAGACCACGATCGTGCGCAATCTGCTCGCGAAGCTCGATCGCAGCAAGGTGGTCGCGGCGCAACCTCGTCAGCACGCAGCTCGACGCCGACGATACGCTGCGCATGGTGGCGACCGCGTTCGGGCTGCGCGCCAAAGATCGTCGACAAGGCGCGACCTGCTGCTGGCGCTGGAGGCATTCCTGGTCTCGGTGTGCCAGCAGGGAAAGCGCGGCCCTTCTGATCGTCGACGAGGCGCAGAACCTCACGCCACGCGCGGTCGAGGAGCTGCGGATGCTGTCCAATTTCCAGCTTGGGACACCAGGCGCTGCTGCAGAGCTTCCTCGTGGGACAGCCCGAGTTCCGCGCAGATGCAAAGCCCGCAGATGCAGCAGCTGCGCCAGCGGGTGATCGCGGCCTGCCACATCGGCCCGATGGACGACGACGGAGACGCGCGCCTACATCGAGCACCGGTTGAATGCGTCGGCTGGACGGCGACCCACAGTTTCGAGCGGGAGCCTTCGACGCGATATTCCGTTCGACGCGGCGGCATCCCGCGGCGGATCAATCGTGTGCGATCGCCTTCTGCTGTCGGGTTACCTCGTCGGCAAACAGGACTCACGCGCGACGACGTCAGATGGTCGAGGCGAGATGCCGATGAAACCGTCGACAGCGGATCGGACGCCGAGTCGGACCCCGATGCGTCCTCTGGCCGGGGAGCGGTGCCGCGAAGAGCCATTTGCCGACCGACTCCGATGGGAGCTCGATGCCAGTCAGCGTGACGGCATTTCGTCGAGGCGCAAGCGCAATCCGATCCTCGACGAGCGGCTGACGCGCTCGAGTGCCGGGCGGATACGATCGTCGCGATGCTGCGCTGTTGCGAGACTTCGCCAAGCAGACCAAGAAGAACTGAAGCCATGGAGCGGGACCCGTGGACCGCGGCCCGGCCCGATCCTCTGCGTGGTAGGGGCGCGGCCGAATTTCATGAAGATGGCGCCGATCCTGCGCGCCTTGGCTGGCGCGGCCCACGCTGCGCGCGCTGCTGGTCCACACCGGCCAGCACTATGACGCGGACATGAACGACCGGCTGTTTCGTCGACCTGCGCCTGCCCGCGCCCGACATCAACCTCGAAGTCGGATCCGGCACGCACGCCGTGCAGACCGCCGAGGTGATGCGCCGCTTCGAGCCCGTGTCGATGCGAAGAGACCGTCCTGCGTGGTGGTGGTCGGCGACGTCAATTCGACGCTGGCGTGCACCCTGGTCGCGGTCAAGAAGGGCGTGCCGGTGGCGCACGTCGAAGCGGGGCTGCGCAGCTACGACCGGACGATGCCGGAGGAGATCAATCGGGTCCTGACCGACCAGATCGCGGACCTGCTTTACACGACCGAGCGTGCGGCGGACGACAACCTCGCCCGCGAGGGCGTCCCGCGTCGCGGGTCCACTTCGTCGGCAACGTCATGATCGACTCGTTGTTGGCCAACCGGGAACTCGTCCCGCCAGCGGAAACGGTCCGGCGCGCCGGTGTCGAGTCCGTCGACGCTCGATGTCGCGAAGAGATACGGCGTCGTTACCCTTCACCGCCCCGCGAATGTCGACCATGAGCACACGCTCGGTCCGCTGCTCGCAGTCTTGCGGGAGGTCAGCGAGCGTCTTCCGCTGCTGCTTGCGCTGCACCCGCGCACGCGGGTCAACATCGAGCGATTCGGGCTGGAAGGACTCGTGTCGGTTCCCGGAATTGCTGCGCTGCCGCCGCAGGGATATCTCGAGATGCTCGGGCTGATGGCGGGCGCTGCGCTCGTGCTCACCGACTCCGGAGGCATCCAGGAGGAGACCACGGCGCTTGGCGTGCCGTGCCTGACTCTCCGGGAGAATACCGAGCGCCCGATCACCATCGAGCAAGGCACCAACACGCTCGTGGGCCGGGACCGCGGCGCGATATCCGGCGCGGTCGACGAGGTGCTGGCCGGACAGGGGCAAGCAGGGGCGGGTGCCCGAGCTGTGGGATGGGCGGGCCGCCGAGCGAATCGCGGCGCACCTTGGGGATTGGCTCACCCGGCGCAATGCGCGTATGGGAGCGTAGATGATGCGCGCGCCGATGCTCCTGCCGCCAGGGACGGCGATGTGCAATGCGCTGACCATCGACGTGGAGGACTATTTCCATGTCTCGGCGCTCGCACCCTACATCGCGCGCAGCGAATGGGATAGCCGCGAGTGCCGCATCGAGCCGAACATCGAGCGGATCCTCGCCATGCTGGAGGAGTACGGCGCGCGCGCGACATTCTTCACGCTCGGCTGGGTCGCCAAGCGTTATCCGGCCATGCTGCGGCGGATTGTCGACAATGGCCATGAGCTCGCCAGCCATGGATTTGCGCACAAGCGGGCAAGTGAGCAAAGCCAGGAAGCGTTCTTCTCGGACATTCAGCTCGCCAAGATCGTGCTCGAGGATATCGCCGGGGTCGAGGTGCGGGGCTACCGCGCACCGAGCTTCTCGATCGAGTACGCCAATGGATGGGCATTCGACTGCATCGAGCGCGCGGGATACCGGTACAGCTCCAGCATCTATCCGATTCGTCACGATCATTACGGCACGCCCGATGCGCCGCGCTTTACGCACGACGTGCGCGAGGGCCTGCTCGAGGTGCCGGTGACGACCACGCGCCTGTTCGGTCGGAATTGGCCGGCGGGCGGTGGAGGATACTTTCGATTGCTGCCGTACACGGTGTCCCGATGGCTTCTGCGCCGCGTCAATCGCGTGGATCAGCAGCCGGCGATCTTCTATTTCCATCCGTGGGAAATAGACGCGACGCAGCCTCGCGTTCCCGGCATCGACAGGAAGGCCCGCTTTCGCCACTACATCAACCTGCATCGAATGGAAGGCCGACTGCGGCAATTGCTGTTCGATTTCGAGTGGGGACGGGTGGATGAGGTGCTTCTCGAAGCGACGTAGACGGGCGATTTCAGAGAAGACTATGAAATTCCATCCTTCCGAAGTGGGCTTGACGACGGGCGTGCCGGCGGGCCTGACGGTTCGGACGCTTGCGCCGCATGACCCGGCCGATGCGGCACGGTGGGACGCCTACGTCGCCGGATGCCGCACGGCCACATTCTTCCATCGGTCCGGCTGGCAGCAGGTGATCGAGGGCGTCTTTGACACCGCACGCATTTTCTCTACGCGCAGCAGGCAGGGCGCATCGCGGGGGTGTTGCCGCTGGCGCACGTCAAGAGCCTCCTGTTTGGCGACGCGCTGGTCTCGCTTCCGTTCGCCGTTTACGGCGGCGCGGCCGCCGATTCGGCCGAGGCGGCAACCGCTCTCGAGGACGAGGCGCAGAGGCTTGCGGTGCGGCTCGGCACCGACCACCTCGAGTTGCGCAACGTCGCTGCGCGGCATGCCGATTGGCCGACGCAGGATCTTTACGTCACGTTCCGCAAGGAAATCCAGCCGGATCCGGAAACCAACCTGCTGGCGATTCCGCGCAAGCAGCGGGCCATGGTCCGCAAGGCAATCAAGAACGAACTGAGAAGCGAGATCGATGCCGCGCCGCACCGCTTCTTCGCGCTTTATGCCGACAATGTCCGCCGGCACGGCACGCCGGCGCTGCCGAAGCGCTATTTCGACGCGCTGCAGCGCGCATTCGGTGACGATTGCGAGGTCCTGACCGTGGTCGACAGCGGCGGGCGCCCGCTGAGCAGTGTGCTGAGTTTCTACTTCCGAGACGAAGTGCTTCCCTATTATGCCGGCGACGACCTCGCGGCCCGCGATCTTGCCGCCAACGATTTCAAGTATTGGGAGCTGATGCGCCGCGCCTGCGAGCGCAAGCTCAAGGTGTTCGACTACGGGCGCAGCAAACGTGGCACGGGTTCGTACGCGTTCAAGAAGAATTGGGGTTTCGAGCCGCAATCGCTGCATTACGAGTACCTGCTGTACCGGGGAGAGGCGATTCCGCAGAACAACCCGCTGAACCCGAGATACCGCGCGCTGATTGCGCTGTGGCGCCGGCTGCCGCTTCCGGTCGCCAATTTCATCGGCCCGCACCTGGCACGAAGCCTCGGTTGAACGCCATGTCCTCGCCCATGGAATCGCTGCTCTTTCTCGCGCATCGGCTGCCGTACCCGCCCAACAAGGGCGACAAGGTGCGCTCGTTCCATTTCCTCGCCCACCTCGCTCGTCGCTACAGGATATTCCTGGGCACGTTCGTCGACGATCCGGCGGACTGGCAACACGTGGAGGTACTGCGGGGGCTCTGCGCGGGTGTGCATGTCGAGGCGCTCCGCCCCCGGTCGAGGCGGATTGCGAGCGCAGTGGGCATTCTCAACGGAGAAGCGCTGACGCTACCCTATTTTCGCAGCCGAAGCTTTCACCGGTGGGTGAAGGAGGTGATCGCGCGCGAGCGGGTCACGCGCGCTTATGCATTCTCCTCTCCGATGGCGCAGTACGTGGTTGGGCTGCCCCAGTTGCGCTCGTTCGTCGATTTCGTCGACATGGACTCCGCGAAATGGGACGAATACGGTCGGCGCCGTTCCTGGCCTGTTTCGGCCATCTTCGAGAGGGAGGCGGCCCGGCTCCTTGCCTACGAGCGGAAGATCGCCGCGCGTGCCGAGGCAAGCATCTTCGTCAGTACCGAGGAAACGCGGCTGTTCTGCGATGCGGCCCCCGAGTGCGCAAGCCGCGTCGTCACGATCGGCAACGGCGTCGACAGCGACTACTTTGCACCGTCCACCGATTTCAGATCGCCATTCACTGCAGGCGAGCGGGCCGTCGTATTCACCGGAGCGATGGATTATTGGCCGAATGTCGACGCCGTCGTGTGGTTCGCGCAGGACGTGCTGCCCGAGGTTCTGCGCCACGACGCGTCGGCGCGGTTCTACGTCGTTGGCATGAATCCCGATTCGGCGGTCCGGGCTTTGGCCGCGGATCCGGCCGTCGTCGTGACCGGCCGCGTCGACGATGTCCGGCCGTATCTTGCGCACGCGCGGGTGGTCGTGGCCCCGCTGCGCGTCGCGCGTGGAATACAGAACAAGGTTCTCGAGGCGATGGCGATGGCGAAGGCCGCGGTCGTGACCCCGCCGATCGCTGCGGGTTTGTCGGCACGCCCGGGTGTCGAGCTCGAGGTCGCATCCGGCAACTCGGAATTCGCGGCGAAAACCCTGGCGCTGATGGATCGGCAGCGGGCGGGGCCGATGGGCGCCCTTGCCCGCACGCGCATCCTCAACGACTATGCGTGGCCGGCGAGCTACGCGCTGCTGGACGCGCTGCTCGAGCGCGGGACTGCAATTCCGCTTGCGGCGGAGCGCGCCCCGGCCGGAGATGTTCGCTGCACGCTGGCGGCGGGATGAGCACTCGATGAAGTTCGACACCGAGCCGATGCTGCGCCCCGAAGCGCCATTCAGCGTGCTGCAGCCCGGTGCGACGGGGTGGCGCATCGCGTTGCCGCTCGTCGTCGCGGCGGTCGTGGCAATACTCGCCATCTACCGGAGCACGGCGGAATCGGTCGTGGCCATCTGGTGGCGGTCGGAGACCTTCGCACACGGATTCCTGATCGTCCCGATCTGCGTCGCCTTGGTCTGGGCTCGCCGGCGGCAGGTCGCGACGATCAACCCGTCGGCGGACAACCTTGGCTTCCTGCTGCTCGCGGTTGCCGGTCTTGCGTGGCTCGCCGCCGCGGCCGGCCAGATGCAGGTGATCCAGCAGTTCGCGATGGTGAGCATGATTCCCGCCGCTGTCATCGCCATCGCCGGGCGTCGTGTCGCGCTCGCGCTCGCGTTCCCGCTCGCGTTCCTCTTTCTCGGCGTGCCGATGGGCGAGGCGCTGATACCACCGCTGATGGATTGGACCGCGGACTTCACTGTTGCCGCGCTCCGACTTTCCGGCATTCCAGTGTTCCGCGAGGGAACCTTCTTCACGATCCCCTCGGGAAGCTGGTCCGTCGTCGAAGGCTGCAGTGGATTGCGCTACCTGATCGCCTCGATCACAGTCGGCGCCCTGTACTCGTATGTCAGCTACCGGAAGGCGTGGAAGAGAGTGCTGTTCGTCGCCCTCTCGGTGATCGTGCCGATCATCGCCAATGGCATGCGCGCCTATATGATCGTGATGATCGCGCATTTGAGCGACATGAAGCTGGCGCTCGGCGTGGACCATTTCATCTACGGATGGGTCTTCTTCGGGATCGTGATGCTGCTGCTCTTCTGGGTCGGCAACTTCTGGCGCGACGATCTCGCTCCGGCAGCGGCCCGCCCGGGCATCGCCGCTGACATCCGCGCCGGACCGCTGGAACGCCGAAGGCTGGCGGGCGCCGCGGCCGCGGTGGTGGCCCTTGCCGGCGTCTGGCCGCTCTTTGCGGCGAATCTCGATCGTATGGCTGCTGACCGCGGACCCATCAGCCTCGCGGCACCGGGACCGGCGGAAGGATGGACGCTGACGGAGCAGCCGCTGACGGATTGGCGCCCGCGGTACGAGGGTGCGGCGGCGAGCCTGTTCCAGACCTATCGCAAAGGCAACCGCGTGGCTGCGCTCTACCTCGGCTTCTATCGGCACCAGCGTCACGGTGCGGAACTCGTGACATCGACGAATGTGATGGTCGTTCAGAAGCATCCGGTCTGGTCCAACGTCGGCGAGTCCCGGCGTGCGGAGGATGACGGCAATGGAACCCTCGACGTTCGGCAGACCCGGCTCCGGTCCACCGAGCAACGCCTGCTGGTGTGGGACTGGTTCCGCATATCGGGGAGCGATCTGATCAACCCCTACCTGGCGAAGATCCTTCTCGCCCGCGACAGATTGCTCGATCGGGGTGACGACGCGGCGGCGGTCATCATTGCGGTGCCGTATGACGAGCGACCCGACGTCGCGGAGGCAACGCTGCGGCAGTTCGTGCGAGAGATGAAACCGTCGATCGACGCCGCACTCGATCGGGCGGCTGGGAATACCGGCTCGGCGGGTCGCTGACCCGGAGCGGAGAAACCCGATGAACGATTCGGCACCGTTGATCGTCCACGTCGTCTATCGCTTCGGTGTCGGCGGGCTCGAGAACGGGGTCGTCAACCTCGTTAATCGAATGCCGGCGCACCGCTGGCGCCACGCGGTCGTCGCGCTCACGGACGTCTGCACGGATTTCGCGCAGCGCATCGAGCGGCAGGACGTCCAATGTATCGCTCTGTCCAAGCGGCCCGGCCATCTCGTCCGCGATTACCCGCGCCTGTATCGACTTCTCAAGGACCTCGCTCCGGCGATCGTCCACACCCGCAATCTCGCCGCGCTCGAGGCGGTGGTTCCGGCGTGGGCCGCGGGCGTGCCGGTGCGGATCCACGGCGAGCACGGCTGGGACATGCAGGACCCCGCGGGCAAGAGCCAGCGGTTTCGCCAAGTGCGGCGAATCTATCGGCCGTTCATTACTCGCTATGTCGCACTCTCGCAGCATCTCGAGGACTACCTCGAGCGGCAGGTGGGCATCCCCCCGGAGAAGATTTCGCAGATCTACAACGGCGTGGACAGCGATCGCTTTCGGCCGGCGCGGGAGGGTCGCCCGGCCATTCAGGGTTGCCCCTTCGTCGGCGGGGCGCAGTGGCTTTTCGGCACTGTCGGCCGCCTGGAGGCGATCAAGGATCCGCTGAACCTCGCGCGGGCGTTTGTCCGGGCCCGGGAGATCGACCCGATGGCGGCGCAGGATCTGCGGCTCGTCATCGTCGGTGAAGGTGCGCTGCGCGGCGAGGTCGAGCAAGTGCTGGCAAATGCCGGGGTGCTGGATCGGGTCTGGTTCGCCGGCGATCGCGCCGACGTGCCCGACATCATGCGTGGCCTCGACTGCTTCGTTCTGCCATCGCTCGCGGAGGGGGTTTCCAACACGATCCTCGAGGCAATGGCGAGCGGGCTTCCCGTTGTGGCGACGCGCGTTGGTGGAAACGCCGAATTGATCGAATCCGGGATGACCGGGACGCTCGTTCCGCCGGCCAGCGCCGACGCCCTCGCGCATGCGATGCTCGGCTATTACGCCAACCGGGGCACCGCGCGGCGTCACGCCAAAGCGGCGCTCCGGGTCGTCGAGACGCGCTTCAGCCTGTCGAGGATGGTCGCCGATTACGTAGGGGTCTACGAGCGCGCACTGGCGGCCGTCGGTAGCCCCGTCCCTGCCGGCGACGGCGAGCCTTCGGACCCGCGTATCGGTGCCTCCGGCACCCGGATAGCGCCGAACTGAGGGGGAGCTGCCATGTGCGGAATCGTCGGAATCATGGATCTCGCCGGATCACGGACGTTCGACCGCGAGCTCGTCTCCCGGATGAACGAAACACAGCACCACCGGGGGCCGGACGAGGTCGGCATCCATACCGAGCCCGGGGTCGGGCTGGGCCACCGCCGGCTTTCGATCATCGACCTTTCGACCGGACAGCAGCCGCTGTTCAACGAGGACGGAAGTGTCGTCGTCGTCTACAACGGTGAGATCTACAACTATCGCGAACTCATTACGGAGCTTACCGGGCTCGGCCACGTCTTCCGCACCAAGAGCGACACCGAAGCGATCGTTCACGCGTGGGAGCAGTGGGGCGAGGAGTGCGTGGGACGATTTCGCGGGATGTTCGCGTTCGCCCTATGGGACCGCAATCGGCACACGCTGTTCCTCGCCCGCGACCGTCTCGGGGTGAAGCCGCTGCACTACGCGCTTCTGCCCGGCGGCCTCCTGGTCTTCGGATCCGAACTCAAATCGCTGGTCGCGCACCCGGCATTCGGACGCGAGCTGGACCCATTCGCGATCGAGGAATACTTCGCGCTCGGGTACGTGCCCGAGCCGCGGACGATCTACGCGGGCGCGTGCAAACTTGCCCCCGGGCACACGCTCACGATCCGCCGCGGCGGACCGGTGCCCGAGCAGCGCGAGTACTGGGACGTCCGGTTCACGCTCGACAACCCCATCGCGGAGCGCGACGCCGAGGGCGAGCTCGTGGAGCGGCTGCGGGAATCCGTCCGCTTGCGGATGATCGCCGAGGTGCCGCTCGGCGCGTTTCTTTCGGGCGGCGTGGACTCGAGCGCCGTCGTCGCGATGATGGCCGGCATCAGCCCCGAACCCGTCAATACCTGCTCGATCTCCTTCCGCGATCCGGCGTACGACGAGGCGCGGTTTGCGAAGCTGGTCGCCGATCGCTACCAGACGCGCCACTTCATCGACACGGTTGAGAGCGACGACTTCGACCTGATCGACGTGCTGGCCCGGGCCTACGACGAGCCGTATGCGGACAGTTCGGCGCTGCCGACGTACCGGGTGTGCCAGCTCGCGCGAAAGCACGTGACCGTCGCGTTGTCCGGGGACGGTGGCGACGAGAATTTCGCCGGTTACCGACGCTACCGCCTGCACGCGATGGAGGAACGGCTGCGCAACGTGATGCCGCTCTCCGTCCGGCGTCCCGCGTTCGGGATGCTGGGACGCATGTACCCAAAGGCCGACTGGGCGCCACGGATGTTTCGGGCGAAGTCGACATTCCAGGCGCTGGCGCGGAGCTCGGTCGACGCGTACTTTCACAGCGTCTCGATCCTTCGCGACGACATGCGTCACCAGCTCTACAGCAATGCGTTCAAGGCGCGTCTTTCCGGGTATACGGCCGCCGAGGTCTTCCGCCGCCACGGCGGCCGTGCCGGAACGGACGATCCGTTTGCACTGGTTCAGTACCTCGATCTCAAGACCTACCTCGTCGGCGACATCAACACGAAGGTGGATCGGGCCAGCATGGCCCATTCGCTCGAGGTTCGCGAGCCATTGATGGATCACGTTCTCGTGGAATGGCTGGCGACCTTGCCATCGTCGCTCAAGGTGCGCGGCAACGAAGGAAAGTATCTGCTGAAGAAGACGATGGAACCGTTCCTTCCGCGCGAGATCATGTACCGGCCGAAGATGGGGTTCGCCGTGCCGCTTACGCGTTGGTTCCGCGGCCCCCTGCGGCAGCGGCTGACCGACGCCGTCCTCGGCCCCAGGCTCGCCGGCACCGGGGTTTTCAATCCGCGTTACCTGAAACAACTTGTCGATTCCCACATTGCCGGCACGCGCGACTACAGCGCGCCGCTGTGGACGCTGCTCATGTTCGACGCCTTTCTGCGGAACGTGATGCAGGACGACGCATGCGCCTTCGAGGAAAAGGCAGCCGGATGAGCCTGCGTATCCTGCACATCCTCGACCACTCGATTCCGCTGCAGAGCGGCTACACGTTCCGCACGCGCGCGATCCTGCGCGAGCAGCGGCGCGTGGGCTGGGAGACATTTCATCTGACGAGCCCCAAGCACGCGGGCGCCACCCTGGCCGAGGAGGAATTCGACGGTCTGCGCTTCTATCGGACGCCGCGAAAGCAGGGCCTCCTCAGCCGCATACCGGTCGTCCGCGAGCTCGCGCAGATGTCCGCGACGGCGCGACGGCTCCTCGAGGTCGCCCGGCTCGTTCGCCCCGATATCCTGCACGCTCATTCGCCTGCGCTCAACGCGATTCCGGCGCTGTGGGTCGGCTGGCGCCTCGGCCTGCCGGTCGTCTACGAGGTCCGCGCGTTCTGGGAAGATGCGGCGGCGGACCACGGCACGAGCCGCGAGTGGGGCCTTCGCTATCGTCTCACGCGGGTGCTCGAAACGTTCGCGCTGCGCCGCGCCGATGCGGTGACCACCATATGCGACGGTCTCCGCTCGGAGATGATCACGCGGGGCATCCGGCAGGAAAAAGTGACCGTCATTCCGAATGCCGTCGACGTCGAGAAGTTCACTGTTGGCCACGACGCCGACGAAAATCTCAAGCAAGACCTCGGGCTCTCTGGCGCGGTCGTGCTCGGTTTCATCGGCTCGTTCTACGCCTACGAAGGCCTGGCGCTGCTGCTGGAGGCGATGCCGCGGATCCTCGCCAAGGAGCCTCGCGCGCGAGTGCTCCTCGTCGGCGGCGGGCCTCAGGAAGCCGCTCTCAAACAGCGCGCGGTGGATCTCGGTCTGGAAAGCAAGGTCGTGTTCGCCGGTCGGGTCCCCCACAACGAAGTGCAGCGGTATTACGATCTTGTCGACGTGTTGACCTACCCGAGGCTGTCGATGCGCCTCACGGACCTTGTCACGCCGCTCAAGCCTCTCGAGGCGATGGCGCAGGGGCGATTGCTGGTGGCGTCCGATGTCGGGGGGCACCGGGAGCTGATCGTGGATGGCACGACCGGCATCCTGTTCGAGGCTGGGAACGCCGAGGCGCTTGCCACCAAGGCACTGGAGCTGCTCGATGACCGGTCCCGCTGGCCACGACTGCGCGTCGCCGCGCGCCGCTTCGTCGAATCCGACCGCAACTGGGCTGGAAGCGTCGGCCGATACCGTCAGGTGTATCAACGAGTTGTCAGCCAGGCAGGGGTTGCGCATGCCGCGGCCTGAGCCCCGCTTGGTGGTCTTTACGACCCTGTTCCCCCACGCCGGTCAGCCGAGGGCGGGACTGTTCGTCCGCGAGCGGATGTTCCGTGTCGCAAAGGTACTGCCGCTGACGGTGGTCGCGCCGGTGCCATGGTTTCCACTGCAGTGGCTCGTGCGCAGATGGAGACCGGGATTTCGCCCGGCTGCGCCTTCGATCGAGATCCAGGACGGCATCGAGGTGCGGCACCCGCGCTTTTTCTCGGTGCCGGGGGCATTCAAATGGCTCGACGGGTTCTTCATGGCATTGGGATGTCTGCCCCTGATGCTGCGCCTGAAGCGCTCATTCGCGTTCAACGTGATCGATGCCCATTTCGCCTACCCGGACGGGTACGCGGCGACCCTCCTGGGCCGCTGGCTGCACGTCCCGGTGACGATCACGCTGCGCGGGACCGAGGTGCCGCTGTCGCGCGACCCGCGCCGGCGGCGACGGATCGTGACGGCACTGGAGAGCGCGCGGCGAGTCTTCTCGGTATCCGATTCGCTGAAGCGGCACGTCGTGGGCCTCGGCGCACCACGCGACAAGATCGTGGTCGTCGGCAACGGGATCGACACAACGGTATTCCATCGCGTCGCGCGGCGGGCAGCGCGCGACCAGCTCGGCCTGCCCGAAGACGCGCCGGTCCTGATCTCCGTGGGGGCCCTCGTCGAGCGCAAGGGCTTTCACCGGGTGATGGAGTGCCTGCCCGCGTTGCGGCGGACCTTTCCTGACCTGCGGTATCTGGTGGTGGGGGGGGCAAGTCCCGAGGGTGACTGGGGTGCGGTACTGCGCGAGCGTGCCGTCGAGCTGGGATTGCGGGACTGCGTGCTGTTCCTCGGCGCGCTTGCACCGGGCGAATTGAAGGTGCCGCTGTCGGCTGCCGACGTCTTTGTGCTCGCGACGGGCAACGAAGGCTGGGCCAACGTCTTCCTCGAGGCCATGGCCTGCGGCTTGCCGGTGGTGACGACGTCTGTCGGCGGGAACGCGGAGGTCGTGACGAGTGCCCGGCTTGGCACCCTCGTGACGTTCGGCGATCAGGACGAACTCGCGCGAGCGATGGCCGACGCGCTGCGCCGCGATTGGGACCGCGACTCGATCGTCGCGCATGCCGAGGCAAACGGCTGGGACCAGCGGGTGGCGGTGCTGTCCGAGGAATTCTCGGAAATCGTGGCGCGCGAGGCCGGCGTGGATGTGCCCGATCGTGCCGTACATTGTGCCTGAGCACAGCGATGCCACTTCCCGTCCTTTCTCGCCGTATCGTCTATCCGCTTCACGAGTGGCTGCTGAAGCGCCCGACATTCGCGTACCTGGAGAGCCTCGAGCGCAGCCAATGGCTGACGCGCGCGGAGGTCGAGCGCCTGCAGATGGAAAAACTCGCGGCGCTGTTGCGGACGGCCTTGCAGCACAGCCCATGGCATGCGGACCGTATCCGGGCGGCCGGTCTAGATGTCGCGGACCACGGCATGCTGCTGACACTCGATGACCTGCGCCGGCTTCCCACCATGACGAAGCAGGACGCTCGCGCAAACGTCGACCGAATTCATTGGCCCGGAGTGCCCGGCGGCACCTTCCGCTACAGCACCGGCGGGTCCAGCGGCGAACCGCTCCTGTTCTACTATGGTCGCCGGCGGCAGGCGTCCGACGCGGCCTCTCGTATCCGCGCCCGCCGGTGGTGGGGAGTGGACGTCGGCGAGCGGGAGGTGTATCTGTGGGGGGCTCCGATCGAGTTGAACAAGACTGACCGCATCAAGACGATTCGCGATCGGCTGCTGAATCAGCTGGTGCTCAACGCGTTCGAGATGTCCGAGGCCAACATGGACGCGTATCTGGAAGCGGTACAGGCATTCCGGCCGAGGTGCATCTACGGCTACGCCAGCAGCGTGGCGCTGCTCGCGGCGCGCGCATTTGAGCGAAGCGTTCGACTGCGTCTGCCGGAACTGCGCGTGGTCTGCACGACGGGCGAGCCGCTCTATCCGCATCAACGGACGCTGATCGAAAGGGCATTCGGTGTCCCCGCCGCAAACGAGTTCGGCAGTCGCGACAGCGGACTCATCGCCCATGAGACCCCAAAACGGCAAATCCTGCAGATGAGCGAAAGCGTCTTGCTCGAAGTGCTGGATGAGAACGGCTCTCCCGTTCCGACGGGGAACTCGGCGAGGCCGTGATTACCGGGCTGTGCTCGGACGCCCAGCCCTTCATCCGTTACCGCACCGGCGATATGGTGCGCGCGAGCGTGGATACCTGCCGCGACGGACGGGGACTGCACGTACTGAGCGAGGTGATCGGTCGGACGACCGATTTCGTCATCCGTCCGGATGGCACGATCATGCATGCGCTCGCGGTCATCTATGTGCTGCGAGCCGTGGAGGGCGTAAGCGCGTTCAAGTTCATCCAGCACACGGTGCATGATGTCGAGGTACTTGTGGTTTCCGCCCCCGGATGGTCGGAGGCCACGCGGTCGCAGGTCGTGGCCGGGCTCGCCGCGAGGCTTGGACACGACGTGCGCGTCACGATCCGGCTTGTGGATGCGATCCCGGCGGAAGCGTCGGGCAAGCATCGCTACGTTGTCAGCCACGTTTCGCGGCAGCGGAGCCCCGCGGTGGAGGCGATTGCCGGTTAGAGCCAGAGAGTCGATTCGGACCTGCAAACACCGCTGAAATGCCATGCGCGACATCCTCATCACACTCATCGTTTTCGGTAGCCTGCCGTTCATCCTGAAGCGGCCGTATTTCGGCATCCTGATGTGGACCTGGCTCGGCTTCATGAACCCGCATCGATTGGCGTGGGGATTCTCGGTCAACATGCCCTTCGCGATGATCGTTGCGATCACCACGCTGATATCGCTGCTCATCTCGCGGGAACCGAAGCAGATGCCATGGAGGCGGGAGACGATGCTGATGGTCGTCTCTCCTCTCTGGATGCTGCTGACGACGTCGCTCGCGTTCTATCCGCAATTGGCATGGGAGCAGATGGACAAGGTGGCGAAGATCTTCCTGATGATCTTCGTCGCGATGATCCTGATCAACAGCCGTGAGAGGCTGATCCAGCTCGTTTGGGTGATTGCACTCTCGATTGGATTCTATGGCGTGAAGGGCGGAATCTTCACGATAACGACCGGTGGCGTTTTCCGTGTTCAGGGCCCGGCGGGTTCGTTCATCGCAGGCAACAACGAGATCGGGCTCGCGTTGACGATGACGGTCCCGCTGCTGTACTACCTCAGCCTGCAGACGAAGCGAATGTGGTTGCGGTACGGGCTGCTCGCTGCGATGGCGTTGACTTCGCTCGCGGCGCTCGGCACCCAGTCCCGCGGCGCCATGCTCGGCGTGGCGGGAATGGCGGTGTTCTTCTGGCTCAAATCACCCAAAAAGCTTGCCGTGTCCGCCCTTCTCGTCGTCGTTGTCCCGGCGCTCCTGTATCTGATGCCCCCGAATGGTACGGTCGAATGTCGACAATCAATACTTACGAGTCCGATGCCTCCGCGACCGGGCGCTTGAGCGCTTGGCTGTTTGCCTACAATCTTGCCCTGCATCGTATCGTCGGTGGCGGCTTCGAATGCTTCCGGGAAGAGGCCTTCATGATGTATTCACCGGGATCGGAATCGGTTCACGATTCGCACAGCATCTACTTTGGGATCCTCGGGCACCACGGATTTCCGGGTCTTGCGATGTTCCTGATGCTGATACTTTGCACGTGGCTCAGCGCATCCACGGTGCTCGGCCGAACCAAGAAAGATCCCGAAATGAAGTGGTTGGCACCTGATGGCGATGACGCAGGTGAGCCTCATCGCCTACCTCACTGCCGGTGCATTCCTGGGCATGCAATATTTCGACTATTTCTACAACCTGGTTCTCATCGTGGTGTCGGCAAGAGTGATCCTGGCACGGCACGTCGCGGCGAAGGCCGAGGCGCAATCGGGTGATTTTGACCGTCGGCCACTGTCGGTGCCGAAGCATCGCGAGAACCCGCCGCTGGTTAGCGCGACAGTCGCCCTCCGCGACGCTTGGCGGATAGTGCGCTGAGATCGCGCTCATTGCTGAGACTGGCCGGTCCGTTCCGCGCCGACGCCCGCGGAAACGTAATCTCGAGGTTGCCGGGTGCAATTCACAATCCGCCGCGCGGACAGCCACCGCTCCAGCATCATGATCACCCAAATCATCGTGCCATAATAGGTCGCATGGTCGGTCTCGTGCTGGCGGAGCAGATCCGTCACGTAACCCGGCCTGACGATGCCCCGCTGTGCGAAAGCATACAGGCTCTCATGGACGAGATCGGCGAGGGGTTTGTAGTCCCTCAGCCACAGCCCGAAAGGCATGCCGAATCCGTGCTTGGTCTTGGTGAGCGTCGCGGGCGGAAGAAAATCCTTCAGTGCGTGCTTGAAGAAGTACCGCAGCTCGAGCCCCTTGACCTTGAGTGAAGGCGGGATTTCGCCGGAGAATTCGACGAGGTCGTCGTCGAGCAGGGGGTAGCGTACCTCGACGCCCGCCGCCTCGCACATGCGCGACACCTTGCGCAGGTCGTTGTCGGCGAGCGTGATTTGAGGTCGAGGTGCATCATGCGATTGACGGATGAGGCCGACGCCGTGCGTTTGTAAACCTCGCGCAGCGTGCCGCAGGCTGGTCGCTGTCCACGCCGGCGAGGAAGTCGGGTTCGAAGATTTCGCCCAACGGCGACCGGTGGAGAAAGTTGTAGGACTCCAGGCGATCGGGCAGCGGAATCGAAGCCTGGAGGACGTAGCTCCTGAACTTGCGCAGGGGTGCGACGGCGACGGGGACCGCGGACGCCAAGGGTTCGATAAGCGAGCCGCAGCGGCGCTGGAATCGACCCGTAGGCCTCGAAGACCTTCTGCTTGGCATAGCGCGCGTTACCGCCGAAGATCTCGTCTCCACCGTCGCCGGCAAGGATCACGCCGACGCCGTCGGCGAGCCATCTTCGCGCAGAAGTACGTCGGCACCGCGGACTCGTTGCCGAACGGTTCGTCGTAGGCGTCGGCGATGATCGGAATCGCAGCGACGACGTCTGGCGGTGTCAGGTAGTACTCGTGAGCGTTCGCCGCGAAGTGCCGTGCCGTGATCCGCGCATACTTCATCTCGTCGAACCCGTCGGCGGAGAAACCGATCGAGTAGGTTCTTGCTGGCGTGCCGCGCAGCTCGGTCAAGAGGCCGGGACGGTGGAGCTGTCGGTGCCGCCGCTGAGAAAGGCTCCGACGTTCGCGTCCCCGTCGATGGCGCGTGCGCGGCCCTTCTCGAGCAACGACCTGAAGCGGCGTTCGAGGGCGACGCGAGAACCGCTCCGTCGTCGCGATAAGGCAGCTGCCAATAGAAGCGTCGCGCGACCACCCGCTCGCGAAACGTGACGCACTCGCCCGGCCGCAATTTCTAGACGGACGCGAAAATCGTGCCGGGGCTGGGCACCACGTGGCAATAGAGGTAGTTGAAGATAGCCTGCCGGCTAAGATCGCGCTCGCCGCTCGATGCGTCGCGACACTCTCGGCCGTCGTCCCGAACACGAGCGCGCCCGGCGGATTCGCGTAACACAAGGTTCGAATCCCGATGCGGTCGATCGCGAGCAGTCCGCTCCTGCTTTCCTCATCGATAATGGCGGCGGCGAATGGTCCGCCCATGAATCGCAGGCACTCCGCGCCGTGGCGTCGATAGGCTTCGCTCAAGGCGACTGCGACTCCTTGCCGCTCAGAAATTGCCGCCAATTCCGACGCGGTCCAACGGATCTGACCTTGCGCAGCAACCGTGAGCGCTCCACGTTGATGGGCGTCCACGGACACGATTCCCCTTTGGGTGGATACGGCGGTCGCTTCCGTGAGGACGATGGATCCGTTGGGCGCGGTATCTCCGCCGATCAGACGGCCACGCATGCGCTCGAGCGTATTCGCCGCATCTCTTGCATCGTGGCGGCGATCGATCCAGCCGCAAAGACCACTCATTTGTCGCACATGACCTGCCCTTTGGCGCATTCCGACGGGCTTCGCTGGCAGCAATCAGCTTGAGACCGACGCCAAGAGGCACGGCGATCAAAAAGGAACTGCTGAAACATTTGCGGCGCACCCGAGAGATGCGCTGTCGCCGGTATCCACACACAAAGGACCGCCGATGACGGTCGCATCACCGTTGCCGTCGACATTAGTGAGCGTCCCGAACGGCCGAGGACAAGCGGCAGTTGGAGATGACAAATCGCATGACACAGCCTCAGATTTCGCCTGTTCGCAGCGTCGCGGGAGACGGACTGGCGATACGCTTCGGTTTCAACGCCAGCGCAGGCTGCTCGACGTAGGTCCACGACAGCCACGCGAGGATAAGCGTTGCCACCGTGCTCAGAACGAAACACAAGAACCATCGTGCGCCGAACCAGGATGCGAACTGGCAAATGATTTGCTGTACCGGAAATGCGTATATGTAGATCCCATACGAGAGGTCGCGCCCTTTGCCGAAGCGTCGCAGGATGGCAGGAGCTCCGAAGGCGCAAGCGAGTGTGGCATAAGGAGACGGTCAACCACAGCAGGAGCGTCCCCCAGATAGTCCCTGCGAGCAAGGACGATGCGACACATAGCGCTACCGCCCGCCAAATCGTCAGCCTTACGCTTTGCCGAAATCGATATAGCGAGGCGCCAGCAAAGAAGAATATGCCGAACCACAGGAGCCAAATGCCGTCGAGCTCTGAGACCAACCCGCCAGACGACCGGTAGCGGCAGCCAGTAGTATTCGACCCCGCGGGCGCTACGGGCGCGCCCCACGCTGACGCGCTGAGCAGCAGCGCAGCCAAGACCCAAAAGCCTATATCGCGGCCACGCGAAATGGCGCCGATTCCGGCTAGGACAACGTACATGGCGGCCTCGTAACGCAGCGTCCAGAGCGAACCGTTGACGATTGCCGCGTAAGGATTCGCTTCGAAAACCCCTGGAAGGGCACGCTGATTGACGATCAGGCTGGAGTTGCTGAGAAGGTAACTCCAAGTGATTTCCGATCGGAAGTACTCTTTGATCGGCACCACAGTAGCCAAGGGTCCGATCAAGAAGACAGTGACGCACACCGAAACCACAAGGCCAGGCAGTATTCGCAGCCCACGCCTGATCAGAAAACGCCTGACGTTGGGATCGCGATGCCAGCTCTCGCAAACCAGATATCCACTCAAGACGAAAAAAACGAAGACAGCGATCCTACCAGGCGAGTGTCCAAAGACCGAGAAAGGCTCTTGCAGCCCGAGAAGTGGAAAACTGTCGATCCCGGCAACGTCGGTTGTGTTGCCGTCTGTCTTGGTGATCGACAGGTCT
>CAWHXL010000012.1:0-132512 GCA_963833295.1 uncultured beta proteobacterium | reverse complement strand
CCAGGCGAAGGCGGTGCGCGTGCAGAATCCAGTGCCGCAGTTCGTCTTTTCGCCCACACCCGCGGTGCTGGTCACCATCGACGGCGACCCAGCGTGGCGTGGCGCGCCGGGAACCTCGTACCAACGCGTCCTCAACACGCGTCCGCTGCTACTGCGCGACGGCAACACGATCTACTTCCATCTGTTCGACGGCTTCCTCAGCGCACCGGGCCTCGCCGGGCCGTGGAAGGTCGCCGCGACCGTTCCGCCGGGCATCGCGAAGGCCGCGGCCGACCTCGGCAAGAGCGGCGCGGTCGATCTGATGGAAGGGCCGGCCGACGAGAAGACGGGCAAGAAGCCTTCGCTCGCGACCGGCGTCCCCGGCGTCATCGTCGTGACCAAGCCGACCGAGTTGATCGTCACCGACGGCGCGCCCGACTACGTCGGCCTCGACGGCACGGGATCGCTGCTGTACGTCAAGAACACCGACGCCAAGTCTTTACGGACCTCGCGGACCAGCAGTCCTACGTGCTGCTGACGGGCGCTGGTTCCGCGCGACGGGCCCGAAGGCCCGTGGACGTACGTCGCGGCGAAGGCGCCCTCCCGAAGGATTTCGCCGCGATCCCCGATGACAGCCCAAGGAGAACGTGAAGGCGTCCGTGCCCGGCACGGCGCAGGCGCAGGAAGCCGCTGATCGCCAACAGCATTCCGCAGACGGCGGCCGTGACGAAAGCGGAGACGAAGCCCTCACCCGTAAGATCGACGGCCCGCCCAACTCAAGCCGATCGAAGGCACGCCGCTGCAGTACGTCGTCAACGCGGCGTCGCCGCTCATCCTGGTGCCCGGGCGGAGCTGGTACGCGCTGCCAGAACGGCGTCTGGTTCGTCGGCCGACTCGGCAGCGGTCCGTGGGCGGTCGCGGCCTCGGTCCCCGCGGTCATCTACTCGATCCCGCCCGAGTTCGCCGCTCTACTACGTCACCTACGTCCGGGTGTACGAAGCGACGCCCGACGGTCGACGTCGGCTACCTGCCGGGCTACATGGGCGCGATCGTCGCCACGAGCACCGTCGTCTACGGCACCGGCTACTCGTACGCGCCCTGGATCGGTACGGTCTGGTACGGCCCTCCGGTGACGTACGGCTTCGGCATCGCCGGTACTCGCCGTGGACGGGCTGGGCACGGGTTCGGCTACGGATGCGGCTGGGGTGGGCGCTATGGTCGGCGGTCGGTGGGGATGGGGCGGGTGGGGATGGGGCGGCGCGCCGTATGGGGCTGCGTACTGCGGCGCGGCGTGGGGCGCCGCGGCGGCTGCGGCGGTCTGGGGTCCGGGCGACGTGGGCTGGTCCGACGGGCAACGTCGTACCACCAGTGGGGCAACGCGAGCGCCGTCACGCGTTCGTCCGGCGGCTACAACGCCTGGACCGGCAACGCGTGGTCCGGCCAGGCGGGCGCTCGTACAACTCGAAGACCGGGCAACCTCGCCGCGGCCAGCGCGGCACGGTCGGCAACGTCTACACCGGCAACTACGCGAGCGGGACGCGCGGCGCGACGAACACGAAGACCGGCGTCGCCGGTCGGGCGCGCGACGGAACCGTCGGCAACGCGTACACGGGGCAGTCGACCAACGTCGCCCGCGCGAACGTCAGCGGCCCCGGCGGCAACGACGTGCGCGCCGCGACCGTGGGCAACGATCACTACGCCGACGTCAACGGCAACGTCTACAAGAACACGGGCAGCGGCTGGGAGCAACACAACAGCAGCGGCGGCTGGAGCAGCGCGAGCGGCGAGGGCGCGCGGTCGATGGAGTCGGAGGAGCGCGCGCGCGACATGGGCGAACAACGCTCCGCAGCGTCGTCTTGGGGAGGTGGCGAGCGCAGTTATGGCGGCAGCTTCCGCGGCAGCGGCAGCGAGCCGGAATCGCATGGCGGATTCGACCGCGGCGGCGGCGGCATGGGGGGCGGCGGCTTTCGCGGCGGTGGCGGCCGCGGCCGGCGCTGATCGTCGGTGGACAAGCCGGAGCGTTGGGTCGCCGGCGTGCAGGGCGCCGCAGGCAAGCGCCGGTCGCGTTGGCGATGGATCTCGGTTGCGCTGGTCCTGTGGGCCGCCCTGGCTTACCTGCTCGCGCCCCGGTTGTGGTCGTACTACTTCGAGCACGCGAAGCCGCTCCCGGACGTAGACCGCGTCACGCACACCTCCGACGGGCATCCCGGCGATCCGGTCGAACATCGCGCTGGAAGGCAGCGAGCACGATGTCGTGAAGGCGATGCTCGCCGCAGGCTGGTTCCCCGCCGATCCGGTCACGTTCAAGTCGAGCGTTCGCATCGCGGTGGACACTGCGTTGCGGCGTCCCGACGACTCGGCGCCCGTCAGCCCGCTGTTCCTGTTCGGACGCGTGCAGGACCTGGCCTTCGAGCAGCCGGTGCCGGGCGGTCCCAAGCATCGCCACCACGTCCGGTTCTGGCGCTGGAGCAAAGAACGCCACGGCTTGCCGGTGTGGTTCGGGGCCGTCACCTACGACGAGCGCGCCGGGCTGAGCTATACCACCGGCCAGGTGACGCATCACATCGGCGAGGACGTGGACGCCGAGCGCGATCGTCTTGCGCAGAAGATCGTCGGCGCGAACTGGGCGGGTGGCGTCGAGTGGATCACGGGATTCCATACCGAGCTCGAGGGTCGCAACGGGGGCGGCGATCGCTGGCGCACCGACGGTCGGCTTGCGGTCGTGCGGTTGCTTCCGCCGGCCGCGGCGTCGCCCCGGTGAATGGGCGCGCTAGCGGCGTCGTGCTGCCGCTGCGGGCTGTCGTCGTGCCGCGGGTGTACCTGTTGCCGCGGCTCGTTCATCGGCGCATGCGCCCTCTCATGTGCCCCTGGTATGGCGCACTTAACCTCTTAGGCGGAAAGCGGCGGCAGGGCACCCGCCGGCCGAAAGTGGCTCGCCGACCTCGAACGGATCGAGCGGATGTCCGACCCGCCTTTGCGGCGAGGTGCGAGGCATGGGCTGCTGGAGTCTTACGACCGCTTGGCTCGATGCCCAACGGCAGCTTCGGGTCAATTCTGTTGAAAAACTCGAAATCGTATGCGCCACAATTTCTTGTCGGCGTTGATCGCGATCGCCTATTGCCCTTGTGAATCGCGTGAGGGCCGATCAAAACGATCGTGGTGGGGCGCGGTGCGAGATTGTGTCTCCCCCGCGTCCGAAGTTGAACGAAGCCCCCAAGGGCCCGCAATTCTTTCGGGACCTCGCGAAGCAGAGTTTTTCAACAAAATAGGTCGGCTCCCGTAGTTGGCGAGCGGCAGCTATGGGGACGCGAGACATGAAGGGCGACGGTCTCTGGACGGCCTATTCTGTTGAAAAACTCATTTTCCAGAGGCGCTGAGAATATTTCAGGCCCGCAGAGGCGTCGCTCCTTTTCCGACGTGGGGGACCATACAATCTGCGACAGCGTGCGACCAAGCGCCTTCTAATAAGCGCAACGTGGATTCGCCGAGCAAGTTGTCGATCGCATAGCACTCCGGCGAAAATTCGCGGTGAATGCGATTTGGAGTTTTTCAACAGAATAGGCCATTTTCAGCCCTCCGAGCAGCGCGTGAGAATTTGCGAGAACCGGACATTCAGGCCTGTCACGCCGGGCGACGACGCTCATTATGGGTCATCCTCATAGGTGCGAAGACTTGCAATAGCGCGGTTGCCTTGGATCTGCTGAGGCATCGACAGCTTACTTCTGCTGCCACAGTTGCTCACGGCTAACCGACTGAGCATTTCTGGATCACCTTGTCGGCGACCCGAGGAGCAGCGCGTCATCGGGTTCCTGAAGAGCGATCCGCAGATGCGCCAAGCGTTCTTCGACAAGGTCTCGGGGCCCATCGTCTACAAGATGTTCGACTGCGGGACGATCCCCTGAGGTATGCTCGGCTTGGCCTGCGGGTAAGGGGGATCAAGTGGGACCCATCGCAATCGGACTGGTCGTGCTTGTGTGCGTCTTCGGCGGCGCGCTTCTGGGCATGCTCCTCAGCACCGTCCTGCCCAAACATCATCTGAGCGAAGCGTCGAAGACGTCGTGAAGTTGGTCACGGGCCTCATTGCGACACTTGCCGCGCTGGTGCTGGGACTGCTTGTCGCCTCGGGGAAGAGCTCGTTCGATACGGCCAACGAGGGATTCAGGCAATCGGCCGCCAAGGTTATCCTGCTCGATCGCACGCTCGCGCAATACGGGCCTGAGACCAAGGATGTACGCGAATTGCTTCGCATCGGCTTCGCTGCACGAATCGATCAACTTTTTCCCAAAGACGCTTCCCAGCGCTCCTCGTTGGCCTCCACCCAGGAACGGCCACGCTAGAAGGGTTTACGCAGAGGCTCCGCTCACTTTCGCCGCAGACCGACGCCCAGCGGGCGCTGCAATCGCGCGCCCTGGAAATCGTCGATTCCATAGCTCAAGCGCGCTGGATGGCGATCGAAGAGCAGGAAAACACGATCCCGACGCCGTTTCTCGTCGTGCTCATCCTTTGGCTGGCAGCGATGTTCGCGAGCTTCGGCCTGTTCGCGCCACGCAACGCAATCGCAGTCGCCGTGCTGTTTCTCGGAGCGCTGTCGCTCTCGGGCGCGATCTTCCTGATCGAAGAGTTGAACGATCCGCTCGGAGGGATTATCTCGATTCCCAGAAGCTCCAATGGACAGGGCGCTTGGCCTCATCGGAAAGTAGCGGGTGACTCCAGGCAGGGCTCACACGCCGCGCCTGATCGTTACTGATTGCGATGCCAATCCGTTGTAACGGGATGTGCAAGCCGGTCATCGGTTCCCGAAGTGCTCTCATCCACCCCCTCCGGGGTCAGGGCGAACGATTTCCCTTCGGATTTGGCGAGCGCTGCATTTGACATTTGGGGCCGCACGGCGGCCGCGAATGCGGCCATCGAACGGCGGCTTCCAGGCATCGAAATGTCAGCTTCTTGGAAGCGCGACAGGCTGCAACGGGTCGAGCCTGTGTGAAAACTCTTTGACGCGTCCGCGGTCAGAGTCGGCAGGTCGACCTGGCGGAGTTGCGGATGAGCCGATTCATCGAGGGGGAACAGCGGACGCAAAGCGTGCTGTTTCCAGAGCAGCTTGAGGACTGGATTACGGAAGACAATCCGGTCCGGGCGGTCGACGCCTTCGTCGACGAGCTTGATCTGACCGAGTTGGGCTTTGCGGGGGCGCAACCGGCAGCCACGGGCCGGCCGGCATACCACCCGGCGACGCTGCTGAAGATCTACATCTACGGCTACCTCAACCGTATTCAGTCGAGCCGGCGCCTGGAGCGGGAAGCCCAGCGCAATGTCGAGTTGGTCTGGCTCACCGGCCGGCTGATGCCGGACTTCAAGACGATTGCCGACTTTCGGAAGGACAACGGCGAGGCGATCCGCCGGGTTTGCCGGGAGTTCGTCGAGTTGAGCCGCCAGGTGGGGTTGTTCACCGAAGGCGTGGTCGCCATCGACGGCAGCAAGTTCAAGGCGGTCAACAACCGGGACAAGAACTTCACGCCGCACAAGCTGCAAGCGCGGATGAAGCAGCTCGAGGAAAGCATCGCGCGCTACCTGGATGATCTCGATCGCGCGGATCGCGAGCCGGCCACCGTACCGGCGGCCCGGGTCTCGCAGTTGAAGGAGAAGATCGAGGCGGTCAAGGCGCAGGTCCGCAAGCTGCGCAAGATCGAGCGGCAAATGCTGCAGACCCCGGATCAGCAGGTCTCGCTGACCGACCCCGATGCCCGGTCGATGGCGACCAGTGGGCGGGGCACGGGGATCGTCGGCTACAACGTGCAGACGGTCGTCGACACGCAACACCACATGATCGTCGCCCATGAAGTCACCAACGTCGGCCACGACCGCACGCAACTGACCGAACATGGCAACGGCGGCGCGCGACGCGATCGGGCACCAAGAGATGACGGCGCTGGCCGACCGTGGCTATTTCAAGGGCGAGGAAATTCTGCAGTGCGAGGAAGCGGGTATCAAGCCGCTGGTGCCGAAGCCGCTCACCTCTGGCAGCAAAGCGGACGGCCGGTTCGACAAGCGCGACTTCGTCTATGACCCGAAGCGTGACGAATACCGGTGCCCGGCGGGAGAGCGGGCGATCTGGCGCATGACGACGGTCGAGAAGGGCAGACGCTCCACCGCTATTGGCCGTCTGCCTGCCCGCGCTGCCCGCTCAAGTCACAATGCACGCCCAGCCCCTACCGCCGTATCACGCGCTGGGAGCACGAGCAGGTGTTGGACGACATGCAGCGTCGCCTGGATCGCACACCGGAAGCATCACGCGTACGCCGACAGACGGTAGAACACCCCTTCGGGACGCTGAAGGCGTGGATGGGCTCGACCCACTTCCTCACCAAGACCATGCCACGGGTCCGAACGGAAATGAGCTTGCACGTCTTGGCCTACAACTTGAAGCGGATGCTGCAGATCTTCGGCACGCAGACGCTGGTTGCCTTCATGAAGGCATAGGTCAAAGCGGTAAACGTCCGACCGTTTCAATCTGCAATCCGTGCGTCTCCTTGGCATCGCAACTGAATGCCACGCGAGCTCGCACCTCCACCTACCGGCAGTGTTTCCACACAGCCTCGGTCGGAAGCAGCAATCCGGCCGGAGATCAAATTCCGGGCATGCCGACAAAGCCCGGCAAGGCCTTGATGCGCTCGATCCACCTGCGCACGCTGGCGTAGGGATCGAGCTGTATCTCGCCCTCGGATGCGAGCAGCGACATACGGGAAGCAGGCGATATCCGCGATCGTCACATGGTCGAGCGCCAGCCATTGATGCGCAGCCAGCCGCTGCTCCAGCACGTCCAGCCCCTTGCGCCCCAGTAGCTGAGCCTCTTCGAGATTGCCGGGGCGCTTGAACTTGCAGATAACTCGCGCCTTGGCGAGGCCATAAAGGGTCTCGTTCTCCATGAGCGCCAGCCACTGCATCACCTCGGCCATGCCCTGCGGATCAATGGGGCAGCCATTCTTCCGCCGTATTTGCGGGCGAGGTACACGAGGATGGCCATGGAGTCCCACACTACCGTGCCACCGTCGTCGAGTGTGGGGACCTGACCGCGGGGATTGAGCTTGAGGAACCACGGCTCTCGGTTCTCGCCCTTCGTCAGGTTGACGGTCACCGCCTCATGCTTTACGCCCAGAAGGGATAGCAGCAATCGGATGCGGTAGCTATTACCGGACAGTTCGAAATCGTAAAGCTTCATTGTTCTCCTCCATCGACCAACTAAGGATTGGAGATCCAACCCTACGAGGCCGCCGAGGCAGCTTATCACCGGCTGGCGCGATTGGGGCAGCGGGTCGTTCTCGCCCTGCTGATGAATGCTGCGGTGGGCCTTGACGGCGACGCCTACCGTCCGCTGAGGGCAGAGCGAGTGGCCGGAGTGGTCGGGTCAATCGACGCCAAGCAAGCGTTGGTCGTGCGAGGTCACCTGCGCCAGCGCGTTGCCGCTACGAGTCTCCAGCCCCGCTATGTCTCCCGCCGTGACCCGTCCGGCAGCACCGACTGGCACTCGTTGAAGATTCGCGCCGTGCAGGTCCGGCAGATCGCACTGTCGAGCCGCGCGTAGATCGTGCGGATCGCCTCGTCCTTGGTGTCGAAGACGCAATCGCGACCGATGAGATCGAGAAGTCCGCCGCGCGTCGAGGAGATCGCGGACCGCAGGCTTCAGATTGCAGAGGTAGAGCGCGCCGCCGGCTTCGCGCACGAGCTTCGACTCGTGGAGGAGAAGCTCGGCCCCGGCGACGTCGATGAAGTTGATGCCGCTGCCGATCAGGAGCAGATGGCGCCGCTGCGGGCTCGATTCGCGCAATTCGTGCAGTTCGTCGTGGACGTGATCGACCGCGCCGAAGAAAAGCGAGCCATCGACGCGCAGCATCGCGAGCTGCGGGCACTCGGGCGCGCCGGTTTCCGAAGTGTGCGCGAATCGGCGCTGCGCCGACGTGCGTGAGGGCGCGACCGGCGTCAGTTGCGGGTGCGTCGTGCGGTTGAGGTAGACGAAGCAGCGACGTCAGCACGCCGAGGAAGATGGCGAACTCCAGCTGGAGCGCGAGCGTCGAGAGGAAGGTCACGACGAGCACCAGCGCCTCGCTGGGGCTGGTGCGCACGATCCGGCGCACCTCGGCGACGTCGATCAGGCCCAGCGCGACGACGACCAGCATCGCGGCCATGACGGCAAGCGGGAGGTGCGCGCCCAGCGGTGCGACCGCGAGCACGATGACGAGCAGGAACGCGGCCGAAGAGGCGGCCGCGAGCGGAGTCTTCGCGCCGGCCTCGAAGTTGAGCCACACCCGGTTGAACGAGCCCGACGACGGGTAGCCGGACGCGAATGCGCCGACGATGTTGGACAGGCCCTGGCCGATGAACTCCTGGTTGCCGTCGATTCGCTGCCCGGTACGCAGCGCGACGGCGCGTGCGACCGACACCGCCTGGGCCAGCGCCAGCACGGTCAGCGCTAGTGCGGCCGGCGCGACCCTGCGCCAATCCGCCGGGTCGAACGACGGCAACGACAACGGCGGAAATCCGCTCGGCAGGGTGCCGATCGTCGGCACCGTCGCCTTGCCGAGGACGGCAAGCCCGTAGGCGAACACGCTCCCCGCGATCATCGCGACGATCATGTACGGCACGCGCGGCACGAGGCGGCGTGCGGCCACGGCGGCGGCGAGCGTTGCGACCGACGTCGCGATGATCCACGGGTCGGCCGATCCGGCGTGCGTGACCGCCGCGCGCAGGCTCTCGAAGAAATGCGCGCCGGCGGGAATCGGGATCCCGAAGAAGTTGCGGATTTGCGCCGCGATGATCAACAGTCCGGCGCCGGCCGTGAAGCCGACGATCACGGTGTGCGAGATGAAGTTCACGAGCGTGCCGAGGCGCGCGAGCCCCATCGCCAGCTGGATCAGGCCGACGATGAGCGCGAGCGTCAGGACGAGCTTGACGTAGCCGGGGCTCCCCGGGGCGGCGAGCGGCGCCATCGTCGCGAAGATCGCCAGCGAAATGGTGTTCGTCGGCCCCGACATCTGGTGCCACGACGACCCCCACAGCGCCGCGACGGCGACCGGCAGCATCGCACAGTAGAGGCCGTACTCCGGCGGCATTCCCGCGAGAGTCGCGAAGGCCACGGCCTGCGGCAGCACGACCATTGCGCCGATCAGGCCGGCAAGAAGGTCGGCGCGCAGCGTCGCGCGCGTGACGCGGTCGCGCCACGACAGAAATGGGAAGAGCTTCGAGGCGAGCGGGGTCATGTTCCCGACGGACCGTGCCGTCAGGCGGTGGACGCAGCCGAGCGAGCGGGTTCGCAGGCGGGCGCACGAATCATCATAAGCCCGCCAGCGAACCCTTTCGCTCGGCAGGACTGGAGGAGCGCTGCGCAGCTCACACCTTGCCCTTCCAGGGCACGAGCAGCCGCTCGACGTAGCGCATCAGCAGGTCGAACAGGTAGGCGACCGCGCCGATGACGACGATGCCCATGATCACGATGTCGGTGCGCAGGAAGTTCGAGGCGTTGAGCACCATCTGGCCGAGGCCGTGCGTCGCCGCCACCATCTCGGCGGCGACGAGCGTCGTCCAGCCGAAGCCGATCGCGATGCGCATCGACGTCAGGATCTCCGGCATCGCCGCGGGAATGATCACGTGCCGGATCACCTGCCATCTCGACGCGCCCATCGAGTACGCGGCGTGGATCTGCTCCTGCGACACCGAGCGCACGCCGGCGCGGCGCGCTCATCGCCAGCGGGGCGAAGCAGGCCAGGTAGATCAGCAGCACCTTCGACAGCTCGTCGATGCCGAACCAGATGATGATGAGCGGCAGATAGGCGAGCGGCGGCAGCGGGCGGTAGAACTCGATCGGCGGATCGAAGATGCCGCGCGCGATCCGCGACACGCCCATCGCGATGCCGATCGGGATCGCCGTCACGCAGGCCGCGAGAAACGCGCTGAACACGCGGAACATCGACCAGCCGAAGTGCGTCGCGAGCGGCGCGTCGGTGAGCTGGCCCATCGCCGACTCGTAGAGCCGCGTGAACACCGTCTCCGGCGTGGGCAGGAACAGCGGCGGCACCCAGCCGAGGTGGCTCGCCAGCCACCAGAGCGCGAACAGCCCGGCCATCGTCACGACGCTGATCGCCGTGCTCCTGCCCTCGCCGGGCGTCGAATAGCTCGAAGTCTTCGGCCGGCCGTTGCCCGCCTGCGGGTTCGCGGCCACGGCTATTCGCCGACGGTGGCCGCGACCGCACCGGGCTCGCGGTGCAGGATGACGGCGAGCACTTCCTCGCGGATCCGGATGAAGTCGGGATGCGACTTGACGGCCCGCGCGTCGCGCGTCGCGATGAAGCGCCGGCCGAAGTCGAGCTCGTATTCGTGCGAGATGCGCCCGGGCCGCGGCGTCATCACGATCAGGTGCGTGGCGAGGAACAGCGCCTCCTCGACGGTGTGCGTGATGAAGAAGCACATCTTGCCGGTCGCGTGCCAGACGTCGAGGATGATCTCCTGGATCGCCTCGCGCGTGAACGCGTCGAGCGCGCCCAGCGGCTCGTCCATCAGCAGGAGCTCGGGGTCGCTCGCGAGCGCGCGCGCCATGCCGACGCGCTGCTGCATGCCGCCGGAGAGCTCGTAGATCGCGCGCCCGGCGAATTCCTCGAGACCGACGAGGCGCAGCTTCTCCATGCGCGACGCGCCGGCGCTCGGCGGGCGCGACGCCGCGCATCCGCAGCCCGAACTCGACGTTGCGGACGACGTTGAGCCACGGCATCAGCGCGTGCTTCTGGAACACGACGCCGCGATCGGCGCCCGGGCCGGTCACCGGCTTGCCGTCGAGCAGGATCGAGCCCTCGGTCGGCGGCAGGAAACCCGGCGATGCACGAGAGCAGCGTCGTCTTGCCGCAGCCGGAGGCGCCGATGGCGACGACGAAATCGCCGTCGCGCATCGAGAGGTTGACGTCGGCGAGCGCGTCGACCGTGCCGGTCTTGCCGGCGTAGCGGACGCCGAGGTTGCGGATGTCGAGCGTCGGCACGGAAAGTAGGGTCAGACTCGACTTTTGCGGTCGAGGCAACGGCACCCGCGCCATCGCGGCGCGAAAGTCGAGTCTGACCCTACTTTCCGGTCGCCGGACGCCGGCCGACGGCGCCGACGCGCGCCGCGCTATTTCATCGCCCGCGTCACCCACTCGGTGGTCACGAACTTGCTGTAGTCCGGGCGACCGTCTGCAGCCGGCCCTGCTCCTTGAGGAAGTTCGCCTGCTGCGCCAGCGCCTTGGCGGCCGCGCCGTTGGCGCCGCCGCCGAGCCACGCCGGCGACGCCTGGTCCTGGAGGCTCGGGAAGCCGTAGAGCGCCATCGCGTCGGGAACGTCCTCCGGCTTGGCCCCCGACCACTTGGCGACCGCCGCGACCTTGGCGGCGTCGCCGGTCCACGCCTTCGCGTTGCCGCGGTAGTCGGCGTCCGCCTTGGCGAGCGCCTTGACCAGCGCGACCATGAAGTCCGGATTCTCCTTCGCGAACTTGCGCGTGACGATCAGGCCGTCGAACGTGCAGGCGCCCTGCTTGCAGATGTCGCCGGACGTCGTCAGCACCTTGCCGGTCTTCTTGACCTGCGAGAGCACCGGATCCCAGATGAACGTGGCGTCGATGTCGCCGCGGCCCCAGGCGGCGGCGATCTCCGGCGGCCGCATGTTGAGCACCTGCGCGTCCGTCGCCTTGAGTCCCGCCTTGTTCAGCGCGTACAGCAGCTGGAAGTGCGAGGTCGAGACGAACGGTGTCGCGATCTTCTTGCCCTTGAGGTCGGCGATCGTGTTGACGCCGCTGCCGTTGCGCGCGACCAGCGCCTCGGCCGCGGCGATGTCCTCGAGGATCCAGAACAGCTCGACGTCCATGCCCTGGCTGATGGCGGTCGCGACGCCGGTGGAGCCCACTTCGCCGATGGCGACGTCGCCGGAGGCCATCGCGCGGATCACGTCGCCGCCGCCGCCGAACTGCCGCCAGTTGATCTTGTAGCCGGTCGCCTTCTCGATCTCGCCCGATCTGCTGCACCCAGCGGAACGGGTTCATCATGTCCTGGTACGCGAACGTCACCGTCTTCTGCGCCCAGGCCGGCAGCGATGCCGCGAGCGCCAACGCGGCGCCGACGATCAGTCTTTTCATGGTTCCTCCTCTGTACGGCGGTCAACGACACAATGCCGGCGGCGCTCGTCCGGCGCGGCGCGGCGGCTTCGGTGATTCGTGCTGGCAGGCCCTAGAGCGCGGCGAGCGTCTTGCGCAGGATGTCGGCCATCAGTCGACGTGCGACGCGGTCGGCGATCAGCGGCGGCGCGATGATCGCGCAGTCGCCGGTGGTCTTGAGGTTGAGGCCGTTCGCGAACAGCTTCTTCTGGAAGATCTGTCCGCGCCTGCCCGGCGCGCCGTCCGCGTGCGACGTCGATCGCCGCCATCATTCCGTAGCCGCGGATGTCGGCGACGACCGGGATGTCCTTCAGCGAGAAGAGCGCGTCGAGGAAGTACGGCGACAGCTCGCGCCCGCGCTCGAACAGGCCCTCGTTCCGGTAGATGTCGAGCGTGGCGAGGCCGGCGGCGCAGGACGCCGGATGGCCCGAGTACGTGTAGCCGTGGAAGAACTCGATCGCGCCTTCGGGCGCGCGCCCATGATCGTGTCGTGGATGCGCTCGCTGACCGCCACCGCGCCCATCGGCTGCGCGCCGTTGGTGATCCCCTTGGCCATCGTCATGATGTCCGGGCGTGACGCCGAAGCTCTGCGCGGCGAACGTCTGCCCGGTGCGGCCGTAGCCGCGTGATCACTTCGTCGAACACGAGCAGGATGCCGTGCGCATCGCAGATCTCGCGCAGCCGCTTCAGGTAGCCCTTCGGCGGCACGAGGCAGCCCGTGGAGCCGGCGATCGGCTCGACGAAGCACGCGGCGATGTTCTCGGCGCCATACAGGTTGACGATCCGGACGAGGTCCTCGGCGAGCTCGACGCCGTGCGCGCCTTCGCCCTGCGTGAAGAAGTTCTCCTTCAGGTGCGTGTGCCGCATGTGCGCGATGCCCGGCAGCCCCGGCCCGTACTTGCGGCGGTTGTTGACGAGCCCCGACAGCGACACGCCGCCGAAGTTGACGCCGTGATAGGCGCGCTCGCGCGAGACGAAGACGTTGCGTCCGCCCTGGCCGCGTCGCCTGGTGGTAGGCGAGCGCGACCTTCATCGCGGTGTCGACCGACTCGGAGCCGGAATTGCACGAAGAAGATCCGGTTGAGATCGCCCGGCGTGAGCTCGGCGACGCGCGTCGCGAGCTCGAACTGCTTCGGATGCGCCCGCAGGAACGGCGCGCAGAAGTCGAGCTCGCGCAGCTGCTTGCCGACGGCGTCGGCGATCTCCTTGCGGCCGTGTCCCGCGGAAACGCAGAACAGGCCCGACGACGCGTCGATGATCTTGTCGCCGCGGTCGTTCCACAGGTACATCCCTTCCGCGCGGACGACCATCTGCGGGTCGGCCTTGAATTCGCGGTTGGGCGTGAACGGCATCCAGTATTCGTCGAGCGAGAGCCGCTGCGTCGCGGACTGGTCGTGGATCGTCAGTTCGGCGTGGCCCATCGTGGTCTCCATCCAGGCCGCCCGGCGGGCGGCCGCAGGGGGCGGCGCCGGGGTCAGCGTTGTGCTAGGATCAACGCTCAATCGTACACCTTTGCGAGGCGAATGCGGCGATGCCGGCGCGCGGACGCGGCTCGCGCGCCCGCGGCGTACGCGTCGCCGCGGCCCCGACCTTCCCGGAGACTTCCCATGCGCATCGGCGTCCCGAAGGAAATCAAGGTCCTGGAAAACCGCGTCGGGCTCGTCCCCGGCAGCGTGCGCGAGGTCGTCGCGCACGGTCACGAAGTGGTCGTCGAGCACAACGCCGGGCAGGGCATCGGCATGGACGACGACGCCTACCGCAAGGCCGGGCGCGAAGGTCGTCGGCACCGCCGCCGAGGTGTTCGCCGCGGCCGACATGATCGTCAAGGTCAAGGAGCCGCAGGCGGTCGAGCGCGCGATGCTGCGCAACGGGCAGATCCTGTTCACGTACCTGCACCTCGCGCCGGACCCCGAGCAGGCGAAGGACCTCGTCGCGAGCGGCGCGGTGTGCATCGCCTACGAGACGGTCACGTCGGCCAGCGGCGGCTTGCCGCTGCTCGCGCCGATGTCGGAGGTCGCCGGGCCGGATGGCCGTGCAGGCCGGCGCGTACTACCTCGAGAAGCCGCACGGCGGCCTCGGCATGCTGCTGGGCGGCGTGCCGGGCGTCGATCCGGCGAAGGTCGTGATCCTCGGCGGCGGCGTCGTCGGCTCGCACGCGTGCCACATCGCGCTCGGCATGGGCGCCGAGGTGTGGGTGCTCGACCGCAACGTCGACGTGCTGCGCGCGCTGTGGCGGCAGTTCGGCCGGCCGCTCAACACCGTGTTCTCGACGCACGACGCGGTCGAGAATCACGTGACGAGCGCCGACCTCGTCATCGGCGGCGTGCTGATTCCCGGCGCGTCGGCGCCGAAGCTCGTCTCGGCGGCGCTCGTCAAGCGGATGAAGCCGGGCTCGGTCATCGTCGACGTCGCGATCGACCAGGGCGGCTGCTTCGAGACCTCGCACGCGACGACGCACGCCGATCCCGTCTACGTCGTCGACGGCGTCACGCACTACTGCGTCGCCAACATGCCGGGCGGCGTGCCGCGCACGTCCACGTTCGCGCTCAACAACGCGACGCTGCCGTTCGTGCTGGCGCTGGCCGACAAGGGCTGGAAGAAGGCGCTCGCCGACGACGTGCACCTGAGGAACGGGCTCAACGTCGCGTTCGGCAAGGTGACGTGCCAGCCGGTGGCCGAAGCGCTGGGCTACGCGTACGTCGAGCCCGCGCAGGTGATGGGCTGACGCGTCGGCGCTGCCCGCGCCGTCGCGGAGCGGGCGGGTTCGCGGCAGGCTTAGGATGCTGCATGCGCCCGCCGCGAACCCCCCGCTCCGTCGCATGCCGCCGCGCCGACTCCGACGCGAACCAAGCCAGATCCGACCCGCCGCGTCAGTCGCGCAACACCGCCGGCAGCCACAGCGCGAGCTGCGGGAACGCGAGCAGCAGCAGCAGGCCGACGATCTGCAGCACCATGAACTGCATCATCCCCGCGTAGATGTCGGCCGAGGTCCCAGTCGGGCACGACGCCCTTCAGGAAGTAGGCGGACAGCGCGACCGGCGGCGACAGCCACGCGGTCTGCAGGCACACGGCGACCAGCGTGCAGAACCAGACGAGGTCGATGCCGAGCTTCTGGACGAGCGGCAGCATGATCGGCACGACGATCAGCACGATCGGCACCCATTCGAGCGGCCAGCCCAGCACGAAGATGATCCCGAGGATGAGGAGCAGCATCACCGTCGGCGGCAGGTCGAGCTGCAGCAGCGATTCGGCGATCAGCGTCGCGCTGCCGAGACGCGAGAACACGGCGCCGAAGTAGTTCGACGCGGCGACGAGCAGCAGGATCATGCAGGACGTGAGCAGCGTCGAATAGACGGCCTTGCGGAACTTCGCCCACGTCATCCGCCGGTACGCGAGCGTCATCAGCAGCACGGCGAACGACGCCGACCGCGCCGGCGTCGGTGGGCGTCGCGATGCCGGCGAGGATGACGCCGAGCGTCGCGAAGATGACGACGACGATCGGCGCGATGCCGAACGCGAGCTCGCGCACGACCTCGCCGATGGACTCGGCGCGCTCCTCCGGCGGCAGCGCCGGGCCGAGCGCCGGATTGAGATAGCTGCGTGACGAGCGTGTAGACGATGTAGAGCAGCGCCAGCACCAGCCCGGGGATGACCGCCGCGGCGAAGAGGTCGGTCGCCGGGACCCCGACCACCGGTCCCATCACGATCAGCATGACCGACGGCGGGATCAGGATGCCGAGCGTGCCGCCGGCGGTGATCGCGCCGGCCGACAGCCGCATGTCGTAGCCCGAGCGCGTCATCGCCGGCGCCGCCATCACGCCCAGCAGCGTCACCGACGAGCCGACGATGCCCGTCGCCGCGGCGAAGATCGTCGCGGTCACCAGCACGGCCAGGTACAGCGAGCCGCGCACCGACGCGAACGCGAGCTGGATGCCGCGAAACAGCCGCTCCATGAGGCCCGACTGCTCGAGCAGGAAGCCCATGAACAGGAAGAACGGGACCGACGCCAGCGTCGGATCGCGCATCACCGAGAAGACCTGCAGCGTCATCAGGTGCAGCGCCAGCGGCCCGAGCATCGCGTAGCCGCCGATCGCCGCGACCGCGATCAGCGTGAACGCGATCGGGAAGCCGATGAAGATCGCGACGAACAGCACGCCGAGCAGGACGATCCCGAACCACTCCGGAGTCATGGGTGCGCCCCCACGCTTGCGGCTGGCGCCGCCGCGCTGCCCCCCGAGGGGGCGCGATTCGCGCCTTGGGACGGCCCGGCGGCGCTCATGTCGAGACCTCGCCGTCGCCGCCGGCCGGCATGATCGTGGTGTCATCGGCGCCGGGCCCGAACGCGCGACCCCAGCATTGCACGAACTCGGAAATGCCCTGCAGCAGCAGCAGCACCGCCGAGAGCGGCATCACGAACTTGAACGGCCAGACGATCGGCAGCCAGGGGCTGGTGACGATCCGCTCGTTCTGCTGGAACGATTTCCAGAAGTACTCCCATCCGAGCCAGGCGAAGATCGCGATGGCCGGAAAGAAGAACACGAGGTAGCAGGCGAGGTCGACGCGCGCCCGCGTGCGCTCGCTCCATTTCGAATAGAACGAGTCCGTGCGGATGTGCCCGCCGCGCTGCAGCGTCCACGCCGAGCCCAGCATGAAGAACGTGCCGTAGAGCATGAACGTCATGTCGTAGGCCCACTCGGTCGGCGCGTTGAAGACGTAGCGGGCCGTCACCTCCCAGACGAGGCTCAGCACCATCGGCAGGATCAGCCAGGCGACGGCCTTGCCGACGAAGAGAACGACGGCGTCGATTGCGCGCGCGACGCGCGCGAACGGTCAGGCTCGGCTTGGACATCGCGACTCTCGCGGGGACGGCGCAACCCGGCCGGGTCGCGGGGCGACCGGCCGGTGCTGCGGGTGGATGGGGTCGAGGCGCTACTTCGGCGGCGCGGCGAGGGCGGCGTTGCCGAGGTTCGAGTACAGGTCGTTGATCTTCGTCCAGTACGGGACGACGATCTTCGCGAAATTGCGCTGCGAGTCGAGCACCTGCTTGAAGAACGCGTCCTTCGCCGCGTAGCGATCGAGCACGACGTTGGTCGCGCGGACGAACTCGGGGAAGAAGTCCTTCGGCGTGTCGTGGATCTCGACCTTGAACTCGTTGCGCAGCCGCACGACCGCCTGCGCGTTGCGATAGACGTTGAACGTGTAGGTCTCCATCATCGACGCCATCGCCGCGGTGCGGATGATCTCCTTCAGGTCCGGCGAGAGCTTGTCCCAGACCGTCTTGTTGATCAGGATCTCGCCGATGTCGGTCGACTGGTGCAGGCCCTGCAGGTAGTAGTGCTTCCACACCGTCTGCAGGCCGAGGTTCAGGTCGTCGGCGGGCCCGATCCATTCGGCGGCGTCGATCACGCCGCGCTGCGCCGCCGGCACGATCTCGCCGCCGGGAAGCGCGACGGCCGCGACGCCCATCTCCTTGAAGATCTCGCCGGTGATCCCCGGCGGCGAGCGGTACTTCATCTTCTTGAAGTCGGCGGTGCTGTTGATGGGCGTCTTGAACCAGCCGAGCGGGTCCGGGCCCATCGGCTGGACGAAGATCGGCTCGACGTTGACCTTCAGCACGTCCGAGTAGAGCTTGCGATAGAGGTCGTAGCCGCCGCCTTCGTAGATCCACGCGACGTGCGACAGCTGGTCGAGGCCGACGCCCGCGCCCGCCATCGGATTGGAGAAGAGCCCCGCCGTCGGGATTCTTGCCGGACCAGTAGTGTGTCCACGCGTAACCGCCTTCGACGATGCCCTTGTCGACCGCGTCGAGGATCTCGAACGCCGGCACGACGGCGCCGTCGGGCAGGAATTCCATCTTCACGCGTCCCGCCGACATCCGGTCGATGCGATCGCCCATCCGCTTCAGCAGCTCGAAGTAGATCGACGCGGACGGCACCGCGGTCTGGATGCGCATCCTGACCGGTTGCTGCGTGGTTTGCGCGAGCGCGGTGCCGCCGTCGAGCATGGCGGCGAACAGCGCGACCATCCCGAGCGAAAGCCAATGTCGTTTCATGGATCCTCCCTGAGTGATTGGTGCGGTGGCGGGCGCCGCCGGTCGCATCTTCGGCGATCCGGCGATGGCCCGGTGAATGTAGACAGTTCGCCCCGACTTGGCAACACCCGGACGGCGTGCGATCGCTTGCGCACCATCGGGCACTGTGGAAGACTCGACCTCTCCACGCCAGTCCTTCCGGAGCAAGCCATGAACAAGCCCGTCGAAATGCCGCTGCCGTCACCGGCAAGCAGAAGATGACCCCGTCCGAGGCGTTCGTCGAGACGCTCGTCGCCAACGGCGTCAGGGATGTCTTCGGCATCGTCGGCTCGGCGTACATGGACGCGCTCGACCTCTTCCCGCTCGCCGGCATCCGCTTCATCTCGGTCGCCCACGAGCAGGGCGGGGGCCACATGGCCGACGGCTACGCGCGCGTGTCGGGCCGGCACGGCGTGTGCATCGCGCAGAACGGGCCGGGCATCACCAACTTCGTCACGTCGACGGCCGCCGCGTTCTGGGCGCACTCGCCGGTCGTCGTCATCACGCCCGAAACCGGCAGCGCGACGCTCGGCCTCGGCGGATTCCAGGAAACCGAGCAGCTGCCGATCTTCTCGAAGATCACCAAGTTCCAGGCGCACGTCAACAACCGCGCGCGGATGGCCGAGCTGACCGGCCGCGCGTTCGATCGCGCGCACCTCGAGCTCGGACCGACGCAGCTCAACATCCCGCGCGACTTCTTCTACGGCGACATCGAGTGCGAGATCCCGCGGCCGATGGTGATCGAGCGCGGCGCCGGCGGCGAGAGGAGCCTCGATGCGGCGGCGGAACTGCTCGCAGGCAGCGAAATTCCCGGTGATCCTCTGCGGCGGCGGAGTCGTGATGGCCAACGGTCAACCCGAAGCGATCCGGCTCGCCGAGCTCCTGTCGGCGCCGGTCGCCAACAGCTACCTGCACAACGATTCGTTCCCGGCGAAGCACCCGCTGTGGGTCGGCCCGCTCGGCTATCAGGGCAGCAAGGCGGCGATGAAGCTGATCGCGAAGGCCGACGTCGTGCTGGCGCTGGGCACGCGGCTCGGGCCGTTCGGCACGCTGCCGCAGTACGGGATGGAATACTGGCCGAAGGACGCGAAGATCATCCAGGTCGACGCCGACGCCAAGATGCTGGGGCTCGTCAAGCCGATCTCGGTGGGCATCTGCGGCGATGCGAAGGCGGCCGCGCTGGCGCTCGTCGCGCGCCTGTCGGGCAAGGCGCTCGCGTGCGTCGCGAACAGGGACGCGCGGCTCGCCGACATCGCCGCGGTCAAGAAGGCGTGGGAAGCCGAGCTCGACGGCTGGGCGCACGAGACGGACGCGTGGTCGCTCGAGGTGTCGAAGAACTCCACCTACATGCACCCGCGGCAGATGCTGCGCGAGCTCGAGCGCGCGATGCCCGAGGGCGCGATGGTGTCGACCGACATCGGCAACATCTGCTCGGTGTCGAACTCGTACCTGCGCTTCGATCGCCCGCGCTCGATGTTCGCGGCGATGAGCTTCGGCAACTGCGGCTACGCCTTTCCGACGATCATCGGCGCAAAGGTCGCGGCGCCCGACCGGCCGGCGATCGCCTACGTCGGCGACGGCGCGTGGGGGATGAGCTTCGGCGAGATCCAGACCTGCGTTCGCGAGAACATTCCGGTGACGGCGGTCGTGTTCAACAACGGCCAGTGGGGCGCCGAGAAGAAGAACCACGTCGACTTCTACGAAAACCGCTTCGTCGGCGTGAACCTCGACAGGCAGCCGTCGTGGGCGGCGGTGGCGAGGGCGATGGGCGCCGAGGGGCAGACGATCGACAAGATCGGGCGACGTCGGACCGGCGCTGCGCGCAGCGGCGAAGGCGCAAGGCGAGGGCAAGACGACGATCCTCGAGATGATGGTGACGCGCGAGCTGGGCGACCCGTTCCGGCGCGACGCGCTGGCGCTGCCGACGCGGCACCTCGCCAAGTACAAGTCGACGGCCGCGAAGCGCGGCTGAGCGAACGGGTGTTCGGGGCGACGGCGTTGTCCCCCGACGAGCTTGCGGCGCGGAAGCGCGCGGCGCGGAAGCCGCACCTGCGGTAGCCGCGCCTACGCCGCTCCGGCCTTCGCGACCCGCCAGGCGGCGATCGCCTCGCGCGCGCTTTCGTAACCGATCTCGATGATCGGCTCGTAGCGGTCGAACGCGAGAATCGGGAACGTATCGAGGGGCGGCTCGATCAGGAGGTCCGCGAGTCCGCGGAACGACGCCAGGCGCATGCGGTTGGCGCTGTTGATTTCGGTGGCCCGCATGACGCTGCCGATGATCGACGGGGCGCGCGTGCGCGAGCCGAACAATCCCATTCGCCCCTTGAGCGCCTCCCACCCCGTCAGGCTCGCGCCGAAGTGGTACGGCGTCATCTTGTCGTTGGTCGGCATGGGGTTGAGGCCGATCACGGTGCCGCCTTCGCACCACTCGCGCATCACGTCGAGCGGCATGTTGTTCATCACGTTGCCGTCGACCAGCACCTCGCCGTCGTCGGCGAGGAGCGGTGGAAAGATCGCCGGGATCGCGGTGCTCGCGCGCACCGCCCGCCACGCCAGTCCGCGGCTGTGGACGACCGTGTGCGCGCGGCTGAGGCCGCTCGACACGGCGAACAAGGGTATCCACAGGTCTTCGATCAGCATCTCGCCGAACATCTGCTGGTAGATGGCGCTGACCTTGCGGCCGGCCATCAGCGAGGTGATCGGCAGGGTGCGGTCGAGCAGCTTCCGGCGCGACGCGAAGTACCCCGCGAGCTCGACCATCCGGTCGACGGAGACGCCGCTCGCATGCGCCGCCGCGATCAGCGCGCCGATGCTGGCCCCGCCCACGAGGTCGACCTCGACGCCGGCCTCGGCCAGCGCGCGCAGCGTGCCGATGTGCGCGAATCCGCGCGCGCCGCCGCCGCCCAGCACCAGGCCCACCGCGCGACCGCTCACGCGGCGCGCGAGGCGGCGAACGTCGCCCTCGCGCCCGAGGCGCACGTGGTGATGTGCGGCGACCTGGCGTGGCGCGAGCCAGGCCGGCGTGCCGCCAGGTTGCACGCAGTGATCCGGCTGCAGCAGCACGAGCTCGCGGCGCGATGTGACACCCATTTCCGTGGCGGCCGTCTCGATGCGCCCGGGCGCCGGATCGTCACCGGCACGGCCGACGATCAGCACCCGGTCGGCCTGGCGCAGCACGCGGCGCGTCCACGGCGTCCAGTCGGCGTCCGCCTCGAGCACGAGAAAGCGGTGCTCGCGCTCCTGCGCCGACAGCCACGCGACGACCGACTCGTGCACGACGTCGTGGTCCGCGCACTGGGCGATCCCCGGCTTCGCGAGCAGGCGGTCGACCTCGCCGCTCGTGAGATGCAGCACCGCCCCGTGCGTGCGCAGGGCCTCGACAAGCCGCGCGGCGAAGGCGGTGAGCGGAACCCCGGGACCCGCCGGAATCACCGCAAACGTATGGGGCGCAGCGGCGCGCGGGGGCCCCTGGACGGAATGCCGCAGACGCAGCGCGGCGGCGCGGGCGATCTGCATCATCGCGCGCGGGTGCCGCGTCGAGCAGCGCGTCGAACGAGGCGCGGGACAGCCTGAGCAGATCGCTGTCGCGCACGGCGACGATGGTCGCCGCGCGCGGCTCGCCCGTGAGCAGGGCGAGCTCGCCGACGGCGGCGCCGCGACCGACCTCTTCGAGGATGCGCGTCCGGCCTTCGCCGTCGACGACCGTCGCGCGCAGGCGGCCGTTGACGACGATGTACACGTCGTGGCCGTGGTCGCCTTCGCGGAAGAGCGTCGTGCCCCCGGGCAGCCTCACCCATTCGAGCTCGCCCTCGAGCTCCGCGAGCGCCCGGCCGTCCAGCGCGCCGAACAGCTCGATCAGCGCGTGGATCATCTGCGTTCGGCGCAGCCGCGGCAGGATGCGCTGCAGGAACTCGTTCAGCGCATCCGGATGCCTGGCGGCCAGGCGCTCGAAGTCGCCGCGCGCGAGCTGCGCGAAGTCCGCGTGCTCCAGCGCGGTGACCGTCGCCGAGCGGGCGTTGCCGGTGAGCAGCGCCATCTCCCCGACGACGCCGCCGGGACCCACTTCGTCGACCGTCACCGCGCCACCGGCGGGAAGGTCGATCCGCACCTGCAACCGGCCCGTAAGCACCAGGAAGAGATCGTCCTCGGTACCGCGCCGTCGCAGCACGACCTCGCCGGCGGAGACGCGGCATGGCGCAGGACCGAGAGCAGGTCGTTCATGCCTTCCGGCGAAAACGGCTCGTGAAAATGCTTTCGGACGAGCTGCGAAACCTGTTCGTTGCCCAGCGTATCTTCGATCATCCGACGGATGTTATCACCGCACCCGCGACCGGCCGGCTCGTTCGGACGGCACGCTCGCTAATCCCAGTTCGTCGAACAGCGCGACGAGCTTCGGGTAGGTGCGGTCGTTGAAGGCGAGGAAGCCGGTGTCGACCGGCGCCCGGATGCCGTCAAGCGTGACGTCCATCGTGTGCGTGTGGCCGCCCAGGCGGTCCCCAGTTTCGAACAGCGTGATGGCGTGGCCTGCCTTCTGCAGCAGCCATGCGCTTCACATTGACAATTGCGATTATGTCAATAACATGTCCAGGACAAACATCCTTAGTCAAATGGAACCGCCGCACGCCGTGCCGCTGCATCCGGATGAGACCCCGGACGTATGGCAGGGAAAGGAGTGCTGTCCGGCCATGGCCGGTGACGTCGGCCGCCTCACCCGACCCCGTACAATGCCCGCCACCGAGATGTTTCTGCGCGACAATCGGCACGACCGCGACTTCTCCGCGTTCCTGTCGATCTGGTTCTACGAGGAGCAGAAGCATTCGCTGGCACGGATCGAGTACCCTGCTCGATGGTCCATACAGGTGCAACCGGCCGGAGGCGCGAATGAGCACTCCCGAAGCTGCAGTTGCGGCGCTCGTCCTGCGGGCACGCGCCGCGCAGCGCGCCTTCGAGACGTGGACGCAGGAGCGTGTCGACGAGGCGGTCACGGCAGCGGCGTGGGCGATCGTCGAGCCGGGCCGCAACCGTGCGCTGGCCGAGCTCGCGGTCCGGGACACGGGGCTCGGCGATGTCGCGGACAAGATCGCGAAGAACCGGCGCAAGACGATCGGCCTCCTGCGCGATCTCGCAGGTGCGAAATCGGTCGGCATCATCCGCGAGGACCCGGAGCGCGGCCTCGTCGAAATCGCGCGGCCCGCGGGCGTGGTCGCCGCGATCACGCCGTCGACCAACCCGGCCGCCACGCCGGCCAACAACATCGTCAACGCGCTGAAGGGACGCAACGCGATCATCGTCGCCCCCTCGCCGAAGGGACAGTCGACGCTGACGCTGCTCCTGCAATTCGTGCACGCGGAGCTCGACCGGATCGGCGCGCCGCGCGACCTCGTCTTGCAGCTGCCGGTGCCCATCACGCGCGAGCACACCTACGCGCTGATGCGGCAGGCGGACCTCGTCGTCGCGACCGGCTCGCAGACCAACGTGCGCGCCGCGTACTCGAGCGGCACGCCGGCGCTAGGCGTCGGCGCCGGCAACGTGACGGTCATCGTCGACGAAACGGCCGACGTGCCCGCCGCTGCCGCGAAGATCGCGCGCTCGAAGACGTTCGACCACGCGACCTCGTGCTCGTCGGAGAACAGCGTGATCGCGTTGGCGGCGGTGTACGACGCGCTTCAAGCCGCGCTCGCGGCCGAGGGCGGGGTGCTGCTGACGGCGGCCGAAGCGCGACAGCTCGAGACGGCGATGTTCGGCGACGGCAGGCTCGCCCCGTCGTTCATCGCGCAATCCGCCGGCGCGATCGCCGCGCGTGCCGGGCTCGACCGGCCGGCGGCGCGCGCCGCGAAGTTCCTGATCGTTGCGGAGGCGGGTGTCGGTCCCGCGCATCCCTTCTCCGGCGAAAAGCTCTCGCCGGTGCTGGCGCTGTATCGCGCCGAGGATTTCGCCGCCGCCGCAACGCTCGCCGAGCGCTTGCTCCGGCACCAGGGCGCCGGGCACTCCGTCGGTCTGCACAGCCGCGTGGCGGAGCGCGCGCTGCAACTGGGGCTCACGCTGCCGGTCTGCCGCGTCATCGTCAACCAGGCGCACTGCTTCGCGACCGGCGGCAGCTTCGACAACGCGCTGCCGTTTTCCCTGTCGATGGGCTGCGGCACGTGGGGCGGCAACAGCATTTCCGACAACCTCAACTACCGGCATTTCCTCAACATCACGCGCGTCGTGCACCCGCTGCCTCCCGAGCGCGTTCGCGAGCCGGCCGACGACGAGTTCTTCGCGGACTACCGCCGCAAGCACGGTGTTTGACGACAGCGGGCCCATGCGCACGCTGCGCGAAGCGATCGACCGTCATGCCCGGACGCAACCCGATGCGCCGTTCCTGTTCGCTCCCGAGCCGGGAACCACGCTGACCTACGCCGGTCTGCGCGTGACGGCGCAGGCGCTCTGCGCGGAGCTCGCCGCGCTGGGCGTGCGCCCCGGCGAGGTCGTGTCGTACATGCTGCCGAACGGTGTGGCGGCCGCCAGCGTGTTCCTCGGCGCGATGTACGGCGGGTACGTCGTTTCGCCCGTAAGCCTGCTCGCCCAGGATTCGCTGGTCGAGCACACGCTCGGCGCATTCGGAGACGCGCGTCGTCTACGCGGCACCGGAGTTCGTCGAGCGCCTTTCGGCGCTCATCGCGCGCATCGGGAGCCACGCGGAGGTTCGGCCCACCTCGCCCGACGGGCTGCAGCTGCCGTGGATCTCCGATACCCCGCCGGCCGGCACGCCCGACGGCGCAACGCCTGCGATGCTGATGTACACGTCGGGCACGACCGGCACGCCGAAGGGCGCGCTCCTGTCGCACGGCAATCTGATGCACGCCGGGCGGTCCGTCACCGAGGCGCACGCGCTGACGCCGCTGGACCGCGTGCTGTCGTCGCTGCCGCTCTACCACGTCAACGGCCAGTGCATCGCGACGGTGTCCCCGCTCGTGTCCGGCGGCAGCATCGTGATGCCGCACCGCTTCAGCGTGTCGCAGTGGTGGTCGCTCGTCGAAGCGTACCGCCCGACCTGGCTCAACGTCGTCCCGACGATCATCGCGTATCTCGTCAACGGCCCCGAGCTCACGGCCGCGCAGGCCGCGGCGTGCCGCGGCGTACGCTTTGCGCGCTCGGCGTCGGCGCCGCTGCCGCCCGAGCACCATCGCGCATTCGAGACCCGGTTCGGCATCTCGGTGCTGGAGGCGATGGGCCTCACCGAATGCGCGTCGGTGGCCTTCGCGAACCCGCTCGATCCGCGGCTGCGCAAGATCGGCTCGCCGGGACGGCCGCTGGGGATGGACGCGCGCGTGGTGGCGCCGGACGGCGCGGCGCGCAACGACGGCGAATCGGGCGAAATCGAATTGCGTGGCGACAACGTGATGCAGGGCTACCACAAGGACCCCGACGCGACGGCGCGCGCGCTGCGCGACGGCGGGTGGCTCGCCACGGGCGACCTCGGCCATCGCGACGCCGACGGCTTCTATTTCATCACGGGCCGCCTGAAGGAGCTCATCATCAAGGGCGGCGAGAACATTGCGCCGCGCGAGATCGACGAGGCGCTCCTGAAGCACCCGGCGGTGCTGGAGGCGGCGGCGGTCGGCATCCCCGACCGCGACTACGGTCAGGAGATCCTGGCCTGCGTCGTGTTGAAGGCGGACGGTGTGTGCACGGAGGCGGATACTGCGCGCGCATTGCCTGGCCGAGCTCGGCCGGTACAAGACACCGAAGATGTTCCGCTTCGTCGCGGAGCTGCCGAAAGGTCCGTCGGGCAAGGTGCAGAGGTTGAAGCTCGCCGAGGGGGCCGCCTGAAGCGCTCGCGTCGCGCCGCGATGGCCACGGCCGGCGTCCAGCGCGGCTCCGCGACCGAGTTTCCGGCCGGAAAGGCGACGACGCCATGTTCATCGGACATTTCGGAGTTGCGCTGGCGGCGAAGAAGGTCGCGCCGCGTCCATCGCTCGGTACGCTGGTGCTCGCCACGATGCTGGCCGACGGTGTGTGGCCCGTATTCCTGTTGCTGGGATGGGAAAAGGTCGAGATCGTCCCGGGCATCACGGCCGTGACGCCGCTCCTGTTCGTCTCGTATCCGTACACACACAGCCTCGTTGCAGGCATGCTGTGGGGCGCGCTGCTGGGCGGCACGTACTACGCGATTCGTCGAGACCGCGCCGGCGCACTCTGGCTCGCGGCGCTCGTGCTGTCGCACTGGGTGCTCGACTACGTCTCGCATCGTCCGGACATGCCGCTGTGGCCCGGCGGGCCGAAGGTCGGGCTCGGCCTGTGGTATTCGCTGCCCGCGACGCTCGTCGTCGAGTTCGCGCTCCTCGCGATCGGTGCCTGGCTCTACGCGTCGGTGACGCGCCCGCGCGACCGCATCGGCACCTACGGATGGTGGGCACTCATCGCGACGCTCGCGGCCATCTACGCGGCGAGCGTCGCGGGTCCGCCGCCGCCTTCGGTGCAGGTGCTGGCGATGAGCGGTCTGCTCGGTTGGCTGTTCGTCGTCTGGGCCTACTGGATCGACCGCCACCGCGCGCGCGGGCGCCTAGCGCGACGCCCACCCGCCACGCGTGGCCGAGCGCCGCCCATTGCGCGCGCTCGCGGGCGAGCAGGTGATCGGTCAGCGGGTGGGCGGCGAGCCAGCGCTGCGAAATCGCGATGTCGATGCGGCGCGCGACCGCGATCGCGATGCGCGGCACGACGATCGTCGTGCGCGCGTGGTGGAAGAGCACGGCGAGGCGCAGCGCCAGCACCGCGGTGCGCACGGCGTCGTCGGCGAGGGCGCCCGCCATCTTGTCGAGCCCGCCGCGGCAGCCGAAGACCAGGAGCGCGAGCCGGCCCTGCTCGCCGGACGAGAATCCCGGCATGTCGGCGTTCTGCAGGATGTAGGCGCCGTGCTTGTGAAAGCCGGTGTGCGAAACGGACATCCCCGCTTCGTGCAGCAGTCCCGCCCATTCGAGCGAGCCGCTCGGCCCGCGGGTCCGCGCGCGCGCGCCGCGCGCCGGAAGAGCGCGACCGCGAGCTGCGCAACGCGCGACGCCTGGGCGCGATCGATGCCGTAGCGATCGATGAACCGCTCGACCGTCACCGCGCGCGCGTCCTCGTCGAACGTGCGTCCCAGGAGATCGTAGAGCACGCCCGAGCCGCAACGCGCCGCCGACCGCATCGATGCGTTCGACGTCCGAGCTCGGCGACGGCGGCGGTCATGATCGCGAGGCCGCCGGCCAGCACCGGCGCGCGCTCGCCCTTCAGCGCGTTGAGCTTCAGCCGCGAGATGTGCCCGGCGGCGAGCATGCGCCGGCGCAGCCGCGCAAGTCCCGTCGGCGTGATGCCGCCGGCGGAGAACGCGTTCTGCTCGAGGATGTCGGCGAGCGCCATCGCGGTGCCCGACGATGCGTACGCCTCGCGCCAGTGGCTCGCGCCCGAAGCCGCGCGCGATCGCCTCGATCTCGACGCGCGCCACCGTTTCCGCGGCGTCCATCGCCGCGGCCGTGATCTCGCCGTCGGCGAAGTAACGCTGCGTCATCCCGACGCAGCCGATCGTCAGCGACTCGAGCCGCTCGGGCTGCAGGCCGCGGCCGATGATGAACTCGGTCGAACCGCCGCCGATGTCGATGACGAGTCGCGGCTCCAGCGAGCGCGGCAGCTCGTGCGCGACGCCGAAGAAGGTGAGCCGCGCCTCCTCGTGCCCGCTGATGACGTCGATCGGGAATCCGATCGCGCGCTCGGCGCGCCCCAGGAACTCGCGGGCGTTCGTGGCCACGCGAAACGTGTTGGTCGCAACCACGCGCACCGCCGCGGGATGCAGGCCGGAGAGCCGTTCGCGGAAGCGTGCGAGGCAGGCGAGCGCGTGTCTGCATCGCGGCGGGCTTGAGCCGCCCCTTGGCGTCGAGCCCCGCGCCGAGGCGCAGCGTTTCGCGCCACGTGTCGAGCTGGTAGACCTGGTCGCCCTCGACGCGGCCGATCTCGAGCCGGAAGCTGTTCGACCCGAGGTCGACGACGGCCAGTGTGGTTGGAGGCACGAAAAGCCAGCGAGCGGGCAAGGGGTGGGCAGCGCGAGCGTAGCAGAAACGGGCCCGCGCCGGCGCTGTAACTTCGCTGTAATATGGGCCCCTCACACTCTCCACCTTGCCCTTCCGTCGGCGATGCCACAGCGGCCGACTGCCCGATGAGTCCAAACCAACCATCGCCGATCAATCGCGAGCTGTCGCAGCTCGCGTTCAACCGGCGCGTGCTCGCCCTCGCGCAGGACCCGGCCGTGCCCCTGCTCGAACGCCTGCGCTTCCTGTGCATCGTCGGCAGCAATCTCGACGAGTTCTTCGAGATCCGCGTCGCCGGACTCAAGCAACAACTGCTGGCGAAGGTGCCGCCGCCGGGAATGACGCTGCCGGGCCTGCGGGCGCTGCTCGCGGCGGTCGGCGTCGAGGCGCACCGCCTGGTCGAGGACCAATACCGGGTGCTGAACGAGCGAGGTCCTTCCCGCGCTCGCGAACGCAGGCGTGCGCCTGTTGCGCCGCGGGGATCTCAACGCGGACCAGCGCGCCTGGGTGCGGCGACTACTTCCAGCGCGAAGTGAAGCCGCTGCTGACGCCGATCGGCCTCGATCCCGCGCATCCGTTCCCGCTCGTGGTCAACAAGAGCCTCAACTTCGTGATCGAACTGTCGGGGCAGGACGCCTTCGGTCGCGAGACCAGCGTTGCGATATTGAAGGCGCCGCGCCTGCTGCCCCGCATCATCGCGCTGCCGAACGGCGCTGCCGGTGCGGCGAACACGTTCGTGCTGCTCTCGAGCGTGATCCACGAGCACGCGCGCGAGATGTTCGAGGGGCGCGAGATCGTCGCGTATTCGCAGTTCCGCGTGACGCGGGACGCCGACCTGTGGTTCGACGAGGAGGAGGTGAAGAACCTCCGGCAGGCGCTCGAGGGCGAGCTACCGCAGCGCCAGTTCGGGCTCGCCGTGCGTCTCGAGGTCGCGGCGAACTGCCCCGCGCACCTCGCGCAGCTGCTGCTGAAGCAGTTCGAGCTGTCCGAGGCGGACCTGTATCCGGTCGACGGCCCCGTCAACCTCGCGCGGATGAGCGCGCTCGTCGAAGCCGCGGACGGGGACGATCTCGAAGTATCCGCCGTTTCGGCCGAGCCTGCCCGATCGCCTCAAGGAGTCGGCCGACATACTCGCGACGCTTCGCCACCACGACGTGCTGTTGCATCATCCGTTCCAGTCGTTCGAGCCGGTGATCGAATTCATCCGCCGGGCCGTCGACGATCCGGACGTCGTCGCGATCAAGCAGACCGTCTATCGCACCGGCACCAACTCGGTGCTGATGGAAGCGCTGATCGACGCCGCGCACCAGGGCAAGGAAGTCACCGTCGTCGTCGAGCTCCTCGCCCGCTTCGACGAGGAGGCCAACATCAACTGGGCCGAACGACTCGAGCAGGCGGGCGCGCAGGTCGTCTACGGCGTCTTCGGGCTGAAGACGCACGCGAAGCTCGCGCTTCTGCTGCGCCGCGAGAAGGACCGCTCCGGAAAGACCCGGTTGCAGGCCTACGCGCACCTCGGCACCGGCAACTACCACGGACGCACCGCGCGGCTGTACACCGATTTCGGATTGCTGACGTCGCGCTCCGACATCTGCGCCGACGTCAACGAAGTGTTCCTGCACATCACGAGCCTTGCCCGCGCCAAGCGCCTGCGGCGGCTGACGCTGGCGCCGTTCACGATGCACGCGCGCCTGCTGGATGCGATCCGGCGCGAAACCAGGCACGCGCGCGACGGCAAGCCGGCGCGCATCGTGGCCAAGATGAACGCGCTGCTCGAGGAGGGCGTGATCCGGGCGCTCTACGCGGCGTCGCAGGCCGGCGTGACCGATCGAGCTCATCGTGCGCGGCGCGTGCGCGTTGCGCCCGGGGCTCGAGGGCCTCTCGGAGAACATCCGCGTGCGCTCGATCGTCGGGCACTTCCTCGAGCACAGCCGCATCTGGTATTTCCACAACGACGGCCGCGAATCGGTCTGGCTGACGAGCGCCGACTGGATGGGCCGCAACCTCTTCCGCCGGATCGAGGTCGCGTTTCCCGTGCTCGATCCGATTGCTCAAGGCGAGGGTGGTCAAGGAAGGGCTGCAGCCGTATCTCGCGGACAACCAGAACGCGTGGGCCCTGGCGGCCGACGGCACCTACCAGCGGCTCGCCGCGAAGGGTCGGGCGCGGCCGTTCTCCGCGCAGCAGCACCTGCTCGACCGGATGGCCGAGCACATCGACCAGGACTCCTGAGGGGAGCGCAGCGCATGGATCTGATCCTCTGGCGCCACGCGGAAGCCGAGCCCGGCGAGCCGGACCTCGGTCGTCGCCTGACCGCGAAAGGCATCCAGCACGCGGAGCGGATGGCGGGGTGGCTCGATGGCCATCTGCCGGCGACGACGCGCGTGCTGGCGAGTCCCGCCGACCGCGCGCAGCAGACGGCACTCGCGCTGAAGCGCAAGTTCCGCGTCGTGCCGGACCTCGCGCCCGGCGCGTCGGCGTCGGCGCTGCTGGCCGCGGCCGGCTGGCCGGACGCGCGCGAGCCGGTGCTGGTCGTCGGCCATCAACCGACGCTGGGCGAAGTCGCTGCGCTGCTGCTCGCCGGGCGAGGAGGCCCCGTGGAGCGTGCGCAAGTGTGCGGTCTGGTGGCTGTCCAATCGCGTGCGGAACGGCGAAGCCACCGTCGTGCTCAAGGTCGTCATCGCGCCCGATTTCGTTTGACCGTACGCGCGCCCGTCAACGGCCGACCGTCACGAGCGCGTCATGTCCTTTGGGCAGACTTGCGCCATCGACGTGCGCCCACGCGTCGCATGGGGCATTCTGCACGACCGGGCCCATTCGCCAATGATTCTTCGAGCATCCGAACGCAACGCGGTCGCCATCGTGCTGGGCTGCAACGATGTCGGTTCCGCCATTGCCGTTGCACTGCACGCGTCGGGCCTCTCGGTCGTGCTGGTGGACGAGGCCGATCCGGCATGGCACCGGCGCGGCATGGCGTTCACCGACGCCTGGTACGTCGGGAATGCCGAGCTCGACAATGAAGGCGCGTGCTTCTGCGCGTCGGTGAAGAGCATACCCAGCGTGCTGGCGCGCGGAATGATTGCGGCGACGACGTGGTCCTGGCCCGGTCTTGCCGGCACGCTCCGGCCCGCCGTTCTGGTCGACGCTCGGGGACGCAAGCGCCGCGGCTCGGATGTTCTGCTGGGACGCGTGCCGGTCACGGTCGGGATCGGCCCGGATTTCGTCGAAGGCGAGACCGTCGACGTCGCGATCGCATTGCCCTCGGCACCGGTGCGCGATGTCCGGCGCGGCGTCGAACGGTCCCGAAATCGACGCCGTCTCCGGCGCCGTGGGTGAGTGCCGTTGCACCATCGAGGCTCTGCGGTCACGGTCGGTTCATGACCGAGCGGCGGATCGGCGACAGCGTGCGCGCGGGCCAGATTGTCGGCGGACTGGGCAACGAGGTCATCGCGGCGCCCGCGGCAGGGGTATTGCTCGGGCTCGCCGCGCGTGGCGCACGCATCGAGCCCGGCGACACGCTGGTAGAGATCGATCCCGCCGGGGTTGCGCATCGCTGCTACGGCGTTGCAGAAGGTCCGCGGCGGACAGCGGAGATCGTGGTGGCCGCACTTGCGGCGCGCCGGGGTGCGGGCCGTGCAACGCGATCCCGCGACGACGCACGCTTGACCTCGCCCCGGCGTCCTGAGTGAATCGGCGATGCCGCCGCGCCGCTGGTGCCGGTACGTTGCCTCAAGGTCGCCCGTCCCCTGCACCTCGGCGCGACTCCATGTCAAGCGCGCAGGCGCAAACGCGTGTAACAATCCGGGAGCGAAGTTGCGTTACGATGACATCGTTCGCTGAAATGGAGACCGTGGCATGGCTGACGGCAAGAACAAGAAGTTTGACCTCGGCAGGGATGGCACCATCACCTGCCATCTGTCCGAAGACGAGAAGAGATTGCTGATCGAATTCGACGTCGACAAGGAAGGCTTGACCAAAGCCGGGGTCAACGGCCTGATCGACGCGTTGAAGAAGATTCGGGAGAAGATGTCGCGCTAGTGCTCCCAGCACCCACGACCGCTTGCCGCAGCCAATGGCGTCGGCGTGCGTGCCGCACGGCGCGAAGACCCTGACTCATGCGAGGATAGTTCTCGCGACATGGGTCTTTGGATGCGTGGTGGCCGCAGTTCTCACGACGGTCGACTGCGACGGCCCCGGGAGCCTTGCCGGCGCGCCCGGGAGCTTGTCTCAAAACTGAAACATTGCGCGCGCAGGATAGGGCTTGGGCATCCACGGGTATCGAGGTGAAATCGGGCCCCGGCGACGATGCCCGGTCCGCCAATCTTGCGCAACGATGAAGTCGCTTCACCTCCTTCGCTTCGACACCGATGGCAATGCCCATCCGGACTTGGTGCGCAATGCGGACATCTGCGCCAAGGTCCTCGCCGAGGCGCGCCGACTTTCCGACGCCCGCCGGTTCGGTGCGCCGCTCGATCAGCTCGCTCGCCGCGCCGGGGATCTTCTCGACGACATGGACGAGACTCTGGTGGCCCTCGATCCCGCGAGCGAACGGGCCGAGCTTTCGCCATCGCGGCAAAGTTGCATCGCGAACTCGAGCATGTCCAGGCGGCCATCGCCGAGCGGCGGCGGGATGCGGATTCTGCCTCGACTGCCGACGCACCAGCGATAGAGATTTCCACCGATGGTGCGATTCGCGGCGAGTCGTGATCCGGTACGCGGCCGGGTGCCTCGCTGCGAGCTTCGTCGTCCAGCCGTGAATCGGCCGGGCTGTCATGCCGCTGTAACATGCCGCGGCGAGAATCCGACCGTCAGTCATTCGAGAGGGAAATAGCAATGCGCAAGCATCTGACCCAGGGTTTTCTCGCCGCCGCGACCATCGCGATCGGCATCAACGCGATCCGCCGTCGACATCACCGGCGCCGGCGCGACGTTTCCGTACCCGATCTACGCGAAGTGGGCCGAAGCCTACAAGCAGAAGACCGGCATCGGGATGAACTACCAGTCGATCGGATCCGGCGGCGGTATCGCCCAGATCAAGGCCAAGACCGTCGACTTCGGCGCGTCCGACATGCCGTTGAAGCCCGAGGACCTGCAGGCTGCCGGGCTGATGCAGTTCCCGGCGATCATCGGCGGCGTCGTGCCCGTCGTGAACGTCGAAGGCGTCGCGCCCGGGCGCGATGAAGTTCACCGGCCCGGTGCTCGCCGACATCTATCTCGGCAAGATCAAGAAATGGAACGAGAAACCGATCGCCGACCTCAATCCCGGCGTCAAGCTGCCCGACGAGCTGATCACGGTCGTGCGCCGCTCCGACGGTTCGGGCACGACGTTCATCTGGACCGACTACCTGTCGAAGGTCAGCCCGGAGTGGAAGCAGAAGGTCGGCGCCAGCACCGCGGTCGCGTGGCCGGAGGGCGTGGGCGGCAAGGGCAACGAGGGCGTCGCCGCGTACGTGCAGCGGATCAAGGGCTCGATCGGCTATGTCGAGTACGCGTACGCGAAGCGCAACAAGATGGCGCACGGCTCGGTGCAGAACCGGGACGGCCAGTTCGTGCAGCCCGACGACGACGCGTTTCAGGCGGCTGCCGCGCATCGCCGACTGGAAGAACGCGCCGGGCTTCTACCAGATCCTGACCGACCAGCCGGGCAAGACCAGCTGGCCGATCACGGGTGCGAGCTTCATCCTGATGCAGCAGAAGCAGGACAAGCCGCAGAACGCCGTCGAAGTGCTGAAGTTCTTCGACTGGGCGCTGAAGAACGGCCAGAAGATGGCGGCCGAGCTCGACTACGTGCCGATGCCGGAAGGTGTGGTCAAGGTCATCGCCGACGCCTGGAAGGCGCAACTCAACGGACAGCTCCGGGCAAGCGCGGGTCGCTGGGTCGACCGGGCGAGTTGACGCGCGGCACAGCCGGAGATGCGCGTCCGTGGCCCAGTCGCCAGCACCCTTTCTTCCTCCTCCGGAAGAAAGCCTCGTGGCCGCGAGTATCCCTCGCGGCCTCTTTTTTGCTAGGGGTTATCATGTCGACCACCTTGGCCGCACTGCCGCCCGCCATGACTGCCCAGAGGGAGTCGCGCCGGAGCGCGAGCCCACGCCGCCCGCTGCGCGCCGCGGGCGCGCCCCCATGGCAGGACTGGCTGTTCGAGCGCACGACGATGCTCTTCGCGCTCTTCGTGCTGTTGACGCTGGTCGGCATCATCGGCGCGCTCACCTGGGCGGCCGTCCCCGCATTCCAGAAGTTCGGCTTCGGATTCTTCGTCACCAACGTCTGGGACCCGGTCAAGCTGGAGTTCGGGGCGCTGGCGCCGATCTACGGAACGCTCGTCACGTCGGCGATCGCGCTCGTCGATCGGCGTGCCGGTCAGCTTCGGCATCGCGCTGTTCCTGACCGAGATGTGCCCGGCGGTGCTGAAGCGGCCGCTGGGCACGGCCGTCGAGCTGCTCGCGGCGATCCCGTCGATCATCTACGGCATGTGGGGCCTGTTCGTGTTCGCGCCGGTGTTCGGCGACTACGTCCAGCCGGTGCTCACCCGGGTCTTCGGCGACCTGTGGATCCTCGGGCCGCTCTTCCAGGGCGCGCCGAACGGCATCGGCGTGCTGTCGGCAGGCATCATCCTGTCGGTGATGGTGATCCCGTTCATCGCCTCGGTGATGCGCGACGTGTTCGAGATCGTCCCGCCGGTGCTCAAGGAATCGGCGTACGGCATCGGCGCGACGACGTGGGAAGTGGTCTGGAACATCGTGCTGCCGTACACGAGGGTCGGCGTCATCGGCGGCATCATGCTCGGCCTCGGCCGGGCGCTCGGCGAAACGATGGCGGTCACCTTCGTGATCGGCAATGCCTACCGGATCAGCGCGTCGCTGTTCGAGCCCGGCAACTCGATCGCCTCCGCGCTCGCCAACGAGTTCAACGAGGCGGCCGAACCGGTGCACCGTGCCGCGCTGATCGCGCTCGGGCCTCGTGCTGTTCCTGCTCACGCTGATCGTGCTCGACCTGCTCGCGGCTGCTGCTCGCGCAGCTCGCCAAGGGGGAGGGCAGGAAGACGTGACACCCCTCTACCGCAGGCGGCTCTTCGTCAACCGCTTCAACCTGCTGATGTCGCTCGGGACGATGGCGTTCGGCATGACGTTCCTGCTGTGGATACTCTGGGTGCTGTTCGCGAACGGATTCTCGGCGCTGTCGCCGACGCTGTTCACGCAGACGACGCCGCCGCCGGGATCCGCCGGCGGGCTCGCCAACGCGATCTTCGGCAGCGTCGTCATCGTCTTCGTCGCGACCTTCATCAGCACGCCGATCGGCATCCTCGCCGGCATCTACCTCGCCGAGTACGGCAAGAACGGCTGGATCGCGCGCCTCACGCGCTTCATCAACGACATCCTGCTGTCCGCACCCGTCGATCGTCATCGGCCTCTTCGTCTACACCGTCTACGTGATGCAGGTCGGCCATTTTTCGGGATGGGCGGGCTCGTTCGCGCTGGGACTCATCGCCGTTCCGGTGGTCGTGCGCACGACCGAGAACATGCTCCACCTCGTGCCGGGCAACCTGCGCGAGGCGGCGGTGGCGCTCGGCGCGCCGATGTGGAAGGTGATCCTGAAAGTGACGCTGAAGGCCGTCCGCGGCGGCGTCATCACCGGCATACTCCTCGCGGTCGCGCGGATGTCGGGCGAGACCGCGCCGCTCCTGTTCACGGCGCTCAACAACCAGTTCTGGAGCACCGACATGGACGCGCCGATGGCCAACCTGCCGGTCGTGATCTTCCAGTTCGCGATGAGCCCGTTCGACGACTGGAAGTCGCTCGCGTGGGCGGCCGCGCTGCTGATCACGCTGGACGGTGCTCGTCGTCAACATCCTTGCGCGAACCGTGTTCCGCCAGTCGGCCGTAGCGCGCTGACGATGGCGCGATGGTCCGAGGGAGACGACGATGAATTTCGATGCGGTCGCCGACGAGGCCGGAGGTGGAGGCGCCGAGCGCGGCGCGTGACGCCGCCCAAGATGTCCTGCCGCAAGCTCGATTTCTTCTACGGCAAGTTCCAGGCGCTCAAGAACGTCGAGCTCGACATCGTCGAGCGTCGGGTCACGGCGTTCATCGGACCGTCGGGCTGCGGCAAATCGACGCTGCTGCGCACGCTGAACCGGATGTATTCGCTCTATCCGGGACAGCGGGCGACCGGCGAGATCCTGTTCAACGGCCAGAACATCCTCGACGACGGCACGGACCTCAACATGCTGCGCGCCAAGGTCGGCATGGTGTTCCAGAAGCCGACGCCGTTCCCGATGTCGATCTACGACAACATCGCGTTCGGCGTCAGTCTGTACGAGAATCTCTCGCAGCGGGACATGGACGAGCGCGTCGAATGGGCGCTGACGAAGGCGGCGATGTGGAGCGAGGCGAAGGACAAGCTGAAGCAGAGCGGGATGGCGCTGTCCGGCGGCCAGCAGCAGCGGCTGTGCATCGCGCGCGCGGTCGCGGTCAAGCCCGAGGTGCTGCTGCTCGACGAGCCGACGTCGGCGCTCGATCCGATCTCGACGGCGAAGATCGAGGAGCTCATCACGCGAGCTGAAGGAGGACTACACGATCGCGATCGTCACGCACAACATGCAGCAGGCGGCGCGCGTGTCCGACTACACCGGCTACATGTACCTGGGCGAGCTCGTCGAATTCGGCGCGACCGACGACATCTTCCTCAAGCCGAAGAGGAAGGAAACCGAGGATTACATCACCGGCCGTTTCGGCTGAGCAACGGAGCGCCGTCCGGCAATCGCCGGGCCGCGCGCCGACGGAGGAATACCGCCATGAACGAGCACACGCACAAGCAGTTCGACGCCGAGATGGAGGCGATCCGCAGCGGGGTGCTCGCGATGGGCGGCCTCGTCGAGACCCAGTTGAGTCGCGCGATCGGCTTGCTCGAGGACGACGACGATCAGCGACGCGATCGGTCAGGTCAAGCCCAATGAAAAGCTGATCAACCAGATGCAGGTCGACCTCGACCAGATGTGCAGCCAGATCATCGCCAAGCGGCAGCCGCGGCGATCGACCTGCGCTTCATCCTGATGATCACGAAGATCGTCAACGAGCTCGAGCGCGTCGGCGACGAGGTGAAGAAGATCGCCTACAAGGCGGCGGAGACCCGCCGCGCGCAGACCGCCTGAGCGACGTGCGCCACTACGACGTGATCCGCGACGGCGGAGCGGGCGCGGGAAATGCTGCAGATGGCGCTCGACACGTTCGCCCGGCTCGACGCCGGCGCCGCCGCCGAGGTCATCGACCGCGACGAGGAGATCGACGCCGCGTTCCTGGCGATCCTGCGCCAGCTGATCAGCTACATGATGGAGGACCCGCGCACGATCACGGCGGCGCTCGAGATCGTCTTCATCGCGAAATCGATCGAGCGCATCGGCGACCACGCGAAGAACATCGCGGAGGCGGTCGTCCAGGTGGTCAAGGGCATCGACGTCCGGCACGCGTCGGCCGACCAGATCCGCGCCGAGGTGGCCGGGGAATGAGACGCATGCCAGGCGCGTCGCGCCGCGCCTGGCGGTGGCGTGCGCGGCTTCAGCCGCCGCGCAGGGCCGCACGATCCGCCGCGGCGTCAGACGCAAGCGTGGGGGCACACCAATGACGCCGTCGATCCTGGTCGTCGAGGACGAGCCCGCGATCCGCGAGCTGCTGCGGGTCAACCTGGTCGATGCCGGCTACGAGATCCGCGCGGCGCCCGACGCGGAGTCGGCGCAGCGGCAGCTGCAGGAGGCGCTGCCGACGCTGCTGCTGCTCGACTGGATGCTGCCCGGCAAGTCGGGCCTCGCGCTGGCGAAGGAGCTGCGCGGCGACGCGCGCACGCGCGAGCTGCCGATCATCATGCTGACCGCGCGCACCGACGAGGCCGACAAGGTCGCCGGCCTCGAAGCCTGGGTCGACGACTACGTGACCAAGCCGTTCTCGCCGCGCGAGCTGAAGGCGCGCATCAAGGCGGTGCTGCGGCGCCGCGCGCCCGAGCGGCGCAGGAGCCGTTGACCGCCGGTGCGCTGCGGCTCGATCCCGCCACGCATCGGGTGACGGCCGACGGGCAGGACCGTTCCGCTGGGACCCACCGAATATCGGCTGCTGCGCTTTCTGCTCGCGCGGCCGGAGCGCGTGCACTCGCGGACGCAGCTGCTCGACCAGGTGTGGGGCGATCACGTCTACATCGAGGAGCGCACCGTCGACGTCCACATCCGGCGCCTGCGGCTCGCGCTGGAGCCGTTCGGTCAGGACGGGCTGGTCGAAACCGTGCGCGGCAGCGGCTACCGGCTTGAGCGTGCCGCGAGCCAACGCTGAACGCACCGCATTGCCGCCGATGAGCCCCGTCGTCCTCGCCGGCCTCGGCGCCGCCGCTCGCGATCGTCGTCGCTCGCCGCGCTCGCGGGACTGCTGTTTCGGCGCCGGTGTGGGCGGTGGCGGTGCTCGGCGCCGGACTCTGCCTGCTCGTCGGCGTTCATCTGTGGCAGCTCGACCGGCTCGCGCGCTGGGCCGACGCCGAGCTCGACGCGCCGGTGCCCGGAGGCGGCGCGGTGCCTGGGGCCTCGCGTCTCTCCGCGCTCTACCGCCGCGTGCGCTCGCGCAACCTGCACCAGCGCGACCTCGCCACCACGATCGAGCGCTTCCGCAGCGCGGTCGAGGCGCTGCCCGACGGCATGGCGATCCTCGACGACGCGAACCGCATCCAGTGGGCGAACGTTGCGCGCGCAGGCGCACCTCGGCCTCGACCTCGCGAAGGACGCCGGCCAGCCGCTCGTCAATTTCGTGCGCCAGCCCGAGGTGGTCCGGTACCTCGAGACCGGCGATTTCACCGACGCCGTGGTCGTCCCCTCGCTGCGCGAGATCGGCACCACGCTGTCGATCCAGGTCGTGCCGTTCGGCGTCGAGCAGCGCCTGCTGATCAGCCGCAACATCACGCAGATCGAAGCGGTCGCGCGCATGCGGCGCGACTTCATCGCCAACGTGTCGCACGAGCTCAAGACGCCGCTGACCGTCGTCAGCGGCTTCCTCGAGACGCTGCAGGATCTCGAGCTCGACCCGCGCCAGCGCGCGCGCTACCTGCAGCTGATGGCCGAGCAGGCGAAGAGCATGCAGCGGCTCGTCGACGACCTGCTGACGCTGTCGGCGCTCGAAAGCGACCAGAACGCGCTCGCCGAGGCCGACTTCGACGTCGTCCCGCTGCTGCTCGAAGTCGTCGGCCGACGCGAAGGCGCTGTCGGGCGGCCGGCACGCCGTCACCCTCGACATCGGCGAACCCGCCGCGGTGATCGGCAGCCGCGACGAGCTCGCGAGCGCGTTCGGCAACCTCGTGAGCAACGCGATTCGCTACACGCCGGACGGCGGCTCGGTGACGCTCGGATGGCGCGTCGACGACGAGGGGCGCGGGGTGTTCAGCGTTGCCGACTCGGGCATCGGCATCGCGCCCGAGCACATGCCGCGGCTCACCGAGCGCTTCTACCGCGTCGACCGCAGCCGCTCGCGCGCGACCGGCGGCACGGGGCTCGGCCTCGCGATCGTCAAGCACGTGCTGCTGCGCCACCAGGCGGAGCTCGACGTGATGAGCGAGCTCGGGAAGGGCAGCACGTTCACGTGCATCCTGCCGGCGCGGCGCGTACGGCGCACGGCGTCGCCGAATCCGTGACGGAGCCCGCGGCGGAACGGTCCCGGCGCCCTCGCCGTCGGCTACCAGTAGCTGAGCGCGGCGCGGAACAGCGGCTTCGAGATCGTCGCGCCCGACGTCCACCGGCGCGTTCCGGATCACGCGGTACTGCGGCTCGGCGCCGGTGGCGAGCGCGTCGAGGTGCGACTCGTCGAAGCCGAGCGCGGTGAGGCCGTTGGGCATGGCGGTCGCGCGCATCAGCTCGATCACGCGTGCCGCCAGCGTCTCGCCGGCATCGGCGTTCGTCGCGTCGCGCGTGTCGGCGCCGAGGCACTGCGCGCCGTGCAGGTGCCGCTCCGGGCAGCAGGGCGCGGTGTACCGCCACACCGACGGATTGTTGAGCACGACGGCCATGCCGTGCGGCACGAGCGACTTGCCTTCCGGATAGCCCGGCACGTGCCAATCCTTCGTGAGCCCCGACACCGCGTACGACAGGCCGTGCGGCAGGTGGCAGCCGGCCGCGTTGAACGCGATGCCGGCGAGCATCGCCGCGTACATCATCTCGGTGCGCGCCTCGGTGTCCGACGCGTCGTTGACCGCGCGCACGAGGAACGCGCCGACGCTCTTCAGCGCCTCGGTCGCGAGCATGTCGGAGAACGGATTCGCGCCCTGCGACACCGGCCGGTTCACGCCCTTGCGCCGGATTGAGGCGGCGCGGATACGCGCGCGCGGTCAGCGATTCGAGCGCGTGGCTCATGCAGTCGAAGCCGGTCGCGGCGACCGCGTTCTTCGGCAGCGACGCGGCGACCGTCGGGTCGATCAGCGCGACGTCGGGAATCAGGCGGCGCGAGATGATGCCGGTCTTGGCGTTGAGCGAGCGCAGGTTGAAGATCGCGATGCCGGTGGTCTCCGAGCCGGTGCCCGAGGTCGTCGGGCAGGCGATGTGCGGCTTCACCGGTCCCGGCACCTTCTGCCCGCCGCCGATCGGCGCGTTCACGTAGGTCATGAACTCCGCGGGGTGCGACGCGTAGAGGTTCGCGGCCTTGCACGTGTCCATCACCGAGCCGCCGCCGACCGAGACGTAGCCGTCGAAGCGACCCTCGGCCGCGAACCGCGCGGCGTCCTGGAACGACGCGTCGGTGGGCTCGATCGCGACGTCGCTGTAGACGGTGGCGTCGACGCCTGCGGCGCGCAGCGACGCCTTCACCGTCGCGACGTACTCGCCGGAGACGAGGCGCGCATCGGTGAACAGCGCGACGCGCTGCAAGCCGAGCTCGCGCGCGTTGTCGCCGGCCTCGGCGAGCACGCCCGCGGCCGAACGTGAACGTCGGCATGCCGACGGTGAATCCGCGGTCGCTGCCCTCGACGGCGGCGAAATCGGCATGGCAGCAGGGCATGGTCGGCTCCTTCGGTTGCGCGGATGGAACGGGGATTATCGCAAGGGGGTCAGCGTCCGCCCGCTTGGCCAGTAGATGTCCCGTCCGGCGGATCCTGCGCCGACGATCACGTACTCCCAGGCGGTTGCATTCATGGGTTGCGCGGCGGAGGTGATCTGCGGGAGGGCGGATCCGCGGTGCCCGGCGAATCGACAACGCGACTCCGGTCCGCGGAGATGGGTGGAGTTTAGCGAATACCGGGCGCGCGGATGCGATCGAATCCCGCCGAGTCCGTTTCCTGCAGTTTGCGGACGCCGGCCGGATGTACCGAAAAGTCGATTTCTCGTTTGGACACAATGGCTTGGACAGTCCCGCGCGGGACCGGGCCGGGGCGCGGGAACGCCATGCCGCGCGCGCCGGAAAGGCGTTTGACCACAGGAACGGAAATTGCTATCATCGCGAGTTTCGTCGGAGGGGTTCCCGAGCGGTCAAAGGGAACAGACTGTAAATCTGTCGGCTCTGCCTTCGAAGGTTCGAATCCTTCCCCCTCCACCAATCGGAATCGCGCAATCAGGGGACCGAAGTCAGTTGCTTGGCAGTTGTGTCTGACGGGGGAACGCGGATGTTGCGCGCTTGCGGCACCCGACTTCCGGCTTCTGAACCGCGGGTGTAGCTCAATGGTAGAGCAGAAGCCTTCCAAGCTTACGACGAGGGTTCGATTCCCTTCACCCGCTCCATGGGACGAAGCGACAAGTGGGGTGCAGAGTCGACTTTCGCGAGGGACTCAATGTGGAAATCCGACCGTGAAAGTCGACTCCGACCCCACTCTTGCCCATGTAGCTCAGTGGTAGAGCACTCCCTTGGTAAGGGAGAGGTCGAGCGTTCAATCCGCTCCATGGGCACCACGTATCAGCAACCGAGATGCAAGTCGCCGAACCTGATCTGAACAACGACGTCTGAAGGAGTCTCAAAAATGGCCAAGGGCAAATTCGAACGGACGAAGCCGCACGTGAACGTGGGGACGATTGGTCACGTGGATCACGGGAAGACGACGCTGACGGCGGCGATGACGCTGGTGCTGTCGAAGAAGTATGGAGGGGAGGCGCGGGCGTACGACCAGATCGACAACGCGCCGGAGGAGAAGGCGCGGGGGATCACGATCAACACGGCGCACGTGGAGTACGAGACGGCGAAGCGGCACTACGCGCACGTGGACTGTCCTGGGCACGCGGACTACATCAAGAACATGATCACGGGTGCGGCGCAGATGGACGGGGCGATCCTGGTGGTGAGTGCGGCGGACGGGCCGATGCCGCAGACGCGGGAGCACATTCTGCTGGCGCGGCAGGTGGGGGTGCCGTACATCATCGTCTACATGAACAAGGCGGACATGGTGGACGACAAGGAGTTGCTGGAGCTGGTGGAGATGGAGGTGCGGGAGCTGCTTGTCGAAGTACCAGTTTCCTGGGGACAAGACGCCGATCGTGATTGGCAGCGCGAAGATGGCGCTGGAGGGGGACACGAGCGAGCTGGGGTCGGGGTCGATCTTCAAGCTGGCGGAGGCGCTGGACAGCTACATTCCGCAGCCGCAGCGGCTGATCGACGGGCCGTTTCTGATGCCGGTGGAGGACGTGTTTTCGATCAGTGGTCGGGGGACGGTGGTGACCGGGCGGGTGGAGCGTGGGGTGGTGAAGGTGGGGGACGAGCTGGAGATCGTGGGGCTGAAGCCGACGCTGAAGACGGTGTGCACGGGGGTGGAGATGTTCCGCAAGCTCTTGGACCAGGGGCAGGCGGGGGACAACGTCGGGGTGCTGCTGCGGGGCACGAAGCGGGAGGAGGTCGAGCGCGGCCAAGTGCTGGCGAAGCCGGGCTCGATCACGCCGCACACGAAGTTCAGCTGCGAGGTGTACGTGCTGTCCAAGGAGGAGGGGGGTCGGCACACGCCGTTCTTCCCGGGGTACCGGCCGCAGTTTTACTTCCGGACGACGGACGTGACGGGGAGCTGCGTGCTGCCGGAGGGGACGGAGATGGTGATGCCTGGGGACAACATCGGGATGACGGTGACGCTGATCGCGCCGATCGCGATGGAGGAGGGGTTGCGGTTTGCGATCCGCGAGGGGGGCCGGACCGTGGGTGCCGGCGTCGTGGCGAAGATAATCGAGTGACCGTCGGCGAAAGGCGGTCCGAAGAAAGTTAGGCCAGTAGCTCAATTGGCAGAGCGGCGGTCTCCAAAACCGCAGGTTGGGGGTTCGATTCCCTCCTGGCCTGCCACCGAGAAGGCGGCAGCGGAAGATTAGATGGTCGACAACCTGAAAATTGCGTTGGCAGTAGGATGCGTCGTCGCGGGCGTCTGGGGGTACTACTACTTCTCCGAGACCGCGCTCGTGCTGCGCGTGCTGATGGTCATGGGCGGCCTCGTCGCCGCCGGCGGCGTCGCGTGGCTTTCGACGCCGGGCAAGGAGTTCTTCACCTTCGCGCAGGAAGCGTGGCAGGAGGCGGGTCGCGTGTCGTGGCCGACACGCAAGGAGACCGTGCAAACCACGCTGGTCGTGTTCGCCTTCGTGGTGGTCATGGCGTTGGTCTTGTTCAGCATCGACACGACGCTGGCCTGGATCGTGAAGTTGCTGACCGGGCGGGGCGAATGATGAGCAAGAAGTGGTTCGTGGTGCACGCCTACTCGGGATTCGAGAAGAGCGTGCAAAGGGCGCTGACCGAGCGGATCAGGCGGTCGGACATCGCCGATCAATTCGGCAAGATCCTGGTGCCCGTCGAGGAAGTCGTCGAGATGAAGGCCGGCCAGAAGGCGATCAGCGAGCGGAAGTTCTTTCCCGGCTACGTGCTCGTCGAAATGGAGATGACCGACGACTCGTGGCACCTGGTGAAGAGCACGCCGAAGGTCACGGGCTTCGTGGGCGGCACGGCGAACAAGCCGACGCCGATCACGCAGAAGGAAGTCGACGCGATCCTGCGGCAGGTGCAGGAGGGCGTCGAGAAGCCGCGTCCGAAGGTGCTGTTCGAAATGGGCGAGGCGGTGCGCGTCAAGGAAGGCCCGTTCACCGACTTCCACGGCAACGTGGAGGACGTGAACTACGAGAAGAGCAAGCTCCGCGTTTCGGTCACGATCTTCGGCCGCTCGACGCCCGTGGAGCTCGATTTCTCGCAGGTCGAGAAGGCGTAGTTCGTTGTGCAGTTGAACCGGGGAGGGCGCGCGCTGACGTGCGGCCCGTCTGAACCCACCTAGGAGCGATACATGGCGAAGAAAATCGTCGGTTTCATCAAGTTGCAGGTGCCGGCGGGCAAGGCGAATCCCAGCCCGCCGATCGGCCCGGCGCTCGGGCAGCGCGGCCTCAACATCATGGAATTCTGCAAGGCCTTCAACGCGCAGACGCAGAAGGTCGAGCCGGGTCTGCCGATCCCGGTCGTGATCACGGCCTACGCCGACAAGAGCTTCACGTTCATCATGAAGACTCCGCCGGCCACCGTGCTCATCAAGAAGGCGGCGAAGGTCGAGAAGGGCAGCCAGCGGCCCAACGCCGACAAGGTCGGCAAGCTGACGCGCGCCCAGGCCGAGGAGATCGCGACGGCGAAGATGCCGGATCTGACCGCCGCCGACATGGACGCCGCCGTCCGCACGATCGCGGGCAGCGCGCGCAGCATGGGCATCACCGTCGAAGGGGTGAAGTGATCATGGCCGCCGGAGAGAAGCTGCCGAAGCTGTCGAAGCGCATGAAGACCGTCCGCGCGAAGGTCGACCACGCGAAGGCGTACCCCATCGACGACGCGCTGAAGCTCGTCAAGGAAACCGCCGTCGCCAAGTTCGACGAGTCGGTCGACGTCGCGGTCAACCTGGGCGTCGACGCGAAGAAGTCCGACCAGACGGTGCGCGGCTCGGTCGTGCTGCCGGCCGGCACGGGCAAGAAGGTGCGGATCGCCGTGTTCGCCCAGGGCGACAAGGCGAAGGCCGCGCAGGACGCCGGCGCCGACATCGTCGGCTTCGACGACCTCGCGGCGAAGGTCAAGGAAGGCTACATGGAGTTCGACGTCGTCATCGCCACGCCCGATGCCATGAAGGTCGTCGGGCAGCTCGGGCAGATCCTCGGCCCGCGCGGATTGATGCCGAACCCGAAGGTCGGCACCGTGACGCCGGACGTGACCACCGCCGTCAAGAACGCGAGGGCGGGCCAGGTCCAGTACCGCACCGACAAGGCGGGCATCGTCCAGTGCACGATCGGCCGCGCGTCGTTTGCGCCCGAGCAGCTGAAGACCAACCTGCTCGCGCTGGTAGAGGCGCTGAACAAGGCGAAGCCGCAGGGCACGAAGGGCATCTACCTGAAGAAGGTGAGCGTCTCCTCGACGATGGGCGCCGGCGTCCGCGTGGACACGGCGAGCCTCACGCAGCAGACGCCGGCGTAGCGATTGGAATCGAACCGATTTGAGGGAGCGGCGCGCGGAAGCTCGCGCGGCGAACCGTCAAAGACCGCGGGAGCGAAAGCTCAAAACAGGGCCAATCCCTGATCCAGCGCAGATGGTGCCCCGAAGACAGGATTTTCCTGGCGTAAGGTCACCGCAACCGCCCGAACCGGCAGCATCGGCGAGGGCACGGGGCGAAAGCCCGAGGCAGTGGAGGTGACATTGGGACTTAACTTGGAACAGAAGCAGGCGGTGGTCGCGGAAGTCGCGAAGCAGGTCGCCGGTGCTCAGGCCATCGTCATGGTCGAGAACCGCGGCATGAAGGTCGCCGACATGACGCAGCTCCGCGCGAAGGCACGGGCGTCCGGCGTGTATTTCAGGGTGGTCAAGAACACCCTGGTGCGCCGAGCGGTCGAGAAGACGCCGTTCGCCTCGATGGCAGACCGGATGGTCGGTCCTCTGGCGTACGGCATCGGTCCCGACCCCGTCGCCGTGGCGAAGGTCCTGAACGACTTCGCCAAGGGCAACGAGAAGTTCGTGATCACCGGTGGCGGCATGCCCGGCCAGCTGATGACGGCCAAGCAGATCGCGGCACTGGCGTCGCTGCCCTCCCGCGACGAGCTCATCGCGAAACTGATGGGCACGATGCAGGCGCCGGTCGCCAAGCTGGTCCGCACGATGAACGAGGTGCCGGCGAAGTTCGTCCGCGCCCTCGCGGCCGTGCGCGACGCGAAGCAGGCGGCGTAGGCCTTCGCCCGGAACCATTACCGAACTACCCAACCTTACGAAACAGGAGAACGCGATGTCCGCAGTCCAAACAGAAATTCTCGACAAGATCTCGTCGATGACCGTCCTGGAGCTCTCCGAGCTCATCAAGGCGATGGAAGACAAGTTCGGCGTTTCCGCCGCCGCCGCCGTTGCGGTGGCCGGCCCCGCCGCGGCCCCGGCCGCAGCTGCCGAGGAACAGACCGAATTCACCGTCGTCCTGGCCTCGTTCGGCGAGAACAAGGTCAACGTGATCAAGGCCGTGCGCGAGCTGACGGGCCTCGGGCTGAAGGAAGCCAAGGACCTGGTCGACGGCGCGCCGAAGCCCGTCAAGGAAGGCATTTCGAAGGCCGACGCTGAAGCCGCGAAGAAGAAGCTCGAGGAAGCGGGCGCCAAGGTCGAGGTCAAGTAGCACGGGCGACGCGTTCGTTGCCGCCGTGCCGGGAGCCCGCGGGCGCCTGGGTCATGAAGCCCGAGGGCTCCCGGCACGGCGGCAACGAGTGCAGAACCTCTTCGCGAAGGCGAAGACGAGCGGATTCGCAAGAGTGCGCTCCTCTTCGTCCTCTGAAGCGACTGCAGAGGACGGGCATGGTCGGACGTCGCCGGCATCCCGAAGATGCGCGTGCGCCGTCGTCCGCCAGCGGTTGGTAGAGGCCAACCACCACGCCAGGGAGTGCAATGCTCCCGACCAGTCGATGAGCGATGGGCGCGAAAACTCGCGCCTTCAGAGAACGATCGAGAACCGTTACGAGCGAAGCCGCAGCGCCGCGCGCGCAACGGGTAATCGGCGATTTCCGCAAATCGGAGAAGTCAATGGCGACCGAAGTCACGACCGCACAACCTTATTCGTTCACCGAGAAGAAGCGCATCCGCAAGAGCTTCGCCAAGCGCGCCAGCGTGCTCAAGGTGCCGTTCCTGCTCGAGACGCAGCTCTCGTCGTACCGTGCGTTCCTGCAGGCGGACACCGCGCCCGAGGCCCGCAAGAACGAGGGCCTGCAGGCAGCGTTCACGTCGATCTTCCCGATCTCGAGCCACTCCGGCAACGCGCGGCTCGAATACGTGAGCTTCTCGCTGCTCGCGCCCGCGTTCGACGTCACCGAGTGTCAGCAGCGCGGCCTCACGTACTGCTCCGCGCTCCGCGCGAAGGTGCGGCTCATCCTGATGGACAAGGAGGCGCCGAAGGACACGGTCAAGGAGGTGAAGGAGCAGGAGGTGTACATGGGCGAGATCCCGCTCATGACGGACAACGGCTCTTTCGTCATCAACGGCACCGAGCGTGTCATCGTCTCGCAGCTGCACCGCTCGCCTGGCGTGTTCTTCGAGCACGACCGTGGCAAGACGCACAGCTCGGGCAAGCTCCTCTTCTCGGCCCGCGTTATTCCCTACCGCGGCTCGTGGCTCGACTTCGAGTTCGATCCGAAGGATTTTCTGTTCTTCCGCGTCGACCGCCGCCGCAAGATGCCGGTCACCACGCTGCTGAAGGCGATCGGCCTCACCAACGAGGCGATACTGCGCCAGTTCTTCGTGTTCGACACGTTCCACCTGTCGCCGAAGGGTGCGCACCTCGAGTTCGTGCCCGAGCGGCTCCGCGGTGAAATGGCGCGCTTCGACGTCCTCGGCAAGGACCACAAGGTGGTCGTGCCGCGCGACAAGCGGATCACGGCCAAGCACATCCGCGAGCTGGTCGAAGGCGGGATCAAGAAGATCGCGGTGCCGAACGACTACATCGTCGGCCGCGCCCTCGCGACCAACATCGTCGACAAGGCGACGGGCGAAGTGCTCGCCAAGGCGAACGACGAGATCACCGAGGAGCTGCTGCAGAAGCTGATGGACGCGGGCGTCACCACGGTCGAGACGATCTACACGAACGACCTCGACGAGGGCGCCTACATCTCGCAGACGCTGCGCGCCGACGACACGCCGGATCAGACCGCCGCGCGTGTGGCCATCTACCGGATGATGCGCCCCGGCGAGCCGCCCACCGAGGATTCGGTCGAGTCGCTGTTCCACGGCCTGTTCTTCTCCGAGGAGCGCTACGACCTCTCGGCGGTCGGCCGGATGAAGTTCAACCGGCGCGTCGGCCGTACCGAGCTCAAGGGCACACCCACGCTGGCCAACGACGACATCATCGCGGTCATCAAGATCCTGGTCGAGCTGCGCAATGGGCGCGGCGAGATCGACGACATCGACCACCTGGGCAACCGCCGCGTGCGCTCGGTCGGCGAGCTCGCGGAGAACCAGTTCCGCTCGGGGCTCGTCCGCGTCGAGCGTGCGGTGAAGGAGCGCCTCGGCCAGGCCGAGAGCGAGAACCTTCTGCCGCACGACCTCATCAACGCGAAGCCGATCTCGGCCGCGATCAAGGAGTTCTTCGGCAGCTCGCAGCTGTCGCAGTTCATGGACCAGACGAACCCGCTGTCCGAGATCACCCACAAGCGCCGCGTCTCGGCGCTGGGGCCCGGCGGGTTGACACGCGAGCGCGCGGGCTTCGAGGTGCGCGACGTGCACCCGACCCACTACGGCCGCGTGTGCCCGATCGAGACGCCCGAGGGCCCGAACATCGGTCTCATCAACTCGCTGGCGCTGTACGCGCGGACGAACGAGTACGGCTTCCTCGAAACGCCCTACCGGAAGGTCGTGAAGGGCAAGGTCACCGACGAGATCGATTACCTGTCGGCGATCGAGGAAGGCCAGTTCGTGATCGCGCAGGCCAACGCGCAGCTCGACAAGACGGGGCGCCTGAAGGACGAGCTCGTGTCCTGCCGCAGCAAGAACGAGTTCATGCTGTCGACGGCGGACAAGGTCGACTACATGGACGTGGCGCCGGCGCAGATCGTGTCGGTGGCGGCCTCGCTGATCCCGTTCCTCGAGCACGACGACGCCAACCGCGCGCTGATGGGCTCGAACATGCAGCGGCAGGCGGTTCCCTGCCTGCGCGCCGAAAAGCCGCTCGTGGGCACCGGCGTCGAGCGGACGGCAGCCGTCGACTCGGGCACCGCCGTCCAGGCGCGCCGCGGCGGCAAGGTCGACTACGTCGATGCCAACCGCATCGTGATCCGGGTGCACGACCCGGAAACCGCGGCCGGCGACGTCGGCGTCGACATCTACAACCTGACGAAGTACACGCGCAGCAACCAGAACACCAATATCAACCAGCGGCCGCTGGTGAAGGTCGGCGACGTCATCGCCAAGGGCGACGTGATCGGCGACGGCGCGTCCACCGACATGGGCGAGCTCGCGCTCGGCCAGAACATGCTGGTCGCGTTCATGCCTTGGAACGGCTACAACTACGAGGACTCGATCCTGATCAGCGAGCGCGTCGTCGCCGACGACCGCTACACGTCGATCCACATCGAGGAGCTGTCGGTCGTGGCCCGCGACACCAAGCTCGGCGCGGAGGAAATCACGCGCGACATCTCGAGCTTGGGCGAAGCGCAGCTGTCGCGGCTCGACGAGGCGGGCATCGTCTACATTGGCGCCGAGGTCGAGGCGGGTGACGTGCTCGTCGGCAAGGTCACGCCGAAGGGCGAGACGCAGTTGACGCCGGAGGAGAAGCTCCTCCGCGCGATCTTTGGCGAGAAGGCGTCCGACGTGAAGGACACGTCGCTGCGCGTCCCGTCGGGAATCTCGGGCACCGTGATCGACGTGCAGGTGTTCACGCGCGAAGGCATCGAGCGCGACAAGCGCGCCGCGCAGATCATCGACGACGAGTTGAAGGGCTACCGGAAGGACCTGAACGACCAGCTGCGGATCGTCGAGAACGACGCCTTCGCGCGGATCGAGAAGCTCCTGATCGGCAAGACCGTGAACGGCGGCCCGAAGCGCATCGCGAAGGGCACGAAGATCGCGAAGGAATACCTGGACGGCGTTTCCCGCTACGACTGGTTCGACATTCGCTTGTCCGGCGAGGAGTCGGCACGCCAGTTGGAGGCGATGAAGGACTCGCTCGCGCAGCTGCGAGTCAAGTTCGACTCGATGTTCGAGCAGAAGAAGCGCAAGTTGACGCAGGGCGACGAGTTGCCTCCCGGCGTGCAGAAGATGGTCAAGGTGTACGTCGCGGTGAAGCGCCGGCTGCAGCCGGGCGACAAGATGGCGGGCCGCCACGGCAACAAGGGCGTGGTGTCCAAGATCGTCCCGGTCGAGGACATGCCGTACATGGCGGACGGCACGCCGGTCGACATCGTGCTGAATCCGCTCGGCGTGCCGTCGCGGATGAACGTCGGCCAGATCCTCGAGGTGCACCTCGGCTGGGCCGCGAAGGGCCTGGGCCGCAAGATCGAGCAGATGCTGAAGGCGGCGGCGAAGGCCGCCGACGTGCGGAAATTCCTCGAGCGGATCTACAACACGACGGGCAAGGCGGAAGACCTCTCCGCGTTCGACGACGGCGAGATCCTGCGCCTCGCCGATAGCCTGCGGGGCGGCGTGCCGTTCGCGACGCCGGTGTTCGACGGCGCCACCGAGGAGGAGATCAAGGGCATGCTCGACCTCGCCGGCCTGCCGCGCTCGGGACAGGTCGTGCTGCACGACGGGCGCACCGGCGAGGCGTTCGACCGCCTCGTCACCGTCGGCTACATGCACGTGCTGAAGCTGCACCACCTCGTCGACGACAAGATGCACGCGCGCTCGACCGGCCCGTACAGCCTCGTCACGCAGCAGCCGCTGGGCGGCAAGGCGCAATTCGGCGGCCAGCGCTTCGGCGAAATGGAAGTCTGGGCGCTCGAGGCGTACGGCGCGGCCTACACGCTGCAGGAGATGCTCACGGTCAAGTCCGACGACGTCAACGGGCGGACCAAGGTCTACGAGAACATCGTCAAGGGCGAGCACAAGATCGAGGCCGGGATGCCGGAATCGTTCAACGTGCTGGTGAAGGAAATCCGCTCGCTGGCGATCGACATCGATCTCGAGCGCTTCTGAGTCCCGCGCCGAAGCAAACCGAACCAGCAGCTCCGACACGAATCATTCGGGAGTAACGCATGAAAGCACTGCTCGATCTTTTCAAGCAGGTCACGCAGGAACAGGAGTTCGACGCGATCAAGACCGGCCTCGCATCGCCGGAGAAGATCCGCTCCTGGTCGTACGGCGAGGTGAAGAAGCCGGAGACGATCAATTACCGGACGTTCAAGCCCGAGCGCGACGGCCTGTTCTGCGCCAAGATCTTCGGGCCGGTCAAGGACTACGAATGCCTGTGCGGCAAGTACAAGCGCCTGAAGCACCGCGGCGTCATCTGCGAGAAGTGCGGCGTCGAGGTCACGCTGGCCAAGGTGCGCCGCGAGCGCATGGGCCACATCGAGCTCGCGTCGCCCGTCGCCCACATCTGGTTCCTGAAGAGCCTGCCGTCGCGGATGGGCATGGTCCTCGACATGACGCTGCGCGACATCGAGCGGGTCCTGTACTTCGAGGCGTACGTCGTCACCGACCCCGGCCTCACGCCGCTCAACCGTGCGCAACTGCTGACCGAGGACGACTACCTCGCCAAGGTCGAGCAGCACGGCGACGATTTCTCGGCCACCATGGGCGCCGAGGGCATCCGTGAGCTGCTGAAGGCGCTCGACGTTCCGCACGAGATCGAACGCCTGCGCAAGGAGCTCGAAGCCACGGGGTCCGAGACCAAGATCAAGAAGATCGCCAAGCGCCTCAAGGTGCTGGAGGCGTTCCAGAAGTCGGGGATCAAGCCCGAGTGGATGATCCTGGAGGTGCTGCCGGTGCTGCCGCCGGAGCTGCGGCCGCTGGTGCCGCTCGACGGCGGCCGCTTCGCGACCTCCGACTTGAACGACCTCTATCGCCGCGTGATCAACCGCAACAACCGGCTGAAGCGCCTGCTGGAATTGAAGGCCCCGGACATCATCGTCCGCAACGAGAAGCGGATGCTGCAGGAAGCCGTCGATTCGCTGCTCGACAACGGCCGCCGCGGCAAGGCGATGACCGGCGCCAACAAGCGGCCGCTGAAGTCGCTGGCCGACATGATCAAGGGCAAGGGCGGACGGTTCCGCCAAAACCTGCTCGGCAAGCGCGTCGACTACTCGGGCCGCTCGGTGATCGTCGTCGGCCCGCAGTTGAAGCTCCACCAGTGCGGGCTGCCGAAGCTGATGGCGCTCGAGCTCTTCAAGCCCTACATCTTCAACAAGCTGGAAACGATGGGCCTCGCCACCACGATCAAGGCGGCGAAGAAGATGGTCGAGGCGCAGGAGCCCGTCGTCTGGGACATCCTGGAAGACGTGATCCGCGAGCATCCGGTGATGCTGAACCGCGCGCCGACGCTGCACCGGCTGGGGATCCAGGCGTTCGAGCCCGTGCTGATCGAAGGCAAGGCGATCCAGCTGCACCCGCTCGTCTGCACGGCGTTCAACGCCGACTTCGACGGCGACCAGATGGCCGTGCACGTGCCGCTGTCGCTCGAGGCGCAGATGGAGGCGCGCACGCTGATGCTGGCGTCGAACAACGTGCTGCTGCCGTCCAACGGCGAGCCGTGCATCGTGCCGTCGCAGGACATCGTGCTCGGCCTCTACTACGCGACGCGCGAGAAGATCAACGCGCTGGGTGAGGGCATGCTGTTCTCCGACATCTCGGAGGTGCAGCGCGCCTACGAGTCGCGCAACGCCGAGCTCCACGCGAAGATCCACGTGCGCCTGAGGCAGACCGAGACCAACGCCGCCGGCGAGAAGGTCGAGAACCTCGTCCGCTTCGAGACCACCGTCGGCCGTGCGCTGCTGTCGGAAATCCTTCCGGCGGGCCTGCCGTTCGCGACGATCAACAAGCCGCTCAAGAAGAAGGAGATCTCGAAGATCATCAACGCGAGCTTCCGGCGCTGCGGCCTGCGCGAGACCGTGATCTTCGCCGACAAGCTGATGCAGGCGGGCTATGCGCTGGCGACGCGCGGCGGGATCTCGTTCGCGGCCGACGACATGCTCGTGCCGGAGGAGAAGCACACGATCATCGCCGAGGCCGAGACGCAGGTGAAGGAGATCGAGGCGCAGTACACGTCGGGCCTCGTGACGCAGGGCGAGCGCTACAACAAGGTGGTCGACATCTGGGGCCGTGCCGGCGACGACATCGCGAAGGCGATGATGAACCAGCTGGGCTCGGTCGACGTAGTCGACCGCGAAGGCAAGACGGTGAAGCAGGAGTCGTTCAATTCCATCTACATGATGGCGGACTCGGGCGCGCGGGGCTCGGCGGCGCAGATCCGGCAGCTGGCCGGCATGCGCGGGCTGATGGCGAAGCCCGACGGCTCGATCATCGAGACGCCGATCACGGCGAACTTCCGCGAGGGCCTGAATGTGCTGCAGTACTTCATCTCGACGCACGGCGCGCGCAAGGGCCTGGCCGACACCGCGCTCAAGACCGCGAACTCCGGCTACCTCACGCGCCGGCTGGTCGACGTCACGCAGGATCTGGTGGTGACCGAGGACGATTGCGGCACGACCAACGGCGTGGCCATGAAGGCGCTGGTCGAGGGCGGTGAAGTCATCGAGGCGCTGCGCGAGCGGATCCTCGGACGGACCGTCGCGGCCGACGTCGTCAATCCCGAAACGCAGGAAGCGCTGTACTTCGCGGGAACGCTGCTGGGCGAGGACGAGGTCGAGCAGATCGAGATGCTGGGCATCGACGAGGTCAAGGTGCGCACGCCGCTCACCTGCGATACGCGCTACGGGCTCTGCGCCAGCTGCTACGGGCGCGACCTCGGCCGCGGCCACCTGGTCAACGTCGGCGAAGCGGTGGGCGTGATCGCCGCGCAGTCGATCGGCGAGCCGGGAACGCAGCTCACGATGCGGACGTTCCACATCGGCGGCGCGGCGTCGCGGACGGCCGCGGCCTCGCAGCTCGAGAGCAAGTCGGCGGGCACCGTCCGCTTCTCGGCGTTGATGCGCTACGTCACCAACGCCAAGCGCGAGCTCGTCGTCATCGCCCGCTCGGGCGAAGTCACGATCCACGACGACAACGGCCGCGAGCGCGAGCGCCACAAGGTGCCGTACGGCGCGACGCTCCAGGTCAAGGACGGCGACCAGGTCAAGGCGGGCAAGGTGCTGGCGATGTGGGACGCGACGTCCCGCCCGATCGTCACCGAATACGCGGGCCGCGTGAAGTTCGAGAACGTCGAGGAAGGCGTCACCGTCGCGAAGCAGGTCGACGAGGTGACGGGCCTGTCCACGCTGGTCGTCATCGACCCGAAGCGGCGTGCAGGTGCCGCGGCCAAGGGCGTGCGGCCGCAGGTGAAGCTGCTCGACGAGAACGGCGACGAGATCAAGATCGCCGGCTCGGAGCTGCCGGTCAACATCACCTTCCAGCTGGGTTCGATCATCACGGTCAAGGACGGTCAGCAGGCGACGGTCGGCGAGGTGCTGGCGCGGATCCCGCAGGAAACGTCGAAGACGCGCGACATCACGGGCGGCCTGCCGCGCGTGGCGGAGCTCTTCGAGGCGCGCTCGCCGAAGGACGCGGGCCTCCTGGCCGAAGTCACGGGCACCGTGTCGTTCGGCAAGGACACGAAGGGCAAGCAGCGTCTGGTCATCACCGACCTCGACGGCGTCGCCCACGAGTACCTGATCCCGAAGGACAAGCACGTGACGGCGCACGACGGGCAGGTGGTCAACAAGGGCGAGTCGATCGTCGACGGTCCGGCGGATCCGCACGACATCCTGCGGCTCCTCGGTGTCGAGGCGCTCGCGCGCTACATCACCGACGAAGTGCAGGACGTCTACCGGCTGCAGGGCGTGAAGATCAACGACAAGCACATCGAGGTGATCGTGCGGCAGATGCTGCGCCGGGTGCAGGTGCTGGACGCCGGCGACACGCGGTTCATCCCCGGCGAACAGGCCGAGCGCTCGGATCTCCTGGACGAGAACGACAAGGTGATGAAGGAGGAAGGCAAGCGCGGCGCGACGTACGAGCACATGCTGCTCGGCATCACGAAGGCCTCGCTGTCGACCGACTCGTTCATATCCGCGGCGTCGTTCCAGGAGACGACGCGGGTGCTGACCGAGGCGGCCATCATGGGCAAGAAGGACGAGCTGCGCGGGCTGAAGGAAAACGTGATCGTCGGCCGCCTGATTCCGGCGGGCACCGGACTCGCGTACCACAATGCCCGCAAGAAGCAGAAGCTGCTGGGGCCCGAAGCCGGGTTCACGCAGCCGGGCGAGGTCGTGCCGGGCGAACCTGCGCCGGCGACGCCCGAGGTGTCGGCCGACGCGGCCTGACCCCGGGATTGCAGCGGGCTTCGAGGGGGCCGGCGGGCGACCGCCGGCCCTTTCATTGGGAATTGGGGGAGAACGCTCAGCTGGTGTGTTGCCGTGGGGGCCCCCCGTGGGCTTCGGGGGCCGCAATCGGCCCACCTGCGGGTCCCCGGTGCGGCTTCGGTCGTCAACCCACGACTCCCTTGCCGCACCACCCGCGACGGTGGGCGCGGCCCTAGGCGCCCACGGGGGTCCCCCCACGGCAACACGCCGCTCGCCCATCGCCACCGTAACGCCAATCCACGCTCCGCGTCGGCCGACGCGCCTCGCAGCGCCCTAAGTCACCTGCGAACCCGCTCGCTCCGCCGCAGCCGCAACGGCAATGTCGCGCGACGGTGCCGCCTGTTTGCGGCCGGGCGCGGCCATTCCGCGCCGCAACACGCTGTTGACGCAGGCGACGATATCCCCTTATAATCGCTGTCTTTTCGCCCCCCGTTTGCCGGTTCAGCAAAGACCTTCGCGAACGGGGTGGCCCGCGTACCCGGCCGCGTCAGCAGTGCCCGTTGGCCGAGGCGCAGAAGAGTGGCCCGTGTGCAGCGCCCCCGCCGGTTCCGGGGGCGCGTGCGTGGGCCACTTTGATTTGTTGAACGAAGAAGCAGTTTCGCCGAGCGATGAGCCCTGCGGCGCATGCGAATTGCGCCGCACGAAACGGAAAATCAGGATGCCCACAATCAATCAGCTCGTACGGAAGGGCCGCGAGCCCGCCGTGTCGAAAAGCAAGGTCCCGGCGCTCCAGCAGAGCCCGCAGAAGCGCGGCGTCTGCACGCGCGTCTACACGACGACGCCGAAGAAGCCGAATTCCGCGCTGCGCAAGGTCGCCAAGGTTCGCCTCACGAACGGCTTCGAGGTGATCAGCTACATCGGCGGCGAAGGCCACAACCTGCAGGAGCACTCGGTCGTGCTGATCCGCGGCGGCCGCGTCAAGGACCTGCCCGGCGTGCGCTACCACATGGTGCGCGGCAGCCTCGACACCGCAGGCGTCAAGGACCGCAAGCAGAGCCGCTCGAAGTACGGCGCCAAGAAACCGAAGGCCGCCTGATTTCGGCGAACGGAGAAAGTCATGCCCCGACGCAGAGAGATACCCAAGCGCGAGATCCTGCCCGATCCGAAGTACGGCAGCAGCGATGTCGCGAAATTCGTCAACGTGCTGATGACCGCCGGCAAGAAGTCGGTGGCCGAGCGCATCCTGTACGGCGCGTTCGAGTCGATCGCGAAGAAGGGCGGCAAGGATCCGCTCGAGGTCTTCAACCAGGCGCTGTCGAACTCGCGGCCGACGGTCGAGGTCAAGAGCCGCCGCGTCGGCGGCGCCAATTTCCAGGTCCCGGTCGAGGTCCGCCCGGTGCGGCGGATGGCGCTCGCGATGCGCTGGCTTCGCGAAGCGGCGCGCAAGCGCGGCGAGAAGTCGATGGGCCAGCGTCTGGCCGCCGAACTGCTCGAGGCCTCGGAAGGCCGCGGCGGCGCGGTGAAGAAGCGCGAGGAAGTCCACCGGATGGCCGAGGCCAACAAGGCCTTCTCGCACTTCCGGTTCTGAGAAACGGTCGAGCCGAGCGTGTCCGGCGTCATGCATGGACCCCTTGCCCGCGCCGACGCCGACCCAACCTACAACGAATTCCTGACGACAATCGCCGGACCCAGACATCGTGGCACGATCCACCCCCATCGACCGGTATCGCAACATCGGCATCAGCGCGCACATCGACGCCGGTAAGACCACGACCACCGAACGCATCCTCTTCTACACCGGCGTCTCGCACAAGATCGGCGAAGTGCACGACGGCGCGACCGTCATGGACTGGATGGAGCAGGAGCGCGAGCGCGGCATCACGATCACGTCCGCCGCGACGACCTGCTTCTGGAAGGGGATGGACAACAACTTCCCCGAGCACCGGATCAACATCATCGACACGCCGGGGCACGTCGACTTCACGATCGAGGTCGAGCGCTCGATGCGCGTGCTGGACGGCGCGTGCATGGTCTATTGCGCCGTCGGCGGCGTGCAGCCGCAATCCGAGACCGTCTGGCGGCAGGCCAACAAGTACAAGGTCCCGCGCCTCGCGTTCGTCAACAAGATGGACCGCCAGGGCGCCAACTTCTTCAAGGTCTACGACCAGATGAAGTCGCGCCTCAAGGCCAACCCGGTGCCGATCCAGGTGCCGATCGGCGCCGAGGAGAAGTTCGAAGGCGTGATCGACCTGATCCGGATGAAGGCGATCTACTGGGACGAGTCGACGCAGGGCATGAAGTTCGACATGCGCGACATCCCCGCCGAGCACCTGCCGGTGGCGAAGGAATGGCGCGAAAAGATGATCGAGAGCGCTGCCGAGGCCAACGAAGAGCTGATGAACAAGTACCTCGAGGGCGGCGACCTCACCGTCGACGAGATCAAGGCCGGTCTGCGCCTGCGCACGATCGCGAGCGAGATCGTCCCGATGATGTGCGGGTCCGCGTTCAAGAACAAGGGTGTCCAGGCGATGCTCGACGCCGTCATCGAATACATGCCGGCGCCGACGGACATCCCGCCGGTCACCGGCGAGCTCGAGAACGGCAAGCAGGGCGAACGCAAGGCGGCCGACGCCGAGCCGTTCGCGGGCCTCGCGTTCAAGATCATGACCGACCCCTATGTCGGCCAGCTGATCTTCTTCCGCGTCTATTCGGGCGTCATCAAGTCGGGCGACACGGTTTACAACCCGATCAAGGGACGCAAGGAGCGCATCGGCCGCATCCTGCAGATGCACGCGAACCAGCGCGAAGAGATCAAGGAAGTGCACGCGGGCGACATCGCCGCCGCCGTGGGTCTGAAGGAAGCGACGACCGGCGACACGCTGTGCGATCCCGAGCACGTGATCATGCTCGAGAAGATGATCTTCCCGGAGCCCGTGATCCACGTCGCCGTGGAGCCGAAGACCAAGGCCGACCAGGAGAAGATGGGCATCGCGCTCAATCGCCTGGCGCAGGAAGACCCGTCGTTCCGCGTGCGCACCGACGAGGAGTCGGGCCAGACGATCATCTCCGGCATGGGCGAGCTGCACCTGGAAATCCTCGTCGACCGGATGAAGCGCGAGTTCGGCGTCGAGGCCAACGTCGGCGCGCCGCAGGTCGCCTATCGCGAAGCGATCAAGAAGTCGGTGCAGGTCGAGGGCAAGTTCATCAAGCAGTCGGGCGGCCGCGGGCAGTACGGGCACGTCTGGCTCAAGATGGAACCGGATCCCGGCAAGGGTTTCGAGTTCGTCGACGCCATCAAGGGCGGCACGGTGCCGCGCGAGTTCATTCCCGCGGTCGAGAAGGGACTGCGCGAAACGCTGCCGAACGGCGTGCTCGCGGGCTTCCCGGTCGTCGACGTCAAGGTCACGCTGTTCGATGGCAGCTCGCACGACGTCGACTCGAACGAGAACGCGTTCAAGATGGCGGCGTCGATGGCGTTCAAGGACGGCATGCGCCAGGCCAACCCGGTGCTGCTCGAGCCGATGATGGCGGTCGAGGTCGAGACGCCCGAGGATTTCATGGGCAACGTGGTCGGCGACCTCTCGTCGCGGCGCGGGATGATCCAGGGCATGGACGACATGCCGACCGGCAAGGTGATCAAGGCCGAGGTGCCGCTCGCCGAGATGTTCGGTTATTCGACGACGCTGCGTTCGCTGTCGCAGGGTCGCGCGACGTACACGATGGAATTCAAGCACTACTCCGAGGCGCCGAAGAGCGTCGCGGAGGCGGTGATCAACAAGAAGACGTGAGCGGAGCAGGATAGACCGGCGCCGCATTGACGAAACGGTGACCTGCGAATTCCGGGAGGAGCCCGGCGGTTCGCGGCGCAGCAATCAACGAAAACGCTGGAGAGCGCGATGGCCAAGGGCAAATTCGAACGGACGAAGCCGCACGTGAACGTGGGGACGATTGGTCACGTGGATCACGGGAAGACGACGCTGACGGCGGCGATGACGCTGGTGCTGTCGAAGAAGTATGGTGGGGAGGCGCGGGCGTACGACCAGATTGACAACGCGCCGGAGGAGAAGGCGCGGGGGATCACGATCAACACGGCGCACGTGGAGTACGAGACGGCGAAGCGGCACTACGCGCACGTGGACTGTCCTGGGCACGCGGACTACATCAAGAACATGATCACGGGTGCGGCGCAGATGGACGGGGCGATCCTGGTGGTGAGTGCGGCGGACGGGCCGATGCCGCAGACGCGGGAGCACATTCTGCTCGCCCGCCAGGTGGGGGTGCCGTACATCATCGTCTACATGAACAAGGCGGACATGGTGGACGACAAGGAGTTGCTGGAGCTGGTGGAGATGGAGGTGCGGGAGCTCTTGTCGAAGTACCAGTTTCCTGGGGACAAGACGCCGATCGTGATTGGCAGCGCGAAGCTGGCGCTGGAGGGGGACACGAGCGAGCTGGGGTCGGGGTCGATCTTCAAGCTGGCGGAGGCGCTGGACAGCTACATTCCGCAGCCGCAGCGGCTGATCGACGGGCCGTTTCTGATGCCGGTGGAGGACGTGTTTTCGATCAGTGGTCGGGGGACGGTGGTGACCGGGCGGGTGGAGCGTGGGGTGGTGAAGGTGGGGGACGAGCTGGAGATCGTGGGGCTGAAGCCGACGCTGAAGACGGTGTGCACGGGGGTGGAGATGTTCCGCAAGCTCTTGGACCAGGGGCAGGCGGGGGACAACGTCGGGGTGCTGCTGCGGGGCACGAAGCGGGAGGAGGTCGAGCGCGGCCAAGTGCTGGCCAAGCCGGGCTCAATCACGCCGCACACGAAGTTCAGTTGCGAGGTGTACGTGCTGTCCAAGGAGGAGGGGGGTCGGCACACGCCGTTCTTTCCTGGGTACCGGCCGCAGTTTTACTTCCGGACGACGGACGTGACGGGGAGTTGCGTGCTGCCGGAGGGGACGGAGATGGTGATGCCTGGGGACAACATCGGGATGACGGTGACGCTGATCGCGCCGATCGCGATGGAGGAGGGGTTGCGGTTTGCGATTCGCGAGGGGGGCCGGACCGTGGGTGCCGGCGTCGTCGCGAAGATCATCGAGTAGCGCATGGACTGGCGCCGAGGTGCGCCGGGAGTCCGCGGGCTTAGGATGAAGCATGCGCCCGCAGTCTCCCGACACACCTCGATGCCGCGGTGGCGGTGGGGCAAGCGCCTGCGGGCGCATGAATCACCCTAAGCCTGCAGGCGCTTGCCCCACCGCCACGGGGCCGAGCGAAACGAGGAGCAACGAAGAGCCGAACGCTTGTGCGCCGGTTCTTCCAAGGATGAAGAAATGCAGAACCAACGCATCAGAATTCGATTGAAGGCGTTCGACTACAAGCTGATCGACCAGTCGGCGATGGAGATCGTGGAAACCGCGAAGCGCTCCGGCGCGGTCGTGCGCGGCCCGGTCCCGCTGCCGACCAAGATCGAGCGCTACAACGTCCTGCGCTCGCCGCACGTGAACAAGACGTCGCGGGACCAGTTCGAGATCCGGACGCACCTGCGGCTGATGGACATCATCGACCCCACGGACAAGACCGTCGACCAGCTGATGAAGCTCGATCTGCCGGCCGGCGTGGACGTCGAGATCAAGCTGCAATGACGCAATGAAGCGCCGGTTTCGAGTGTCCGGCGTCGTGCGTGGATGGGCGCGTCGGACGCGCGATGAACTCTGCCGCCGGTCAATCGCAATCGGCGGCTACTAAAGGAAGACGAAAATGTCTCTAGGACTCGTCGGTCGCAAGGTTGGCATGACGCGCATTTTCACCGATGACGGCAAGGCCGTTCCGGTGACCGTGCTCGACGTCGCCAACAATCGTGTCACGCAGATCAAGACGCCCGAGACCGACGGCTACTCCGCCGTCCAGGTCACGTTCGGGAAGCGCCGCGCGTCGCGCGTGTCGAAGCCGCAGGCCGGCCATCTCGCGAAGGCGGGAGTCGAGGCAGGCGAGCTGCTGCGCGAATTTCCGGTGGCGCCCGAGGCGCTCGCCAAGCTCAAGGTCGGCGAGACCATCGGCGCTGCGACGTTTACCGTCGGCGAGCTCGTCGACGTCACGGGCACCACCAAGGGCCGCGGGTTCACGGGAGTCATCACGCGGCACCACTTCAGCTCGAACCGCGCGTCACACGGCAACTCGCGCTCGCACAACACGCCGGGGTCGATCGGCATGGCGCAGGATCCGGGCCGCGTGTTTCCGGGCAAGCGGATGGCGGGCCAGCACGGCAACGCCACGCGCACCGTCCAGACGCTCACTGTCGTCCGCGTCGACGCCGAACGCGGCCTCCTGCTGGTCAAGGGCTGCGTGCCGGGCGCCGACGGTGGCCACATCATCGTCCGGCCGTCGGTGAAGACGCCGGCCAAGAAGGGGGCCTGACGATGGAGCTCAAGCTGATCGACGACAAGGGCCAGGCTCAAGCGACGGTCGCGGGCTCGGACACGCTGTTCGGGCGCGACTACAATGAAGCGCTGATCCACCAGATCGTCACCGCGTTCCAGGCGAACGCGCGCCAGGGCACGCGCAAGCAGAAGGGCCGTGCCGACATCAACAAGTCGCACAAGAAGCCGTGGGCGCAGAAGGGCACCGGCCGGGCGCGCGCGGGCCAGGCCAACAGCCCGCTGTGGCGCGGCGGAGGCAAGATCTTCCCGAGTCTGCCGGACGAGAATTTCTCGCAGAAGGTGAACCGCAAGATGTACCGCGCCGGCATCGCGTCGATCCTGTCGCAGCTCCACCGCGAGGGCCGGCTGTCGGTGATCGCCGCGCTCGCCGTCGAGTCGCCGAAGACGAAGGCCTTCGCGCAGAAGATCAAGGCGCTGGGCCTCGCCGGCACGCTGCTCGTGGTGACCGACAAGCTCGACGACAACGTGCTGCTGTCGTCGCGCAACCTGCCGGACGTCCTGGTGCTCGAGACGCGCGAGGTCGACCCGGTCAGCCTGCTGCGCTTCAACAACGTGCTGTTGACCCGCGGCGCGGTGACGCAATTCGAGGAGATGCTCGGATGAGCACGGCGGGCGAAGCCCAGGCCCGAAGGGCCCGTCGCCGCGCGATTCCGGGAGGCCGACACATGGAAACATGCATAGCGAAACGGGCCCAAGGAGGCCGAGGATGAACGCCGTCAAGCAATACAATCCCGAGCGCCTCGCGGTCGTACTGCTCGCGCCGATCGTGTCCGAGAAGGGCACGTACATCGCCGACAAGCACGAGCAGGTGATCTTCAAGGTGGCGCCCGATGCGACGAAGCCCGAAGTGAAGGCGGCGGTCGAGGCGATGTTCAAGGTGCAGGTGGAGAGCGTCCAGATCGCCAACGTCGGTGGCAAGGTCAAGCGCTTCGGGCGCTTCACCGGCCGGCGCCGCTCGTGGAAGAAGGCGTACGTTTGCCTGAAGCCGGGCCAGGAAATCAACTTCGCGGCGGAGAGTTAAATGCCCCCGCGCTCACTATGTGCGGCTTCGCCGCATCCCGCTTCGCGGGACCAGCCTTCGGCTGTCCTTCGGCCTTCGGCCTTGTGTTCGCTGCCCCCCGAGGGGGCGCGGGTCTCCCTCGGGGCGGCCCATCGGGAGACCTGACATGCCACTGCAAAAGGTAAAACCGACATCGGCCGGCCGTCGCGCCATGGTCAAGGTCGTCCACCCGCACCTGCACAAGGGGCCGCCGGTGGACGCGCTGACCGAGAGCCAGAAACGCGGCTCGGGACGCAACCACAACGGCCACATCACGATGCGGCACAAGGGCGGCGGCCACAAGCAGCAGTACCGGATGGTCGACTTCAAGCGCAACAAGGATGGCATCGTCGCGAAGGTCGAGCGGCTCGAATACGACCCGAACCGCAGCGCGCACCTGGCGCTCCTGCTGTACGCGGACGGCGAGCGCCGCTACGTCATCGCGCCCCGTGGCGTCACGGTCGGCACGCAGCTGATGTCGGGCGCCGAAGCCCCGATCAAGCCGGGCAACTGCCTCCCGGTGCGCAACATCCCGGTCGGCACGACGATCCATTGCGTCGAGATGATGCCTGGCAAGGGCGCACAGATCGCGCGCTCCGCCGGCGCCGGCGTCCAGCTGCTCGCGCGCGAAGGCGTCTACGCGCAGGTCCGCCTGCGCTCGGGCGAGATCCGCAAGGTCCACGTCGACTGTCGCGCGGTGATCGGCGAAGTCGGCAACGAGGAGCACAACCTGCGCTCGATCGGCAAGGCGGGCGCCAATCGCTGGCGCGGCATCCGTCCGACCGTCCGCGGCATCTGCATGAATCCGGTCGACCACCCGCACGGCGGTCGTTCCAACGGCGGCGGCCATCCGGTGTCGCCGTGGGGGACGCCCACCAAGGGCTACAAGACCCGGAACAACAAGCGCACCGATTCGATGATCGTGCGCCGTCGGCACGCGACCAAGGGGTAACGGAACATGGCACGTTCGATCAAGAAGGGCCCGTTCGTCGACGACCACCTGCTGCAGAAGGTGGATGCGGCGCGCGCGACCAACGACAAGCGGCCGATCAAGACCTGGTCGCGGCGCTCGACGATCACGCCCGAGTTCGTGGGGCTCACGATCGCCGTCCACAACGGCAAGCAGCACATTCCGGTCTACGTGTCCGAGAACATGGTCGGCCACAAGCTCGGCGAGTTCGCGCTGACGCGCACCTTCAAGGGCCATTCGGCCGACAAGAAGGTCGCCGCGCCGCCGCCGGCGAGAAAGTAAGGGGATCGCGATGGAAACGAAGGCAATCCTGCGTGGCGTGCGGCTGTCGGCGCAGAAGGGCCGGCTGGTCGCCGACCAGATCCGCGGCCTGCCGGTGGACCAGGCGCTCAACATCCTGAGCTTCTCCCCCAAGAAGGGCGCGGTCATCATCAAGAAGGTGCTGCTGTCGGCGATCGCCAACGCCGAGCACAACGACGGCGCCGACGTCGACGAGCTCAAGGTGCAGACGATCCTCGTCGACAAGGCGGAGAGCCTGCGCCGCTTCACCGCACGCGCGAAAGGCCGTGGCAACGTCATCCTGAAGCAGACATGCCACATCCATGTCACCGTCGGTGACGGAAAATAAGGAACGCCATGGGCCAGAAAATACATCCGACCGGTTTCCGCCTCGCGGTCACGCGGAACTGGACGTCGAAGTGGTTCGCGAACAGCAAGAACTTCGCGCCGACGCTGAAGGAAGACATCAAGATCCGCGAGTACCTGAAGAAGAAGCTCGGGCACGCGTCGGTGGGCAAGATCACGATCGAGCGCCCGGCGAAGAATGCGCGGATCACGATCTACAGCGCGCGCCCCGGCGTGGTGATCGGCAAGAAGGGCGAGGACATCGAGACGCTGCGCACGGACCTGCGCCGGATGATGGGCGGCGACGTCGGACTGAACATCGAGGAGATAAGGAAGCCCGAGATCGACGCGCAGCTCATCTCCGACTCCATCGCGCAGCAGCTCGAGAAGCGGATCATGTTCCGCCGCGCGATGAAGCGCGCGATGCAGAACGCAATGCGGCTGGGTGCCCAGGGCATCAAGATCATGTGCTCGGGCCGGTTGAACGGGATCGAAATCGCTCGCTGCGAGTGGTATCGCGAAGGGCGCGTGCCATTGCACACGCTGCGCGCCGACATCGACTACGGCTTCTCCGAGGCCAAGACGACGTACGGCGTCATCGGCATCAAGGTCTGGGTATTCAAGGGCGAGGTGCTCGCGCACAACGCCGAGCCGACCGCGGCCCCGGCGCCCGAAGCGCCGAAGCGCCCGCGCCGCTCGGCGGCACCAGGAGTGAAGAATGCTGCAGCCAGCTAGAAGGAAGTTCCGCAAGGAACAGAAGGGCCGCAACAAGGGCGTGGCGACCGTCGGCAACAAGGTCAGCTTCGGCGAGTACGGCCTCAAGGCCACCGGCCGCGGCCGGCTGACCGCGCGCCAGATCGAGGCGGCGCGTCGGGCGATGACGCGCCACATCAAGCGCGGCGGGCGCGTCTGGATCCGGATCTTCCCGGACAAGCCGATGTCGAAGAAGCCCGCCGAAGTGCGGATGGGCAACGGCAAGGGCAATCCGGAGTTCTACGTCGCCGAGATCCAGCCCGGCAAGGTGCTCTACGAGATGGACGGCGTCGAGGAGGCGATCGCCCGCGAGGCGTTCGCGCTCGGCGCCGCGAAGCTGCCGATCCGGACGACGTTCGTCCACCGGCTCGTCGGCGGCTGACGGAGATCGCGATGAAGCAAACCGACACCACGAAGGCGCTCGCCGCCAAGTCCCCGGACGAGCTCAGGAAGGAGCTCGCCGCGCTGCTCAAGGAGCAGTTCGGCCTGCGGATGCAGAGGGCGACGCAGCAACTCACCAACACCGAGAAGCTGAAGCAGGTGCGGCGGAACATCGCCCGCGCGCGGACGCTCCTCCACCAGAAATCGCGAGCTACCGCAGATAGGGGTCAGGCATGACCGAACAGACACAGATGGCAACGCCGGCGGCGAATCCGGCGCCGCGGAAGACGATCGTCCAGACGCTGACCGGGCGCGTCGTCGGCGACAAGATGGACAAGACGGTCACCGTGCTCGTCGAGCGCCGGGTCAAGCACCCGCTCTACGGCAAGTTCGTCACGAAGTCGCGCAAGTACCACGCGCACGACGAGAACAACGAGTTCAAGACAGGCGACCTGGTCGAGATCGTCGCGTGCCGCAAGCTCGCCAAGACCAAGGCGTACCGGGTGAGCCGGCTGATCGAGAAGGCGAGGATCGTCTGACCGGCGGTCGCCCGGGCGGCGCAGTGAACTCTGATCGCAACGCATTGATTTGGCATGGGGCTTGCAGGGCAGAGGGATTCCTGTCATAATTTTCGTTTTACCTGCCACGATCCAACGGGCATTGAACCTGCGGCGGGGCCTTCCCCGCGGGCAAGGTTCCACCGAACGGCCGTGGCCTTTCCCCGAACGGGGTCCAAAACTGGCCGCGGCACCCTGCCGCGACGCAGCCGGAGCGCGAGACGCGGCCGCTGCGGCGCGCAACGCGGATAAAGTTGGAGAAGCAACAATGATCCAGATGCAGTCGGTACTGGACGTCGCCGACAATACCGGTGCCCGTCGCGTCATGTGCATCAAGGTGCTCGGCGGCTCGAAGCGCCGCTACGCGCACATCGGCGACGTGATCAAGGTCACGGTCAAGGATGCCGCGCCGCGCGGGCGCGTCAAGAAGGGCGAGATCTACAACGCCGTCGTGGTGCGCACGCGCCACGGCGTGCGCCGCGACGACGGCGCCAAGGTGTGCTTCGACACCAACGCCGCCGTGCTTCTGAACGCCAAGCTCGAGCCGATCGGCACCCGCATCTTCGGGCCGGTCACGCGCGAGCTGCGCACCGAGCGATTCATGAAGATCGTCTCGCTCGCGCCGGAAGTCCTGTAGGGGAATCGCGATGCGCAAGATCAAGAAGGGCGACAACGTCGTCGTCATCACCGGCCGCGACAAGGGCAAGCGCGGGGACGTCACGCGCGTGCTCGCCGAGCACGTTCTGGTGGCCGGCATCAACCAGGTGAAGAAGCACCAGCGGCCCAATCCGATGAAGGGCGAGCAGGGCGGCATCGTGACGAAGGAGATGCCGATCCACGTCTCGAACGTCGCGATCTGGAACCCGATCACGAAGCAGGCGGACCGCATCGGCCTAAGGACGCTCGAGGACGGGCGGAAGGTCCGCTTCTACAAGTCCAACGGCGAGCTCATTGGCGCGTAAGGAGAGACGACGATGGCCCGCCTGAAGGAAGTCTACAAGAAGGAAATCGTGCCCGCGCTGACCAAGCAGTTCGGGTACAAGTCCGCGATGGAAGTCCCGCGCGTGTCGAAGGTCGTCCTCAACATGGGCGTCGGCGAGGCCGTGGGCGACAAGAAGCTGCTCGAGAACGCCGCGGCCGACATGACGAAGATCGCCGGGCAGAAGCCGGTGGTCACGAAGGCCCGCAAGGCGATCGCGGCGTTCAAGATCCGCGAAGGCTACCCGATCGGCTGCATGGTGACGCTGCGCGAGAACCGGATGTACGAGTTCCTCGACCGCCTGATCTCGATCGCGCTGCCGCGCGTGCGCGACTTCCGCGGCGTGTCGGGCCGCTCGTTCGACGGGCGCGGCAACTTCAACATGGGCGTCAAGGAACAGATCATCTTCCCCGAGATCGAGTACGACAAGATCGACACGATCCGGGGCATGAACATCACCATCACCACGACCGCGAGGACCGACGCCGAAGCCAAGGCGCTGCTCGCCGCGTTTCGTTTCCCGTTCAGAAACTGAGGTCGACATGGCGAAACTGTCCCTGATCAACCGCGACCAGAAGCGGCGCGCGCTGGTGAAGAAATTCGCCAAGAAGCGCGAGGCGCTCGAGGCGATCCTCAACAACCCCAAGGCGTCGGAAGAGGTGCGCTACGCGGCGCGGCTCAAGATCCAGCAGCTGCCGCGCAACGCGAACCCCACGCGGCTGCGCAACCGCTGCGCATTGACCGGCCGGGCGCGCGGCTTCTTCCGCAAGTTCGGTCTCGTCCCGCAACAAGCTCCGCGAATTCGCGATGCGCGGCGAGGTTCCCGGCATCGTCAAGGCCAGCTGGTAAACGAGGTGAAGCATGAGCATGACTGATCCGATCGCCGACATGCTGACGCGCATCCGCAATGCGCAGATGGTGGAGCAGGCCGTCGTCGCGATGCCGTCGTCCAAGGTCAAACTGGCGATCGCCAAGGTCCTCAAGGACGAGGGTTACATCGAGGCGTTCAAGGTCTCGGGCGACGGGGTGAAGCCTCTGCTCGAGATCGCCCTCAAGTACTACGCCGGCCGGCCCGTGATCGAGAAGATCGAGCGCGTGTCGAAGCCCGGGCTGCGCATCTACAAGAGCAAGGACGACATCCCGCGCGTGATGAACGGGCTCGGCATCGCGATCGTCTCGACGTCGCACGGCGTGATGACCGACCGCAAGGCGCGCGCCACCGGTATCGGCGGTGAAGTGCTCTGCATCGTCGCCTGAGATATGAACGACCCCCACGCTCACTTCGTTCGCTGCCCCCCGAGGGGGCGCACAGTGCCCTTCGGGCAGCCGCGCGGGCACTGAAACCGAGGGCAGGAAAATGTCGCGCATTGGAAATCACCCCATCCCGCTGCCGGCCAAGGTCGAAGTGACCCTTGCGCCGGGCGCCATCACGGTCAAGGGCCCGCTGGGCACGCTGTCGCGCTCGTACGGCAGCGAGCTGTCGATCGAGAGGACGGGCGACACGCTCGTCTGCAAGGCCGCGAACGAGGCCGCCAAGCCGATGCACGGCACGCTGCGCGCGCTCGTGGCCAACATGGTGAAGGGCGTGACGGAGGGCTACGAGAAGAAGCTGACGCTGGTCGGCGTGGGGTTCCGCGCACAGGCGGCCGGCGACAAGATCAACCTCTCGCTCGGGTTCTCGCACCCCGTGGTGCACGCGATGCCGAAGGGCGTCAAGGTCGAGACGCCGGTACAGACGGAGATCGTCGTCAAGGGCATCGACAAGCAGCAGGTCGGCCAGGTCGCGGCGGAGATCCGCGCCTACCGTCCGCCGGAGCCGTACAAGGGCAAGGGCGTGCGGTATGCCGGCGAGCGCGTGAAGATCAAAGAGACGAAGAAGAAATAGCCGGGGAATGCGATGAACCTGAACAAGAAGGAAGCCCGTGCCCGCCGCGCCCGCAAGACCCGGGTGCGCATCGCCCTGCAGCGGGCGACGCGGCTCGTCGTCAGCCGCTCGAACTGCCACATCTACGCGCAGATCATCGCCCCCACGGGCGACCGCGTGCTGGCCAGCGCGTCGACGATCGAGGCGGACGTGCGCAAGGACGTCAAGAACGGCGGCAACAAGGCCGCCGCGGCGATCGTCGGCAAGCGCATCGCCGAGCGCGCGAAGACGCTCGGCATCGAAACGGTCGCGTTCGACCGCTCGGGTTACCGGTATCACGGCCGCGTCCAGGCACTGGCCGACGCGGCGCGCGAAGCCGGATTGAAGTTCTGAAATGGACCCCCAAGCTCACTTCGTTCGCCTCCCCCCGCGGGGGATGCAAGCCGCCCTTGGGGCGGCCCGGCGGGCGGCTTGACGCGGCGACGGATAGGGAAAGCTCATCATGGCGAGAATGCAGCAACGGCAGCAGCAACAGGACGAGCGCGGCGACGGCCTGCGCGAGAAGATGATCAGCATCAACCGCGTCACCAAGGTGGTGAAGGGCGGGCGCATTCTCGGTTTCGCCGCGCTGACAGTGGTCGGCGACGGCGACGGCCGCGTCGGTATCGGCAAGGGCAAGGCCAAGGAAGTGCCGGTCGCCGTGCAGAAGGCGATGGAAGAGGCGCGCCGCAAGATGGTGAAGGTGCGCCTGAAGAACGGCACGCTGCATCACGCGGTCGAGGGCCGGCACGGCGCCACGAAGGTGTTCATGCAGCCCGCGGCGGACGGCACGGGCGTGATCGCCGGCGGGCCGATGCGCGCGGTGTTCGAGGTGGTCGGCGTCACCAACGTCCTCGCCAAGTGCCACGGCTCGACCAATCCGTACAACCTCGTCCGCGCGACGATCAACGCGCTCGAGAACTGCAGCGCGCCGTCCGACATCGCCGCGAAGCGCGGGATGACGGTCGAACAGATGATGGGAGCCTGACGATGACGGCGCCGAAGAAGCTCAAGGTCACGCTGTTCAAGAGCACCGCGAGCTGCAAAGTGAGCCATCGCGCGACGGTGCGCGGGCTGGGCCTCAAGTGGACGAACCACACGGTCGAGGTCGTCGACACGCCGGCGACGCGCGGCATGATCAACAAGGTCAGCTACCTGGTCAAGGTCGCCGGGTAAGGACGAGGGAACGACGATGCGTCTCAATACGATCAAGCCGGCCGAAGGGTCGAAGAAGTCGCGCCGCCGCGTGGGCCGCGGCATCGGCTCGGGCCTCGGCAAGACGGCCGGTCGCGGCCACAAGGGCCAGAAATCGCGCTCCGGCGGCTTTCACAAGATCGGCTTCGAAGGCGGGCAGATGCCGCTACAGCGCCGGTTGCCGAAGCGCGGCTTCGTCTCGACGACGAGGAACGACACCGCCGAGGTGCGGCTCTCCGATCTCGCGAAGCTGCCGGTGACGGACATCGATTTCCTGGCGCTGAAGGCTGCCGGCGTCGTGCCCACGCTCGCGAAATCGGCGAAGGTGATCAAGGCCGGCGCATTGACGAAGGCGGTGAAGCTCACGGGCGTCAGCGTCACCAAGGGCGCGAAGGCGGCGATCGAAGCGGCCGGGGGCAGCGTCGCCTGACCGGCGGCACTCCCCAGACACAGGACAAAGCCTTGGCCACCAGCAACCCTGCCCTGAAGACCGGATCCAAGTACGCCGACCTCAAGCGGCGGCTGTGGTTCCTGCTGGGCGCGATGGTCGTGTACCGCATCGGGACGCACATCCCGGTGCCGGGCATCAACGCGTCGGTGCTGGACGAGCTGTTCAAGTCGCAGGAGGGCGGCATCCTCGGTCTCTTCAACGTGTTCTCGGGCGGCGCGCTGCAGCGCTTCTCGATCCTGGCGCTCGGCATCATGCCGTACATCTCGGCGTCGATCATCATGCAGTTGATGTCGGTCGTCTACCCGCCGCTCGAGGCGATCAAGAAGGAAGGCGAGGCCGGCCGCCGCAAGATCACGCAGTACACGCGCTACGGGACGCTGGTCCTCGCGTTCTTCCAGGCGGTGGGCATCTCGATCGCGCTCGAAGCGCAGGCGGGGCTCGTGATCGCGCCCGGCTTCACCTTCCGCATGGTCTCGGCGGTGACGCTGGTGACGGGCACGATGTTCCTGATGTGGCTGGGCGAGCAGATCACCGAGCGCGGCCTCGGCAACGGCATCTCGCTTCTCATCTTTGCCGGGATCGCCGCCGGGTTGCCGCGCGCGATCGGCCAGACGCTGGAGCAGCTCAACACTGGCGCGTACTCGATCCCGCTGGTGCTCGGCATCGCGGCGCTGGTCGTCGTCGTGACCGCGTTCGTGGTGTTCGTCGAGCGGGCGCTGCGGAAGATCCTCGTCAATTACGCGAAACGCCAGGTGGGCAACAAGGTCTACCAGGGCCAGAGCTCGCACCTGCCTCTCAAGCTCAACATGGCCGGCGTGATCCCGCCGATCTTCGCGTCGTCGATCATCCTGTTCCCGGCGACGCTCGCTTCCTGGTTCGGCCAGGGCGACCGGATGATCTGGCTGCGCGATCTCGCGTCGACACTGGGTCCCGGCCAGCCGGTGCACGAGATCCTGTACGCCGGCGCCATCATCTTCTTTTGCTTCTTCTACACGGCGCTGCAGTACAACCCGAAGGAGACGGCGGAGAACCTGAAGAAGAGCGGTGCGTTCATCCCCGGCTACCGGCCCGGCGACCAGACGGCGAAGTACATCGAGAAGATCACGCTGCGGCTGACGCTGCTGGGCTCGCTGTACCTCGTCGTGGTGTGCTTCATCCCGAATTTCCTGATCGCCTGGAAGAACGTGCCGTTCTACTTCGGCGGCACGTCGCTGCTGATCATCGTGGTCGTGACAATGGACTTCATGACCCAGGTGCAGGCGTACATGATGTCGCAGCAGTACGAGAGTCTCCTGAAGAAGGCGAATTTCAAGGGTGGGCTCCCCACGCGCTGATGGCGAAGGAAGACACGATTCAGATGCAGGGCGAGATCCTGGAAATGCTGCCGAACGCAACGTTCCGGGTCAAGCTGGAAAACGGGCACGTGGTGCTGGGGCACATCTCCGGGAAGATGCGGATGCACTACATCAAGATACTGCCGGGCGACAAGGTGACGGTGGATTTGACGCCGTACGACCTCACCCGGGCGCGGATCATCTTCCGCGCGAAATGACGCGGATGACCGTCGCCGGTCCGCAGGTGCGGAACGGGGGCAGGGAGAGGTGAGACATGAAGGTACTGGCTTCGGTGAAGAAAATCTGCCGCAACTGCAAGATCATCCGGCGCAACGGCGTCGTGCGCGTCATTTGCACGGATCCGCGGCATAAGCAGCGCCAAGGCTGAGCGGCTACTTGCGATCAATCGATAGGGTAGAGAAATGGCCCGTATAGCAGGCGTCAACATCCCCAACCACCAGCATGCGGAGATCGCGCTGACGGCGGTCTACGGCATCGGCCGCCCGCGCGCGAAGGCGATCTGCGTGGCGGCCGGCATCAAGGGCTCGGCGAAGATCAAGGACCTGTCCGACTCGGACATGGACAAGCTTCGCGAGCAGGTGCAGAAGTTCACCGTCGAAGGCGACCTGCGCCGCGAGGTGACGATGAGCATCAAGCGCCTGATGGACCTGGGCTGCTATCGCGGCGTCCGCCATCGCCGCGGTCTGCCGGTGCGCGGCCAGCGCACGCGCACCAACGCACGGACCCGCAAGGGCCCGAAGAAGTCGCGTTCCGGCATGAGCAAGCCGGCGCCGACCTCCAAGTAACGCGGAAGGACACAGCAGAATGGCAACAGCACCGCAGAACCCGAAGGCCGGCGCCCGTGTGCGCAAGAAGGTCAAGAAGAACGTCGCGGAAGGTATCGCGCACATCCACGCGTCGTTCAACAACACGATCATCACGATCACCGACCGGCAGGGCAACGCGCTGTCGTGGGCGACCTCGGGCGGAGCCGGATTCAAGGGCTCGCGCAAGTCGACGCCGTTCGCGGCGCAGGTTGCCGCCGAGAAGGCCGGCCGCGTCGCGGTGGAATGCGGCGTGAAGAACCTCGAAGTGCGGATCAAGGGGCCGGGCCCCGGCCGCGAATCGGCGGTGCGCGCGCTGAACGCGCTCGGGATGAAGATCACGAGCATCTCGGACGTCACGCCGATCCCGCACAACGGCTGCCGCCCGCCGAAGCGCCGCCGCATCTGACCAAATTCACGGTCGACATGAGCAGCGCCGTCGACCGAAAATTTGAACTTAAGGAAACGCAAAGTGGCTCGATACACCGGACCCAAGTGCAAGCTCGCGCGCAGGGAGGGCACCGACCTCTTCCTGAAGAGTGCGCGGCGCTCGCTCGAAACCAAGTGCAAGCTCGAGACCAAGCCCGGCCAGCACGGCGTGCGGTCCGGCATGCGCATGTCGGATTACGGCAACCAGCTGCGCGAGAAGCAGAAGCTGCGCCGCACCTACGGCATCATGGAGCGGCAGTTCCGCCGTTACTTCGGCGAGGCCGCCCGCCGCAAGGGCTCGACGGGCACGAACCTCCTGCAGCTGCTCGAGTCGCGGCTCGACAACGTCGTGTACCGGATGGGCCTCGGCTCGACGCGCGCGGAAGCGCGCCAGCTCGTGACCCACGGCTCGATCACGGTCAACGGCCGAGTCCTGAACGTCCCGTCGGCGCTCGTCAAGGCCGCCGACGTGGTCGGGGTGACGGAGAAGGCGAAGGGCCAGCTCCGCATCCAGGATGCGCTGCAGCTCGCGGAAAAGGTCGGCTTCCCCTCGTGGGTCGAGGTCGACGTGAAGAAGATGACCGGCACGTTCAAGGGCGCGCCGGACCGCTCGGAGTTCGCGCAGGACATCAACGAGAGCCTCGTGGTCGAGCTGTACTCGAAGTAAAAGTCGGGCGAAGGTAAGGCTGCGCCCGACAATTTGCATTTCATGGTGTACTGATTTGCACCGTCATAAAGGTTCCGCATGCAGAGCAATGTCCTGTTGAAACCGCGCATCATCGACGTCCAGTCCAGCTCGCCGTTCCACGCCAAGGTGGTGATGGAGCCGTTCGAGCGCGGGTATGGCCACACCCTCGGCAACGCACTCCGGCGCGTGCTGCTGTCGTCCATGCCGGGCTACGCACCGACCGAGGTCCGGATCACGGGCGTGCTGCACGAATACTCGGCGCTCGACGGGGTCCAGGAGGATGTCGTCGACATCCTGCTCAACCTGAAGGGCGTGGTGCTGAAGCTCCACAACCGCGACCACGTGCTGCTGAAGCTCGCGAAGTCCGGCGAGGGGCCCGTCACGGCCGCCGACATCGAGCCCAACCACGATGTCGAGATCATCAATCCCGACCACCTGATCGCGCATCTGACCGCCGGCGGGAAGATCGAGATGGAGATCAAGGTCGAGAAGGGCCGCGGCTACCAGCCGGCCACCGCGCGGATCAAGCCGGACGGCGGCCGCACGATCGGCAGCATCCTGCTCGACGCGTCGTTCAGCCCCGTCCGCCGCGTCACGTACGCGGTCGAGAGCGCGCGGGTCGAGCAGCGCACCGACCTCGACAAGCTGGTGCTCGACATCGAGACCAACGGTGTCGTCGAACCGGAACAGGCGGTGCGTTATGCCGCTTCCGTGCTGGTCGAGCAGCTTTCGGTCTTCGCGGACCTGCAGGGCACCGATCAGCCGGCAGCCGAGCGCAGCTCGCCGCAGGTCGATCCGATCCTGCTGCGTCCCGTCGACGACCTGGAGCTCACGGTCCGCTCGGCGAATTGCCTCAAGGCCGAGAACATCTACTACATCGGCGATCTCATCCAGCGCACGGAGACCGAGTTGCTGAAGACGCCGAATCTCGGCCGCAAGTCGTTGAACGAGATCAAGGAAGTGCTCGCGTCGCGCGGGCTGTCGCTGGGGATGAAGCTCGAGAACTGGCCCCCGGCGGGACTCGACCGCCCGTAACCTACGCGCGAAAACCAAGGAAGCAGAACCATGCGCCACCGCCACGGCCTGCGGAAGCTGAACCGCACCAGCAGCCATCGCCTCGCGATGCTGCGCAACATGACCAACTCGCTGCTGACGCACGAGGTCATCAAGACCACGCTGCCGAAGGCGAAGGAGCTGCGCCGCGTCGCGGAGCCGCTGATCACGCTCGGCAAGGACGCGACGCTCGCGAACCGCCGGCTCGCGTTCAACCGGCTGCGCGACCGCGCCGTCGTCACCAAGCTGTTCGACGAGCTTGGCCCGCGCTACAAGGCGCGTCCGGGCGGCTACCTGCGGATCCTCAAGTTCGGCTTCCGCGTCGGCGACAATGCGCCGATGGCGCTCGTCGAGCTCGTCGATCGGCCGGACAAGGTCGCGGAAGCCGCCGGAGACGCGAAGGCCGAGTAGCGTTCGGCGTCGGGCGTCGACGGCGGAGGCCGGGCCGCTCGCCCGGCCTTTTTGCGTGGAGGAATTCCCATGCAACGCAAGACGGCTGCCGACTTTCACCCGGAGGTCCTGCGCTGGTTCGACAGGTACGTGCACGGCCTCACCGACCGGCGAGGATTCCTCAACGGCGTCGCCAGGTACGCCGCCGGCGGTGTCACCGCGACGATGCTGCTGGAAGCACTGAGCCCGCAATTCGCGGAGGCGCAGAAGGTGGCCAAGGACGATCCGCGGATCAGCGCAAGCTACGTCGAGTACGCGTCGCCGGGCGGCTCGGGCACGATGCGCGGCTACCTCGTGCTGCCGGCCAAGGCGGCGGGAAAGCTTCCGGGCATCCTGGTCGTCCACGAGAACCGCGGCCTCAATCCGCACATCGCGGACATCGCCCGACGCCTGGCGCTCGACAACTTCGTGGCGTTCGCGCCCGACGGGCTGTACCCGCTCGGCGGATATCCGGGCGACGAGGACAAGGCGCGCGACCTCTTCGCCAAGCTCGATCAGACGAAATCGCGCGAGGATTTCGTCGCCGCCGCGAAGTTCCTGAAGGGTCTCCCCGAATGCACCGGCAAGATCGGCGCCGTCGGGTTCTGCTACGGAGGCACGATCGTCAACATGCTCGCCACACGCCTGCCCGACCTCGCCGCCGCGGTGCCGTTCTACGGCGGCCAGCCGAGCGCCGAGGAGACCGCGAAGATCAAGGCGGCATTGCTCGTCCACTACGCGGGCAACGACGACCGCGTCAACGCCGGCTGGCCCGCTTACGAAACGGCGTTGAAGGCCGCCGGCGTCAAGTACGAGATGTTCAAGTACCCGGCGACCGAGCACGGGTTCAACAACGACACCACGCCCCGCTACGACGAGGCGGCGGCCAAGCTGGCGTGGGAGCGGACGGTCGCGTTCTTCAACAAGACGCTGCGCAGCTGACGGCCGCGACCGCCGGGCGTCAAACCACCTCGGCGCCTCGCTCCTCGAGCAGTCGGCGCAGGATCGACCGGTGGCAGCGGGACTCGTCCTCGCAGTAGCACCCCAGCGAAAAGTTGGCGTGACGCGACAGTACGGCCAAGAGGTCGAGCGTGCGCGACGCGTCGGGGGCGCTCATTTCCGCGCGGAACTTCCGGGCGAACGCCGCCCACTTCGCGTCGGTGTCCGCCTGCTGTCCGACCTTCAGCGTCGCGGCGCTCGGCGCGAGGAGCGGATACCAGACGTCGTACCAGTTCTGCCGCGCGAATTCCGACGTGGGAACCCCCCGTGGCGGGCGCCGAACCGTGCCGATGCGTGGCCCTTCGTCCTGCCGACGATCGGATCCGAGCCGGACGATGCGCACGCTCATCGCCGGATAGAATGACGGTCTTGCGCCGGGCGGAATCGTCGCATCGGCGTCACGTACCGGGTGCAGCCGAGGGTTCGCATCGTTGGCGACCGCTGCGGCCGGTGCCCTTCCCCTTGATCCGAGGCATTCGATGACACTCCTGACCTGTGCGGACATTCTTGCGGGCCGCGCGCCCAACGACACCCCCGTCACCGTCAAGGGCTGGGTGCGCACGCGGCGCGATTCGAAGGCCGGCATTTCCTTCGTCCACGTTTCCGACGGATCCTGCTTTCATCCGGTGCAGGTGGTCGCGCCGAACACGCTTGCCCAACTACGCGAACGAAATCCGCATCTCACCGCCGGCTGCGCGGTCGAGGCCACCGGGACGCATCGTGCCGTCGCCGGCGAAAGGGCAGCCGTTCGAGATGCAGGCCGACGCCGTCAAGGTCATCGGCTGGGTCGACGACCCCGACTCGTATCCGATCCAGCCGAAGCCGCACACGCTCGAATTCCTGCGCGAGGTCGCGCACCTGCGGCCGCGCACCAACGTGATCGGCGCCGTGACGCGCGTCCGCCATACGATCGCGCAGGCGATCCACCGTTTCTTCGACGAGAACGGCTTCCTGTGGGTGAACACGCCGATCATCACGTCGTCCGACGCGGAAGGCGCGGGCGAGCTCTTTCGCGTCTCGACGCTGGACCTCGCGAACCTGCCGCGCGCTGCCGACGGCAAGCGTCGACTTCGCGCAGGACTTCTTCGGCCGCGAGACGTTTCTCACGGTCTCGGGACAGCTCAACGTCGAGGCGTACTGCCTGGCGCTGTCGAAGGTCTACACGTTCGGTCCGACGTTTCGCGCCGAGAACTCCAACACCAGCCGGCACCTCGCGGAGTTCTGGATGATCGAGCCGGAGATCGCGTTCGCGGATCTCGCCGACAACGCGACGCTGGCCGAGGCGCTGCTGAAGCACATCTTCCGGACGGTGCTCGAGCGAGCGCGCCGACGACATGGCGTTCTTCGAGGAACGCATCGAGAAGGGCGTGATCGCCAAGCTCCAGGGCATCGTCGATTCGGAGTTCGTGCGCATGGATTACACCGAGGCGATCCGCATCCTGGAGAGCGCGAAGCAGAAGTTCGAATTCCCGGTGAAGTGGGGCATCGACCTGCAGTCCGAGCACGAGCGCTACGTCTCCGAGAAGCACGCGGGCAAGCCGGTGGTGCTGATGAACTACCCGAAGGAGATCAAGGCGTTCTACATGCGGCTCAACGACGACGACCGGACGGTCGCGGCGATGGACGTGCTGGCGCCGGGGATCGGCGAGATCATCGGCGGCAGCCAGCGCGAGGAGCGGCTCGACGTGCTCGACGCCCGGATGGCCGAGGCCGGGCTCGACCGCGAGCACTACGGCTGGTATCGCGACCTGCGCCGCTACGGCACGGTGCCGCACGCGGGTTTCGGCCTCGGCTTCGAGCGCACGGTCGCCTACGTGACGGGCCTCGCCAACGTGCGCGACGTCATCCCGTTCCCGCGCACGCCGGGGAACGCGCGGTATTGAGACGTCGTGGCGTGGCGTCGCGGTGAGCGGCCGGGCTTAGCGCATGCGGAACCCGGGTGGATGGTGCCCGACTGGCACGCCCGACCCGGGTTTCGCTGCGCGCTCAACGCCGGGCTACGCGGCGCGGCCGACTGCGTTTGCGCGTCGCGTCGCGCGCTCGCCAGCGCCTTCGTCGGCCGCGATCTCGTCGTGCAGCCACTGCGCGGAACTGCGCGAGCTTCGGCGAATTCGCCATCCGCGGCGGATAGACGAGGTAGAACTTCCGCGGCGCCGGCACGTCGATGTCGAACAGCCGCACGAGCACGCCGTTGCGCACGTCGTTGCCGAGCAGGGCTGTGCGCGCAAGCGCGATGCCCTGTCCCTCGGCGGCGGCCTGGATCATGTGCGACGAATCGTTGAAGATCGGCCCGCGCGTCGGCTCCGGCCAGTCGAGCCCCGCCGCCTCGAACCAGGGCTTCCAGAGCTCGTCGTCCGAGCGCAGCAGCGGGTACTTCGCGAGGTCGGCGGGGCGCGCCGGCAGGCGTCCGTTCGCGAGCGCGGGCTGCACACCGGAAAGAACCGGTCGTCGAGCAGATGTTCGACGTGCACGTCGGGCCAATCGCCGTAAGCCGTAGCGGATCGCGACGTCGTCGTCGTCGCGCCGCGAAGTCGACGTTTGCCATGTTGGCGCGGACGTCGAGATCGATGTCCGGGTACGCCGCGACGAACCGGCCGATCCGCGGCAGCAGCCAGCGCGCGGCGAACGACGGCACGACGCTGACGCGCAACTGGCGCGGATTGGCGCGCGCGGTGATCTCGTTCACCGCGGCGGCCAGTTCCGCGAACGCGGCGCGCACGCGCCTCGCGAATCGTTCGCCCTCGTCGGTCAGCCGTATTCCGCGGCCCGCGCGCTCGACGAGGCGCACGCCGAGGTCGCTCTCCAGCGACTTGATCTGGTGGCTGATCGCGCCGTGGGTGAGGCTGAGCGATTGCGCCGCCTTGGTGAGGCTTTGCGCGCGCGCGGCGGCCTCGAAGGCGCGCAGCGCCTGCATCGGTGGAAGGCGAAGGGCCATCGCCGTCTCCTGAAATGTGAATGCAATTCACATTATAGTCGGAAAACAAATCGATTGTCACCACCGTCCCATGGCAATAGGATTTGCCTCGTGCGGACAGCCCGGACCCGGAGACAGACATGGCAAATTCTCTCACATTTTCAGCATCACATGCGCGGCCCGTTGCGCTCCGTTACCGCGGCACGCGGTGGTCGTGGTCGCTTCTGGTCGCAGTATTGTTCGCGGTAGGTTTCGTCGAATTGGCCGGAGATCGGGTGGTGCAGGCCCCGGCGCCTGCTGCCCCAACTGACGCGCGGGTGGAAGGAGTCTTCACCGGGGAATTCGTCGACGGGGTGCCTGTCTACCGATTGCCGTCCCTCACCGTCGTCGCCGATCGCGACGCGGAGATTGCCAGGATGTATCGCGACGACAGCCCGCTGCACGCCACGCAAACGCGCGGGTAGGCGAAGATCGGGAGCGAAACGGCAGGCGGAGCTCAGTCTCTCGACGGGCCGTCCGGTCAACCTCGTCCCATTCCTCTTTCGGGCCGAACCGCGGATTCCCGCGGTTGTTCCCCGACCGCGGTTCGGTCCGCGGTTCGCCCGGACCCCAGAGCGCCGATTGTGCTACCGTTGGCAGGGGTGGGAAACGTTGCGATCTCACAAAGCGATCCTGGCCGTTGCGTTCCTGTCGCTGCCCGCATGGCCGGTCGCAGCGCAGGACTGCGGTTGGTCGCGCATCGACCATCGCGTCGCCTACGACGCGTCGGGCGTGTGGAACCCTACCGTCTACCGCGGCGTGGTCGGTGTGCTGACCGTTGCGGAAATCGGCGGCGCCGTCTGGGAGGGCTCCGAAACGCGCTTCGGCAAGACCCTCTGGCAGGGCGTCGATTCGGAAATCATCGGGGGTCTTGCCGCCACGGCCGGCAAGTACATGTTCACGCGCGTGCGCCCGAGCACCGAGGACAACCCGTGCCTATGGTTCAACGGCCGCTCGAACTACAGCTTTCCGAGCGGTGAAGCGTCGGTTGCTGCCGCACTCGTCGCCCCCTACGTGCTCGAATACGGAAGCGAGTATCCGGCGACCTACGCGCTGCTGCTCCTGCCGCTCTATGTCGGCGCCGGCCGAATCAGGAACCAGGCGCACTGGCAGACGGACGTGCTGGCGGGCTGGGCTGTCGGCGGGGTCTCCGGGTGGTACGCGCACGGCCGCGACGTTCCGATCACGATCGAGCTCCTGGCGCACGGATTCCAGGTTGGATACAGGAAGTCGTTCTAGTTTCCTTCCAACGGGTCAGGCTAGCCCGTCAGCGGCCCTGTCCGTACGCGTAGGGCGTCGGATGAGCGTGATTGCGCCCCGGTCCGTATCCCCAGCGGACTGTGCGGTAATACGGCGCATACGGAGCTACGTACGCGACCGAGCGGGGGCGGTAGACCGCAGCGGGCGGCGCGTAATAGACCGGCGCGGGCCGATAGTAGGTTACGGCCGGAGCGTAGTAGACGGGTGCCGGCGCGACATAGGCGGCTGAAGGTCCGTAGTAGCCACCTCCGTAGTAGCCGTTGTTGTAATACCCGCCGGAACTGGCGGCGATGCTGGCGCCTGTAACGGCGCCCAGCGCGCCACCGACCCATGCGCCGTTGCTGCCGTTGACGGAGTGCCCGATCGCGGCGCCGATTCCGGCCCCGACGAGCGCGCCCAGAACCGGGTCACCCTGGGCGGATGCGTCTGTCGAAAGCGTGCCCGCTGCGACGGTGGCGCCGAGCACTGCGATCACCAAGGTCTTCTTCAGCATGTCGATCTCCTTGCGTTGCGGCGCCTTGCCGGTCGAGCCGGGGGCTTCGCGGCTTGTTGCGTCGTTCCGGCGCCTGCTGCCATTAACGCCACGCGCGTCGAATCGGTGGTCACCGAAAGCAATTTGTTACAAGTCGACGGACGATACCGCGGTCACCCGGATCGCCGGTCCACGCAACCGCTTGAAATGCGGGACGATTGGTGTCGCACGATTCGTTCGTGCGAATTCGACCCCCCGCGTTGCACCACGTTCACTCTTGACCCGACATGCCCATGATGGCTACGTGGAGACGATGCCACTACAATCGAGCCACGGGTGCGCTGCGCCCCCGAAGCCGCCATGTTCCGCGTCATCACGCCCGCTATGTATCGCACGATGCCATGGAAGAACGGCGGGGGCCGGACGTCGGAGATCGCCACGCATCCGCCTGGCGCCGGACTCGAGACCTTCATCTGGCGCGTGAGCGTCGCTGACGTCGCGAGCGGTGGCCCGTTCTCGCGCTTTCCCTGCATCGACCGGACGATCATGCTGCTCGAAGGCGCCGGCATGCGGTTGCGCACGCGGGACGGCGATGTCGAGCTACGGACGCCATTCGCTCCGTATGCGTTCTCGGGCGACGACGACGTCGATTGCACGCTCGTCGCCGGTCCCGTCCGCGATTTCAACGCCATGTGCCGCAGGGGTCACGCACGGGGTAGCGTTGCAGTAGTGCGCGACGGCGGTGCTTCGATCGCGCCGGCAGGTTTCCGCCTCGTCTATGCAGCGAAAGGGGCGCACGAGTGCGTCGTTGCGGCTCATCCTGCGGTGAGCCTGGCGAGCGGACATACGCTCCTCGTCGAGTGCGCCGCACAGGGCGATGGGGTGCCGATTGCGGTGCGGCCGCGCGAGCCCGCCGGCATCGCGCTCGCGGTTCGCATCGAATGCCCGTGAACCTCTTCGCCGTCGACGCCTTGACTCCTGACGGATGGAGGCGCGACGTCCGTATCGAGGTCGGAGCCGACGGGACGATCGCCGCCGTCCGGCCCCACGCCGCGCCAGACGGCGCCGAGCGCGCGGCAGGGCCGCTGATTCCCGGCATGCCGAATCTCCACTCGCATGCGTTTCAACGCGCGATCGCGGGGCGCACGGGGCACGCTGGCGCCGGGGGTGACAGCTTCTGGACGTGGCGCCAGGCGATGTATGCGTTCCTCGATCGCGTCGACGCGGACGCATTCGAGGCGATCGCCGCGCAAGCCTATGTCGAGATGCTGAAGGCCGGCTACGCGAGCGTCGCCGAATTCCATTACGTGCATCACGATCCGCGGGGCAAGCCTTACGACAATCCGGCGGAGCTCGCGCGGCGAATCGTCGCCGCCGCGGGTGCGACGGGCATCGCGCTCACGCTGCTGCCCGTGTTCTACGCGCACGCGGGATTCGGCGGTGCTCCGCCCGCCACGGGCCAGCGCCGGTTCGTCCACTCGGAGGCGACGTACGCGCGGCTCATCGAGGCGCTCGGCCGCGACGCCGCGGGCGCCGGATGGAACCTCGGCGTCGCGCCGCACAGCCTGCGCGCGGTGACGCCGGAGGAGCTCGCGACCGTCGTGACGCTCGCGCCGCGCGGCAGCCCGATCCACCTCCACGCAGCCGAGCAGGCGAAGGAAGTCGCCGACTGCGTGGCCTGGAGCGGCGCACGGCCGGTCGAATGGCTGCTCGACCACGCGGGCGTCGACGCGCGCTGGTGCGTCGTCCACGCGACGCACATGACGGCGGCGGAGACGCGCCGCCTGGCCGCGAGCGGCGCGGTGGCGGGCCTTGCGCCGACCACCGAAGCGGACCTGGGCGACGGCACGTTCGCCGCGCGCGACTATCTCGACGCGGGCGGCGCGTTCGGCGTCGGCAGCGACTCCAACACCGTCATCGATCCGTGGGTCGAGCTGCGGCAGCTCGAGTGGTCGCAACGGCTCGTCCGCCAGGCGCGCAATGTGCTCGCGGACGGCGAAGTCCCGGTCGGACAGTCGCTCTACCTTGCGGCCGCGCGCGGCGGCTCGCAGGCGATGGCGCGCGGTGCCGGAGCGATCGCGCCCGGATCCCGCGCGGACTTCGTCGTGCTCGACGTGGAGGATCCCGCCTTGGCCGGGCAGCGCGTCGACACGCTGCTCGACGCCGCGACCTTCGGTCCTTGCCGGCACCCGGTGCGCGACGTGATGGTCGCGGGGCGCTGGGTCGTGCGCGACGGGCATCACGCAAGCGAGGACGCGGTGCTCGCGCGTTACCGCAGGGTGATGGCGGATCTGTCGCGCTGAGCGCAAGATGAAACCGATGTTCGACCTTCTCGTGACTGGCGCCCACCTCGCGACGATGACCGGCGGCACGCCGTACGGCACGATTCGCGCAGGTGCGCTCGGCATCAGCGGCGAACGGATCGCGTGGATCGGCGCGGAACGGGACCTGCCGCGCGATGCCTCGGCGCATCGGCTGCTTCACGTTCCCGGTGCGTGGGCGACGCCGGGGCTCGTCGATTGCCACACGCACCTCGTCTATGCGGGCAACCGCGCGGACGAGTTCGAGCGCGCGACAATGCGGGCGCCACCTACGCCGACATCGCGCGGGCGGGTGGCGGCATCAACGCGACGGTGCGTGCGACGCGCGCGGCGACCGACGACGAGCTCGTCGCGGCCAGCCGGCCGCGCCTCGCCGCGCTCGCTTGGCGAAGGCGTGACGACGGTCGAGATCAAGTCGGGCTACGGGCTCGACACCGCGAGCGAGTGCCGCATGCTCGCCGTGGCGCGGCGCGTGGCCGCCGACACCGGCGTCGACGTGCGGACGACGCTCCTCGCCGCGCACGCCGTACCCGCGGAATACGCGGGGCGAGCCGACGACTACGTCGACCTCGTCTGCCGCGAGACGATCCCCGCCGCGGCCGGCGCCGGACTCGCGGACGCGGTCGACGCGTTCTGCGAGACCATCGGCTTCACGCCCGCGCAGACGCGCCGCGTGTTCGAAGCGGCCCGCGCGCACGGCCTGCCGGTGAAGCTGCACGCCGACCAGCTCTCCGACACGGGCGGCGCGGCGCTGGCCGCGGAATTCGGCGCGCTGTCGGCGGATCATCTCGAGTACGCCAACGCGGCGGGGGTCGCGGCGATGGCGCGCGCCGGAACCGTCGCCGTGCTGCTGCCCGGCGCCTTCTACGCATTGCGCGAGACGCGCATGCCGCCGATCGCGGCGATGCGCGAGCATGGCGTGCCGATGGCCGTTGCGACCGATTGCAACCCGGGAACGTCGCCGGTGACGTCGCTGCTGCTGATGCTCAACATGGCGTGCACGCTGTTCCGGTTGACGCCGGAGGAAGCGCTGGCGGGCGCCACGCGGCACGCGGCGCGCGCGCTCCGCTGCCCGGACCGCGGCACGCTCGCCACGGGCCAGCGCGCCGACGTCGCGCTGTGGGACATCGGGTCGCCGGCCGAGCTCGCCTATCGGATCGGAGGCAATCCCTGTGTCGGCGTCGTGCGCGCGGGACGCGAGGTGAACAGGAGGAGTCCATGAACCTTGCCGATCTCGTACGCGGCGATGCGCCGCTCGTCATCGACATTCCGCACGCCGGGACCTACGTGCCGCCCGACATCGAACGGCGGCTGACGCCGGTCGCACGGTCGGTCCCCGACACCGATTGGCACGTCGAGAAGCTCTTCGCGTTCGCGCGCGATGCCGGCGCGACCTTGCTGGTTGCGACGCATTCGCGCTACGTCGTCGACCTCAATCGCGATCCAACCGGTGCTGCGCTCTATCCCGGCGCCGACAACACGGAGCTCTGCCCGACGCGCACGTTCGCGCAACGAACCGCTCTACGCCGACGGCCGCGTCCCGGACGCCGGCGAGATCGCGGCGCGGCGGGCCGGATACTACGATCCGTACCACGCACTGCTCGCCGCCGAGCTCGAGCGCGTGCGTGTGCGCCACGGACACGCGATCCTGCTCGACGGCCATTCGATCCGCAGCGAGGTTCCGCGTTTCTTCGCCGGTCGGCTGCCCGATCTCAATCTCGGCACCGCGGACGGCGCGAGCTGTGCGCCGTCGGTGCAGGCCGCGGCCGACATCGTGCTCGCCGGAACCGGGGCATTCACGAGCGTCGTCAACGGTCGCTTCAAGGGCGGCCACGTGACGCGCCGCTACGGCGCACCCGCGCGCAGCGTGCACGCGCTGCAGCTCGAAATGGCGCAGGCCTGTTACATGGACGAAGCGCCGCCGTTTCCGTGGAACGCGACGCGCGCCGCGCCGCTCGTCGACGGTGCTCCAGCGGCTCGTCGCGGCACTCCTCGCCTGGCGTAAGGAATAGCCGCGTGTTCCGGTTCTACATCGCGCGCCAGCGCTACGATGCATACCTGCTCGCGGATCGGCTGAAGCAGGCCGGCATCCGCGCCCACGTGTTCAACGAGCACGCGTCCAGCATCGTCGGTGACGTGCCGCCGGACGTCGCCCAGCCGCAGGTCTGGCTGGAGCGCGAGGACGATCGCGAGCGCGCGCTCACGCTGCTGCGAACGATGGAGGCCGACGCGGCGCGCGGCGGCACCCGCCATTGCAGGCTATGCAACGAGGAGTCGCCGGCGACCTTCGATCTCTGCTGGAAGTGCGGCGCAGGGCTCTGACGAGCGCGCGGATCAGGCGCCTGCCGGCCCGCCGCTGAGGAAGCCTGCGACATTTTCAGCCGTCGCATGCGCCGACTTGATGCAATCGCCGACGGACACCCCGCCGCGATAGTTGGCGCAGAAGAACAGCCCCGGCGACGCGCGCTCCGCGTCGTCGATCGGGGCGCAACCGCTCGCGATGGCCCAGATTGTATTGCGGGATCGCGTGCGTCCAGCGCGTGATCGCGTTCCACAGCGGCTCGCCGCGCGCGCCGACGAGCTCGCCGAGCTCGTTCGCGCACGATGGCGCCGAGCTCGTCGTCGGGCTTGCCCGGCAGGTCGGGGTTGCGCAGGCCGCCGATGAACGTCGTGAACAGCACGGCGCCCGTCGGCGCCCGGCCCTCGAACATGCTGCTGGAGAAAAGCGAGCCGAGAACCTGGCGCCGTTCCTTCTTCGGAACGAGGAACCCGAACCCCGCGAGCGGATGCGCGACGTCGTCGCGGCGATAGGTGGTCGCCACACTCGCGACCGCGGCGTACTCGATCGCCGCAAGCCCCGTCGTCGCGGCCGGCGCCAGGTCGCGGACGAGCATCGCCGCCGCGTTGGCCGGCACGGCGAGGATCACGGCGCGCGCCCGCCGCACGACCGTCTCGCCGTCGCGCGTGCCGGTGACCATCCACGCGCCGTCGGTGTCGCGCTCGATGCGGTGGACGCGCACGCCGGTGGTGACGCGGCCGACGGCGCGCACCAGCGCGTCGGGAAGCGTCTGCATCCCGCCGCGGAACGAGAAGCTTCCTGCGGTGTTCTTCGCGGTCTCGGCGCTCTTCTTGCGCTCGCGCGCGCCCTGGATCTGGCCCTTGATCAGGCTGCCGTACTTCTGCTCCAGGGCGTGCAGGCGCGGGAACGCCGCAGGCACCGAGATCCGTTCCGGGTCGCCGGCGTAGACGCCCGAGACGAACGGGTCGATCGCATAGTCGAGGAACTCGGTGCCGAGCCGGCGGCGGACGAATGCGGCGATCGATTCGTCGGCGTCAGGACGCGCGGGCCCGATGAACGGCTCGCGGAGCAGGCGGAGCTTTGCGCGGAGCGAGAACGCGTGTGTGCCCAGAAACGCCTTCGGCGATGTCGGCAGCGCAACGAGCTTGCCATCGCGCACGATGAACCGCGTCGCGGCGACGGCGCTGGCGTCGGCGCGCTCGCTGCTGATCCCCACCGCGTCGAGCAGCTCGTTGATGAGCGGCGTCGTGTCGAGCGCGCTGTTCGGACCGGTTTCGTAAAGCCCGCCATCGCGACGGATCGTGCTGATGACTCCACCGGCACGGGGCCCGGCTTCGATCACCTCGACGGAGGCTCCGCGGCGCGAGAGGCCGAAGGCCGCGGCGAGCCCCGAGATGCCGCCGCCGACTACGACGACGTCGACGTCGCAGGGGCGGCTGACGCTCATCGGGTCTTGTCGCCGCTTCCCGCAGCGGCGACGGACAATTGCTCGGCCCGCGCGATTGCGGCGGCCAGCTCGCGATGCCGCGCAGAGCGCTCGGGAAGCGTCGCGAGCAGCGTTCGCCAGTAGCCCGCGGCCGACGTGAACTCGCCCCGTTCGTATGCGGCGCTCCCGGCCATTTCCAGCGCCTTCGGATGCGCGGGATCGAGCGCGAGCGCGTGCATGACGAGCTCGCGCGGCCGGCCGGCAAGGACCCCGCCCTGCAGCCATGCCGAGCGCGTCGGCGTATTCGCACCAGAGGCCGGCGTCGGCCGCGACCTTCGGCGATACGGCGAGCGCCTTGCGGTAGGACTCGGCGGCGTCGGCGAACCGGTCCTCTGCAAAGTCCATGCGCGCCAGCAGGACCCAGCCGCGACCATCGCGGGCGTTGCGCGCAAGGTGCCGCACGAGATCGTCGCGGCGCAGCGATGCGCCCGGCGCGGCATAGGCCGATGCGGAAGCCGCGTCCGGTGCGACCTCCACCGCCCACGGCTCGCCGAAAAGCGCGTAGAGGCCGAAGGCGAGCGCAGGCAGGGAGAAGACCAGCAGGATCGCGAAACCGCGTGGCGCGAGGGCAGGTCTGCAGTCCGCATCGTCGTCGGTGGCGTCGCCGAGGAGCCGCCCTTCCATCTCCTCGCGCGCCTGCGCATACTGGCTGTCCGTCAATCGCCCGGCCTCGCGTTCACGCTCGAGCTCGGCGAGGTTCTCCCGGTAGACCGCGGCGTTGAGCGGCGCGCGCCGGCCGTGCATCGGCGGCGCTTGCCGCGCCATCAGAAAGGGCAGGACGAACGCCAGCGCAAGCCCGGTCATCGCCGCGGCGATGAGCCAGAACACGAGACCGTCCTGCGTTAGTGACATGGATGCAAGTTCACCGGCGCGGTGTGCGGCTTCGCTGCCCGATGACCGCGCGCCGACCTGCGATTATCCCGCGCCGGCGACGAAAAGGGCGGGGCCTGCGCCTCGCCTTTCCCGGGCGGCGGCGCTCCGCTATTTCGGCGCCGCAGGGGCGGCGGCCGTCGGAGCACTCGGTGTCTGCTTCGCCTTGATGGCGTCGTCGAGGATCTTGATTCCGTCCTGCGAGGCAGCGACCGACTTCGCGAGCGATTCGTGGGCCAGTTCCGGGTTGTGGAACGACGCACCGTTGGCCGCGGTCCACCATTCCCAGTTCGCGTGGGCGTCGCCGTGTTTCGCGCGCGCCGCCTTCACCGCGTCTTCCGGAACGCCGACGAGTTGCGCCTGTCCGAACTTGCCGATCAGTTGCGAGAGCCAGAACTCGGCGTTGCGCACCTTGCCCTGGTAGTGCGCGGCCATCGACTCGATCACGTAGCGCGCCTGCTGCTCGTTCCACTGCGAGTGGCAGCGCAGGCAGGTCTCCTTCAGGTAGTTCTTCGGGTTGGTCTGCCAGTGCGACGTGTAGTACTTGCCGGTCTTGGCATCCTTGATCTTCGGCATGTGGCAGGTGGTGCAATCGACGCCCGCCTTCTCGTGCCTCGAGTTGTAGTACGTCTCGACGTCCGGGTGCTGCGCCTTCCACAGCGCGGCGCCGGTGAACTGGTTGCGGAAGTCGCGGAACTGGATGCCGTCGTAGGCCTTCAGGATGTTGTTGACGTCGACGAACGGAAAGTAATTGGTCCGTTTGTCGGCCATCGTGATGGCTTCGCCGGTGTTGGGATTGAATCCCGGATTGCAGTTGTACTCGACGTGGCACTGGCCGCACTGAAGCTTGCCGTCGTAGCGTTCGAGCAGGCCGATCTTGCGCGTGTAGCCGCGCAGGCCCATGTCCTTCACGTCCACCTTGGTCTTGCGCGCGTCCTGCGAATAGAGGGTCGGCGGATCCCCGGTGCGCAGCACCGCCTCGATCAGCGCGTCGCGGACGATGCGCGGCTTCGCCGCATGCGGGTCGTGGCAGAAGATACAGTTGAGCGCATGGTTCACCGACTTGGCGAGCTCGACGACCTTCGAGGTTCGGCTCCACTTCGCGTTGGGCATGGGGTCGCCCATGTACGCCCAGTCGAGGATGTGGTCCTGCGTCTTGCAGGATAGGCACACGGGGTTCGCGGCCGCCGCCGTGCCCGGCTTGAATACCTTCTGGTCGGTGTTGTCGGGGTACTGATCGATCGCGACGTCCCAGACCTTGATGTCACCGCTGCCCGCCAGATAGCGCCAGGACTCCTTCGTTCCGAACCGGCCGCCGAACGCGCGGTCGACGACGTACTGGTCGAGCAGCGCAAACGTGTGGCTGCGCGGCAGGTTGTGCTCCTTCGTGAACCCGTGCGGCGACATCAGGAGATCGTACGACGGATCGGGCGCAGGGCCCGTCATCTGCTTCTTCTCGAAGCGCGCCGTGCGATTCCAGTTCATCTGCGCATAGGTCTGGTACTGGTTCTGGTGGCAACCACCGCAATTGGCGAGATCGGTCTTCGTGGTCGGCCGCTTCGACGAATCGGCGAGGTGCGCCGCCGTGCCGTCGTGGCACGTGTTGCAGCCGACGCCCTTGTGCTTGCCGCTGTCGTAGAGCGCCTTGACCGGCGCGTGGCAGCCCAGGCAGGGCGTCGCATCGAACGCCGCGGCTTTCGCGGCCGGCGCCTTCGCGCGTGCCGCCGTCGCGGCACTCTGCGCGAACGCGGAACTGGCCGAAAGGCAGAATGCTGCGACGGCCAACGTGGAAACTGCGCCTGCAATGAGGCGAACGAGCGCGCGCTTCATCGGTTTCTCCCCTGCGGACATTTCCCGCTGTCCGTTCGAGTCTAGCAACGCAATGGAGCGCCGAGGAAGGATGGCGTGCGCGTCCCTTGATCGACGTCAAGGTCGGGATCGTGCGGAGGTCACTGCGCGCGACGCGAATCGGCGCGCGTGCGGCAAATTGCCGCGCGTCAGGGCAGCGTGCGATCGATGACGACGGCGAGGCCCGTCGCACCGACTTTGACGGCGGGCGACAATCCTTCGAAGTCGCCCGTCTGCGGCGCGGCGTTTCCGGATTTCGAGATGCGCGCACCGACGACGATCGAGGTGAAGTTCGACAGAGCGAAGTTCGGCGCCATCGCCATCGAATCGTCGAGTGTGAACGTGGCGGGCAGGTCCTTGACCTGCTTGCGCAGGATCGCGAGCGGCATCTTCGGGCCCTCGGCCGCGCGCGCGAAGATGAACACGGTGTCGGTGGGCGAAACCTTCGCGGCCAACGCAGGCGCGAGGCTGACGGTGCCGGCGAGGGATGCGCCCGGCAGCGCCGCCGATGCCGGCGGCGGGTCCGCAGCGACCTTTGTGGCCCCCGTACGCGGGGCCGCGGCGGCAACCGGTGGCGGTGCGGCGGCCGCGCTTGGCGCAAGTCCCCCCAATTCGCGAGCCTCGGCGATGCTTCCATCGATCGATCCCGCGATCGGCGAGCCGGGCGGAACGGTCGCCTTCATCTTCTCCCAGTACGCAACCGCCTGCTTGTAGTCCTTGCGATCGAAAGCGGCCGTGCCGGCGAGGGCCAGCGCCTTCCAGTGCGTCGGGTCCGCCTTGAGCGCGCGGTCGACGAGCTCGAGCGCCTTGCCGCGCAATCCGCCCTGCGCCGCGCCTAGCGCGTCCGCGTAATCGGCGAGGAGGCCCGCGTCGTCGGGAACGAGCGCCACCGCCTTGTCGAACGCCGCGGAGGCTTCGGCGTGGCGATTGAGCGCGTAGTAGGTGCGCGCGAGCATCACCCACCCTTCGGCATTGCCCGGTTCCTTCTCGAGCTTGGCAGCGAGCTGCGCCGCCATCGCCTCGACCTGCGGCCTGCGTGACCTCGTGCCCGGCGCCATCCTTTGCGACATCCGCGACTCCGGGCGCGAACGCGTCGAAATTGCCGAGTGCGACGTAGAGCAGCAGTGCGACGATCGGAATCGCGCCGCCGAGGATCGCCGCCGTCCACGCCGCCGATTGCGTCGGCGCGGCCCCCGCCGCAGCGACGGCCTTCGAGTCCTCGAGCACGCGCTGCTCGAGCTCGCGCCGCGCCTCGTCGTATTGCTCGCGCGGCATCGTGCCGGAGGCGAGATCGGCATCGAGCTCGCCCAGCTGGTCGCGCAGGATCGCGACGTTCGACGCCTCGCGCAGGACGCCTTCCGGCTTGCCGCGCTTCAGGAGCGGCACGAGGACCCACGCGCTGGCAGCCGCGACCATCGCCACGGCAACGAGGATGAAAGGAATCACGAAATGTCCTTGGCGCCGTCGCCGCCCAACAGCTGCGCGGCGCGCTGGTGCTCCTCCGCGCTGAGCGGCGCGGCATCAGGCTGCGGCGCGGCGCGCGCGCACGATGCGGACGAGCCCCACGAATCCGATCAGCAGCAACAGCGCCGGGCCCGCCCAGAGCAGCACCGTCGTCGCCTTGAGGGGCGGCTGGTAGAGCACGAAGTCGCCGTAGCGCGCGACCATGTAGTCGACGATCTCGTCATCGGTCTTGCCGGCGGCGATCTGCTCGTGAACCTGCCGGCGCAGGTCCTGCGCGAGCTCGGCGTTCGAATCGGCGATCGTCTGGTTCTGGCAGACGAGGCAGCGCAGCTTTTCGGTCAGCTTGACCGCGCGCGCGTCGGCCACCGGATCCTTGTCGGTCGGCACGGCGTCGGCGGCGAGCGGCGAGCGGCGAGACGGCGCATCGCCACCAGCACGAGCAGCGCGGCGAGTCGCATCATGATTTCTGCAGCTCGCGGACGAGCGGCATGATCTTCGTCTGCAGCGCTTCGGCGGTGATCGGCCCGATCTGCTTGTAGCGGATCGTGCCCGCCTTGTCGACGACGAACGTCTCGGGCACCCCGTAGACACCCCAGTCGATGCCGACGCGGCCGTCGCGATCGACGACCGACGTGTCGTACGGATCGCCGTTCTGCGTCAGCCAGCGCATGCCGGCGGCGGGCTCGTCCTTGTAGTTGAGCCCGATGATCGGGACGAGTCTTCGACTTGCCGAGCTCGACCAGCAGCGGGTGCTCTTCGCGGCACGACACGCACCACGACGCCCAGACGTTCAGCAGCCACACCTGCCCCTTGAGGTCGGCGGGGCCGAGCGTCTTTGCGGGCTGGTGCAGCTCGGCGAGCGCAAAGGGCGGCGCCGGCTTTCCGATCAGCGGCGACGGGACCTCGCGCGGATCCCGCCAGAGTCCGACCAGCAGGAACCCGCAGAGAACGACGAAGACGAAGAGCGGGATCAGGAGCTTCTTGCTCATGCGGAAGTCCTCAGCTCCGAGCGGCGGCACCGTCGGCGATCGTCGGCCTCGCGCCGCATCGCGACGCGATAGCGGCGGTCCGACAGCGCGAGGAGGCCGCCCAGCGCCATCAGCATGCATCCGCCCCAGATCCACGTCACGAACGGCTTGTGGTAGACGCGCACGCTCCACGCGCCGCCGTCGACGGGCTCGCCGAGCGACACGTAGAGATCGCCGGTCGGCATGCTCCGGATCGCGGCCTCGGTCATCGGCATCCCGCCCGCGTTGTAGACGCGCTTCTCCGGAGCGAGCGTCGTGACGTGCTCGCCGCCGCGGCTGACGTCGAACGCCGCCGCGCGCGGCGCGGTAGTTCGGCCCGGTGACTTCGCTCGTGCCGTCGAAGCGCAGCGTGAAGCCGCCGACGGTCACGGTGTCGCCGACGTTCATCCGCACGTCGCGCTCGGTCTCGTAGCCCTTCACCATCGTCACGCCGACGATGAACACCGCGACGCCGAGATGCGCGACGATCATTCCCCAGTAGCTCCTCGGCTGGCGCGCGAGCTGCGCGACGATGCCGCCGCGCACGCCGCGGCCGCGCTCCCGCACGTTGACGACCGTCGTCGCGACGATCCACGCCGCGAGCAGCAGGCCGAAGCTCACCATCGGCGTCCACTTGCCGGCGACGAGCGGCAGCACCAGCGCGGTGACGAGGCTCACGACGAGCGCCCACTTGAGCCGCTGCCACAGGTCGGGCAGGGTCGCCTGCTTCCAGCGCGCGAGCGGGCCGACGCCCATCAGGAAGACGAGCGGCGTCATCAGCGGAACGAACACGGTGTCGAAGTACGGCGGGCCGACCGAGATCTTGCCGAGGTTCAGCGCATCGAGGAACAGCGGGTAGAGCGTGCCGAGCAGCACCGAGCCCGCGGCGGCGATCAGCAGCACGTTGTTCGCGAGCAGCATCGTTTCGCGCGACACGGCGTCGAAGCGGCCGCCGCCGCCGACCTTCGGCGCGCGCAGCGGCGAACAGCGCCAGCGAGCCGCCGATGACGACGGCGAGGAACGCGAGGATGAACACGCCGCGGCGCGGATCGGTGGCGAAGGCGTGCACCGACGTCAGCACGCCCGAGCGCACCAGGAACGTGCCGAGCAGCGACAGCGAGAACGCGCAGATCGCGAGCAGCACCGTCCACGCCTTGAACGTTCCGCGCTTCTCGGTGACCGCCAGCGAATGGATCAGCGCGGTGCCGACGAGCCACGGCATGAACGACGCGTTCTCGACCGGGTCCCAGAACCACCAGCCGCCCCAGCCCAGCTCGTAGTACGCCCACCAGCTGCCGAGCATGATGCCGCAGGTGAGGAACGACCACGCGAGCGTGGTCCACGGCCGCGACCAGCGCGCCCACGTCGCGTCGAGGCGGCCGCCGAGCAGCGCGGCGATCGCGAACGCGAACGCGACGGAGAAGCCGACGTAGCCCATGTAGAGCATCGGCGGATGGAACACCATCCCCGGATCCTGCAGCAGCGGGTTGAGGTCGCGGCCGTCCGCCGCCGGCGGGAACAGCCGTTCGAACGGGATTGGACGTGAGCAGCATGAACAGCAGGAAGCCGAACGCGATGAGGCCCATCACGCCCAGCACCCGGGCGACCATCTCGTCGGGGAGGTGGCGGCTCTTCAGCGCGACGGCGACCGTCCACGCGCCCAGCATGAACACCCACAGCAGCATCGAGCCTTCGTGCGAGCCCCAGGTCGCGGCGATCTTGTATTGCAGGGGAAGCTGCGAGTTCGAGTTGGTCGCGACGTTGACCACCGAGAAATCGCTGACGACGAACGAGTACGCGAGGCAGCCGAACGCGAAGGCGATGAACAGGAACTGCCCCGCCGCGAGCGGACGGCCGAGCGCCACCCACGCGCCGATCCGGCGATGCGCGCCGACGAGCGGCAGCGTTCCCAGCAGTGCCGCGAGCAGCAGCGCGAGGATGAGGGAGAAATGGCCGAGCTCGGGGATCATGGGTTCGTCCTTCGCTTCATTGCTTCAGGGTCTTGGCCGCGTGTTCCATCGCCGTCCGCGCCTTCGCCTGGTCGATCGCGCCGGCGGCCTCGGGCGGCATGTAGTTCTCGTCGTGCTTCGCCAGGACCTCGGTCGCGTGGAACACGCCGTCGGCGCCGATCTTGCCCTGCGCGACGACGCCCTTGCCTTCCTTGAAGAGGTCCGGAAGGATACCCGTGAAGACCACGGGAACGGTCTTCACGGTGTCGGTGACGTTGAAGCGCACCGTGAGGCCGTCGGCCGCGCGCTTCAGGCTCTTCTCCTCGACCATCCCGCCGATGCGGAAGTTGCGCCCCTGCGGAGCGCGATTCTCGACGATGTCCGTCGGGGAAAAGAAGAACACGAGATTCGACTGGAACGCGTTCAGCACGAGCCCGGCGGCGGCGGCGAGCAGCAGCACGCCGGCGCCGATCCACGCGAACCTTCGGTGACGGGGCTTCATTCGGCGGCTCCCGCGGGCTCGGTCGCGTCGTCCGGCCCGGTCAGATGCGCTTCCGCGAGCACCGACCGCCGGTGCGAGCGCAGCGCGAGAAGCTCGATGACGAGCGCGAGCGCCGTCACGCCGTACGCGCTCCAGATGTAGAACCCGTAACCGTTCATCGCGAAGAATGTGCTCATGCGTTGCGTACCTCCGACAATTGCCCGATCCACGCGGCGCCGCGCTCGCGCTCGATCATGATCGTCCGCGCGCGGGCGAGCGCCACGGCGATCGCGTAGAACCACGCGGCGAACGACATGATCAGCATTCCGGTCAGCATGATCGCCGCCATCGCCGGCGCTTTGGTCATGCTGATCGTCGAGCCCTGGTGCAGCGTGTTCCACCATTGCACCGAGAAATAGATGATCGGGATGTTGACCACACCCGTCAGCGCCAGCACGCCGCATGCGCGGTCGGCGCGGCGCGGATCGTCGATCGCGTGGCGCAGCGCGATGACGCCGAGGTAGAGGAAGAGGAGGATCAGCTCGGAGGTCATCCGCGCGTCCCACGCCCAGTACGTCCCCCACGTCGGACGTCCCCAGAAGGCGCCGGTCCACAGGGCGATGAACGTCATCAGTGCGCCGGTGGGCGCGATCGCCTGCGCCATCATCGCCGACAGGCGCGTGTTGAAGCCCAGCGCCATGGCGCTCCAGCACGCCATCACGACGTACAGGAACATGCTCATCCACGCCGCGGGCACGTGGATGAAGATGATCCGGTAGGCGTCGCCCTGCTGGAAATCGGTCGGCGCGACGACGAGGCCGACGTACGTGCCGGCCACCGCGAACGCGGCGGCCGCCCATGCGAACCACGGAATCATCTTCCCGGCGAGCGGGTAGAAAGTCGCGGGGGACGCGTAGCGGAACCAGTTGAGCGTCATGTGCAGTCTCAGTGCCCGCACGGCCGCCCGAAGGGCACTGTGCGCCCCCTCGGGGGCAGCGAACACAAGGCCGAAGGCCGCAGGACAGCCGAAGGCTGGTCCCGCAACGCGGGATGCGGCTTTGGCGCACAAAGTGAGCGTGGGGGCGGTTCATCTCAATCGAGAGCGATGCGCACGGCGGACGCCGCGGCAAACGGCGCACCGACGATCGCGACGAGGAGCCCGGCGCCGAGCAGCGAGATGTTCGCATCGGCGCCGAGTCCCGCGCGCGCCGCGTCGACCGCTCCGGCACCGAAGATCAGCACCGGAACATACAGCGGGAGGATGAGCAGGGCAAGGAGGCTGCCGCCCGCGCGCAGGCCGAGCGTCAGCGCGGCGCCGATCGCGCCCAGCAGCGAAAGGATCGGCGTGCCGACGAGCAGTGCCGCCGTCAGCACCAGCAGGGCTTCGCCGTCCATCGCATACTCGAGCCCGAGCAGCGGCGCGAGCGCCGCGACGGGCAAACCCGTGGTCAGCCAGTGGGCGACGATCTTGCCGAGCACGAGCGCCGCGAGCGGATACGGCGACAGCGCGATCTGTTCGAGCGTGCCGTCGGCGTAATCGGCGGCGAAGAGGCGCGGCAGCGACAACAGCGACGCGAGCAGCGCCGCGACCCACAGCACGCCGGGTCCCATCGTCGCCAGCAGGTTGCGCTCCGGCGAGGTCGCGAGCGGGAAGAGCGAGACCACGATCACGTAGAACAGCAATTGCACGGCGAGTTCCGCGCGCGAGCGCAGCGCGAGCTTCAGGTCGCGTGCGACCGCCCAGCGGATCGCGGGCCAGACGGCGCCGGTCGCTTCAGGCGTGACGGTGGCGGCGGTGGCGGTCATCGCGCGATTCAGCCGAGCGTGAGCGGGCGCACGCGCGCCGGCGGGAGGCCGAGCGGCGCGTGCGTGGCGGCGACGACGACGCCCCGGTCGGCGAGATGGCGGGCGAGGATCCGCGTCAAGCAGGTCGGTGCCGGCGGCGTCGAGCGCGGTCGTGGGCTCGTCGAGTATCCACAGCGGACGGCCGAGCATCGACAGCCGTGCGAGGCCGATGCGACGGCGCTGCCCCTGCGAGAGCACGCGCGCCGGCAGCGCTCGCTTGCGGGCGAGGGCGACCCCGTCGAGCGCATCGCGGAGCGCTTCGGGGTCGACCGACCCACCTTCGAGCGCGACGAGCGACGCGAGGTTCTCCTCTGCGGTGAGGTCGTCCTTGAGCGCGGGCAGGTGGCCGGCGTACGCGAGCGCACCGCGAAACTCGGGATCGAAGGGCGTCACGGGCTCGCCGTTCCAGCGAATTTCCCCGGCGGCCGGCATGGAGAGACCGGCAAGCATACGCAGCAGCGTGGTCTTTCCCGTGCCGTTCGCGCCGGTGACGAGCAGAACCTCGCCAGGATCGACGCGAAACGTGATCCCGGTGAAGAGGTCCGCGAACCCGCGGCGCGCGGCCAGATTCTGCGCTTGCAGCATGAAGGTGTGAGGTCGGGGCCGGGAGGCGCGTCAGCGCAGCGTCTGGCACGGCCGGGACGGCGGGCGCCTAGAATGAAAAACAACCGCGATTATAGCGGACGCCCCTCGACCGGCTTTGCGATGCATCAAGGTCGCTGGATGCCGCCCGGGGCCATGGGACCGGCGGGGGGCCACGCGGCAGGGGCCGGGCGGGACCGCCGAGCGTGTCATGCATGCACACCGAGCACTCCCCCCGCCTTGGTATGATGGGGTCCAGCCCTTCCCAGCCAGAGGTTCCCATGCCGGATAAGGACGTCCGCGCGGCCTCCCTCGAGTATCACCGGCAGTCGCCGCCGGGGAAGATCTCGGTCCAGCCGACCAAGCAGCTCACGAACCAGCGCGACCTGGCGCTCGCCTACACACCGGGCGTCGCGGCGGCGTGCGACGAGATCGTCCGCGACCCCGCCGAGGCACGAAACCTCACGGCGCGCGGCAACCTCGTCGGCGTCGTGACCAACGGCACCGCGGTCCTCGGACTGGGTGCGATCGGCCCGCTCGCCGCGAAGCCGGTGATGGAAGGCAAGGCGGTGCTGTTCAAGAAATTCGCCGGCCTCGATTGCTTCGACATCGAGGTGAACGAGCGCGATCCGGACAAACTGGTCGACATCATCGCGGCGCTCGAGCCGACCTTCGGCGGCATCAACCTGGAGGACATCAAGGCGCCCGAGTGCTTCTACGTCGAGCGCAAGCTGCGCGAGCGGCTCAGGATCCCCGTGTTCCACGACGATCAGCACGGCACGGCGATCATCGTCGGCGCGGCGATCACCAACGGCCTGCGCGTCGTCGGCAAGGAACTCGCGGACGTCAAGCTCGTCTGCTCGGGCGCGGGCGCGGCCGCGCTCGCGTGCCTCGATCTGCTCGTCTCGCTCGGAATCCCGCAGTCGAACATATGGGTCTCGGACATCGCCGGCGTCGTCTACAAGGGCCGCCGCGAGGAGATGGACGACAACAAGGCGCGTTATGCGCAAGCGACCGACGCGCGCAAGCTCCCCGACATCCTGACCGGCGCCGACGTCTTTCTCGGGCTCTCGGCAGGGAAGGTGCTGAAGCCCGAATGGCTCCCGAGGATGGCGGACAAGCCGCTGATCCTGGCGCTCGCCAATCCCGAGCCGGAAATCATGCCGGACCTCGCCAAGGCCGCGCGCCCCGATGCGGTGATCGCCACCGGGCGCTCGGACTACCCGAACCAGGTCAACAACGTCCTCTGCTTCCCGTTCATCTTCCGCGGCGCCCTCGACGTCGGCGCGACGACGGTCAACGAGGCGATGAAGCTCGCCACGGTGCGCGCGCTGGCCGACCTCGCCATGGCGGAGCAGTCCGACATCGTCACCGCGGCGTACGGCGACCACGACCTGCGCTTCGGTCCCGAGTACCTGATCCCGAAGCCATTCGACCCGCGCCTGATCGTCAAGATCGCTCCGGCGGTCGCCAAGGCCGCGATGGACTCCGGCGTCGCGACCCGCCCGATCGTCGACTTCGACGCCTACCGCGAGCGGTTGTCGCAATTCGTCTACCACTCCGGCCTGCTGATGAAGCCGATCTTCTCGGCCGCGAAGAAGGAGCCGAGGCGGATCGTCTACGCCGAAGGCGAGGACGAGCGCGTGCTGCGCGCGGTGCAGGTGGTCGTCGACGAAGGTCTCGCCAAGCCGATCCTCGTCGGCCGGCCCGCCGTCCTCGAGCGCCGGATCGCCCGGTTCGGCCTGCGCCTGAAGCCGGGCGTGGATTTCGAGGTGATCAATCCCGAGTACGACCCCCGGTACAAGACCTACTGGACCGAGTATTACCGCCTCGCCCAGCGCAAGGGCGTCTCGCAGCAGTACGCGCAGATCGAAATGCGCCGCCGGCACACGCTGATCGCCGCGATGATGGTCCACCTGGGCGACGCGGACGGCATGCTGTGCGGCATGTTCGGCACCCACCGCCTGCACCTCGCCTTCGTCGAGCAGGTGATCGGGCTGCGCAGGGGCGCGAAGGTCTTCGCGGCGATGAACGCCGTGCTGCTCCCGGCGCGGACGGTCTTCATCGCGGACACGTACGTCAACGTCGATCCGACCGCCGACGAGATCGCCGCGATCACGCTGCTCGCCGCCGACGAGATCCGCCGGTTCGGCATCACGCCCAAGGTCGCGCTGCTGTCGCACTCGAGCTTCGGCACCAGCGATCATCCGCAGGCGACGAAGATGCGGGAGGCGCTCGCGAAGATCAACGCGATCGCGCCGGACCTCGAGGTCGACGGCGAGATGCACGGCGACGCGGCGCTGTCGGCCGAGGTGCGGCAGCGGGCGCTCGCCGATTCGCGGCTGAAGGGCGAGGCGAACCTGCTCATCATGCCGACGATCGACGCGGCGAACATCTCGTTCAACCTGCTGAAGGTCGCCTCGGGCGACGGCGTGACGCTCGGTCCGATCCTGCTCGGCGTCGCCAAGCCCATGCACATCCTTACGCCGTCGGCGACGGTGCGGCGGATCGTCAACATGACGGCGCTGACCGTCGTCGACTGCAACTCGCAGCGGGCCGCGCAGTAGCGCTTACGCGACGCGCATCCGCGGCCGGGCCACGCCGCCGCGCAACGCCTTCAGGTACCAGCGGATGAAGGCGTCGACGTTGTATTCCTTGCGCTGCGACAGCGGTCCCGGCTCGTAGCCGATCGAATCGACGCCCTTCTGCTGCCACTTGCAGATCTCCCAGTCCTGCTCGTTGGTGACGTGCCAGAACGGCAGCAGGCGATCGAGGCTCGTAGTCTTCGCCTTCGCGCGCGCCCCGTTGCACGAGCCAGCAGCTCCGCATCCGCGTCTTGCGCGGTCCGTCGGGCAGCATCCGGGTGACGACCGCGTGATCGCAGCTCGCGTGCAGCCAGAAGTTCGGCAGGCTGCGCATCCGCAGCACGCCGACGTTGGCGTCCCGGTAGTCGCCCATCAGCGGCGCGACGCGCTTGCCGTCGAGCGATTCGGTGTCGAAGCCCTCGGCGAGCGCGGTGCGGTTGCACGTGTACCAGAGGTCGTGGTCGGGATCGGGAAACGTCGCGAGGCCGCCGGCGGGATGCGTGGCGGCATCCTCCGGCACGGCCCACTGCGATTGCGTGCGGGCGAGCGCGGCGGCGATCTGTTGCCGTATCGACTCCGAAGCGTAGCTCCTCGTCGTAGACGTCGAAGTTCGACTTCACGTACTGCGGGTGGCGCGGCGTGCAGTGGTAGCACTCGCGGTTGTTCTCCCAGACGAGCTTCCAGTTGGCGTCGACCTCGTACTCGATGGACTTGGCGATGCGCGCACGATCGAAGCCCTGCGGCGCGCCGGCTTGGACGAACCGCTCCGCGGAAGGCGTCGAACGCCGGCGGCGATGCGGCGAGCGACACGTAGATGAAGCCCGTCACGACCTCGGCGCGCACCGGCTTCAGGCCCAGCGCGGACTTGTCGACACCGTCGTGCATGCCGTGGCACGCGATCAGCTCGCCGCGGCGCGAATACGTCCAGCTGTGATACGGGCAGACGATCGCGCGGACGTGCCCGATGTCCTCGCGGCACAGCTGCGTGCCGCGGTGCCGGCAGACGTTGTGGAACGCGCGCACCGCGCCGTCGTCGCCGCGGATCACGACGATCGGCGTCGCGTCGACGGTGAGCGTCAGGAAGTCGCCCGGATTCGGGATCTCGATCTCGAATCCGGCGAAGAGCCAGCCGTCATGCCAGATCGACTGCAGCTCGGCGTCGTAGAGCGCGGCGTTCTGGTAGAACCCGCGCGGCATGCCGTGACCCGTCACGACGCGAGTCGAGCAGCGCGGTGAGGTCGGGGCTTGAGGAGGGATTGTGGTCGGGCATTGGCAGCTCCTGATGAGGTGCGGGCGGCGCTCAGGCGAGGATCGGCCAAGCGGTCGGGGTCGTAGAGCGGCCGCGTGTGCCGGATCGCAGGGTGGCGCTCGCCCATCGCTTCGACCGCGTACTCGGCGTGGATCGGCTCGTCGGCGCGCGACGTACGCGCAGAGGATGTTGCGCCCGCCGTGTACCCGTAGCCGGCGCTGGTGACGCGGCCCAGCACGCGGTCGCCGGCCAGCACGATCTCGCCGCCGAAGAGGTTGACCTCCGGCGGCGCCGTGAACCAGGTGAGCCGCTGCCGCGGTCCCTTGCGCCTTGACGTCCGCGAGCGCGGCGCGCGCCAGGAACCCGCCCTTGCCGGAGCGCGACGCAGAAGCCGAGTCCCGCCTCGTACGGATTGTAGTCGGGCGTGATGTCCGATCCCCAGACGAGATAGTGCTTTTCGAGGCGCAGGCTGTTGATCGCGCGGTAGCCGACGTTCGCGATGCCGTGCGGCACGCCGGCCGCCCACAGCCGCTCGTAGAGATCGAGCGCGTACTCGACCGGCACGTGCAGCTCGTAGCCGAGCTCGCCCAGGTAGGTGACGCGCAGCGCGAGCGCCGGCGCGAAGGCGAGGTCGAGCTCGCGCGCGCTCATGTACGGGAAGCTCGCGTTGTCGAGCGGCGCGTCGGTGAGCCGCGCCAGCACGTCGCGCGACCTCGGGCCGCAGAGGTTCAGCACCGCCTTCGCCGACGTGTGGTCGACGATCTCGACGCTGCCGTCGGCGGGAAGATGGCGCTCGAGCGTCGAGCGGTCGCGCACGCCGAGCGCGCTGCCGGTGACGAAATAGAAGCGAGTCGCCGGCGAGGCGCGTGATCGTCACGTCGGCCTCGATGCCGCCGCGCTCGTTGCAAAGCTGCGTGTAGACGATCGTGCCGACGGGCCGGTCGAGGTCGTTGCCGGCGAGCTTCTGCAGCAGCGCCAGCGCGCCGGCGCCGCGCACTTCGTACTTGGAGAACGAAGTCATGTCGATCAGCGCGACGCGCTCGCGCACCGCGCGATGCTCGGCGCCGATCGGCGTCGAACGCCGGCCCGCGCTCGAACGACGGCGACTTCGACGGCGGAGACTCCCGGCGGCGCGAACCAGTTCGGCCGCTCCCAGCCGAACTTGTTGCCGTAGACGGCGCCCGCGGCCTTCAGCGTCGCGTGGAGCGGGCTGCGCCGCGCGTCGCGGCCGGCGTCGGCCTCGTACGCCGGCCAGGCGATGTGGTAGTAGCGGGCGTAACTCTCGACCGCGCGCGCGTGCATGAACGCCTTGACCGAATGCGGCGCGCCGAAGCGGCGCACGTCGAACGGCCACAGGTCCATGCCCGGATCGCCGTCGACGATCCAGTTGGCCATCACCCAGCCCGCGCCGCCGGATGCCGCGATGCCCGACGTGAAGCCGCAGCAAAGGTAGAAGTTGTCGAGCTCGGGGGAGAGGCCGATGATCGGCTCGCCGTCGGCGGTGATCGGGATCGGTCCGTTGATCATCTGCCGGATGCCGACTTCGTTCAGCACCGGAATCCGCGCCGCCGCGGCTTCGGCGAGCGGCGCGAAGCGCTCGAAATCGGGCTGCAGCAGCTCGGGCCCGAAGTCCCTGCCGATGCCGCGGGCGCCCCACGGCGGCGTGTTCGTCTCCCAGCCGCCGACCGCCAGTGCGCCGGGTTCGGGCTTCACGTAGAAATTGCCGTCGGGATCGCGCAGCGACGGCAGGCCGGCCGGGATGCGCTCCGTCTTGTCGGTGACGAAATACTGGTGCTCGACCGCGCACGCGGGCACGCGCGTGCCGGCCATCGCCGCGATCTCGCGGCCCCACATGCCCGTCGCGTTGATCACGCACTCCGCGTCGATGTCGCCCTGGTCGGTGACCACCGTCGTCACGCGCCGCCCGCGCTTGCCGAGCGCCGTCACGCGCACGCCCTGGATCAGCGCGACGCCTCCCGCCCGCGCGCCGGCCGCGTACGCGTTGGTGAGGCTCGTCGGATCGACGTAACCGTCGCCTTCGATCCACGCGGCGCCGACGACGCCGGCCAGCTCGATCAGCGGGAAGAGCTCCTGCGCCTGCCGCGGCGAAACGAGCTCGACCGGGAAGCCGAAGCCCTTGGCCATCGTCGCCGAGCGCTTCAATTCCTGCCAGCGCGCCTTCGACGCCGCGAGGCGCAGGCTGCCGGAGCGCTGCCAGCCGGTCGCCTGCCCCGTCTCCGCCTCGAGCTTGCCGTAGAGCTCCGCGCCGTAGCGCATGAGCCGCGTGAGATTGCTGCTGCTGCGCAGTTGGCCGACCAGCCCGGCCGCGTGCCACGTCGCCCCGTGCGTGAGCTGCAGGCGCTCGAGCAGCACGACGTCCTCACGCCGCGCTTGGCGAGGTGGTACGCGATGCTGCAGCCGATGACGCCGCCGCCGATGATGACGATGCGGCACTTCCCCGGAATTGCCATGCGATTCGCTCTCCGTCGATCGCGGTGCGGCCCCCGCTTGGCCGGCGCGGGATCGCCGCGAATCTAGCACAATGCGCGCGGCGGCCCTGCGCTCCGACCTGCCACCCGCCGTGCAGGGCGTGGCGCGGATGGCGTCGGTGCGCAAAGCGGCGTCGCAATCGGGCCAGACGCAGCGCGGCGCGCTCCCCATACTTCGATCGCCCCCTTCCGCAGGAGCAGTCATGGACGAGCAACAGGCACCGGCAGCGCATCACCATCGCGGCGGCGGCCGCGCGGCGAAGCGCGCCGCCCGATCGGCGCGCGCCGGCGCGTCGATGCCGTACATCACGCGCCGGATCGGCTGTTACGAGGTGCTGGACGACGAGGGGCTCGCGATCATCGAGCGCAACGCCGACACGATCCTCGCGGAGATCGGCATCGACTATCGCGACGACGCGGAGGCGCAGGCCATCTGGAAGGCCGCGGGAGCCGACGTGCAGGGCGAGCGCGTTCGCTGTCCCCCCGGCATGTGCCGGAGCATCATCCAGGCGAGCGCACCGCGCGAATTCGTCCAGCACGCGCGCAATCCGGAGCGCAGCGTCCCGATCGGCGGCAAGCACACGGTTTTCGCGCCCGCGTACGGTTCGCCGTTCATCCGCAATCTCGACGAGGGCCGCCGGTACGCGACGATCGAGGACTTCCGCAACTTCGTCAAGCTCGCCTACGTGGCGCCGTCGCTCCACCACTCGGGCGGCACGATCTGCGAGCCGGTCGACCTGCCCGTGAACAAGCGGCACTTCGACATGGTGTACAGCCACATGAAGTTCTCCGACAAGCCGTTCATGGGGTCGGTGACGCATCCGGAGCGCGCGCAGGACACCGTCGAGATGGCGAAGATCCTGTTCGGCGACCGCTACATCGATGCCGCGACCGGCAAGCCGAGGACGGTGATCATCAACTTGATCAACGCCAACTCGCCGATGACCTACGACGCGACGATGCTGGGAGCGCTGAAGGTCTATGCGCGCGCGAACCAGGCGTGCGTCGTCACGCCGTTCATCCTCGCCGGCGCGATGTCGCCGGTGACGGTCGCCGGCACCGCCGCGCAGACGCTGGCCGAGGCGCTGTCGGGCATGGCGTTCATGCAGCTCGTCTCCCCCGGTTCGCCGGTCGTGCTGGGGAGCTTCGCGTCGTCTATCTCGATGCAGTCGGGCGCGCCGACGTTCGGCACGCCGGAGCCCACACTCGTGCTCTTCGCGATGGCCGCACTCGCACGGCGCCTGGGCGTACCGTTCCGCTCCGGCGGCGCGCTGTGCGCATCGAAGATTCCCGATGCGCAGGCGGCCTACGAGTCGGCCAACACGCTGCTGCCGACGTGCCTGGCCGGTGTCAACTTCGTGCTGCACACCGCGGGCTGGCTCGAGGGCGGCCTGGCGATGGGCTACGAGAAGTTCGTCATGGATGTCGACCAGGCTGGCATGATGCACACGCTTTGCGCGGGCGTCGATCTCACCGAGAACGGCCAGGCGATGGATGCGATCCGTGAGGTCGGACCCGGCAAGCACTTCCTCGGCTGCGCGCACACGCAGGCCAATTTCGAAACCGCGTTCTACCGCTCGTCGATCGCCGACAACAACAGCGTCGAGCAGTGGGAAGCCGAGGGTAGCCAGGACACCGCCCAGCGCGCCAACGCGATGTGGAAGAAGCAGCTCGCTGCCTACGAAGCCCCGCCGCTCGATCCCGCCGTCGACGAAGCCCTGCAGGATTACGTGAACCGGCGCAAAGCATCGTTTCCGGATTCGAAGTTCTGAGCGGCTACGGCCGTTCCTGCGGCCGCCGGCCGCGCCGGCGGGTCGTGTCGGCCCCGGGCGCCGCGCCCGCCATGCGACCGAGCTCGCCGCCCCACTGTGCGCGCGCGCCCGTCGAAACGTCGCCGAGCCGCGCGACGACGGTCTCGAGGTCGGGCGGCGAACCGCGCGCGTGCGTTTCGAGCGCCTTCCGCATTGCACGCACGTGCTCCGGCGTGGTGCCGCAACAGCCGCCGATGATTCGCGCGCCGGCGTCCCGCGCGAGGCGCGCGTAATCGGCCATCAACTCCGGCGTGCCGTCGTAGCGGATCGCGCCGTCGACGAATTGGGGGATGCCGCAGTTGGCTTTGGCCACCAGCACGGACTCGGGACCGGCGGCGGTGGCCAGGTTCAGGATGCAGGCGACGACCTCGGACGCGCCTACCCCGCAGTTGGCGCCGCAGGCCACCGGATGCGGCGTGACCTCGCGCGCCAATGCGGCGAGCTCCGCGGGAGCGAGGCCCATCATCGTGCGGCCATTGGTGTCGAAGCTCATCGTGCACACGATCGGCAGTCCCGTCGACGCGGCACCGGCGATGGCCGACTCGGCCTCCTCGCGCGACGACATCGTCTCGACCCACAGCACGTCGGCGCCGCCGCGGGCGAGGGCCTGCGCCTGTTCGGCGAATGCCGCGCGCGCCGCGTCGAAGGACAGCGAGCCGAGCGGCTCCAGGATCTCGCCCGTGGGTCCCATGCTGCCGGCAACCACGATCGCGCGACCACTCGCATCGGCCTCCCGGCGCGCGATCCGCGCTGCTGCCTCGTTCAGCTCCGCCACGCGCGACTCGGCCTTGTGCAGCCTCAGCCGATGGCGGGTGCCGCCGAAGCTGTTCGTCAGGATGATGTCGGCGCCGGCGTCGATGAAGCGGCGATGCAGGTCGGCGATCCGGTCCGGATGGTCGATGTTCCAGAGCTCCGGGGCCTCGCCGGACACGAGCCCCGCGGCAAAGAGATTGCTGCCCGTGGCGCCATCGGCGAGGAGCCACGATCGGGTCGTCAGCAAGTTGGCGAGGCGGTCGGACATGGGAGACGGATTGTAGCCGGCATCCGGTTCTCGTCGGCCAGGCGCGCCCGCGTTCCGCCGATTTCGATCCAGGTCAATGTCCTTTCGAACTTCTGTGCGAAAGTTGCGTCGATCGAGGGTGCGGTGATGCAATATCGGCTCGGAACGACGCACAGAGGGGGAATCGGACCATGCCTGCAAAGCGATCCGCGGTGACCACGACGCACCGCACCCACACCAAGACCGCTCGCCGGAGCGTCCGGCCCGTCACGGCGGGCGACATCGGCCCGACGGCGAGCGCCGAGATCATCGAAAGCTACGCGGTCGCCGAAAATGTCGACTCGGCGCAGGAGGCGCAGGTTGCGGCGCTGCGTGACATTCTCGCGGGGCGTTCGCCTGCGGAAGCGGTGGCACTCGTGCAGCGGCTGCTCGACCAGCAGCGCGAGCAAGTCGCGATTCAGCCACGCCATCCGGACGAGGAGCTCGCCGACAACTGGCGCAAGGGTGGTTACCCGTATCGCAACCTCCTCTCCCGCAAGAGCTACGAGCGGCAGAAGTACCGGCTGCAGGTCGAGCTTCTCAAGCTGCAGGCGTGGGTGAAGGAGACCGGGCAGAAGGTCGTGATTCTCTTCGAGGGCCGCGACGCCGCGGGGAAGGGCGGCACGATCAAGCGTTTCATGGAGCACCTCAATCCGCGGGGCGCGCGCGTGGTCGCGCTGGAAAAGCCGAGCGAAGCCGAGCGCGGGCAGTGGTATTTCCAGCGTTACGTCCAGCACCTTCCGACCGCGAGCGAGATCGTGATGTTCGACCGCTCCTGGTACAACCGCGCGGGTGTCGAGCGCGTGATGGGCTTCTGCACGCAGCAGGAATACCTCGAGTTCATGCGCCAGGCGCCCGAGTTCGAGCGCAACCTCACCCACAGCAACGTGCACCTCTTCAAGTTCTGGTTCTCGGTGAGCCGCAAGGAGCAGGTACGCCGTTTCAAGGAGCGCGAGATGCATCCCCTCAAGCAGTGGAAGCTGTCGCCTATCGACATGGCCTCGCTCGACAAATGGGACGAGTACACTAAAGCCAAGGAAGCGATGTTCTTCTACACCGATACCGCGGATGCCCCGTGGACGGTGATCAAGTCGGATTGCAAGAAGCGCGCGCGGTTGAACGCGATGCGCTACGTGCTGCACCGGCTCCCGTACACGAACAAGTCGCTCGAGCGCATCGGCCCGCTCGACCCGCTGCTCGTCGGGCGCGCGAACGTCGTCTACGAGCAGGGCGAGAAGGTGACGACGCCGCTGATGTAGCGATCTCCGGCGACCACTTCGGCGCGGGAAGGGAGCAACGACGATGAGAACCACGGTGTGGCGCGTAGCAGCGGCGCTGTTGTTCGCCTCGGGTGCGGCTGCCGCCGACTTCGGTAGCAGGGGCGGAACGGAGCCCGCCAACGTCGACGCGCTGGTGGACGTTCTGCGGCAGGACCCGTACGACATGGAGCTCCTGATCAGCTTCGGCACCTCCAAGGGCGGGTCGGCGGGCCATCTGGCGCTCGCCATTCGCGACCAGGCGCCCGGCGACGACATGGTCTACTCGGCCAACTTCTACGCCGACCGGGCGCCCGAGCACGAAAGGGGCTTCTACACCGAGAATCTGATTACCATGGTCCCGAAGAAGGAGTACCTGTTCAGGACAAGCTCCTCCCTCGGCGACACGGCCTCGTTCGGCCTCGACTTCGGCGAGATCTACAAGCGATCGGTCATCGGCGTGCGCGTCTACGGGGTGCCGGCCCGGGAGAAGCAGGCCCTCGTCGCCTACTTCGCACGCATCAACGCCGACTATCACAACCGGGCCAGGAAGACGGAGTACCACGACGGCGAGATCGTCTACGGCTACCTGAACCTCAACTGCGCCAAGACCATCGGCGTGGGATTCAAGTACGGTGCCGGGTACAAGGACCTCGAGATTCGCAGCGCGAAACTTTTCTCCGGGCGGAAAGTCGTGGCGGCCGCGAAGTCCAACATACCCACCGAGATGGCGATGAAGCTCCTCAAGGAGTGGAGCGGGCGCGGGTACGGGCTGGACGTCGTGTTGTACAGGAAATACGACGGCTCGACCTACGTGGATCCGCACGAGGAGGAGAAGGTGGCGTTCAAAGACCTGCCCAACCGGTTCCCCTCGGTCCTGTCCCTCGATTTCCGGAAGGATCAGGGCCAGTACAAGGACTACGACAATCTCTTCGCGATGTACGTCCTCTACAACATGGGCAGGTACCGCGTGAAGGTGAACGACGAGAGCAAGCTGCTCGAGATCGAGTTGAGCAAGACTCCCATGGCCTACCCGGAGGCCGCCGCGCTCGCCGCGACGAACGCCCGGTCGGACAGCAGGAAATTCGAAGGTGGCGCTCCGTTTCGCCCCGGCGGCAAGACGCTCGGCGGAAATGCCGACAACGCGAACCTCTACGACGTTTCGGGCCGTGCCGACAAGGGGGCCGTCCCGTCGGCGCCAGCGCAGGACGGCTCCGGAAAGGTGAAATAGACGCGCAGCGCCGTCGCCCACGGCGATGCGCCGTGCAGCGTGGCCCCCCGGTTCGCTTCCGACGGGTCAGGTCACTTGCGCAGCGCCGGTGACCGACACCCGGCGTCGGGCCAACGGGACCAGCACCGCCAAGACCGCGAGCGCGGCAAAGACGTGCTTCAGCGTGTGCCCGGAGACAACGCCCCGCGTGAGCTGAAAGACCTCCGGGTCCTCCATTTCCAGTACCTTGGCCAGCGCGTAAGCGGCAATCAGCGCAGCCCAGTTTGGGCCCTTTCCGTGCGTCGGCAGCCAGGAAGCGCCCGCGACCAGCCCGATACCGCCAAACTGCACGATGAGGTAGGGCGTGATGGAGTCGGTGGCCGCGAACCATGCCACCGACAGGACGCCGCCGATGAGTGCCAACGGCAAGAGCAGATTCGCTGCGCGGATGGACACCCTGTGGGCAGCGAGCAGTCCCAGCGCGCCGGCAAAGCAACCACCATTCCCACCCTGTCCCATGCCAGTCCCCGATCATTCGGGTCCAGGTGGTAGTAGGCGCTGCCGACCGCGGTCAGCACGAACCCCAGGAAGAACACCAGGCCCGAGGTCCGCATCGCGGAATTTGAATAGGCGAGGCGACCGTTGAAGTGGTAGACGAGTCCGAGGCCGCCGAGTGCCAGGAAGGGGATGTTGGACAGCACATCCATGGCGCGGGGTACCCCCATCAGGGTCCGCGCATCCGCGAATTGATGGTAGTCCGGGTCTTGCGGCATGGCGGGCAGTGCCATCGCGAGCACGAGCAGGGTCGCGACGAAGCACCACAGGAATATCTCGGGGCGCGACCGGTGTCACGTACTCGGCTGGTCTGCCAACGCTAGCTGCCGTCGCGAATCACGCGGCACGACTCGATGTCGAACGTCACCTCGCCGATCGTCAGCGTGCGTCTGGTCGCGGAAGCCGGCGGCGAACCGCAGAACCGCTCGACGTCGGCGAAGTTGCTCGACGAGGCCGAGCGACACGCGAATCGCGCCGGCGCTCTTGCCGCCGCGATGCTGAATGACCTGCAGAAAGCGCGGCAGCGTCATGTCGGCGCCCGTCCGCCAGCCCGGCGCGCATGTCGTCTTCCGTCAGCCCTTCCGCCGTCTCGCCCGCGCCGGGGTTGCAGAAGCATCCGGTGCGCAGCGAGATGCCGCTCCGGCCGGCGAGTTCCTCGACGCGCCGGTAGTCGAGCAGGTGGCCGTCCGGATCGTAGAAGTTCAGCGTGACCGTCGCCGCCGCGCTGCGCCTGGTCGCGGGACCGTAGATCCGCACCATCGGGCGGCCGTTGGCGTGGCGCAGCGCGAGCAGCTCGCGTGAGCAGCCAGGCCGTCAGGCAGTCGCACGCGCGTCTGAATCGTGTCGATGCCGACGCGCTCGAGATGGCGAAGGCCGATCTCGACCGCCGGGATGCCGAGGTAGTTGAGCGTGCCGTCCTCGAAGCCGGCCTCGCCGCGGCGCGAGCACGTGCGCGCGGCCCTGCACGGTCGCGAAGTTCACCGTGCCGCCGGCGAACCAGGGGCGCTGCAGCTTCGCGAGCGCCTCGTTGCGCACGAGCAGGCAGCCGACGCCGGTCGGGTAGCCGAACATCTTGTAGAACGAGACCGCGACGAAGTCGGGCGCGACCGCGCTGCAGGTCGAGCCGGTTGGTCGGCACGAACGCCGCGGCGTCGAGCAGCACGTCCCAGCCCTGCGCGTGCGCCGCGTCGACCGAGCGCGAGCGGATGCTTGACGCCGGAGAAGTTCGACTGCGCCGGAAACGCGAACAGGTTCGCGCTGCGCCGCGATCGGCCTGCGTCGAGCGAGCGCTGCAGGGCCGGCGCGATCGATGCGCAGCTCGGGCACGCGTCAGCGGCGCGTAGTCGACGGCCGCGCCCTTCGCGCGCGCGAACTCGCGGATGCCGTTGACCGAGTTGTGATTGTCGAACGTCAGCAGCAACCGGCCGCCGGGCGCGAACGGATACGACTCGCCGACCAGCTTGAGCGCGCCCGTCGCGTTCGGCGTGAAGATCGCGGTGTAGTCGTCGGCGCGCGTTGAAGTAGTCGAGCACCGCCGCGCGCGCCTGCTCGACGAGCGTGCGTCATGCGCCGTCGAGCTCGGGCTGGCGGAGTGCGGGTTGCCGAACACGTGCTCGTCCAAGCAGCTGCGGCGTGCTCGCGGACCTGCGAGTCGGCGTACAGGCCGCCGCCGGTGTAGTCGAGGTAGACGTGCCGCTGCGCGTCGAGCCGGCGCGTACTCGGCCGCGCGCAGCGCGTCGAGCGCGTCCGTGCTGGCGTAGGCCGGGTGCCGGTCGAGGAAACGCGCGGACGGACGTCACTGGTAATTGATCTGCGTTGTCCGCTGGGATCCTGCTCGCTAGAGACAGCTGCCCGCCCTCACCTGTGTGTGTGAGCCATGCCGGCTGGTCTCCCGACCCGCGCTGTGGGACGCCGCCATTGGATCCTTCATGGGGCAGATCTTGAACAACTCCTGGTGGAAGCCGGCCGCGTCATCACGAACAGCTCCCACCCGAACACGGACCTGAACGATCACTGTTAACGACACTTCCCGGAGCAGTGGGACTGCTGGAATAATGGCCCGGTGGCCATATGGATGGGCTGTGTCGAGATGGACCTTGATTGCCCTGAAAGATGATCAGACATCGGCTGACTGCTGGTTGCTGTGAAGCATGATCGTGTAAATGTGGTGGGATGACGGCTCCAGTTGCAGAAGCGGTGATGGTGGTGATGCCAGGCTCCAGGTGGGCGAACAGGTAGTCGGTTATCAACGCCAGGTCAGGTCATCTCGATCACGCTCACGCAGTTGGTCAGCCTGATCAGGGGATGCTGTTACACCACCGTATGCTGCCATGCCGAAAACCACTTCGCCGCAGATGACTGGCTGGCGGACGGCGTTAATATCGTACTGGCTGCTGCGACTGCTGTTATTGCCCACCACATCGCCGGGATGCCGCAGAGACGATATCGCGTTTAAGCCTGATGGTTGAGGGCTAAAAATATGATGGCCAGATGATTGAACCGTTGCCCATTACACCAGCAACGGTATCGGTTTTCATCATCACCGAAGATGAGTGGTCGGTGATCGATACCCGCGAGGATGGCGAATACCCGGAAACCAGTCTGAACCGCCACGACGACGGTTTGAGCAGGTAGCGGAACATTGGTTATGCCGATGATGCCGAGCGGCGAGAGGACGTAGGTCAGCCGCGCCGACCATGGTCCTGGCTGGCGTGATCGCTTCGTCCTCCGGCGCGGCCCAAATGCGTGCCACATAGTCGACCGCAAAGAGCACCATCGCCGCGTCGTCGACGGCGGCGAAAAGGTCGCCGTAGGCCGTCGCCAGCGACTTCACGGTCGCGAGGACGATGGCGAGCGCATTGAGCACGATCGCGGTGACCATGACCGCCCGAACCACGGCGCTACCCGGCGTGCGGCCTTCGCCGTCGAGCAGGGGGTAGATGCGCGAACGCCAGGTCCCGCGACCCTGCGCGGGGTCGCCCGCCGGAGCTTCCATGGTTCGGCTCTTGTCCTCGCGCCTCGGTGCGGTCGTCACCTCGGTGTCGCCTCACCGGGATCCCTGTTGTTCGGATCGTGCGACAAGCGGACGCGCTTGGCAAGGGAAGCCTCGCCATCGGCCGGGATTGATGGTTCCGGGCGTCTCCAGCCCGCTCGCCGCGCCGCCGATCGCGCCCGCCGACCGGCGTCCGCGGTCGCCGCCGTCCGGTCGGGCAGGCACACCGCCTCGCGCAACCGCGGGTATGGCAGCGGTCAGATGCGGGATCGCCATCGCTTCGACGAAGACTCCTGGAAGCGCGGCTCGACGGCGGTCCCGATCTTCTCGACGCGCCGCACGAGCGCTTCGATGACGCCGCGCGCGCGGTGGTCGAGCAGCGCGATGCGTGCGCCGGTGCGGCCGCATTGCCGGCGGAGCTGACGCCATCGAGCGCGCAATCGGGAATCATGCCGAGCACCATCGCGTACTTGACGTCGATGTGGCTCCCGAACGCGCCGGCCAGCCGGATGCGGTCGACGTGGTCGACACCCATGTGCTCCATCAGCACCGAACGCCCGCATACACGCCGCCTTGGCAAGCTGTATCGCGCGTACGTCGTTCTGCGTGATGCGCATCGGCGCGCGACTGTCCGGGCCGCCGAAGAGATCGTAGGAGAAGGTCCGTCCGTCCGCGTGAATGCGGGCATTGCGTGCGGCGAGACTGCCGTCGATGACGCTGTCGTGCCGACCGCACCCGCGAGGTACATCTCCGCGATCACTTCGATGATGCCCGAGCCGCAGATACCGGTGACGCCGGTCGCGGCCGTGGCCGAGGCGAAGCCCGGGTCGTTCGACCAGAGGTCGCAGCCGATCACCTGCGCGCGGCTCGAGCGTCTCCCGATCGATGCGCACGCGCTCGATCGCGCCCGGCGCGGCGCGCTGGCCGCAGCTGATCTCGCGTGCCCTCGAACGCGGGGCCCGTCGGCTGAGCAGGCGAGCAGGCGCTTGTGGTTGCCGAGGACGATCTCGGCATTCTCGGTGCCGACGTCGACGAGCAGCGTCACCTCCTCGGAGAGAGAGTCCGGGTGCTCGGCCAGCACGACGCCGGCGGCGTCGGCGCCCACGTGGCCGGCGATGCACGGGAGCACATAGATGCGCGCGTTGCGATGGATGGCGAGGTCGATCTCGGTCGCCCACAGCGTCAGCGACGCGTCGGTCGCCAGCGCGAAGGGCGCGCCGCCCAGCTCTACGGTCAATCCCGAGCAGCAGGTGATGCATGATCGGGTCGCCGACGAACGTCGCCTCGAGGATCTCCTCGCGCGCGATGCCGACCTGCCGCGCGACGTCGGCGACGAGGCCGTTGATCGCGGCGCGCACGGCGTCGGTCATCTCCTTCTCGCCGCCCGGATTCATCATCACGTACGAGACGCGGCTCATCAGGTCTTCGCCGAAGCGAATCTGCGGATTCATCACGCCCGCGGCGGCCACGACCTCGCCGCTGCCCAGGTCGCAAAGATGCGCGGCGATCGTCGTCGACCCGATGTCGATCGCGATGCCGTACACGCGCTCGCGGAAGCGGGCCACACGGCGATGATCTGGCTGCCGCCGTGCACGGCGACCGTCACCTTCCACGCGCCTTGGCGCATGCCTGCAGCTGCTGCAGCACGCGCACGTCGACGCGGAGGCCCGTCAACCGCCATTCGAACTCGAGCGCATCCTCGAGCCGGCGGACCGAGGGATCGTGCATGTCGGGAGGCTGCACCTCGACGTAGTGCAGGCGAACCACGGGATCGAGTTCGATGTCGCGCGCCTCTGGCGGCCTCGCGGCACCACCTGGCGGTGCACCTGGCTGTCGGCGGCACGTCGACGACGACGTCGCCTTGCACCTGCGTGGAGCAGGATAGGCGCCGCCCCGCCGCCATCGGCTGGCTTCGGCAGTACTGCTGCTCGATGCGCCGGACGCGAGAGGTTGGCGGCGCGCGACGTCACGCCGTGCTGCGGGAATTCGCCCTCGGCCAGCACGACCTGGCACCGGCCGCAAAGGCCGCGTCCGCCGCACACAACTCGTCCATGTCGACCCCCAGCGAGCGCGCCGCTGCAGAGAGGCGTGCCGAGCGGAAGTGGCCGCGACGCCCCACCAGGACGACGAGCGCGTCGGTCGCGCTCATGGCCGTGGAGCCGATCTGCGAGCTGACAATTTATCGGCGGCGGGCTTAGGGTGATTCATGCGCCCGCCGCGATTGGGTACACTCGCTTGCGCGGTGGTGCCGATTCGTCCCCCCGATGGGCAGGAGTTGCACCGCCCGCAGCGCGCGGATTCGCGGCGGGCTTAGGATGGCATGCGCCCGCCGCGAATCCGCGCGCTGCGGGCCACGCCGTGGAGCCGCCCCGCAGTGAGCTCACGCGCGCCGCCGCCTTCCGCACCTCGCGCCGGCCGCGTCCCATCTCGCGCCCGCGTACGACCTCGCGGAACTTCCTGATCCAGCGCATGCAATCCGGATCGTGGCCCATCATCACGTCGTCGTCATGCACACGGACGATTTCCTCGTGCAGGGGATTCGTGATCGCGGAGGTCATGCCGGCGCCGATCGCCATCGTGAGGAACGCGGCGTTGATGCCGTTGCGCTGCGGCAGGCCGAAGCTCACGTTCGACGCGCCGCAGGTCGTGTTGACCTTGAGCTCCGCTTCGAAACGGCGCACCAGGTGCATCACCTGCACGCCCGTCTGGTTGATTGCGCCGATTCGGCCAGGGGATCGACGACGATGTCCTCGACGGCTTTCACCGCGAACCGGACATCGGGGTCACGGGAAATGCCCGTCTCGTCGTTGGAGATCGCGACGACGGCGGCGCCATATTTCCTGACGAGCGGCAGCACGGCCTCCAGTCGCTCTTCCTCGCCCGTCACCGAGTTCACCAGCGGCTTGCCCCTGTACACGGCGAGCCCGGCCTCGAGCGCCGCGACGATCGACGAATCGATCGACAGCGGACGCGCTCGGTGATCGACGCCACCGACCGGATCGCGCGGCGAGAATGGCCGGCTCGTCGGCGAGCGGACTGGCGTTGACGTCGAGCATCGGGGCGCCGGCGGCCCGGCCCTTCCTCGGCCTCGACCCGCGAGTCGCCGGCGGCCATTTCGGCGGCGAGGAGCGCCCCGTCGGGTTGATGCGCTCGCCGATGATCACCAGCGGCCGCTCGAAGCCGATCACGACTTCCTTCGTGGCGGCTGATGACGGTGTCGGTCATGATGCTGCCCTTCGCGGTTGGGCGTCGGAATCGCGTCCGGGATGCCACGGAACGCGGCCGGCGAGCACGCCGGAGCTCGCGATGACTTCGGCGACGTCCTCCTGCCGATACGCCATCACGTGGAGCGCCGCGACGCCCTTGATCTCGCGGACCTCCTGGATGATCTCGACGCAGTCGGCGGCCTTCCGCCGCCTGGCTGGTGCCGCGAGCGCCAGGATCGCGCTCCGGGATGTGGACGCCGGGCACGTGCGTGCGCATCCACTCCGCCGCCTTAGCCGAGCGGGGGCAGCGGCCCGTCGACGAGGATGAAGACGCGGTCGAGGATTCCATCCCAAGATCGCCCACCCGCCGCATGAATTCGCGCAGGCGCGGCACGTCGAAGCAATACTGCGTCTGGATGAACCGCGCGCCCGCAGTGACCTTCTTCGCGAGCGCACGGCGCCACTCGCAGGGCAGCGCGAACGGATTCTCGGCGGCGCCGAAGAACACGCGCGGGGCGAACGTCAGCTTGCGGCCGCTCTGGAAGCGATGCCCGTCGCGCAGCGTCCGACGTCGAGCAGCGTCATGCAGTCGAGGTCGAAGACGGGCGCGCCTGCGGGTGATCGCCCGCCTGCACGCCGTCGCCGGTCAGGCACAGCATGTCGCACACGCCCATCGCCGCGCCGCCCAGCATGTTCGCCCTGGATCGCGATGCGGTTGCGGTCGCGGCAGGAGATCTGCATGACCGGCGCGTAGCTGATGCGTGTTAGGAGCGCGCAGACGGCGGAGGCTTGACATGGCCTAGCTCGGGCCGAATTTTGCGTCGATCGCGTCGACTGAGCCATCGAAGATGCGCGCCCGGCGATAGGATGCTTCCGGATCCGCGAGCTCGGGGCGGATCGAGCTCGGTCGTGACGGCGAACGCACCGGCGCGCAGCACGCGCTCCAGGCGCCCAGGCGACGCGTGCCCGGAAGGATCGGCAACGGGTAACCGGGGACCGGCTCGTCCTCGAATTTCATTTCGGGGCGTCTGGGTTTCCGCGGGCCACCGCAAGCCAAGACGAGCGGCCCTCGAGGCGCCGGTCGATGGAGCAAACTGCACGACGTTGATGGCGACGCTGCCGTCGCGCATGCGCCGGCTGCCCGCGACCGCTTCAACCCAGAATGCACCCGCATCCGGCGGGCTTCACCTCGCAGCGGCCATCGGAGCGCACGCCGCCGCAGGGCCCGTCGCGCAGATTCTTCGGGCAGTTCATCGGACAGCGACATGCCGGTCGAGCCCAGCACGCACCGGCCACACATCCGGAGTCGCAACAGGAACTCCTTGACTGCCTTCTCGACGATCGCGACCGGCTTCTCCAGGGCTCGTAGCCGATCCGCTTCCACGCCGGGTGCAACGCGACCAGCGCGCGCTCGAACAGCCGATAGCCCGACTCCAGCCCGGCGTGCGCGGCGCACCGACCAGCGGCGCATCGCGTACATCAGGCGCCCGCTCCGCTGTGGTTCGACCTGCGTGCCGGGAACGGGCGGCGCCGCCCCGCTCCGCGACGCCGTGCGCGCGGATAGGGGCGCTTCCAGCATCCGCGTCGCCGTACCGCGCCTCGAGGCGCGCCGCTTCCGCCGCGGCTTCGGCGGCGAGATCGTTGCCGCGAATGCGGCAGCGATCTCGCCGCCGAGGCTGCTGCTGAGGCGGCGCGGCTCGAGGCGCGCTACGGTGACGCGGATCTCGAAGCGCTCATCCGCACGCACGGCGTCGCCGAACGGGGCGCGCCGCCGAGTCCCGGCACGCAGGTCGAACCATGAGCGGAGCGGGCGCCTGATGTACGCGATGCGCCGCTGGTCGGTGCGCCACGCGCGCGGGCTGGAGTCGGGCTATCGGCTGTTCGAGCGCGCGCTGGTCGCGTTGCATCCGGCGTGGAAGCGGATCGGCTACGAGCGCCTGGAGAAACCGGTCGCGCTCGTCGAGAAGGCGGTCAAGGGGTTCCTGTTCGACTGCCGGATGTGCGGCCAGTGCGTGCTGGGCTCGACCGGCATGTCGTGTCCGATGAACTGCCCGAAGAATCTGCGCAACGGGCCCTGCGGCGGCGTGCGCGCCGACGGCCATTGCGAGGTCGACCCGCAGATGCGGTGCGTCTGGGTCGAGGCGGTCGCGGGCAGCCGGCGCATGCGCGACGGCAGCGTCGCCATCAACGTCGTGCAGTTCGCCGTCGACCGGCGCCTCGAGGGCCGCTCGTCTTGGCTTGCGGTGGCCCGCGAAAAGTCTGGCGCCCCGACATGAAATTCGAGGACGAGCCGGTCCCCGGTTACCCGTTGCCGATCCTTCCGGGGCACACGTCGCCCGGGCGCCTGGAGCGCGTGCTGCGCGCCGGTGCGTTCGCGGTCACGACCGAGCTCGATCCGCCCGACTCCGCGGATCCCGAAGACGTCTATCGCCGGGCGCGCATCTTCGACGGCTACGTCGACGCGATCAACGCGACCGACGGCAGCGGCGCCAACTGCCACATGTCGAGCCTCGCCGTCTGCGCGCTCCTGACGCGCGTCGGCTACGCGCCGGTCATGCAGATCTCCTGCCGCGACCGCAATCGCATCGCGATCCAGGGCGACATCCTGGGCGGCGCGGCGATGGGCGTGTGCAACATGCTGTGCCTGACCGGCGACGGCGTGCAGGCGGGCGATCACCCGCAGGCGCGCCCCGTCTTCGACCTCGACTGCATGACGCTGCTCGACGTCGGCCGGACGCTGCGCGACGAGCACCGGTTCCAGAGCGGCCGAAGATTGACGTTCGCGCCGCGCGTGTTCTTCGGCGCCGCCGAGAATCCGTTCGCGCGGCCCTGCGAGTGGCGCCCGCTTCCGGCTCGCGAAGAAGGTCACCGCCGGCGCGCAGTTCATCCAGACGCAGTACTGCTTCGACGTGCCGCGGCTGCGCGAATTCATGCGGCGGGTGGACGACCTGGGGGTCCTCGACCGCGTCTTCATCCTCGTCGGCGTCGGACCGCTGCGCTCGGCGAAGGCGGCGGAGTGGATGCGCACGCACGTGCCCGGCGTCCACATCCCCGACGCGATCGTCGCGCGGATGGCGGGCGCCGACAGCCAGGCGGCGGAAGGCCGCCGGCTCTGCGTCGAGCTCATCCAGGAGATCCGCGAGATCAAGGGCGTCGCGGGCGTCCACGTGATGGCGTATCGGCAGGAGGAAGCGGTCGCCGAAGTCATCGCGAGCTCCGGCGTGCTCGCCGGCCGCGTTCCGTGGCATCCGGGGCGCGATTCCGGCGTCCAACCGCAGAGGGCTGCATCATGACCGACACCGTCATCAGTTCCGCCACGAAGGAAGTCGTGATCGGCTTCGAGCGGCCGTTCGTGATCATCGGCGAGCGCATCAACCCGACGGGTCGCAAGATCCTCGCCGCCGAAATGGCCGCCGGCGACTTTTCGCGCGTCGAGGCCGACGCCCTCGCGCAAGTGGCCGCCGGCGCCCCGATGCTCGACGTCAACGCCGGCATCCCGCTCGCCGACGAGCCGGCCATTCTCGCCCGCGCGATCCGGCTCGTGCAGTCGATCACCGACGTGCCGCTGTCGATCGATTCGTCGATCGTCGCGGCGCTCGAGGCCGGGCTCGCCGTCTACAAGGGCAAGCCGCTCGTGAACTCGGTGACGGGCGAGGAAGAGCGTCTGGAGGCCGTGCTGCCGCTCGTCAGGAAGTATGGCGCCGCCGTCGTCGCGATCTCCAACGACGAGACCGGCATTTCCCAGGACCCGGATGTCCGCTTCGCGGTCGCGAAGAAGATCGTCGAGCGCGCTGCCGATCACGGCATCCCCGTCGGCGACATCGTCGTCGATCCGCTGGTCATGCCGATCGGCGCAATCAACCGGACGGGCGTGCAGGTGATGCACCTGGTGCGCCGCCTGCGCACGGAGCTCAAGGTCAACACGACCTGCGGCGCGTCGAACGTGAGCTTCGGCCTGCCGCAGAGGAACGGCATCAACGCGGCGTTCCTCACGATGGCGATCGGCGCCGGCATGACCTCTGCGATCACGAATCCCCTGCACGAGGAAATCGTCCGGGCCTGCATGGCCGCCGACGTGATGATGGGTCACGATCCGGATTGCATGCGCTGGATCAAGAAGTTCCGCGAGGCGCCGGTGGTCGGCGCGGACGGCGAGATGGGGCGCGGCCGGCGCGAGGTCGGCAGGCGGCGGCGCGCATGACGGCGATGCGCGGCGGCGGCGCGGTCGGGGACCGGCGTTGACGGTGCGGGACGCGCTCGTCGTCTTCACGCCGTCCGGGCGCCGCGGGCGCTTTCCGCTCGGCACGCCGCTGCTCCAGGCGGCGCGGTCGCTGGGCGTCGACATCGATTCGGTGTGCGGCGGTCGCGGCCTTTGCGGCCGCTGCCAGGTCGTGCTGGCCGAGGGCGAGTTCCCCAAGCACGGCGTGACGTCGCGCGCCGCCAACCTCTCGCCGTTCGGCACCGTCGAGCAGCAGTACTGCCGCAGCCAGCCGATGGCGGCAGGGCGGCGCCTTTCTTGCTCGACGCAGGTGCAAGGCGACGTCGTCATCGACGTGCCGCCCGACAGCCAGGTGCACCGCCAGGTCGTGCGCAAGGCCGCCGAGGCGCACGACATCGAGCTCGATCCCGTGGTTCGCCTGCACTACGTCGAGGTGCAGCCGCCCGACATGCACGATCCCTCGGGCGACCTCCGCCGGCTCGAGGACGCGCTCGAGTTCGAATGGCGGTTGACGGGCCTCGCGTGCGACGTGCGCGTGCTGCAGCAGCTGCAGCCGGCGCTGCGCCAGGGCGCGTGGAAGGTGACGGTCGCCGTGCACGGCGGCAGCCAGATCATCGCCGTGTGGCCCGGCTTCCGCGAGCGCGTGTACGGCATCGCGATCGACGTCGGGTCGACGACGATCGCCGCGCATCTGTGCGACCTGGCCAGCGGCGAGGTCGTGGCCGCCGCGGGCGTGATGAATCCGCAGATTCGCTACGGCGAAGACCTGATGAGCCGCGTGTCGTACGTGATGATGAATCCGGGCGGCGAGAAGGAGATGACCGACGCCGTGCGCGCCGCGATCAACGGCCTCGTCGCCGACGTCGCGCGGCAGGTCGGCATCGCGCTCGAGGAGATCCTCGAGGCGACGTTTGTCGGCAACCCGATCATGCATCATCTGCTGCTCGGGATCAACCCGATAGAGCTGGGCGGCGCGCCGTTCGCGCTGGCGAGCGACGCGTCGCTGACGCTGTGGGCGACCGAGATCGACCTCGCCATCCATCGCAACGCCCGCATCTACGTGCTCCCGTGCATCGCCGGCCACGTGGGCGCCGACGCCGCCGGCGTCGTGCTGGCCGAGCGCCCGGACCTCTCCGAGGAGGTGACGCTGCTGGTCGACGTCGGCACCAATGCCGAGATCGTCCTCGGCAACCACAAGCGCCTGCTCGCCTGCTCGAGCCCGACCGGTCCCGCGTTCGAGGGCGCGCAGATAAGCTGCGGCCAACGCGCGGCGCCGGGCGCGATCGAGCGCGTGCGCATCGATCGGCAGACGCTGGAGCCGCGCGTCAAGGTCATCGGCTGCGATCTCTGGTCGGACGACCCGGGCTTCGCCGCGGCCACGGCCGCGACCGGCGTCACCGGCATCTGCGGCTCGGGCATCATCGAAGTGATCGCGGAGATGTACCTCGCGGGCGTGGTTCGGCACGACGGCGTCATCGACGGCAGCCTCGCCGCACGCAATGCCCGCATTCACGAGGACGGACGCACCTTCTCGTACGATCTCTACGTCGGCACGGACGGTCGCGCGCCGATGCGCATCACGCAGAACGACGTCCGCGCGATACAGCTTGCCAAGGCGGCGCTGTATGCGGGCGTTCGGCTGCTGATGGAGCGCATGGGTGTCGACCACGTCGACCGCATCCGTCTGGCCGGCGCGTTCGGCAGCCACATCGACATCAAGTACGCGATGGTGCTTGGCATGATTCCCGATTGCGCGCTCGACGGCGTCAGCTCCGCCGGCAACGCGGCGGGCACCGGCGCACGCATCGCGCTGCTCGACCACCGCGCGCGCGGCGTCATCGAAGCGCTCGTGCGGCGCGTCGAAAAGATCGAGACGGCCGTCGAGCCGCGCTTCCAGGAGTTCTTCGTCGAAGCGATGGCGATCCCGCATCTGTCGGCTCCGTACCCGCGGCTGCGCGAGGCGGTGCGCCTGCCCGAGCGGACCGCGGCGACCGCGGACGCCGGTCGGCGGACGCGATCGGCAGCGCGGCGAGCGGGGTAGAGCACCGGAACCATCAATCCCGGCGGATGGCGAGGCTTCCCTTGCCAAGCGCGTCCGCTTGTCGCACGATCCGAACAACAGGGATCCCGGTGAGGCGACACCGAGGTCGCGACCGCACCGAGGCGCGAGGACAAGAGCCGAACCATGGAAGCTCCGGCGGGCGACCGCGCGCAGGGTCGCGGGACCTGGCGTTCGCGCATCTACCCCCTGCTCGACGGCGAAGGCCGTACGCCCGGTAGCGCCGTGGTTCGGGCGGTCATGGTTACCGCGATCGTCCTCAATGCGCTCGCCATCGTCCTCGCGACCGTGAAGTCGCTGGCGACGGCCTACGGCGGCCTTTTCGCCGCCGTCGACAACGTGTCCCGCGTGCTCTTCGCGCTCGATTACGCGGCACGCATCTGGGCCGCGCCGGAGGACAAGACGATTGCTGCCGGCGGGCCGTGGTCCGCGCGGCTGACCTACCTGCGCTCGCCGCTGGGCATCATCGATCTGGTTGCGCTGCTCCCCCTTTGCCTCGGGCACTTCGTCAGCGCCGACTCCGACTGGTTCCGCGTCCTGCGCCTGTTCGCGGTGCTCAAGATCACCCGGCATGCCCCGGCGCTCCAGATCTTCGTGGCCGTGATCCGCACCGAGTCTCGCGTTCTGCTGTCCGCGCTGCTGGGCATGACCGTCAACTGGGTCCTGGTCTCGGCCATCATCTTCGCGCTCGAGCACGAGGCCCAGCCCGACGTATTCTCGAGCATGCCACAGGCCATGTGGTGGGCGATCGTCACCATGGCCACCGTCGGGTACGGAGACATCGTCCCCGTGTCCGTCGGGGGCCGCGTGTTCGGCGGGCTCGTCATGGTCCTGGGCATCGCCAGCGTCGCCGTGCCGGCCGGCATACTGGCGACCGGCTTCGCCGCCGAGCTGCGCAAGCGTCGTTCGATGATCTCATGGAAGCTGGTGGCGAAGCTGCCCTTGTTCGCGCACCTCGAGGCCTCGCGCATAGCCGCCATCGCGCGGCTCCTCAAGCTCGACGTCGTGCCACCGCGTTACACGATCGTGCTTCGCGGCGAGCCCGGTGACGCGATGTTTTTCATCGTCTCCGGCGAGGTTGAGGTCCACGTCCAGCCCCAGCCCATTCGTCTGGGCCCGGGACAGTACTTCGGCGAGATCGCGCTGCTGCGGGAGGTGCCGCGCACCGCGACGATCACGTCCGTGACCGAGTGCGAGCTGCTCGTGCTGAGCGCGGCCGACTTCCGCCGGCTGCTCCAGGAGTACCCCGCCATGAAGGAATCGATCCGCGACGTGGCGGAGCGCAGGGTCGGAGAGCAGCGGGCGGCACACCCGCCCGATTGAGGACCGGTTGGCTGCCGATCGGCCGTCCGAGATGCGGAGGACGCGATAGAATTCCCGCGTGGCGACATCCACGCGCTTCCTCGACCGGCACCCGGCTTACGCCAGCACGGATGCACTCGACGCGCTGCGGGCGCTGGAGTACAGCCGCCTGGATGCGCAAGGGCACGCCTACCTCGACTACACGGGCGCCGGGCTCCACGCCGACGCGCAGGTCCGGGAGCACGCCGCGCTGCTCGGAAAGCACGTGTTCGGCAACCCGCACTCCGCGAGTCCCAGCTCGACGACGACGACTCACGCGGTCGAGCAGGCGCGCGCGGCGGTGCTGGCCTACTTCAACGCCACCGGCAATTACACGGCCGTCTTCACGCTGAACGCATCCGGCGCGCTGAAGCTCGTTGGCGAGTCCTATCCATTCGGCCCGGGCGGACGGTTCCTGCTGCTGGCGGACAATCACAACTCGGTCAACGGGATCCGCGAGTTCGCGCGCGCGAAGGGCTCGGCGGTGGACTACGCGCCGCTAACCGTTCCCGAGTTGCGCGTCGATCCTCCGGCACTGACCGCGCTCCTCGACAAGGCCGATCGCTCGCGCGCCAACCTGTTCGCCTTCCCCGCGCAGTCGAACTTCTCCGGCGTCAGGCATCCGCTTTCGCTCATCGAAGCCGCGCACGACCGCGGGTGGCACGTGCTCCTCGATGCCGCAGCGTACGTGCCTACGAACGATCTGGACCTGCAGGTCGCATCGCCCGACTTCGTGGCGATCTCGTTCTACAAGATGTTCGGATATCCCACCGGCGTCGGCTGTCTCCTGATCCGCAACGCGACGCTCGCACGGCTGCAGCGTCCATGGTTTGCCGGCGGCACGGTGAATTTCGCCACCGTTCAGGGATGCCTGCACGTGCTGGCGCCGAGTGAAGCCGGCTTCGAGGACGGCACGCTGAACTACCTCGGCATTCCTGCCGTGGAGATCGGTCTCCGCCATCTGGAACGCGTCGGCATGGATGCGATTCAGACGCGCGTCGGATGCCTCACCGACTGGCTGATCACCGGACTCGTCGCGCTCCGCCACAGCAACGGACGCCCCATGGTGCGTCTCTACGGGCCCGCGTCCATGACCATGCGCGGCGGGACAGTGACGATGAATTTCTACGATCCGAACGGCCATTTGCTCGACTACCGGCGGATCGACGAGCTTGCCGGTCTGGAGCGGATCTCGCTTCGAACCGGGTGCTTCTGCAATCCCGGCGCGGGGGAGACCGCGGAGGGCCTCACGGAAGAGGACATGCGTGCGGGGATGGCGGAGGGTGCGGACATCACGCTCCCGCGCTTTCTTCAGATCATGCAGCACCGCGGAGGGAAGAGCGCCGGCGCCATCCGCGTGTCGCTCGGCTTCGTCAGCAATCTCGCCGACGTCGAGCGTTTCCTTCGGTTCGCCGCCGGATTTCGCGACAAGACCACGCTTGCCATCGGCGCGGTGACGTTCGACATCGAGTCGTGCCGCGTGATTCGCGACGGCAGCTAGCGTTGGCAGCCCAGCCGAGTACATGACGCCGCCATCACGTCCCGAGATATTCCTGTGGTGCTTCGTTGCGGCCCTGCTCGTGCTCGCCATCGCACTGCCCGGCATGCCGCAAGACCCGGACTACCACCAATTCGCGGATGCGCGGACCCTGGTGGGGGTACCCCGCGCGATGGATGTGCTGTCCAACATTCCCTTCCTGGTACTCGGCGGCATCGGACTCGTCTACCACTTCGAAGGGTCGCCTCGCCTATTCGAATTCCGCGATGCGGACCTCGGGCCTGGTGTTCTTCCTGGGGTTCGTGCTGACCGCCGTCGGCAGTGCCTACTACCACCTGGACCCGAATAATTGGGGACTGGCATGGGACAGGATGGGAATGGTGGTTGCCTTTGGCGGCGCGCTGGGACTGCTCGCTGCCCACCGGGTGTCCGTCCGCGCAGCAAATCTGCTCTTGCCGATGGCGCTCGCAGGCGGCGTCCTGTCGGTGGCCTGGTTCGCGGCCACCGACTCCATCACGCCCTATGTCGTCGTGCAGTTTGGCGGTATCGGACTGGTCGCGGGCGCTTCCTGGCTGCCGACGCACGGAAAGGGCCCAAACTGGGCGGCGCTGATTGCCGCTTACGCGCTGGCCAAGGTAGTGGAAATGGAGGACTCGGAGGTCTTTCAGCTTACGCGGGGCGTTGTCTCCGGGCACACGCTGAAGCACGTCTTTGCCGCGCTCGCGGTCTTGGCGGTGCTGGTCCCGTTGGCCCGACGCCGGGTGTCGGTCACCGGCGCTGCGCAAGTGACCTGACCCGTCGGAAGCGAACCGGGGGGCCACGCTGCACGGCGCATCGCCGCGGGCGACGGCGCTGCGCGTCTATTTCACCTTTCCGGAGCCGTCCTGCGCTGGCGCCGACGGGACGGCCCCCTTGTCGGCACGGCCCGAAACGTCGTAGAGGTTCGCGTTGTCGGCATTTCCGCCGAGCGTCTTGCCGCCGGGGCGAAACGGAGCGCCACCTTGGAACTTCCTGCTGTCCGACCGGGCGTTCGTCGCGGCGAGCGCGGCGGCCTCCGCGTAGGCCATGGGAGTCTTGCTCAACTCGATCTCGAGCAGCTTGCTCTCGTCGTTCACCTTCACGCGGTACTTGCCCATGTTGTAGAGGACGTACATCGCGAAGAGATTGTCGTAGTCCTTGTACTGGCCCTGATCCTTCCGGAAATCGAGGGACAGAACCGAGGGGAACCGGTTGGGCAGGTCTTTGAACGCCACCTTCTCCTCCTCGTGCGGATCCACGTAGGTCGAGCCGTCGTATTTCCTGTACAACACGACGTCCAGCCCGTACCCGCGCCCGCTCCACTCCTTGAGGAGCTTCATCGCCATCTCGGTGGGTATGTTGGACTTCGCGGCCGCCACGACTTTCCGCCCGGAGAAGAGTTTCGCGCTGCGAATCTCGAGGTCCTTGTACCCGGCACCGTACTTGAATCCCACGCCGATGGTCTTGGCGCAGTTGAGGTTCAGGTAGCCGTAGACGATCTCGCCGTCGTGGTACTCCGTCTTCCTGGCCCGGTTGTGATAGTCGGCGTTGATGCGTGCGAAGTAGGCGACGAGGGCCTGCTTCTCCCGGGCCGGCACCCCGTAGACGCGCACGCCGATGACCGATCGCTTGTAGATCTCGCCGAAGTCGAGGCCGAACGAGGCCGTGTCGCCGAGGGAGGAGCTTGTCCTGAACAGGTACTCCTTCTTCGGGACCATGGTAATCAGATTCTCGGTGTAGAAGCCCCTTTCGTGCTCGGGCGCCCGGTCGGCGTAGAAGTTGGCCGAGTAGACCATGTCGTCGCCGGGCGCCTGGTCGCGAATGGCGAGCGCCAGATGGCCCGCCGACCCGCCCTTGGAGGTGCCGAAGCTGATCAGGAGCTCCATGTCGTACGGGTCCTGCCGCAGAACGTCCACCAGCGCGTCGACGTTGGCGGGCTCCGTTCCGCCCCTGCTACCGAAGTCGGCGGCAGCCGCACCCGAGGCGAACAACAGCGCCGCTGCTACGCGCCACGCCGTGGTTCTCATCGTCGTTGCTCCCTTCCCGCGCCGAAGTGGTCGCCGGAGATCGCTACATCAGCGGCGTCGTCACCTTCTCGCCCTGCTCGTAGACGACGTTCGCGCGCCCGACGAGCAGCGGGTCGAGCGGGCCGATGCGCTCGAGCGACTTGTTCGTGTACGGGAGCCGGTGCAGCACGTAGCGCATCGCGTTCAACCGCGCGCGCTTCTTGCAATCCGACTTGATCACCGTCCACGGGGCATCCGCGGTATCGGTGTAGAAGAACATCGCTTCCTTGGCTTTAGTGTACTCGTCCCATTTGTCGAGCGAGGCCATGTCGATAGGCGACAGCTTCCACTGCTTGAGGGGATGCATCTCGCGCTCCTTGAAACGGCGTACCTGCTCCTTGCGGCTCACCGAGAACCAGAACTTGAAGAGGTGCACGTTGCTGTGGGTGAGGTTGCGCTCGAACTCGGGCGCCTGGCGCATGAACTCGAGGTATTCCTGCTGCGTGCAGAAGCCCATCACGCGCTCGACACCCGCGCGGTTGTACCAGGAGCGGTCGAACATCACGATCTCGCTCGCGGTCGGAAGGTGCTGGACGTAACGCTGGAAATACCACTGCCCGCGCTCGGCTTCGCTCGGCTTTTCCAGCGCGACCACGCGCGCGCCCCGCGGATTGAGGTGCTCCATGAAACGCTTGATCGTGCCGCCCTTCCCCGCGGCGTCGCGGCCCTCGAAGAGAATCACGACCTTCTGCCCGGTCTCCTTCACCCACGCCTGCAGCTTGAGAAGCTCGACCTGCAGCCGGTACTTCTGCCGCTCGTAGCTCTTGCGGGAGAGGAGGTTGCGATACGGGTAACCACCCTTGCGCCAGTTGTCGGCGAGCTCCTCGTCCGGATGGCGTGGCTGAATCGCGACTTGCTCGCGCTGCTGGTCGAGCAGCCGCTGCACGAGTGCCACCGCTTCCGCAGGCGAACGCCCCGCGAGAATGTCACGCAGCGCCGCAACCTGCGCCTCCTGCGCCGAGTCGACATTTTCGGCGACCGCGTAGCTTTCGATGATCTCGGCGCTCGCCGTCGGGCCGATGTCGCCCGCCGTGACGGGCCGGACGCTCCGGCGAGCGGTCTTGGTGTGGGTGCGGTGCGTCGTGGTCACCGCGGATCGCTTTGCAGGCATGGTCCGATTCCCCCTCTGTGCGTCGTTCCGAGCCGATATTGCATCACCGCACCCTCGATCGACGCAACTTTCGCACAGAAGTTCGAAAGGACATTGACCTGGATCGAAATCGGCGGAACGCGGGCGCGCCTGGCCGGCGAGAACCGGATGCCGGCTACAATCCGTCTCCCATGTCCGACCGCCTCGCCAACTTGCTGACGACCCGATCGTGGCTCCTCGCCGATGGCGCCACGGGCAGCAATCTCTTTGCCGCGGGGCTCGTGTCCGGCGAGGCCCCGGAGCTCTGGAACATCGACCATCCGGACCGGATCGCCGACCTGCATCGCCGCTTCATCGACGCCGGCGCCGACATCATCCTGACGAACAGCTTCGGCGGCACCCGCCATCGGCTGAGGCTGCACAAGGCCGAGTCGCGCGTGGCGGAGCTGAACGAGGCGGCCGCGCGGATCGCGCGCCGGGAGGCCGATGCGAGTGGTCGCGACGATCGTGGTTGCCGGCAGCATGGGACCCACGGGCGAGATCCTGGAGCCGCTCGGCTCGCTGTCCTTCGACGCGGCGCGCGCGGCCTTCGCCGAACAGGCGCAGGCCCTCGCCCGCGGCGGCGCCGACGTGCTGTGGGTCGAGACGATGTCGTCGCGCGAGGAGGCCGAGTCGCGCCATCGCCGGTGCCGCGTCGACGGGACTGCCGATCGTGTGCACGATGAGCTTCGACACCAACGGCCGCACGATGATGGGCCTCGCTCCCGCGGAGCTCGCCGCATTGGCGCGCGAGGTCACGCCGCATCCGGTGGCCTGCGGCGCCAACTGCGGGGTAGGCGCGTCCGAGGTCGTCGCCTGCATCCTGAACCTGGCCACCGCCGCCGGTCCCGAGTCCGTGCTGGTGGCCAAAGCCAACTGCGGCATCCCCCAATTCGTCGACGGCGCGATCCGCTACGACGGCACGCCGGAGTCGATGGCCGACTACGCGCGCCTCGCGCGGGACGCCGGCGCGCGAATCATCGGCGGCTGTTGCGGCACCACGCCGGAGCACGTGCGTGCGATGCGGAAGGCGCTCGAAACGCACGCGCGCGGTTCGCCGCCCGACCTCGAGACCGTCGTCGCGCGGCTCGGCGACGTTTCGACGGGCGCGCGCGCGCAGTGGGGCGGCGAGCTCGGTCGCATGGCGGGCGCGGCGCCCGGGGCCGACACGACCCGCCGCCGGGGCGCGGCGCGACCGGAGACCGCGCGCGGCGACGATGAATCGCCGCAGGCGGCTATCGCTGCGTAGCCGCTCAGAACTTCGAATCCGGAAACGATGCTTTGCGCCGGTTCACGTAATCCTGCAGGGCTTCGTCGACGCGGGATCGAGCGGCGGCGCTTCGTACGCAGCGAGCTGCTTCTTCCACATCGCGTTGGCGCGCTTCGCCATGTCCTGGCTCCCTCGGCTTCCCATTGCTCGACGCTGTTGTTGTCGGCGATCGACGGAGCGGTAGAACGCGGTCTCGAAATTGGCTTGCGTGTGCGCGCAGCCGAGGAGTGCTTGCCGGGTCCGACCTCACGGATCGCATCCATCGCCTGGCCGTTCTCGGTGAGTCGACGCCGCGCAAAGCGTGTGCATCATGCCAGCCTGATCGACATCCATGACGAACTTCTCGTAACCCATCGCCAGGCCGCCCTCGAGCCAGCCCGCGGTGTGCAGCACGAAGTTGACACCGGCCAGGCACGTCGGCAGCAGCGTATTGGCCGACTCGTAGGCCGCCTGCGCATCGGGAATCTTCGATGCGCACAGCGCGCCGCCGGAGCGGAACGGTACGCCCAGCCGCCGTGCGAGTGCGGCCATCGCGAAGAGCACGAGTGTGGGCTCCGGCGTGCCGAACGTCGGCGCGCCCGACTGCATCGAGATAGACGACGCGAAGCTCCCCAGCACGACCGGCGAACCGGGGGAGACGAGCTGCATGAACGCCATGCCCGACAGCGCCTCGGCCAGCGTCTGTGCGGCGGTGCCGGCGACCGTCACCGGCGACATCGCGCCGGCGAGGATGAACGGCGTGACGACGCACGCCTGGTTCGCGCGCGCATAGACCTTCAGCGCTCCCAGCATCGTCGCGTCGTAGGTCATCGGCGAGTTGGCGTTGATCAAGTTGATGATCACCGTCCTCGGCTTGCCGGTCGCGGCATCGATGTAGCGGTCGCCGAACAGGATCTTCGCCATCTCGACGGTGTCCTGCGCGCGCTCCGGATGCGTCACCGACCCCATGAACGGCTTGTCGGAGAACTTCATGTGGCTGTACACCATGTCGAAGTGCCGCTTGTTCACGGGCAGGTCGACCGGCTCGCAGATCGTGCCGCCCGAGTGGTGGAGCGACGGCGCCACGTAGGCGAGCTTGACGAAGTTGCGGAAGTCCTCGATCGTCGCGTACCGGCGGCCCTCGTCGATACTGCGGATGAACGGCGAACCGTATGCGGGCGCGAAAACCGTATGCTTGCCGCCGATCGGGACGCTGCGCTCCGGATTGCGCGCGTGCTGGGCGAATTCGCGCGGTGCGCTCGCCTGGATGATGCTCCGGCACATGCCGGGGGGACAGCGAACGCGCTCGCCCTGCACGTCGGCTCCCGCGGCCTTCCAGATGGCCTGCACCTCCGCGTCGTCGCGATAGTCGATGCCGATCTCCGCGAGGATCGTGTCGGCGTTGCGCTCGATGATCGCGATTCCCTCGTCGTCCAGCACCTCGTAACAGCCGATCCGGCGCGTGATGTACGGCATCGACGCGCCGGCGCGCGCCGATCGGGCGGCGCGCTTCGCCGCGCGGCCGCCGCCGCGATGGTGATGCGCTGCCGGTGCCTGTTGCTCGTCCATGACTGCTCCTGCGGAAGGGGGCGATCGAAGTATGGGGAGCGCGCCGCGCTGCGTCTGGCCCGATTGCGACGCCGCTTTGCGCACCGACGCCATCCGCGCCCCGCCCTGCACGGCGGGTGGCAGGTCGGAGCGCAGGGCCGCCGCGCGCATTGTGCTAGATTCGCGGCGATCCCGCGCCGGCCAAGGGGGGGCCGCACCGCGATCGACGGAGAGCGAATCGCATGGCAATTCCGGGGAAGTGCCGCGTCGTCATCATCGGCGGCGGCGTCATCGGCTGCAGCATCGCGTACCACCTCGCCAAGCGCGGCGTGAAGGACGTCGTGCTGATCGAGCGATTGCAGCTCACGCACGGGGCGACGTGGCACGCGGCCGGGCTGGTCGGCCAACTGCGCAGCAGCAGCAATCTCACGCGGCTCATGCGCTACGGCGCGGAACTCTACGGCAAGCTCGAGGCGGAGACGGGGCAGGCGACCGGCTGGCAGCGCTCCGGAAGCCTGCGCCTCGCGGCATCGAAGGCGCGCTGGCAGGAATTGAAGCGCTCGGCGACGATGGCCAAGGGCTTCGGCTTCCCGGTCGAGCTCGTTTCGCCACGGCAGGCGCAGGAACTCTTCCCGCTGATCGAGCTCCCCGGCGTCGTCGGTGCCGCGTGGATCGAAGGCGACGGTTACGTCGATCCGACGAGCCTCACCAACGCGTACGCGGCCGGCGCGCGGGCGGGAGGCGTCGCGCTGATCCGGGGCGTGCGCGTGACGGCGCTCGGCAAGCGCGGGCGGCGCGTGACGACGGTGGTCACGGACCAGGGCAACGTCGACGCGGAGTGCGTGATCAACGCGACGGGCATGTGGGGCCGCGAGATCGCGGCGATGGCCGGCACGCGCGTGCCCGCGTGCGCGGTCGAGCACCAGTATTTCGTCACCGACAAGACGGAGCGCGTCCCGGCCGGCCTTCCGTCGCTGCGCGATCCCGACGGCAATTTCTACGTCAAGCCCGAACCCGGGGCACTGGCGGTCGGCGGCTGGGAGACGAACACGCCACCGTGGGGCGCCCGCGGCATCGGCAGGGACTTCGGGCCCGAGCTTCTCCAGCCCGATTTCGAGCGCTTCGCGCCGCTCGCCGAAGCCGCGGCGGCGCGGATTCCGGCGCTGAACGAAATCGGCATCCGGCAGATGATCAACGGACCGATCCCGATCACCGCCGACGGCGAGCCGATCATCGGCCTCTCCCCCGAGCTCGACAACTTCTACCTTTGCTGCGGGTTCACGTCGGGCATCGCGGCATCGGGCGGCGCAGGCTGGGTGATGGCCAACTGGATCGTCGACGGCGATCCGGGCATGGACCTGTGGCCGTTCGACGCGCGCCGGTTCGGCGCGCCGCATTCGGTCAAGGCGTTCATGCACGCGCGCGCGCGGTCGAGAGTTACGCCCGCTATTACCACATCGCCTGGCCGGCGTACGAGGCCGCCGCCGGCCGCGACGCGCGCCGCAGCCCGCTCCATGCGACGCTGAAGGCAGCGGGCGCGGTCTA
>CAWHXL010000011.1:0-207985 GCA_963833295.1 uncultured beta proteobacterium | reverse complement strand
CGGCATTCTGGGACTGTCGCCGTCGGCCGGTTATAATGCGAGCCTCGAGCGGCCGGCATCCGGCCGCGCCCGCCTCGGGATTCCATGCACGTCTTTTTCGAGGACGACGGCCAGTTGAAGGCCGGGACGGTCCTCGCCGACAACGATTCGTCGCTGCAGGTCGAGGCTGCGTCCGGCAAGCGCCTGAAGATCAAGGCGGCGGCGGTCCTGCTGCGCTTCGCGGATCCTGCGCCGTCGGCGCTCATCGCCGATGCGCACCGCCTTGCCGGCGAGCTCGACCCGAATTTCCTGTGGGAAGTCTCCCGGACGACGAGTTCGGATTCGCCGAGCTCGCGCGCGAATATTACGGCCATCCGCCGGCGCCCGCCGAAGCCGCCGCCGTGGCCATGGCGCTCGCCGCGGCACCGATGTACTTCTACAAGCGCGGCAAGGGCCGGTACCGCAAGGCGCCGCCGGACGCGCTGAAGGCCGCGCTCGCGTCGGTCGAGCGCAAGAAGCGCGAGGCGGAGCAGATGGCTGCGTGGAGCGACGAACTGCGCGCGCACCGGCTGCCCGACGCGCTTCGCGCGAAGCTCCCGATGCTTCTCTACAAGCCCGACAAGAACGCGCTGGAATGGAAGGCGCTCGCCGCCGCATGCGAGGCGGCGCGGACGAACCCCGTGGCGCTCCTGGCCGAGTGCGGCGCGATCCCGTCGTCGCACGACTACCATTTCAACGCGTTCCTCGCGCAGGCGTTTCCCGCGGGAATCGGGTTCCCGGCCTATGGGACTCTGCCCGCGCTGTCCGAGCTCCCGGTCGGCCGAGGTGCGCGCATTCTCGATCGACGACGCGACGACGACCGAGATCGACGACGCGTTCTCGGTCCGCCTCCTCCCGAACGGCCACTGGGAAGTCGGCATTCACATCGCAGCGCCCGCTCTCGCGATCGCGCGCGGATCGCCGCTCGATGCGATCGCGCGCTCGCGACTGTCGACCGTCTACATGCCGGGGCACAAGCTCACGATGCTGCCCGAGCCGGTGGTCGCCGCGTTCACGCTGGCGCAAGGACAATCGGTACCCGCGCTCTCGCTCTACGCCGAGGTCAAGCCGGACGGGGCGCTGGTCCGGCACGTCACCCGCGTCGAGATCGTCCCGGTGGCCGAGAATCTGCGGCTCGACACCCTCGGCGAAGCCTTCGCCAACGACCTCCCGGCGCCGTCCGACCCCCCGTGGACCGACGAGTTGCGCGTGCTGTGGAAATTTGCCCGCTCGCTGTCCGTCGAGCGCGGCAAGACCGATTTCGCCCGCATCGACTACAACTTCTACGTCGACTGGAATGCCGCTCCCGGCGGGACCCGAGGCGGGGCAGGTGCGCATCGTTCCGCGGCCGCGCGGGAGCCCCCTCGACAAGCTCGTGTCGGAGCTGATGATCTTCGTCAACAGCAGCTGGGGCAAGCTGCTCGCCGATGCGCGCGTCGCCGGGCTCTACCGGACGCAGTCGAACGGCAAGGTGAAGATGAGCACGCGTCCCGGCGAGCACCAGGGGCTGGGGCTCGCCCACTACCTGTGGTCGAGCTCGCCGCTGCGCCGCTACAGCGATCTCGTGAATCAGCGCCAGCTGCTCGCGACGATCGACGGCACGAAGCCGCCGTACGCCGAGAACGACGCCGAGCTGTACGCGGCCCTCACCGATTTCGAGGCGACCTATTCGGCCTACAGCGAGTTCCAGGATCGGATGGAGCACTACTGGTGCCTGCGCTGGCTGCTGCAGGAGGGCGTAACCGAGACGACGGCCAGCGTCATCCGCGAGAACCTCGTCCGGTTCGACCGCCTGCCGCTCGTCGTGCGCCTCCCCGACATGCCTGCGCTTGCGGCCGACACGAACGTCCGGGTCGCGATCGGCCGGATCGACCTGCTGACCGCGACGTTCGAGTCGCGCTACGTCGGCGAAGTCGCGCCTGGCGGCCCGCCGGTCTAAGCCGGACTCGTCGGCGAGCGAGCGCCGCCGAACCGCGCGGCGCTGCGGCGGCTCGCCGCGATCGGCACGCGATGCGCAATCCGCGGGGGACCTGTGCACAGCTTTCCCGGCTGCGATAGACTGCTCCTTTCACGCATAACGCACTCTTGCCGCGCCTACCCGCCACGTCCAGCACGCCTTTGCCCGCGCCGCCGGCCACCAGGAAGGCGGCGACGGCGATACGCACCCCGCCGCCCGCGGCAGGAAACGCGAGGCCGCGGCGCACGGCCGCACCGCCCGCGAAGGCCGCGCCGGTGCTTCCCTCGTTCCGCTTCCCCGACCTCACCGCCGACAGCGGTGCCAGCCGCCTCGTCGTCTATGCGCTCGGGATATCCATCGCGATCCACGGCGTCCTGCTCGCGATACGGTTCCAGCCGTTCGATCTGCGCAAGATGCTCGACCGCGGACCGCCGCTCGAGGTCGCCTTGGTCAACGCGAAGTCGACATCGAAGCCGACCAAGGCCGACATCCTTGCGCAGGCCAACCTCGACGGCGGCGGCAACACCGACGCCAGTCGCCGGGCGAAAACTCCGTTTCCCGCGCTGCAGAAGGCCGGAACGGCCGCCGAGGTCGCGGTCGCCGCGCAGAAGCTCGACGCGCTCGAAATCGAGGCGAAGGAGCTGATGACGCGAATCAACGGCGCGCCGGTGCCGCAGGCGGTCCCGAAACCCGTCGAGGCCCCCGAGCCCGTGGTTCAACCCTCGGTGACCGAGCTCGCGCAGCGCACGCTGGAAGCGATGCGCATCGAGGCGCGGGTCGCGAAGGACATGGAGATCTACCAGCAGCGGCCGAAGCGCCGATTCGTCGGCGCACGCGCCGAGGAGTACCGGTTTGCGCGCTACGTCGAGGATTGGCGTGCCAAGATCGAGCGCGTCGGCAACCTCAACTACCCGGAGGCCGCGCGCCAATTGAAGCTCTACGGCAGCCTGCTGCTGACCGTGTCGATCAGGAGCGACGGGAGCGTCGAGAACGTCGAGATCAACCGCTCGTCCGGCCAGCGGGTGCTCGACGCCGCCGCGGTGAAGATCGTCGAGATGTCGGCGCCGTTCGCGGCGTTCCCGCCGGAAATCAGGCGCGACACCGACGTCCTCCACATCACGCGCACGTGGATGTTCACGAAGGGCGACGAGCTCCGCAGTGAGTGACGCCCCGCCGCGATGAGCGGACGAACCGCCGCGTCCGGCGCGCTCGCGAGCGTGCGCCGCGCGCTGTTCCTGATGCTCGTCGCGATCTGCGCGATTGCGCTCCTCTGGTTCGCGTGGATCGCCGCGCATATCGGCTGGTACCGGTTCTATCCGCCGCGCGAGACCGCCTTCATGGCGCAGCGGATGGACGAGGCGCGCACGAAGAACCCGAAAGTCGCGCTGCAATACCGGTGGGTGCCCTACGCGCGGATCTCGCCGCAATTGAAGCGCGCGATGATCGCCGCCGAGGACGCGAAGTTCGTCGAGCACGGCGGCTTCGACTGGGAGGGCATCCAGAACGCGTTGGAGAAGAACCGGAAGAAGGGCCAGGTCGTCGCGGGAGGCTCGACGATCACGCAGCAGCTCGCCAAGAACCTCTTCCTCTCGCCTGCCAAGAACTACTCGCGCAAGGCGCAGGAAGCGGTGGTCACGGTGCTGCTCGAGGCGATCCTCTCCAAGCAGCGGATCTTCGAGCTCTATCTCAACGTGATCGAGTGGGGTAACGGCGTGTTCGGCGCCGAGGCCGCCGCACAGCGCTATTTTGGCGTGGCGGCGGCGCAGCTTTCCGCCGAGCAGGCGGCAAGGCTCGCTGCGATGGCACCCAGTCCGCGGCTGTTCGAGCGACGGCCGGATTCCGCGTATCTCGCCGGCCGCGTCGCGACGATCCTCGCACGGATGCCCTCGGCCGCCGTTCCCTGAGGTCTCGTCGCCGGACGGGCCGCATCGCGCGATGCATCGACCGATGGCGTCCGCGCGCGGCGGCGGTGCATCGGACGTGAGGCGCGCGAGTGCGCAGGGTTAGAATGCGGGCGGCGCTCGAAGCGTCCCGTCCCTCGCCGACACCGACCCGGCCATGCCCGATTCCCGCACGAACGCCGCCGTCGAACGGCCCGAGGCACAAGCCAGCGTGCAGGATGCGCTGGCCCGGGTGACCGGGCTCTTGCGCAAGCACCGGCTCGTCGAAGGGCTCGTCCGCGAGCAGGTCGGATATCCGCCGACCGACGCTCGGGCGGAGCTCGCCGAATCCGCCGTCTACAAGAAGAGCAAGGCGGCGCTCACCGACGAGCTCGATCGCCTGCACCCCGCCGACATCGCCTACATCCTCGAGGCGCTGCCGCTCGACGAGCGGCTGTACATCTGGGACCTCGTCCGCGCGTCGCGCGACGGGGACATCCTGCTCGAAGTGTCGGACGCCGTCCGCGAATCGCTGATCTCCTCGATGGACACCGAGGAGCTCGTCGCGGCGACCGAGACGCTCGAAGCCGACGAGATCGCAGAGCTCGCGCCGGACCTCCCGCAGGAGGTGATGGACGACGTGTTCCAGAGCCTGCCGATCGAGGAGCGCGAGCAGCTGCGGGCCGCGATGTCCTTCGACGACGACATGGTCGGCGCGCTGATGGACTTCGAGGACATCACGGTGCGGCCCGACGTCACGCTCGAAGTCGTGCTCCGCTACCTGCGCCGCTTCGACGAACTGCCGTCGCAGACCGACCAGGTGTTCGTCGTCGATCGCGACGAGCGGCTCCTCGGCGTGCTCCCGATCAGCAAGCTGATCGTCAACGATCCCGAAACGGCGGTGGACGCCATCATGCAGCCGCCCGTCGTGACGCTGCGGCAGCACGAGAAGGCCGACGTCGCCGCGTCGGCGTTCGAGCGTTACGACCTCGTGTCGGCGCCCGTCGTCGACACGAACGACCGGCTGGTCGGACGGGTGACCGTAGACGAGGTGCTCGACTTCGTCCGGGAGAGCGGTCAGGAAGATCTGCTTGCGCAGGCCGGCCTGCGCGAGGAGGAGGACGTCTTCGCGTCGGTGTGGGCATCGTTCCGCAACCGCTGGGCCTGGCTGGCGATCAACCTCGTCACCGCGTTCGTGGCGTCGCGCGTCATCGGCGTGTTCGAGGGCTCGATCGAAAAGCTCGTCGCGCTCGCGGCGCTGATGCCGATCGTCGCAGGCATCGGCGGCAATTCGGGAAACCAGACGATCACGATGATCGTGCGCGCCGCGGCGCTGGGCCAGGTGACGATCGACAACGCCCGGCAGCTCATCAAGAAGGAAATGACGGTGAGCCTCGTCAACGGCGTCATCTGGGGCGGCGTCATGGGGCTGGTCGCGGCGGTACTGTACAAGGACGTCGCGCTCGGCCTCGTGATGGTGCTGGCGATGACGCTCAACCTGATGCTGGCGGCGCTGATGGGCGTGCTGATCCCGATATCGATGCTGAAGCTCGGCCGCGACCCGGCGGTGGGCTCGTCGGTGCTCATCACCGCGGTCACCGACTCCGGCGGATTCTTCATCTTTCTCGGGCTTGCGACGCTTTTCCTGCTGTGAGCGCTCGTCGCGCAGCGCGCGGCCCGCCGCGTGGCGATCGGGCAGCCGCGATCGGCGGCCCCGCGCCGCTTCGACGCACTGGGGGCGCGCACGGAATAAGCCGCCGGTGGCGTGTGTTTACGACCGTGTTTCCAACAAATCCAGGGAGATCCCCCATGATTCGCAACCTTCGGCTACCGCTGGCGGCGCTTTCCTTCGTTGCCGCCTCGGCGCTGGCCCCGACGGCCGTGGCCCAAGCCCCCGCCAAGGCGATGGACGGCGTGCTGGCCAATGCCGCCGGCATGACGCTCTACACGTTCGAAAAGGATGCCGGCGGCAAGAGCGCCTGCAACGGTCCTTGCGCCGCCAACTGGCCGCCGCTCTTGGCCGGCGGCGATGCCAAGGCGTCGGGCGACTGGACGATCGTGACGCGTGACGATGGCGGCAAGCAGTGGGCGTACAAGGGCAAGCCGGTCTACCTGTGGGCCAAGGACCAGAAGCCGGGCGACAAGACCGGGGATGGCTTCAACAGCGTCTGGCACGTCGCCAAGCCGTAGGCGAAGTTGGGGCCGTCGCGTTCTTTGCGGAGCGGGGAATCGGCCTTTCGCGAGGATGCGTGCAGCCGCGTTGCATCCGGCGAGCTGGCGCCATCCGCTCCGATGGCCGACAATGCGGGCGTTGACCTCGACCGCTGCGCTTCGATCTCGTGACGCCGCCGGCCCCTCCCGACGATCCGGGCCTCCCCCATCCGGAACTGGTCGCCGCCATTCCGCGCCTGCGGCGCTATGCGCGCGTGCTGACCGGCGACGCGGTCCGCGCCGACGACCTGGTCCAGGACACGCTGGCGCGGGCGTGGGAGAAGCGAAGATTATGGCGGTCGGGAAGCGATCTTCGCGCGTGGCTGTTCACCATCATGCACAACGTCCACGTGAACCAGTTGGCGCTCGTGCGGCGCGACGCCGCGAACCTGTCCATCGATGCGGATCCCGGCAACGCGTCGTGGCAGATTCCCGTCCGTGCCAACCAGCTGGATCGTGTCGAGCTCGTGGAGGTCGTCCAGCAGATGGGGCGACTCCCCGGCGATCAGCGCGAGGTCCTGTTGCTCGCCGCGGTCGAGGAAATGCGTTACGAGGAGATCGCAAGTGTCCTGTCGATACCCATCGGCACCGTGATGTCGCGGCTGTCGCGCGCGCGGGACAAGCTGCGCCGGCTGATTGCCGAGCCCGCATCATCGCTGCGCGTCGTCAAGTGAGCCCGCGAGCGCCCCGATGAGCCCCGTGAATCCCGTCCCGATCTCCGAAGCCGACGTCCACGCGTACGTCGATGGGCAGCTAGCGTCGGAGCGTGCCGCGCACGTCGAGGCGGCGCTCGCGTCCGACGCTGAGCTCGCCGCACGCGTCGCGGACATGCGCAAGCGGAATGCAGAGCTGCGCGATGCCCTCGATCCCATCCTGGCCGAGCCGATTCCGGCACGGTTGCTCGAAGCGGCCGCCATGCCCGCTCCGACGGCGGGGCTCTACCGCCGCTTCGCGCCCGGCGCTCGCGCTGGCGGCCACGCTCGTACTCGGCATCGGTCTCGGCTGGCTCGGGAGCGGTGCGCTGATCGAGCGTGCCGGCACGCCGACGACATTTGCGCGCCAGGCGGCGTTCGCGCACGCGTTGTACGCGGCCGACGTGAACCGGCCGGTCGAGATCTGGGCGCCCGAGGAGAAGCGGCTCGTCAGCTGGCTCACGAAGCGGCTGGGGTTCGCCGTCCACGCGCCGGACTTGAACGGCATCGGGTATTCGCTGGTCGGCGGACGGCTTGTCGCCGGCAACGAGAAGCCGACCGCGCTGTTCATGTACGAGAACGCCGACAAGGAGCGACTGTCGCTGCAGGTGCGCAAGCAGGCGTCCGGCACCGGCGAGACGGGGTTCCGCTACGCCGTCGAGAACGGCGTCGGCGTGTTCTACTGGATCGACGACACCTGCGGATACGCGATTTCCGGCAACGTCGATCGCGGGCAGCTGCTGAAGATCGCGCAAATCGTCTACGGGCAGCTCGCCGCCGCCGAGGCGGCTACGCCGAAGTGAAGGGGCTTCGGTCCCGGCCTGACGAGGGCGCGGCGCGCCGGATCGCGGCTGGCTGGGCGGGCGATCGGCAGGTTACGATGCGCCTGATGCAGAGCCTTCCCGCCCGTCCCGGCGACTCGATCGACGACGTCGACACCCCGACGCTCGTCGTCGACCTGGACGCGTTCGAGCGCAACCTCGACCTGATGGCGAACGCCGTGCGCGGCGCCGGCGTTGCGCTGCGCCCGCACGCGAAGTCGCACAAGTGCCCGGACATCGCGCATGCCCAGATCGAGCGCGGCGCGGTCGGCATCTGCTGCCAGAAAGTCGGCGAGGCCGAGGCCTTCGTCGCCGCCGGCATTCGCGACGTGCTCGTCACCAACGAGATCGTCGGCGAGAGGAAGCTCGCGCGCCTCGCAGCGATGGCGACGAGGGCGAAGGTCGGCGTGCTCGCCGACGATGCCGCTACCGTCCGGCACATCGGCGCGGCGGCGCGGGCCGCCGGTGTGTCGATCGACGTCCTCGTCGAGATCGACGTCGGCGCGCATCGCTGCGGCACCGCGCCGGGCGCGCCGGCCGTGGCGATCGCGCAGGTGATCGCGCGCACGCCGGGGATTTCGTTTCGCGGTATCCACGCGTATCACGGGGCCGCGCAGCACCTGCGCGCGCCGGACGAGCGGCGCGCGGCGATCGCGCGCGCGGCGGAGCTCGCAGCGAGAGACCAAGGCGGCGATCGAGGCCGCGGGAATCGCCTGCGCGACCGTCACCGGCGCCGGGACCGGCACCTGGCAGCACGAGCGCGACAGCGGCGTCTACACCGAGGTCCAGCCCGGCTCGTACGTCTTCATGGACGCCGACTACCAGAAGAACGCGCTCGCGCCCGATCAGCACCATTTCGAGCAGAGCCTGTTCGTGCTGGCCGGCGTGATGAGCGCGCCGGTGCGCGAGCGCGCCATAGTCGATGCCGGGCTGAAGGCGCTGCGCGTTCGACTCGGGCCCTCCGGTCGTCTACGGTGCCGCAGGGCTGACGTACGTGAAGGGCTCCGACGAGCACGGCGTGCTCGGCGGTCGCACCCGACGCCCGGCCACCGCTGCATCGGCGACCGGCTTTGGCTGATCCCCGGGCACTGCGACCCGACGGTCAATCTCTACGACTGGATCGTCGGCGCACGCGGCACGCGGGTGGAGTGCGTCTGGCCGGTCGCCGCTCGGGGCGCGTTGGGCTGATCGGCGAGCCCAACCCGGCATCGAAGGCAGTGTGAACATGGCAACCTTGCAGAGTCTCTGGATCGGCGCCGCGTTGTCGCCGATCGAGGCCATGTGCATACAATCGTTTCTTTCCAGGGGTCATAGGTTCGATTTGTTCGTCTATGGCGACGTTGCCAACGTTCCCGACGGATGCACACGCCACGACGCCAGAGCCGTTCTCGACGAGGCCCGTATCTTCGCGTACCGACAGGGTCCCGGCAAAGGGAGCGTTTCGGGGTTTTCCAATTTGTTCCGGTACAAGCTGCTGCTCGACCGTGGCGGCTGGTGGGTCGATATGGATGTCGTCTGCGTCGGCGATCCGTTGCCGGATGCCGACGTGGCACTCGCGCGCGAAGACGGTGAGTACGTGAATGGCGCGATCATCAAGTTTCCGCCAGGGCATCCGGCCATGGCATACGCGTACTCGCACTCGGTCGATGTTGGCGCCAACATGACCTGGGGCGAGTGCGGCCCGAGCCTGATGACGAAGATCGTGTCGATGTTCCGGCTCGAACCCGCATTGATGCCACCACAGAGTTTCTATCCGATTCACTGGCGCGAGTCATCCAAGCTGATCGACCCCGCGTATCGCGAGTACGTGGAAAACAAGATTCGCGGTGCGGTCTTCGTTCACCTCTGGAACGAAACGTTCCGTCGCGCACATTACGACAAATGCGTTCGTCCGCCGCGCGGAAGCTACCTTTATGGTCTGCTGGACGCGCACGACATGCTGCACGGATTCAGGTGGGAATACGTGGCGGAGTCGATCGACGATCGCGTCCGAATGCGACGCGTCTTGCTGGGCTCAACTCCGTGAAGACGAGGCCAGGAGGTCGATCGCGCGATGCTTCGCGGCGGCCGTGAGCCACGCGGCGGGGTTGTCCGGCACGCCCGACGCCGGCCATCGCTCGAGTGCGGTGACGAGCGCGTCCTGCGCGAGCTCCTCGGCGACGCCGACGTCGCGCACCATGCGGGCGACGCCGGCGATGATCTTCGCGGACTCGATCCTCCAGACCGCTTCGATCGTGCGGCGGGTATCGGCGGCCGTCATGGCCACCGATCAGACCATCATCGGTCCGCCGGCGCAAGGCCGGGTCCTCCCGGCGCCGGCTATTTTTCCGCGATGGCCTTCATGCTGGCGAGGCCGGCGTCGAAATCCTTGCCGATCATGCTGTCCATGCTGACGAAGATGCCGATCAGCTTCGTGATGTAGGTGCTGGGACCCTGCATCGTCCACGTGACGCTCGTCGCGTCCCCTTTGGGCTCCAGCGCGAACACCGCGGTGTTGCGGGAGGCGAACGGCCTCAGGAAATCCAGCTGGATCGCGATCCTCGATGGCGGCGCCGCTTCGACGATCTCCATGCGTCCCGCGCCTACGTTCTTGTCGCCATCCCACGCATAGACGGCGCCCTTGCCCTTTTCCGCGCCGCTCATCGTCCGCTTCATCGCCGGGTCGAGCTTCTCCCAGGGCGACCACGCGCGCCATTGGTTGAAGTCCTCGATCAGCGCGAACACCTTCTCCGGCGGGGCCTTGATGCTCGTCGTGCGCTGCACGCGGAACGTGTCCGGCTGCGTTGCCGCGTAGATGAGGAACGCGGCCACGATCGCGGCGACGGCAATGGCAATCTTCTTCAGCATGAAGTCCTCCGTTGGAATATCAGGCGCGGTGCGCGGCGGTCGTCCGAAATGTGCCGGAGCGCCCGGACGACCGCTATCGTGGCGGGACCGATTGCGGTTACCGGGTCGCCGCTTTCGCGAGCCTGGCGGCCTCCGCGCGCAGGCGCTCCTCCTGTTCGCGCAACTCCGGCGTGAACTCGGCACCGAAGTCCTCGGCCTCGAACACCTGCCGGATCTCGATCTCGGACTCACCCGGGAACGGGTTCGGGCAGCGCTTCACCCACTCTATCGCCTCCTCCTTCGACTTCACTTGCCACAGCCAGAACCCGGCGATCAGCTCTTTGGTCTCCGCGAACGGCCCGTCGATGACGGTCCGCTTCGACCCGGAGAAGCGCACGCGCGCACCCTTCGACGTCGGTTGGAGCCCCTCGCCCGCGAGCAGGACCCCGGCCTTGACCAGCTCCTCGTTGAACCTCCCCATGTCGGCCAGCAGCTTCTCGTCCGGCATCACCCCCGCTTCCGAGTCCTGCGTCGCCCTCACCATCACCATGAATCGCATCGTCAATTCTCCTTCCGGTTGGGAGCGCAGGGCTCCGGACGCTCGCGGCCGGATGAAGATCCTCGCTCTGCCACTACGACGAACGACGCCCGGCGAAATCGACACGCGGGAGCGACATTTTCCCGGTCCGGGCCCGTCTTTCGCGGGCCCCCGGGTTCCCGCGCCGCCCGCCCCGGCGCGGTCAGAGCGTCACGATGCCGCGCGGCGTGCGCAACATCGCCGCGAGACGCGCGTCGCGATCGTAGGTGACCGGCAGCACCCCGTCGAGCCCAAGCGCTGCGAGCGCATCCCGGACGTCCGCGGGATCGGGGTGAGCGGCGGCGAGCCCGGCGATCGACACTCCCGTACGGGGCAGCGAGTCGGTGGGGTGAAAGGGGACGTCCCACTGGATCAGCGTCGGCACGATGCCCTGGCCCGGGCGTCGGCCATCGTCGGGAATCGTCATTCGCCAACGATAGTTCCCGCGCGCCATCGGCTGCACGGTGCCGAGCGGAACGGGGCAGCGCGCCACCGCGCGTTCGATGTCGGTCGTGCGCGCGACCCAGTGGATGAGCCGCGGCCGCTCGGTGAGCTCGGAGGCGAGCGCGATGTCGTCGAGGTCGAACCAGCGGGGCCGCGCGGGCCTCGCGCCGGCGGGATCGATCGCGATGATCTCGAGGTAGACGCCGGCGGAAAGGCGCACGAGCGCGTTGTGCGTCCCCATCGCGACGTGCTTGCCGCCGGGCTGCGGCGCGACACCGGTGATGTCGGCGAAGTATTCGATCCCATCCGCGAGCGTCGTCGCAGCGACGACGAGATGGTCGAGCGCGGCGTCCGGAGCGGCAGCCGCCCGTCATTTCGGGCCGGATTCCTCCGGCGGGAAATCGAGCTCGACCTTCGCGCCGTTCGGGTCGTGCAAGAAGACCTGCCAGACGCCCGAGCCCTTCTGCTGCCGGCAGGCGTATTCGACGCGATGGGCGTCGAGCTTCGCGAGCGTCGCGGCGAGACCCGACGCCGAGAACGCCATGTGGTCGATGACGCCCGCCTTGAGCTCGTCCCGCGGCCGCCCGCCGACGATGTGCAGCACCGCCTGTCCGCCGGCATAGAGCCATGCGCCTGGAAACCCGAGCGGCGGCCTCGGGCCGTCGGTGAGACCCAGGAAATCGCCGTAGAAGCGCACCGTTCGCGGCACGTCGTCGGTGAGCACCGTGAAATGGTTCATGCCGGTCGTCGCCATGTTCGCTCCTGGACTGTCGCCGATGGCGCGTCCCGCGCGTGCGACGTCGCCAACGTTCGATCTTACTGCATTGCGCGGCGCACGAACGCCCCGAGCAGCGCGGTCGCGTCGGGCGCACGGGGATCGTTGTACGGATACTTGTCGTCGCCGCCGCTCCACGCGTGGCCGAGCCCGCCGACCAGCACGTGCCGCGCAACGAGACGATCGGCGACGCGCCAGTCGCACGTCGTCACGACGCGCGCATCCGGGAGCGTTGCCGCTTCCGTGCGGTCGGGCGGCGGGAGCAGATCGGGCTCGCCCGCTTCCGCCGCCGGATGCCCGTTCAGCACCAGGTACTGCCGGACGAGCTGCACCGCGTTGATCGGCGCGACGACGTCGTCGTCGTCGCCCTGGATGGCAATGAGCGGCACCGGCAACGTGCGCGGCGCCGCCTCGGTGCGCGCATCGCGCGCGATCGTTGCGATGTCCATGTCGGCGCCGTGTTTCAGCACGTTCAACGCCGCAAGGCCCGACGAGGCAGCGCCACAGGCGACGCCGGAATGGATGAACACCCCGGCGACCAACTCCGGCCGCCTTACGCCCAGCACCGCGGCAAGACCGCCTCCGGCCGACATCCCGGCGACGAACACGCGCTTGCGGTCGATCCGGTACTTGCGGCGCACCGCGCGAACCTGCGCGGCGACGATCGCCGTCTCGCCCCAGCCGCTGACCGTCGCCGCATCGAACCAGTTCCAGCAGCCCCATGCGTTGGCGCGCGGATTCTGCCGCGGCAGGAGGACGAGGCAGCCCAGCTCGTCCGCGAGTGCCGTGATCCGGGTGGCGGCGGCGATCTCCTCGGCCTTCTGCCGGCAGCCGTGGATCAGCACGAGGAGCGGCACGCGCCGCCAGTGGGTGTGGCCGCGCGGAACGTAGACGAGGTATTCGCGAGCCGGCCAGATCCACGGCGCCGCGGCGAGCGAGCCGCGCAGCGCCGACTTCGAATCGGCCTCGAATCGTCCCGGCTGCGGCGGCTCGCGCCGGAAGAGCCGGGAGAAGAACGCCTTGGTGCGCGACCAGAGCTTGCGGAACATGTTCCTGCACTCCTTCGCGCCGAGCGCGCTCGACCGCCGTCCGGGCGGGTCGCCGCGGGGCCGGACCGCGCGTCAGATCAGCACGATGTCGTACTGCTCCTGCGTGTAGATCGACTCGACCTGGAGCGAGATCGGCTTCCCGATGAAGTCGCCGAGCTGCGCCAGCGACTGCGATTCCTCGTCGAGGAAGAGGTCGATCACCGGCTGCGCCGCGAGGATCCGGAACTCGCGCGCGTTGAACTGCTTCGCCTCGCGCAGGATCTCGCGCAGGATCTCGTAGCAGATCGTCTGCGCCGTCTTGAGCTCGCCCCGGCCCTGGCAGGTCGGGCAGCTCTCGCAGAGCACGTGCGCCAGCGACTCGCGCGTGCGCTTGCGCGTCATCTCGACCAGGCCCAGCTGCGTGAAGCCGTTGACCGTGAGCCGCGTGCGGTCGCGCTCCAGCGCGCGATTGAGCTCGGAGAGCACGGCGGCGCGATGGTCGGCGTTCTCCATGTCGATGAAGTCGATGATGATGATCCCGCCGAGGTTGCGCAACCGGAGCTGCCGCGCGATGACCTGCGCCGCCTCGAGGTTCGTCTTGAAGATCGTGTCGTCGAAGCTGCGGCCGCCGACGAAGCCGCCGGTATTGACGTCGATCGTCGTCATCGCCTCGGTCTGGTCGACGATCAGATAGCCGCCCGACTTCAGGTTGACGCGCCGCGCCAGCGCCCTCTCGATCTCCTCCTCGACGCCGTTCAGGTCGAACAGCGGCCGCTCGCCCGGGTAGTGCGCAATGCGGTCGACGAGCGCCGGCGTGTACTCGCGCGCGAACTCCATCATCTTGGTGCAGGTCTCGCGCGAGTCGACGAGGATGCGCGAGGTCTCCTCGGTGGCCATGTCGCGCAATACCCGCTGGGCGAGGCTCAGGTCCTGGTAGAGCAGCGCCGGCGCGGGCACGTCGCGCGCGCGGGCATTGAGGTCGTTCCAGAGCTTGGTCAGGTACGCGATGTCGCTCTGCATCTCGCGCTCGGACGCGGTCTCCGCCATCGTCCGGATGATGAAGCCGCCCGTGTGTCCGTCGGGCAGCAGCAGCTGGAGCCGGCCGCGCAGGTTCTCGCGCTCGGCCTCGTCGCCGATCCGCTGCGAGATGCCGATGTGCGAATCCTGGGGCAGGTAGACGAGAAGCCGCCCGGCGAGGCTCACCTGCGTGGAGAGTCGGGCGCCCTTGGTGCCGATCGGGTCCTTGATCACCTGCACGAGCAGCGCCTGGCCCTCGTGAAGGATCTTCTCGATCGGGCGCGTGTCGCCGCCTCCGTGCCCGTTCTGGCGGTGCTCCCAGATGTCGGCGATGTGGAGGAACGCCGCGCGCTCGAGGCCGATCTCGATGAACGCGCTCTGCATCCCCGGAAGCACGCGAGCGACACGGCCGAGGCAGATGTTGCCGACGAGACCCCGCGCGCTGGCGCGCTCGATGTGAAGCTCCTGCACGACGCCCTGCTCGAGCATCGCGACGCGGGTTTCCTGGGGGGTTACGTTGATAAGGATTTCATGAGACATCGGAAGGGAAGGCGGGGCATGGTGAAGATCCTGGTGCGGCGGGCCGCGCGCGAACGCGGCACCCGGCAAAATCCGTTGCGATCGTTATAGCACGGGAAAGCCGAGCCCGGCGAGGGCCTGCGCGGTCTCGTAGAGCGGCAGTCCCATCACCCCCGAGTAGCTGCCCTCGATGCGGGAGACGAACGACGCCGCGCGGCCCTGGACCGCGTAGGCACCGGCCTTGTCGAACGGCTCGCCGGACGCGACATAGCGCTCGATCTCGTCGGAGCGCAGCTCGCGCAGCGTCACGGACGACGTCACGATCTCCGCGACGATCTGCTGATCCCAGCACAGCGCGACCGCGGTCAGCACCTGATGCGTGCGGTGCGAGAGCATCGCGAGCATCCGGGCGGCGTCGGCGGCGTCCTTCGGCTTGCCGAAGATCGAGCCGTCGAGAACGACTTCGGTGTCGGCGCCGAGCACCGGACGGGGCGGAAGGCCGCGCTGGACCATCCGCTGCCAACCGACGGCCGCCTTGGTGCGCGCGATGCGCTCGACGTAATGGAGGGCGGGCTCGGCGTCGCGCGCCCCTTCGTCGACGTCGCGATCGCGACCAGGCGCTTCGCGCACCCGCAGCGCGGTGAATTCGACGCCGAGCTGCCGCAGCAACTCTTCCCGGCGAGGGCTTTTCGAGGCGAGGTAGACGACAGGAGCGGTCATGGCGGCATGGGGTCCCAGGCAGTCGCGGGCGTCGTGCCGGCCCTCAGTCGCGATGGTAAGGGTGACCGGCGAGCAGGCTGACGGCGCGATAGAGCTGTTCGGCGACGACGATGCGGACGAGTCCGTGCGGCAATGTTAACGCGGAAAGCGCCACGACGGCGGCTGCGTCGCGCTTGACGGCGTCGGCGAGGCCGTCGGCGCTGCCGATCACGAACGCGGCGTCGTGCGCTTCGTCACGCCAGCGCGACAGCCTGTCGGCGAGCATGCGCGTGGTCCAGGGCTCCCCGCGCTCGTCGAGCGCCACGACCCGCGCGCCCTTGCAGGCGGCCTTGATCCGGACGCCCTCGGCGTCGAGCAGCTGCGCCACCGGTTTGCCCCGACCCCGCGGCTCGGCCTTGAGCAGGACGAGTTCCAGTGCAAACGCCGCGGGCATTCGCCGCGCGTAGTCGTCCCAGCCGGCGGTGACCCACGCGGGCATCCGGTGCCCCGGCGCGACGACGCGGAGCTTCATTCGATCCCGTCACGCCGCGGCGCGGTCGGCGGCACGGGCGCGCCGCTTCGCAGCGGGCGGCGCCCAGAGCTCCTCGAGGTTGTAGTACGCGCGCACCGCCGGCTGCATGATGTGGACCACGATGTCTCCCGCGTCGACCAGCACCCATTCGCCGGTCTCCTCGCCTTCGACGCCGACGATCGTCGCGCCGATCTCTTTCAGCCGCTCGCGGACGTGATTGGCGAGCGCCTTCACCTGCCGGTTGGATTCGGCAGAGGCGATGATCATCGTGTCGTAGAGGCTGGTGAGCTTGCGGACGTCGAGTACGGTGATGTCGCGCGCTTTGATGTCGTCGAGGGCGGTGACTGCGGTCTTCTGGGTCTTGTTAAGTCGCATCCGGGCGTGATCGGTAGAGTTGGTTGCGGTCAATATAGGCCAAAACGGCAGGGGGAAGCAAACCGCGCACCGCATTGACGCCTTCGGTGCCGCGCGCGAGCTGCGCGCGAATGGCCGACGCGGCGATCGCGTGTTCGGTGATGGGCTGAGTCAGAATCGCGCCCGCAGGCGCCGCGGAAAGCGCGGATGCGTCCCGCGCGTAGCGCTGCGTCCATTCGCAGGCGAGATCCGGCGGCAGCGTGCCGTCGAATTCGACGCCCGGACGGGCCACGACGACGACGTGCGCGAGCTCGAAAAGGTCCCGCCAGCGGTGCCAGGTGGGAAGGCCGAGAAACGCGTCGGCGCCGACGATGAGCGCGAGCGGGCGCGAAGGTGCTTCGTTGCGCAGCTCCTCGAGCGTTTCCACGGTGTAGCTCCGCCCGCGGCGATGTATTTCCCGCGGGTCGACTTCGAGCCCAGGCTGATCGGCGACGGCGAGCTCGACCATCGTCAGGCGGTGCATCGCGCTCGCGACCGGCGCGGCGCGATGCGGCGGGTCGCCGGCCGGGATGAAGCGAACGGCGGCGAGATCCAGCGCGGCGCGCACCTCGCGCGCCAGTTCGAGGTGCGCGCTGTGGATCGGATCGAAAGTGCCGCCGAAGATGCCTAGGACTGGGGTCATCGCCGCCGCCATTGTAGCGCCGGGAGCGGCGCGATCCTGATCGGTGTCGCGCCGCGCGCTAGAACCGCGACCCCGGCTGCTGCAGGAAGGCGATCTCCTCGGGGGTCGACGTGCGCCCGAGAATCGCGTTGCGGTGCGGGTAGCGGCCGAAGCGGCGGATGATAGCCGCGTGCTTCTCGGCCCAACCGAGCAGCGCTGCGTCCCCGGTGTCGTCTGCAAGGCGCGTGAAGAGGGCGATCGATCGCTGCTGCATCGCCAGGTCTTCCGCATGCTCGAACGGCAGGTACAGGAACGCCCGCTCGTAGCGGTCGAATCCCGCGTCGAGGCCCGCATCGACGACGGCAATGGCGGTGGCGAGTGCTGCGGCGTCACCCGCGAACGCGCGCGGCGTGTCGCGGTAGGCATTTCGGGTGAACTGGTCGAGCAGCACCACACGTGCGAGCGCGTCGTGCGCATCGTCCGGCCGGTTGCGCTGTGCGCTGGCGAGTGCGGCGTCGAGCGCCGCGCCGAACCGCGCGCGGATCGTGGCATCGAATTGCGGATCCTTGCCGAACCATTCGGCCCGCGCCGAATGAGGCGGCGGACCGAACCAGAAGTCGAGGATGTCGCGGGCAAGCGGTGTCATGGGCTCTGCTATAGTCCGGGCCACGCGAAAGTTGGGTCAGACTCGACTTTTCGAAACACGGATCGAGTCATTGTGCGTCCGATCGCGAATAGTCGAGTCTGACCCCACCTACGCTCGACCGGGGCCATGCGCACATCCTACCGCGATGTCTTCCTGCTGGCGTGCTGTCAGGCCCTGCTCCTGACCAACTCGGCGGGCCTCATCACGATGAACGGGCTCGTCGGGTATGCGCTTGCCGACACGAAGACGCTCGCCACGCTCGGTGTGACCGCCTATGTGCTGGGTTCCGCCGTCGCGACGATGCCGGCGTCGCTGTGGATGGCGCGCGTCGGCCGCCGCAAGGGCTTCATGGCCGGGGCGCTGATCAACGTCGGAGGTTGCGCGCTCGCGGCGTTCGCCATCGCCGCGGGGAGCTTCGCGCTCTATTGCGTCGCGACCGCCGTGATCGGCGTCTACACCGCGGTCGGACTGCAATACCGCTTCGCGGCGGCCGAGGTCTCGGCGCCGGCCGACAAGCCGCGGGCGATCTCGCTGGTGCTGGCCGGTGGCATCGTCGGCGGGTTCCTCGGCCCGGAGTCCGTGCGCCGGGCCGCCGACCTGTTCCCGACGCCGTTCCTCGGTGGATTCGTCGCGCTGGCCGCGTATGCGATCGTCGCGCTGGCCGTCCAGTCGCGCGTGCACGTCCCGGCGCCCACCGTCGAGGAGCGCGCCGGCGGCGGCCGCCCGCTGTCGGCCATCGTCCGGCAGCCGGTCTTCATCGTCGCGGCGCTCGCGGGCGGGCTCGGCTACGGCCTCATGAACCTGCTGATGACGGCGACGCCGATCGCGATGAGCTTCTGCAATCATCCGTTCGCCTCGACGGCGCTGGTGATCGAGTGGCACGTGGTCGGGATGTACGCGCCGGGCTTCGTCACGGGGGCGCTCATCCAGCGCTTCGGCGTCTACAACGTGATCCTCGCCGGTCTCGCGCTGATGGCCGGTAGCGTGGCCGTCGCGCTCAACGGCAACACCGTTCCCCATTTCGTCGCCGCCCTGGCGCTGGTCGGCATCGGCTGGAACTTCATGTACATCGGCGGCACCACGCTCCTGACCGAGTCTTACGCGCCGGCCGAAAAGGCGCGGACGCAGGGCGTGAACGATTTCATCGTGTTCACGACGATGGGCATCTCGTCGTTCGCATCGGGCGCGATGGTGTCCACGGCCGGGTGGGAGACGATGAACCGCGCAGTGCTGCCGTTCCTCGCGCTGATCGCCTGCGCCGTGCTCTGGCAGGCGTCGCGGCGAAGGCGGGTTCGGGCCGCCTGACGGATTGCATGGGCGGCCCACCGTTCTTTCGTGAGAAAATGCCGGGCCGGTGACTCCGGCCGACGGGGCGCGCCGCAACTACGACGATCACCGCGTGTGAACATCCCCCGCCCGGGCGGACACCATCCCGAAACAGAGTGGTGCATGAAGCTCTCCGTGGTCATCCCCTGCTACAACGAAGTCGACACCCTCGAAGACATTGTCGATGCGGTGCGCAATTCCAGCTATCAGCCGAAGGAAATCATCGTCGTGGACGACGGTTCGACGGACGGTTCGCGCGAGAAGCTCAGTGGCCTGGTCGTTGGGAAGGTCGACCGGATCATCCTGCACGAGAGGAATCGCGGGCAAAGGCGCCGCGCTGCGCTCGGGATTCGCCGCGGCGACCGGCGACATGGTCGTCGTTCAGGACGCCGACCTCGAATACGATCCAAACGAATACCCGCGCCTCGTGCAGCCGATTCTCGAAGGCAAGGCCGACGTCGTCTTCGGCTCGCGCTTCCTGGGCGGCGAGCCGCACCGGGTGCTCTACTTCTGGCACAGCGTCGGCAACCGGCTGCTGACGCTCCTGTCGAACATGTTCACCAACCTGAATCTCACCGACATGGAGACCTGCTACAAGGTCTTTCGCCGGGAGCTCATTCAGGGCATTCGCATCGAGGAGGACCGCTTCGGGTTCGAGCCCGAAATCACCGCCAAGATCGCCAGGACCGGAGCGCGCATCTACGAGGTCGGCATTTCCTACTCCGGACGCACCTACGAGGAAGGGAAGAAGATCGGCTGGAAGGACGGGCTTCGCGCGTTGTACTGCATCGTCAAGTACAACGTCGCCCGATGAAGATCGCCCGCTATTTCGTCGTGGGCGGCGCGTCGGCGGCGGTCGATTTCGCGCTCTTCGGCATTCTGCTGCTGATCCTCGGGAACCGGAACTGGTTCGTGGCAGCGCTGGTGAGCTTCGTCGTCGCCACCGCGTTCAACTACCTGCTTTCCATCCGGATGGTCTTTTCCGCCGGCGTCCGGTTTGCCATGCGGCACGAGATCGTCCTGGTGTTTCTCGTGAGCCTGGTCGGTCTCGCTCGTCAACCAGTCGCGCCCTCTGGCTCGTCTACCAGGTCGCGGGATGGAACGTCTCGTCGCCAAGTGCATCGCGACCGGCACGGCTTTCCTGTGGAACTTCTCGGCCCGGAACAGCTTCATCTTTCGCGAGAGCGAATGAACGAGGAGCTGCTGGAGCCGTTCTTGAGACGCGCCAGGGTCGCCAAGGCGCTGCCCGTCATCCGCAAGTACCCGCAGTGCCGGTTTCTCGATGTTGGCTGCGGGTGGGAAGCAAGGCTGCTCAAGGACGTGGAGCCGTACATCTCCCGCGGGGTGGGCATCGACCGCAAGGCTCCCGCGATCGCGAGCGACAAGCTGACGACCCTGCGGGCCGACCTGGAAGCGACGCTTCCCTTCGAATCCCGCACGTTCGACGTCGTCACGATGCTGGCCGTTCTCGAGCATCTGTGCGACCCGTTGCGCGTGCTGGTCGAGATCCGACGCGTCCTCCGCCCGCACGGCACGTTGATCGTGACGGTGCCATCGCACGCGGCGAAGCCGGTGCTGGAGTTCCTCGCCTACAGGCTGAAGCTCGTCAACCCCGCGGAAATAGCGGATCACAAGCGCTATTACGGCAAGCGCGACCTTCGCGAGCTGTCCGAGCAGGCGGGCTTTCGAATGCGCACGCACCGGTATTTCCAGCTGGGCTTCAACAATTTCGCGACGCTGGAGCCCGGACTGTCCGCGGATTGAGGGCGCATGCACACGTCCGGCGCAGCGCGGTCGCACCTGGGACGCGCCGTCAAAGTCGGTGCGGTGACGCTGCTCGTCGGGTCGGCACTGCTTGCGAACCTCTCGAACCTGGCGGACCTGTGGCGCGCCAATCCGGCGCCGAACGACATCATGGCCCAGCGCGATCAGCGATTCCTGCTCCTGAGGGATGCGCTGCCGAAGCGGGGGACGGTCGGGTACCTGAGCGACGCCGCGAACGGCGACCGATCACGAAATCCGCCTGCATGCTGGCCCAATTCGCATTGGCGCCGGTGATCCTCGTGTCGGGTGCGGACCAGGCCCTGGTCGTGGGCGAATTCTCCGATCCCGCGGCCGTTGCCAGAGGTCGGGACATGAAGCTGACCGTGATCCGCGATCTTGGCGACGGTCTCGTCCTCTTTGCGCGTCCGCGCCAATGAGGTGCACCTCGCGCCGCAGCCCGAAGATGCCTTGGGGCAGACCTTGCAGATGACGCTCGAACTGGCGATGTCGGTCGTGATCGCCTTCGCGGTGGGCTTCACGGCCGTGTCGCTGCTCTGGCCGCGAGTCGAACGCGCCAGCCCGGCGCTGCTTGCGTTCAGGATCTTTCTGGGGCTGGGTGTGGGGCAGGGGATCACGGCGTGCCTCGCCTTCGTCTATCTTGTCGTTCACGGCCGCCCCGACCGATCGTACGTGCTCTGCGAGCTCGTTGTCCTCCTGGCGCTGGTCGGCCTGTTCGTGCTGGCAAGACGACGGCACGCCGCGCAGACGCTTCGCCTTCGGACGGCTCGAGGTGCTGCGAGTCTCCCGTACGAGTGGCTGCTTGCAGCGGCCTTCTGCGTTGCCGCCGCGGCCGCCGTTGCGACAATCGGCATCGGGATGGACCGGGTTCCGTACGGGGATTGGGACGCGTGGGGGGTCTACAACCTTCGCGCGCGTTCGATCTACCGTGGCGGGTACGACTGGCGCGACGGCTTTTCCGGTCTGATGTATGCAAGCCATCCCGACTACCCCCCGTTGCTCCCGCTCTGCGTCGTCAGGGCCTGGATCTATGCGGGAGGCGAACCGATGGCGGCGCCGCGCCTGATCGGGGGCGTCTTCATGGTGGCGACGATGGGGCTCGTCGCCTCGGCGATTGCCGCGTTGCGCGGGCGCGCCCAGGCATGGATCGCGGGCGTGGTGCTCCTGGGCAATACATACCTGATCCGGCATGCCGTCTCGCAATACGCCGACGTGCCGCTGATGTTCTTCTTCGCAGCGGCCGTTGCGCTGCTGGTGCTGCACGACGAGGTCGCCCGCGAAGAGGGCGCCGGAGCGCTGGCGCTGGCAGGCCTCGCGGCGGGATTGGCGGCATGGACGAAGAACGAGGGCCTGCTCTTCGTGATCGCGTTGCTGGTCGCGCACTTCGCAGTCGTCGCTCGCGCCCGCGGATTGCGCGCATATGCGCGAGAGGTGCTCCCCCTTGCCGCCGGCCTTCTGTCGGGGCTGGCGATCCTCATCTACTTCAAATCGACGCTTGCGCCGCCGAGCGATCTCGCCAGCCTGATGGCGGGGCAGTCGGTATTCGCGAAGCTCCTGGATCCCAACCGCTATTTCACGATTGTGGGCGAGTTGCTGCAGCGAGCGCCGCTGCGCGAGGGTTTTCGAATTGGCGTCGTCTATGTACTGGCAATCTACGGCATCTGCGTGGGATTAGGCGCCAAGCGAACCCGGGGCGTTGCACTCGCCGCGTCGACACTCCTGTTGCTTTGCGCCGGGTACCTCGCGGTCTACCTGACGACGCCGTACGACCTGCCATGGCACATCTCCACGTCCATGGACCGATTGCTGGTGCAGGTGTGGCCGACATTCGTGCTCGTGCTCTTCCTGTTGCTGCGCACGCCCGAGGAGACCTTTCGGTCCGGCCGGGACGTGATGGAAAGATCGGCACGGTGACGGATGCGAAGGCCGCGGTGAGACGCGCGACCGACAACCCTGGATTTGTGTTCCTGGGCGCTTTGCCCTGTGCGGACGTCGATCAGGTGCGGATCTGCCCCGAGCCCAGCACGATCCACTTGCGGCTCGTGAGGCCCTCGAGTCCGACGGGCCCGCGCGCGTGCAGCTTGTTGGTGGAGATGCCGATCTCGGCACCGAGCCCGTATTCGAAGCCGTCCGCGAACCGGGTCGATGCGTTGACGAGCACCGAGCTCGAATCGACCTCGCGCAGGAAGCGCATCGCGTTCGCGTGGTCCTGCGTGACGATCGCGTCGGTGTGCTGCGAACCGTATTTCGCGATGTGCGCAATCGCGTCGTCGAGCGTGTCGACGACGCGCACCGCGAGGATCGGCGCCAGATACTCGGTGTACCAGTCGTCTTCGGTGGCCACGGCCATCGGCGGAACGATCGCCCTCGAGCGCTCGCAGCCGCGCAATTCGACACCCTTGTCCGCGTAGACCGCGCACAGCGGCGGCAGCACGCGCGCGGCGATGTCCGCGTGGACAAGCAGCGTCTCCATCGCGTTGCACGGCGAGTAGCGCTGCGTCTTGGCGTTGTCGGCGATGCGGACCGCCATGGCGATGTCGGCGGACGCGTCGATGAACACATGGCAGACACCGTCCAGGTGCTTGATCACCGGCACCTTCGCCTCGCGCGCGATGCGCTCGATCAGCCCCTTGCCGCCGCGCGGCACGATCACGTCGACGTGCTTCTCGTCGGCGATGAGGTGGCCGACGGCCGCGCGGTCCGTGGTCGCGATCACCTGCACCGCGTTCTCCGGCAGGCCGGCGGCGCGGAGGCCTTCGTGCACGCAGGCGGCGATCGCCCGATTGCTGCGAATCGCCTCGGAGCCGCCGCGCAGGATCGTCGCGTTGCCGGACTTGAGGCACAGGCCCGCGGCGTCGGCGGTGACGTTCGGCCGCGACTCGTAGATGATACCGACCACGCCGAGCGGCACGCGCATCAGCCCGACCTGGATCCCGGACGGGCGGTACTTGAGGTCCGTGATCTCGCCGACGGGGTCGGGCAGCGCCGCGATTTCCTCGAGGCCCTTCGCCATCGCGGCGATCGTCTTCGCGTCCATCCGCAGGCGATCGACGAAGGCGGCGTCATGGCCCGCGGCTGCGGCGGCGGCGACGTCGTCGGCGTTGGCGGCCGCGAGCCTCATTGCATCGCGCGAAAGCGCGGCCGCCATCGCTTCGAGCGCCGCATTCTTCGCCCGCGTGTCGGCCCGTGCGACTTCACGCGCCGCGGCGCGCGCGGCCGCGCCGACGCCTTCCATGTAGGCTGCGACGTCGGCGAAGGTGCCGAGACCGGGGATGGCGAGATTGGTCATCGGGGAATTGTAGCGCGATCGGGTGGCCGGTCCGGAGAGCCCGTCGATCCCGCCAGGGGGGCGAACCTCGAATCTCGCTTTGGCCGCCGCTCGAAGGTAGAATACTTGGTTTGTCGGCGCCGGGCCGTTGCCCGGCCACCTCGTCAAACGAACGCAACATCCCGCTCAGGAGAACATGCAATGCGCACATTGATCGGAAGCATCGGATTCGCCGTTGTCGCGGCGCTGACCTTTCCCGCCGCAGCCCAGACCGGAGGCGCGGTCGTCGCCAAGACGCCGGGCGCCGTCGGCGTCGCCCAGACCGTCAAGGTCACCGCCACCATCACGGCGATCGACAAGGCCACGCGCGAGGTCACGCTGAAGGGTCCGCAAGGCAAGGAAGTCAGCCTGATCGCGGGCGAGCAGGTCAAGAACTTCGCCCAGCTGAAGGTCGGCGATCAGGTCAACATCGAATACGTCGAGGCGCTGACCCTGGAACTGAAGAAGGGCAGCACGGCGCCGGTCGCGCGCACCGAGCAGGCCGCCGTGGCCGGCGCGAAACCGGGCGAGACTCCGGCTGGCGCCGGGGGCCGGCAGGTGAAGATTACCGCGGAGGTCGTCGCCCTCGACGCGAAGACGCAGGTCGTGACGCTGCGCGGCCCGAAGCGCACCGTCGATCTCAAGGTCCGGGATCCCGAGCAGTTCAAGCTGATCGCCAAGGGCGACCGGGTCGAGGCCACGTACACCGAGGCCATGGCGGTCGCTGTCGAGCCGGCGAAGAAGTAGCGCGCGTTACTCTTGCGGCTTGATCGTCCGCACGCCGGCGTCGCTCCCCAGCAGGATGACGTCGGCGCCGCGCTGCGCGAACAGGCCGACGGTGACGACGCCGACGATCGCGCGGATTCGCGCTTCCGTCTCGGCGGGATTCACGATCGACAGGCCGTGCACGTCGAGGATCGCGTTGCCGTTGTCGGTCGTGAAGCCCATCCGCCACGAGGGCTGGCCGCCCAGCAACACGAGCTGCCGCGCGACGTAGCTTCGCGCCATCGGGATCACCTCGACCGGTAGCGGAAACGCCCCCAGCACGCCGACCAGCTTCGACGCGTCGGCGATGCAGACGAATTTGCGTGCGACCGCCGCGACGATCTTTTCGCGCGTCAGCGCGCCGCCGCCGCCCTTGATCATCGCGCCGCGCTCGGTGACCTCGTCGGCGCCGTCGACGTACACGGGGATGTCGGCGACGTTGTTGAGGTCGTCGACGTAGATGCCGTGACCTTTGAGGCGCTCGGCGGTCTTGACCGAGCTCGCGACCGCGCCTTTGATCCGGTGCCTGATCTTCGCGAGCTCGTCGATGAAGAAATTGGCCGTCGACCCGGTTCCGACGCCGACCATCGCGTCGATCTCGACGTACTTGATCGCCTCGCGGGCGACCGCCTGCTTCTGCTCGTCCTGCGTCACGGCGCGCTTCCCGCACGACGGCCGGACCGGCGACGCTGCAGCGTCGCGTCATTTCTTGCGCGGTGGCGGCAGATCAGTGCACACGCCCTCGAACGCCTCGGCGGCGAGGCCGACGGATTCGGACAACGTCGGGTGCGGATGGATCGTCCGGCCGATGTCGACCGCGTCGGCGCCCATCTCGATCGCGAGCGCGATCTCGGAGATGAGATCGCCTGCGTGAGTGCCGACGATGCCGCCGCCGACGATTCTGTGCGTCGCCGCGTCGAACAAGAGCTTCGTGTGTCCCTCGTCGCGGCCGTTGGCGATCGCGCGGCCCGACGCCGCCCACGGGAAGAGACCCTTCTCGACCTTGATGCCTTTCGCCTTCGCCTCGTCCTCGGTCACGCCGACCCACGCGATTTCGGGATCGGTGTAGGCGACCGACGGAATGACGCGCGCGTCGAAGTGGGACTTCTCGCCGGCCGCCGCCTCCGCCGCGACGTGGCCTTCGTGCACGGCCTTGTGCGCGAGCATCGGCTGGCCGACGAGGTCGCCGATCGCGAAGATGTGCGGGACGTTGGTGCGCATCTGGCTGTCGACCGGGATGAAGCCGCGATCGGTGACGGCGACGCCGGCCTTCTCGGCACTGATCTTCTTTCCGTTCGGGCTGCGGCCGACGCTCATCAGCACGGCATCGTACGGCTGCGGACCCGCCGGCGCGTTCGGGCCCTCGAAGCTCACCCACAGCGCATCGGGTTTCGCGTCGACGGCGGTCGTTCTCGTCCCGACCATGATCCGGTCGAAGCGATGCTTGTTGACCTTCTCCCACGTCCGCACGAGGTCGCGGTCGGCGCCCGGCATCAGGCCGTCCAGCATCTCGACGACGTCGAGCCGGGAGCCCAGCGTCGAATAGACGGTGCCCATCTCGAGGCCGATGATGCCGCCGCCGATCACCAGCATTCGCTTCGGGACGGCCTCGAGCTCGAGCGCCCGCGTCGAGTCGAGCACGCGCGGGTCCTCGGGGATGAACGGCAGCCGCACGACCTGCGAGCCGGCCGCGATGATCGCGTGCCGGAACTTGACGACCTTCGTCGCGCCGGTCTTCGCCTGCGCGGGTCCCTCGGTCACCTCGACCTCCAGATGGTGCGCGTCGAGGAACTGGCCGATGCCGCGCACGACGTCGACCTTGCGCGCCTTCGCCATTCCGCCGAGACCGCCGGTCAGCTTCCCGACGACCTTGTTCTTCCATCCGCGCAGCATCGCGAGGTCGATCTGCGGCGCGCCGAACGCGATGCCGTGCTGGGCGAGCTGCTTCGGTCTCGTCGACCACCGCGGCGATGTGCAGCAGCGCCTTCGACGGGATGCAGCCGACGTTGAGGCACACGCCGCCCAGCGCCGGGTAGCGCTCGACGAGCACCGTCTTCATGCCGAGATCGGCGGCGCGAAACGCCGCGCTGTAGCCGCCGGGGCCGGCGCCGAGCACCAGCATCTCGCACTCGACGTCGGCCTTGCCGGTGTACGACGTGGCACCCGGTATCGGAGCGCGAGGGGGCGCGGGCTCCGCCGGCGCGGCGCCCGCAGGCGCCACCGACGCTTGCGCGGCGGCCGCGGCGGTGGCGGCCGCGGGTTGCGCGGCGGCCGCGGTCGCCTCGAGCACGACGATCAGCGTACCCTCGCTGACCTTGTCGCCGAGCTTGACGTGCACTTCCGTGACCTTGCCGGCGGCGGGTGACGGAACGTCCATCGTCGCCTTGTCCGATTCCAGCGTGACGAGCGAATCCTCGGCGGCGACGGTGTCGCCGGGCTTCACGAAGATCTCGATGACCGGGATGTCCTTGAAGTCGCCGATGTCGGGGACCTTGACTTCGACGGCGCTCACAGCATCACCCGGCGCATGTCGGCGAGCAATGCGCAGAGGTAGGCGGTGAAGCGCGCCGCCGCCGCACCGTCGATCACGCGGTGATCGTACGAGAACGATAGCGGCACCATCAGGCGCGGCGCGAAGGCCTTGCCGTCCCACACCGGCTTCATCGCGCTCTTCGACACGCCGAGGATCGCGACCTCCGGCGCGTTGATGATCGGCGTGAATGCGGTGCCGCCGATGCCGCCCAGGCTCGAGATCGAGAAGCAGCCGCCCTGCATGTCGGCCGGGCCGAGCTTGCCTTCGCGCGCTTTCGCCGAGAGCGTCGACATCTCCGCGGCGATCGCCAGCACGCCCTTCTGGTCGGCGTTCCTGATCACCGGCACGACGAGGCCGTTCGGCGTGTCGGCCGCGAAGCCGATGTGGAAGTACTGCTTCAGCACGAGGTTGTCGCCATCGAGCGACGCGTTGAACTCGGGGAATTTCCTGAGCGCCGACACGCTCGCCTTGATCAGGAAGGCGAGCATCGTGACCTTGATTCCCGCCTTCTCGTTCTCCTTGTTGAGGGTGACGCGGAACGCCTCGAGCTCGGTGATGTCCGCCTCGTCGAACTGCGTGACGTGCGGAATCATCACCCAGTTGCGCGCGAGATTCGCGCCGGAGATCTTCTTGATCCGCGAAAGCGGTCGCGGATCGACCGGACCGAACTTCGCGAAATCGACGGTCGGCCACGGCAGGAGGTTGAGCGATCCGCCGCCGCTGATGCCGCCCCGGCCGCCGCACCCGCTGCCGGGCCCGCGCCGCTCATGACCTGCTTGACGAAATTCTGCACGTCCTCCTGCAGGATGCGGCCCTTCGGACCGGTGCCGGTAACGCGCGCGAGATCGACGCCGAGCTCGCGTGCGAACTTGCGCACCGACGGTGACGCGTGCGCGGCCTTGAAGCCGTCGGCGTCGACGGGCGCTGCCGGTGACGGTTTGGGTGGTGCCGGCCACGGGGGCGGCCGCCGGGGCCGGGGCGCGCGGAGGCTCCGGCGCGGGCACCGCCGCCGGCGCTGCCGCCGGCGCAGGCGCCGCCGCCGGTGGGCTCGCGGCTGCCGCAGGTGCGGCCGCGGCTTCGAGCACGACGATCAGCGAGCCTTCCGCGACCTTGTCGCCGAGCTTGACCTTCACTTCCTTCACGATGCCGGCGACCGGCGACGGCACGTCCATCGTCGCCTTGTCCGACTCGAGCGTGACGAGCGAGTCCTCCGCCTTCACCGTGTCGCCCGGCTTGACGAAGATCTCGATGACCGGGACGTCCGTGAAATCGCCGATGTCGGGAACCTTGACTTCGATCGTGCTCATCGCACGGCCTCCTTGGAACCGCCACGTGCAGCGGTCGTTTGCGTGTCGGCCGCGCGCTGATCGCGCCGACGCGACCTTCGGTCCTTGGCTCGCCCGGTGCGCTCATCGCTCCCCCTACACCGTCCACGGCGCCGGCTTCGTCGGGTCGATGCCGTACTTCTTCATCGCCTCGGCCACCTTGGTGGCCGGCAGCGCGCCCTCATCGGCGAGCGCCTTCAGCGCGGCGACCGTCACGTAATGGCGATCGACCTCGAAGAAGCGGCGCAGCTTCTCGCGCGTGTCCGAGCGGCCGAAGCCGTCGGTGCCGAGCACGACGTAACGTCGCGGGACGAACGCGCGGATCTGGTCGGCGTACGCGCGCACGTAATCGGTCGCCGCGATCACGGGCCCTGCGTGTCCTCGAGGCATCGCCCGACATGCGAGAGCTTTGGTTTCGCCGTCGGATTCAGCAGGTTCTCGCGCGCGACGGGCATCCCGTCGCGCGCGAGCTCGGTGAAGCTGGGGCAGCCCCAGAGGTCCGACTCCACGCCCCAGTCCTTCTTCAGCAGCGCGGCGGCGTCGATCACCTCGCGGAAGATCGTCCCGCAGCCCAGCAGCTGCACGCGCGGTGCCTTCGCCTTCTTCTCGCCGGCCCGGAACAGGTACATCCCCTTGATGATCGAGCCCGCCGCGCCTTCCGGCATCGCCGGCTGGCGGTAGTTCTCGTTCATCACCGTCAGGTAGTAGTAGACGTCCTGCTGCTCGGCGTACATCCGGCGCAGGCCGTCCTGGATGATCACCGCGACCTCGTACCCGAACGTCGGATCGTACGAGATGCAGTTCGGGATCGTCGCCGAAATCTGGTGCGAATGGCCGTCCTCGTGCTGCAGGCCCTCGCCGTTCAGCGTCGTGCGGCCCGCGGTGCCGCCCAGCAGGAAGCCGCGCGAGCGCATGTCGCCGGCCGCCCACGCGAGATCGCCGACGCGCTGGAAGCCGAACATCGAGTAGAAGATGTAGAACGGGATCATCGGCACGCCGTGCGTCGAGTACGAGGTCGCCGCCGCGATCCAGTCGCACATCCCGCCGGCCTCGTTGATGCCCTCCTGCAGGATCTGGCCGTCCTTGCTCTCCTTGTAGAACATCAACTGGTCGGCGTCCTGCGGCGTGTACAGCTGCCCCTGCTGGTTCCAGATGCCGAGCTGGCGGAACATGCCCTCCATGCCGAACGTCCGCGACTCGTCGGGGACGATCGGCACGATGTGCTTGCCGAGGTTCTTGTCGCGCAACAGGAGCTGCAGGATCTGCACGAACGCCATCGTCGTCGAGATCTCGCGGTCCTCGGTGCTCTTCAGGAAGCGCTCGAACGCGCGAAGCTCCGGCGTGACGAGCGCGCCGGCCTTCGGCCGCCGCGCCGGCAGGTATCCGCCCAGCTCCATCCGCCGCGCGCGCATGTACTCGAGCTCGGGCGAGCCTTCGGGGAACGTGACGTACGGCACCTCGTCGAGCTTGTCGTCGGGCACCGGGATGTGGAAGCGGTCGCGGAAGCTGCGGATCGACACGCCCGACATCTTCTTCTGCTGGTGCGTGATGTTCTGCGCCTCGCCCGACTCGCCCATCCCGTAGCCCTTGATCGTCTTGGCGAGGATCACCGTCGGCTGGCCCTTGTGGTTTACCGCCGCGTGGTACGCGTTGTAGACCTTGAACGGGTCGTGGCCGCCGCGGTTCAGCTTCCAGATGTCGTCGTCCGAGTAATCGGCGACGAGCTCCTTCAACTCCGGCGTGTTGAAGAAGTGCTCGCGGACGTAGGCGCCGTCCTTCGACTTGATCGTCTGGTACTCGCCGTCGACGACCTCCATCATCCGGCGCATCAGGATGCCCTTCTTGTCGCGCGCGAACAGCGGGTCCCAGTGCCGGCCCCAGACGACCTTGATCACGTTCCAGCCGGCGCCGCGGAAGTCGCTCTCGAGCTCCTGGATGATCTTGCCGTTGCCGCGCACTGGGCCATCGAGCCGCTGCAGGTTGCAGTTGACGACGAAGACCAGGTTGTCGAGGTTCTCGCGCGCCGCCATCCCGATCGCGCCCATCGACTCGGGCTCGTCCATCTCGCCGTCGCCCATGAACGCCCAGACCTTGCGGCCGTCGGTCTTCGCGAGGCCGCGATCCTGCAGATACTTCATGAATCGCGCCTGGTAGATCGCCATCAGCGGCCCGAGGCCCATCGACACCGTCGGGAACTGCCAGAAGTCGGGCATCAGCCACGGGTGCGGGTACGACGAGATGCCCTTGCCGTCGACCTCCTGCCGGAAATTGTCCATCTGCTCGGGCGTGAAGCGGCCGAGCATGAACGCGCGCGCGTAGACGCCGGGCGCCGAGTGGCCCTGGACGAAGACGAGGTCGCCGCCGTGGCCCTCCGACGGCGCGTGCCAGAAGTGGTTGTAGCCGATGTCGTAGAGCATCGCCGCCGAAGCGAAGCTCGCGATGTGGCCGCCGACGTTGGTGTCCTTGTTCGCGCGCACGACCATCGCCATCGCGTTCCAGCGCACGTAGTGGCGGATCTTCTGCTCGATGTTGAAGTCGCCCGGCAGCCGGACCTGCTTCTCGACCGGAATCGTATTGATGTACGCCGTGTTGGCCGAGAACGGGAGGTAGGCGCCGCTCCGGCGCGCCTTGTCGATCAGCTGCTCGATCAGGAAATGCGCGCGATCCGGTCCCTCGTGCGCCAGCACGCCTTCCAGCGCATCGAGCCATTCCCGCGTTTCCTGCGGATCGTGATCGGGAATCATGTCCATGCGGGAATCCTCCACGGCGCGTGGCGCCCGCAGTGCGTCGGCGCGAGCGCAGGATTGTAGCTGGCGGAAAGGGCGCGCGTGCCGAGTTTCGGGAACGGTCGCGGTCTTGCCGAGCGTTGGATTCTACCGCGGCCAATTCCAATAGCTAGCGGCGGAGCCAAATCCGAACGGTGCGGTGCGGTACCGCGACGCCAGCCGGCGCGGGACGCCGATCGTGCCCAGTGCTTTGAATACAAGCAGTTACTCTCGATGGCGCACCAGAGGCGAAGCCGCAGGCTACGGAAAGTCGCCGAAGACCGCGAAGCCGACACGGTAGCCGCCGGTCAGCGCCGAGATCAGCGCGAAGGCGGGGGGCCCGACGACGACGCCTCCGAACCTGACGAAGCCGTCGCGCCGGTGATCGCGCCTGCCTGGCCGGCGGGGGCGTTGCGGGCAACCTCGGAGAGCTGCACGCCGTTCCAGCCGATCGCGGTCGCGCCGAAGACCACGCAGACGGCGAGCATCGCCTCCATCGGCCAGCCGGGGCGAAAGGCCGCGGTCGCCCACCCGCTGACGCCGGCGGCGATGCCGATGAGACCGAGCAGAACCCGTGGTGCAACGTACGCGATCGGCGACCGCGCCCCAACCGATCCGGCCGACGATCCCGCCGAGATTCGCCGCGGTCAGCGCGAAGCCGGCCGCGACGAGCGAGAGCGCGAGCGTCTCGGTCAGGTAGACGACCAGGAAGCTCATCAGGCAGACCTGCAGCGCGGCGTAGACGAAGGACGTGGCGATCGCCAGCTCCCGCAGGTCCGGTGTGGCGAGCACGCGGCGGAGCGGCGCGAGACGAGCGGCGACGGTCAGCGATCGGCCGCGATTTGCGCTCGGCGTCGAGTGTCGCGCGCGTGACTCTGCGCGACGATCGCGATGCCGATGCCCGACGTCGCGACCAGCGCGAACGCGAGTTGCCAGGTGAGCGCCAGCGCGACGAAGGGCAGCAGTGCCCCGGCGAGCGCGGCACCGGCCGGCACGCCCGGTCTGCTTGATCGAAAACGTCAGCGCCATGCGCGAGGGCGGGCGCGGTACGCGCCAGCACCTGTGACGACGCCGGCGTGATCGGCCCGTAGCCCAGACCGATGACGATCGCGGCCGCGATCAGCGTCGAGCACGAGGACGTCGCGGCGACCCGTCGGCGCCGGCGACGCAGCCCGACTCCGCAGGCGCAAAGCAGCACGCATGCCTGCGACACGCGGATCGCACCATAGCGCTCGATGAAACCGCCGGACGCGAGGCTCGCCACCATCGAGCCGGCGTAGACCAGGCCGACGAACACGCCGATGAGCTTCGGCGCGATGCCGAGATCGCGCCCGATCTCCGGGGCGAGCACCGAGGTCGCCGTCGCCGCGAGCGAGGTGAACACCTGGATCGCGAGCGTGATCGCAAGCGCGATGGCCGCGGTGCGCATCCGCGCTCGGGCGGGTCCATCCGCCGGATCACCGCGCTCATCGCGCAGCGCTCAGCAGGCGCGATTCGGTGACGATCGCGTCGACCGGAAGATCGTGTGGCGTGGCCGGGACGAGATCGACGAGCTGGACCTCGAACGCGCCGGCGACGCGAGCCGCGGCGGGAGCGAGCAGGGGCAGCAGGCGGTCGTAGTAGCCCCCGCCATAGCCGAGCCGCCCGCCGGCGAGATCGAACGCGACGCCCGGCACCAGCACGAAGTCGATCGCCTCGCGGGGAACGCGCGGGCGATCCGGCAAGCGGCTCGGGAATCCCCTGGGGACTCGCCGCGACGTCGCGTTGCGGATCGGCGATCGCGTGGAGCTCGAGCATGCGTGCCGCCGCGTCGACGCGCGGGAGCGCCACGGTCTTGCCGGCGGCGAGCGCTGCGCGCACCAGCGGCAGCGTGTCCCATTCGCTCTGGAAGGGCAAGCGTGAGCAGCACGGCCTGCGCGGCCACGAATTCCGGCAGCGCCGCGACTTGCGCCGGCGATCGCCGCCGATGCGGCGGCGCGACATCGCCGGCATCGAGGGCGTCGCGCCGGTCGAGCACCTCGCGGCGCAGCGCGAGCTTCGCCGCGCGCAGCGCGGCCCTCTGCGGCGGATCCGTGTCGCCGCTTGCGGCGGGTGCGGTCATCGCTCGATGGTAACGCATCGCGCGCGGCCGGAGCGGCGGTCGGATGCGCTGCGCGCGAAACCCCTATAATCCTGGCTCCGTTCCAAGGACACTTCATGAACCACCGGCACCAGCTCTACCGCGATCGACGGACCGCGCTCCTGCAACAGATGCGCGCGCAGACCGGCGGTGGCCTAGCGCTCGTGCCGACCGCGGCCGAGGTGGCACGCAACCGCGACTCGCTCTTCCCCTATCGGCACGACAGCTATTTCTATTACCTGTCCGGATTTCCCGAACCCGACGCGGTGGTGGCGCTCGTCGCCGGACCGGACGGGGACCGGCACCTCCTGTTCTGCCGCGAGAAGAACGAAGAGCGCGAGATCTGGGACGGCTTTCGCTACGGACCCGATGCCGCGCGCGAGATCTTCGGCTTCGACGAGGCGCATCCGATCGCCGAGCTCGACGCGTGCTGCCGGACCTCGCTCCGGACCGGCCGGCGCTGTACACGCCGCTCGGGCTCTTCGCGGCGTGGGATCGCAAGGTGACCGACCTCCTGAACGAAGTTCGCGGCCGCGTGCGCGCACCGGCGTGACCGCGCCGGAGGAAATCGTCGACGTCCGGCACGCGCTCGACGCGCTGCGCCTGGTGAAGGACGAGCACGAGCTCGCGCTGATGCGCCGCGCCGCCGCGATCTCGTGCGGGGCGCATCGCCGCGCGATGGAGCGCACCCGCGTCGGGTGGCACGAGTACCAGGTCGAAGCCGAGCTTGCGCACGAATTCCTGCGCTTCGGCGCCCAGTCGGTCGCCTACCCGTCGATCGTCGCCGGCGGACCCAACGCCTGCGTGCTGCACTACCGCGACAACAATCGGCAGCTCCAGGACGGCGAGCTGCTGCTGATCGACGCCGGTTGCGAGTATCAGGGCTACGCGTCGGACATCACGCGCACGTTTCCGGTCAACGGGCGGTTCACCGGACCGCAGAAGGCGGTCTACGAGCTCGTGCTCGCCGCGCAGCTAGCGCTGCCTCGATGCCGTGGTGCCCGGGCGCCGGCTTTCACGACTACCACAAGGTCGCCGAACGCGTGCTCGCGCAGGGCTACCTCGACCTCGGGCTGTGCAAGGGGACGCTCGACGAAGTGCTGGAGAGCGGCACCTTCAAGCAGTTCTACATGCACCGCGCCGGGCACTGGCTCGGCATGGACGTGCACGACGCGGGGCCGTATCAGGTGAAGGGCGCGTCGCAGAAGCTCGTGCCGGGGATGGTGCTCACCGTCGAGCCCGGCACCTACATCCGCCCGGCCGACAACGTGCCGGAGGAATTCTGGGACATCGGCGTGCGGATCGAGGACGACGTGCTCGTCACGTCGACGGGCATCGAGAATCTGACGGCGGCGACGCCGAAGTCGGTCGCCGACGTCGAAGCCGCGGCCGGCGTTGACCGCCAAGCCGTGCCCGCGCCCAGCCGATGCTGCATGACGTAGCGTCGTCGGTGCCGGTCCGGTCGGCACGACGCTCGCGCTGGCCCTCGCCGACAGCGAACTCGACGTCGTCGTGCTCGACGCGCGCGGGCCGGGCGAAACGCGACGCGGCGATCGCTCGCTCGCGCTTTCGCATGGGGCGCGGCTGATTCTGGACCGGCTCGGCGTCTGGGACACGCTCGTGTCGGACACCGGGCGCCGTGACGCCGATCACGCGGATCGACGTCTCGCAGGCGGGAGGCTTCGGCGGCATGGAGCTCGACGCGGCGGAGCAGGGCTCCCGGCGCTTGGCTACGTCGTGAGCTACCGCGCGCTGCAGGCTGCGCTCGATGCTGCGCTGCCGCTCGGCGTGCGTGCCGTTCTCGCACGACGGCGGTGAATCCGTCGGTGGCACGCCCGCGTACGCGGCCGTCGCGAGGAGGCGCACGCCGCAACCGCTTGCTCGCGCGTCTGGCGGCCGTCGCCGACGGAACCGGCGCCGCGGTCGCCGGAATCGCGCGCGACGTCACGACTACGGACAGGTCGCTCTCGTCGCCAGAGTCTGGCGCGCGGCGCCGCACGACGGGCTCGCGTACGAGCGTTTCACGCCGGCGGGCCCGATCGCGCTCCTCCCCGAGGGCGATCACTACGGTCTCGTCTGGACCGTGACGGCGGACCACGCGCAGCCGCTGCTCGCGCTTGACGAAGACGAATTCCTTGCCCGGCTTGCGCAGCATTTCGGGTCGCGCGCAGGCGCGTTCGCGGAGTGGCCGACCGGCGCGCCTTTCCGCTGGCGCTGGAATTCGCGCGCGTCCCGGCGAGTGCGCGCATGATTGCGCTCGGCAACGCCGCGCAGACGCTGCATCCGGTTGCCGGCCAGGGATTCAACGTCGGTCTGCGCGATGCGTGGGAGCTCGCCGAGATCATCCTCGACACGCCGCGCGAGCTTCTGGGCGGCCGCGCGATGGTCGAGCGCTATTTGCGTGGCCGGTCGCACCGACCGGACGGCGGGAATCGCGTTCACGCACGGTCTCGTCAGTGTGTTCGGCAACGACTCGCCGCTGCTCCGCTGGCCGCGCGGGTTGGCGCTCACTCTGCTCGGCGCGGTTCCACCGGCGAAGCGTGCGTTCACGCGCGCGATGTTGTTCGGCCTTCACTGACGCTCCCGAACGCGCGCCTGCGACGTCGCGGCGCACCGGCCTGCTGCTGCGCGATGCTCTCCATAACTTGTTGATTTCCTGAAACAGCGGAATCCGCGCTCCGCTTTGAACGATGTTTCGTTGCGCCGCGGTGAGCAACTATCCGGCGAGTGACAGCTGTGACACACACGCCGCGCGCGGCATCGACCTCTGCGTCATCCAAGAAGCGTGCCACCTCGATCGGCATTAGCCCGCGCCGAAAAATCGCGCGCGCAGCTTCGCACCGCGCTGCGGAACGGTTATAATCCGCTCCCCTCGCGTCTTCTCTCCGCTCGATTCTCGATTCGTCCGCCGTGCACATCGGTCCTCACACGCTCGCGAACAACCTGTCGTCGCGCCGATGGCGGGTGTCACCGATCGGCCGTTCCGCCAGCTGTGCAAGCGGCACGGCGCGGGCTACGCGGTGTCCGAGATGGTCGCGTCGAATCCGCGACTGTGGGGCACGGAGAAATCGCAGCGGCGCACCGATCATCGCGGCGAGGTGCGCCCGATCGCCGTGCAGATCGCCGGCGCCGATCCGGCGCTGATGGCCGACGCCGCGCGCTACAACGTCGATCGCGGCGCGCAGATCATCGACATCAACATGGGTTGCCCGGCAAAGAAGGTCTGCAATGCCGCCGCGGGCTCGGCGCTGCTCGCCAACGAGCCGCTGGTCGCGGCGATCGTCGACGCGGTGGTGCGCGCCGTCGACGTGCCGGTGACGCTCAAGATCCGCACGGGCCCCGACCCGCAGCATCGGAATGCGCTCGCCATCGCGCGGATCGCCGAGAGTGCGGGCATCCGCGCGCTTGCCGTGCACGGCCGCACTCGCGCCTGTGCCTACGTCGGCCCGGTCGAGTACGACACGATCCGCGCGGTCAAGGCCGCGGTCGCGATTCCGGTCATCGCCAATGGCGACATCGCGACGCCCGAACAGGCGAAGCGCGTGCTCGAGTACACCGGCGCCGACGCGATCATGATCGGTCGCGCGGCGCAGGGCCGGCCCTGGATCTTCCGCGAGATCCGCCACTATCTCGATCGTCCGGTGCGCACCTTCCGCCGCCGACGGTGGCCGAGGCGCGGACGGCGATTCTCGAGCACCTCGACGATCACTACGAGTTCTACGGCGAGAGCGCGGCGGCGTGCGGATCGCGCGCAAGCATCTCGGCTGGTACACGAAGGACCTCGCCGGTGGCGAAGCCTTCCGGCGCGAGGTCAACACGGCGGAAACAACCGCGGCGCAGATCGCGGCGGTCCATCGGTTCTTCGACGCGCTCGCCGGACAGGGCGAGCGTCTGGTCTATCGTGCGCCCGCCGCGGACGTCGTCGACGCCGGCGCCGCCTTCGGTCGGGCACGACAGCAATCGCTTCGGGGCGGGGAGGCCCTGGCCGCGTGAGAAAAACACTGCGCATCAATACCGGCAACGAGATCGGCAAGACGGTCGAGAAGTCGCTCGACGAATATTTCCGCAGGCTCGACGGCGAGCCGCCGCACGGCATCTACGACATGGTGATCAACCACGTCGAGCGCGCGCTGATCGCCTCGGTGATGGACCGCGCCGGCGGCAACCAGACGCAGGCCGCCGACATGCTCGGCATGAACCGGAACACGTTGCGGGCGAAGCTCGCAAGTACGACATCCGCTGACGGCCACGCCCGACTCTCGTTGCCCGTCCCTGCGCCCGTGGTTCCCCGGGTACCAGCGCCCCAGCCCTAGTTCAGCCATGCCCGCGCCCGTCACGCAAGCGCTGCTTTCGGTCTCCGACAAGACCGGCCTCGTCGACTTCGCGCACGGGCTGCGCGCCTCGGCGTGAAGCTCCTCTCCACCGGCGGCACCGCCAGAGCGCTCGCGGACGCCGGGCTCCCGGTGACCGAGATCGGCGACGTACACGGGCTTTCCCGGAGATGCTCGACGGGCGGGTGAAGACGCTGCACCCGAAGGTGCACGCCGGCATTCTTGCGCGGCGCGACCTGCCCGGCGCACGCGGCCGCGCTCGAGATGCACGGCATTCCGCCGATCGATCTCGTCGTCGTCAACCTCTACCCGTTCCGCGAGACGGTCGCGAAGCCGGGCTGCACGCTCGACGAGGCGATCGAGAACATCGACATCGGCGGGCCGACGATGGTGCGCGCCGCGGCGAAGAACTGGCAGCACGTCGGCGTCGTCGTCGATCCGGCCGACTACGATGCGCTGCTCGCGGAGCTGGCGGCGAACGGCAGGGCGCTGTCCGACGCGACGCGCTTCGCGCTCGCGCGCAAGGCGTTCTCGCACACCGCGTCGTACGACGGCGCGATCTCGAACTGGCTCACGGCGCGCGGCGCGGACGGCGCGGCCGCCGCGTTTCCCGACCGCTTCAACCTGCAGGCGGCAAGGTGCAGGACCTCCGCTACGGCGAGAACCCGCACCAGCAGGCGGCGTTCTACCGCGACGAGGCGCCCGCCGCCGGGAACGATCGCCACCTACCGGCAGCTGCAGGGCAAGGAGCTGTCGTACAACAATCTCGCGGACTCCGACGCGGCGTGGGAATGCGTGAAGACGTTCGCCGGCGCAGCGACGAGCGCGCGGCCTGCGTGATCGTCAAGCACGCGAATCCCTGCGGCGCCGCGATCGCCGAAACGCCGCTCGCCGCGTACGGCAAGGCGTTCGCGACCGATCCGGTGTCGGCGTTCGGCGGCATCATCGCGTTCAACCGGCCCGTCGATGCGGCGACGCTCGAGGCCGTCGCGGCGCAGTTCCTCGAGGTGCTGATCGCGCCGGGCTACACGGCCGACGCGCTCGCCGTGATCGCGCAGAAGAAGAACGTGCGCGTGCTCGAGGTCGCGCTTCAGCGGCCGGGCCGCGCCCGCGCAGCTCGACATGAAGCGGATCGGTGGCGGCCTCCTGCTGCAGAGCGCCGACGCGAGCAATGTCGCTGCCCGCCGAGCTCGAGGTCGTCACCCGCGAAGGCGCCGACGCCCGGAGCAGCTCGCGCGACCTGATGTTCGCGTGGCGCGTCGCCAAGTTCGTGAAGAGCAACGCGATCGTCTATTGCGGTGACGGGCAGACGCTCGGCATCGGCGCCGGGCAGATGAGCCGTGTCGATTCGACGCGCATCGCCGCAATGAAGGCGAAGATCGCCAACCTGTCGCTCGCCGGCTCGGTCGTGGCCTCGGACGCGTTCTTTCCGTTTCGCGACGGCCTCGACGTCGTCGCCGACAACGGCGCGGTCGCCGTGATCCAGCCCGGCGGCAGCGTGCGCGACGACGAGGTGATCGCGGCCGCCGACGAGCGCGGCATCGCGATGGTGTTCACCGGCATCCGGCACTTTCGACACTGACCGGATGAGCACCATGGTCCATCGCGCTGACGCGCCCCCTCCTTGCCGCACTCTTCCTGTTGCTGTCCGCGCCCGCCGCCGCGCCGGGCTGCGACGACCTCTGGGACTGGCTCAACAGCGGCTGCCGGCGGCTGGTCGACACGTACCAGAAGGGCGGCAACGACCTCATCGTCTCCGGCTACGCCTGGCACACGCCGTGGACGTGGACGGCAGAGAAGCGCGCCGAGGAAAACGAGGCCGCGTGGGGCGGCGGGCTGGGGCGCACGGTCGAACGGGAGAACGGCGACACCGACACGGTCTACCTTCTGGTGTTCAACGACTCGCACAGCAAGCCGCAGTACAACCTCGGGTACGGCTGGTCGACGTACTGGGGCGCGCGCGACAGCGTGCAGGGAGGGCTCGGATACACGCTGATGCTGGTCGCCCGCAACGACATCTTCAACGGCTGGCCGTTTCCCGCGGTGCTGCCGCTCGTGTCGCTGCGCTACGACAAGTCACGTCGTGTACGGCACCTACATACCGACGCTGGGCGGCGTCAACAACGGCAGCATCCTGTACGTCTTCGGCAAGATCGTCCGCTCGACGTAGTGAACGTCCTCGTCATCGGTGGCGGCGGCCGCGAGCATGCGCTGGCATGGAAGATCGCGCAGTCGCCGCGCGTGGCGAAGGTGTTCGTCGCGCCCGGGCAATGCCGGCACGTCGCGGGAACCCGATCTGACCACGGTGCCCCACACCGCGATCGGAGACCTGGTCGCCTTCGCGAAGGACCAGGAGGTCGCATTGACGATCGTCGGGCCCGAGGCGCCGCTCGCCGCCGGCGTCGTCGATGCGTTCCGCGCCGCGGGCCTGCGGATCTTCGGTCCGACGCAGGCCGCCGCGCAGCTCGAGAGCTCGAAGGACTACGCGAAGGCGTTCATGGCGCGGCACCGGATACCGACCGCGCAGTACCGGACGTTCACCGACGCCGGCGCGCGCGCGCGCGTACGTTTCGGAGCGCGGGGCGCCGATCGTCGTCAAGGCCGACGGCCTCGCGGCCGGCAAGGGCGTCGTCGTCGCATCGACGGTCGCCGAAGCGCACGCGGCCATCGACGCGATGCTGGTCGGCAACGCGATGGGCGCCGCGGGCGCGCGCGTCGTCGTCGAGGATTTCCTCGCCGGCGAGGAAGCGAGCTTCATCGTCATGGCGGACGGGCGGCACGTGCTGCCGCTTGCGTCGTCGCAGGACCACAAGCGCCTGCATGGACAACGACCAGGGACCGAACACCGGCGGCATGGGCGCGTATTCGCCGGCGCCGGTCGTCACGCCGGCGATGCACGCGCGGATCATGCGCGAGGTGATCCTGCCGGCGGTCAACGGCATGGCCGCCGACGGCATTCCGTACACGGGATTCCTGTACGCCGGCGTGATGATCGACGGTGCCGGCAATCCCCGGGTCCTCGAATTCAATTGCCGGCTGGGCGATCCCGAGACGCAACCGATCATGCTGCGGCTGAAGTCCGACCTCGTCGACCTCGTCCTGCACGCGGTCAACGGCACGCTCGACCGCGTCGAGGCCGAATGGGATCGGCGCGCCGCGCTGGGCGTCGTGCTCGCCGCGCACGGTTATCCCGAGAGTCCGCGCACGGGCGACGCGATCGAGGGGCTCGACCGCGTGACGCCCGACGCGCATCCCGACTGCAAGGTGTTCCATGCCGGCACCGCGCGGCGTCGACGGCCGCGTCGTCGTCGCCGGTGGCCGCGTCCTCTGCGTCACCGCGCTCGGCGATTCGGTGAAGCAGGCGCAGCGCGCCGCGTACGCCGCGGTCGGCGAGATCCACTTCGCCGGCATGCAGTATCGCCGCGACATCGGTCATCGCGCGCTCGCGCGCGCGGCGCGCCGGCACTCGGGCGAGCCGCACGCCGGGCCATGAACGTCGCCGCTCCGCGCGACTACTTTCTGGCGCTGCAGGCGCGCATCGTCGCCGCGCTCGAGGCGATCGAAGGGCGGCCGTTCCGCGCGACGAGTGGACGCGTCCCGAGGGCGGCGGCGGCATCTCGCGGCTGTACGAGGACGGCGAGCGTCTTCGAGCGCGGCGGCGTCAATTTCTCGCACGTGACCGGCGAGCGGCTGCCGCCGTCGGCGACCGCGTCGCGCCCGCACATCGCGGGGCGCGCCTGGGAGGCGATGGGCGTGTCGCTCGTACTGCATCCGCGCAATCCGTACGCGCCGACCGTGCACATGAACGTGCGGATGTTCGTCGCGCACGCCCCATCCGGCGCCGACGATGCGTGGTGGTTCGGCGGCGGGATGGACCTGACGCCGTACTACGGCTTCGAGGACGACGCCATGCATTTCCACCGCGCCTGCCGCGATGCGCTCGCGCCTTTCGGTGCCGACGTGCACGCGAAATACAAGCGCTGGTGCGACGAGTACTTCTACCTCAAGCACCGCAAGGAGCCGCGCGGCGTCGGCGGCATCTTCTTCGACGATCTCGCGGAGGGCGGCTTCGACCGCTGCTATGCGCTGACCCGGAGCGTCGGCGACAGCTTCCTCGACGCGTATCTGCCGATCCTCGAGCGGCGCAGGACGACTTCCTACGGCGAGCGCGAGCGCGACTTCCAGGCGTACCGCCGCGGTCGGTACGTCGAGTTCAACCTGGTCTTCGACCGTGGCACGCTGTTCGGCCTGCAGTCGAACGGCCGCACCGAGGCGATCCTGATGTCGCTGCCGCCGATCGTGAAATGGCGCTACGACTGGAGGCCCGCGCCGGGCACTCCCGAAGCGCGGCTCTACACCGATTTCCTCGTCGCGAAGGATGTGGCTCGAGGACTGAGCGATGCCGCGATGGGCATGAGCGAGCGCGAACACGGACGACGCCCACCTGATCGAAACCAGGGTGTCGTCGGAGCGGTGTTCGACGGGAAGCTCCTCCACGTCCGCCGCGACACGGTCCGGCTTCCCGACGGCAGCCTCGCGACGCGCGAGTACGTCGTGCATCCGGGCGCCGTCCTGATCGTGCCGGTACTGCCCGACGGCCGCCTCGTCGTCGAGCGCCAGTATCGCTATCCGGTCGGCCAGGTGTTCATCGAATTTCCCGCGGGCAAGCTCGACCCGGGCGAAGCCGAGCTCGCCACGGCGCAGCGCGAGCTTGCCGAGGAGGCCGGCTACGTCGCGGCGACGTGGACGCCGCTCGGGCGAATCCACTCGGTCGTCGGCTATTCCGACGAGGCGATCGACTTCTTCGTCGCCGAAGGACTCGAGCACGTCGGCGCGAAGCTCGACGACGGCGAGTTCCTCGAGATCGTCACGATGAGCGTCGACGAGATGCTCGCCGCGCTCGATCGAGGCGAGATCACCGACGCCAAGACCGTCGCGGCGCTGCTGCTCTACGCGAGGCGCGCGCGGACGCTGATGCGGTGATCGCGTGGCGGCTGACGATCCGCGGCCGCGTGCAGGGCGTCGGCTATCGCGACGCGATGGTCGATGCCGCGAACGCGCTCGGCGTCACCGGCTGGGTCCGCAACCGGCGCGACGGCACGGTCGAGGCGCTGGTGCAGGGCGATGCCGGCGCCGTGGAGCGCATCGTGGCGTGGTGCCGGCGCGGGCCGGCTGCGGCGCGCGTCACCGCCGTCGCGACCCTTGCCGTCGACCCGGATCCCGCGCTCGACGCGTTCCAACGCTGGAGGACGGAATAGCGCATCGCGGTGCTGCAACCCGGAGTTCCGGCGTGCCGCGGCGCAGCTCCCCGGCCGTTACGCGCGACGACGGCGAATCGCGGGCGGCGCGGCGCCGGCCAGACCTCCGAGCGTGCGCATGGAAATCCCCTCCCCGGAGTGCCCCACGCACCGATCGCGACGGGGCTAGTCGAGAATCCTACCCCGATCCCGTCGTGCGAAAAGATTCGGTCAGGCGATGCGTCACCACTGCGGCGATCTCGATCGAGAGCCGGTGGCGCGACGCGAGGAGGCTCGATTCGACGCACGTGCCCGCCCGGAGGGCGCGCAGCCCGACCGGCACGGGAAGGCGAACCGACGCAAATCAGCCCGGCGCGTCGCGGATGCCGAAGACGTCCTTCCATGCCGCGTAGCTCGACGCCGCCCAGAGCGGCAGCGCCAGCGCGAGACCGAGGCCGAACGTCGCGAGGCCGAATCCGAGCAGCACCATCGAGGCCGCGCTGTAGACGAGCAGCGGCAGCGTGTTCAGCGCGAACGCATTCCAGCTGGCCGCGAAGGCGGCGCCCGGCCGTACGTCCTCGAACAGCACGTGGAACACGACGAACATCACCGGCAGCGATGCGAGTATGCCAAGGGCCAGAATGCCGGCGACCGCCGCCGCCGAGAGATCCGCCGCGGCGCCGCCCGAATCGAGCAGGTTGGCGTCGGCGATCCACCATGCGGCGAACGCCTCGGCGGCGAAGGCGACGAGCGCCGACGCGACGATCGCGGCGATGGCGCCGGGCGGGGCGCGAAAGGCGAGGAGCGCGTGCCCGAGCGACGGCGCCGTCCCGCGATCGGCGGCGGCGGCCGCGTAAACCAGTCCGCAGGCGACGATCGGCGTCACCAGTTGACTGAGCGAGCGTGCCGACGCCGGGGACGGCACGCAACGCGAGTTCGGTGACGATCGTGATGACGGCGAGCCCGATCCACGTCGCCGGCGCGCGCTTGAACAGGCGCATCGCGTCCTCGTACCACGCCAGCGCGTGCCGCCAGGGAACGGCGCGCGGATGCAGGTGCGCCTGTCGCGGCGGGAAGTCGAAGGGTGGCGGCGTCTCGTTCATCGCGCGACGGGCGAACGCCCGAATGCCGCGCTGCGCGAGGCGGCGCTCAGGCGACCTCGCCCAGGTAGGCCGCGCGGACGGCGGGATCGTGCAGCAGCGTCTTCGCCGGGCCGGACAGCGTGATCTCGCCGGACTCCATCACGTAGCCGCGATGGCTGACCTCGAGTGCCAGCTTCGCGTTCTGCTCGATCAGCAGGATCGTGACGCCTTCGCCCGAGACCTTCATCACGGTCTCGAAGACCTTCTGCACCATCAGCGGTGCGAGCCCCATCGACGGCTCGTCGAGCAGCAGCAGCGTGGGCCTCGACATCAGCGCGCGCGCCATCGCCAGCATCTGCTGCTCGCCGCCGGACAGCGTCCCCGCGGTCTGCCGGCGCCGCTCCTTGAGGCGCGGGAAGAGCTCGAAGACGCGCTCGATGTCCTGCCTGATCCCGACGCTGTCGTTGCGGACGTAGGCGCCCATCGCCAGGTTCTCCTCGATCGTCAGCGCGCCGAACACGCCGCGGCCTTCCGGCACCATCGCGAGGCCCTTGCGCACGAGCTCGAACGAGCGCCGGCCGGTGACGTTCTCGCCCGCGTACCGGATCGTCCCCGCCTTCACCGGCTGCAGGCCGGTGATTCCCTTCAGCGTCGTGGTCTTGCCGGCGCCGTTGGTGCCGATGAGGCAGACGAGCTCTCCGCGGTCGACGTGGAGATCGATGCCCTTGACCGCCTGGATGCCGCCGTACGCGATCTCCACCTTCGCGAGCTCGAGCAGCGCGTCCCCCTTGCCGCCGGCGGCCATCACGCGGCCCCCTTCAGGTTGAGCGCGACTTCGCCGCCGAGGTAGGCCGCGATCACCTTCGGGTCCTTCTGCACGTCCGCGGCCGTTCCCTCGGCGATCTTCTTGCCGTAGTCGAGCACCAGCACGCGGTCGCAGACGCTCATCACGAGCTTCATGTCGTGCTCGATCAGCAGGATCGTCGTGCCGTCGCGCCGGATGTCGCCGAGCAGGCCCTTGAGCGACGCCGTCTCGGTCGCGTTCATGCCGGCGGCCGGTTCGTCGAGCGCCAGGAGCTTCGGCTCCGTGGCGAGCGCGCGGGCGATCTCGAGACGGCGCTGATCGCCGTACGCGAGGTGCTTCGCGAGCGTGTTGGCGCGCTTGGCGACGCCGACGTACTCGAGCAGCTCGTGCGCGCGCTTCTCGATCGCCTCCTCCTCGGCGCGGGTCTTCGCATCGCGGAAGATCGCGCCGATCACGTTGGCATGCGTGCGCACGTGGCGGCCGATCATCACGTTCTCGAGCGCCGACAGATTGGCGAAAAGACGGATGTTCTGGAAGGTGCGGGCGATGCCGCGCGCGGCGACGTCGTTCGGCTTGAGGCCCGCGAGCGGCAGTCCGTCGAACACGAACTCGCCGCCGTCCGCCGTGTAGATGCCGGTGAGCACGTTGAAGAGGCTGGTCTTGCCGGCGCCGTTCGGACCGATCAATCCGTAGATCTCGCCGTGGTTGATCGTGAAGTCGACGTCCGCGAGCGCGTGCACGCCGCCGAAGCGCTTGCTGATGCCCTTGGCCGTGAGCAGCGGGAGCGGGTCGCCGGGACTCATCGCGCCGTCTCCTTGCGCGCGTGTCGACTTGCACGCGCGGTGTCGCGCAACGAGTCGCCTTCGTCGCTCCCGCGCAGCGCGGCCCGGGGCTCATCGCTTCACCTCCAGCTCGCGCTTGCGCAGCGCGGAGGGAAGGATGCCGGCCGGCCGGTACAGCATCATCAGCACGAGCGCGAGGCCGAAGAGCAGCATCCGGATCACTTCGGGCTCGATCAGCATCCGGCCGAACAGCGGCCGTCTGCACCGGCTCGACGGTGTAGCGGAGCACCTCGGGCACGAACGACAGCAGCACCGCGCCGAGGATCACGCCGAAGATGTTGCCCATGCCGCCCAGCACGACCATCGACAGCACCATGATCGACTCGACCAGCACGAAGCTCTCCGGGCTGATGAAGCCCTGCGTCGCCGAGAAGATGCCGCCGGAGATGCCGCCGAACGACGCGCCCATCGCGAACGCGAGCAGCTTCATGTTGCGGGTGTTGATGCCCATCGCCCGGGCCGCGATCTCGTCCTCGCGGATCGCCTCCCAGGCGCGGCCGATGCGCGAATCCTGCAGCCGCAGGTTGATGACGATGATGACGATGACGAGGAGCACCAGGAAGTAGTAGTACTTGACCGGCCCGGTGAAGTCGAGGCCGAGGATCGTCTCGCGCGTCGCGAAGTTGAAGCTGCCGATCCGGAACGGGTCGATCAGCGTGATCCCCTGCGGGCCGTTGGTCAGGTTGACCGGCTGCGACAGGTTGTTGAGGAAGATGCGGATGATCTCGCCGAAGCCCAGCGTGACGATCGCGAGATAGTCGCCGCGCAGCTTCAGTGTCGGCGCGCCGAGCAGCACGCCGAACAGGCACGCGACCGCCGCGCCGAGCGGCAGGATGATCCAGAACGGCAGGTGCAGGTCGAAATGCGGCGAGGCGAGCAGCGCGTAGACGTACGCGCCGACCGCGTAGAACGCGATGTAGCCGAGGTCGAGCAGCCCGGCGAAGCCGACGACGATGTTGAGGCCGAGCGACAGCAGCACGAACAGGATCGCGAGATTCGTGATGCGCACCCATGCGGTGCCGATCCCCGCCAGCACGAACGGCAGCACGAGCGAGCGCGACGGCGACCAGCGACGATGCCGACCCACGCGCCGCGCGGATTCTTCTTCCGGTCGAAGAATGGCTGCATGGCGATCCTCCTAGGCGCGGTCGCTGACGCGCTCGCCCAGCAGCCCGGACGGCCGGAAGATGAGCACGGCGATCAGCACCAGGAACGCGAACACGTCCTGGTAGTTGCGAGCCGAACAGCGTGAGGTTCGGGTCGTCGACGCAGCGCCGCGCGATCGCGTCCGACCAGTCCGCGAGCTGGCACAGATTGGTGAGGTCGCCGACGTAGCCCGCGCCGAGCGCCTCGATGAGGCCGAGCAGCACGCCGCCCAGCATCGCGCCGGCGAGGTTGCCGATGCCGCCCAGCACCGCCGCCGAGAACGCCTTGAGGCCGAGGATGAAGCCCATCTGGTACTGCGCGATGCCGTAGTAGGTGCCGACCATCACGCCGGCCACCGCGCCCAGCCCGGCGCCGATGACGAAGGTCAGCGCGATCACCGTGTTGATGTTGATGCCCATCAGTCCGGCGACCTGCTGGTTCTGCGACGTCGCGCGCATCGCGATGCCGAGCTTCGTCCGGTACACGAGCGCGAGCAGCCCGGCCATCATGATCACCGACGTGACGATGATCGCGACCTGCACGTTGGTGATCGTCGCGCCGTTGGGATTGCCGGTGACGTGGATAGGGCGTCACCGTGATGATCTGCGGGAACGCGATGCGGGTTGCGGCTCCAGATGATCATCGCGAGGTGCTGCAGGATGATCGACAGGCCGATCGCCGTGATGAGCGGCGCGAGCCGCGGCGCGTTGCGCAGCGGCCGGTACGCGACGCGCTCCAGCGTGTAGCCGACGGCCATGCAGACGGGGACCGCGACCAGCACGCCGGCGGCGACGATCGCGAGCGGCGGCAGACCGGTGTGCGCGCCGGCGAGCGCGGTGATCACCGAGAACGCCACCATCGCGCCGATCATCACCACCTCGCCGTGCGCGAAGTTGATGAGCTGGATGATGCCGTACACCATCGTGTAGCCGAGCGCGACGACGGCGTACACGCTGCCGAGCGTCAGGCCGTTGATGATCTGCTGCAGGAAAATGTCCAAACGGACCTCCCCCGGGGCACGCCGGGTCATCTCCGGGCGGTTGCCGCGATCCGGCCGGCGCCGGTCCGCGCTTCTTGGAGTTCGGGGATTGTGCGGGTTGGCGGGAAGCGGGCAACCCCGCTCTCGAGGGACCGTGGCGAGGTCGCGCTGGGGTGTGGTGCCGGCGGGCGCATCGGTGGCCAAGCCCGTCGGCACGGGCCCGCCCACGACGGCGCGCCGGGTCCCACAGGCGGGCGGCGCGCAAAGAAAACGGCGCCCCGAGGGACGCCGTTTTCGCCGATGCGGGACCGCGCTTACTTCTTCGGCGCGTCCTTGCCATCGGTGCCGCCGGAGCTGCAGCGGGCTGCCGCCGGAGCGCCGCGGCGCCGCGGCCGCGCCTTCCGACGCCGATCTTCGTCGTCTTGCCGGCCTTGATGATCGCGATCGGCTCGACGTTGCCGTTCTTCATCTGGAAGATCGTCATTTCGGCGTCCTTGCGGTCGCCCTTCTCGTCGAACTCGATGTGGCCGGTCGCGCCGTCGAACTTGATCTTGCCGACTTCCGGCAGGTACTTGGCCGGGTCGGTCGAGTCCGCATTCTGCATCGCGGCGATCAGGATCTTGGCGGCGTCGTAGAAGAACGGCGCGTATTGCTTGACCTCGCCGTACTTCGCCTTGAACGCCGTCTGGAACTCCTGCGACGCCATCTGCGTCGGGATGCCCGCCTGCGAGCAGATCATGCCTTCGGACGCCGGCCCGCCGAGCTTGGTCATCTCGCTGGTGCACGCGCCGTCGCCGAACGCGAACACCGACTTGATGCCGAGCTCGCGCGCCTGCTTGATCATCGGGCCGCCGGTGGCGTCCATGCCGCCGTAGAAGATGACGTCCGGATTCTTGCCCTTCATCTTGGTCAGGATCGCCTTGAAGTCGGTCGCCTTGTCGTTGGTCTTCTCGCGGGCGACGACCTGCACGCCGGCGGCCTTCAGCGTCTTCTCGACCTCGTTGGCGAGCCCTTCGCCGTAGGCGGTCGCGTCGTCGGCGATCGCGACCTTCTTCGCCTTCAGCTCGTTCGCGATGTACGCGGCGACGGCGGGACCCTGCTGGTCGTCGCGGCCGACGGTGCGGAAGACGACCTTGAAGCCCTGCTCGGTCAGCTTCGGGTTCGTCGCCGAGCCGGAGATCATCGGGATGCCGGCCTGGTTGTAGACGGCCGAGGCGGGGATCGTCACGCCGGAATTCAGGTGGCCGACCACGCCGGCGACCTTGGCGTCGACGAACTTCTGCGCGATCGTCGGGCCCATCTTCGGGTCGGCCTGGTCGTCCTCGCTCATCATCTCGAACTTGATGATCTTGCCGCCGATCTTGACCTTCCTTTGCGGTGGCTTCGTCGACCGCGAGGTGCACGCCGTTCTCGTCGTCCTTGCCGAGGTGGGCGATGCCGCCGGTCAGCGGGCCGGCATGGCCGATCTTGACGACGACGACCTCTTCGGCCGGTGCCGCCGGCGCTTTCGGGGCTTCGGCTGCCTTCTTGGGTTCTTCCTTGCCGCAACCGTAGAAGGTTACGAGCGCGGCCGCGACGCAGCGTCAGGCCGAGCTTATGGGTCATGTTCATCGAGTTTCTCCGGGACGAAGGGGGTTGGCGAGACGAATAGGGCAACAGATAATTATTTGCTATCCTGCCCGGCCTGTCAATGCGCACGGCCCGGCCGCGTCCGCGGCCCGCGACGGTTCGCGCGCCGCCGGCGCCGCCCGTCGCGCCCGGCGGCGCCCCGTCGCAGCAGGCTTCTCGGGGCCGCGCCCCGGGCCTAAACTACGCAGTCTTTCGAATCCGAACCGCCGTCGCCGCGCATCCAAGCGGGAGAACGATCCAAAGCGGACCCGCTCCGGACACCCCGGGCGGGTCTCGGCGCATCGGGCGAGCCGCCGCACCGGACGGCCGCCTTCAGGGGGCAGGCATGGCAAAGAGATGGACTCGCGGGCGCGTGATCGGCGTGGCCGTCGCAATGCTCGTCATCGGCGCGATCGGCGGCACCGTCGCGATGCGGATCGTCAAGAAGGCCGGCGACGGATCGCGGCACGCAGCCGCCGGTCACGCTCGAATTCGCGCCGGCCGACCTGGCGCGCGTCGAGGCCAAGCCGCTCTCGCGCTGGCTGCCGGTGTCGGGCACCCTGCAGCCGGTCCGCCAGGCGACGGTCAAGGCCAAGGTGTCCGGCGACGTCCGCCAGATCACGGTGCGCGAAGGCGAGTCCGTGCAGGCCGGCCAGCTGCTCGCGCGGATCGACACGGCCGACCTCGAGGCGAAGCTCCTCGAGCGGATCGGCGCGCTCGAGTCGGCGAAGGCGCAGCTCGCGCTTGCCGAGAAGACGCGCGCGACCAACAGCGCGCTGCTCAAGCAGAACTTCATCTCGCAGAACGCGTTCGACAATTCCGAGTCGAGCTTGAGCGTCGCCCAGGGGACCGTGAAGTCGGCCGAGGCGCAGGTGCAGATCGCGCGGAACGCGCTGCAAGGACGCGATCGCCACGTCGCCGCTGACCGGCGTCGTCGCCAAGCGGCACGTCCAGCCGGGCGAGAAGGTCGCGTTCGACTCGCCGCTCGTCACCGTCGTCGACCTCAAGGACCTCGAGCTGCAGGCGATGGTGCCCGCGGTCGACGTCCCGGAGCTCGCGATCGGCAAGACCGTCGAGCTCACGATCGACGGCTTCGGCGAGCGCAGGTTCACCGGCCGCATCGAGCGGATCAATCCGGCGACCGAGCCGGGCACGCGGGCGATCCTCGTCTACGTCGGCATCCCGAATCCGGACGGCGCGCTGCGCGGCGGCATGTTCGCGACCGGGCGCATCGCGCTCGCGGCGAGCGCGCCCGTGGCCACGCTGCCGGCGACCGCGATCCGCACCGAAGGCGGCCAGACGTACGTGTGGACGGTCGAGAACGGCAAGCTCGTCAAGCGCGGCGTCGTGACCGGCCGCCGCGACGACGCGGCCGGACGGGTCGAGGTCAAGACCGACGCTGCCGCCAGCGTGCCGGTGCTCGCGCGCCCGCTTCGACAACCTGAAGGACGGCGCGCCGGCGATCGTCAAGGCGCCGCCCGCCGCCGTGCCGGCATCGGCGCCCGCCGCCGTGCCGACGTCGGGCACGACGCAGGTCGCCGGCTGACGCCGCGCCCGGCGAGGGAGAGCAGCCATGTGGATCACGCGCGTCTCGATCAACAACCCGGTCTTCGCGACGATGGTGATGGTCGGCATCGCCGTCCTGGGGCTCTTCGCGTACAACCGGCTGCGCGTCGAGCAGATGCCCGACGTGAGCCTGCCGTACGTGCTCGTGCTGACGAGCTATCCCGGCGCCTCCCCCGAGGTCGTCGAGACCGACGTCACGAAGCCGCTCGAGTACGCGATCAACACCGTCTCCGGCGTCGAGCCTGATCCGGTCGAACTCGATGGAGGGGCAGAGCCAGGTCTTCGCCGAGTTCCGGATGTCGACCGACATGGCGAAGGCGATGCAGGACGTGCGCGACAAGATCGCGCAGGTCCGCCCCGGCTTCCCGCGCGACGTGAAGGACCCGCTCGTCATCCGCGCCGACCAGGAGAACCAGCAGCCGGTCGTCTCGCTCGCCGTGCTGTCGCCGACGATGAGCCTGCGCGACCTCACCTCGCTCACCGACCAGACGATCGTCAAGGGGCTCGAGAACGTGCCCGGCGTCGCGCGCATCGACGTCAACGGCCGCGTCACGCGCCAGATCCTCATCCAGATCAAGCCCAACGCGGTGACGGCGCTCGGCATCGGCGTCGACCAGGTGATCAACGCGTCCGCGCGGCGAACCAGGACGTCCCGGCGGGCCGCATCACGCGCGGGCAGTCCGACTCGATCGTGCGCGTCGAGGGCAAGATCAAGGACCCCGCGCAGTTCGCGCGCATCATCGTCGCGCAGCAGGGCGGCGCGCCGGTCTACCTGTCGCAGGTCGCCGACGTCATCGACGGCGAGAAGGAGCAGGAGTCGATCGCGCGCATCAACGGCCGGCCGTCGATCACGCTCGACATCCAGAAGTCGCAGGACGCCAACATCGTCGACACGGGCCGCGGCATCAACGAGGCGGTCGCCGCGCTGAAGAAGCGGATTCCGCCCGACGTCGAGCTGCGCGTCGTCAACTCGACCGCCGACTCGGTCGAGAAGAGCGTCAACCGCGTGAAGTCCACGATCGTCGAGGGCGCGCTGCTCACGGTGCTGATCGTGTTCCTGTTCCTGCACAGCTGGCGCAGCACCATCATCACCGGGCTCACGCTGCCGATCGCGGTGATCGCGACGTTCATCGCGCTCCACGCGTTCGGATTCACGCTCAACTTCCTGACGCTGATGGCGCTGTCGCTGTGCATCGGGCTCCTGATCGACGACGCGATCGTCGTGCGCGAGAACATCGTGCGGCATCTCGGTCAGGGCAAGGATCACGTGACCGCCGCGCGCGAGGGCACCGACGAGATCGGCCTCGCCGTGATGGCGACGACGTTCGCGATCGTCGCGGTGTTCGTCCCGATCGCGTTCATGAGCGGCATCATCGGCCGCTTCTTCTTCCAGTTCGGCGTCACCGTCGCCGTCGCCGTGCTGGTGTCGCTGTTCGTCTCGTTCACGCTCGACCCGATGCTGTCGTCGGTCTGGCACGATCCGCCCGGGTCGCGCGTTCAGGCGCGTGCCGTGGCTCGGCCGGTTCATGGACCGCGTCGAGCGCGGGATCGAATGGCTCCACGTGCTCTACGGCTCGATCCTCGAGTGGGCGCTCGGCCATCGCAAGAGCGTGATCGCCATCGCGCTCGTGGCCTTCTTCGGCAGCTTCGCCATCGTGCCGCTGGTCGGAACCGAGTTCATTCCGGAGACCGACGAGGGCTTCATCTCGCTGCGCCTCAACACGCCGGTCGGCTCGAGCCTCGAATACACGGACGGCAAGGTGCAGCAGGTCGAAGCCGTGCTGAAGCGCATTCCCGAGATCGCGCTCGCGATGACGACGATCGGCACCGAGGAGGGCCGCAACTACGCGCGCGTCAACCTGAAGCTCGCCGACCGCAGCGCCCGCTCGCGGACGCAGAAGGAGATCGAGCGCGCGATCCGCGACCGAGCTGAAGCCGATGCCCGGCATCGAGCTCGCGTTCGGCTTCGACCGGCCCGGTCTGGGTCAACCTGCTCGGCCCGGATCCGGAAACGCTGACGACGCTGATCACCGAATTCGCGCAGAAGGTCGCCAAGGTTCCGGGCATCGCCGACCTCGAGATCTCGGAGAAGGCGGCGGCTCCCGCGCTGTCGATCCGGCTCAACAACGAGGCGGCGGCGGATGTCGGCATCAACGTCCAGCAGGTCGGATCGACGATCCGCCCGCTCCTCGCCGGCGACACCGTCACCTACTGGCTGGGACCGGACGGGCAGAACTACGAAGTGAACGTGCAGCTGCCGAAGGAGAGCCGCCGGCTCGCCGGCGGACCTCGGCAACCTCTACCTCAGCACGACGAAGCGCGGCCCGGACGGCGAGGCGCGGATGGTGCCGCTGCGGCAGGTCGCCGAGCTCGTCGAGACGACGTCGCCGCAGATCATCAAGCGGCAGGAGCTGCAGCGCCGCGTCGCGCTCTACGCGAACGCCGAAGGGCGGCCGTCGGGCGACGTCAACAAGGACGTGCAGAAGATCATCAAGGAATCGGAATCGTCGCTGCCGCCCGGCTATCGCTTCGACGTCGGCGGGCAGGCGAAGGACATGGCGGAATCCTTCCAGGCGGCGCTCGCGGCGCTCGGCCTCGCCGTGATCTTCATCTACCTGATCCTCGCGTCGCAGTTCGCGAGCTTCACGCAGCCGTTCGCGATCATGGCGTCGCTGCCGTTCTCGCTGATCGGCGTGTTCCTCGCGCTTGCTGCTCACCGGCACCACGCTCAACCTGTTCTCGATGATCGGCTTCATCATGCTGATGGGCCTCGTCACCAAGAACGCGATCCTGCTCGTCGATTTCGCCAATCGCGCCCGCCGCGGCGGCGCGAGCCTGCACGACTCGCTGCTGCAGGCGGGCCAGGTTCGCCTGCGGCCGATCATGATGACGACGGCGGCGATGATCGGCGGGATGCTGCCGCTCGCCATGGGATTCGGCGAGGGCGGCGAGACGCAGGCACCGATGGGCCGCGCGATCATCGGCGGCGTGATCACGTCGACGCTGCTGACGCTGGTCGTCGTTCCCGTGCTCTACACGTATCTCGACGCGCTGCACGAGCGCCGGCGCCAGCGGCGCGAACGCAAGGCGGCGGCCGCCCATGCGGCGCCGGCGCACGCATCCGGCGACTGAGCCGGTCGGGCCTGCCGGTCTGACATGAGATAATGCCGGGCATGGCGAGCGCTATGGACATCGAGCAGGCACGCTTCAACATGGTCGAGCAGCAGATCCGCACCTGGGACGTTCTCGACCAGGGCGTCCTCGACCTGCTCTTCTCGGTCCGGCGCGAAGACTTCGTTCCGCCCCAGTATCGGCTGCTCGCCTTCGCCGACCTCGAGATTCCGCTGGGCGACCACGAGAAGATGTGGGCGCCGAAGATGGAGGCCCGCGTCCTCCAGGAGTTGCAGATCGAGCAAGGGGAGAGCGTGCTGGAGATCGGCACCGGCAGCGGCTACCTGACCGCGCTGCTCGCGCGCATGGCCGGACAGGTCACGAGCGTCGAGATCAACCCGCGGCTCGCCGCGGAAGCCAAGGCGAAGCTCGCTCGCGCCGGCTTGGGGTCGGTCGAGCGTCAAGGTCGGGGACGGCGCCCGCGGCTGGGGCCGCGCGACGTACGATGCGATCGTGCTCACCGGGTCGACCCCCGTTCTGCCCGACGCGTTCATCGACCAGCTTGCGCCCGGGGGGCGCGTGTTCGCGGTCGTCGGCGAGCCGCCGGTGATGCTGGCGCGGCTCGTGCGCTGGGTGGCGCCGGGCGCGCTCGCGAAGCGCATCCTGTTCGAGACCGTGATCGACCCGCTGAAGAACGCCGCTGCGCCGGCGCGTTTCGAGTTTTGATTCCGCAACTCGCTCCCGCCGAGCTTGTGCGCTGGCGCGCGGACGCCTCGCGCGAACCCCCGGTCGTCGTCGATGTCCGCGAGCCGTGGGAGTTCGAGTACTGCAGGATCGACGGTTCGCTGCTGATTCCCTTGGGCGAGCTCCCGCGCCGCGCCGGCGAGCTGCCGCGCGAGCGGACGCTGGTGATGGTGTGCCACACGGGACGGCGGAGCCAGCACGCGGCGATGTTTCTCGAACGAGCCGGGTTCGCGGACGTGCAGAACCTCGAGGGGGGCGTCGAGCGGTGGGCGGTCGAAATCGACCCGGCGATGAAGCGCTACTGACGTCCCGCCGATCCGAAACACCCGGACGCAACGAACGCGCGCGCGGCGCACGATGATGGAACGCCAACAATGAACCGACTCCTGCTGGTCCTCGCCATGCCCGTGGCACTCGGCTTCGCTGCGTTCGCGGGACCGGCCGCCGGCGAAGACCTGATGCAGATCTACCGTGAAGCGCAGCAGAACGATCCCGTGATCGCGGCCGCCAAGTTCGCCTGGGACGCGGCGCAGGAGAAGCTGCCGCAGGCGCGGGCCGGGCTGCTGCCGAGCGCCTCGGTCAGCGCCGCCGCGAACTACAACAACTACGACGCGACGATCAAGACCGATCCGACGATCGACATCAACCGGAACTTCGGCTTCGCGAGCGGAACGATCTCGGCGTCGCAGCCGCTCTATCGGAAGCAGAACTCCGTTGCGTTCGACCAGGCGCAGGTGTTCGTCACGCAGGCGAACTACTCGCTCTCCGTCGCGCAGCAGGACCTCATTCTCCGTGTCGCGCAGGCGTATTTCGACGTGCTGCTCGCGCAGTTCAACATCGAGCTCACCGAGAGTCAGAAGGCCGCGGTGTCCGAGCAGCTCGCCCAGGCGAAGCGCAACTTCGAGGTCGGCGTCGCGACGATCACCGACACCAACGAGGCGCAGGCCAAGTACGACTCGATCGTCGCGCAGGAGATCACGACGCGCAACGAATACGACAACCGGGTCACCGCGCTGCGCGCGATCATCGGCCGGTATCCCAAGGACCTGAAGAAGGTCGGCCCGGGATTCCAGCCGCAGCTGCCCGAGCCCAACCAGCTCGAGTTCTGGGTCGACAAGGCGATCAAGGAAAACCTCAACGTGAGGATCGCCCAGTCGACTTTCGACATCGCGGTGCTCGAGGTCGACCGCGCGAAGGCGGCCAACTATCCGACGGTCGATCTCGTCGGCGAGCTACAACGGCCAGGGTTCGAACGGATCCGTGACGGCCGACTACAACAGCTATTCGCGCTTCGGCCAGATCGGCATCCAGCTCGCGCTGCCGCTCTACACGGGCGGCTTCAACGAATCGAAGGTCCGCGAGGCGATCGCGCTGCAGGACAAGGCGCGGCAGGACCTCGAGACGGCGCGGCGCATCGCGCTCTTCCAGGCGCAGACCGGATACACGGGCGTCATCAGCGCGGCGGCGTCGGTGAAGGCGTTCCAGCAGGCGCTGGTCTCGGCGCAGGTCGCCCTGGATTCGAACAAGCTCGGACAGGAAGTCGGCGTGCGCACGAACCTCGACGTGCTGAACGTCCAGCAGAACGTGTTCTCGACGGGCCGCGACCTCGCGGACGCGTACTTCAAGTACCTGATCGGCGTGCTGCGGCTGAAGCAGGCCGTCGGCACGCTGTCCGAGCAGGACGTCGAGGACATCAACCGCCAGCTCAAGGGCTGACGGCGCGAGGCGCCGCGGGCGCTTGCGCCGTTGCCATCACCGGCGCGAGCTGCGGGAGCAGCCACCGCCACAGGCGGTCCGCCGCGCCGCCGTGCGCCGTGTGGAAGGCGAGGGCGGCCTCGCCCATCGCCGCGCGCCGCGCCGGGTCGCCGATGAGCGCGGCGACCTCCGCGATCAGCGCCCCGGCATCCGGCACTTCGAGCGCGGCGCCCGCCGCGCGCGCTTTCTCCGTCGCTTCGGCGAAATTGAACATGTGCGGACCGACGAGCGTCGGTCGTCCGACGGCGATGGGCTCGATCAGGTTCTGGCCCCCGAGCGGCACGAGGCTGCCGCCGACGAAGACGACATCGGCCGCCGCGCAGTACCCTGCCATCTCGCCCATGGAATCGCCGAGCACGACGGCGGTGTCCGCAGCCACCGGCGCGTTGTCGCTGCGACGTGCGAACGGAATGCCACGCTGGCGGAGCAGCCCTGCGACGGCTGCAAACCGCTGCGGATGCCGGGGAACGATGACCGTCAGCGTCGCCGGCGGCAGCCCGCGCGCGGCGATCGCGTCGAGGATCAGCGCCTCCTCGCCCTCGCGCGTCGAGCTCGCGAGCCACACCGGGCGATTCTCGCCGAAGCGCACGCGGAATTCGCGGCCCAGCGCGAGGGCGGTGTCGGGGATGCCGACGTCGAACTTGAGGTTGCCGGTGACCACGGGCGCCGGCGCGCCGAGCGCCGCAAGGCGCGCCGCGTCGGCCTCCGCCTGTGCCGCGACGCCGGCCAGCGCCGCCAGCATCGGACGGGTGAGCGAGGGAATGCGCGCGTAGCCGGCCGCGGATCGCTCCGACATCCGCGCGTTGACGAGGAAGACCGGCACGCCCGCATCGTGCGCGAGCGCGACCACGTTCGGCCACAGTTCGGTCTCCATGATGAACGCGGCGCGCGGGTTCCAATGCCCCAGGAAGGCCCGCACCGCGAACGGCACGTCGTAGGGCAGCCAGGCCTGGACGGCGCCGTCGCCGAACAGCGCCCGCCCGGCCGCGCGGCCCGTCGCCGTCATGTGCGTCACGAGCACGGTCGCCTCCGGGTACGCCCGGTGTAGCCGGTCGACGAGCGGCACGGCCGCCCGCGTTTCGCCGAGCGAGACCGCGTGCACCCAGAGCACGGGCCGGTTCCCGGGGCGAGCGTCGTCGCGATACCGCCCGTAGCGCTCGCCGATGCGCTCGCGGTAGCCTGGTTCGCGGCGCCCGCGCCACCACAGCCGCAGCGGCAGGACCGGCAGCGCGAGATGCCAGAGCAGCGTGTAGAGCGCACGCATCGGCGTCGCTAGCAGTTCGGCACGCGGCGCAGCAGCACGCCCGCGGCATCGATCACCGCATCGACGGACGGCACTTGTCCGATCCCGCCCAGGTCGCGCGCGCCGGCGCTTGCCCGTTCGACGCCGGCGAGCCTCGCATCGGTCGCGACGAACAGCGCCACCGTCGGCGTGCCGAGGGCCGCGGCGAGGTGCACGAGGCCGGTGTCGACGCCGACGACGAGCTCGGCCCGTGCGGTGAGCGCGGCAAGCGAACCCAGCGACTGCAGCGGCGGCACTCGCGCGGCCGGCTCGCCCGCGGCAAGGCGCTCGCTGCGCGCGCGCTCCTCCGCGTTGCCCCACGGGAGCAGGATGGACGAATCCCGCACGCACGAACGCGCCGATCAGCGCACGCCAGTTCGCTTCCGGCCACAGCTTGTCGGCGCGGCTCGTCGCGTGCAGGAAGATCATGTACGGACCGTCCGGCATCACGCCGCGGGCAGGCAGCGCGGGCGCGACGAGCCCGAAGCGCGGCGGACCGTCGACGGAATAGCGCAGCGCCGCCGCGGCGAGCTGTCGGCAGCGGTCGATCAGGTGCTGGTTCGGGTCGATCGCGTGATGGACGTCGTGTGCGAGCGTCGCGACCGGCTCGCGGATGCTGGCGCGGTCGGGTCCGTGTCGCGTGCCGCGCGCGAGCCCCGCGATGAGCGCACCTTTCACCTGCTCCTGCAGGTCGAGCACGGCCGCGTACTCGTCGCGACGGAGGTCGGCGCGGAACGCGGCCATCTCGCGCCACGTCGCCCCCGCGAACAGGCGCCCGCGCCAGCGGCGCAGCGCGACGGGAATCACGCGCCGCACGCCGGGATCGAGCGCGACGAGCGGCGCGAAACCCTCCTCGGCAACCCAGTCCACGGCGAGCCCGGGACGCTTCTCGTGCACGTCGGCGACGAGCGCCAGCGCGTGGACGACGTCCCCAAGCGAAGAGGGCCGCACGACGAGGATCGCGGTCACGGGGCGGCTCCGGCGTACGGGACGCGCGGCCAAAGGTCCGGCGAAAACCCGTAGAATGCGCGCATCGTCAACCTGCGCCGCGCCGACGGCCCCGCGATCGTCACGCGCATGTCCGCGCAGCTTCCCCTGAGTCTTTGTGTGATCACGCGCGATGCGGCCGCACAGCTTGCGGACTGCCTCGCGTCGGCGCCGTTTGCCGGTGAGATCGTCGTCGTCGATTCGGGCAGCAGCGATGATACCGTGGAAATCGCCCGCCGCTGCGGCGCGCGCGTCATCGTGCAGCCGTGGCAGGGATTCGGGCCGCAGAAGAATTTTGCCGTGGCGCAGGCCGCGCACGACTGGGTGCTGTGCCTCGACGCGGACGAGCGCGTCACGCCGGAGCTCGGCGCCGCGATCCGCGCGGCGCTCGGCGCCGCGCCGGCCGCGGTGGCGTTCGCGGTGGCGCGCCGCAACCGCTTTCTCGGCCGCTGGCTCGAGCACGGCGAAGGCTATCCGGACTGGATCGTTCGGGTGTTCGACCGGCGCCACGCGCGCTGGACCGACGATCCCGTGCACGAGAACGTGACGACCGACGGCTCGGTCGTCGCGGCTTGCGGGCGACCTGCTGCACGCGTCGGCCGAATCGCTCGACGCGTACATCGCGAAGCAGAACCGTTACACGACGCTGCAGGCCGAGGCGATGCACGCTGCGCGGCGAGCGCGCGAGCGTCGCGCGGCTGGTCGTCTCGCCGCTCGCGCGGTTCCTCCGCTTCTACGTGGTGCGGCTGGGATTTCTCGACGGCGTCGCCGGTTTCGTCCACATCGCGATCGGCTGCTTCGCGAGCTTCCTGAAATACGCGAAGCTGCGCGCGCTTGCCGCAACGGGGTCGCAGTCGTGAGCGGCGCCGGGCCGTCCCGAGCCGCGAACCGCGCCCCCTCGGGGGGCAGCGCAGCGGCGAATGCCGCAAGCGTGGGGGCCGTCCAATGAGCGGCGCCGGGCCGTCCCAAGCCGCGAACCGCGCCCCCTCGGGGGGCAGCGCGGCGGCGAATGCCGCAAGCGTGGGGGCCGTCCAATGAGCGGCGCCGGGCCGTCCCAAGCCGCGAACCGCGCCCCCTCGGGGGGCAGCGCAGCGGCGAATGCCGCAAGCGTGGGGGCCGTCCAATGAGCGGCGCCGCGGTTGGACGCGTCCTGGTCACCGGTTGCGCCGGCTTCATCGGCATGCATGCGGCGGCGCGGCTGCTCGACGCGGGAATCGCCGTCCTCGGCGTCGACAACCTCGACCCGTACTACGACGTCGCGCTGAAGGAGGCGCGGCTCGCGCGGCTCGCCGGGCGCCCGGGGTTCCGGTTCGAGCGCATCGATCTCGCCGATGCCGGGCGCCACGGCGCAGCTGTTCCGCGACCACGCGTTCACGCACGTCGTCCATCTCGCCGCGCAGCCGGGCGTCCGCTATTCGCTCATCAATCCGGGCGCGTATTTCGCGAACAACCTGACGGCCTTCGGCCATGTCATCGAGGGCTGCCGGCACTCCGGCATCGCGCACCTCGTCTACGCGTCGAGCTCCAGCGTCTACGGCGCGAACCACACGCTGCCGTTTTCCGAGGACCAGAACGTCGACCACCCGGTGAGCCTCTACGCCGCGACCAAGAAGGCGAACGAACTGATCGCGCACAGCTACAGCCACCTCTATCGGCTGCCGACGACCGGACTGCGCTTCTTCACGGTCTACGGGCCGTGGGGACGTCCCGACATGGCGCCGATGCTGTTCACGAAGGCGATCCTCGCCGGCCTGCCGATCCGCGTCTTCAACGACGGGAAGATGCGCCGCGATTTCACGTACGTCGACGACATCGTCGAGGGCGTCGCGCGGGTGGTCGAAAAGCCGCCTGCCGGGGGACCGACCGGCGCGCCGTACGCGGTCTACAACATCGGCAATCACGAGGCGGTCGAGCTCCTGACGTTCATCGCGACGCTCGAGCGGCTGCTCGGCCGGCCCGCGATCAAGAAGTACGCGCCGATGCAGCCCGGCGACGTGCCGGCGACCTATGCGGCGACCGACCGCCTCGCGGCGGTCACCGGGTTCGCGCCGCGCACGCCGCTCGCCGACGGTCTCGCACGTTTCGTCGCGTGGTATCGGCACTACTACGGGATCCCCGCCTGACGCCGGCGCCGATGATAGAATCCGCTTCCGCGCGCGCCGCGTCGCGTGCGCCGCGGCCTCCCGGATTGCCTTCCCCGATCCCATGATTCTCGTCACCGGCGGAGCCGGCTTCATCGGCGCCAACTTCGTTCTGGAATGGCTGGCGCGCTCGGCCGAGCCCGTCGTCAATCTCGACAAGCTCACCTACGCCGGCAACCTCGGCAGCCTGGAAGCGCTCCGGGGCGACGCGCGGCACGTCTTCGTCCGCGGCGACATCGGCGACCGCGCGTGCGTCGACGCGCTGCTCGCCCTGCATCGGCCGCGCGCGATCGTCAATTTCGCCGCGGAGAGCCACGTCGACCGGTCGATCCACGGTCCCGGCCGCTTTCGTCGAAACCAACGTCGTCGGCACGTTCACGCTGCTCGAAGCGGCGCGCGCCTTCTGGTGCGTCGCTGCCGGAAGACGAGCGCGCTGCATTCCGTTTCGTCCACATTTCGACCGACGAGGTCTTCGGCTCGCTCGGTCCCGAGGATCCGCCATTTTCCGAGACGACGCCCTACGCGCCGAACAGTCCGTACTCGGCGTCGAAGGCGGCGGCCGATCATCTGGTGCGCGCGTATCACCACACGTACGGACTGCCGACGCTGACGACCAACTGCTCGAACAACTACGGGCCGCGGCAGTTCCCGGAGAAGCTGATCCCGCTGATGATCGTCAACGCGCTGGCCGGCAAGGCCTTGCCGATCTACGGCGACGGCCGGAACGTCCGCGACTGGCTGTACGTCGGCGATCACTGCGCGGCGATTCGCGCGGTGCTCGCGAACGGGCGCCCGGGCGAAACCTACGCGGTCGGTGGCAACGCGGAGATCACCAACCTCGAGGTCGTGCACGCGATCTGCCGGATCCTGGCGGAGCTCGCGCCGGGCCGCGATTACGCGGGGCTCGTCACGTTCGTGCAGGACCGTCCCGGGCACGATCGGCGGTATGCGATCGATGCGTCGAAGATCCGTCGCGAGCTCGGCTGGACCCCGGACGAGACGTTCGTCACCGGAATGCGCCGCACCGTGCAGTGGTACCTCGACAACGGCGCGTGGCTCGCCGCGGTGACGAGCCGCGAATACCAGAAGTGGATTTCGCTCAACTACGCGGCGGCAACCGCATGAGCGCGGCCGGGGGTCGCCATGACGCGCAAGGGGATCGTCCTCGCCGGCGGATCCGGCACCCGGCTCTTCCCGGTGACGCAGGTCGTCTCCAAGCAGCTCCTGCCGGTGTACGACAAGCCGATGATCTACTATCCGCTGTCGACGCTGATGCTCGCAGGGATGCGCGACATCCTGCTGATATCCACACCGGAGGACACGCCGCGTTTCCAGGCGCTCCTGGGCGACGGCGCGAAGTGGGGTCTCGCCCTTTCCTACGCGGTGCAGCCTGCGCCCGAGGGGCTCGCGCAGGCCTTCGTCATCGGCAGGAGCTTCGTCGGCCGCGATTCATCGGCGCTGGTGCTGGGGGACAACATCTTCTACGGGCACGACCTGTCGCTGCAGCTGGCGCGCGCCGGTGCGCGAACCGAAGGCGCGACGGTGTTCGCGTACCCGGTCGCGGATCCGGAGCGGTACGGCGTCGCCGAATTCGACGCCAACGGCCGGGTGCGAAGCCTCGAGGAAAAGCCGAAGAAGCCGAAGTCGCGCTATGCGGTCACCGGCCTGTATTTCTACGACAACGAAGTTATCGACATCGCCGCGGACTCTGAAGCCGTCCGCGCGCGGCGAGCTCGAGATCACCGACGTGAACATGGCGTATCTGGCGCGTGGCCGGCTCGACTGCGAGGTCATGGGCCGCGGCATGGCCTGGCTCGACACGGGCACCCACGAGTCGCTGCTCGAGGCCGCGCAGTACATCGCGACGATCGAGCGCCGCCAGGGTCTCAAGATCGCCTGCCCCGAGGAGATCGCGTACCGGCTGGGCTACATCAGCGCCGCCGATGTCGAGCGGCTCGGCCAGGCGATGGCGAAGAACAGCTACGGCCAGTACCTGCTCGGACTGCTGCGCGAGCCGGACGTCCGGTGAACGTCACTCCGACCGCGCTCCCCGACGTCAAGCTGATCGACCCGAAGGTGTTCGGCGACGATCGCGGCTTCTTCATGGAGAGCTGGAACGCGCGCGCCTTCGCGGCGGCGGGGCTCGGCGCGACGTTCGTGCAGGACAACCACTCGCGCTCGCGGCGCGGCGTGCTGCGCGGATTGCACTACCAGATCGAGCACGCGCAAGGCAAGCTCGTGCGCTGCGTCGCCGGCGAAGTCTTCGACGCCGTCGTCGACCTTCGCCGCAGCTCGCCGACGTTCGGCCGCTCGGTCGTGCCTGACGCTGTCGGCGCAGAACCGCCGGATGCTCTGGGTGCCGCCGGGTTTCGCGCACGGTTTTCTCGTCGTGTCGGATTACGCGGAATTCCTGTACAAGACGACCGACTACTGGTATCCGGAACACGAGCGATCGCTGCTGTGGAACGACGCCGCGCTCGCGATCGACTGGCCGCTTTCCGGCGTCCCGATCCTGACCGCCAAGGATGCGGCGGGAATGCCGCTCGCCGCCGCCGACGTCTACCCCTAGCGGTCCACCGATGCGGCCGACGATACTCGTGACGGGCGCCCGCGGTCAGCTCGGCTTCGAGCTCGTCAGGCTCCTCGCGCCCCTCGGCGAGGTGATCGGCACCGATCGCACGACGCTCGACCTCGCCGACCCCGACGCGATCGTGGCGGCGATGCGCGGCGCGAAGCCGGCCCTCGTCGTCAACGCGGGCGCGTACACGGCCGTCGACCGGGCGGAGACGGAGACCGAGCTCGCGCGCGCCGTCAACGGCCGCGCACCAGGCATCCTCGCCGACGAGGCGAAGCGGCAGGGCGCCGTGCTGATCCACTACTCGACCGACTACGTGTTCGACGGGATGCGCACGACTCCCTATCCGGAAGATGCGCCGACGGCGCCGCTGAACGCCTACGGCGCGACCAAGCTCGAGGGCGAGCGCGCGATCGCAGCCACCGGCGCGCACGCGCTCGTCTTCCGGACCAGCTGGGTCTACGGATTGCGCGGCAGCAATTTCCTGCTGACGATACGGCGCTTGGCCGCCGAGCGCGACGAGCTGTCGATCGTCGCCGACCAGATCGGCGTGCCCAACTGGTCGCGCGCGCTCGCGGAGGCGACCGCTCGCGTCGTCGGCGCCGGAATGTCCGCGATCGCCGAGCGCGCCGGGCTCTATCACCTGTCATCGACGGGCCAGGCGAGCTGGCACGAATTCGCGCGCGCGATCGTCGGGGATGCGCCGCGGCCGCGCATCGTGCCGATCTCCACCGCGCAATATCCGACGCCGGCGCGCCGGCCCGCCTACGGCGTGCTGGCAACGACGCGTTTCGAGGCGACGTTCGGATTCGGGTTGCCCGACTGGCGCGAGGTGCTCGCGCGATGCGTCGCGAGCCCGGTGGAGCCGATGCGAAGCTGAGGGGCGCTGGGCGGAGCCCGCGCGGACGAGGACGGGACTCAGCGCAATCCGGACGTGTACTCGGCGAGCGCCTTCATCTCGGTCTCGGTCATCCGGGCGGCGATCGCGGCCATGATCTTGCCGTTGGTGTCCTTGCCCTCCTTGTCGGCGCCGCGTTCGCCGGTCCGGAACGCCTTGAGCTGCGCATACGTGTAGTCGGCATATTGGCCGGCGAGGCGCGGATAGTTCTTCGGGACGCCTGCGCCGTTCGGCGAATGGCAGGCCGCGCACGCCGGCATGCCGATCGACGAATCGCCGCCGCGGTAGAGCTTCTGCCCGGCCGTCACGAGCGCCGCGTCCTTGGCGGCGAGTCCCTTCGGCTTCTGCTGCGAGAAGTAGATGCCGAGCGCCTTCATGTCCTCGGGTTTCAGCGGCGCCGCCATTCCCTGCATGACCGGATTCACGCGAATTCCCGCCTGAAAATGCGTCAATTGCAGGGTGATATACTCGGCGTGCTGTCCGGCCAGGTTGGGATTCACCGGCGTGGCGCTGTTGCCGTCCTGGCCATGGCACGCGGCGCAGACTTCCTTCACGATGGATTCGGCCTTGGCCAGATCGGGCTTGCCCGCCGGGGTCTGCGCCAATGCAGCGGCCGCGGGCAACGTGCTGGCGACCGCGACCAGCAGCAACAAGCGTTTCATCGGAAGACTCCTCGAAGGCGGCGGCGGGCGTTCCGGCGGTGGCGCCGGGACACCGCCCGCAGGGCGCCGAACCCATGGTGCAAAAACATCGCATTGTAACGGAATCGCCGTGCCCGGCCAAAGCCGGACTGCGCCCGGACGACCCGAAGGGCCGCAGGTGCTAGCGCATCCGATCCGGCAGGCGGAGTTCGTGCTCACCGTCGCCAACGACGAGCAGCTGCCGCCTCCGGGCCCGCCGGAGATCGCGTTCGCAGGGCGGTCCAACGCCGGCAAGTCCAGTGCGATCAACGCGCTGGCCAACCGGTCGCGCCTCGCCTTCACCAGCAAGACGCCCGGCCGCACGCAGCAGATCAATTTCTTCCGCCTGCGCAACGGGGCGCTGCTCGCCGACCTGCCCGGCTACGGTTACGCGGCCGTGCCGCAGGCGCTGAAGCGCCACTGGCAGGAATTCCTGGCGCGCTATCTGGCAACGCGGCAATCGCTCGTGGGACTCGCGCTGGTGATCGACGCGCGGCACGGGCTTTCCGCGCTCGACCGCCAGTTGCTCGCCGGTTACCTGACGAGCGGCCGCCCGGTGCTTGTCCTCGCGACCAAGATGGACAAATTCACGCCGTCGGCGCAACGCGTGGCGAAACGCACGATCGAGCGGGAGATCGCCGCGTCGTTTCCCGTGCACACGGCGCAGGTCACGGTCGTGGGATTCTCGGCGACGCGCCGCATCGGCATCGAGGAGGCGGAGGCGATGCTCGCCGGGTGGCTCGGCGAGTCCGCGTACGGCCCCGGGGACGCGGGATTCGCAGATGGGATTTCCGGCGACACAAAAGAAGGAGCCCCGCGCTCAAGGGGAATGGCGCGGGGCCCGAAAGACCCCCGGTAGGAGTGGTCACGACCGAGGGCACCCGCTCAGGGAGGAAAGCGGGAGACGTTTCCGTCTGCCGAATAGACCGTCGACGGTTCGCCGAGTTCCCTGACGCAAGGCAGCGGACTCCGCCGCGGATTCCCGCTCAGGACGACGACGCTCCTGCCCGCTGGCTGCCGGCCGGCGAAAGCAATTCCGCGACGTCGTCCGCCGCGAGGCGGGGCTCATCGCTTTGCCGCGGACGGTTGCGCCGCTGCTGCGGCGTCAGGATGGCGATCCGCACCGCGGCGCGGGGCGAATCGATGCGCAGGTGCGCCGCCGGATCGTCGGCACGCGGCGGCAGCGCCGCGTAGGTGATACCCGCACCGGCGAGGGCCATTTCCACCGCCTTCGGATCGTCGGCGACGAGCTCGAGCCGCACATCGCTGTGTTCGCTTGCCCAGCCTGCAGCCACGCCGCCGACCAGCATCGGCTCCCATTGCGCGAGCCGGCGCATCCAGCCGAGCGCCTCCGTGCGTTGGCGCCGCAGTGCCGCGAGATGGGCGTCGCCGCCGAACAGCGCATGATGGTCCGCGAGCGCGACCTCGATCTCGTCGTTGGACGGGAGCGGCGCGGTCTCCGGCAACATCAGCTGCCGTGCCGCCTTCCGCTTGGCGAGCGTCCAGTCGGTGAGCCCGTGCTCGGCGATGAGCCGTGCGGCCGTCTGCGCAATGCGGATGCGATCGCGCTCACGGCGGAGGCCGTCCGCACGGCCGTGGTTGCGCGCTGCCGGCATCGTGGTGACCCGCGCTAGAAGAGCTGGTCGCGGATGTCCTTGCCCGCCTTGCCGGGGGTGCCGAGACTGTCGTCGCGGCCGCGCGGCGGGAACTCCGCGAAGAAGTACTCGGTGAGGCCGCTCGCGTCGTCGCGCAGCCCCGTTTCCGGGTTGATCGACACGGCGAGGATGCCGCCCGGCATCGGCAAGGTTGCCTCCGGCGTGCCCTTCAGTACCTTCGCCATCGTCGCGATCCAGATCGGCAGCGCTGCACGAGCGCCCGTCTCGTCGAGACCGAGTGTCCTCGGCTGGTCGAAGCCGATCCAGGACACGCCGACGATCGCCGCGTTGAACCCGCAGAACCATGCGTCGACATTCTCGTTCGTGGTGCCGGTCTTGCCGGCGAGATCGCTCCGGTTGAGCGACAGCGCGCGCGTCGCGGTGCCGACGCGGACCACGTCCTTCAGCAGCGAGGTCATGATCCAGGCGTTGCGCGGATCGATCGCGCGCTCGGCCGTCTCCGCGGCGACGGCCGGCGCGGCATCGGACAGCACCGTCCCCTTGGCGTCGACGATCCGGGCGATGACGTACGGCGCGATGCGGTAGCCGCCGTTCGCGAATACCGCGAAGGCCGTCACCATCTGCATCGGCGTCACCGAACCCGCGCCGAGACCCATCGTCAGATAAGGGGGGTGCAATTTCGGGTCGAAGCCGAACCGCGCGATGTAGTCCTGCGCGTACTGTGGGCCGATCGCCTGCAGCACGCGGACGGTCACGAGGTTCTTCGATTTGGCGAGCGCCGTGCGGATTCGCATCGGGCCGTCGAACTTGCCGTCGTAGTTCTTGGGCTCCCAGTCCTCGCCGCCGGTCTTCGCCGCCGGCACGAAGAAGGGCGCGTCGTTGACGACCGTGGCCGGGGTGAAGCCCTTTTCGAGCGCGGCCGAATAGATGAACGGCTTGAACGCCGAGCCGGGCTGCCGCTGCGCCTGCGTGACGTGGTTGAACTTGTTGCGCTCGAAATCGAACCCGCCGACGAGCGAAAGAATCGCGCCGTCGGTGGGACGCACCGAAACGTAGGCCGCCTCCGCCTGCGGGAGCTGGGTGATTTCCCAGCGGCCTTTGGCGTCGCGGGCCAGGCGGATGACCGCGCCGGGCCGGATCCGGGTGGTCGACGCCGCCTTGTCCCCGAGCGATCGGGCGGCGAACTTGAGCCCGTCCCCGGTGATTTCCACGGCTTCCCCGTCGGCCAGCACCGCCTTGACCACCGTCGGCTGCGCTTCCGTGACAACGGCCGTGACAAGGCCTTCGGAATCGTCGGCCTCCTGAAACAGCCGCTCCAGGACGGCCTCCCGCTCGGCAGCGTCCTCCGGCAGGCTGGCGTAATCCTCCGGCCCCCGGTAACCGTGGCGACGGTCGTAATCGAAGACGCCTCGCCGCACCGCAGCATACGCGGCCTCCTGGTCGGCCCGGCGCACGGTCGTGTGGACGGTGAGGCCCCGGGTATAGGCGTCCTCGCCGTAGGCGTCGAACACCACCTGGCGCGCCATCTCCGCGACGAATTCGGCATGGAGCGGGACCGCTTCGCGGAGCCCCTGCCGGACCGCCAGCGGCGCGGTCTGTGCGTCGCGGAATTGCGCGTCGGTGATGTACTTCAGGTCGTGCATTCGCCTGCAGTACATACAATTGCCGGGTTTTCGCACGTTTGGGGTTGGTGACCGGGTTGTAGGCCGACGGCGCTTTCGGCAGGCCGGCGAGCATCGCCGCCTCGGCCGGCGTGACGTCCTTGAGGGCCTTGCCGAAATAGATCTGGGCGGCGGCGGCAAATCCATAGGCCCGCTGCCCGAGGAAGATCTGGTTGACGTAGAGTTGCAGGATCTCGTCCTTGGAAAGGTTGTCCTCGATCTTCCACGCCAGCAGGACCTCCCGGAGCTTGCGGGTGACCGTCTTCTCCCGCGTGAGGAAGAAGTTGCGGGCGACCTGCATGGTGATGGTCCCGGCGCCTTGCTGGGTTCCGGACGCGAGATTCGACGTGGCGGCGCGCAGGACGCTGAGGTAATCGACCCCGCCATGCGAATAGAAGCGCTCGTCCTCGGCCGCCAGGATGGCCTGTTTCATGACATCCGGAACGTCGCCGATGTTGACGACAGCGCGCCTCTCCTCGCCGAACTCGCCCAGCAGGTCGCCTTCGGCGGACACGATCCGCAGCGGAATCTTGGGCCGGTAGTCGGTCAGGCTTTCGAGCGAGGGCAGCGTCGGATAAAGGAGCGCCAGCACGAACGCGCCGAGCAGGGCCCCGACCGTGGCGAGCCCAAGCAGGACGGACCCGATGTAGAGTAGCCACCGCCTTAGCATAAGGGAATATAACTTGCCCGATGGGAGGGGTGAAGCGCCGATTATAGGCGGACATACAACAAACCCATCCCCGGGAGGAAAACAATTTGACAACCTTCATACTTGCTGCCAATCTTTAATGTAGATTATCAGCATTGCGCCCAAGGCTGCCATGCTCGCCGAAAAACTCAATTCCCTCTTCGACACGTTCAAGACGAAGTACCCGTCTCTGATCGGAGTCGACATAAGCTCCACGGCGCTGAAGCTCGTGGAGCTCGCCGAAACGGGGAAGGGCACCTACCGGCTCGAGCGCTACGCGATCGAGCCGCTGGTCCGCGACGTCGTCGCCGACGGCAACATCGCGAACCTCGACCTCGTCAGCGACGCGCTGAAGCGCGCCCACAAGCGGCTCGGGAGCCGGAACCGCAACGTCGCGCTTGCCCTTCCGTCCGCCATGGTCATCACGAAGAAGATCATCGTGCCCGCCGGGCAGAAGGAGGAGGACCTCGAGCTCCTGGTCGAGGCCGAGGCCAACCAGTACATCCCGTTCGCGCTCGACGAAGTCAACCTCGACTTCCAGACACTGGGTCCCGCGCCGAACAATCCCGACGAATCCGAGGTGCTGATCGCCGCCTCCCGCAAGGAAAAGGTCGAGGACCGTGTCGCCGTGGCCGAGGCCGCGGGCCTGAAGCCGCGCGTGATGGACGTCGAGTCCTATGCGATGCAGCAGGCGTTCGAGCTCATTTCGCCGACGCTGCCGGCGAGCGGGCGCGACCAGAACATCGCGCTGGTGGACATCGGCTCGCACGTGACGCATTTCTACGTGCTGCGCAACGGCCAGTTCCTGTTCTCCCGGGACCAGGCGTTCGGCGGCAACCAGCTGACGCACGACATCCAGCGGGCGTTCAACCTGACGCCCGACGAGGCCGAATCGGCGAAGAAGAGCCAGGGACTCCCCGAGAACTACGACGGCGACGTCCTGCAGCCGTTCATGGAGACGCTGGCGCTCGAGGTCACCCGCGCGCTGCAGTTCTTCTTCACGTCGACCTCCTACAACCAGGTCGACCAGATCGTGCTGGCCGGCGGTTGCGCGCTCCTGCCCGGGATCGACGAGCTCGTCGCGAAGCGCGCCGGGGTCGCCACGATCATCGCCAACCCGTTCGCCAACATGGCGACTTCCGACCGGATCCGTCCGCGCCAGCTCGCCCAGGACGCGCCGCTGCTTCTGATCGCCTGCGGACTCGCGTTGCGGGGCTTCGAATGATTCGCATCAACCTGCTGCCCCACCGCGAGCAGAAGCGCCAGGCGCGCCAGCGCCAGTTCGTTTCGCTGTCGATCGGCCTCGCGATCCTCGGCCTGGCGGTCGTCCTGCTTGGGCACGTGATCTTCCTGGCGCAGATCGAGAACCAGCAAAGCCGCAACGCGCTGCTCAAGACGGAGATCGCCAAGCTCGACGACCAGATCAAGGAGATCGACAAGCTGCGCGAGCAGACGCAGGCGCTGCTCGCGCGGAAGCAGGTCGTCGAGACGCTCCAGTCCAATCGGACGGAAGCCGTGCACCTGCTCGACCAGATGGTGCGCCAGCTGCCCGACGGCATCTACCTGAGGTCGCTGAAGCAGACCGGCGCAAAGGTCACGCTGGTCGGCTACGCCCAATCGAACGCCCGGGTCTCGACGCTGATGCGCAACATCGAAGCGTCGCCGTGGCTGCACCAGCCCGAGCTCGTCGAGATCAAGTCGGTTCCTTCGCCCGGCAGCAAGGACCTTCGCGTCAACGAGTTCACGCTGAACGTCCAGCTCAAGAAGTTGGCGCCGCCCAAGGAGCCCGAGTCGACGGCGGCTGCGCGGCCGCAAGCCGCCGCCAAGGCGCCGGCGCCCCCTGCCAAGGCTAAAGGCGCGAAAGACATATGACGCTCGACGACATCCGGCGGCTCAACATACGCGAGGTCGGCAGCTGGCCGCTGCTGCCGCGGATCGCGGTGCTCGCTGCTCATCTTCATCGCGATCCTCGCCGCCGGCGCGGTGCTCGACTGGAAGGACCGCTACGACGAGCTCGACCGCGCGAAGCAGGAGGAAGCGACGCTCAAGGAGCAGTACGCGACCAAGAAGGCGAAGGCGATCAACTACGACATCTACGTCCAGCAGCTGAAGGAGATCGAGCAGTCGTTCGGCGCGCTGCTGAAGCAGCTGCCGAACAAGGCCGAGATGGACGCGCTGCTGACCGACATCAACCAGGCGGGCCTGGGCCGCGGGCTGCAGTTCGAGCTGTTCAAGCCCGCCGCGCAGGAGCGGCTCGCCGACTTCTACGCGGAATTGCCGATCGCGGTGCAAGATCACCGGCAACTATCACGACATGGGCGCGTTCGCGAGCGACGTCGCGCAGCTGCCGCGGATCGTCACGCTGAACGACGTCGCGATCGCGAACGACAAGGGCGTGCTCACGATGGACGCCGTGGCGAAGACGTTCCGCTACCTCGACGAGGAAGAAGCTCGCGAAGCAGCGCAAGGCGGCGAAGGACGCGAAGGACAAGGAGAAGGGCAAGAAATGAAGCGCTGGCTTGCCCTAGTCGGTGGGCGTGTGCCTCGCGCTCGCCGGATGCGGTGGCGAAAGCCACCAGGATCTTCGCGCGTGGATGGCCGACCAGGGCAAGGGCGCGCGCGGTCGCGTCGACCCGCTGCCGCAGATCAAGCCGTACGAGCCGTTCGCCTACAACGCATTCGACCTGCCCGACCCCTTCAAGCCGCGCAAGATCGAGCCGACGAAGGGGGGCAGCAAGCTCGCGCCCGACCTCACGCGGCGGCGCGAGCCGCTCGAGGCGTATCCGCTGGAGTCGCTCAACATGGTCGGCACGCTCGCGAAAGGCAAGACCATGTACGCGCTGGTGCGCACGCCCGACAAGGACGTCTACCAGGTGACCCAGGGCAACTACCTCGGGCAGAACTTCGGCGTGATCGTCGGCATCACCGACGGCGAAGTCCGCCTGAAGGAACTGGTGCAGGACGGGAGCGGCGACTGGACCGAGCGCACCGGCACCTTGCAGCTGATCCAGGCCGATACCAAGACACAGGAGCGAAGAAAATGAGCGCGTTCGTTTGGCTTGACACCATCGTGGCCCGGGTGCGATCGGCCCGCGGCGCGTCCGCGTGGGTCTTCGCGGCGCTAGCGTTGGCGGCGTCCGGCGCGGCGTTCGCGCAGGCCGCGAACAGCATCGACTCGATGACCGTATCCAAGGGGGCATCCGGCCGGACCGTCGTCAAGTTCACGCTGAAGAACGCGCCCGCCAACCCGCCCGCGGGATTCGCGATCGCGACCCCGCCGCGCATCGCGCTCGACTTTCTCGACACCGGCAACGGGCTCGGCACCACGCAGCGCGCGGTCGATGACGTCGCGCTGCGCAGCGTCAACGTGATTCAGGCGGGCAACCGGACGCGCGTCGTCTTCAACCTCAACCGGCCGCAGACGTTCGAGACGCAGGTCGAGGGCAATGCGGTGCTGGTGACGCTGTTCGACCAGAGCGAGCAGCTGGATGCCAAGGCGCAGGTCGTGCAGCAGTTCGCCGAGGCGCGTCCCGGCGACGTCCAGCACACGCTGCGCGACGTCGATTTCCGGCGCGGCCCCGGCGGCGAAGGGCGCATCGTCGTCGACCTGTCGGACAACGCGACGGGCATCGACATCCGGCAGCAGGGCAAGTCGCTGATCGTCGACTTCGTCAAGACGTCGCTGCCGCGCAACCTCGAGCGCCGGCTCGACGTGCAGGACTTCGGCACGCCGATCGTCACCGTCGACACGTTCACCCAGGGACCCAACGTGCGGATGATCGTCGAGCCGAAGGGGTTGTGGGAGCACTCGGCCTATCAGACCGACAACCGCTTCATCCTCGAGGTCAAGCCGATCGTCGAGGACCCGAACAAGCTGGTGCAGGGGTCGCGCCAGGGATACAAGGGCGAAAAGCTGTCGCTCAACTTCCAGAACGTCGAAGTGCGCGCGGTGCTGCAGGTGATCGCCGATTTCACCGGCCTCAACATCATCACCAGCGACTCGGTGTCCGGCAGCCTCACGCTGCGCCTCAAGGACATACCCTGGGACCAGGCGCTCGACATCATCATGCAGACCAAGGGCCTCGACATGCGCAAGAACGGCAATGTCGTGCTGATCGCGCCGCGCGAGGAGCTGGCGCTGAAGGAGAAGCAGCAGCTCGAGTCGGCCGAACGAGATCAGCGAGCTCGAGCCGCTGATCTCCGAGTCGTTCCAGCTCAACTACATCAAGGCGAGCGACCTCCTGAACCTGATCACCACGAACCGGCAGCAGCAGTTCGGCGCCGGCGCGGGGCAGACGGCGACGACCGGCGGACAGGGCTCGATCATCTCGAAGCGCGGTGTGGCCATGGTCGACCCGCGGTCGAACATCCTGTTCGTGCAGGACACCGCGTCGCGGCTCGAGGAAGTGCGCAAGATCATCCGGCAGATCGACACGCCGATCCGGCAGGTGCTGATCGAGGCGCGCATCGTCATCGCGAGCGACAAGTTCAGCAAGCAGCTCGGCGTGCGCTTCGGCGCGCAGACCGGGTTCAAGATCAACAACAGGTACGCGGTCGGCCAGACGGGGAGCCTCAGCACGCAGCCGATCGTCACCCCGCAGGGCGCGTCGCTCAATCATGCGCCCCGCGACACGCGGACGCCGACCCCGTACGAGCTCGCGTCGGGGATCACGTACCCGCGGCTACTCGGATTCGCCGGCGCTCAACGTCAACCTGCCCGTGACCAACCCCGCCGGCGCGCTCGCGCTGACGCTGATCAACCTCGGCAGCGGCAACCTCATCAACCTCGAGCTCTCGGCGCTCGAGTCGGACAACCGGGGCAAGGTGGTGTCGAGCCCGCGCGTGGTCACCGGCGACAATCAGAAGGCGCAGATCGAGCAGGGCACGGAGATTCCGTACGTGACGCCGGGCAGCGCGAACAACCCGGCCACCGTGCAATTCAAGAAGGCGGTGCTGCGCCTCGACGTCACGCCGCAGATCACGCCGGACAACCGGATCATCATGAACGTCGAGATCCGCAAGGACTCGGTCGGACAGCTCGTCAACCTCGGGGGCGGCTTCCAGGTGCCGTCGATCGACACCCGGAACGTCACCACGCAGATCTCGGTCAACAACGGCGACACCGCGGTCATCGGCGGCATCTACGAGGAGACGATCACCAACGCCGTCGACAAGGTGCCGTTCCTCGGCGACATCCCGTTGTTCGGCTACCTGTTCAAGACGACGACGCGCGGCAGCGAGAAGCAGGAGCTCCTCATCTTCCTGACGCCGCGCGTGGTGAAGGACTCGATCAACGCCGTGAAGTGACGGCGGACGCCCCGCCTCCGGCTCGTCCGGCAGACCCGATTCCGCTACAATGCCCCGGTGCATTTGCATCGGGGCAATCTGTTTCTGGTCGGACTGCCCGGCGCGGGCAAGTCCACGCTCGGCCGCCAACTGGCGCGCCGGCTCGGCAAGACCTTCGTCGACGCCGACGCCGAGCTCGAGCGCAAGCTCGGCGTTACGATTTCGACGATCTTCGAGATCGAGGGCGAGACGGCCTTCCGTGACCGCGAGGAGGCGGCGCTCGTCGAGCTCGCCGCGATGGCGAACATCGTGCTCGCGACCGGCGGCGGTGTCGTGATCCGGGCCGCGAACCGCGAACGGCTGAAGGCCAACGGCACGGTCGTCTACCTGCACGCGCCGCCCGAGACGCTGCGCGAGCGCACGCGCCGGAGCCGGCATCGCCCGCTGCTCAATACCGCCGATCCGGGCGCGCGGCTCGTCGAGCTCTACACCGCGCGCGATCCGCTGTACCGCGAAGTCGCCGAATGCGTGGTCGAATCCGGGCGCGACGAGATCGCCCGGTTCGCGCGTGAGCTCGAAGCGGCGCAGTCGAACGCGCTGGACGCGTGATGCCGAAGCGGACGCTCGACGTCGCGCTCGGCGAGCGCAGCTATCCGATCCACGTCGGTGCCGGGCTCATCGCCGAAGCCGGTGCGCTGCTCGCGCCGCTGCTTCCGCGGCCGCGCGCGGTGATCGTCAGCAATCCGGTCGTCGCAGCGCTCTGGCTCGATCCGCTGCGCACGAGCCCTCGCGGCGGGCGGGATCGACGCCGAGACCGATCCTCGTTCCCGATGGCGAAACGAACAAGACGCTGGCGACGGTGAACGACGTCCTGACGCGCCTTCTCGAGCGCAACGCCGAGCGCTCGACGACCGTCGTGGCGCTGGGCGGCGGTGTCGTCGGCGACATCGCCGGATTCGCCGCCGCGATCTATCAGCGCGGAATGCCGTTCGTGCAGGTCCCGACCACGCTGCTCGCGCAGGTCGACTCGTCGGTCGGCGGCAAGACCGGCGTCAACCACCCGCTCGGCAAGAACATGATCGGCGCGTTCCATCAGCCTCGGGCGGTGCTGATCGACACGGAGTGCCTCGCGCACGCTGCCGGATCGCGAGTTCGCGGCCGGCCTCGCCGAAGTCATCAAGTACGGTGCGATCCGCGACGCCGCGTTCTTCGACTGGCTGGAGACGCAGATGCCGCGCCTCGTCGCGCGCGACGCCGACGCGCTGATGCACGCGGTGACCGAGAGCTGCCGGATCAAGGCCGAGATCGTCGCAGCCGACGAGCGGGAGGCGGGCGAGCGCGCGCTGCTCAACTTCGGCCACACGTTCGGCCACGCGATCGAAGCCGGCGTCGGCTACGGCGAATGGCTGCACGGCGAGGCCGTCGCCGCGGGCATGGTGACGGCGGCGCGGCTGTCCGCGCGTCTCGGCTGGATCGCCGAGGCCGACGTCGTGCGGCTCTCGGCGCTGCTGCAGCGCTGCGCGACTCCCCGTGGACGCGCCGCGGATGGAGCGTCGGCCGCTGGCTCGAGCTCATCGGTCGCGACAAGAAGGTCGACCGCGGACAGGTGCGCCTCGTACTGCTGCGCGCGATCGGCCACGCGATCGTCACCGCCGATTTCGATCCGATGGCCCTCGAGGCGGTGCTGCGAGATCTGCACGGCACGGCTGTCGCGCGCGAGAGCGCTGCATCCGGGCGCCCGGCCCGTCACGATGAGCAAAGGGCGCCCGCGGGCGCCCTTTCGCACGAGGCAGTCGCCCGAACGACTACGGACAGGGTGTTCCTGGTCGTAGCTATCGGAATGTTCACGGTCTTGGTCTGGCTGCCGTCCGAGATGAACAGCGAGACACTGGCCGGCGTCGGGTTGGGTCCAGGCGCTGACCCGACTCGAGGGCGATCGAGATCGGCGGCGCGGTGCCGGAAGCGACCGTCAAGGACGACGTCCGCTCTGCTGCACAGCGACGGCCAGGCCTTTGCCGGAGTGACGGTCTGCGTACCGCCTGTGGTGCTGATCGTCCCACCGCCGCCCACGAGTTGGTCGTGGGCACGCCGCAGGTAAGGGTCGGGAATCGTCGAGGGTGTGACCGTAATCGGATTGGACGACGTCGTGGTCGGCGGCGCGGCGTCACCGAGATCGTTCGTGATTTCCACGGTCTTCGTATGTCCCGCCGCATCGGTGATCCCGACGATCGCGGGAGTCAGGCATGCGCCCCGCGTCGTCGCGTTGAAACCGGCGCCACTGCTGTCGACGACAGTCGGCGATATCGTGAGCAATTGCGGGAAGGTATTGGAAATCGTGTACGGAGGCGTTCCTCCGAAGATGAAGAACGACGTGACGACCCCGGACGAGCACGTCTCCGTATCCGGTCCGGTGATGTTCACGGTATCGGGAACGATCAGGAGACCACCGTCGGCGCCGTTGGTGACGACGAAGATCCCGCGCACGTACGTCCCGGTCAGGAGGTCCGTGCGCTTGCACGATCACCATCTGCATGCTGGCGTTCGGAGTTGCGCGGATCCGTGCGACGGCATTCCCGTTCAGGTCGGTGGGGACCGTGAAGCTGAGGGCGAAGGTGTCGGGCTGCCCCGGGCCACTGGTGAAGAACTGGAACGGCGCCCTGGACGACATCGAAACGGATCAGCCGTCCCGCGAGGCCCCCTCCGACGGCATTCCTCAGCGTGACCGCGACGGAACCGGTCTGTCCGGCACAGATGAACGTCTGACCCACGGCGTCGACGGCGGAAGCGCTCCCGCCCGGATTTGGACAACCCTCGCTAAAGCCATCGGCCTTGAGCGTCAGCGAGTTGACGAGCGGCGCCGGCTTGATCGTGATCGCACCGACGGCGCTGTCGCCCCGTGCGTCGCGCGCCGTCAGCGTGACCGACGTGTCGGCGGCGACGAGGTCCGGCAACAGGTTCACCGTGCTGCCGATGACGTTCGACTGGACGGGAAGGGCCGACTGGTCGGACGAGAACGCGGAATAGGGCGGCTGTCCGCCGGCCACGGTGATCGTCGCCGGGTTACCCGAGTAGACGACAAGGGGGCTCGGCACCAGCGTCAGCGTACCCGGCGTGTCGAAGACGTTGTTCGGCGCCCCGGAACCGCCGCCGCAGGCGCTCAATCCCAGCAAGCCGGCGAGGGCGATCAGCCCGGCGAGCGTCCGCAGCCCGACGGCGAAGTGGCGGTATTCCGTCATGATGGGATTCCTGATGATGATGTCCTAAAGATGGCGGGGGAGCCGAGCTGTTTTGGATGCTGCAACAAGCCTCTAGCCCACTTTGTTGAGATTAAAGCCTAAGATTGCAATCGACGCAAGCCTTTTGCTCGAAGGAGGTCGGCCGTCGGGCGGGCGCTGTTGCGCAGCGCGCCACAGGGGCTCGCCCACGCCTTGCCGCAATGCAGCATCGCTGCTAGTGTATGAAGGTTTCGCCCCGACAACGGGAAAGCGCGGCTGAGCCCGCGATTTCTGGTGGGCGGAGCCCATTCCGCAGCGGCGAGGTCATCGTGGAAGAACGATCCGGCGAATTGCAGCACCAGCCTCCGATGCGCCAGGGCCTGTACGACCCGGCGAACGAACACGACGCCTGCGGGCTCGGGCTTCATCGCCCACATCAAGGGCCAGAAGCGCCACGCGATCGTCACGCAGGCGCTGTCGATCCTCAAGAACCTCTCGCATCGCGGCGCGACCGGCGCCGATCCGCTGCAGGGCGACGGCGCCGGCATCCTGATCCAGCTCCCGGACCGCTTCCTGCGCCGCGTCTGCGGCGCGCAGGGTCTCACGCTGCCGGCGATCGGCCAGTACGGCGTCGGCATGGTCTTCCTGCCGCAGGAGCCGGCGTCGCGGATGGCCTGCGTGCAGGAGATCGAGCGCGCCATCGCGAGCGAGGGCCAGATCCTGCTCGGCTGGCGCGACGTGCCGACGAACAACAGCGGGCTCTCGCTGCGCACGAAGGAGGTCGAGCCGGTGATCCGGCAGGTCTTCATCGCGCGCGGGTCGAGCGCGATGGACCAGGACGCGCTCGAGCGCAAGCTCTACATCATCCGCAAGAAGTCGGGACACGCGATCCAGGCGCTGAAGCTGCGGCACGGCAAGGAATTCTACGTGCCGTCGATGTCGACGCGCACGCTCGTCTACAAGGGCATGCTGCTCGCGCACCAGGTCGGCGAGTACTTCCTCGATCTGACCGACGAGACGCATGGTCTCGGCGCTCGCGATGGTGCACCAGCGCTTCTCGACGAACACGTTTCCGACGTGGGACCTCGCGCATCCGTTCCGCCTCGTCTGCCACAACGGCGAGATCAACACGCTGCGCGGCAACGTCAACTGGATCCGCGCGCGGCAGCACGGCATCGCCAGCACGGTGCTGGGCGAGGACCTCGACAAGATCTGGCCGCTGATCTACGACGGCCAGTCCGACTCCGCGTCGTTCGACAACGCGCTCGAGCTGCTCGTGATGGGCGGCTATCCGCTCGCCGCACGCGATGATGCTGATGATCCCCGAGGCGTGGGCCGGCAATCCGCTGATGGACGAGGACCGCCGCGCGTTCTACGAGTACCACGCCGCGCTGATGGAGCCGTGGGACGGCCCGGCCGCGATGGCGTTCACCGACGGCCGCCAGATCGGCGCGACGCTCGACCGCAACGGCCTGCGCCCGGCGCGCTTCGTCGTCACCGACGACGATTACATCGTGATGGCGTCCGAGGTCGGCGTGCTCGACATCCCCGAGCGCAAGATCGTCAAGAAGTGGCGGCTGCAGCCCGGCAAGATGCTGCTGGTCGACATGGAGCAGGGCCGCATCATCGACGACGACGAGCTGAAGCGCACGCTCGCGACCGCGAAGCCGTACCGCGAATGGATCAGGCGCTCGCGGATCGCGCTCGACGACGCTGCCGGCGCCCGCGCCGCCGCAGCCGTCGGAGGTTCCGCTGCTCGACCGCCAGCAGGCGTTCGGCTACACGCAGGAGGACCTGCGCATCATCCTGGCGCCGATGGCGGAGAGCGGCGAGGAGGCGACCGGGCTCGATGGGCAACGACGCCGCGCTGCCGGTGCTGTCGAACCGGCCGAAGGTCCTCTACAGCTATTTCAAGCAGCTGTTCGCGCAGGTGACGAATCCGCCGATCGATCCGATCCGCGAGGAGCTCGTGATGTCGCTCGTGACGTTCATCGGGCCGCGGCCGAACCTGCTCGGCATCGACGACACGGATCCGCCGATGCGCCTCGAGGCGCAGCAGCCGATCCTCACCAACGACGCGATGGAGAAGATCCGCCACATCGCGCTCTTCACCGACGGCGCGTTCAAGTCGTTCGAGCTCGACATCTGCTATCCGGCCGCGTGGGGCGCGAACGGCATGGAAGCGGCGCTCGCGTCGCTGTGCGCCGAGGCCGAGGACGCGATCCACCTCGGCTACAACATCCTCATCGTGTCCGACCGCAAGGTGTCGGCGGAGCTGATGCCGATTCCGGCGCTGCTCGCGACGGCCGCCGTGCACCAGCATCTGGTGCGCAAGGGCCTGCGCACCAGCACCGGCCTCGTCGTCGAGACCGGCTCGGCGCGCGAAGTCCATCATTTCGCGCTGCTCGCAGGCTACGGCGCCGAGGCGATCCACCCGTATCTCGCGCTGGAAACGCTCGTCGCGCTCGCGGAAGGCGCGCCGGACGCGTCGCCGCAGGATCGGCGAAGCGGTTCCTCAAGGCGATCAACAAGGGGCTCTACAAGGTGATGTCGAAGATGGGCATCTCGACCTACCAGTCCTACTGCGGCGCGCAGATCTTCGAGGCGGTCGGCCTGCAGCGCGAATTCGTCGACAAGTATTTCACCGGCACCGCGAGCAACGTCGAAGGCATCGGGCTCTTCGAGGTCGCCGAGGAGGCGTACCGGCTGCATCGGCTCGCGTTCGGCGACAGTCCGCTGCTCGCGCACGCGCTCGACGCCGGCGGCGAGTACCAGTACCGCATCCGCGGCGAGGAGCACATGTGGACGCCGGATTCGATCGCGAAGCTGCAGCACGCGGCGCGCGCCGGCAGCTACGCGACCTACAAGGAATACGCGGCGCTGATCAACGACCAGACGGAGCGGATGCTGACGCTGCGCGGCCTGTTCGAGCTCCGGTTCGCGCACGTGCCGATTCCGCTCGACGAAGTCGAGCCCGCGGCGGAGATCGTCAAGCGCTTCGCCACCGGCGCGATGAGCCTCGGCTCGATCTCGACCGAGGCGCACACGACGCTCGCCGTCGCGATGAACCGCATCGGCGGCAAGTCGAACACCGGCGAGGGCGGCGAGGACGCGCGGCGCTATCCGCTGATCAGGAAGGGCGAGACGCTGCGCTCGCGCATCGACAGCGCCGTCGTCGACATCCCGCTGAAGGAAGGCGATTCGCTGCGCTCGAAGATCAAGCAGGTCGCCTCCGCGCGCTTCGGCGTGACCGCCGAATACCTGGTCAACGCCGATCAGCTGCAGATCAAGATGGCGCAGGGCGCGAAGCCCGGCGAAGGCGGCCAGCTCCCGGGCCACAAGGTCTCCGACTACATCGCGCAGCTGCGCTTCGCGGTGCCCGGCGTCGGCCTCATCTCGCCGGCGCCGCACCACGACATCTATTCGATCGAGGATCTCGCGCAGTTGATCCACGATCTCAAGAACGCCAACCCGGAGGCGTCGATCTCCGTGAAGCTCGTCTCCGAGGTCGGCGTCGGCACCGTCGCCGCGGGTGTCGCGAAGGCGAAGGCCGATCACGTGACGATCGCCGGTCACGACGGCGGCACCGGCGCGTCGCCGGTGTCGTCGATCAAGCACGCGGGAACGCCGTGGGAGCTGGGCCTCGCCGAGACGCAGCAGACGCTGGTGCTCAACCGGCTGCGCGGACGCATCGCCGTGCAGGTCGACGGCCAGATGAAGACCGGGCGCGACGTCGTGGTCGGCGCGATGCTGGGCGCGGACGAATTCGGCTTCGCGACGGCGCCGCTCGTCGCCACCGGCTGCATCATGATGCGCAAGTGCCACCTCAACACCTGCCCGGTCGGCATCGCGACGCAGAATCCCGAGCTGCGCAAGCAAGTTCACCGGAGCAGCCCGAGCACGTCGTCAACTATTTCTTCTTCGTCGCCGAGGAAGTGCGCGAGCTGATGGCGAAGCTCGGGATCCGGCGCTTCGACGATCTGATCGGCCGCTCCGATCTGCTCGACAAGCGCCGCGGCATCGAGCACTGGAAGGCGAAGGGCCTCGATTTTTCGCGGATCTTCCACCAGCCGGCGATGCCGGCGGAGGTCGCGCGCCGCCATTGCGAAGTGCAGGACCACGGGCTCGGCGGCGCGCTCGACCATCGGCTGATCGCCGACGCGGCGCCCGCGATCGAGCGCCGGGAGCGCGTGCGGCTCGACGTACCGGATCCGCAACGCGAATCGCTCGGTCGGGGCGATGCTCTCCGGCGCCGATCGCGCGCAAGTTACGGACACGCGCGGATTGCCCGACGACACGATCCACGTGAGCTTCGAAGGCATCGCCGGCCAGAGCTTCGGCGCGTTCCTCGCGCACGGCATCACGTTCGAGCTGCAGGGCGCCACGAACGACTACGTCGGCAAGGGACTGTCCGGCGGGCGCATCGTCGTGTATCCCGACCCGTCGTGTCCGGCGAAGCCCGAGCAGAACATCGTCATCGGCAACACGGTGATGTACGGCGCGATCGCCGGCGAAGCGTATTTCCGCGGCGTGGCCGGCGAGCGATTCTGCGTGCGCAATTCGGGCGCGTCCGCGGTCGTCGAAGGCACCGGCGATCATGGCTGCGAATACATGACCGGCGGCACCGTCGTCGTGCTCGGGCGCACCGGGCGCAATTTCGCCGCGGGCATGAGCGGCGGCATCGCGTACGTCTACGACGACGACGGCACGTTCGCGACGCGCTGCAACGCGCGCGATGGTCGCGCTCGAGCCGGTGCTGCCGGAAGCGGAGCAGACGCGCTCGGAGGACGCAGCTCGTCGCCGCCGGCAAGGCGCGGCTGCGCCACGCCGGCGCGGGCGGACGAGGCGATCCTGCGCGATCTCGATCGAGCGACATCTGCGCTTCACCGGCAGCACGCACGCGCTCGCGGTCCTCGACGACTGGGACGCCCAGCGGCGGAAATTCGTCAAGGTGTTCCCGCACGAGTACCGGCGCGCGCTGACCGAGATGCACGCGAAGGAGGCAGCCGCGAAGGCCGCGCGCGAGCCGCAAGCAGCGCGAAGGCGGCAGCGTAATGGGCAAGATGACCGGCTTCATGGAGTTGCAGCGCGTCCCCGAGGTCACGCTGCCGGTTCCGAGCGCGTGCGCAATTCCCGCGAGTTCATCCTCGCGCTCACCGACGACCAGGCGTCGACGCAAGGCGCGCGCTGCATGGATTGCGGCATCCCGTTCTGCCAGAGCGGCTGCCCGGTCAACAACGTCATCCCCGACTGGAACGACCTCGTGTACCGCCACCAGTGGCAGGCTGCGCTCGACGTTCTTCATTCGACGAACAACTTCCCGGAGTTCACCGGCCGCATCTGTCCTGCGCCCTGCGAAGCGGCGTGCACGCTCAACATCAACGACGATCCCGTCGGTATCAAGTCGATCGAGCACTTCATCATCGACAAGGGCTGGGAGGAAGGCTGGGTCGCGCCGCTGCCGCCGTCCTCCAAGACAGGGAAGCGCGTCGCGGTGATCGGCTCGGGCCCGGCGGGGCTCGCGTGCGCGCAGCAGCTGGCGCGCGCCGGCCACGACGTCGTCGTCTACGAGAAGGAAGACCGGATCGGCGGCCTGCTCCGCTACGGCATTCCCGATTTCAAGATGGAGAAGCATCTGATCGACCGGCGGATGGCGCAGATGTCGATCGAGGGCGTCGTCTTCCGGCCGGGCGTCCACGTCGGCAAGGATGTCGACGCGCAAACGCTTGCCGCCGAGCACGATGCGATCGTGATCGCGGGCGGCGCCGAGCGACCGCGCGACCTGCCGGTGCCCGGCCGCGAGCTCGCGGGCGTCCAATTCGCGATGCAGTTCCTGCCGCAGCAGAACCGGATCGTCGCCGGCGACGTGGTGACGGGGCAGATCGTGGCGACGGGCAAGCACGTCGTCGTGATCGGCGGCGGCGATACCGGCTCCGATTGTGTCGGCACGTCGATCCGCCAGGGCGCGAAATCGGTCACGCAATTCGAGCTGCTGCCGCAGCCGCCGGAGCACGAGAACAAGCCGCTGGTCTGGCCGTACTGGCCGGTGAAGCTGCGCACGTCGTCGTCGCAGGAAGAGGGCTGCGAGCGCGACTGGGCCGTGGCCACCAAGCGCTTCGAGGGCGCCCACGGCAAGGTCGAGAAACTGATCGCGGTCCGCCTGGAGTGGCAGAAGGCCGCCGACGGGCAGATGAAGATGGTCGAGATGCCGGGCACCGAGTTCGAGGTGAAGGCGGATCTCGTGCTGCTCGCGATGGGGTTCCTGGGGCCGGTGCAGGAGGGACTGCTCGACGCGCTCGGCGTCGAGCGCGACGTGCGCACCAACGTTCGCGCGAACGTCGACGACTACCGGACGTCGGTGCCGAACGTCTTCGCCGCGGGCGACGCGCGCCGCGGCCAGTCGCTCGTCGTGTGGGCGATCCGCGAAGGGCGGCAGTGCGCGCGCGCGGTCGACCTCGCCCTGATGGGCAGCACGGAGCTGCCCCGCTGAGCCGCGAACCGATGTCGGCGGTCGTCACGCTCGACCTCGCGGAATGGCGTCCGACGCTCGACGACGAAGCGCGGGCGCGCCTGTCGCGAGCGCTCGAGGAAGGCGGCGTCATCCGACTGCCGCACGTGAATTTCGCGCTCACCGATTCGGAGCGCCGCTTTCTTTCGCCGGCGTGGTCGGACGGCCGCGCGAAGAACATCAGCCTCGACGGTGGACGCCTCAAAGGCGCGGTGGGCACGCCCGCCGACCGCGCGGAACTCGCCGCCATGATCGCGCGCTTCGCCGCGTCTGCCGCCGACCTCGTCACCGCATTGTTCCCGCGCTACGCACCGTACGTGAAGCGAGCGCGGACCAGTTATCGGCCGCAGGCTGCGGTCGGTCGCGACGTGTCGTGGCGCAAGGACGATTCGCGCCTGCACGTCGACGCGTTCCCGTCGCGGCCGAATCGGGGCGAGCGCATCCTGCGCGTGTTCACGAACGTGAATCCTGCGGAGGACCGCGTCTGGCGCGTGGGCGAGCCGTTCGAGGCTATGGCGACGACGTTGCTCCCGCGCATTTCGAGCCCGCTCCCCGGCGCTGCGACGGTGCTCGCCGCGCTTCGCGTCACCAAGGGCCGGCGCTCCGTCTACGACCACCTGATGCTCAACCTGCACGACCGTGCGAAGGCCGACCTTGCCTACCAGCGCGATTGCGCGCAGGAAACAGTGCATTTCGCGCCCGGAACGACGTGGCTCTGCTTCTCGGACCAGGTGATGCACGCGGCCGTGTCCGGACAGTACATGCTGGAGCAGACCATACACCTTCCGGTGTCGGCACTGTACGACCCGGCGCGCGCGCCGCTCGCGATCCTCGAGCGCCTCACCGGCCGCGCGCTCGTCCCGGCGCATTGATCTGACCGTTACGCACGCGGCCGATCTTGCCGGCCGTTGCTCCTTGCCGTTACCCTCCGACGATGCCTGCACTCGAGAACGACGTCTTCCTGCGTGCGCTGCGGCGCGAGCCTACGCCCTACACGCCCGTGTGGCTGATGCGTCAGGCGGGACGCTATCTGCCGGAGTACAACGCGACGCGCGCGAAGGCCGGAAGCTTTCTCGCGCTTGCGAAAACGCCGTCGCTGGCGACGGAGGTGACGCTGCAGCCGCTCGCACGCTTTCCGCTCGATGCGGCGATCCTGTTCTCCGACATCCTGACGGTTCCGGACGCGATGGGGCTCGGCCTCTACTTTGCCGAGGGCGAGGGCCCGCGGTTCGAGCGCACGGCCGCCGACGAGGCCGCGATCGGACGGCTCGAGGTGCCCGACATGGCGAAGCTTCGCTATGTCTTCGACGCGGTCCGCGAAATCAAGCGCGCGCTCGAGGGCCGCGTGCCATTGATCGGCTTTGCCGGCAGCCCGTTCACCCTCGCGTGCTACATGATCGAAGGTTCCGGGAGTCCGGATTTCGCGAGCGTGCGGCGAATGGCATATCACCGTCCGGACCTGCTGCAGCGACTCGTCGCGGTCAACGCGCGCGCCGTCGCCGCGTATCTCAACGAGCAGATCGTCGCCGGCGCGGACGCGGTGATGATCTTCGACACGTGGGGCGGCCTGCTTTCCGCGGACGGGTACCGTTCGTTCTCGCTGGCATCGATGCGAGCGGTGCTGGAAGCGCTCGCGCCTGCGCCGGACGGGCGGACCGTCCCGACGATCGTGTTCACCAAGGGCGGCGGCCAGTGGCTCGACGAGATCGCAAGGTGCGGCGCGTCGTGTATCGGCGTCGACTGGACCGTCGACCTTGCGGCCGCGCGTCGCCGCGTCGGCGCGCGCGTCGCGTTGCAGGGCAACCTCGATCCGCTCGTGCTGTTGACCGACCCCGCCGTGGTCCGGCGCGAAGCGGCGGCGGTCGTGCGTGCGGCGGGGCCCGCTCCCGGTCACATCTTCAACCTCGGGCACGGAATCGTTCCGGCAACCCCGCCGGAGAATGTCGCCGCCCTGGTCGAGGCCGTTCACAGCGTATCCCGCGCAGCCCGCGCCGATGCTTGATCTGCCGGTGGCCTCCCTCGGAGATTCGGCGCAAACCCGCGCCAGCGCTTGATCTGCGGGGCCTTGACAATGCCCGAAACATGGTTTCCACGACGGTCACTTATGCACACGTCATCGCGCCATCGAGTCGTGTCGGTGCTTTCCCGGATGTCAAGGGGAACGCCATTTCCAACTTGTTGAAAATTCATGGCTATTTTTCGGTGTCTCAAGTGGCCTCGGCGCGATTGCCGTGGAAGCCGCTCCGCCGACCCGGCGCGAGCGGGCACTTACGCACAGGATTATCCACAGCCGCTGTGAACCGTTTTTCGCCATCGTTATAAACCAAGGACTTGCCCGGTTTTGCTGCGGCACGTGGTGAGCATTTCGAACACTACAACTTTCGCTTGGTCCGAGCGCCGGTCGCGCCAGGGACCGGCGCTCGGCCGCTGAAGCCATGCCCGTCGCGCGCATCGTGCTGCCGGTTGCAGCGCCGACCGCATTCGACTACTGGATCCCGGAGGGACTTGCCGTCGAGCGGGGCACCATCGTTCGCGTTCGTCTCGCGGGTCGCAAGCTCGTGGGCGTCGTCGTCGAAGTCGTTGCCGCGTCCGACATCCCGCGCGAGCGGCTGCAGCCGGTCGCGGAAGCCGTGCGCGATGTCCCGGCCCTCCCCGCGGATCTGCTGGACCTCGCCGAGTTCGTGTCCGGCTACTACCAGGAACCGTTGGGCCTCGTCGTTGCGCAAATCGTCCCGCCGCTCGCGCCGCCGCGCAGGATGGCTACGGGTTCGCACCGGGCGGCGACCGCTCTCCAGCTCACGCCTTCCGGGGAGACGTCGCTCGCCCGATCGCTCGAGCGCGCCCCCCAACTGCGCGCGCTGTACGAGGCCTGGAGAGCGGCGCCCGGCTCGATACTGACGCTCGAGGCGCAGGCGACGCTTTCGCCCTATCTCAAGAACGCGGTGCGGCGATGGCACGCTGCGGGTTGGGTGGAACGTGCGTCTAACGCCCCTCGCGCCGATGCGGGACGCGGCGCCACGACCGCGGGAGCGCCGCTCAACGCCGACCAGAAGCGCGCTGTCGCGGCCATCGCGCTTGCGCACGGCGAGTTCGCGCCGTTCCTGCTGCAGGGCGTGACGGGCAGCGGCAAGACCGAGGTCTATCTCGCGGCGGCCGCGGCCGCCATCGCGGCCGGTGGACAGGTCCTGATTCTCGTGCCGGAGATCAACCTGACGCCGCAGTTCCTGCAGCGCATCGCGGATACGCTGCCCGGGCGAAAAACCGTGACGCTGCACAGCCGCATCCCGGCCGGGGAGCGGTTGCGGCACTGGCGGGCCGCAGCGACCGGCGAGGCCGATCTCGTTCTCGGCACCCGGCTCGCGGTATTTGCGCCGCTGCCCAGGCTCGCGCTCGTCGTCGTCGACGAGGAGCACGACCCGTCGTTCAAGCAGCAGGATGGCGTCCGGTATCACGGCCGCGACGTGGCCGTATGGCGTGCGCGGCAACGCTCGGTCCCGATCGTGCTCGGCAGCGCGACGCCGGCGTTGGAAACGCTCGTCCATGCGCAACGCGGGCGCTACGGGTGGCTGAAGCTTCCGCTGCGCGCGGCGGCGCCGGCCGGCCCGCCGCGGCTCGTGTTCGTTCCGAACCGGGACGCCGGCGCGGTGGAGGGCATCAGCGCGCCGCTGCTCGCGGCGATCGAGGCGCGGCTCGCGCGCGGCGAGCAGTCGCTCGTCTTCATCAACCGCCGTGGCTTCGCGCCGTCGCTGCTGTGCTCGTCCTGTGGCTGGCAGGCCGGATGCCCCCGCTGCAGCGCGCGACTGGTCGTTCACCGCGACACCGGGATGCTGCGCTGCCATCACTGCGGTCGCGCCGAGCGACTGCCCACGGCATGTCCCGACTGCGGCAATGTCGATCTGCTGCCGCTCGGCCACGGCACACAGCGGCTCGAGCGCGCGCTGGCCGCGCGCTTCCCTTCTGCGCGGATCGCGCGCATCGACCGCGACAGCACGCGCAAGCGGGGAGCGTTCGCGGGCGTACTCGATCAGGTGCACGCCGGTGACCTCGACATCCTCGTCGGGACGCAGATGCTCGCGAAGGGGCACGATTTTCCGCGCCTCACGCTGGTGGGCGTCCTCGGCGCCGACAACGCCCTCTACAGCGCCGATTTCCGGGCGACCGAGCGGCTCGCAGCACTCCTGTTCCAGGTGTCCGGACGCGCCGGCCGCCGGGACCTGCCCGGCGAGGTGATCGTGCAGACGGATTTTCCGTCGCATCCGCTGGCGCGCGCGCTCGCGCGTCACGACTACGAGAGCTTCGCGGAAGTGCTGCTCGCCGAGCGTCGTGCGGCGATGCTGCCGCCGTTCGCGCATCTCGCGCTGCTCGTCGCCGAGGCGCCGCGGCGCGATGCGGTCGACGCATTCCTCGCCGCCGCAAGCGATGCGGGCCGTGCAGTGGCGCAGGAGCAAGCGGCGGACGTCGAGGTCTTCCCGCCGGTGCCGGCGAGCCTGCCGCGCCGCGCGGGACTCGAACGCGGACAGGTGCTCGCGCAGGCGGTCGAGCGGGGAGCGATGCAGCGCTTTCTGCCGCACTGGCGGCGCGCTGTCGACGCGCTGCCCGGTCGCCGTGTGCGCTTCGCCCTCGACGTCGATCCACTCGGGTTCGCATGATGGAGATCGGCGAGGCCGAGGACGCCCGCGCGAGCAGGGCGAAGCCCAACCGCGAAGCGCCATTCCGCGAGCGGGCGCATGTGCCGTACCGGCTATAATTCGCAGTTGCATTGCCGATTCGCCGCCGCGGCGCGTTGCAGTGGCACCCCTATGACCGATCTTCGCGCCGAACTCGAATCGTGGCTCGCCAAGGGCCTTGCGGCCGTCGCTGCGGAACGCGGCGGAAGCACCGTCGAGCTCGATCGGCCCAAACAGGCGCAGCACGGCGACTTCGCGTCGAACGTCGCCCTGCAGCACGCAAAGGCGCTGAAAAGGAATCCGCGCGAATTCGCGCAGGCGCTCGTCGCCGCGCTACCGCCATCCAGGTGGGTCGCGAAGGTCGAGATTGCCGGCGCGGGGTTCATCAACGTGTTCGTCACGCCCGCCGCGCGCCAGGCCGTGGTCGCGGGAATCCTCGCCGACGGCGACAGGTTCGGCCGCAGCGATGCGCGCCGCGGCGAGCGCGTGATGGTCGAGTTCGTCTCGGCGAACCCGACCGGCCCGCTGCACGTCGGCCACGGCCGCCAGGCAGCGCTGGGCGACGCGATCGCACGGCTCATCGAGTGGCAGGGCGCCGACGTGACGCGCGAGTTCTACTACAACGACGCGGGCCAGCAGATCCAGAACCTCGCGACCTCGGTCCGGGCGCGCGCGAAGGAGCTGCTCGGCGAGCACGCGACGTTTCCCGAGGACGGCTACCACGGCGAATACATTCGCGAGCTCGCGCAGCGCTACCTCGACGAGATCGGGCACGACCTTTCCGACATCGAGTCGATCCGTCTGTTCGCCGTCGCCGAGCTGCGCCGCGAGCAGGACCGGGATCTGCAGGCGTTCGGCGTCCGGTTCGACAACTACTACCTCGAGAGCTCGCTGTACACCGACCGGCGCGTCGAGGCCACGGTTGCGCGGCTCGTCGGGTCCGGCAAGACGTACGAGGAGAACGGGGCGCTGTGGCTCAAGACCACCGCCTACGGCGACGACAAGGACCGCGTGATGCGGAAGTCGGACGGCGGGTACACGTACTTCGTTCCCGACGTTGCCTACCACGTGACGAAATGGGAGCGCGGGTTCCGCACGGCGATCAACGTGCAGGGCTCGGATCACCACAGCACGATCACGCGCGTGCGCGCCGGCCTGCAGGCGGCGGGCCTCGGCGTGCCCGAGGGCTACCCGGACTACGTGATCCACAAGATGGTAACGGTGATGAAGGGCGGCGAGGAAGTGAAGATCAGCAAGCGCGCGGGAAGCTACCTGACGTTTCGCGAGCTGATCGACGAAGCGGGCCGCGACGCCGTGCGCTTCTTCCTCGTCTCGCGGAAGGCGGACACCGAATTCGTGTTCGACATCGACCTCGCACGCTCTCAGACCGAAGCAAACCCGGTCTACTACGTACAATATGCCCATGCACGGGTTGCGTCGGTGATGAGGCAGGCGGGGATTGCGATGCCGGCGGCAAGCGCCACGCTTGCCGGTGCGGATCTCGCGCCGCTCACGAGCCCCTACGAAGAGGCACTGCTGCGCCGGCTCGCGGCCTTTCCGGCGGAGCTCGCGGTGGCGGCGCGCGAATTCGCGCCGCACCTGGTCACGACGTATCTCAGGGATTTGGCCGCCGAATTTCACAGCTACTATAATGCCGAGCGGTTTTTGGTCGACGATTCCCTGACGCAACGTGCGCGCCTTGCGCTCGCTGCGGCCGCGGGCCAGACGATCCGGAACGGTCTGGCGGTGCTCGGCATCGCCGCGCCCGACAAGATGTGACGCCAACCGCGCACGCCCTCGAATCCCTCCATGCCTCCGCGCTCCGACCGCCGCCCCCCACCCGCCGCCGCTGCGAATCGCCGCACCGGAGGCTCGCGCAGGTCGGGCTTCGGCGGCACGCTGCTTGGGCTCTTCATCGGTATCGTGCTGGGCCTGGCGCTCGCGGCGGGCGTCGCGTTCTATCTGATGAAGTCCGGCAATCCCTATCAATCCGCGTCGCCCGGAAGGGAATCGCCGCGCGAAGCGACGAAGGAGACCGCGAAACCGGGGCGCGCCGAACCGAGTGCCGCGGAGAAGCCGAGATTCGACTTCTACAAGATCCTGCCGGGCGTCGAGGAACCGAAGATCCAGGCGAAGGCCGCCGAACGCGGAGCTTCGGACAAGGCGACGGCGGAGCGGGCCGTCACACCCGACAAGACCGAAGGCAAAGCCGCGGCGAAGACCGACGCCAAGGCGATCGCGAAGGCGGATGAACGTGCTGCCGGTGCGACTGCTGACAGGCAGGCGAAGCCGGCCGCCGGCGAACGCTTCTGGCTCCAGGCGGGATCGTTCGCGAGCCCGGCCGACGCCGAGGACCTGAAGGCGAGGCTCGCCTTCGCCGGTTGGGAGGCCACAATCCAGTCCGCGACCATTCCGGACAAAGGCGTCCGATACCGCGTGCGCCTCGGCCCATACGACAACACCGACGCGCTGCAGCGCATGAAGAGCGACCTCGCGGCACGGGGCTTCGATGTCGCGGTGATCAGATTCTGAAGGATTTCGGGCGCTTCCTGGTAGTCGGGGGACGGCGCTCGCCTGGAACTCGCGTCGTCGCGACAGGACCAAGGAACGTTAACCACCCTCGATGGAGACTTACACCATGCATTTGGCGCAACCTCTGACGCATCGGCTGCTGCGCGTCGCAGCGGCATTCCTCGCGGCGCTGGCGCTGACGGCGGCGGCGCAACCGGTGCCGCTGGACGAGGGCAAGGAGTACCTGCGCCTCAGAAATCCGCAGCCCGTCGAAACCGGCAAGAAGATCGAAGTCATCGAGTTCTTCTCGTACGGCTGCCCGCATTGCGCGGACCTCGAACCGTTCATGCAGGGATGGTTGAAGACGCTTCCCTCCGACGTGCAGTTCCGCCGCGTGCCGGTGATGTACCAGGACAGCTGGGTCCCGCTGGCGAAGATCTACTACACGCTCGATGCCCTGGGCGAGGAAGCGCGCCTCTCGCCCGAGGTCTTCGCGGCCCTCCATGCGCGCGGAATCACCTTTCGGCAGGACAAGGCGTTCTTCGACTGGGCGGCAGCGCAGGGCCTCGACCGGAAGAAGGTCGAAGACATGTACAACTCGTTTGCGATCAACGGCAAGATCAACCGGGCGCGCGCTGCGGCACAGGCCTACCAGATCCAGGCGGTGCCGACGATCGTCGTCGACGGCAAGTTCGTCACCAACAAGATAGCATCGCATCGCGCGTTCCCTGCGACGATCGATGCGCTGATTGCGAAGGCGCGCACCGAGCGACCGAAGGGTTGACGGCCACGCGGGGTGGCGACCGAATCTGACACGGCCCGGGCGCGGGCGGGTCGCGACCGTTCGATCGATGCTCCCGGTCGGCGCCGCACGGATTCACGCAACGTTTTCATCACGGGCGCCGGCAGCGGGCTAGGCGCCGCGCTCGTGCGGCACTACGCGGCGCATGGCGCGAACATCGGGCTGTTCGCGCGACGGGTCGACGCGCTGGCCGCGATTGCCGAAGCGCTCCCTGCCCACCGTGTCGCCGTGTATGCAGGCGACGTGCGCGACGCCGCGGCGCTCGAACGCGCCGCCGGCGATTTCGTCGCGCGCTTCGGGGTGCCGGACATCGTCATTGCGAACGCGGGCGTTTCGCTCGGCGCGCTGACCGGGCATGCGGAAGACCTGCCGACATTCCGCACGGTTCTCGACACCAACGTCCTCGGGATCGTCCATACGTTCGCGCCCTTCGTCGCGGCGATGCGCGACGCAGGGTGCGGAACGCTCGTCGGCATCGCCAGCGTTGCCGGTTTCCGCGGGCTGGCCGGCTCGGGCGCGTACTCCGCGTCGAAGGCCGCGGCGATCACCTACCTCGAAAGCCTGCGGCTCGAGCTCCGTGGCAGCGGGGTCTCCGTCGTCACGATCTGTCCCGGCTACATCGCGACGCCGATGACGGAGACCAATCCGTACCGGATGCCGTTCCTGCTCGATGCGGACAAGGCCGCGCGGCTTGTCGCACGGGCCATCGAGCGGCGCAGGCGCTTCTACGTGCTGCCGTGGCAGATGGCGATCGTGGGGCGCGTGCTGCGTGCGCTGCCGCGGCCGATCTACGACGCGGTGTTCGCGCGTGCGCCGCGCCGGACGCGACACGAGAACTGACGCGTCGCGTCGGACGCGGAACGGAAGGGTTCGCGGCGGGCTTAGGGTGATTCATGCGCCCGCCGCGAACCCTTCCGTTCCGCTTGGCTGGGGCACAGATCGGTGAACGTCGCGAAGGAACCGAGCGAGACGCCGAAAACGACGAGGCCGCCCGCGGGCGGCCTCTCGTGTTGCATTGACACAATACCCGTTGCGACCCGGCGATACTAAATGGGCGCGCGGATGCCGACGGTGATCGCGTAGTAGTTGCCGTCGCCACGCGCCGCAGTGCCCGAACCGGTGATGAAACCCGTCACGCCGCCGAAATCGGCGCTCGCGCCGACATTGAACAGCGCGTAGCTGTTGTCGGGCTTCGCTCCCGGAATGGTGTAGCTGCCGCCGAGAGAGGTCGAGGACGCGGTCACGCTGGGCGTCTGGTCCATCGAGTCGTACTCCCACGTCGCGCGCGCGAACGGCCGCACGCCGCCGATGTTGCCGGCGACCTGCCAGCCGAGGCCCCACAGCAGCTGCTCTCGGTCCTGCGCGCCGTAGGAGAGCGCCGTGCTGTCCGATGCCGTTTCCGAGTACGCGCGGACTTCGGACCTCGTGTAAGTGAGCCGCGCATACGGGCCGTGCAGCACGTCGCCGACGTGTAACCAATAGCCGCCGAGCAGGCGGCCGGTGTATTCCCAGCCGCGCGTCTGTCCGGTCTCGGTGCGAATGGCGGCGCCGAGCGGTATGTTGCGGTTGACGTCCGAGTAGTCGAGCGCGCCCGCGCCCACGGTGGCGCCGACGTACCACGGACCCTCGCCGTAGCCGACGTACATCGTTCCGGTCGGCTGGCGCAGCTTGTAGCCGCCGCCCGCGCCGCCGAAGTCGCCCTTGTTCTCCGCGTAGCCGAACATTCCGCCGATCAGCATCTTGTCGGTGACCTTCGAGTCCATGCCGACGGCGATCGTGTTCGTGTCGGCGCTGCCGTTGCTGGCGCCGGCGCTCATGTCGATGCTACCGTAATCGTACGCGGCCCAGGCTTCGAGCTTCTTCTGCGTCCTCGGGGCGCCGAGGCTCGACCACATCCGGCCGTCGAGCGCGCGGAAGTTCGCGTCCTCGACCGCGAACGGAGCCTCTGGCAGCGTGGCGATCTGCTGCGGACCGGTGATCATCGATGCCATGGCCTGACGCCCACGCGAGGTACATGCCCGGTCGCACCGTGATGGCCGTCGGAGAACATGTAGGTCATGTTGGCGTTCGGCGCGACCAGCGTCGACGAAGTGCAGGTGTTCCCGGTCGGCGTTGTGCATGCGGGGCTCGTGACGTTGACGAACCCGTACGCGCCGGGGTTCGCGGCGATTTCGTTCATGAACGCGAACGTGTTGAACGGGATGACCTTGAGACCCCCTTGCGCGATCGCCTGGCTCAACAGTCGTGTTGAACAGGCCGGACAGCGCCGTGACCGCCGCCACCGCCTGGGCACCGAATGGCTGCAACTCGGGCGCCATGCCGTCATTGGGCATCCCCTGCACGACGATGTACTGTGCGCCGGCGGCCTGAAGCTTGCCGGCGGCCGTGGCGAGGTCGAGCGCCGCCTGCGATACCGCCGCCTGCAACTGCGCCTGCGAGATCTTGCCCGTCGCGAACAGCGTGAACTGGTTGAGGATGTCGTTACCGCCGCCCTGGATCTGGTAGAGCGCGTTCGGGTCGAGCGGGCCCTTGCCCAGCAGCTGGTTCACCTGGGCCATGACCGATGTGGCGGGGGTGCCCTGCGGCGCGTTCATGACCGCGCCGGCTGCGGCATAGTTGGTGCCGCCCTGGAACGAAGGGGTCGTCGTCAACCCGAAGGACTGATTGACGTACTCGGCGGCCGTGAGCCCCGGATTGGTCGTGTAGCCGCCCGCCGTACTGGCCGCCGTCGCTCAAGCTGTCGCCGAAGATGTAGGCGCCGGAGAACTGCGCAGCGGCGCTGCCGGATGCGGCAAGCCCCAGCGCGACGGCGGTGGAAAGCAGGTTGCGTTTGAAGGTCCGCATGGCTTGGGTCTCCAGTTGGGAATGCCGAACGACACAGAGCGGAAGGGAATGACAACGAGATATGTTAATCCAAATTCGGCCTGACCTTGCGTCGGCACGTCCGCGCCCTGTGCGTCGTGACCGGTCAACGTGGACCTGTCGCCGGCCGTTGAGGGCAGCATCGGGGGAATTCAGCCATGCGCTCGCGAATCGTCGCATTACCTCCCGGCGCATGAGGCTCGCGACCGGATTCCGCGGCCTGTCATGCCTGGTCGCGTGGGTTTTCGCGTTGCTTGTCGCGGCCGAGCCCGATGTCGCGCGCGCCGACGACGAGCTCCCTGGCGTCGTCGGCCGCATCGCCGATTTCGCCGGGCAGCTCTATCTGTCGGCGCAGGAGCGCCCCGACGACTGGATGCCGGTCGGCGTCAACTATCCCGTCACGTCGGGCGACAACCTCTGGGTGTCCGGCGACGGGCGCGCCGAGGTCGACTACGGCGGCGGCCAGTTCCGCCTCGCCGGCGACACGAACCTCAACGTCTCGCGGCTCGACGACCGACAGCTCGACGCTGTTCGTCGCGCGCGGGCGGCTGATCGTTCGGGTGCGCGTCCTCGACGCAGGCGATGCGGCTCGCATCGACACACCGTCCACGCAAGTGACGCTGACGCGGCCCGGCCTCTATCGGATCGACGTCGCGGCGGACGGGCAGGGGACCACCGTCACCGTCCGCGAGGGCGAGAGCCTGATCGCGGTTGCGAACGGGGCGCAGCAGGCGCTTGCCGGCCAAGCCGTCACCGTCACGGGAATCGATCCGTTGGCGGCCGATGTCCGCAGCGTATCCGGCGTCGACGGGTTCGACACCTGGAGCGCTAATCGCGACCGCCACTACGAGCGCCTGCAGGCGACGGCGTACGTGCCGCGGCAGATGGTCGGTTCGGCGGAGCTCGACGCGTACGGAAGCTGGGAAAGCGACGCGACGTATGGGCCGATCTGGTATCCGGCGGCCGTCGCGCCCGACTGGGCCCCGTACAGCGACGGCTACTGGACCAACGTCGGGGAGTGGGGCCTCACGTGGGTCGATTCGGCGCCGTGGGGCTACGCGCCGTCGCACTACGGCCGCTGGGTGCGTGTCGGCCCTCGCTGGGCGTGGTGTCCGGGACCTCGCACCGGGCGGCCGCACTGGGCGCCGGCGCTGGTCGGCTGGTATGGCGGGGCCGGTTGGGGCTTCACGGCGAACGCCGGCGCGCCGGTCTACGGCTGGGTGCCCCTCGGTTGGGGCGACGCGTATCACCCTTGGTGGCGCGGCTGCTCGCAACGTTGCTGGAGTCGCTACAACCGGGCGTGGGCGGTGAATGTGAACGAACGGCAGAACGGTCCGCCGGCGCGGTACGCGCACATGGGCGTTCCGGGTGCCATGACGGCGGTCTCCGGCGCAACGCTCGTGGGTCGCAAGCCGGTCCGATCGAACTTGGTGGCGTTGCCTGCATCGCAGGTGACGTCGGCGCCGCTGCTCGCGACGGCCCCGAGCGTTGCATCCGGGCCGGGCACCGCGCCGGTCGTCCGGCCCGGCGAGCGCGGCACACCGACGCCGGCATCGGCGCTGTACTCGCATGCGAAGAGAAATCCCGCGTTCGCCGGGCCGGTACCCAAGCCATCGGCGCCGCCCGCCGTTGCCGGAGGCGCGTCCGCGGGGGCCGGTATGAGTACAACAGGCGCGCTGCCCGCAACTTCACCCAGGGTGCGTCCCTCGCCCGTGACGGCTGCGGCGCCACCGCCGACGGGTGCGACGGTGGCCGTTCCGGGAAGCGCCGTCGTGCACGGCGGACCGGTCGGGCAGGGCAGTACGGCCGCGCAGGGCAGTACGCCCGCGCAGAGCGGTTCAACGGGACAGGGCGGCGCGGTGACGCGCGGCGGGACGGCACCGGCGGCGCAATCGACCGTAGCCGGCCCGCGCGAGGGGCCGCCGCAGCACCGGTCAGCTCCGCCAAACGCGCCGGTTCCACTGCCCGCGTCACAACAGGCGGCAAGCCGGCCGGGCGCGTCGGCCCCGGCAAGCGCGCCACTGGCCGTGCAACAACAGGGGGCAGGCCAGCCGGGCACGTTCCCGGCGACGGGGATGGCGCTGCCGACGCCGTCCATGGTTGCGCCATCGTCGCCACCTGCTGCGCGTCCTGTACCGCTGCCGCTGCCGCTGCGCAACCCGGCGCCACGGTGGGCGTGGCGCCGCCGCTCGTCGTGGCACCGCCTGTCGCGGCACCGCCCCAGAGCGCACGCGGGAAGCCGTCCGGTGACGCGGACGCGGCGAAGGGCGGCAAGGCCGGCGACGCAATTCAGCCCGTCGTCCCGGCCCAACGGTAGCGCCCTCCGCCGTGCCGGCCCCGATGCGCGCATCCGCCGTGCCGGTCGGGAAATGAAAAACGCCGGGTCGCCCCGGCGTCTTTCACAAAAGGTGCACGCAGCGCGTCAGTTGGCGAGCAGCGCCAGCCGCTTGCCGCCGTCGACGAGCTTGACGCGCTCGCCCTCCTTGACCGTCGGCTGGTTGCTGTACGTGAACGTCCGCGTGTTGCCGCCGTCCATCTTGATCGTGACCGTCCAGTACGACTTCGTGTTCTTGTTCTGCTCGACCTTGTTGCCGACGTAGGCGCCGCCGGCCGCGCCGGCGACCGTCGCGACGGTGTTGCCGCGGCCGCTGCCGATCTGGTGGCCGAGCACGCCGCCGAGAACGCCGCCGGCGACGGCACCCACGCCGCTGCTCTTGCCCTTCTCCTCGACGAAGCGGACCGCCTGAACTTTCCCGCAGTCGGCGCAGGTGGCGGGCGGCTGCGGTCGGCCGGTGCTGCCGTCTGCGCGGCGGCCACGGATGCGGTAGAGATCGCGACAACTGAAATCGCGATCGACAGGACATGCGACAGTGCGTGCGCCATGGTCCTACTCCCTGTGTCGGTCGAGCCGTAGACTATAACAACGCGGTGCGGTTCACTTGCCGTCCGCGCGAATGCGCGCGTACGAGCCGGGCGCCGCCTCGATCACCTTGAGCTTGCCCTTTCCGGGCACGCGCGCGGCGACCTGCGGACCGAGATTCGGCGACAGCCAGGCGTTCCAGTGGGTCCACCACGAGCCCTCGTGCTGCTTGGCGCCGGCGAGCCACTCGTCCGGATTCTCCGGCAGCTTGTCGTTGGTCCAGTATCCGTACTTGTTCGCGGCCGGCGGGTTGATCATCCCGGCGATGTGGCCCGAGCCCGACAGCACGAAGCGGGACTTGCCCGAGAGGACTTGCGGGCCCGCGTAGGTCGTCTTCCAGGGCGCGATGTGGTCCTCGATCGCGGAGACGAAATACGTCGGCACCGTGACCTTCGACAGGTCGATCGGCACGCCGGCGAGCGTGATGGCGCCGGGCACGCGCAGCAGGTTCTTCATGTACATGTTGCGCAGGTAGAAGCTGTGCATCGTCGCCGGCATCCGCGTCGAGTCGGAGTTCCAGTGCAGGAGGTCGAACGGGAACGGGTCGCGGCCCAGCAGGTAATTGTTGATCACGAACGACCAGATGAGGTCGTTCGAGCGCAGCATGTTGAACGTGTTCGCCATCTCGCTGCCTTCGAGGTAGCCGCGCTCGCTCATCTTCCGCTCGAGCGAGGCGACCTGCGTCCTCGTCGATGAACACCTCGAGCTCGCCGGCGCGCGTGAAGTCGACCAGCGACGTCATGAACGTGCCGCTGACGATGCGCCGGTCCTTCGTCGCCGCCATGTAGGCGAGCGTCGCGGCGAGCAGCGTCCCGCCGAGGCAGTAGCCGATCGCGTTGACCTCCTTCTCGCCGGTGGCCTTCTCGACCGCAGCGAGCGCCGCCAGCGTGCCGTCGGTGAGGTAGTCCTCGAAATCCTTGTCGGCGAGCTTCTCGTCCGGGTTCACCCACGAGATGACGAACACGGTCAGTCCCTGGTCGGTCGCCCATTTGACGAACGAGTTCTTTTCGCGGAGGTCGAGGATGTAGTACTTGTTGATCCACGGCGGAATGACGAGCAGCGGGCGCTTGGCGACCTTCGCCGTCGTCGGCTCGTACTGGATCAGCTGCAGGAGCTCGTTCTGGAAGACCACCTTGCCGGGCGTGGTCGCGATGTTGACGCCGAGCTCGAAGGCCTTCGGATCGGTCATCGAGATCTTGAGCCGCCCTTGCCGCGCTCGATGTCGTCGAGCAGGTTGTTCAATCCCTTGACGAGGTTCTGCCCGCCCGTGGCGATCGTCTCGCGGAAAACCTCCGGGTTGGTCAGCGCGAAATTCGACGGCGCCAGCGCGTCGATGTACTGGCGCGTGAAGAAGTCGACCTTCTTCTTCGTCCCGTCGTCGAGGCCTTCGACGTTGCCGACCGATGTCGTGCAGCCAGCGCGCGGTGATGAGGTAGCTCTGCTTGATGTAGTCGAACAGGAAGTGCTCCTCCCAGTCCTCGTGCCGGAATCGCTTGTCGCCTTTCGTCGGCGCGGCGATCGGCTCGGCGGCTCCGCCCAGCAGCTTCATCGTCGACGCCTGCCACAGGTTCATGTAGTCCCACCACAGATTCATCTGCGCCTCGGCGAGCCGGTAGGGGTTCGCCAGCATCTTCGCGGCGAGCTCCATGAACGCCTTGCCGATCCCGAGCTCGTCGGTGACGAGCGAGTGGCCGGATCCGGCCTGGCGGGCGGCGAAGTCGCCGATGACCTTGGCGCTCTTCTCCGCGGCGGTGCGCAGCGATTCGGCGAGCGCGACCGGATCGTAGGAAGGCTTCGGGGCGGGTTCTTTCGCGGCGGCGGTCTTGGCGGGAGGTGGACATGGTGTTGGCTTTCGGTTTCTGGAGCGGAGGGGAACGGGTCAGGCGTGTGCCGCCGCGAAGCGCAGCGTGCCGTCGGCGGCGACGCGGCGGTCGAGCCGTGCCGCGTGCCAGAGGTAATTGAGATGGGCGATCGCCTCGCCCATCGCGAAGAACCGCTGCTGGACGTCGAGCTCGCGCCGAAACAGCACCGGGACGAGCTCGGCCGCGCAGCAGCGGTGCACCGGAGGCCGTCACCGCCTCCTCGAGCTCGGCGAGCCGCGCCGCGTGATGCGCGCGCAGCTGCGCGACGCGCAGCGGAATGCCGCGGAACGGCAGGCCGTGCGAAGGCAGCACGAGCGTGTCCGGCGGCAGCGCTTCGAACGCCGACAGCGAATCGAGGAAGCGCGCCAGCGGATCGCCGTCGGGCTCGACCGGCGCAGACGCTGACGTTCGTGCTGATCTTCGGCAGCAGCATGTCGCCGGAGATCAGCACGCCGCGCTCGGCCGAGTGGAGCGAGGCGTGCTCGGGCGAGTGGCCATGGCCCTCGATGATGCGCCACGGACGTCCCGGCCGCGCGCCGCATGTCGCCGTCGAGCAGGCGGTCGAAGGACTCGGGCAGCTCGGGAACGCCGCGCCGGTAGGCGTTTCCTCTCGATTCGAGCGCGGCGAGCTGCGGCGCAGCCATCCCGTGCCGGCGGAAGAGGTCGAGCGTCGCGTCGGTCGTGAAGCCCGCGTGCTGATCGGCAAGCGCATGCGCGGTCAGGTACTCGGCGTGCGGTCATCGCGACCGGCGCTTCGAAGCGTGCCGACAGCCACGCGGCATTGCCGACGTGATCGGGATGGCAGTGCGTCGCGATGATGCGCCGGATCGGCCGCGACGAGCGTCGTCGCGAGATGCCGCTCCCAGAGCGCGCGTGTCGCGACGTCGCCGAAGCCGCAATCGACGAGCGTGGTGCCGTCGTCGTCGGCGAGCAGCCAGAGGTTGATGTGGTCGAGCGCGAACGGCAGCGGCATGCGCAGCCAGAGAATGCGCGGCGCGATCTCGATCGCCTCGCCCGGCGCCGGCGGCGCGGCGAACGGATATTCGAGCACGGCGGGCAGCGCTGCGCTCATCGGAGGGACATCGCGATCGGGCAACGCGCGGCGCGGGAACCCGGACGGTTTGGCGGGGGGAATTCAACGTCGGGATGCCGCAATTTGGTGCAACGCAACATCGTCGGGGAATGCCGCCGAATCTGTCAAGCCGATATGCTATCGTGACACTCCGCTGTCCGCGTCCGCATTTTCCCCTCGCGCTCCCGCCCGATGTCCGCCGCCAACGCCCCTGCGCGCCGCGTCAAGCCGGCGGCCGACGACCGCGTCGGGCCGACGTACTCGATCTCCGACCTCGCGCAGGAATTCGCGCTGACGACGCGCGCGATCCGATTCTACGAGGACGAGGGCCTGCTCGCGCCGCGGCGCCGGGGCCAGGCGCGGATCTACGGCGAGCGCGAGCGGACGCGGATCAAGCTGATCCTGCGCGGCAAGCGGCTGGGGCTCGCGCTTTCCGAGATCCGGGAGCTGTTCGACATCTACGCGGCGACCGGCAACGAGCGGCCGCAGCTCGTCAAGTTCCTGCAGATGCTCGCCGACCGGCGCGCGCTGCTCCACCAGCAGCGCGAGGACATCGACGCCGTGCTGGCGGAGATCGCGGTCCTGGAGCGCGATTGCCGCCGGCGCCTGAAGCAGGATCGCTGGCCGTCACGGGGCCGCGGCGACGCCCGCCGGCGACGCCGTCGGCTTGACGTTTACGTAAACGTCAAGTAGAGTCGAGCGCCCTCCTTCCCCGAGCGATACGGAACCGTCCTGCCGTGACCTTCGCGCCGACCAACCACGACGCCGCGGCGTTCGAGCCGCCCGACCCGCGGTACGCCGAGCGCGTGCGCGCGAGCTTCGCGCGGCAGGGAGCGATGCGCCTGATCGGCGCCGAGCTCGTGGACGTGGCGCCCGGCTACTGCGCGATCGCGCTCGTGCCGCGGCCCGAGGTCGCGCAGCAGCACGGTTACGTGCACGCGGGCGTCGTCAGCGCGATCGTCGACTCCGCGGGCGGCTACGCCGGCTTCACGCTGTTCCCGATCGGCTCCTCGGTGCTCACGGTCGAATTCAAGCTCAACCTGCTCGCGCCAGCCGCCGGCGAACGCCTGGTCGCCGAGGGCTTCGTCGTGAAGCCCGGACGCACGCTCGTCATCACCCGCGGCGAGGTCCACGCCGAGCACCATGGCAAGCGCACGCTGGTCGCGCTGATGCAGCAGACGCTGATGGTCATGCACGGCAAGTCCGACGCCTGACAGGGATCGAGGTCCGGCATGGCGAACATTCCCGCACTCCGGTTCGATCACGGCGAAACGATCGACATGCTGCGCGCGACGGTGCAGCAGTTCGCCGCGGACGAGATCGCGCCGCGCGCCGCCGACATCGACCGCACCAACCAGTTTCCCGCGGACCTGTGGCGCAAGATGGGCGACCTCGGCCTGCTCGGCATCACCGTCGAGGAGGAGTACGGCGGCACCGGCATGGGCTACCTCGCGCACGTGATCGCGATGGAGGAGGTGAGCCGCGCCTCGGCGTCGGTCGGCCTCTCCTACGGCGCGCATTCGAACCTCTGCGTCAACCAGATCCGGCGCAACGGCACGCCGGCGCAGAAGCGCAAGTACCTGCCGAAGCTCGTCTCCGGCGAGCACGTCGGCGCGCTGGCGATGAGCGAGCCCGGTGCGGGCTCCGACGTCGTGTCGATGCGGCTGCGCGCGGAGCGCACGGGGCGACCGCTACGTGCTGAACGGCAGCAAGATGTGGATCACCAACGGGCCCGACGCGGACACGCTCGTCGTCTACGCGAAGACCGACGCCGCGGGCGGCCCGCGCGGCATCACCGCGTTCCTCGTCGAACGCGGGATGAAGGGCTTCTCCACGGCGCAGAAGCTCGACAAGCTCGGCATGCGCGGCTCGAACACCTGCGAGCTCGTGTTCGAGGACTGCGAGGTGCCCGGTCGAGAACGTGCTCGGGCAGGAGGGCCGCGGCGTCAACGTGCTGATGAGCGGCCTCGACTACGAGCGCGCGGTGCTTGCCGGCGGCCCGCTCGGGATCATGGTCGCGTGCCTCGACGTCGTGCTGCCGTACGTGCACGAGCGCACGCAGTTCGGCCAGCCGATCGGCGAGTTCCAGCTGATGCAGGGCAAGCTCGCCGACATGTACACGACGATGAACGCCGCCCGCGCGTACGTCTACGCGGTGGCCGAGGCCTGCGACCGCGGCGAGACGACGCGCAAGGACGCCGCCGGCGCGATTCTCTTCGCGAGCGAGAGGGCGACGTGGATGGCCGGCGAGGCGATCCAGTGCCTCGGCGGCAACGGCTACATCAACGACTACGCGACCGGACGGCTGTGGCGCGACGCCAAGCTCTACGAGATCGGCGCCGGGACGTCGGAGATCCGCCGGATGCTGATCGGCCGCGAGCTCTTCAACGAGACGAAGTGACCGTCGCATTGGCGCTGAAATCCGTGTGCAAAGGCGCGCGATCGCGCGGTCGCCTGAATTGAATTCGCGAGGAGGACACCGATGCTGAACGATCCGATCGTCATCGTCGGCGCGGCGCGCACGCCGATGGGCGCGTTTCTGGGCGACTTCGCGTCGCTCGCGGCGAGCGATCTCGGCGCCGTCGCGATCAAGGCGGCGATCGAGCGCGCCGGGATCAAGCCCGGCGACGTCGGCGAAGTGATCATGGGCAACGTGCTGCCGGCGGGACAGGGCCAGGCGCCGGCGCGGCAGGCCTCGCTCAAGGCGGGCGTGCCGCTCGCGGCCGGCTGCACGACGGTCAACAAGATGTGCGGCTCGGCGATGAAGGCGGCGATGCTCGCGCACGACCTGATCGTCGCCGGGTCCGCCGACATCGTCGTCGCGGGCGGCATGGAGAGCATGTCGCAACGCGCCGTACCTGATGCCGAAGGCGCGCGCCGGCTACCGGATGGGCCACCAGACCGTCTACGACCACATGTTCCTCGACGGGCTCGAGGACGCCTACGACAAGGGCCGGCTGATGGGCACCTTCGCCGAGGAGTGCGCGGACCAGTTTGCGTTCACGCGCGAGGCGCAGGATGCGTTCGCGCTGGCGTCGCTGTCGCGCGCGCTCGCCGCCAACAACGACGGCACGTTCGCGTGGGAGATCGCGCCGGTGACGGTTCCCGGGCGGAAGGGCGACGTCGTGATCGACCACGACGAGCAGCCGGCGAAGGCGTCGCCGGACAAGATCCCGCTGCTGAAGCCGGCGTTCCGCAAGGACGGCACCGTCACGGCGGCGAACTCGAGCTCGATCTCCGACGGCGCCGCGGCGCTGGTGCTGATGCGCCGCTCGACCGCCGAGAAGCGCGGGCTCGCGCCGCTCGCGGTGATCATCGGTCACGCGACGCACGCGCAGGAGCCGGGCCTGTTCACGACGGCGCCGGTCGGCGCGATCGGGAAGCTCTACGCGAAGACCGGCTGGACGACGAAGGACGTCGACCTCTTCGAGATCAACGAGGCGTTCGCCGTCGTGACGATGGCGGCGATGAAGGAGCACGGCATCGCGCACGAGCGGTCAACGTGCACGGCGGCGCCTGCGCGCTCGGCCATCCGATCGGCGCGTCGGGCGCGCGGATCGTCGTGACGCTGATCGGCGCGCTGCGCAAGCACGGCAGGAAGCGCGGCGTCGCGGCGCTGTGCATCGGCGGCGGCGAAGCGACGGCGATGGCGATCGAGCTCTGCTGAGATGAAGCGCCCCCCAAGCGCACTTCGTTCGCCTCGCCCCCGACGGGGGCGCTCAGTGCCCTTCGGGCGGCCGGGCGGGCACTGAGATGCCCGGCCTCGACAACGTGCTCCTGTTCGTCGTCGCCAGCGTGCTGCTGGTGCTGACGCCGGGGCCGAACCTGCTCTACCTCATCTCGCGCACGCTGTGCCAGGGCCGCGCGGCCGGGCTCGTGTCGCTCGCCGGCACGACGACCGGGTTCGTCGTCCACATCCTCGCCGCGGCGCTCGGGCTGTCCGCCGTGTTCGTCGCGGTGCCGGTCGCCTACGACGCGCTGCGCTGGGCGGGCGCCGCTCTACCTGCTGTGGCTCGCCTGGGACGCCGTGCGCCCGGGGCGCGGCGGCAACGCCGGCGGGATCTTCGCGCCGCGAAAGCTGCCCGACGCGGCGCCGGCGAAGCTCTTCCGGATGGGGCTTCTCACCAGCATCCTCAATCCGAAGGTCGCGCTGTTCTACCTCGCGCTCTTTCCGCAGTTCGTCGAACCGGCGCGCGGCAGCGTGCTCGTGCAGTCGCTCGTGCTCGGGCCGTGCAGATCGTCATCGCGCTCATCGGCGACACGCTGTTCGTCCTGGCGGCCGCGCAGGTCGCGCGCTGGCTCGGCGCGCGCCCGGCGTGGGCGGCGGCGCAGCGCTGGGTGCTCGGCGGCGTGTTCGCGGGCATCGCGGCGAAGCTCGCGCTCGACGACCGGCGATGACCGCGTCGCGGAAGCCCGACGTCGCGCGATGCCGGCGGTCCGCCGCGGAGCGTGCCCGATGCTCCTGACCGAGGAGCAGGCGTCGATCCGCGACACGATGCGCGCGTTCGCGCAGGAGCGACTCGCGCCCAACGCCGCGCGCTGGGACCGCGAGCACCATTTCCCGCGCGACGAGATCGCGGCGCTGGGCGCGCTGGGCGCGCTCGGCGTCGTCGTCCCCGAGCGCTGGGGCGGCGCCGGGCTCGACTACCTGTCGCTCGCCGTCGCGCTCGAGGAGATCGCCGCCGGCGACGGTGCGACCTCGACGATCGTCAGCGTGCAGAACTCGGTGGTCTGCGGTCCGATCAACGCCTTCGGCACCGACGCGCAGAAAGAGCGCTTCCTGGTCCCGCTCGCGCGCGGCGAGAAGCTCGGCTGCTTCTGCCTCACCGAGCCGCACGTCGGGTCCGACGCCGGGGCGATCGCGACGCGCGCGGAGCGGCAGGGCGAGCACTTCGTGCTGAACGGCGTCAAGCAGTTCATCACCACCGGCAAGAACGCCGACGTCGCCGTCGTGTTCGCGGTTACCGACAAGGCCGCGGGCAAGAAGGGGATCTCGGCGTTTCTCGTCGAGACGTCGACCCCCGGCTACGTCGTCGCGCGGGTCGAGGAAAAGCTCGGCCAGCGCGCCTCGGACACCGCGCAGATCGTGTTCGAGAACTGCAGGGTGCCGGCGGCGAATCTGCTGGGCCGCGAGGGCGAGGGCTACCGGATCGCGCTCGCGAACCTCGAGGCGGGCCGCATCGGCATCGCGGCGCAGGCGGTGGGCATGGCGCGCGCCGCGTTCGAGGCGGCGCTCGCGTACGCGCGCGAGCGGACGAGCTTCGGCAAGCCGCTCGTCGAGCATCAGGCGGTCAACTTCAAGCTCGCCGACATGGCGACGGAGATCGAAGCCGCGCGGCAGCTCGCCTGGCACGCGGCGGCGTTGCGCGACGCGGGGCAGCCCTGCCTCAAGGAAGCGTCGATGGCGAAGCTCTTCGCCTCGGAAATGGCGGAGCGCGTGTGCTCCGCCGCGATCCAGGTTCACGGCGGCTACGGCTACGTCACCGACTTTCCGGTCGAGCGGATCTACCGCGACGTGCGCGTCTGCCAGATCTACGAGGGGACGAGCGAGATCCAGCGGCTCGTCATCGGCCGCGCGCTCGCCGGCTGAGACATCCTGACCGAGAGGCAACGATGGCGGCACCGATCGATTTCTACTTCGACTTCTCGTCGCCCTACGGCTACCTGGGCGCGCAGAAGATCGAGGCGCTGGCGGCGAGGCACGGGCGGACGGTCGACTGGCGCCCCGTGCTGCTCGGCGCGATCTTCAAGGAGACCGGCAGCGCGCCGCTCACGATGATCCCGCTGAAGGGCGAATACTCGAAGCGCGACTTCGCGCGGAGCGCGCGCTTCCACGGCATCGCGGAATTCCGGATGCCGTCGAAGTTTCCGATCCCGACGCAGGCGCCGGCGCGCATCGTGCTGTGGCAGAAGGCGCGCGACCCGTCGCTCGTGCCGCGGATCGTCCTGGCGCTGTACCGCGCGTACTTCGTCGACGACGTCGACATTTCCAGTGCCGACGCGGCGGTCGCGGTCGTGGCGAAGGAGGGCGTCGATCCCGACGCCGCGCGCGCCGCGATCGACGATCCGGCGGTCAAGGACGCGCTGAAGCGCGAGGTCGGGGAGGCGATGTCGCGGGGCGTCTTCGGATCGCCGTACGTCGTCGTCGACGGCGAGCCGTTCTGGGGGCTCGACCGCTTCGACCAGATCGACCGCTGGCTCGCGACCGGTGGATTCTGAACGAGGTCGCGCGATCATGGCCGAATACACGCTGTACTGTTTCGCGCAGTCGGGCAATGCGTACAAGCCCGCGCTGGCGCTCGAGCTCGCCGGCGCCGACTGGGCGCCGCGGTTCGTCGACTACTTCAACGGCGAGACCCGAACGCCCGCGTATCGCGCGGTCAACGTGATGGGGGAGGTGCCGGTGCTCGAGCACCGCGGCGCGACTCTTACGCAGTCCGGCGTCATCCTCGACTATCTCGCCGGGACGCTGGGCAGGTTCGGTCCCGTGGATGCCGGGCAGCGCCGCGAGATCCTGCGCTGGCTCCTGTTCGACAACCACAAGCTGACGAGCTACACGGCGACGTACCGGTTCATGCGCACGTTCGCCAAGGACCCGGAGCCGGCGGTGCTTGCGGAATTCCGGCGCCGCGCCGAATCCGCGTGGAGCGTCCTGAACGCCCACCTCGACGGCCGGCGGTATGTCGTCGGCGACCGGTTGACGATCGCCGACCTGTCGCTCGCCGGATACCTGTACTTCGACGACGAGATCGGCGTCGACTGGAACGTGTATCCTTCGATCCGCGACTGGCTGGCGAGGATCCGCAGCGAGCCGCGCTGGGCGCATCCCTACGACCTCATGCCGGGACATCCGCGGCCTGCCGCCGGCTGACGCGCGCTACCCATGATCATCTCCCTCCACGACACGTCGACGACTGCGCGCAGCCCCGCTCGCCGTGCGGCGGACGCGCGGGGCTCGGCGTGAACGGCATCCACGACCTGGGGCTTTTCGTCGCGGCCGGATTGCTGCTCAACGTGACGCCCGGCCCCGACCTCGCGTACATCGCAGCCCGTGGCGCTGCGGGAGGGTTTCGTGCCGGCGTGGCGGCAGCGCTGGGCATCGCTGCCGGGTGCATCGTGCACACGATCGCCGCGGCGGCAGGGCTTTCGGTGCTTCTCGCGACGTCCGCGGCGGCGTTCGGCGCCGTCAAGTGGTGCGGCGCCGCGTACCTCCTCTACGCCGGCGCACGCCTTCTCATCGGCGCGGTGCGCGCGCCCCGTGCCGATGCGGCGGGCGCGCTGCCGTCTCCCGCTGCCCCGCGGAAGATCTTCCGCGAGGCTTTCATCATCAACGTCTTCAATCCGAAAGTCGCGCTGTTCTTCCTCGCGTTCCTGCCGCAATTCATCGATCCGGGCGCGCCTGCGAAGGCGCTGGCGTTCGTCGTGCTGGGCTGCCTGTTCAGTTTCGACAGCCTGTTCGTCATCATTCCCGTCGCGTGGCTGGCGGCGCGGGCCGGCAGCCGCGTGCGCGCGAACGCGTCGGCCGCGCGGTGGCTCACCGGCGCCGTCGGCGCCCTGTTCATGGTGCTCGCGGCGCGGCTCGTCACGCTCGAGCGCTCCTAGAGATCCTCACGTTCCCGGCGACCGATGCCTGTCATCGAAACCAAGCTCGACCCACGAGACGCGACGTTCGCGGCCAACCGCGATGCCATGGCGGCGCTCGTCGCCGACCTCAGGGGGAAAGTCGCCGAGATCGAGCGGGGCGGCGGCGCGGCCGCGTGCGCGAAACATGTTGCCCGCGGCAAGCTGCTGCCGCGCGAGCGCGTGCGCGCGCTGGTGGATCCCGGCTCGCCGTTCCTCGAATTCTCGCAGCTGGCTGCCTACGGGATGTACGACGGCACCATCGCGGCCGCCGGGATCATCACCGGCATCGGACGGGTCGCCGGTCGCGAGTGCGTGATCGTCTGCAACGATGCGACCGTGAAGGGAGGCACGTACTATCCGTTGACCGTCAAGAAGCACCTCCGCGCGCAGGAGATCGCGCGCGAGAACAACCTGCCGTGCATCTATCTCGTCGATTCCGGCGGCGCCAACCTGCCCAACCAGATCGAGGTCTTCCCGGACCGCGATCATTTCGGCGGGATCTTCTACAACCAGGCGACGATGTCGGCGCAGGGCATTCCGCAGGTCGCCGTGGTGATGGGCTCCTGCACCGCCGGCGGAGCGTACGTCCCGGCGATGTCCGACGAGTCGATCATCGTCAAGGAGCAGGGGACGATCTTCCTTGGCGGTCCGCCGCTCGTGAAGGCGGCGACCGGCGAAATCGTGACAGCCGAGGAGCTGGGCGGCGCCGACGTCCACACGCGCGTGTCCGGCGTCGCCGACCACTATGCGCTCGACGATCACCATGCGCTGGCCATCGCCCGCAGGATCATCGGCAACCTCAACCGGCCGAAGCGCGTCGCGCTGGAGGTGCGCGAGCCGGTTCCGCCGCGGCTTCCGGCCGAGGACATCTACGGTGTCATCAACGCCGACATCAGGAAGCCCTACGATGTGCGCGAGGTGATTGCACGGCTCGTCGACGGCAGCGAATTCGACGAGTTCAAGGCGCGCTACGGCACGACGCTCGTCACCGGCTTTGCACGCCTCTGGGGCTATCCGGTCGGGATCGTCGCCAACAACGGCGTCCTCTTCTCGGAGTCGGCGCTGAAGGGGACGCATTTCATCGAGCTCTGCGCGCAGCGCGGCGTGCCGCTCATCTTCCTGCAGAACATCACCGGCTTCATGGTCGGACAGAAGTACGAGGCGGGCGGAATCGCGCGCGACGGCGCGAAGATGGTCACCGCCGTGTCCTGCGCGCAGGTGCCGAAGTTCACGGTGATCATCGGCGGCAGCTACGGTGCCGGCAACTACGGGATGTGCGGACGCGCATTCCACCCGCGCTTCCTGTGGATGTGGCCGAATGCGAGGATATCCGTGATGGGCGGCGAGCAGGCCGCCATCGTGCTCGCGACGGTGCGCCGCGACACGATCGAGGCCAAGAAGGGCACGTGGAGCGCCGAGGAGGAAGAGGCGTTCCGCGCACCGATCCGCGCACAGTACGAGAAGGAAGGCCACCCTTATTTCGCCAGTGCGCGCGTCTGGGACGACGGCATCATCGACCCGGTCGACACGCGAAAGGTGCTGGGACTCGCGATATCGGCCTCGCTCAATCAACCAGTCGTACCGACGAAATTCGGCGTCTTCAGGATGTGACGATGGCTGCGACGAAGGCAAGGCGAACCACTCCGAAGGATGCGACGGCGGCGAAGCAGCCCGCGGCGCCGCGACCGGGACCCCCGGGCCGCTACAAGACGATCGAGGTCGAAGTGCGCGAATCCGTCGCGCTCGTGGTGCTCGCGCGTCCGGAGGTCCACAACGCGTTCGACGAGACGCTGATCGCGGAGCTGACGCGTGCGCTCGCAGCGCTCGATCGCGACGGGGCCGTGCGTGCCGTCGTTCTGCTCGGCGAGGGCAGGAGCTTCTGCGCCGGTGCCGACCTCAACTGGATGAAGAGGACGGCCGACTACGGCCGCCCCGAGAATCTCGCGGACGCCAAAGCGCTCGCGGCGATGCTGAAGACCCTCCACCGGCTGTCGAAGCCGACGATTGCGCGGGTGCACGGCTCGGTGTTCGGCGGTGGCGTCGGCCTCGTCGCCTGCTGCGACATCGCAATCGCCGCGCTCGACGCGACGTTCTCGCTGTCGGAGACCAAGCTCGGATTGATCCCCGCGGCGATCAGCCCCTACGTCGTCGAGGCGATCGGCGCGCGGGCCGCGCGGCGCTATTTCCTCTCCGCCGAACGCTTCACCGCAGCGGAGGCGTTCCGTATCGGATTGGTCCACGATCTCTACCCAATGGACGAGCTGGACGGCCGGATCAACGAGCTCCTCGGCGCATTGCTCGTTGCCGGTCCGCGGGCGCAGGACGAAGCGAAGGCGCTGATCCGGGCCGTCGTCCGGACGGCCGATCGATGATGCGCTGATCGCCGACACCGCGGCGCGCATCGCACGCGTGCGCGGCTCGCCGGAAGGCAAGGAGGGCGTCGCGGCGTTCCTCGAGAAGCGCTCGCCGGCGTGGGTGCCGGCGGCGCTGAAACGGCGATGAATACGGTCCCGGGCGCTTGCGGCATTCGACACCTGGCAGCTCGTCGCGTTGGCAGCGGCCGTCGGCTGGGCGAGCGGCATCCGGCTCTACGCCGTGCTGTTCATCGTCGGCGGGCTCGGGTACCTCCAGGTCGTCGACCTGCCCGGCGGGCTCACCGTGCTGGCGCACCCGTGGGTGCTCGCCGCGTCCGGATTCATGTTCTGCGTCGAGTTCTTCGCCGACAAGATCCCCGCCGTCGACACGATCTGGGACCTGGTGCACACGTTCATCCGCATCCCCGCGGGTGCCGCGCTCGCGGCGAGCGTGTTCGGCGATTCCACGTCGGCGGCAACGCTCGCTGCGGCAATCGTCGGCGGGTCGCTCGCCGCGGGCAGCCATTTCGCCAAGGCCGGCAGCCGCGCGCTGATCAACACGTCGCCCGAGCCGTTCTCGAACTGGGCGGCGTCGTTCGGCGAGGACCTCGCCGTCGGCACGGTGCTGTGGCTGGCATTCACCCATCCGATCGCCGCGCTCGTGGTGATCGGGGCGCTGGTGCTGCTGATGATCTGGCTCATCCCGAAGGTCTGGCGGTTCATCCGCGGCGCTTCGACAAGGCGACGGCCGCCGACCGGCACTCCGACGACCCGCCCGGCCGACGCGCCGATGTTTGACAAGATCCTGATCGCCAATCGCGGGGAGATCGCCTGCCGCGTCGCGCGCACGGCGCGCCGGATGGGAATACGCACGGTCGCCGTCTACTCCGACGCCGACGCCGACGCGCTGCACGTGGCCGCCTGCGACGAGGCGTATCGGATCGGACCGCCGCCGCCGCGCGACAGCTATCTCGACGGCGAGAAGATCGTCGCCGTCGCCAAGATGGCCGGTGCCCAGGCGATCCATCCCGGCTACGGATTTCTCTCCGAGAACGAGCGCTTCGCCGTCGCCTGCGCGCGCGAGGGCATCGTCTTCGTCGGGCCGCCGCCTGCCGCGATCGCGGCGATGGGCTCGAAGTCGGCGGCGAAGAACATCATGGGCAAGGCGAACGTCCCGCTCGTCCCGGGGTACCACGGCGACGACCAGGACCCGGCGCTCCTCGCGCGCGAGGCCGCGAGGATCGGCTACCCGGTGCTGATCAAGGCGACGGCCGGCGGCGGCGGCAAGGGCATGAAGGTCGTCCGGCGCGCCGACGATTTCCAGGCGGCTCTGGCGTCCGCGAAGCGCGAGGCGAAGTCGGGGTTCGCCGACGACCGGGTGCTGATCGAGAAATATCTCTCGTCGCCGCGCCACATCGAGATCCAGGTGTTTGCCGACACGCACGGCAACGCCGTCTACCTGTTCGAGCGCGATTGCTCGGTGCAGCGGCGGCACCAGAAGGTGCTGGAGGAGGCACCCGCACCCGGGATGAAGGCGGAACATCGGCAGGCGATGGGCGAGGCCGCGGTCGCCGCCGCCAGGGCGATCGGCTATGTCGGCGCCGGGACCGTCGAGTTCATCGCCGCGGATTCGTTCGCGCGCGACGGCGCGTTCTACTTCATGGAGATGAATACGCGGCTGCAGGTCGAGCACCCGGTCACCGAAATGGTCACCGGCGAGGACCTCGTGGAGTGGCAGTTGCGTGTCGCGTCGGGCGAACGGCTGCCGAAGCACCAGGACGAGCTTGCGCTGTGGGGCCACGCGATCGAAGCGCGCATCTACGCCGAGGATCCCGACCGCGGCTTCCTGCCGTCGATCGGGACGCTCGCGCACCTGCGCGCGCCGGCGACCGGTCCCGCGGTGCGGGTCGACACCGGCGTGCGTGCGGGTGATGAAATATCGCCGTACTACGATCCGATGATCGCGAAGCTGATCGTCCACGGCGAAGACCGGCCGGCCGCATTGCGGCGCCTCGCCGAGGCGCTTGCCGACTACGAGATCGTCGGCGTCGCGACCAACGTTGCCTTTCTGCGTCGCGTCGTCGTCCACGGCGCGTTCGCCTCCGGAAACGTGGACACGGGCCTCATCGCCCGCCACCAGGCGGCGCTGTTCCCGCCACCGGCGCCGGCGCCGGCGCCGGCACTGCTCGCAGCCGCGCTCGCCGAGGTGCGGACGCTCGTCGCCGATCGGGCTGCGGCGGCGCGCGCCTCCGGCGACCCGCACTCGCCATGGCACGCGGTCGAGCCATGGTGGCCGAACAGCGCGCGGCATTCGATCGGCTTGACGTTCTCCGACGGCGATGTGCGTCATGGCGTCGCATTGCGGCGCGATGCGGAGGGCTGGCGCGTGAGCCTTCAAGGCGGCGAGGTCACGGCACGCGTTTCCGAGCGCGATGGTCGCCTCGTCATCGCGACACCGGGCGTCGAAGCGTCCGCGACCGTCGTGCGTCTCGGCGACGAGCGCCACGTGTTCGCGCACGACGGGCACTGGCGACTCGTGCTCGTCGATCCGCTTGCGCACGCGGGCGGGGACGAAGCGCACGGCGGACACCTGATGGCGCCGATGTCGGGAACCGTGGTCGCGGTGATGGTCAAGGCCGGCGACAAGGTTGCGAAGGGAGCGCCGCTGATGATTCTCGAGGCCATGAAGATGGAGCACACGATCACTGCGCCCGACGCAGGCACCGTTGCGGCCGTCAACTTCGGCGCCGGCGATCGCGTGAAGGAAGGCGCGGACCTCGTCGACATCGACGCCGCCGCCTGACGAAGGCGTAGGCAACCCCCCGGGTCGGTCGCGAGTGAGAATCCTGCTGCAAACGCCTCGCGATCGAGCCGGGGAATGGCTGGCCGCTCTGCGCGCGGAAATGCCGGAGGCCGATGTCGCCGTGTGGCCGGATGCTCCCGCGACCCCCGACTATGCGCTGGTGTGGAGGCCCCCCGCGGAGCTCTTCACGTGCGTGCGGCCGGTGCGGGCGATCTTCAACCTCGGCGCCGGGGTCGATGGGCTGATGGGGGTTCCGACGTTGCCCCGCGACGTTCCGGTGATCCGCCTGGAGGACGCGGGGATGGCGGAACAGATGGCGGAGTACGTGGCGCTCGCGGTGTTGCGCGCGTACCGGGAAATGGACGACTACGCGGCGCAGCAGCGCGAAGAGCGCTGGCGACCGCGCGCGCGCATCGACAAGTCCGGCTTCGGTGTGGGCTTCCTGGGTTTCGGCGTGCTCGGGCGAGCGGTGGCCGGCGCGATCGCGCCATTCGGCTTCCCGCTCCATGCGTGGAGCCGCACGCGCAAGGCGTCGCCGGGTGTTGTCTCCTACGCCGGCCTTGCCGAACTCTACGAGTTCCTCGCGAAGGCGCGCGTGCTGGTCTGCCTGCTTCCGGCAACGACCGACACCGCGTCGCTGCTCGACCGGGCAGCCCTCGAGGCGCTGCCCGCCGGCGCCCACGTCGTCAACGTCGCGCGGGGCGGAGTCCTCGTCGACGAGGATCTCGTCGCGCTGCTCGACTGCGGCCATCTCGCCGGCGCGACGCTCGACGTGTTCCGCGAGGAGCCGCTGCCGTCCGGCCATCCGTTCTGGCATCATCCGCGAATCGCACTGACGCCGCACACGTCGGCAGTGACGCAGGTGGGCGATTCCATCGCGCAGGTCGCCGCGAAGATCCGGCGGCTCGAGCGTGGCGAGCCCGTGACCGGCGTCGTCGACCGCGCCCGCGGTTATTGAAGCTGCGCCTCGGCTGACATGACCTCACTCGCCAAGCTCCCGTCGCGCGTCCGCCTCGTCGAGGTCGGCCCGCGGGACGGGCTGCAGAACGAAAAGGCGTCGGTGCCCACCGACGTCAAGGTCGCGCTGATCGATCGGCTCACCGAGGCCGGCTTCCCGGCGATCGAGGCGACGTCCTTCGTCTCGGCGAAGTGGGTGCCGCAGATGGCCGACGCGGTGGACGTGATGGCGCGGATCCACCGCAAGCCCGGCGTGCGCTACCCGGTGCTCACGCCGAACATGAAGGGCTTCGAAGCGGCGCTGGCCGCCAAGGCCGACGAGGTCGCGGTCTTCGTCGCCGCCTCGGAGACCTTTTCGCGCAAGAACATCAACTGCGGCATCGCGGAGAGCCTCGAGCGCGCGCGGCCGATCTTCGCCGCCGCGAAAGGCGGCGACGTCCGCGTCCGCGGTTACATCTCCTGCACGCTGGGATGTCCGTACGAGGGCGACGTCGATCCCGACCGGGTGGCCGAGGTCGCGGCTTCGCTCTTTGCGATGGGCGCGTACGAGGTCTCGCTCGCCGACACGATCGGCGTCGGCACGGCCGGCAGGACGGCATCGCTCATCGCATGCGTGGCGCGGCGCGTCCCCGTCGCGGCGCTTGCCGGGCATTTCCACGACACCTACGGGCAGGCGCTGACCAACGTCTATGCCGCGATGGAGGCGGGCGTGGCGACGTTCGACTGCTCGGTGGCGGGCCTGGGCGGCTGTCCGTACGCGAAGGGCGCCACGGGCAACGTCGCGAGCGAGGACGTGGTCTACCTGATGAACGGCCTCGGCATCGACACCGGCGTCGACCTCACGAAGCTCCGCATCGCGGGCCAGGCCATCTCGGATTTCCTCGGGCGGCCGCCCGTATCGCGCGTCGCTCGCGCGCTCGCGGCGAAGGATCCGGTGCACGCATGAGCACGGCGGGCGAAGCCCAGGCCCGGAGGGCGCGTCGCCGCGCGATTGCGCGCGGCCGACCCTCGACCGCCCGATTTGCCGTCCGTTTCGCTGAGGCCGATGAGCGCGGCGTCGAGGGGAAATACCGCGAAGGGTCGTCCGAGCCGGTGGCGTCGCCCTGCATCAGCGTGTGCGTGATGGATGCGTCCGGTGGGCTGTGCATCGGATGCTTTCGCACGCTCGACGAGATCGCCGCGTGGAGTGTCCTCGACGCCGGCGCGAAGCGTGCCGTGCTGGCCGCGTTGCCCGCGCGGCGCGCGCGATCGGCGTCGAATGATCGCTGACTGGTACTTCGATTTCGTCTCACCTTTTGCCTACCTGCAGAGCGAGCAGCTCGCCTCGCTCGCGCCGCGCATCTCCATTCGCCATCGCCCCGTGCTGTTCGCCGGACTGCTCGACGCGAACGGCCAGAAGGGCCCCGCCGAGATTCCGGCGAAGCGCGCGTTCACGTACCGCTTCTGCCTGTGGCAGGCGAGGCGGCTCGGCATCCCGATGCGTTTTCCGCCCGAGCATCCGTTCAACCCGCTGCCGCTCCTCCGGCTCGCCATCGCATGCGATTCGTCGGCGGACGCCGTGCAGACGATCTTCCGGTTCGTCTGGCGCGACGGCCGGCTTCCGGATCTGCCGATCGAATGGGCGGAGCTCGCCGGCATGCTGGGCGTCCACGACGCCGATGCTCGCATTGCTGCGAAAGAAGTCAAGGACGAGCTGCGCCGCAACACCGACGAGGCGATCGCGCGCGGCGTCTTCGGCGTGCCGACGCTCGCGATCGGCGGCGAGATCTTCTGGGGGGCCGACGCGACGGCGATGGCAATGGACTACGTCACGGCCGGCACGCTCTTCTCCGATCCCGAATTCGCGCGCGTCGCCGCGCTCCCGGTGGGCGCGACGCGCCGCCGCGTCGCCGGCTAAGCCGGCCGGAAGATCCTGACGACACCGGCGGCGGCGAGCGCCGTGATCGTCACCTCGTCGCAGCCCGCCTCGCGCAGGATCTCGGCGCTGTGCTCGCCATGCGCGGGCGCTTCGCGCTTCACCTCGAATGCGTGCTCCGACAGCTTGAACGGCGGCGCGTACTCGCGCGATCCATCCGCACGCGTCATCACCATGCCGCGTGCCGCGAATTGCGGATCGGCGAGTGCTTCGTCGAGCGTGGCGACCGGCGTCACGCAGCAGTCGACGGTCGCGAACTTCTCGCGCCACGCCGCGAGCGGCGCATCGGCAAAGACGCGCTCGAGTTCGCCCCGCACGCGCATGCCTTCCTCGCCGACCGCGAATTGGCCGGCCGCGAGATCGAGGCGGCCGAGCGTCTCGCAAAGGGTCGTCCAGAACTTCTCTTCGAGTGCGCCGACCGCCAGCCAGCGTCCGTCCTGCGTCGGATAGACCCCGTAACAGGGTACGCCGCCGGTCAGGAGGTCCTCGCCGCGCGGCAGCACATGACCCCATTGGTCGAGCGCGTGCAGAGGAAACACGTTGTGCGCGAGCGACGCGTCGGCCATCGCGACGTCGATGAATCGTCCGCGGCCGGTCCGCTGCGCACCGAAGAGTGCACCGAGCAGGGCGATCGCCGCGGTCGCCGCGCCGCCCAGCAGGTCGGCGATCTGCAGATTGGACAGTGCCGGCGGGCCTCCGCGTGTGCCGGTCTGGTCGAGCACGCCCGCGTAGCCGAGGTAGTTGATGTCGTGTCCCGCGAGATGCGCGCGCGGGCCGGTCTGCCCGTAGCCGGTGATCGACGCGTAGACGATCCGCGGATTGATCGCGGCGATCGTCGCGTAGTCGACGCCTAGCGCTTTCACCACGCCCGGGCGGAAGCTCTCGACGATCGCGTCGGCACGTTTGGCGAGCAGGTGAAAGGCGTCGCGCCCCCGCGCATCCTTGAGGTCGAGCGCAATGCTGCGCTTGTTGCGGTTGACGGCGCGATAGAATGCCGAGGTCCTACCCGGCCGGTTGCCCAGGTTGCGCGCGTAGTCGCCGGCGCCGGTGTCCTCGACCTTGACGACGTCGGCGCCGAGGTCGGCGAGATGGAGTGTGCAGACGGGGCCGGGAAGCAGCCGCGTCAGATCCAGGATACGGACGCCCGCAAGCGGGGCCTCGCCGCTCACGCCGCCTCGGCCTCCTTGTGCCGGTGGTGCCGCGCGAGGTCTCGAGCGTCGGCCTCGCCGCGGCGATTCGCGATTGCTCGCGCCCTTCGGGCCTCGCCGCTCACGCCGCCTCGGCCTCCTTGTGCCGGTGGTGCCGCGCGAGGTCTCGAGCGTCGGCCTCGCCGCGGCGATTCGCGATTGCTCGCGCCCTTCGGGCCTCGCCGCTCACGCCGCTGGCGGAACGCGCATCGCGCGGGCGGCGTTGGTCTGCTTCAGCCGGAATGCAGCGAGCTTTCGGGCGATGGCGGGGTCGGTGCCGGCGAGCATCGCGGCGGCGAAGAGTCCCGCGTTGGCGGCGCCGGCCTCGCCTATGGCGAATGTGGCGACCGGGATCCCCTTCGGCATCTGGACCATCGAAAGCAGCGAATCCTCGCCGCGCAGGTATTTCGACGGCACGGGCACGCCGAGCACGGGAACCATCGTCTTGGCGGCGAGCACGCCGGCCAGGTGCGCGGCGCCGCCCGCCCCGGCGATGATGCACCGCAGGCCGCGCGGCATCGCGTCCTCCGCGTACTCGAAGCAGTCGTCGGGCATCCGGTGCGCTGAGATGACGCGCGCCTCGTACGCGATGCCGAACGCCTCGAGCTGCGCAGTGGCATTGCGCATGATTTCCCAGTCGCTGTCGCTGCCCATCACGACGCCGACGAGCGGTGCGCTCTTTCTTTGTGCCATCGGTCCTCCCCGATGTCGGATCGCGTCGCGCGGGGAACCGCGCATCGGTCCGGATCAGCGGGCGATTCTAGCATCGGTGGGCGGCCTGCCGCGAGCCGCGCGGACCTCGCGGGACGATTTCCGGCCCGGCGGGGACCCGCCGGGTTGCCGTGGGGCACCCCGGTCGCGGACAATGACGACCATGCACCCAAATTTCCACTCGGCATTTGCATGGATTCTGATGCTGTGCTCCGTCGCTGCACCGGTTTCCGCCCAGAGCGACGCCGACTTCCTGGCTGCGCGCGCGTCGTTCGACCGGGGCGATCGGCAGCGGCTCGATGCGCTTGCGCCGAAGCTCTCCGGACACGTCTTGCTGCCGTATGTCGCGTACTGGCAGCTGAAGCTCCGGCTCGACACCGCCACCGATGACGAGGTCCGGGCCTATCTGGCGCGCTGGCCGAAAACGCCGCTCGCTGACCGGCTTCGCGTCGAATGGCTGAAGGCGCTGGGAAAGCGCGGCCAGTGGACGACGTTCAACGCCGAGTACGCATCGCCGCCCGGCGAGGATACGGAGCTCATCTGTTACGGTCTTCAGTCCCGCCGCCAGAGCGACGGCGACGGCGCGCTGTCCGCGGCGAGGGCGCTGTGGTTCGCGGACAAGGCGACGCCGGATGCCTGCGACCCGCTGTTCGCCGCGCTGATCGCCAAGGGCGAGCTCACGGTCGAGGATCGGCGCACGCGTTACCGCATGGCCACGGAAGCGGGCAGCATCCGGCTCGCTCAGTCGATCGCGATCGACCTGCCGCCGTCGGAGCGGATCACCGCGGCGGAATTTGCTCGCGTCGAATCGAACCCGGCAAGAGCGCTCGCGAACGGCGATTTTCGCTGGCGGCAGCAGGGTGGACGTGACCTCGCGCTCTACGCGCTCGAGCGCGCGGCGAGGACCGACGCGGCGGGCGTCCGTGCGGCGTGGGTCAAGCAGCGCGTGCGGCTACCGCCAGCCGATCGTCTTTACGGCAACGCGCGAATCGCCTTGCACGCGGCGCGCCAGCTCAACCCGCAGGCGCTCGACTGGTATCGCGAGGCGGATGGCGCGGTGCTGTCGGAGACGCAGCGCGGATGGCGTGTGCGCGCGGGGCTGCGCGCCGGCGCCTGGCCCGACGTGCTGGCGACGATCGACGGCATGCCGCAGGCCGAAGCGCAGGATTCCGCCTGGCGCTATTGGAAGGCGCGTGCGCTCGCCGCCGCGGGGCGCATCCCGGAAGCGACCCCCATCTACACGGCGCTCGCTGGCGAATTCGGCTTCTACGGGCTGCTCGCGGCCGAGGCGCTGGGCAAGCGCCTCGAGCCGTCGAGCACGCCGCTCCAGCCCGACGCCGAGGCACTGGCGGCGTTCGGCGCGCGCGGCGGCGTGCAGCGTGCGGTCAAGCTCGCCCAGCTCGACATGCGCAGCGAGTCGCAGCGCGAATGGCTCTACTCCGTCCGCGGGCTCCCCGACGAAGCGCTGCTGCTCGCGGCCGAATATGCCCGCCGTGCGGGGCTCTACGACCGGGCGATCAACACCGCCGACCGGACGTCGTCGCGGCACGATTTCGGCCTGCGCTACCTGATGCCGTTTCGCGAACAGTTCATCGCCGCGGCCCGCGAGCAGGACGTCGACCCGGCGCTGCTGTTCGGCATCGCGCGGCAGGAATCGCGGTTCGCGCCGGACATCGTGTCGTCCGCCGGCGCTGTCGGGCTGATGCAGCTGATGCCGCCGACGGCCCGCTGGGTCGCGAAGCAGCTGAACCGCGCCGACTACCGACCATCGGAGATCTACGATGTCGGGGTCGAACACGCAGTTCGGCGCGTTCTATTTCAAGTACTGGCTCGAGCGTCTCGACCGCGTGCCGGCGCTCGCGGCGGCTGCGTACAATGCGGGGCCGGGTCGCGCGCAGGCGTGGCGCGGGCCGTCGACGCTCGAGGGCGCCGATCTGGATCGAATCCATACCGTTCAACGAGACCCGCGATTACGTGAAGAAGGTCCTGGCCAACACCATGCTCTACGCGCATCTCCTGGACCAGGCATACGTGCCGCTGACCACGCGTCTGGGCACGGTCGCCCCGCGTGGCGCGGGCAACGGCGCCGACGTGCCGCTGGCGGCCACGGGCAGCTGACATGACGCCGCCCGTAGGCGCAGGTGGCGCGATCCTCGTCGTCGGCGGCAGCGGCTTCGTCGGCCGGCATGTCGTCAATCGCCTCGTCGAGGACGGCCGGCGCGTCATCGTTCCGACGCGCCGCCGCGAAAACGCCGGTCGACTCCACGTGCTGCCGACGGTCGACGTCGTCGAAGCCGACGTCCACCGCGCGCCGGACCTCCTGCGGCTCGCCCAGCGTGCCTCCGCCGTCATCAACCTCGTCGGCATCCTCAACGAGTCCGGCGCGAACACGTTCGCGCGGGCCCACGTGGAGCTCGCGAGGAACGTCGTCGCCGCGTGCAAGGCGTCGGGCGTGCCCCGCCTCGTGCACATGAGCGCGCTGAACGCCGACCCTGCCGGGGCCGAGCAAGCTACCTGCGCAGCAAGGGCGAGGCCGAGGCGGCCGTTGTCGCGTCGGGTCTCGACTGGACGATCGTCCAGCCGTCGGTGATCTTCGGCCCCGAGGACCGCTTCCTCAACCTGTTCGCCGAGCTCATGCGCTTCGCGCCGGTGATGCCGCTCGCCCGCGCGGACGCGCGGTTCCAGCCGGTGTACGTCGGCGACGTCGCCGAGTGCATCGTGCGCGCGCTGGCGCTGGACGAGACGATCGGGCACAAGTATCCGCTGTGCGGCCCGAAGATCTACACGCTGCGCGAGCTCGTCCGCTACGTCGGCGAAACCATCGGCGCCGTGCGCCCGATCGTGCCCCTCGGGCGGAAGCTCGCCACGTTGCAGGCGCTCGTGCTCGAGCAGCCTGCCGGGGACGCTGATGAGCCGCGACAACCTGGCGTCGATGCAGAGGGACAGCGTCTGCGGGTGCGAATTTCCGCCGGTATTCGGCTTCGCGCCGCAGCCGCTCGAGACGATCGTCCCGACGTACCTCGGGCCCGCGGCGATGCGGAGCCGCTACGACGGATTCCGCGTGCGCGGCCATCGCTGAAGCCGGCCCGGTTCCCGCTCGGACATTGCGCGCGCCGACGCGAGCCGCTAACGTGCGCGCATGGCACGTCGGTCCGCGCGTTTCGCATTCGGTGAAGATCTACCGCGTCGGCGGCTCGGTCCGCGACGAGCTCCTCGGGCGCCCTGTCGCCGACCGCGACTGGGTGGTCGTCGGCGCGACGCCCGAAATGCTGATCGCCTCCGGCTATCAGACCTGTCGGCCGCGATTTTCCGGTGTTCCTGCATCCGGAGACGCACGAGGAGTACGCGCTGGCGCGCACCGAGCGCAAGCACGGCCGCGGCTACCGCGGCTTCGAGTTCTTCGTCTCTCCCGATGTGACCCTCGACGAGGACCTCGCGCGCCGCGATCTCACGATCAACGCGATGGCGCGCGACGAGCAGGGGACGCTGATCGATCCCTTCGGCGGCGAAGCGGACCTGCGGGCGGGAATCCTCCGCCACGTGTCGCCGGCATTCGCCGAGGATCCGCTGCGCGTGCTGCGCGTCGCGCGCTTCGCCGCGCGCTTCGCGTTCGCCGTCGCGCCGAAGACGCTCGCGCTGATGCGCACGCTGGCGGAGTCCGGAGAGCTCGCGGAGCTCGCGCCGGAACGCGTGTGGCAGGAGCTCGCGCGCGGCCTGATGGAGCCCCATCCGTCGCGCATGATCGGCGTGCTGCGCGACTGCGGCGCGCTCGTCGCGGCTGCTGCCCGAAGTCGACGCGCTGTTCGCGGGCATAGCGGTTGCGCGGCATCCCGAATCGAACGCGGGCGCGCGTCTGGCGGCCGCGCTCGACCGCGCGGCGACGAGGGCGCTTTCCTTGCCGGCGCGATACGCGATCCTCGTTCACGATCCGGCCGGCGCGGAATCGCAGGCGGACCACGGGCCGACCCATCGCGGGATCGTTGCGCGCGGCGTTCGGCGCGCCGACGGGATGTCGGCGCGGCTGAAGGTGCCGGCCGAGTGCCGCGACGCTGCGCGCCTCGCCGCACGCTGGCATCGCGCGGTCGACCGCGCGGACGAGCTTCGCTCCCGCGGGCGCTGCTCGATCTCCTGAACGCTGCGGATGCCTGCGGCGCCCCGAGCGCCTCGACGTCCTGCTCGACGTGTGCGCGTGTCGTCGCGTTGCCCCGGGCGCGCGGCGGAGGCGACTATCCGCCCGCGCGGATGCTGCGCGCGGCGCTCGCCGTGGTGAAGGGGTCGATGCCGGTGCCATCGCGCGCGGCGCGTCGCGCAAGGGTGGTGCCGCGGATTCCGATCGGGACACCGCGATCGCCGCGGCGGTGCGCGCTGCGCGGCTTCAGGCGTTGCGCGACTGGCGGCGCGCGCGAGGCGGGGCGGGCTAGACGCGGTAGGCGACGAACCGCATGACGTCGGCCGCGACGCGCATCAGGCCCTTCACGGGAAGCGGAAGAGCAACGGCACCGGCGGCCCTGGCGGCGGCGCCGTGTCGGGCCTCGTCGTCGCGCATCTGTTCGACGATCGCGCGGCTCTTCGCGTCGGCGGCGGGAAGCCGCTCCATGTGCCCGGTGAGGTGCTCCTCGACCTGACGCTCGGTCTCGAGCGACGAAACCGAGATTGCCGCGATCGCCGCCGACGCCGGCGGCGAGCCCGATCGCGAACGAGCCCGCGTACCAGAGCGGATTGAGCAGCGAGGGGCGGTCCTGGAGCTCCTCGAGCCGCCGCTGCGTCCACGCGAGGTGCTCTTCCTCCTCGCGCGCGGCGTGCGCGAACTCTCGCTTGACGCGGGGATCGCGCGCGACGAGCGCCTGCGCCGCGTAGAGCGCCTGGGCGCAGACCTCGCCGGTGTGGTTGACGCGCATCAGGCCCGCCGCGTGGCGCCGCTCGTCGGCGGTCAAGTCGGCGTCGTCGAGATTGGCGCCGGGCGTCGGACGCGATGCCGTCGGATGTCCGGCGAGCGTGCGCAGCGCCCGGTCGAAACTGACGCACGAGATCGTCGAGCATGGCCGAAGCCTCAGAAGAAGTGGACCGCACCCAGCAACGAAGCCGCCGGGCTTGCCGCACCCCCCGTTGGGATAGGTGTTGCAGAAGACCGGGTACAGGTTGCTGTCGAAGGTGTAGGACGCGTTGGACTGGTTGTTGATCTTGACGTACCCCCCGTAGAGCCACGTGCGCGCCGACAGCACGTAGGTGTAGCTCACCTCCCACTGCGTCGAGCCGGTGCTCTCCCCCTTGACGAGCCCGCCGACGTTCGAGCCGTCGGCGGCGCTGCCCTTGCCGTTCCCGGCATGGCCCCAGTACAGGAAGACGAGTCCCGGGCCGGCGTCGATCGTCACGCCGAGGCCGTAGAAGTCGCGCGTGATGTCGGTCGACGGCGTCGCGTCGTAGCGCAGGCGCTCGTAGACGCCGCCCAGACGGATCCCCTCGAACTGATACCCGCCGGCGATCGAAAACGCCGTGTCGGACAGCGGTGCGTCGCGCGTGCCGCGGATCTTGTGATGAACCTCGTAGGCGAAACCCAGCTGGAGCGGGCCGTTGTCGTAGAAGCCGCCGAAACTGACGATCCCGCTGCTCGGTCGTCGGCGAACCCTCCGCGGTGCTGTACTGGAGGCTCGCGTTGAAGTCCGCGAGCGTCGGGCGTGTCGTAGCGGATCGAATTCGAGAGCCGGTCGTCGAAGCCCCCGGCGAGTCGGCGGACCGAGATACGCCTGCGCCCACAGCGCCCCCGTCGACAGGATCGACGTGGTCAGCGTCGGCGCGCTGCCGAAGATCGGCTGGATCTCGTCGTACGGCGAAAGAAAGTGACCGATCCGCGCCGTTCCGAACGACCCGCGCAGGCCGACGAAGGTCTCGCGGCCGGCGAGCACCCCGCCGCCGGTGTCGGCGAACAGCCTTGCTCTCGACCTGAAAGATCGCGTTCAAGCCGCCGTCCAGCGGCTCGGTTCCGCGCAGTCCGAACATCGACGAGTTCGAACTCACGCGGTACTGGTTCGGATTCGGGCAATTGTCGGGGCACCCGGGTCCCCCTTGCTTGCCGTTGACGACTTCCATGTCGAGGTTGAGGCGACCGTACAGGGTGACGCCGGCCGTCTGCGCGCGCCGCCGGCGCTGCGAGCACAAAGCCTGCGATAACGACGGCGATGAGCTTCGCTCTCATGGAGTTCCTCCGCTTGCGGATCATATCCGAGTGGAGGCGGCTTGATGGGTTTCGCGGTCGCTTCCGAATCGGCTCGCCGTTGCCGCGGGCCTCGATCGGGAATCTGCTGACGCGTTGTGCAGTGAGACCTCGTCAGCGCGGATGATGACGCCGGGCCTCAGCGCCCTGGACGTGCGCGATTCCGTACCCCGAGGCGCGAAAAAACGGGCGCCCGAAGGCGCCCGTCCGAAGTGCGTTCCCGCCGCAGGGCGGGCACGTAGCCGTCGACTCTTAGAAGTTGTGCCACATGCCCATCACGAAGCCCTGCGGCTTGCCGCCGATCGCGATCGGGTACGAGTTGACGCCGAAGTTGTACGACGCGGCGAACTTGTTGACGATCTGCGTGTAGCCGGTGTACAGGCTCGTGCGCTTCGACAGCGGATACGTGTAGCTGACTTCCCACTGGTTCGCCGACGAGTCTGTCGCCCTTCGCCAGGCCGGCGACGCGGGCGCCTGTCGGGGCGCTGCCCTTGCCGTTCGTCGCCGTACGACCAGTCGGCGTAGAACTGGCCGGGACCGATGTCGACCGTGAGGTCGACGCCGTACATGTTGCGCGTCAGGTTCGTCGTGCCGACGTGGTCGGTGATCGTGGTGCTGCAGCGGCAATCTGGCGCGGTGTCGACGGATGACGACGGTCCCGACGCAAGTCCGAGCAGTCGTAGTCCAGACGCTCGTAGACGGCGCCGACCTTGACCTTCGGGAACTGGTACGCGGCCGCGACCGAGTACGCGTTGTCGTTGAGGCCGGCCGCGCGTTACCTGCTCGTTGTACTGGAACGCCAGCGCCGAAGTAGATCGGGCCGTTCTTGTAGAAGACGGCGCCGCTCGATGACGCCGGAATTCGACGTCGGCGTGCCTTCGCGTGCCGGTCGGCGCCGCCGCCGATGCCGTACTGAGCCTGGCGCTGGAAGCCCGCCCACGATCGGCGAATCCCAACGGATCGAGTTGCCGATCCGGTCGTCGAACCGCCGGCCGCCTTGGTCGCGAAGCCCTGCGCCCAGATCGCCGACGTGGCCAGGATGCCCGTCTCCAGGGTCGGGTTGCTACCCCAGATGTAGCCGTGGATGTTGTCGTACGGCAGCGTGGAAGAAGCCCATCCTGAACGTACCCCACCCGCCCTGCAGGCCGATGAACGTGTCGCGACCGGCGAGCGTGCCGCCGCTGTTGTCCGGCGGTCAGCGAATTCTCGACCTGGAAGATCGCATTCAGGCCGCCGCCCAGCGACTCGGTGCCGCGCAGGCCGAAGCGCGACGAGTTCGAGCTCACGCGATACTGGTTCGGTTGACGTGATCCGACGTCCGGCGTTCGCCGAGTCTGCTGGGCGCTTTGACAAATTGCCGTGACATCCAAATTCAGGCGACCGTACAGCGTGACGTTCGCGGTCTGCGCTTGCGCCAGCGGGGCGGCGAGCACGCCCGCGATGGCGACAGCGACGAGTTTCTTGTTCATGGAGTCTCTCCTCTAGCGGATAAAATTGGCAAGAAAACCGTCTTTTGGGCTTGCCGTCGGAACCTTCTCAGCGATGTCGAGAAGTTGGAGCTCATTGTGCCAAACCGGGCGACCGCGAGGCAAGGTAAAGTCCGGACGGGGGGAGAGGTAGCTCGCCGCTGTTGCTAAAACGCGACAGGCAAGGCCGTTCGCGGCCTCGGCCCCGTGCGAATCCGCGGGTCGCGTGAGACTTGAAAAAGGACCGCTAAACTCATGATCGGCCTTGGAAAACTTGGCTTTGTCGGGCATTGCCGCTCGCTGCCCCGCCCGCAGCAGCCGATTTTGTCGGGTTTTCCGCGTTTGCACGATCTGTCGGCAGCTGCCGATTGTTTGCGGCCCGCGGCCGCGAAAGGCCGGATTCGGCGGCGCACCGGAATGAGTGCATTGCCGCACTCGCCATGGGTCGCGATGCTCGCGGCAGCGGCGCTCGGCGCGCTGGCGCTCGGCGCTACTGGAATTCGGACGCGGCGCCATCTGCCGCTCGATCGACCGGTCGGACCGGTCGCTGCATGACCGGCCCGTCCTGCGGGTGGGCGGGCTCGCGATCTGGGCCGGGTTCCTTCCCGTGGCGGTGCTTTCGACCGTACCGATGCCCGGCGGCCCCATCTGGCTGGTCGCGTGGGGTGCCGTCACCGCGGTTTCGCTTGCCGATGACTGGCGCGGCGTCCGCCCGGTGCTGCGGCTCGCCGTCCATGCGCTGGCGGCGCTTGCGGTCGCCGCGTTCATGTTCCGCCCGGACGCCGTCCGCGGACTCGATGCGTCGGGCGCGGTCGCGATTGCGCTCGCGGCGTTGGCCTTCGTCTGGTCGGCGAACCTGTTCAACTTCATGGACGGCAGCGACGGGCTGGCGGCGCTGACCGCGGTCTGCGGATTCGGGGCGTACGGCGCGGCGGCGGTGCGCGTGGGCGCACCCTGCGACGCCTACGTCGCGCTCGCGGCGGCGACGCTGCCGTTCCTCGCCGTCGAACCTGCCGCCCGGCTCGCGCCTTCATGGGCGACGGCGGCTCGGTTCCGCTCGGGTTCCTCGCGGCGGTGTTCGGACTTGCCGGCATTCGGGCGGGAACCTGGCCGGCATGGTTTCCGCTTCTCGTGTTCCTGCCCTTCATCGCCGACACGCTCGTGACGATGGTGCGGCGTATCGCCGCCGGTGAAAACCTTTTCGAAGCGCACAAGACGCATTACTATCAACGGTTGCATCGAATGGGTGCCGGACACGCGGGCACGCTGCTGTTCTACGGCGTCCTGATCGCCGGCACCTGCGCTTCCGCGCTCTTTGCGCTGGCGACCGGACCCGCCGCTGGCTGGCGGGTGCTCGGCGCCTGGGCTGTCGCAATCGGCGTGCTTTTCGCCGGCATTGATTATCATTGGCGCAAATGCTCCCCAGGGCAGCGATGACGAAACCCCAAAATCTTCAGGGCCTGGCTCGCGTTCTGCCACGACCTTGCCGCAACCGCGCTCGCCTGGGCGGCGATGTACCTCGTCCGCTTCAACCTCGACTTCAAGGAACCCTATCTCGCCGACATGGTGCGTGACGCTCGCGTGGATCCTGCCGCTGCAGGGCATGATCTTCATCGCGTTCGGTCTGTACCGCGGGCTGTGGCGATTCGCGAGCCTGCTCGACCTGCAGCGGATCGTCCTCGCGGCGGGTCTCGGGGCGCTGCTCATCCCGCTCGTGCTCGTGATGCTGCAGCTGCAGGCGGTGGTGCCGCGCAGCGTGCTGATCTTCTACCCGATCGTGCTCATCTTCCTGATGGCCGGCGACCGGTTCGCCTACCGGATCTGGAAGGAGCACCGGCTCTACAGCCCGCTCGCCGCGCTCGGCGAGCCGGTGCTCGTGATCGGCGCCGGCGAGGCGGGCGCGCGCCTCACGCGCGAGTTCGCGCGCAGCAGGCAATGGCGCGTCGTCGGACTCGTCGACGACGATCCGGCAAAGCACGGGCGGCTGGTGCACAACGTCACGGTGCTGGGACCGATTTCGAGCCTTCCCGCGTGGGCGAAGAAGTACGGCGTCCGGCAGGTGATCATCGCGCTGCCGTCGGCCGCGCACGGCGTGCGCCGGCGCGTCGCGGAGATCTGCGCCGACGCCGGAATCGAGGTGCTGACGGTGCCGTCGTACGAGGACCTGATCAGCGGCCGCTCGCCGCTGACGACGATCCGCACGATCGAGCTCGACGACCTCTTGGGCCGCGACCCGGTCGTGCTCGACAACGCCGGGCTCGGCGACTGGCTCGGCAACCGCGTCGTGATGGTCACCGGCGCGGGCGGCTCGATCGGTGCCGAGCTGTGCCGGCACATCGCGCGGTTCCGCCCGGCGAAGATCGTGCTGTTCGACATCTCCGAAGCGGCGGTGTACGCGATCCAGACGGCCCTCGCCGACGCCTTTCCGCAGCTGCCGCGTCGCGACGGTCGTCGGCGACGTCAAGCACGCGGCGCTCGTCGACGAGGTCCTCGCGCGCGAGCGGCCGAGCGTCATCTTCCATGCCGGCGCGTACAAGCACGTGCCGCTGATGGAGGAGACCAACGCCTGGCAGGCGGTGCGCAACAACGCCTACGGCACCTGGGTGCTCGGCGATGGCGGCGATCGCCGCGAAAGTCGAGAAATTCGTGCTGGTGTCGTCCGACAAGGCGGTGAACCCGACGAACGTGATGGGCGCGACCAAGCGCCTCGCCGAGATCGTCTGCCGGAGCCTGCAGGGACGCGGCACGCAATTCGTGCTCGTGCGCTTCGGCAACGTCTTCGGCAGCGCCGGCAGCGTGATCCCGCGTTTTCGCGAGCAGATCGCGCGCGGCGGCCCCGTCACGGTGACGCACCCCGACATCACGCGCTACTTCATGTCGCTCTCCGAAGCCACGCAGCTCCTGCTGCAGGCGGCGCTGCAGGGGAAGGGCGGCGAGATCCTCGTGCTCGACATGGGCGAGCCCGTGCGCATCGTCGATCTCGCGCACGACATGATCCGGCTGTCGGGCGCCGACCCGGACCGGATCGCCATCGTGTTCACGGGCTTGCGGCCGGGCGAGAAGCTGTACGAGGAGCTTCTGACCGTCCGAGGAGGCGACGCTGCCGACGCCGCACCCGAAGCTGCGCATCGCGCTCGCGCGCGCCGCGAACGTCGATGCCGTCGGGCAGATGGTCGCCTGGTGCGAGCGCGACCGTGCCGCCGACGACGCCGAGGTCCGCGCGCGACTGAAGACGTGGATTCCCGAGTACATGCCGCCGGCGGGCGCGCCGGTGCAGCCGATTCCCGTCGAGACCGCCGACGCCGCATCGGCGCCGCTGCCGCTGCGCGCGCCGCGGAGGCGCTAGGCGGCGTTGCCCCGCTGCGTTGCCGGCCGCCCGCCGGGCGCCGAGACCGACGCGGCGAGCAGATCCCGATACAGAAGCACGAGCGCGCGCGTCGCGGCGGCGGGTGACAGCGGCAGGACCGCCCGCCGCGCATTGGCGCCGAGGCGTGCCCGTGTCGTCGCGTCCTGCAGCGTGCGCAGGTGCGCGGCCAGGGCCGCGACGTCGCCCGACGGGCAGACGAGCCCGCCTTCGTGCTCCAGCACGAGCTCGGCAGCGCCGGACTTCGTGGACGTGACGATCGCGAGTCCGCACGCCATCGCCTCGAGCGCGGTGTCCGGCGACGGATCGTAGAGCGAAGGCAGCACGAACGCGTCGGCGGCGCCGTAGTAGGGCCGCGTGTCCGCCTGAGGACCGGCGAAGGTCACGCGTCCGCCGACACCGAGCGCACGTGCGCGTTGCCAGTCCCGCTCGACGCTGCGGTCGTCGCCGACGACGATGAGGTGCGCCGGCGCGGGAAGCGCCGCGAGCGCGCCGATCGCAGTCGCGACGCCGCACCGCGCAAGATCGCCGGCGACGCGTCAGGAAGACGGTCGCCTTCGCGTCGATGCCGTGCTGCTCGAGGATCGTCGCGCGCTCCGCGCGCAGTCCGGGATGGAAGTGCGTGCTGTCGACAGGATTGTAGATGACCGGCAGCTTCGATTCCGGGAGCGCGAACCGGCCGCGGATCTCGTCGCGGACCATTTTCGAGCTGCAGATCACCGCGCGCAGCCACGGGCTCGCATAAAGACGCTCCTCGATGCGGAGGAGGTACCGGTTGCGCGGCGAACAAGCGATGGCGAGCCGCCCGAGGGCGGGCGCATGCTTCTGCCGCTCTTCCAGCCAGACGGCGTGGACGCCGTCGGCGGCGCGGTAGATGTCGCAACAGAGCATGCGCTCGTGCGCCTCGACGAGGCTGGGCTTCGCCTGGCGGATGAGGCTGCAGGCGGCGCGCGCGAAGCCCCAGTCGCGCCAGAGGGCGCCCGCGAAGAACGGATCGCATATCGCCGGCTCGATGAGCTGCAGGCGGGTTCGCGGCCAGGACCGCGTGTACAGCGACACCGCGACGTTGCGCTCGAGCAGTGCTTCGAGCGCGGGCTCGGTGACGCGCTCGACCGCGCCGTCGGAATGGAATCGCTGCCGGACGATTGCGAGGCGCATCGTCGGACACCTTAGCAAAATTCGCGGCGGCGCGGCGCGCGATCGGCGCTGTCGCCGTGACGGCCCAGTCAGGGCTTACTCGCCGCTCGCGTCCGGCCGACGGCGATTTCGCGCTCGACGGAAGGTGCGAGGTCGCGCTTCCGGTACAATCGACTCGGATCCCGGCGCTCCCGGCCTGGACGCTGCCCACCCCCGCCATGCCGATCGACGCCGTCAACGCTGCCGTCAAGGCGCAGATTCTTGCCGAGGCGCTGCCCTACATCCAGCGCTTCCACGACAAGACCATCATCGTCAAGTACGGCGGCAACGCGATGACCGAGCCCGCGCTGAAGGCCGGATTCGCCCGCGACGTCGTGATGCTGAAGCTCGTCGGCATGAATCCGGTCATCGTCCACGGCGGCGGCCCGCAGATCGGCGACCTGCTGAAGAAGATGGGCATCGAGAGCGAGTTCCGGCAGGGCATGCGCGTCACCGACGATCGGGTGATGAACGTCGTCGAGATGGTGCTGGGCGAGCTCAACCAGGAGATCGTCGGCCTCATCAACCAGCACGGCGGCAAGGCCGTCGGCCTGACCGGCCAGGACGGCGCGTTCATCCACGCGCGCAAGATGCTGCTGAAGAGCGAGACCAATCACGACGAGATGGTCGACATCGGCCTCGTCGGCGAGATCGAGCGCATCGACCCCGAGCTCATCCAGCTGCTCGACTCGCGCGACTTCATACCGGTGATCGCGCCGATCGGCGTCGGCGGCGACGGCGTCGCCTACAACATCAACGCCGACCTCGTCGCCGGCAAGCTCGCCGAGACGCTGAAGGCGGAGAAGCTCGTGCTGATGACCAACACGGTCGGCGTGCTCGACAAGGACGGCAACCTGCTCACCGGCCTCTCCGCGCAGCCAGATCGACGCGCTGTTCGCCGACGGCACGATCCACGGCGGCATGCTGCCGAAGATCGGGTCCGCGCTCGACGCCGTGAAGAACGGCGTCGCGAGCTCGCACATCATCGACGGGCGCGTCGAGCACGCGCTGCTGCTCGAGGTGCTGACCAACGAAGGCGTCGGCACGATGATCCGCGCCGACGACACCGAGCCCGTTCACGCGCGCGCGGCGCGCTAGCCCCGCGCCGCACGCCCCGCCATGGCCAGCAAACCCGGCGAACGCCGCCTCCAGATCCTGCAGACGCTCGCGGCGATGCTGGAGAGCCCGCGCGGCCGAGAAGGTGACGACCGCCGCGCTCGCGGCGAAGCTCGACGTCTCCGAGGCCGCGCTCTACCGGCACTTCGCGAGCAAGGCGCAGATGTTCGAAGGGCTGATCGAGTTCATCGAGACGACGCTGTTCACGCTGGTCAACAAGATCGCCGCGCGAGACGCACGACGGCGTCGCGCAGGCGCAGCAGATCGTCGCGGTGCTGCTCGGCTTCGCCGAGAAGAATCCGGGCATGACGCGCGTGCTGATCGGCGACGCGCTCGTCAACGAGGACGAGCGGCTGCAGGCGCGGATGAACCAGCTCTACGACCGCATCGAGGCCGCGCTGCGCCAGGCGCTGCGGATCGCGCAGGCCTCCGGCAGCTGGCCGGGCGACCCCAACGCCGACGCGAACGTGCTGGTCGCGTTCGTGCTGGGCCGCTGGCAGCTCTTCGCGAAGAGCGGCTTCAAGCGCTCGCCGCAGGAGGGCTGGGAGGAGCAGCGCAAGTTTCTGTTCGGCTAGGCGGCCTCGGCCTCCATACGGCTTTCGCGAATTCCGGCGCTGGAATTGTCGGCCTCGCAGCGGCGATTCGCGATTGCTCGCCGCCCTTCGGGCCTCGCCGCTCACGCCGCCTGAACCGTCGAGGGCGCGAGCACGCAGCCGGCGATCTTCCAGCGCCCGTCCTTCTGCTTCTCCATCGTGTAGAGCGCGACCATCACGGTGTTGTCGGGCGCGACGAGCCGCAGCGGCTGGATCACCGCCCCGTCGATGACGGCCCCTTCGAGGAATTCCGTGTAGCGCGCGGCGAAGCAGCGCGGCGTAGGCGTCGCGCACCATCCGGAGAAATATTTCGGGGGTGCCGAACTGCTCGCGTATTCCGGGCGACGCGAACGCGAAGGCCTTCGTTCCGTCGCCGGACTTGAGCGCCTTTCGTTGATCGCCGATCACCTGCCGGATCGCCGTCCACTCCGCCGCGCGCAGCGTCGCTTCGGCGAGTCGCGCCTGCGCGTGCGCGGGCGGCGCGCCATTGGCGGCGGCGATGACCGCCGCCAACGCGCCGACGGCAAGATGCAGAAACGCGCGTCGCGTCATGCGCAGGCACCCTCCGTCGCGCTCACGCACTTGCGCACACCGGGCACGCCGGATCGCGCGGGATGCGGACCTCGCGCCAGCGCATCGCGTACGCGTCGAGCAGCAGCAGCCGTCCGGCGAGCGACTCGCCGACGCCGGCGAGGAGCTTCAGCGCCTCGGCGGCCTGCGTGGCGCCGACGATGCCGACGACCGGCGCGAAGACGCCCATGATCGCGCAGCGCGTCTCCTCGAGCTCCTCGCCCTCGCCGAACAGGCAGTGGTAGCACGGCGATTCGGGATTCGCGCGGATCGAACACCGCGACCTGTCCGTCGAAGCGGATCGCGGCGCCGGAGACGAGCGGCTTTTTCGCGGCGACGCAGGCGCGATTCACCGCGTGGCGCGTCGCGAAGTTGTCGCAGCAGTCGAGGACGACGTCGGCGCGCGCGACGAGCGGCGCGAGCTCGTCGGGGCCGACCCGCGCCGCGATCGTCTCGACCCGGACTTCCGGGTTGATCGCGGCGAGGCGCGCCTTGGCGGCCGCGACCTTCGGCTGCGCCGACGTCCGGTGTCGCGTAGAGGATCTGCCGCTGCAGGTTGGTGAGGTCGACGCGGTCCGGATCGCAGAGCGTCAGCGTCCCGACGCCGGCCGCGACGAGAAACTGCGCGGCCGGCGCGCCGAGCCCGCCGGCGCCGATGACGAGCGCATGCGCGGCGGCGAATTTCTCCTGCGCGTCGATGCCGAGCTCGGGGAGCAGGATGTGCCGGCTGTAGCGGAGCAGCTCGGTGTCGTCCATCGGCGGGGTCGCGTTCCGTTGTCCGGGATGCCGGCATGATGATAGCCCGAGGCCACGTGCGCGACCTCCGGCCTTCGTCACAAACGAAAACGCCCGGCGGGGCCGGGCGTTTCGCGTGCCGGCCGGATGCTGCGCTACTGCGGCTTCGCCTGCGCCGAGACGGCCTTCGTCGACGCGATGACCGGCTGGCCCTTCAGCTGGTTCATCGCCTGCGTGAGCTGGAAGTCGTCGGCGGAGCCGAACTCGAAGCGCGGCGCCGCGGCCGGTGCCGCGACGGTGCTCGCCTTGGCTTGTCGCGGCGTCGACGTCACGCCTTGCTTCAGCGTCTCGACGGCCTTGGCCGTGGCGGATTCGCTCCGGCCGGTTCCGAGGTGGTTCTCGAGGTTCGCCTCGCGGATGCGGTTCGGCGAATCGCGGCCGTCGTCGACGTAGATGTCGGGCTCGATGCCCTTGGCCTGGATCGAGCGTCCCGACGGCGTGTAGTAGCGCGCCGTCGTGAGCTTCAGCCCGGCGTTGTTGCGAGAGCGGGAGGATCGTCTGCACCGAGCCCTTGCCGAACGTCTGCGAGCCGAGCACGGTCGCGCGCTTGTGGTCCTGCAGCGCGCCGGCGACGATTTCCGACGCCGACGCGGTGCCGCCGTCGACGAGCACGACGATCGGCACCTTCTTGACGCGCGGCCGGCAGGTCCTTGAGGTAGTCGTCGCCGCGGCGCGTGTAGTGCTCCTTCGACGCCGTGAGGCGCATCTGGGCCTCCGGCGGTGCGGCCGTCGGTGTAGACGACGAGCGCGTCCTTGGGCAGGAACGCCGCCGAGACCGCGACCGCCTGGTTGAGCAGGCCGCCCGGGTCGCTGCGCAGGTCGAGCACGAGGCCCTTGAGCTCGCCCTGCTTGTACATGTCCTTCAGCGCCTTCGCGAGATCCTCGCCGGTGCGGTCCTGGAACTGGCGCACGCGGATGTAGCCGTAGCCGGGCTCGAGCATCTTCGCGCGCACGCTCTTGACGTTGATCTCCTCGCGCGTCGAGCGTGAACGTGAGCAGGCCTTCGGCGTCCTTGCGCACGACCGTCAGCACGACTGGCGTGCCGGGCTTGCCGCGCATCATCTCGACCGCCTTGTTGAGCGGCATCCCGCGGGTGGCGATGTCGTCGATCTTGACGATCAGGTCGCCCGACTTGATGCCGGCGCGGAACGCGGGCGTGTCCTCGATCGGGCGAAACGACGCGGACGACGCCGTCCTCGACGCCGACCTCGATGCCGAGGCCGCCGAACTTGCCCTGCGTGGAGACCTGCAGGTCCTTGAAGGCGTCGGCGTCGAGGAAATCGGAATGCGGGTCGAGCCCGTGCACCATCCCGTTGATCGCTTCCTTGATGAGCTTGTCGTCGGAGACGGGCTCGACGTAATCGCTCTTGATCCGGCCGAAGACCGCGGAGAGCAGCTGGAGGTCCTCGTAAGGGATCGGCAGCTTGGTCTCGCGCTGCGCGATCGCCGAGAAGTTGAGCGACAGCAGGACGCCCAGCACGGCGCCCAGGCCGATCAGTCCCGCCTTCTTCCAGTTGTTCATCGTCGTTTTCCTTTGCCGGATCGGTCGAAGTATACGCCGGCTGCCTCAGCACAGAGCCGAGCGGACTCCAGAAGGAGATTGGTCCGCATATGGTGACGCAAGTTCCATGCCGAAAGGGATCGTCAGCGGGTGCGCGCTTCCGCGCGCCGTCTCGTCATCAGTAAGCGTTCACTCTCCGAGCGGCAATGACCGCGCGCGCCGTCAGAGAGACCCGGGGTCGAACGCGACCAGCGGACGCCCCGTCATCTCGGCGGGTTGCGGCAGGCCGAGCATCGCGAGCAGCGTCGGCGCGACGTCCTGCAGCGCGCCACCCGGCGTGACGGTCGCCCGGCGCCCGACATAGACGCACGGCACGAGGTTCAGCGTGTGTGCGGTGTGCGGCTGGCCGGTCGTCTCGTCGTGCATCTTCTCGGCGTTGCCGTGGTCGGCGGTGATCAGCACCTCGCCGCCCGCGGCCCGCGCCGCCGCGACGACGCGGCCGATGCAGGCGTCGAGCGTCTCGATCGCGCGGGTCGCGGCGTCGAGATTGCCGGTGTGGCCGACCATGTCGCCGTTGGCGTAAGTTGCAGACGATCGCGTCGTACCGGCCGGACGAGATGGCCGCGACGAGCTTGTCGGTGACCTCGATGGCGCTCATCTCCGGCTTGAGATCGTAGGTGGCGACCTTGGGCGACGGGACGAGGATGCGGTCCTCGCCGGGATACGGCGTCTCGACGCCGCCGCTGAAGAAGTAGGTGACGTGCGCGTATTTCTCGGTTTCGGCGATCCGCAGCTGGGTGAGCCCGAGCGAGGCCACGTACTCGCCGAAGCCCATCGCGACCGATTGCGGCGGGAAGGCGACCGGAAGACGGGCGAACTCGTCGCCGTAGCTCGTCAGGCAGACGAAGGCCGAGAGCTTCGGCACGCGGCGCCGCGGGAAGCCGTCGAAAGCGTCCGCGGTCAGCGCGCGCGTCAGCTCGCGGGCGCGATCGGCGCGGAAATTCATGAACACGACGACGTCGCCGTCGGCCATCGTCGCGCGCCGGCCGTCGTGGTCGACGATCGCGGTGGCCCGGACGAACTCGTCGGTCTCGCCGCGCGCGTAGGCGGCCGCGAGGCCCGCCTGCGCGCCGGCGCCTGGTGGGCCGCGCGGCCGTCGACGATGAGGTCGTACGCCTCGACGACGCGCTCCCAGCGCTGATCGCGGTCCATCGCGTAGTAGCGGCCGACGATCGATGCGATGCGTGCGGCCGAGTGGCGAGCGCACGCGTCCTGCAGCGCGGCGAGCGAGGCGTCGGCGCTCTGCGGCGGCGTGTCGCGGCCGTCGAGGAACGCGTGGACGAGGACGCGGGGCGCGCCGCCCGCCGCGGCCATCTCGACCATCGCCGCGATCTGTCGCTCGTGGCTGTGCACGCCGCCCGGCGACACGAGGCCCAGCACGTGCAGCGTCGTGCCGTGGGCCCGGCCGCCGCGATCGCGCCGGACAGCACCGCATTCTGCCCGAACTCGCCCGTCTCGATCGCGTGGTCGATCCGCGTGTAGTCCTGGTAGACGACGCGGCCCGCGCCGATGTTGAGGTGGCCGACCTCGGAATTTCCCATCTGCCCGCGCGGCAGGCCGACGGCGAGCTCGGACGCGTCGATCGTCGTGTGCGGACACGTGGCGATCAGCCGGTCCCAATTCGGCTTTCGCGCGAGCGCGATCGCGTTGTCGGGCGTCGCCTCGCGGCAGCCGAATCCGTCGAGAATCACGAGGACCACAGGGCGGACGGCGGGGCGGACAAGGGATGGCATCGGAGTCGGCCGAATGAACCTGCCGCCCTGGACGGCGCGAGCGGTGCGCTATCATTTTACCTTTCCCGCGTCCCGGATTCCCTTTCGATGTCCTTCATTCAAGCCAACTGGATGCTGATCCTCGTCATGTTCGCGTCCGGCGCGATGCTCGTCTGGCCGTTCATCCAGCGTCGCCTGTCGCCGGGGAAGGACGTCGGCAATCTCGACGCCACGCGCCTCATCAACTCGTCGAACGCCGTGCTCCTCGACGTGCGCGAGACGAAGGAATACGAGGGCGGCCGCCTTCCCAACGCGATCCACATTCCGCTGTCGCAGCTCGCGAGCCGCGGCGACGAGCTCGCGCGTTACGCGGGACGGCCGGTCATCGCCTACTGCATGTCGGGCAACCGCAGCCGGGTGGCGAACGCGGCGCTCGCGCGCCTCGGCTTCAAGGACGTCTACAACCTGCAGGGCGGCTACCGGGCCTGGAAGGATGCGGGACTGCCGGTGGAGAAGTGATTTGCCCACGGTGACGATGTATTCGACGGCCGCGTGCCCGTACTGCATCCAGGCCGAGCGCTTCCTGAAGGCGAAGGGCGTCACGACGATCGCGACGATCCGCGTCGACCTCGATCCGGGCGCTGCGGCGCACGATGATGGAGCGGACCGGACGGCGCACCGTGCCGCAGATCTACGTCGACGACTTCCACGTCGGCGGCTACGAGGACCTGGTCGCGCTCGACCACGCCGGCCGGCTCGCGCCGTTGCTCGCCGGCGGGGGCTCCTGACCGGGTACGGCGTGGCGTCCCGGCCCCGCCGCGGCCGGTAAGGTAAAATCCTCTGTTTGACCCTTTCGAGGAATTCATCATGGCCGACCCCCTGCAACCCGGCGCCAGCGCCCAGGACGTCACGTTCACCATCGACAAGATCTACGTCAAGGACCTCTCGCTCGAGAACCCGGGCTCGCCGCAGTCGTTCCTGACGCAGGAGCAGCCCCAGGTCGAGATCGGACTGCGCACGCGCGGCGAGCAGATCCAGCCGGACGTCTACGAATGCGTGCTGACGATGACGGTGACCGCGAAGGTCGGCGACAAGACGCTCTTCCTGGTCGAGGCGTCGCAGGCCGGCATATTCACGATCCGCGGCATTCACGCCGGAGCACCTGCAGCCGGTGATCGCGATCAACTGCCCGACGGTGCTCTTCCCGTACATGCGCGAAACGCTCGCCGACGCGGTGACCCGCGCCGGATTCCCGCCCGTCCACCTCGCGCCGATCAACTTCGAGGCGCTCTACCAGCAGCAGCTCGCGCAGATGCAGCAGCAGCAGCCGGCCGCCGCGGTCAACTGACGTCGCCGCAGGCCCCGGACGAGGGCGCCCGATGACGCGATCCGTCGCCTTTCGGCGTCGCGCAACGGCGGTGCGTCGGGTGCGCCGCGGGTGTCGCGCTGGCGATGGCGGCTAGCGGCGCGTCCGCCGCGGATTTCCTTGCGACGGCCGACGCGGCAACCGTCCTCTACGACGCGCCGTCGGCGAAGGCGAAGCCGCTGTTCGTCCTGGGACGCGACACGCCGCTCGAGGTCATCGTGCCGGTCGAGGGCTGGACCAAGGTCCGCGACGTCGGCGGCACGATCGGCTGGGTGGAGAAGAAGAGCCTCGCCGACCGGCGCTCGCTGGTCGTGCGCGTCCCGGTGGCCGACGTCCGCGCGAATCCCGACGACGCCGCGCCGCTCGTGTTTCGCGCCGAGCAGGGCGTGCTGCTCGAGCTCGCCGAGCCGGCCACCGGACCGACGACGACCGCCACGCCCGGGTGGGTCAAGGTCAAGCATCGCGACGGGCAGGTCGGGCTTCGTCCGGATCGCGCAGGTGTTCGGCCTCTGAACGCGCAGCGGCGCGCGCCGCTTCGCATCGGCCGGCCCGACCTCGGCATGAACACCTCGATCGCGGTCATCGGCGCCGGCGCGTGGGGCACCGCGCTCGCGGCGCACCTCGCGCGCCGCGCCGACCTTGCCGTCACGCTGTGGGCGCGCGACGCCGCGCAGGCGAATGCGATCGCCGCCACGCGCGTCAACGCGAAATACCTGCCTGGGGTCGCGCTGCCGGAGGCATTGGCCGTGACCGCGGATCTCGCCGCGGTCGCGACCGCGGACCTGCTGATCGTCGGGACGCCGGTCGCCGCGCTTCCCGACGTCGCGCGCGCGCTCGCGCGCCGCGGGGCGCAGCGCGCCGCTCGTCTGGCTGTCGAAGGGCCTCGTCCCGGTTCCGGCGAGCGCGGCGCATCCGGCGGGCGTTGCGCTCGCGCACCGGTGCTGGCGCCGATGTGGCCGCGCGCCGGTCGGAATCGTCTCGGGGCCGAGCTTCGCCGAGGAGGTCGCACGCGGGCTGCCGACGGCGGTGGCCGTCGCGGCGACGGATCCGGCGCTCGCCGCCCGCGTGGCCGCGCTGCTGCGCGCCGACACGCTGCGCGCCTACGAAAGCGACGACATCGCCGGCGTCGAGATCGGCGGCGCGGTGAAGAACGTGCTGGCGATCGCGGCCGGCGCGAGCGACGGCCTGGGCTTCGGCAACAATGCGCGCGCCGCGCTGATCACGCGCGGGCTCGCCGAAACCGGCCGGCTGTCGGCGGCGCTCGGCGGCCGCCGCGAGACGCTGATGGGTCTCGCGGGCCTGGGCGACCTCGTGCTCACCTGCACCGGCGACCTGTCGCGCAACCGCCGCGTCGGCCTCGCGCTGGCGCGCAGGCCAGCTCGCTCGCCGCAGATCCTCGCCGAGCTGGGCCACGTCGCCGAGGGCGTGGCGACCGCAGCGCGGCGTGCGCGCGCTCGCGCGTCACCACGGCGTCGACATGCCGATCTGCGATGCCGTACACGCGGTGCTCTACGAGGGCCTCGCCGCGCGAAGCGCGCGGTCGAACGCCTGCTGAAGCGCGAGCCGCGATCCGAGGACTAGCTGTGAGTTCTAGGACCGTTGTTCGCGAACTGGACCGCGTGCCCGCCGCGTCAGGACGCGCAAGCGAGAGCGCGATGGATGGCGCCGACCGAGTGCCGCATGGCGTCGCGCCAGTCGATCGTCATCCTTAAGCGGGCTCTGAACGGAACCGTCTCTAGTCAAGCTGCGGCGAAGCCCGAGTTGCCGCCACGCCTCGTAGACCGCGACCGCCACCGCATTCGACAGGTTGAGGCTGCGCACGCCGGGGCGCATCGGGATCCGGAGCCGCGCGCCGGAGCCGAAATCCGCCAGGACGCCCTCGGGCAGTCCCGACGATTCGCAGCCGAACACGAGCGCGTCGCCCGGCGCGAAGCGCGCATCGTAGAGCGAATGCGGGGCTTCGGTCGTGAACGCGAACCAGCGCCGCTCCCGCTCGCCGTCGAGCGCCGTGCGGCAGGCGTCGAAATCGCGATGCACGCGGACGCTTGCGTACTCGTGATAGTCGAGACCGGCGCGCTTCAGCTCGCGATCGTCCATGCGAAAGCCGAGCGGCTCGACCAAGATGCAGCGCGGTCGCGGTGTTGGCCGTCAGCCGGATGACGTTGCCGGTGTTGGGCGGGATCTCCGGATGCACCAGCACGACGGCGAAACGCGGCTGGGGTTGCGGGTGGGTCACGGCGGGGCGTTCAGGCCTGCTCGGGGCGGAGCGTCCGTCGCGACGACCCAGCACTCGACGTGCGCGGCGCCGGCGCCGACGAGCGCGCGAGACGCCTCGGCGAGCGTCGCGCCGGTGGTCATCACGTCGTCGACGAGCGCGACGCGCGCGCCGCGGACGCCGCCCCGCACGGCAAACGCGCCGCGGACGTTGCCGCGGCGCTCGGCCCACGGCAGCGCGGCCTGCGGCGACGCCGCCGGCGATGCGCTCGAGCGGCGCGGCGAGCGGCAGCGCGGTTGCCGCCGGCGACGCGCGCGGCGATCTCGCCGGCCTGGTTGAAGCCGCGCTCGCGCTGGCGCGGCGGCCGACAGCGGGCAGCGCGACGATGCGCTGCGGCCGATCGCGCGCAGCGCGGCGGTCGAGCTCGCGACAGCACCGCCGCGGCGAGCGATCGATCCCGCCCAGTGCGCGAGCGCGATGTTGCCGCCGTACTTGATCCGCTGGATGAGGCGGTCGACCGGAAACGCGTAGACGAGCGCGGCGATCGTCGCCGCATACGGTGGCGGATCGTGCAGGCACGCGCCGCACATCGCGCCGTTCGCGGACGGTAGCCCGCACACCGGGCACGCGGCAGCGATCCGGGGCAGGCCGCGCGGCACAGGCGATGCAAAGCAGCGCGTCGGCCGTCCGTGCGGCGCACAGCTCGCAGTGCTGCGGCAGCGCGCGTCGCACGATGGCGATCGCGCGGGACCCGCATCGGCGCAGCGTGCGTTGCATGCTTTGCGCCGACGCGCAGTCAAATGGTTCCGTGCATGGATTTGACAAGACCGGGACCTCCCTCGACACTCGGTTCCGATTGTAGACGCGGCAGATGCGGAGCGCGGCGCGGTGAGCGCCGCACCCGCCGCGCGTTCTAACCCGACGTTGACGCTAATCCGAAGGCCGCCGCGATGCCATCTGTCGAACGCATGAGCGCCGCAGGGCCGCCCCAAGGCGCTCATTGCTCCCTCTCGGAGGGAAGGCGCGCAGCGCCAAGGGTGCACCAATGAGCACAGTGGGCGAAGGCCAGGCCCGCGGCGCGCGCCGCCGTTACGGGGATTCGCCCCGGTGGCCGGTCGCGGCGATCGGAGCTCTTCGCGCTGCCGTTTCCCGATCTCATGTTCCGCGCGCAGGAAACGCACCGCGCGCACCACGCGCCGAACGCGGTGCAGCTGTCGACGCTGATCTCGATCAAGACCGGAGGCTGCCCCGAAGACTGCGGCTACTGTCCGCAGGCGCGGCGCTACGACACGGGCGTCGCCGAGCAGGCATTGCTGGGGCTCGAGACGGTACTCGCGGCCGCCAGCGCGGCGAAGGCGCAGGGTGCGACGCGCTTCTGCATGGGCGCCGCGTGGCGCGGGCCGAAAGAGCGCGACCTCGAACCGGTGCTCGCGATGGTCCGCGAGGTGAAGGCGCTCGGGCTCGAGACCTGCTGCACGCTCGGGATGTTGCGCGACGGGCAGGCCGAGGCGCTCAAGGCCGCGGGCCTCGACTACTACAACCACAACCTCGACACGGCGCCGGAGTTCTACGGCGAAGTGATCACGACGCGCGACTACCAGGATCGACTCGACACGCTCGAGCGCGTGCGCGCGGCGGGCGTGGCGGTGTGCTGCGGCGGCATCGTCGGCATGGGCGAATCGACGGGAGCAGCGCGCGGCGCTGATCGCGCAGCTCGCCAACCTGGACCCGTATCCGGAATCGGTGCCGATCAACCACCTGGTGCAGGTCGAGGGCACGCCGCTGCACGATCGGCTCGGCGGCGCCAGCGCGCTCGACCCGTTCGATTTCGTCCGCACGATCGCCGTCGCGCGGATCACGATGCCGGAGGCGATGGTGCGGCTTTCCGCGGGCCGGCGCGAGCTCGGCGACGCGGTGCAGGCGCTCTGCTTTCTCGCGGGCGCGAATTCGATCTTCTACGGTGACAAGCTGCTCACGACCGGCAATCCCGACGTCGCCGCCGACCGCGCGCTGTTCGCACGGCTCGGCCTCGCCGTCATGGATGCGCCGGCGGCCTGACGCGCCCGGTGTGCCGACGCGCCCTGATCGCGGGCCTGCTGGCCGACCTCGCGGCGCGGGAGGCCGATGGGCGCAAGCGGACCCGGCGCACGGTCGCGTCGGCGCAAGGGCCGCGCGTTGTCGTCGACGGACGCGAGCTCGTCTCCTTCGCGAGCAACGACTACCTCGGCCTCGCCGGTCATCCGGACGTCGTCGCCGCCGCGCGCGACGGAGCGCGCGCTGGGGAATCGGCGCGGGCGCGTCCCACGTCGTCTGCGGGCACTCCGCAGCGCACGCTGCGCTCGAAGCCGAGCTCGCCGCGTTCGTGCGGCCCTGTCCCGGCGCGCAGGCGTTGACGTTCTCGTCGGGCTATCTCGCGAACCTCGCGATCCTGACCGCGCTTGCGCGAGGCGGCGACGCGATCTTCGCCGACCGCCTGAATCACGCGTGCCTCAACGACGGCGCCGCGCTGTCGCGGGCGGAATTCGTCCGCTATTCCCACGGCGACGTCGCGGCGCTCGAACGGCGTGTCGCGGCGTCGACGGCCAGGCGCAAGCTGATCGCGACCGACGCGGTGTTCAGCATGGACGGCGACCTCGCGCCGCTGCCGGCGCTGGCCGCGTTGGCCGACGCATTCGACGCGTGGCTCGTCGTCGACGACGCGCACGGCTTCGGCGTGCTGGGTGCCGGCGAGGACCGGGGCCGCGGGGCGCTCGCACACTTCGGCCTCGCCTCGGAGCGCATCGTCTACATGGGCACGCTCGGCAAGGCGGCCGGCGTCGCCGGGGCGTTCGTCGCCGCGCATCCCGCCGTGATCGCGACGCTCGTCGAGACCGCGCGTCCCTACATGTTCACGACGGCCGCGCCGCCGCTGCTCGCCGAGGCGCTCCGCGCGAGTCTGCGCGATCATTCGCGACGACGCGGCGCGCCACGCGCAGCTCGCCGCACTGATCGCGCGTTTCCGCGCGCGGATGCGCGGCCTGCCGTGGCGCCTGCTGGAGTCGCAGACCGCCATCCAGCCGGTCGTCGTCGGCGCCAACGCGGCGGCGGTCGACCTTGCCGAGCGCGCTGTGGCAGCGCGGCTTCTGGGTCCCGGCGATCCGCCCGCCGACCGTGCCGAGGGGAACGGCGCGGCTGCGGATCACGCTCACCGCCGCGCACTCGCACGAAGACGTCGATGCGCTCGTCGACGCGCTCGCCGAGCTCGCGCGCGGGGTCGCGTCGGCAAGCCCGCGATGAGCGGCACGCTGCACGTCGAATCGCTCGGCGACGGTCCGCCGCTCGTCCTCCTTCACGGCTGGGCGATGCATTCGGGCATCTGGGGGCCGCTCGTTCCGAGGCTTGCGAAGCGAAACCGTGTGCATGCGGTCGATCTGCCGGGGCACGGCCACAGTGCGCTCGCCGCGCCGTTTACGCTGGAGGGCGCCGTCGCCGCGGTCTCCGCGACGTTCGCCGGACGAGCGCCACCCGCTCGCCGTGCTCGGCTGGTCGCTCGGCGGGCTCGTCGCGATGCGCTGGGCACGAAACGAGCCGGCGAAGGTCGGGCGGCTGGCGCTCGTCTCGACCTCGCCCCGCTTCGCCGCGGGAGACGACTGGCCGCACGCGGTGCCCGGGCGAGACGCTCGCACGGTTCGGCGACGAGCTGCACGTCGCCTGGAAGCTCACGATCCAGCGCTTCCTGGCGCTTCAGATGCACGGCAGCGAGCACGGGCGGGCGACGCTCGCGGCATTGCGCGCAGCAGGTGTTCGCCCGCGGCGAGCCGTCGCCGAAGGCGCCTCTTCGGCGCGCTCGACGTGATCGTCAGAGCGACCTGCGCGCCGAGGTGGACGAGATCGCGCAACCGGCGCTCGTCGTCTCGGGCGAGCGCGACACGCTGGCGCTTCCGGCCGCGGGCCGTTGGCTCGCCCTGCATCTCCGGGACGCGCGGTTCGCGCTCATCGCCGGCGCTTCGCACGTGCCGTTTCCTCTCGCACGCCGAGGCGTTCGGCGAGGCGCTCGACGGATTCCTCGATGGCCGCTGACCCCGCGCGGGACCCGGACCCGGCCGCGCCCGAGCGGCGGGCGGTGCGCCGCCATTTCGCGCGCGCCGCCGCGACCTACGACGGCGCGGCGGTCCTGCAGACGGAGATCGGCGGGCGGATGGCCGAGCGGCTCGACGTCGTCAAGCTCGCACCCGCGGCGATCCTCGACGCGGGCTGCGGCACCGGCGACGCGCAGGCCGAATTCGCCGTCCGGTATCCGGCCGCGCGGTACGTCGCGCTCGACGTCGCGCTGCCGATGCTCGCGCGGCGCGCGCGAAGGCCGGTCTCTCCCGCTCGGCGCTCGCGCGGGTCTTCGCGACGTTCACCGGCGGACGCGCAGGCGGCGCCCTGCCCCGCTTCGTCTGCGCCGACGTCGCGGCGATGCCGTTCGCGGCGGCGACGTTCGACCTCGTCTGGAGCAACCTCGCGCTGCAATGGGTGAGCGACCTGCCGGCGCGCTCGCACGAGATCAACCGCGTGCTCGCCGTGGGCGGCCTCGTGACGTTCTCGACGTTCGGGCCGGACACGCTGAAGGAGCTGCGCGCGCGCGTTCGCCGACGTCGACCGTCACGCGCATGTCAGCCGCTTCGCCGACATGCACGACATCGGCGACATGCTGGTCGGCGCGGGCTTCGCCGATCCGGTGATGCACATGGAGATGCTGACGCTGACCTATGCCGACGGGCCGGCGATGATGCGCGACCTGAAGGCGATCGGCGCGACGAACGCCGCGCAAGCGCGGCCCGCGCGCGCTGATGGGCCGCGACCGCTGGCAGCGGGCGCTCGCCGCGCTCGACGCGATGCGCCGTGACGGACGCATTCCGGCGACGTTCGAAGTGATCTACGGCCACGCGTGGAAGGTCGCGCCGACGCGCACGCCCGAGGGGCATGCGATCGTCCGGTTCGGGGCGCGGCGGCCGAGGCCGACTCAGCCGCGGCGCGATCCCCCGCGGGGGTGGCTTCCAAAGCCGGAATTGTTGTGAGAGACTGAGCCGCGATTCGACGTCCGGTTGCGTCCGGGCGCGTGGTCGCCGCACATGCACCCGCGATGTCGGCGGTATCGACAGACTTCGACGGCGAGAAGAGCTCTCAAGGGGTCATCGTCGAGATTGGGGGAAGTTGATGCGTTGCCTCTATTACCTCGCGCCCTCGCTCGAGAGTACCCATCGGATCTCCGACGATCTGCATGCGGCGGGCATCAAGGATTTCTTCCTGCACGTCATCGCCAAGGACGAATCCGGGCTCGAGCAGCAGCACATCCACTCGAGCAACTATCTGGAGACGCTCGACATCGTCCGCGACGGCTTCATCGGCGCGGCGATCGGCGCCGCGGCCGGCCTGGTCGGTGCCGGCCTGCTGATGTTCTTCCAGCCGTTCGGCCCCGATGTCCCGCACTACGTCTATTTCGTCATCGTCGCCGTCGCGACGATGTTCGGCGCGTGGGAGGGCGGCCTGACCGGGATCGCGACGGAGAACAACCGGCTCAAGAAATTCCACCGCGACATCGAGGCGGGCAAGTACCTGATCCTGATCTACGCGCGCAAGGAACAGGGCGCGACCGTCCGGCACCTGATGCGCGACAAGCATCCGGAGGCGGAGCTGGTCGCGGTCAACAAGCACTTCATCAATCCGTTCAAGCCGGTGCGAAGACGGCAACGGACGGTCCGAGGCCCCAGGAAACGGCGCTGCAAAAGGACTAGCTCATGGCGATGGCCGTCGTTCTGATCTTGCTCGTCGTTGGCTCGGTCCTCTTCCATTACTTCAGCCCCTGGTACTTCACGCCGATCGCGTCCAACTGGAGCGCGATCGACGACACGGTCCATCTCACGTTCTGGGTCACGGGATTCGTCTTCGTGACGGTCAATCTGTTCATGGCCTATTGCGTGTGGCGTTACCGCCACGGCAAGACCACGCGGCGCGCATTACGAACCCGAGAGCAAGAAGCTCGAAGGCGGCCTCATCATCGTGACCACGGTGGGTGTCGTCGCCATGCTGGCCCCGGGCTTGTTCGCCTGGGCGAAATTCATCGACGTCCCGAAGGACGCGGCAGTGTTCGAGGTCGTGGGTCGGCAATGGAACTTCAACTATCGGTTCCCGGGGAGGACGGCGTGCTGGGCACCGTCGATGCCCGGTTCGTCAGCGACACGAACCCCTTCGGTATCAATCCGGACGATCCGCACGGGCAGGATGACATCCTGGTGCCAAATCCGGTGGTGCATCTGCCTATCGGCAAGGCAACCAAGGCGGACCTCCGCTCGATCGACGTCCTGCACGATTTCACGGTGCCACAGTTCCGGGCGAAGATGAACATGGCGCCGGGCCTCGTCACCTATGTCTGGTTCACTCCGACCCGAACCGGGACTTTCGATGCTTTCTGCGAACAATTGTGCGGCATCGCGCACTACGCGATGCGGGGCACCGTCATCGTCGAAGAGGAGAGCGCGTTTCAGGCCTGGAAAAAGAGCTTTCCGACGTTCGCGCAGACTCAAGCCCAAGTCGCCGGCGATCCCGCGGCCGGTGCGCCGCTCTTCGCCGTCTGCGCTGCTTGCCATGGCGCCCAGGCCGAGGGCAATCCGGCGCTCAATGCGCCGAAACTGAGCGGGCAGCAGGATTGGTACCTGCAACGGCAATTGCAGCATTTCAAGAGCGGTGCGCGCGGCGCGCATGAAAAGGATGTCTACGGCAAGATGATGGCGCCGATGGCCGCGACGCTGACCGATGACGCCGCGATCAACAACGTCGTCGCCTACATCAAGACGCTGCCGGATACTCCTGCACCGGTCACGGTGAAGGGCAACGCGAAAGACGGTCACGGTCCTTATGTGAACTGCGCCGCCTGTCACGGTGCCGACGGGCTGGGCATCCATGCGACGAATGCCCCGCGGCTCAAGGGGATGAGCGACTGGTACATGGTCACTCAATTGAACAACTTCAAACACGGCATCCGCGGTTCCGACCGCAAGGACAGCTACGGTCCGCAGATGGCAGCCATCGCGGGGATGCTGGACAACGAGCGGACAACCGCCGACGTCGTTGCCTACATCAATACGTTGAAATGAGAGCCGAGCGGGAATCGGTCGCGCTGACGATCGATCGAAAAGGGAAATTCGATGACCTACGTTACGCATGACGAGTCGGCTTACGTTCCTCCGATCGAAGTCGAGGAGCCGGAGCTCTACCATCCGAAAACGTTCATCGGCAAATACATCTGGAGCCAGGACGCCAAGGTGATCGCGGTCCAGTACTCGATCACCGCGATCGCCGTCGGGCTCGTGGCCCTGGTGCTGTCGGGGATCATGCGGCTCCAGCTCGGATTTCCGCACGTCTTTTCGTTCATCACGCCGAGCACCTACCTCCAGTACGTCACCATGCACGGCATGATCATGGTGATCTATCTGCTCACCGCGTTGTTCCTCGGCGGATTCGGCAACTACCTGATCCCGCTGATGGTGGGCGCCCGCGACATGGTTTTCCCGTACGTCAACATGGTGAGCTACTGGGTGTATCTGTTCGCCGTGCTGCTGCTGATGGCAAGCTTTTTCGTGCCCGGCGGACCGACGGGCGCAGGCTGGACCCTGTACCCGCCGCAGGCCATCCTCGACGGCACGCCGGGGGCGAGTTGGGGAATCATCCTGATGCTCATTTCCCTCGCGTTCTTCATCATCGGATTCACGATGGGAGGGCTGAACTACGTCGTGACCGTGTTGCAGGCGAGGACGCGCGGAATGACGCTGATGCGTCTGCCGCTGACGATCTGGGGCATCTTCATGGCCACGGTCCTCGCGCTGCTGGCGTTTCCCGCACTGTTCGTCAGCGCGATCATGATGACGCTCGATCAGACGCTCGGCACGAGTTTCTTCATGCCGGCCCTCGTTTCCCGCGGTGAGCACCTGGGCTACAACGGCGGCAGCCCGATATTGTTCCAGCACCTGTTCTGGTTCTTCGGCCATCCCGAGGTCTACATCGTCGCGCTGCCGGCCTTCGGCATCGTCTCTGACCTCATCAGCGTCAATGCGCGGAAGAACATCTTCGGCTACCGGATGATGGTCTGGGCGATTCTGGCGATCGGCGGGCTCAGTTTCATGGTGTGGGCGCACCACATGTACGTCAGCGGGATGAATCCGTACTTCGGCTTCTTTTTCGCCACAACCACGCTGATCATCGCCGTCCCCACGGCCCTCAAGGTCTACAACTGGGTGCTGACGCTGTGGCGGGGTGACATCCACTTCACCGTGCCGATGCTCTTTGCGATCGGCTTCGTCTTCACCTTCATCAACGGTGGCCTCACGGGCCTCTTCTTGGGCAACGTGCCCGTGGACATCCCGCTGTCCGGGACCATGTTCGTCGTCGCCCACTTCCATATGGTGATGGCGGTGTCGCCGGTCCTGGTGGTGATGGGCGCGATCTACCACTGGTATCCCAAGGTGACCGGGCGAATGCTGAACGACACGTTGGGCAAGTTTCACTTCTGGGTCACGTTCATCGGGACGTATGCCATCTACTATCCGATGCACTACCTGGGCTTCATGGGGGTGCCGCGCCGGTATTACGCGATGGGAAACACGGTCTTCATCCCCGAATCGGCGCAGTCGCTGAACGAGGCGATCACCATCGCGGCGCTGATCGTGGGCGCGGTGCAGGTCGTGTTCATCTGGAACCTGATCTGGAGCTACTTCAACGGCAGGCCGTCGGGCGGGAACCCCTGGCGCGCCACCACGCTGGAGTGGCAGACGCCGGACACGCCGCCGAAGCACGGCAACTTCGGCAAGGAATTGCCCGTCGTCTATCGGTGGGCTTACGACTACAGCGTCCCCGGCGCAGCCGAGGACTTCATCCCGCAGAACCAGCCGCCAGCGACGAAGGCCGCCGTCGCCAGGGGATCGCCGGCGTGACGGCCGCGCTATTGTTCCTCTCCGCCATCATGATCATCGTGGTCGGATGGCTGGTGCGAAGGACGCTCAACGTCTCGCCGTGGCTTCCGCAGCGCCCGGCGGAAATCGCGCGCGGCGACGGCGCGCTGTCGATGCTCCCGGTGCAGGTCGGTCTCGGCGTGTTTCTCGCCGTGGCCACGTCGCTCTTCGCGCTCATGATCAGCGCCTACCACATGCGAATGGTGGAGGCGGACTGGACGACGCTGCCGCTGCCGAGGGTGCTGTGGCTCAACACGGCCGTCCTGATCCTCGCCAGCGTCGCGATGCAATGGACGCTGCTGGTCGCCCGTCGTGGGGAGATGGACGCCGTGAGATTGGGTCTCATGGCCGCGGGCGTCTTCACGTTCGCGTTTCTCGCCGGACAAATTTGGGCGTGGCAGCAATTGAGTGCATCAGGACATTACTCGGCGGCCAATCCCGCCTATGCATTCTTTCTGTTGCTGACCGTGCTGCACGGCATTCATCTGCTGGGAGGACTGTGGGTCTGGGCCCGGACCACGGTGCGGGTGCTGCGCGGCCGAGTCGAGATCGGCAAGGTGTGCCTGAGCGTCGAGCTTTGCACCGTGTACTGGCATTTTCTGTTCCTGGTCTGGGCGGTGCTGTTCGCGGTGTTGCTGAATACCAACACATAGAGAGGATCAGGCCACATGACGCAAGCTACGGCAGAAGCGGCTCCGCTCGCCCCCGGCATGCACGGCGTAGTCGCCGACTGGTCGTCGGACCAGCGCGCGTTCAAGAAGGTGCCGTGGGGCAAGGCGATGATGTGGATCTTCCTCCTGAGCGACACCTTCATCTTCAGCTCGTTCCTGATCTCGTACATGACGGTGCGGATGGGAACGACGGCCACGTGGCCCAACCCCAGCGAGGTGTTCGCGCTGACGATCGGCGGCAAGAGCATCCCACTCATCCTGATCGCCATCATGACGTTCGTGCTGATCAGCAGCAGCGGGACGATGGTGCTGGCCGTCAACTACGGTTATCGAAAGGATCGCGTCCGAACCGTGATCTTCCTGCTGCTCACCGCGGCATTGGGCGCGACGTTCGTCGGCATGCAGGCGTTCGAGTGGACCAAGCTCATCGTGGAAGAGGGCGTGCGTCCCTGGGGCAACCCGATGGGCGCGGCGCAGTTCGGCTCGAGCTTTTTCATGATCACCGGGTTTCACGGCACGCACGTGTCGATCGGCGTGATTTTCCTGCTCATCGTCGCAGCCAAAGTAATGCGTGGGGATCTCGACAACGAGAGGCCGGGGTTTCTCACCGGCAGGAAGGGTAACTACGAGATGGTCGAAACGATGGGCCTGTATTGGCACTTCGTCGATCTGGTGTGGGTATTCATCTTCGCGTTCTTCTATCTCTGGTAAGAAAACCATGGCGCACGCAGACGGTCAACACCATCCGGCGACCGGCGGGCACGCGCCCGCCGCGACAGGGCAGCATCACGTCGAAGGTCAGCAACATCCGCTCGGCATCTATTTCAAGATCTGGGGACTGCTGTTCGTTCTGAGCACCCTGTCCTATCTCGTCGACTACTTCCACTTCCAGGGCTATCTCAGATGGACGCTGATCGTCGTGTTCATGCTGCTGAAGGCCGGACTGATCGTGGCGGTGTTCATGCACATGCTCTGGGAACGGCTCGCGATGGTCTACGCGATTCTGCTTCCACCGCTGCTGCTGCTGGTGCTGCTGGGGATCGGCGCGGGAGAGGCGGACTACACCTTCTTCACCCGCGGCACCTTCTTTGGTCCGGCGCCTGCCGCGGCGTCGGTGCCCCATCAACCGGCGGTGAAGAAGTGATGTGGCGGCCGTGCGCGCTTGGCCGGGCGTGACTGCACGTTGCTGACCGCGCACCCCGCCCCATTCGAGTAGTACCGCACACCCGCGCGACCAGCGCCGTCGCGCCACGGCGACATGACCCGCGGCATCTTCATCACCGGCACGGATACCGGAGTCGGCAAGACGCTGGTCGCGGCGATGCTGTTGCGCGACCTTGCCGCGACCGGCCACCGCGCGGTCGGGATGAAGCCGGTGTCGGCGGGCATGCCGGCCGGCGAATCAGTGCACGCGGACGTGCGCTCGATCCTCGCCGCGGGAAACGTCGACGCGCCGCTGGCTGACGTCAATCCGTATTCGTTCGTACCGCCGATCGCGCCCGAGCTCGCCGCGCGCGGCGCCGGCGCCGTCATCGAGCTCGAGGTCATCGCCGCGGCCTATGCGCGGCTCGCCGCGGTGGCGGACGCGATCGTCGTCGAAGGCGCCGGCGGTGTCTTGGTCCCGCTGTCGCAGCGGACCGACATGCTCGACATTCCCGCACGGCTCGGGCTTCCGGTGCTGCTCGTCGTCGGGATCAGGCTCGGCTGCCTCAATCACGCGCTCCTGTCGGCGCAGGCGATCGGCGCGCGCGGCCTCCGCTTCGCCGGCTGGGTGGCGAACCGGATCGACGCGGCGATGCCCGCGGGCGACGCGAATGTCGCCGTGCTCGCGCAGCGGCTGCCGGCGCCGCTCGTCGCCGACGTCCCGTGGCGTGCCGACGGCATGCCCGAATTCCCCGATCGGCGCGCGGCCTTGCGCCTCCTGGGATTCGGCGCGCCGGTCCGGGAGTAGCGACGCACCCGGCGCTTTCGCCGAGACGTTGAACCGTGCTAACATTTCGCGCCTTTTGAACCAATTCGGCGTGGCGCACGCCGTGGGTCGAGCGTGGCCTCGTGCACGGGCCCTGGCCGCGCCGCTCATTTGCCCCCGACCGCGCGATGCGATCGCCGCGCGGCGCAGGGCTCACTCCGGTTTCCTTTGCATTCCGGCAAAGTGATGCGGCACAGCCGTTCGCTGCAACGCGGGGCGCGGCGGGACGCCGGGGCTGGCAGGGTTTCGGGACGAACGTAGAAGACGCAATCGAGGGACGCATGGTGCGCAAAGAATTCAAGGCTGGCCTTCTGCTCAAAGTCCTGGCGCCGGCCCTCGCGGCGCCCGGCGTGGCGCAGGCTGCTCGGGAATGGAACCTGCAGCCGCCGGTGACGCCGATCGCGCGGCAGATGTTCGACCTCCACTCGTTCATCTTCTGGATCTGCATCGTCATCTTCGTCGTCGTGTTCGGCGTGATGTTCTATTCGATCTTCCGCCACCGGAAGTCGGTCGGACACAAGGCCGCCCACTTCCACGAGAACACGACCGTCGAGATCGTCTGGACCGTGATCCCGTTCCTGATCCTGCTGTTCATGGCCTTCCCGGCGACGAAGACCATTCTGGCGATGAAGGACACGACCGCGCCCGACATGACCATCAAGGTCACCGGCTACCAGTGGAAGTGGAACTACGACTACCTGCAGGAGGGCTTCGGCTTCTATTCGAACCTCGCGACGCCGCTGGCGCAGATCGAGAACCGCGAGCCGAAGGGCGAGCACTACCTGCTCGAAGTCGACCAGCCGCTGGTGGTTCCGGTCGACACCAAGGTGCGGCTCCTCATCACGGCGGGCGACGTGCTCCACTCCTGGTGGGTTCCGGCGTTCGGCGTCAAGCAGGACGCGATCCCCGGCTTCGTCCGCGACAGCTGGTTCAAGGCCGAGAAGGTTGGCGTCTACCGCGGCCAATGCGCCGAGCTGTGCGGAAAGGAGCACGGCTTCATGCCGATCGTGGTCGACGTGAAGTCGAAGGAAGATTACGCGAAATGGGCCGACGGGCAGAAGAGCAAGCTGGCCGCGGCCGGGGGCGACCCGAACAAGCAATGGGACCGCGGCGAGCTCGTCACCCGCGGCGCCATCATCTTCGCGGCCAACTGCGCCGCCTGCCATCAGGCCAACGGCAAGGGCGTGCCCGGAGCGTTCCCGGCGCTCGACGGCTCGAACGTCGTCACCGGTCCGTCGGCCGCGCAGATCGCGCTCGTGCTGAACGGCAAGCCGGGCACGGCGATGCCACCGTGGACGCAGCTCTCCGACACCGACCTCGCCGCCGTCATTACCTACACCCGCAACAGCTGGAGCAACAAGACCGGCGAAGCGGTGCAGCCATCCGCGATCAAAGCCGCGCGCAAATAGCGCCCGAGCGAATCGATTCTGGAGACTTCTTGATGAGCAGCATTGCGCACGATCACGCTCCAGGCTACGGACACGACGATCACGCGGCTCACGCGCACCACCCGACGGGGATCACGCGCTGGCTGACGACGACCAACCACAAGGACATCGGCACGATGTACCTGTGGTTCTCGTTCACGATGTTCCTGGTCGGCGGCACGATGGCGATGATCATTCGCGCCGAGCTGTTCCAGCCGGGACTGCAGGTGGTGAATCCCGAGTTCTTCAATTCGATGACGACCCTGCACGGCCTCATCATGGTGTTCGGAGCGATCATGCCGGCCGCCGTCGGCTTCGCCAACTGGCAGATTCCGATGATGATCGGCGCGCCGGACATGGCGTTCGCGCGGATGAACAACTGGAGCTTCTGGCTCCTGCCGCCCGCCGCGATCCTGCTGGTGACGTCGCTGTTCGTGCCGGGTGGCGCCGCCGCCGCCGGCTGGACGCTCTACCCGCCGCTGACGGTGCAGGCCGGGATGGGCACGGATCTCACGATCTTCGCGGTCCACATCCTGGGTGCGTCGTCGATCATGGGCTCGATCAACATCATCACGACCATCCTGAACCTGCGCGCGCCCGGCATGACGCTGATGAAGATGCCGCTCTTCTGCTGGACCTGGCTCATCACCGCGTACCTGCTGATCGCGGTGATGCCGGTGCTCGCGGGCGCGGTGACGATGCTCCTGACCGACCGCCACTTCGGCACCTCGTTCTTCAATGCCGCGGGCGGCGGCGACCCGGTGCTGTTCCAGCACGTGTTCTGGTTCTTCGGCCATCCCGAGGTCTACATCATCATCCTGCCCGCGTTCGGCATCGTCTCGACGATCATCCCGACGTTCGCGCGGAAGCCGCTGTTCGGCTATGCGTCGATGGTGTACGCGACGGCGGGCATCGCGATCCTGTCGTTCATCGTCTGGGCGCACCACATGTTCACGACGGGCACTGCCCACCGCCGGCCTCCTGTTCTACATGTACGCGACGATGCTGATCGCGGTGCCGACCGGCGTGAAGGTCTTCAACTGGCTCGCCACGATGTGGCGCGGGTCGATGACGTTCGAGACGCCGATGCTGTTCTCGATCGGCTTCCTGTTCCTGTTCACGCTGGGCGGCTTCACCGGCCTCGTGCTGCGCGATCATGCCGGTCGACGTCCAGATCCAGGACACCTACTACATCGTCGCCCACTTCCACTACGTGATGGTCGCGGGCAGCCTGTTCGCGTTCTTCGGCGGCGCCTACTACTGGATCCCGAAGTGGTCCGGCACGATGTACAGCGAGACGCTCGGCAAGGTCCATTTCTGGTCGTCGATGATCTCGTTCAACGTCACGTTCTTCCCGATGCACTTCCTGGGCCTCGCCGGCATGCCGCGCCGCATTCCCGATTACGCGCAGCAGTTCGCCGACTGGAACATGATCGCGTCGATCGGCGCGTTCTGGTTCGGCGCGACGCAGCTCCTGTTCCTGTATTCGATGGTGCAGTGCGCGAGCGGCAAGGGCGAGAAGGCGCCGGCCAAGCCGTGGGAAGGCGCGGACACGCTCGAGTGGACGGTGCCCTCGCCGGCGCCGTACCACACGTTCGAGACGCCGCCCGCGGTCAAGTGACGACGGGCCGACACACGTGGAACCGGACGCGATGCGCACTGCCCCCGAGCCGATGTCCGACGCCGCCCGGCGGCGCGCGCTCGGCCAACCGCAAGACGGCGCTCGTCCTGCTGTCGATCGCGATCGTGTTCTTCGTCGGCATCATCGCGACCAAGTTCATGGGCGGGGGCGTGACCGGAATCGGCGTCATGGGAACGGTGGTCCTGCTGTTCCTCGTCGTGGCCATCGGGCGCAACCTGCGCAGCAAGCGATGAACGCCGTCCAATACCGCGACAATCGCGTGCTGCTGGTGAAGCTCGCCGTGATCGTCGTCGCCATGTTCGGCTTCGGTTACGCGCTGGTGCCGTTCTACGAGAAGATCTGCGAGGTCACCGGGCTGCGCAACATCGCCCGGGCCGACGAGGTGAAGAACACGCAGGTCGACGCGACGCGCGACGTGCGGATCGAGTTCGATTCCAACGTCCGCAAGCTGCCGTGGCAGTTCCGGGCGCTGACCCCCGTGATCGGCGTCCATCCCGGCGAAGTGCGCCAGGTGATGTACGAGATCGTGAACACGACCGACCGGCCGATGACCGGCCAGGCGATCCCCAGCTACGGTCCCGCAGCATGCCGCGCAGTACTTCCGGAAGCTCGAGTGCTTCTGCTTCGCGAAGCAGACGCTGCAACCCGGCGAGCGGCGGCAGATGCCGGTCGTGTTCGTCATCGACGCGGCGCTGCCGAAGGACATCGCGACGATCACGCTGTCGTACACGTTCTTCGAAGTCGAAGGCGCGGACAAAACTTAATCCAAGGAGCGGGTGCGCCCGAACCGCACCTGCCGGTCCATAGAGAGGTCTTCCGGATGAGCGCAGCACAAGCCGGCACCAAGCCCTACTACTTCGTACCGCAGCCCTCGTACTGGCCGCTCGTCGGCTCGGCCGCGCTCCTCCTGCTGGGCATGGGCGCGGCGCTGTGGATGAACGCGGTCACCGCGGGCCCGTGGCTCGTCGCGGCCGGATTCTGCGTCCTGCTCGTGATGCTGTTCGGCTGGTTCGGCACGGTGATCGGCGAGTCCGAGCACCGCCTGTACAACGCGAAGGTGGACATGTCGTTCCGCTGGAGCATGGGCTGGTTCATCTTCTCGGAGGTGATGTTCTTCGCCGCGTTCTTCGGCGCGCTGTTCTACGTCCGCAACCTGGCGGTGCCGGATCTGGGGAGCCCCACGTCGAAGCTCCTGCTGTGGCCCGACTACGTCGCCGGATGGCCGACGGTCGGGCCCGTACATCAAGGAACAGTTCACGCCGATGGGCGCGATCGGGATCCCGCTCCTCAACACGATCATCCTGCTCACGTCGGGCTTCACGCTCACCATCGCGCACCACGCGCTGAAGCAGGGTCACCGCGGGCAGCTCAAGCTGTGGCTGTTCGCGACGATCGTGCTGGGCTTCACGTTCCTGGGCTTCCAGGCCTACGAGTACATCCACGCCTACCACGTCGCTCAACCTCAAGCTCACGACCGGCGTCTACGGCTCGACGTTCTTCATGCTGACGGGATTTCACGGCGCGCACGTGACGATCGGCGCGATCATGCTGTCGGTGATGCTCGGGCGCGCGATCCGGGGCCACTTCGACAAGGACCACCATTTCGCGTTCGAGGCGGCGGCGTGGTACTGGCACTTCGTGGACGTCGTATGGCTGCTGCTGTTCGTCCTCGTGTACTGGTTCTGACCGCGCGGAGGTCAGCGCAGGCCGGTCGGGGCGATCCAGCCCAGCTTGTACGAGACGACGAGAAAGATCACCAGCGTGGCCGACAGCGCCACGCGGATCGCCAGCGCCTTCACCATCCGTTGGCCGTGCCCGCGATCGCGGTAGAGAAAATAGAGCGCGGAGAACAAGCTCGCGATGACCGCGATGAGCCCGGCGACGATGACGATCTTCACGCGGCATGCTCCACCGGCCGAGTTTAGCAGGGTGATCGCGGGTCCCGCATGAGCCGCGGCCCGGATTCGGCGGCGGAAATCGGGCGGACGCACGGTGCCGGCGAGCAAGGCGACCGAGCGCGGCGTCGCCTGCGCCCGCGCGTGCTGCCGACGCTCGCCGCGATCGCCGCCGTCGCAGCGTGTGTCTCGGCCGGCAACTGGCAGCAGGCGCGCATGCACGCCAAGGAGGCGCTGCGCGCGCAATTCGATGCCGCCGCGCGCGCCGAGCCCGTCGCGCTCGCGAGCCTCAAAGCCGGCGCGGACTGGCCTGCCCTGCGGTATCGCCCCATCTTCGCGATCGGCGAGTACCTCGCGTCTCGGCAGATCCTGATCGACAACAGGGTCCACGAAGGCCGCGCCGGCTACCATGTCGTGACGCCGATGGCGCTCGCCGACGGCGGCGTGGTGCTCGTCAATCGCGGCTGGATACCGCAGGGTGCGTCGCGATCGGTGCTGCCCATCGCGGCGCCGCCCGCGGGCCGTGTCGCCGTGCAGGGCCGCCTCGCGGTCCCGGCGGCCGGGTATTTCGAGTTGCGAACGGAAGCGCCCGCAGGCCCCGTCTGGCAGAACCTCGATCCCGGTCGATTCGCTGCCGCGACCGGCATCGAAGTGCTGCCCGTGGTCGTCGAAGCCACCGCTGCACCGGTGCCCGACGACGGTCTCGTTCGCGACTGGCCGGCGCCGGATTTCGGGATCGAGCAGCACCGGATCTACATGGTCCAGTGGTACGCGTTCGCGCTGCTCGCGGGAATCCTGTGGCTCTGGTTCCATCGGCCGCGGTCGGCGCGCACCCGTCATGGCTGATACGGCACCACCGGCGTGTTCCAGGGGCCCGGCCATCGGCGGGGAGCGGGCGGCGCACGCTGGTCCTGATCGCGGCGCTGGCGCTTGCGCCCATCGTCGCGTCGTACGTGATCTATTACGCGTTCCCGCGCCAGCCGGGAGTGAACTACGGAACGCTGCTGCCGACCGTGCCAGCCCCGGCGATCGAAGGTGTCCGCGATGACGGCTCGCCGTTCCGCCTCGAAGACCTTCGGGGCCGGTGGGTGCTGCTGGCAGCCGGCCGCGGCGATTGCGATCCCGCCTGCGAGCGCAAGCTCTACGCGACACGGCAGGCGCGCACGATGCAGGGCAGGGACCAGGAGCGAATCGTCCGCATCTGGCTCGTCCCCGGCGACGCCCCGCCGGCGGCGGCGTTCCTCGCCCAGCATCCGGGCCTCGTCGTGGCGCGCGTCGCCGGGTCGGCGCTGGAAGCCCTGCCCGGGGGCGCCGATCAGCTCTACCTGATCGACCCGCTCGGCAACCTCGTGCTCCGCTATCCGCACGATCCCGACATCCGGGGCATCGCCAACGACCTGACGCGGCTCCTCAAGGCGTCGCGGATCGGGTGAGCCGGGCGCCGGATCGGCCTGCTACAATCCGCCCTTCGGTTTTTGGGGCGACCACCCGGTTGCCCACGTCCGGTTTGCCCACTGTCCACGCCACATGACGTCGCTCGCGCTCACCGAAACCCGGCTCAGGAATTTCATCGCGCTGACCAAGCCGCGCGTGGTGTCGCTGATCGTGTTCTGTGCCGTCATCGGAATGTTCCTGGCGACGCCGGACCTCCCGCCGGCGCGCGTCGTGTTCTTCGCCACCGCGGGCATCGCGCTGGTCGCGGGGGCGGCCGCCGCGATCAACTGCCTCGTCGAGCAGAAGATCGACGCGCGGATGGCGCGCACGCGCAGGCGTCCGCTGCCGAGCGGCGAGCTCACGTCGGGGCCGACGCTCGCCTTCGCCGTCGTCCTCGGCGGAATCGGCCTCTTGCTGCTGCATCGCTACGTCAACGCGCTGACCATGTGGCTCACGCTCGCGACGTTCGTCGGCTACGCGATCGTCTACACCGTGCTGCTGAAGCCCGCGACGCCGCAGAACATCGTCATCGGCGGCGCGTCCGGCGCGATGCCGCCGGTCCTCGGGTGGGCGGCGGTCACGGGCGACGTCGCGGCGGAGCCGCTCATCCTGTTCCTGATCATCTTCCTGTGGACGCCGCCGCACTTCTGGTCGCTGGCGCTCTACCGCACCCGGGACTACGCGCGGGCGGGGCTGCCGATGCTGCCGATCACGCACGGCGCGCGCTACACGAAGCTCATGATCGTGCTCTACACCTGCGCGCTCGTCGCCGTCACGCTGCTGCCGTTCGCGGTGCGGATGAGCGGCGCGCTGTACCTCGTCGCGGCCCTCGCGCTGGGCGGCGTGTTCCTCCTCTACGTCGTCGAGCTCTACCGGAACTACAGCGACGAGCTGTCGCGCGCGACGTTCAAGTACTCGATCTTCTATCTCGCGGCGCTGTTCTCCGCGCTGCTCGTCGACCACTACTGGCGCTGATGCGCGCAGGCGCGAGGGTCGCCGTCCTGCTCGTCGCCGCCGCGCTGGCGCTCGCCGGCTGCGGGCCCCAATCGCCGAAATTCAAATCTTCCGACGTCACCGGAGCGGGATTCGGCCGCGATTTCTCGCTCACCGACCCTGCGGGCAAGCCGCGCGCGCTCGCGGATTTCCGCGGCAAAGTGGTGGTGCTGTTCTTCGGCTACACGCAGTGTCCCGACGTGTGCCCGACGACGCTTGCCGCGCTCGCGGAGGTGATGAAAGTGCTGGGACCGGACGCGGCCAGGGTGCAGGTGGTCTTCGTGACGGTCGATCCGGACCGCGATACCGCGGAGCTCCTGGCGAGCTACGTGACGGCGTTCGACCCGTCGTTCGTGGGCCTGCGCGGCGATGCCGAGGCCACGGCGCGGACGGCGAAGGAATTCAAGATCCTCTATCAGAAGCAGCCGGGCCGTACGCCCGAAAGCTACACGGTCGACCACTCGGCGGGGACCTTCGTCTTCGACCCCCGGGGCCGCCTGCGGCTCTACGTCGGCAACGGGCAGGGACCGGACGTCTTCGTCCACGACATCCGCGAGCTGCTGAAGAACTCGGGGTAGCGCGCTCCCCGCGCGACGGCGGCGCGAAGATAGGCAAGCCATGCGGATGACGTTGAGAGAGGCCTTCGCCCGGGCCTTCGCGCACGAGCGCGGAGGGCGCAAGGCCGAGGCGCGCCGGATCTACGCGGAGATTCTCGCCGCCATTCCCGATCATCCCGGCGCGCTTCTGAAGCTTGCCGACCAGGACATCGACGCGGGCTTGCTCGTTGCGGCGCGCGAGCGTCTCGACGCCGCGCTCCGCGGCGCCGCGGCGCAGCAGTTGCCCGCCGAGGACATCTGGTTCGGGTACGCGCGCCTGCATCTCGGGAGCGGTGACCGCGACGCGGCGCGCCGCGCGTGCGAGCGAGCGCTCGAGCTCGCGCCGGACGCGCTCGCGCCGGTTCGACTTCTGGCGTGGCTCGCCCTCGATGCCGGCGATCCCACTCTGGCGTGCACATTGTGCCGGCGCGCGCTCGAGCGGCATCCGCGCGATGCCGGCACGCTGCACGTGCTCGGCCAGGCGCTTAAGGTCGCAGGGGCAACGGCCACGGCCTATCGCGTCCTGACCGAGTGCTCGGTGATCGGAGGCGACGATGCCGAAGTGCTGACGACGCTTGGCGCCGTCTGCATCGACGCAGGAAACGCCGCCGAGGCCCGCAAGCATCTCGAGCGCGCGATCGCGTTGGGCGCGGACAATGCGGGCGTCTGGGACAACCTCGGCCTCGCCTACCGCGAGGGTGGCGACCACGAGCGGGCGCGGGACGCGTTCGAAAAGGCCGTCGCCGCCGACCCGGGGCTCACGCCGGCGCTCGCCAATCTCTTTCTTTCGCGGCGCTACCTGTGCGAATGGGACGGCCTCGACGCGATCGAGCGCCGGTTGATCGCGACGCTCGACGCGCCGGGGTCCGACCCGCGCTGGCCGCCGCACATCGCGCTCAACTGTTCGCTGACGCCGGCACAGGAGCTTGCCGTCGCGCGCCGATGGTCGCGCGCCATGCTGCCGGCCGCCGCCGCACCGCAGGCGGCGAAGCCGCGCGGCGAGCGACTGCGCATCGGGTATCTGTCGAGCGACTTTCGCGAGCACCCGACCGGCAGGCTGATGGCGGGCCTGTTCGAGGAGTGCGACAGGAGCCGCTTCGACATCTACGCCTACAGCTACGGTCCCGACGACGGCAGCGCGCTCCGGGGCCGCATCCGCGCCGCGTTCGGCACCGCGTGGCGCGACGTGCACGGAGTCTCCGACGCCGAAGCCGCGAGAATCATCCGCGAGCGACGGCATCGACCTCCTGGTCGATCGCAAGGGCCACACGCGCGGGGGAAGGCTCGGGATACTGGCGTCGCGCCCCGCGCCGGTCCAGCTCCACTACATGAGCTTCCCGGGCACGCTTGGCTACGATGCGGTCGACGGCATCGTCGCCGACGACGTGGTGATCCCGCACGGCGACGACGCGTACTACCACGAGCGCGTCTGGCGGTTGCCGCGGTGCTATTTCGTCAACGACGGTCGCCGCGCGCTCCCTCCCGCGGCCACGCGGCGCGCCGCCGGCCTGCCGGACGACGCGCTGGTGCTCGCGTGCCTCAATCAGACCTACAAGCTCTCGCCGCCCGTCTTCGCGATCTGGATGGACGTGCTGGCGCGCGTTCCCCGCGCCGTACTCTGGCTGCTGGCGAAAGGGTCGCGGGAGCCGTCGAACCTGCGCGGGTACGCGGCGCGTGCCGGGGTCGATCCGGATCGCCTCGTCTTCGCGCCGCAGAGGCCGCAGGAGGCGCACATCGCCCGTCTGCGCTGCGCCGACCTGGCGCTCGACACGATGCCGGTCGGCTCGCACACGACGGGGTGCGACGCGCTCTGGGCCGGGGTTCCGATGCTGACCTGCCCCGGGCAGACGTTCGCGAGCCGCGTCGGCGCGAGCATTCTCCATACGGCCGGGCTGCCGGAGCTCGTCGCTCCGACGCTCGACGACTACCGCGCGCGTCTCGCCGAGCTCGCCGCCGCGCCGGAAACGCTGCGCGATTACCGCGCATTACCTCGACCGCACGCGCGATGGCAATCCGCTGTTCGACACGCGCGGGTTCGCGCGCGACTGGGAGGCGCTGCTGGAGCGCGCCTACGCGGGCACGCTCGCGGCGCGGTGATCCCGGCGCGACGACAGCGCGGCGGTCAGGCGGACGCGCGCCTGCCTTCGATCAGCTCGATCTTGTAGCCGTCGGGGTCCTGCACGAAGGCGATCACCGTCGTGCCGCCCTTGACGGGGCCCGGCTCGCGCGTCACCTTGGCACCGAAGCGCGCGGCCGCGTCGCGAACGGACGCGCACGCCGCGGCGACGTCGTCGACTTCGATGGCGACATGGCCGAATCCCGCGCCGATGTCGTACGCGCCGACGCCGTAGTTGTAGGTGAGCTCGAGCACGGCGCCTCGCGCTTCGTCGCCGTAGCCGACGAACGCCAGCCTGTATTTCTGCTCGGGGCGATCCGTCGTGCGCAGCAGCTGCATGCCCATCACCTGCGTGTAGAACCCGATCGATCGCTCGAGGTCGCCGACGCGCAGCATCGTGTGGAGGATTCGCATCTCTGGCTCCTTCGTCGTTTTCTTCAGAATTCGATCAATTCGAAGTCTTCCTTGCGCGCCCCGCATTCCGGACACGTCCAGTTCGGCGGCACGTCCTCCCATTTCGTTCCGGGCGGAATCCCTTCGTCGGGCGCGCCCGCTTCCTCGTCGTAGATCCAGCCGCAGATCAGGCACATGTATTTTTTCATCGAGGCGAAGCGGTTGGAGTAAAATCCTCCAATTCTAGCAAGCTTGCCGCGTTCTGCGCGACCGTTGCGGCAGTTGCCGCCTTTCCCATCACCGGCCGTCGCGCCATGTCCGCCGATCCCGACACCGATCCCGAATTTCCGCCCATCGTGCTGACGTTTGCCGCGTCGGATCCGTCCGGCGGAGCGGGGCTGCAGGCGGACATCCTGACGCTCGCGAGCATGGGGTGCCACCCGCTGTCGGTGGTGACGGCGATCACCGTGCAGGACACGATGGGCGTCGAGGGCATCCAGTCGCTCGACGTCGAGTGGGTCGCCGACCAGGCGCGCTGCCTGCTCGAGGACATGCCGGTCGACGCGTTCAAGATCGGCGTGCTGGGGAGCGCCGAGATCGTGGCTGCGATCGCGGAGATCGTCTCCGACTACCCCGACGTGCCGCTGGTGCTCGATCCGGTGCTCGCGTCGGGCCGCGGCGACGAATTCGCGACCGACGAGATGATCGACGCGATACGCGAGCTCCTGCTGCCGCACACGACGATCCTCACGCCGAACAGCATGGAGGCGAGGCGGCTCGCGGACGTCGACGACGACGACGAGGCATCGCTCGCGCTGTGCGCCGAGCGCCTGATCGAGATGGGCGCCCTTCACGTGCTGATCACCGGCACGCACGAAGCCACGCCCGATGTCGTCAACACGCTGTACGCAAAGAGCGGCGTCGTGCGCTCCGACACCTGGGCGCGACTGCCCGGCAGCTACCACGGGTCCGGGTGCACGCTCGCCTCCGCGATCGCGGCAATGCTCGCCAACGGCCTCGACCTTCCCGACGCGGTGCGCGAGGCGCAGGAGTACACGTGGCACACGCTGAAGAAGGCGTACCGGCCCGGGATGGGACAGCACCTGCCCGACCGCCTCTTCTGGGCGCGTGAAGATGCCGACGCGCCGGCCGAGGATGCCGCCGCACCGCGCGCGTCCGATGCCCACAGCCGGCACTGACGCACGGCGCCGCGCCCGGAGCGCGATGCTGGGCGGGCTCTACGCGGTAACTCCCGATCTCGCCGACACGGCCCGGCTGGTCCGCTGCGTCGAGGCGGCCCTGGGCGGGGGCGCCCGCGCGATCCAGTACCGCAACAAGGTCGCGGACGCCGCGCTTTCCCGCGCGCAGGCGGTCGCGCTCGCCCAAGTCCACGCGGCGCGCGGCGGTCTCTACATCGTCAACGACGACGCCGCGCTCGCTGCGGAGGTCGGGGCCGACGGCGTGCACCTGGGCGAGGACGACGGCGGCATCGCGCGCGCGCGCGCGCTCGTCGGGCCGGAACGCATCATCGGCGTCTCGTGCTACAACCGCTTCGAGCTCGCACAGGCGGCCATCGACGCTGGCGCGGACTACGTGGCGTTCGGCAGCTTCTTCGCCTCGAGCGTGAAGCCGGATGCGCGCCGCGCGGACGTCGCGTTGCTCGCGCGGGCGAAGTCGCTCGGCGTGCCGGTCGTCGCGATCGGCGGTATCACCGCCGGCAACGCGCGCGCGCTGTTCGTCGCGGGTGCCGACGCGGTGGCGGTGATCTCCGACGTCTTCGGTCACGTGGCGATCCGCGACATCGAGCGTGCGGCGGCGGCCATCGACGACGTGTATCGCGCATTCCGCGGTAGGGCGGGGATCACGCCATAGTGAAAAGGCGAGGGCAATGCCAGGCGGTGGCAGGTCCACGGCCCGGCATCGACGCCCGATGCCGAGCGGCTCAGCCGCCTTCGTCGCACCAGGCGATCCACACGTCGCGATAGAGGCATTCGAACGCGCGCGCGAACCGCGGACCGTCGCAGATCGGTGAGGCGAGAAAGCGCTCGCGCAGCGCGGCGCGCGCAGCGCCCGTCGACCCCCCCGCGTGCGCCAAGCGTGCGGCGAGCGCGACGTACTCGTCACGCGAACGCGCGACGTTGGACGAAAGGCCGCACGCGGTCAGGAACGCCACGCCGTGCCGGCCGGTGAGTGTCGTCCCCTCGAGCGTCACGACCGGCACGCCCATGCTGAGCGCGTCGCATGTGGTCGTGCAGCCGTTGTACGGAAACGGGTCCAGCGCGACGTCGATCTCCGCATACTCCTGCATCATGTGCGCCTCCGTCGTGTACGGCCGCAGGTCGAGCCGGTCTGCCGCGACGCCGTGTTGCGCGAATCGCAGCCGCACCGTCGCGCGCGTTGCCTCCGCCGCGAATGCGGTTGCCTTGAGGAGGAGCCGCGAGCGAGGCACCCGCGCGAGGACGTGCGCCCACGTCGCGAGGACGTTGGGCCCGAGCTTGTTGAGGCGATTGATGCAGCCGAACGTCACGTATCCCCGCGCCGCCGCCGGCGAATCCTCGAGCCGCGGCAACGGCAGCGTCGGACGATAGCAAATCCTGGTGTCGGGCAGGCGCAACACGCGCTCGGTGTAGCGCTGCGGTCCGTCGACCGGAGTGTGGATGGCGTCCGTCACGATGTAGTCCATCGCGGGCACGCCCGTCGTCCCGTCGTAGTCCAGCCATGTCAGCTGGATCGGCGCCCCGCGTCGCGCGAACACGCCGAGCCGATTGCCGGGGCAGTGGCCGACGAGATCGACGAGGATGTCGATGCGGTCCGCGCGAATGCGCGCGACCAGCGCGTCGTCATCCTGCGCCGCGGCATCGCACCATTCGTCCGCGTGCGTGCGCATGAGCGCGGTCGTCTCGTCGGCGAGGGCGGACACGGCATAGCACGTGACGTGGACAGCCGCGCGGTCATGCGCCTCGATGAGCGGCAGAAAGAGGTGGGCGAGCGGACCGCCGCCGAAGCGGGGCGACACGTAGCCGATCTTCAGACGCCGGCGCGGGTCGCGCTGGTTCGGAAAGGCGCCACGCGGCATTTCCGCCGCGCTGGCATGCCGCGCGGCCCACGCCAGGTGCTCGGCGAAATGGAGCTCGTGGTCGGGCGGATCGACATGGTTGAGCGCCATCAGCAGATTCCCGCGCGCTTCCCGATTGTCGGGGTCCAGGGCCAGCGCGGCCCGATACTCGCCGAGCGCGCGATCGACGTTGCCGAGATTGAAATGTGCGACCCCGGCGGCAACGCGAATCGCCGCGCGTCCCGGCGCCAGCGCAGCCGCCTTGCCGTACCACTCGACCGCCTCGTCGAGCCGCGCCATCCGGTCGAGCGCCAATCCGATCCGGAACGCGGCTTCCGCGTCGGCGTGGCCCGGCGTGCGTTCGAGCTGGCGGGAAAACCAGAGAATCGCGTCCGCATGGTCGCCGCTGTCGTACGCGAGCCGGCCAAGCTCGCGGCAGACGCGAGGGTCGGCGGGGCGCAGCCTGTCGAACGCCATCCATGCATCGCGCGCGGACGCGCGGTTGCCGCGCTCGGCCTCCGCGAGCGCGAGGTTGAACCATGCCGGCGCAAAGTCGCGGTCGCGATCGAGCGCCGCGCGAAATGCGGCAACCGCGGGTTCGAGCTCGCGCCGCCGGCGCAGGGCTTCGCCACGCCACGCGTGCGCCTCGGCCGCCGCCGGGTCGGCGGCCAGCGCACGATCCAGGAACGCGACCGCGGCGTCGAGCCGATTCTGCTGCAACCGCACGAGACCCAGTTTCGTCAGGACGCGCGCATCGTCCGGCGTCCCGCGCAGCAGATCTTCATACGCCAAAGCGGCCTCGTCGAGCGCCCCTCTCGAGTGCAACTGCAGAGCGCCTTCGAGGCTGGAGGGGGACGCCGATGCGCGGGCGGGAACATCGGACATCGGGTCGCCTACCTGCGCTGTCCTTCGGCCAGCGCACGCCGCGTCGCTTCGAGGTACGCGTGTCCGAAGGCTTCGTCGGGCTCGAGGTGGCAGCCCTCCGCCCACTCGTTCCACGCGTTGATGAACACGAAGCGTTCACGCGGGGGGGTGCGCTGCACGGTCTGAGCGACGACGGCGGTCAGCCACCGCTGGTAGTTCACCGGATGGGTGTTCACGAAGACGTGGCCGTTGGCGGGAAGCCGCGGCGTGTTGTCCCAGCCGGTCATGACGCCGCGAAAGAGGCGGAAATCCGGCAGCGGGCGGGCGATCGCCGCCTTCGCGGCGTGCACGTAGTCCCACACCTTGACCGAGAGATTCGGCGTGTAGAACTCGACGGGAGGCGAGATCTCTCCGCGCCTCGAGGCCGTGCGGCGGGAACTCCACCGCGGCGTCGAAGCCCAATTCGCGCGGGCGATGGCGTGCCGGTCAGGTACATGCATGCGAGGTACAAATCGCCGATTCCCGCGCGCCGCGCCTGCTCGCGGGTCCGTTCGGCGAAGGCGCGCGGATCGGGAAGCGCGCTCGCGCGGTAGACGACGAGCAGGGGCCGGCCGTCGACGCGGATGTAGCGCGGATCGCGAAGCAGCGGACGCGAGGTCCGAGATGAGGCGCCGGTCGGCCTCGGGCGAGTACGCCTGCGCCATCAGGATCGTCGTCGTCGCTGCCGTCCCAGCGCCGCGTCCAGTGCTCGTTCGCCCAGCAGACGCAGAACGGGAAGTCGGGTTCGCCGCTGCGGTGCACCTCGTCGAGCGGACGCTCGAGCAGGCGCCGCCCGTTGAACCAGTAGTAGTAGTAGCAGAAGCCGTGGATGCCGTAGCGGCGCGCGAGCGCGGCCTGCGCGGCGCGCGTCTCGGGGACGCGCAGGTCGTAGAAGCCGAGATCCGCCGGCAGGTGCGGCTGGTAGTGCCCGGCGAAGAGCGGTCGTGCGCGCACGACGTTGCGTCCACTCGGTGAAGCCCTTGCCCCACCACGCGTCGTTCTCGGGAATCGGGTGGAACTGCGGCAGGTAGAACGCGATCAGCTTGCAGTCGAAGTCCGGCATGTCTGGTCCGGCGTGGCGCGCCTGCGACGCGGAGGCGCCCGCTAGGCCGCGGTGGAGCCGCGCTCGTCGAAACGGACCTTACCCCGCCGGGTCAGTTTGCCGGTCGATGGTGAACGGAAGGGGCGGCCCATGGGTCCCAATGCATGGCCATCAGGTCAACGATGTCGTCTTTCGGACCGTTGATGGGAACGCCGGCCATCGGGTTGCACCCGGGTTCGACAGGGAAGACGAGATGATTCCAATTCATGCGGCGGTTGGCAGCGCGTTTCGTCGGGAGATGGCGACATTCTACTTCGCAGGCGTCGGGCAACGGCGACGATTTGCCGGAAGAAACGCACGCAAAGCCTTGATTCGTGCGACGAAACCGCGATGAGAGCGCCGGCGCCATGGTATCATCCCGGTCGATTTTTGTGCGGCGGACCCTGTGAACGCACCCCAAAGAATGCGCCTGGGCGAGATCCTGATCGCGCGCGGAAAGCTCGACGCCGCGGGCGTCGAGCGCGCGCTGCGACTGCAGCAGGACAGCGGCGAGCGGCTCGGGCACGCTGCTGGTCACGCTCGGCCTCTGCGCACAGCGCGACGTCTCCGAGGCGCTCGCGGTGCAGCTCGGGCTTGCCGCTGCTCGACACCGCCGGCTACCCGGAGTTCCCGATTCTCGAGGAGCGCATCTCCGCGCGCTTCCTGCGCGAGGCGCGCGCGCTGCCGGTGCGCGAAGACGAGCGCGAGCTCGCGCTCGCGATGGCCGATCCGACCGACGACTACACGATCGGCGCGTTCCGCATGGTGACCGGCCGCGACATCAGGCCGCTGGTCGCGATTCCCGTCGGAGCTCGACGCGGCGCTGGAGCGGCTGTACGGCGCCGGACGCACGGCGGTCGGCCAGATCGTCGGCGACGTCGAGCAGCGCGACGAGCTCGCGTTCGACGCCGACGTCCAGCAGCTGAAGGACCTCGCGTCCGAGGCGCCGGTGATCCGCCTCGTCTCGCTCATCATCACCAACGCGCTCGAAGCGCGCGCGTCCGACATCCACATCGAGCCGTTCGAGAACCGGCTCGTGGTCCGCTACCGCATCGACGGCGTGCTGCACGAGGTCGAGTCGCCGCCGCGGCGCTTCTCCGCCGCGGTCATCTCGCGGATCAAGATCATGGCGAACCTCGACATCGCCGAGCGCCGCCTGCCGCAGGACGGCCGCATCCGCCTGCGCGTGCAGGGGAAGGAGATCGACCTGCGCGTCTCGACGGTGCCGACGATGCACGGCGAATCGGTCGTGCTGCGGATCCTCGACAAGGGCGGCGTCGCGCTCGACTTCAAGCGCCTCGGGCTTCGAGGACGACACGCTCGCGGCGATTCCTCGACGTGCTGATCGCAGCCGCACGGCATCCTGCTCGTCACCGGTCCGACCGGCTCGGGCAAGACGACGACGCTCTACACGGCGCTCGAGCACGCTCAACAAGCCCGACGTCAAGATCCTCACCGTCGAGGATCCCGGTCGAATACCAGATGCCCGGCATCAACCAGATCCAGGTGAAGCCGCAGATCGACCTCACGTTCGCGAACGCGCTGCGCTCGATCGTGCGCCAGGACCCGGACGTGATCATGATCGGCGAAATCCGCGACCTCGAGACCGCGGAGATCGCCGTCCAGTCGGCGCTCACCGGCCACCTCGTGCTGTCGACGGTGCACACCAACGACGCCGCGACGACGGTGAACCGGCTGCTCGACATGGGCGTCGAGGACTACCTGCTCACGTCGACGGTGATCGGCATCCTCGCGCAGCGGCTCGTGCGCACGCTGTGCGAGCACTGCAAGGAGCCGTACACCGCGCTGCCGGAGATGGTCGAGCAGCTGGGCCTCGCGCGCTTCACCAGCGGCGAGGGAGATCACGCTCTATCATCCCAAGGGCTGTCCGCAGTGCGCGCAGACCGGCTACACGGGGCGGATCAGCATCATGGAAATGCTGCCGATGACCGATCCGCTGCGCAGCCTCGTGATGAAGCACGCGACGGCGACGGATCTGCGCGACGAGGCGATCCGCGAAGGCATGCTGACGATGTACGAGGACGGCCTGCGCAAGGCGGTCCGCGGCGTCACCACCTTCGAGGAAGTGCTGCGCGTCACGCGCGAGAGCTAGGAGCGCTCGCCCGATGCCGGTCTACCGCTACAAGGCCGTCAATCCGGCGGGCGACGTCGCCATCGGCGAGCTCGAAGCCGCGAACGAGAGCGAGATCGTCGATCGCCTGCGCGACCAGGGCATGATGCCGATGCAGGTGGCGCGCGCCGCCGGCGGCGCGTCGGCGCCGCGGCGCGGCGCGCCGCGCCGGCCGGCAGCGCCGCGGGAAGCCGTCGGCTGGTTCGCGCCGAAGACCGTCACCCGCGACCATCTGCTGGCGATCACGCGCGAGCTCGCGACGCTGCTGCGCGCCGGCCTGCCGCTCGACCGCGCGCTCGAGATGCTGATCGGCCTCGCCGATTCGCCGCCGGTCGCGGCGCTGCTGCAGCAGATCCGCGACGACGTGCGCGGCGGCAAGTCGCTGTCGCAGGCGCTCGACGTGCGGCGCGACGTGTTCTCGCGCTTCTACGTCAACATCGTTCGCGCCGGCGAGGCCGGCGGCGCGCTCGGCGTCGTGCTGACGCGCCTCGCCGACACGATGGAGCGCAACAAGGACCTGCGCGAGAGCGTGAAGTCGGCGCTGATCTATCCGACGATCCTGATCGGCGTCGCGGTGATGTCGGTGATCGTGCTGCTGATCTGGGTCGTGCCGCAGTTCGAGCAGACGTTCTCGCAGGCGGGCAAGGCGCTGCCGCTCGCCACGCAGATCGTCGTCGTTCTCGGCACGACGCTGATGCGAGTGGTGGTGGGCGATCGCGGCGCTCGTCGTGCTCGCCGTCGCTGTGGGTGCGCCGCCTGCTGCGCCGCCCGCGGTCAAGCACGCGCTGGGACGCGCGCCTGCTGCGCATGCCGCTCGTCGGCGACCTCCTGACCAAGGTCGAGGTCGCGCGCTTCGCGCGCACGCTCGCGACGCTGCTCGGCAACGGCGTCACGCTGCTCGCGGGCCTCGCGATCGTCAAGGAGACGCTCGGCAACATCGTGCTCGCCGGCGCGCTCGACGGCGTGATCGCGCGGCTGCGCGAAGGCAAGGGCTTCGGCCGGCCGCTCGCCGAGACGGGCCTCTATCCGAAGCTCGCCATGCAGATGATCCTGGTCGGCGAGGAATCGGGCCGGCTCGAGGAAATGCTGAACCGCGTCGCCGAGGTCTACGACCGCGAAGTGGAGATGGCGATCAAGCGCTTCCTCGCGGTCCTGGAGCCGGCGCTGATCCTCGGCGCTCGCGGTGATGATCGGCGGCATCGTCTTCTCGATCCTGCTCGGCGTGATGGGCATGAGCGAACTTGTCCAGTGACGCGTGTCTAAGCTGTTCCGCCGCGCGCGGCCTCGCGCGGCGGCGGCACCGGGCGATCCCGTCAAAGGAATCCGATGGTGCGACTGAACTGAAACGAAGTGCGACAGGCGCGATGACGGAATCGCAAGCGGCAGCGCGTCGCGGCCGCATCCGCGCGCCGGTCGCGCCGCGCGCTCCTCCGCACGCCGGCATGACGCTGATCGAAATCCTCGTCGTGCTGGTGCTGATCGGCGTCGTGCTCGGCATCGTCGGCGGCAACTTCATCGGCCAGGGCGAGAAGGCGAAGGCCGACGCCGCGAAGATCGAGATCGGCCAGATCGGCCAGGCGCTCGACCTCTACAAGCTCGAGATCGGCCGCTATCCGACGACGCAGGAGGGCCTGCAGGCGCTGATCGCGGCGCCGGCCGGCGTCGCCAACTGGAACGGCCCGTACTGGAAGAAGCTCGACGCGTGCCCAAGGATCCGTGGGGCAACGAATACAAGTACGTCTCGCCGGCGCAGAACGCGCCGTACGAGATCGTCTCGCTCGGCGCCGACGGCAAGGAAGGCGGCGAAGGGCCGAACAAGGATCTGTCGAGCACGCAGCAGTGAACGTTGCGCGCGCCGCACCCGTTCCGCAGCCGGCGCCGCGCGCCGCGAGTGCCGGGGTGACGCTGCTCGAGCTCCTGATCGTGCTGTCGATCATGGCGATCGTCGCGGCGATGGTCGCTGCCGATGTTCGGCGGCGGGCGTGTCGACCGGCGAATTGAAGAGCGCCGCGCGCCAGGTCGCCGCGGGGCTGCGCTTTGCGCGCAGCGAAGCGCTCGCGACGCGCCAGGAAACGCGCGTCGTCCTCGACCTCGAGCACCGCACGTTCCGGATCGATCGCGACGCGCGCGTGCACGCGCTGCCGCGAACGGCTCGAGCTGAAGCTCTTCACCGCGCAGAGCGATCTCGTCAACGACAAGATCGGCGCGATCCGCTTCTTCGCCGACGGCGGCTCGAACGGCGGCCGCGTGACGATCGCCGCCGGCGAGCGCAAGTACGAGGTCGACGTCGACTGGCTCACCGGCCGCGTCGCGATCCTGGATTGACCGACGCGATGCGACGGCGCGTTGCGCAGATCGCCGCCAGCGGCGGCTTTCTCGCTGCTCGAGGTGCTGGTCGCGTTCGTCATCCTGTCGCTGGTCGGGACCGCGCTGTTCCGGCTGTTCTCCGGCGCGCTCGGCAACGCGTCGGCCGCCGACGACTACAGCCGCGCCGTGCTGGTCGCCGAGAGCGTGCTCGCCGAAGCGGCGAGCGCGGTGCCGCTGGGCGAGGCGACCAACGCGGATCGGCCGACGACGGCCGCATCGCGTGGACGACGCGCATCGCGCCGTATTCGCCGCCCGGCGTGTCGCCGGACCTCGAGCGCGCGGCGCGATGCGATGCCGACGCGGCTGTGCAGGGTCACGGCCGAGGTCACCTTCGCCGCCCCGTCCGGCGGCAACCGCACGTTCGCGCTCGCGACGACGCGCATCGGACCGAAGGGGCGCGCGATGAAGGCAATGCCGGTGCGCGCGCGCGGTTTCACGCTCGTCGAGCTCACGGTCGCGCTCGTGCTGATGGCGGGAATCGCCGCGCTGCTGTACGGCTCGCTCTCCCTCGCCGCGCGGACCTGGGACGGCGGCGAAGCCAAGACGCTGCAGGTTTCCGACATGCGCACAGCGCAGCGTATCTGCGCGCGCAGATCGCCTCGCAATTTCCGCTGCGGCTTTGGAAGATCCCCGGGTTTCCGCTGCTGTTCGGTGGCGAGCGCGACGAGATTCGACTACGCGGCGGCGCTGCCCACGCGCGTCGCCGAGGGGGGCGTCTACCTCTTCCGCCTCGCGGTCGTGCGCAACGGCGACAAGTCGCAGCTCGTGCAGGAGCGCATGATCCCCGACGTCAACGCGCTGGAGCCGCCGGAATTTCGCGATGCGGAGCGCTCGGTGCTCGCCGAGGGCATCGCCGAGCTGCGGATCGAGTACTTCGGCCGCGACGTCGACGCCGCCGATGCCGACGCGCCGACGTGGCGCGACCGTTGGGACGACAAGCAGCGGCTGCCGCTGCTCGTGCGCATCGATGTGAAGCCGGAGAAGGGCGCTGCGTGGCCGACGCTCGTCGTCGAGCCGCGGCGTTCGCCCGAGGCGGGCTGCCCCGCGTGGAACGCGGCGGCGGGCCGCTGCTCGAGGCCGGGATGATGCGCCTGCAGCGCGGTCGCCCTCCGTCGCGTTTCGTGCCGATGCCCGGCGGCGCGTTGTCGGCCGAGTTTCCGCGCGTTCCGGGTACCGCCCTTCGGGCCTCCTTCTCCCAACGCGGTATAGCGCTCATCGCGGTGCTGTGGCTAACGGTGCTGCTGACCGTGATCGCGAGCGGCTTCGCCTTCAGCATGCGCGGCGAGGCGCTGGCCGCGCGCAACACGATGTCGCTCGCGCAGGCGCGCGCCGCCGCGGACGGCGCCATCGAGCGCGTCGCCTTCGAGCTGTCGCGGCCGCGCGGCTCGCCGGACGTGTGGCTCCCCGACGGCCGACCGCACGCGTGGAACGACGGCGACATCGCCGATCACCGCGACGGCCGTCGACGAGGCCGCGCGAATCGACATCAATTTTGCGGCCGATCCGCTGCTGAAGGGCCTGCTGCAAAACGTCGGCGGCCTCGATCCGGACGCGGCGGAGCGAGTGCTCGAGGCGATCCTCGACTGGCGCGACGCCGACGATCTGCGCCGGCCGAACGGCGCCGAAGCCCCCGAATACCGCGGCGCGGGCCTCAAGTACGTGCCGACCAATTCGCGCTTCGAGTCCGTCGGCGAGCTGCAACGCGTGCTGGGCATGACGCCCGGACTGATGGCGAGGATCGCGGACAGCCTGACCACCTACACGCGCCAGCGCGGCGTCAACCTGGCGACCGCCCCGCGGAGCGTCCTGCTCGCCATTCCGGGCGTCACGCCGGAACAGGTCGATACCTTCATCAATGACCGGCGGGAAGCGCTCGCGAACCAGCTGCCGGTTCCCCCGTTCCCGGCGGCGCAGGCCCTCGCGTCGGGCGCCACGCCGGCGTGGCGGATTCACGCCGAGGCGGTGTCGCCCGATGGTGTAACCTTCGCCCGCGACGCCGTGGTGCGCCCGCAGAGCGACCCGCAGAAGCGGATGGTCGTGCTCCTTTGGCAAGAGGGCGCAGCCGCGCCACAAACCGGGTCAACGCCCGCGACCGACACCACAACGCAAGAGAATGGACCGAGCAAGCTCTAATTTCCGGCAGCGGCTGCGCAGCGCTGCGCAGCGCACCGGCCTCCGTGCCTTCTGGCAATGGTGGCTGGGCCAGCTCGCGCCGCTCGTGCCCGGCGGTCTGCGCACGGCCGTGCGCCGCAGGCGATTGCGCCCGATCGTCGCCTTCGAACCGGATGCCGCCGTGGTGTGGGCTCCGCGGCTCGCCGACGGCTCGCTCGCGTTCGCCGAGGTCGCGCGGGTTCCCCTCTCCGGCGACCCCGCGGACGTCGCGAAGGAGGGGCATGCGGCGATCGACGCGTTGCCTCGCGTCGCCTATGGCGGGGTGGTGACGGAGGCACGGGTCGCGGTTTCGCTTCCGGCAGCCAGGTCCTGCGAAAGACGATCACGCTGCCGGCGGCCGTCGAAGAGAATCTCTTGCAGGCGCTCGCGTACGACCTCGATCGGCACACGCCCTTCAAGCCCGACGAAGTGTATTTCGATGCGATCGTCATCGGGCGCGATCCCGCGAAGAAGGAGATCCGGGTCGACTGGGCGGCTGCGCTCAAGACGGTCGTCGACCAGGCCCGACGCCGTGCGGAAAGCTGGGGCGCCGCCGTCGTCGCGGTCACGCCCGAATCGCCGTCGAGCGCGGCGGCGCTCGCTGGAACGCCGTTGAACCTTCTCCCCGCCGGCGAGCGGCCCGACGAATCGATGTGGCGCACGATGGCAGATCTGGGTCCCGCTGGCACTGATCGCGATCCTGGCGATCGTCGCCACGGCGCTCCCGCTGTGGCAAAAGCGTGGCTACGCGATCGAGCTCGCCAAGCTGGCCGACCAGGCGCGCGTCCAGGCCGATGCGTCGAGCGCGCTGCGCGAGGAGCTCGACCGGCTCGCCGGAGACTACAACTTCGCGCTCGAACGGAAGTACGCGTTCCCCGCCGCACTCCAGGTCGTCGAGGACGTGACGAAGCTCCTGCCCGACGACACGTGGCTGACGCAGTTCGAGCTGAAGACCACCGCCCGCGGAAAGGAACCGCGTCGCGAGATCGTCCTGCGCGGCGAGAGCGCGAATGCCGGCAGCCTGATCTCGCTCCTCGAGGAGTCGAAGGTTTTCGAGCAGGCGGCGCCACGCTCGCCGACGACGAAGATCCAGCCCGGCCCCGGCGAGATCTTCGATCTGGGCGCGCAACTGAAATCGCTGCCGCTGCCGCGGCCGATCCAGCTGGCCGCCATGGCCGCCGCCGCTCCGAGCACACCGGCGCCGGCGCGGACGCCGTCCGCCACGCCGGTCGGAACATCGACGTCGGCGCCTGCCGGAAAGGCGAACGAGCCGGTCGCGGCACCGGAGGCAAAGGGTCCGACGCCCATCGATGCGGCGCCCAGCGTTGCGGCGCCCAACGCTGCGGCGCCCAACGCTCCAAGGCGCAGCGCTCCGGCGCCCAACGCCGTGGCGGCGCCCGCGGCGGCGGGGACGCCACCCGAGCCGGACGCTGCGGACGCGGAGGCGGTGCCCGGCGCGCCGCCGGCTTTGCCCGCGGGAACTCCCGCCGAGGCACCCGGCGTGCCGGCCAACCCCGCCAAGGGGCCGCAATGATCGCGACGATCGCGAAGCTCCCGCCGGCGCGACAGCGCGCGCTCGCCGTCGCGTTCCTCGTCGCCGCGATCCTCGTCGCGCTCGCGGTGCTGGTGCTGCCGATTCTGCTGCTGCACCAGCATTACGACGACACGAACGCCGCGCTCACGGATCGCCTGGAGCGCTACCGGCGCGTCGCTGCGCAGGCGCCCGAGTACCGCAAGGCGCTCGAAGTGATGCGCGAGAAGGACGGGCGCCGCTTCTTTCTCAAGAACACCGCCCCGAACCTCGCGGGTGCCGAGTTGCAGGAGCTGGTTCGCGCGGCGATCGAAAGCAATGGCGGCCGCATCACGACGAGCCAGAATCAGGCACCGCGCGACGAAGGCCGCTTCAAGCAGATCAGCGTCACCGTGCAATTTTTCGCGTCGACACCTTCGCTGCAGAAGATTCTGAATGCGCTCGAGGGCGGGCCGCCGTACCTGTCCGTCGAGTCCATGACGCTGCGGCCGCTCAACGCGTTCCGCGGATTCAAGCCCGGCCCCGGCCAGGAGCCGGAGGTCAACGTGCAACTCGACGTCGGGGGCTACGCGTTTGCCGAGCCCCCGCGGAAGTGACCGCCAGGAGCCATCGGGAGGACACGCCGATGAACAAACTTTCTCCGCCCCTGCAGGCGGCCCTCTGGTGGCTGCTGCCCCTCGCCGCGTTTGCCGCGACTTGTCGGCTTCGAGACCGAATGGGGGAGCGCCGTCGAGAAGACTCCGCCACCCGCCGAAGCGGTCGAGCCCAAGCCCGTCGAGGCCTCGCTACTTCCCGAGTACGAGATCGCGGGAGGTGTTGCCGCGCGATCGGAAACCGTGGCCCGCACGCTCTTCAATCCAACGCGCCGCCCCGCGCCGCCCGCGGGTCAGGATAGCGCGGCGGCGCGGATGAAGCGGGGGCAGTTCGCCCTGACGGGAACGCTGCTCGTCGAGGGCAGGAACACGGCATTCCTGCGCGAGACCGCCGGGAACAAGGCCCGTCGCGTGCGCGCCGGCGAGACGATCAACGGCATGAAGGTCGCCGAGGTCAAGGCGGACCGGGTGACCCTGACGCTGGGCGACGAGTCCGAGGAGCTCGTCCTCAAGGTCGCGACGAAATCGACGCCGACCCCGCAACCGAGCGTCGCGGCTCCGGCGGCGCCGACCGCAGCGGTCGCCGCGGCGCCGACGGTGCCGGCTCGGGGCCAGGCCCCTGCCGCCAGGGCCGCGGCAGCACCCACGGCCCCAAACCAGACGGCCCTCGAGCGCCGCCGTGCCGCGCGGGCAGCGGCAGCCGCCGGGGCGCAGCAGGGAGCGGCCGGTGCGTCCCAGACCCCCGTCGCGCCTCCGGCCGGCATGGCGCCCGACGACGCAGCCCTGTATCAGTCCTATCAGCAGCGTGGCGGCAGGCGAAACGCTCAAAAATGATCCCGATCGACGTCCTTCGCGCAGCATGGTCCGGCCTCACCTGGAAACGAAAATGACAAAGCGAAATTCCGTCCACTCGTGCGCCGCGCTCGTCGCCGCCCTCGCCGTCGCCGCGTGCGCGACCTCGCCGGACACGGCCGCACCTCCTGCGCCGGTGAAGAGTCCGCCGGGTCGGAATGTATCCGGCGGTGTCGCCGGCGCTTGCCGACGCGGCCGAGCGGGCGCCGGCACCGATGCTGCCGAGCGCGGACGAGAGGGCGCGCCTGTACAAGGGGACGGGTGTGCTCGTGAAGGGCCAGCCGCCCGGCGGCGGGGTTCCGTCCGGTCCCGTCGTAGTGCAGCAGGGTGGCGGCGGGGTCGTGCTCAACTTCGAGGGCGCCGACCTGCGCGAAGTCGTCAGGAACATCCTCGGCGATATCCTGAACGAGAGTTACACGATCGACGCTTCGGTCGGCGGTCAGGTCACGATCCGCACGTCGTCGGGCATTCCGCGGGACGCGCTCATTGCCACGCTCGAGACCCTGCTGCGCATGAACGGCGCGGCGATGGTCAAGGAAAGCGGAATCTACAAGATCCTCCCCGCCGCGGCGGTGGTTCGCGGCAACATCACGCCGCAGCTCGGCAATTCGCAACGCGCGCTGCCGCCCGGCTTTTCGGTGCAGATCGTCCCGTTGCGGTACATCGGCGTCCGCGAGATGCTGCGCATCCTCGAGCCGTTCGTGAAGGATGCGACGGCCGTGCGGCCCGACGATCTGCGCAACATGCTGATCCTCGCGGGCACCGAGACCGAGTTGAAGCACCTCCTCGAGACGATCGACACGTTCGACGTCGACTGGATGGCCGGCATGTCGGTCGGCCTCTTCACGCTGCAGAACGCCGACGTGAAGGCCGTCATGACGGAGATCGACAAGGCGATCGGCGACCGCACGGCGGGTCCGCTCGCGGGAATCCTGAAGATCATCCCCATCGAGCGGTTGAACGCTTTCATCGTGATCACGCCGCAGCCCGCGTACCTCGACGAGGCGAAGAAGTGGATCGCGCGCCTCGATCAGCCCGGCAGCAGCGACGGTCCGCGCTTCTACGTCTACAGCCTGCAGAACACGCGCGCCGAGAAACTCGCCCCGCTGCTCCAGCAGGCGTTTTCCGGCCGCGCGCAGCAGGCCGCGGCCCCGGCCGCGCCGACCGTCGCACCCGGTACGCCGGCTGGCACGATCGTGTCGCCGCCCGCGTTCCAGGCCCAGCCTGCGATCGCGCAGCCGCAGGTCGTGATCCAGGACCAGCGGGCGCCGACGCCTTCCGGTGGCGCCGCCGGGACGGCAGGCGGCGCCGCGGGCGGGGCGGCCGGCGCGGGCCTCGGCGTCGTGCGCAACATCCAGGTGGTCGCCGACAAGGACAACAACACGCTCTTGATCGTCGCCACCGCGCCCGAGTACTCGGTGATCGAGGCCGCGGTGAAGAAGATGGACGTCCCGTCGCGCCAGGTGATCATCGAGGTGACGATCGCGCAGGTGGCGCTCACCGACGAAATCAACTTCGGCGTCGAGTGGCTGTTCAAGGGTGGCGCGCCTTCCGGGCGCGGCACCGGCGGCAATTTCACCCGGAGCGGGCCCATCAATCCGGGCGTGCCGGGAACAGGCACCGGCACGACGAACCCCGCGCTTTCGCTCGCCCAGGGATTCGTCTACATCATCAACAACGCGAATTTCCCCGGCGGCATCCAGGCGGTGCTGCGCCTGCTCGACACCTACGGCAACACCAAGGTCGTCGCCAATCCGCACCTCGCTGCGCTCGACAATCAGAAGGCGACGATCAAGTCCGGCGACAGGATCCCGATCACCCAGGAGACGAACGTGTCGGGCGTCACCACCGGCCTTGTGACGACGACATCGCAATACATCGACACCGGCGTCCTGCTGCAGGTGACCCCGCACATCAACGCCGGCGGGCTCGTCACGCTGGAAGTCCAGGCGGAGGTCAGCGATCCGGGCAATTTCATCCTGGGCCAGGCCCCGCCGATCAACACGCGCTCGGTGCAGACGATCGTCAGCGTGCAGTCGGGCCAGACGATGGTGATGGGGGGACTCATCGGCGAGACGAAGCAGCTGAGCTCCGAGGGACTGCCCCTGCTCTCGCGCATCCCGATCATCGGCGGATTGTTCGGCGATCAGACGATCAAGAACAACCGCACCGAGCTCATCATGTTCATCACCCCCCGCGTCGTCGAGAACGAGTTCGACATGAAGAGCGTGATGGACGACCTGCGGCGCCGGATGGGACGGCTGGACGAGGAGTTCCCGACCGGAAGACCCGCGGCCGTGCAAGCACCGGGTCCGGTATCGGCACCAGCACGCGAAGCACCACCGGCGACGGCACCGCAATAGGTACCGGCCGCACCGTTTGCGTCCGCCGCGGATCCGTAAGCGAGTCCGGTGAGGCTGGTCGTGCGGGCATTCGCGGTGGAAGGCGCGTCGGACCGAGAGTGGAAATACCGTCTCCAAATGACGACAGTTGGGTTATTTCCTCGATTTTCGCGAAAAACCGTCGTTAATCCCCGACATCTCGCTGTTGCTGACCTGCAACATGCAACGAACGGTTTTGTTTCGCGCCTATCGTCGATTGACGATGGCGGGGGATTTCTATAGTCTCAAATCAAGGATTGCAGCGCCGGTGCGTTGTCGGAATGGTAGTTCGCAATCCTTCGCGCAATCGGCGCTTTACCAGGTGCATAGGGTACGATCCTGATGAAACGGCAATGGCGGAGCGCCCGCGGGCGGTGGTTGCGGGCATGGGATTTGCGGGCTTGCAGTGCGGGAGTGGCCGCACTCGTGCTGGCTGCAGGATGTGGCACCCTGGGTGGGTTGACGAAGGACACGCCGCCCGACGTCAAGGCGGCGGCGGTGAAGGAACGGTCGAACGCCCGTTGGGCGGCCCTGATCAAGGGCGACATGGATGCGGCGTACGCGTATTTGAGTCCGGGGACGCGTGAGACTGATTTCGTCCGGAGCAATACCGGCGGGCGGATGCGATCGATCGGTTATCGTGCGGTGCAGATCGAAAAGGTCGAGTGCGAAGCGGAAACCTGCAACGTGGGACTCTCGCTGACCTACGACTACATCGCCGACCAAGGGCCAGACCTCGGCAAAGGGAGTCACGACGTAGCGTGCAGGAGACGTGGGTGTTGGAAAAGGGTCAGGCATGGTATGTTTGCGGCCGTAGGAACACGGTCGAAGTTGCAAATTTTCCACAGTTTCCGGGACGGAGCTTTGGGGCGGCATCTAATTCGTTCGACAAAAGGAGTGGGCAGTAATAACATTCCGGTGCTGTTGGTTCTAAAGTGATCACTTTAAATCGCAAATCGCAAACAGAGGAGTCATCACCAACCATGAATACGTTCAACAGAAAATCGCTGTATGCCGCGCTGGCCGGTCTGGGCGCGCTTGGCGCGATGGGGGCTGCGGAAGCGGTCAACCTGTCCGCGGACGGCCTGGGCCAGGTCCTGATCTATCCGTACTACACGGTCCGCCACACGGCCGAACGGCGGCGCCTACAACACGCTGCTTTCGGTCGTCAATACGACCGCGGTCGGCGAAGGCCGTGAAGGTGCGTTTCCTGGAAGGCAAGAACTCCCAGCGAAGTGCTCGACTTCAACCTGTTCCTGTCGAAGTTCGACGTGTGGACCGCGACGGTCGTCGCGACCGACGATGGCGCAGCGATGACGTCGACGGATAAGTCCTGCATTCTGCCGAACTCGCTCCCCGCCGTGGGCCATGCGTTCGTGAACTACGCGTACATCGAAGACAGCGACGATGGCGCCGACCAGTCGCTCGACCGCACGCGGGAAGGCTACGTCGAAATCATCGAAATGGCGACGTTCACCAGCGATGTCGACGACGTCGATCAACATCACGCACACGAGCGGCGTCCCGCCGGGCTGCGCGGACAACAGCGACGCCCAGGCCTCGTCGGACGCACAGACCGGCACGGGTGGCCTGTTCGGCGCGATGACGACTGATCAACGTGCTCGATGGCTCGGCCTACTCGAAGGACGCCGTCGCGCTCGACAACTTCAACAAAATCGCCGCATCTACTTCAACGCCGGTTCGATTCGCCCGAACCTCGGCAATGCGAATCCGCCGACTGAGCGTCGTCGTCAATCCGCAACGGCAACGCAGTTGTGACCCGACTGGTTGGCCCGGCCGATCGACGCGGTCAGCGCGATGCTGATGCACGACGCGGTGCTGAACGAGTACGCGACCGACCCGTCGATCCTGGCGAACACCGACTGGGTGATCACGATGCCGACCAAGAACGCGTACGTGTCGGTCGGTACCGGCACGGCCGTTCCGCCGTTCCAGCGCAACTTCAACGGCAACGCTGGCGCCTGCGACGACGTCAGGCTGCAGACGTGGGACCGCGAAGAGAAGACGCCCAGCACGCCGGGCGCGATTCTCGCCGCCACCGCCTCAAGGAAAGGCCAATACGCTGTGCTGGGAAGCGAACGTGATCACCTTCAAGTCCGATGGCGTGCTCGGCTCGAAGAACAACAAGCAGATCTCGCTTGCCGCGGGCCAGGTCAACGGCTGGGCGCAACTGACCTTCCTTTACGACGACGACAACTTCTTCAGGGCAGCGCTGTACGGCGGCCCCACCACGACGGTCAACCTGGGGGTGAACGCGCAGACGTCGTCGGCGTTCAGCGCGACGTACCACGGGCTGCCGGTGGTCGGGTTTGCGGTCCAGGCGTACAACAACAACGTCCTGGTCGTCAACGGAAAGAACGTCCAGTCGACGTACGGTGCGGACTTCGTGCACCGTTACAAGGATGCGCCGATCGACTTCGGTTTCATTCCTTAATCGCAGCTGTCTCACGTACTACGGAAGGGCGGAACGCGAGTTCCGCCCTTTTTTCTTGCACCGCCCCAACAAATATGGCGGACAATGAACGGAGTGGTGGCGAGGTGACGATGCGACGGAATTCTTTCGGTGCCGCGTCGGACAAGAGGGAACTCCTTGTTCATGACACCGACCAATGCGGGGGCATGTGCATGTGCCGCGTTTCGTCGGCAAAGTGCCGCACATCGGAACCCGCCGTCCGCCGAGCGGGCGATCGCTGAGAGTGCATTGCTGCATCGCACGGCGTTGGTGTATAATTTGCTTTAACTTCAATTCGTAGAGCGCGCATTTCATTCAGGTACACGAGCGCTCGTGGCAATCAAGGAGATCCTCATGTACCCAAGTCAGATTCGCCGCCCGCTCGTCGCCGCTGCCGCGTTCGTCGCGTGGGCCGTTTTCGCCCCGGCCCAGGTGGCCACGGCCGGCGGTCTTCAGATCGTCGATCCTTCGAGCGCCTGCAACTGGACGTTTAACTCGACGGCCCGGACGCTCACCTGCAACCCCACGGTCACTGCCGTCCCCGCGGATGCGCCGACCGGATGCGGGACGCCGACCATCGAACGATTCCGACGCCGCTTACGAACACCGCCGGCGGCACGGTGAATCTGGACGATCCAGGGTTGTACGGGGTCGGGTACCGTGACGTACAACTGGTCCAAGAATGGCGCCTCGGGCTGGAAGACCTCACAGAGTCCGTCCGACAGCCTTCCTGCCAATACGGCCGCATCGGACAAGACGTATAGCTACCAGGTGAAGGCCTGTAACGGTTCCTCGTGCACGAACCTCATGCCCGCGAGCCCGCTCACGGCGGTGGTTCCAGGCACGCCCGGCGGCGGCGGCGGCGGCGGCGGTAGCGGCGGTGCGGTCAACTGCACCGGTTCAGGTATCACCAAGACCATCAACCTGGATCTCGACAACGCAACCGGTACCGCCGTCTCGGGCACGTTCGGCAACGGCGACATCGTGGTGGCGAGGTTCCATACTCCCAGCACGTTGATCAACAACGGCGGCGGAGGCCTCGTGTCGGTTGGCGAATTCTCAGGCTCGCCGGCAAAGCGAACCCTCGCGATCAGCACCACGGCGTGCGATTTCACGAAGAACGCGGCGAAGTCGAACTACCTGTCCGGCTACACACAGCCGACCATCAACTTCGGCAGTGGCGGCTTGCCGCTGCAACCGGACACCACGTACTACGTGAACATCGTCAACAAGTATCCTGGGCCCCACGGGATCGGGCACGTGCACGACCGGGAGTTGCGGGATCATCGTGACGCGCAATTTGCCGTAAACGCCCTCCCGGGTTGCATTTCCGAAGCCCTGCGCAAGCGGGGCTTCGTCATTTGCGGGAATATTCACCATGGCACGCCAAATCGTCCTCGCCATCGTCGGCTGCGCCGCCCTTCATGCGGCGGGCGCGATCTCGGCCGATCTGCCGCCCGACGTCCTGGTGAAGTCCAGCCGGGTGACGATAACCCGCGCGGACTTCGACGCCGAGCTGGCCCTCGTGCCGGAGGAACTGCGCAGCGAGTTCGCCTCGAGCAGCGAGCGCCTCAGCAAGCTCCTGAACGGCATGCTCGAGTCCAGGACGCTCGCCGCCGAGGCGCGCGCGAGCGGCCTCGACAAGGATCCCGGCGGTCCAGGCGCGCGTCGCCGTGCAGATCGACCGCACGCTTGCGACCGCGCGCAGGGATCAGATCGAGCGCGAAGCCGGCGCGGCGTTCGATCGCCGCCGGGAGGACTTCGCCGGCCGCGCCCGAGAGATCTATCTGCTCGACAAGGACAAGTACACGGTGCCCCCGAAGGTGCGCGCGACACATATCCTCATCAGGACCGAGAAGCGCGGGAAGGACGAGGCGCTCAAGCTGGCCACGGAGATTCGCGCCAAGGCGATCGCCCCCAAGGCGCCGATTTCGCCGCGCTGGCACTGGAGTTCTCGGAGGATGCTGAGCGTCAAGACCAACAAGGGCGATCTCGGCTGGTTCGATGCGAAGCAGGTGGACCGCGCGTTCTCGAAGGCCGCGTTCGCGATGCAGAAGCCCGGCGAGATCAGCGAGCCCGTGCTCTCGTCGTCCGGCTACCACATCATCCGGCTCGACGGCCGCAAGCCCGCCGAGTTGCGGTCTTTCGATGCCGTCCGGAACCAGATCATGGCCGAGCTCAAGCGCGATTACGTCAAGCAAGCCAAGATCGCGGCGCTCGACGGCGTCTTCCGCGATCCGACGCTGGAGCTGAACCAGCCGGCGATCGACGGGCTGGCCACCAGGATCGATCCCGAAGCGCTCACGCAAGGCCGGGGCGGCGATCTCCAAATAAGAACCGGGAGGCACCACGGATTCTGCTTCCGTGGCGGGGGCGACCGGATCGAGCGCCGGACGGACCGTGGACGTGACCGTCGACGTCGTCGTCCCCGTCTACAATGCCGCGGACGACGTCGCGCGCTGCGTCGAGAGCGTGCTTCTCCATACCGATCGCCCGTATCGACTGGTGCTGATCGACGACGCGTCGCCGGATCCGGCGATCGGCGCGCTACTTCGCCGAGCTGAAGCGGCGCGCGCTGCCGCACGTCGAACTCCTGCGCAACCGCCGGAACCGCGGGTTCCCGGTGACCGCGAACCGGGGCATGGGACTCTCCCGCGCCGACGTCGTGCTGCTCAACTCCGACACCCTCGTCACGAAGGGCTGGCTCACGGCGCTCGCGCGCTGCGCCGCGTCGGAGCCGCGCATCGGGACCGTGACGCCGTTCTCCAACAACGCGGAGATCTGCTCGTTCCCGCGATTCTGCGAGAACAACGTCCCGGGCGAAGGCGACGATGCCGAGGCCGTCCGCGCGGCGCTCGCACGCGCGGCCGTGCCGACGTATCCGTGCCTGCCCACCGGCGTAGGCTTCTGCTTCTACATCCGGCGCGAACTGATCGACGCGATCGGCCTGTTCGATCCGGCGTTCGGCCCCGGTTACGGCGAGGAGAACGATTTCTGCATGCGCGCGCATTCCGCGGGCTACCGGAACGTGCTCTGCGACGACGCGTATCGTCGCTGCATCTCGGGGGCCGCTCGTTCGCCGGGCAGAAGTCCGACCTCGGAGCTCGCAATACGGCGCTCCTGCTCGAACGCCACCCGCGCTACGCCGAGATCGTCCAGGAGTTCATCGCCGCGCGACCCGTTGCGGCCGCTGCGCGACGCCGCGCTCGCGCAGCATCGCGCGTCGACCGGACCGCGGCGCGGCGTGCTCCACGTGCTTCAGAGCCGCGACGGCGGCATCGATCGTCAGGTCCGCGCGCTGATCGACGCGTCGCGCGCGCGCTACCGGCACTACGTGGCGATTGCGGTGGGCGACGACTGGCAGCATCGAGGAAGCGCTCGACGGCGGCGCCGTGCTGCGCCTTCGATTTCCGGCGGCTGCCCGACGAATCGTGGCCGGCATTTCTCGGCGGCATCGCCGCGACGTTCCGCATCGACCTCGTCCACCTGCACAACATTTCCCGCTGTCGCGACGGGATGATCGAAGCCCTCGCGGGCCTCGATCTTCCCTACGGCTACACGGTGCACGACCTCGATTTCGCGTGCCCGACGATCACGTTCCTCGGGGCCGACGGCATGTATTGCGGCGCGGTGACCGACGCCGCGGCCTGCACGCGCTGCCTCGGCGCCCGGCCCAGGTTCTCCGGCATCGACATCGCGTCGTGGCGGGCGCGCCATCGCGACCTGCTCGCGAAGAGCGCATTTCTCGTCGCCCCGTCGCAGTGGGCGGCGTCGATGCTCGCGCGCTATTTCCCGGAGCGCGCGGCCGAGGTGATCCCGCACGGCGCGCCGTCGGCGTCCGGCGCGGCGCGGCGCCGGCGACGAGCGCGCGTCGCGCGCGGCGTTCGATCTGCCCGACGACGATGTCCCGACCGTGGCCGTGCTCGGTGCGATCGGCCCGGACAAGGGCGCGCGCCGGCTCGAGCGCATCGTCGCGCTCGTGCGCACGAGCGCGGAACGCGTGTACGCTTCGTGCTGATCGGCTACCTCGACGTCCGGCACGGCCCGTGGCAGAGCGACGACGCGGTGCTGACGATCCACGGGCATTACGATCCGCACGACCTCCCGGACCTGCTCGACCACTATCGCGTGAAGCTTGTCGCGTATCCGTCGGCCGGACCCGAGACCTTCAGCCTGACGCTGTCGGAGGCATGGACCGCCGGACGCCCGGTCATCGTGCCGCCGTTCGGTGCGCTGGCCGAGCGCGTGACGGCGACCGGCGCGCGGATGGCTGTGGACGGACGCCGAATGGCGCACCGAAGAGGCGATGCTCGCGCGAATCGCCGAGCTCGTCGCCACGGGCAGCGGCGACGCGCTCGCCGACGGCTGCGCGCCGTGCCCGTGCGTGGCTGCCGCCGACGGTCGACCGACATGGCGCAGCGAACGCTCGCCCGCTACGACGCGCTCGTGCGCTGGCGCCGCGCGTCGCGGGCGGGTCGCCGTTTTCCGCCGCGCGCGTCCGCGATGCGCTGGGCTACGTGCCGTGGTCGCCGCCCGCGCTGCCGGCGCCGACGCATGCCCGCCGCCGCAGACCGGCTGCGCCCGGTCGCCTGCTCGCGCGTGCTGCAGGGCTTTCGCCGCACGCTCGCCGGGGCGCGCCCTGTCGCGGCTGACGCCCGCGACGGTGCGCGAGGCGATGAAGCGACGCCTCTCGTGATGGCGGCGACCGGGTACCGGCAATGGCTCGAGCGCGGCCGCCGCCATCAGCGCGAAGGCCGCGCGATCGACGCCATGCTCTGCTTTCGCCACGCGCAGCGGGTGAATCCGCGCGCGTCCGACGCGCCTTTCCACCTGGGCGAGGTGCTCTGGCAGCTCGGCCGGATATCCGGAGGCGATCGCGGCGTGGCGCGATGCAGCCGCGAACAATGCGGGCCACCTTGCGCCGAACCTGGCGCTCGCCGAGGCGTCGCTCGCCGCCGGAGACGCGGCGGATGCGCAGGCCGCTGCCGACGCGGCGCTGCAGCTCGCTCCGCAGAATGCGCGCGCCGCGGCGGTCGCGGCGCATCGCGCGCCTGCTTCAGAGCGATGCCGTCGCGAGCTCCGTCGAGGCGTCGCCGCGTTGCTCGAGCGCAGAGCCGCAGTTGCTCGAGGTGCGCGGCGATCTCGGGGCCGCTCGCGCTGGTGCTCGACCGTGACCCCGACGCCGAGGGACGTGCGCGAGTATCTCGCTTCGCTCGTGCGGTCTCCGGCGCTCGCTGCTGCGCGCTTCGCCGCTGCTGCTTGCGCTCGCCGCTCGAAGCCGCGGTCCGGGCGCCGACCGAGGCGTCGGTGATGCGCCGGCGCTGGTCGCGGTGGCGCGCGACCGCGACTACGGCCCGGCCGACCACGACGCGCTGCGCCGGATAGCCGCGGCCGTCGCTGCGGATCGACGCGGTCGCGGGTGGCGCGCTCGGCGCGCGATACGCGTCGTTGTGCGCCAGCGCATTCGCCCCGCTCGTACGCCGCACGGCTGGCCGGTTCGCAGCAGCGGCCGGCGCACGCGCATCCTCGTGCTGCTGCCGGCGGCGCTCGCTCGACGATCGGGCGAGGGCATCGCTCTCGGCGCTCGCGGCGTTGCCGCGCGACTCGTTCGAGGTCGCCGTCGCGACGATCGGGCGCGGCGTCGGCACGACGTGATCGACGCGGCGAAGCGCGGTCGCGCCGACGGTGGCCGAGCTCCCCGTGGCGCCGGACGCTGCGACGGCGAAAGCGCTGGCCGCCCGCGACTTCGACGTGCTGGTCGATCTCGCGGGCACGTCGGCGGCGCCGCTGCTCGCGCAACGGCCGGCGCGCGAGATCGTGACGATCGGCGCACTGCCGCGACGCCAATGCGACGCCGATCGTCGACCGTACCCTTGCCGACGAGCGACGCGCTCCTGGCCGCGCTCGGCGCGCGTCCATGCGGCCGCGCGACCCGAGTCGCGACTGCCCGATCGACGCGGCGGCGCTCGGCGAGCTGTGGAACGACGCGGTGCGCGCGCATCAGCGCGGCGACCGAGTCGCGGCCCGTGCGGCCTATACGCGCCTGCTCGAACTGCAGCCCGGCTTCGCGCCCGCGCATTACCTGCGCGGGATCGCTCGCCCGCGACGATGGCGAGAGCGACGCCGCGCGCGCCGATTTCGCCGCGGCGATCGCCGCCGCGCCGTCGAACGTCGACGCGCGGGTCGCGGCGGCCCGCGCGGCCGCGGACGCCAACAGGCCCGCCGCGGCCATCGCGCTGTGCGAGGAGGGGCTCGCGCGCTCGCCGGGCAGCGTCGCGTCTGTGGCGGGCGCTGGGCCTCGCGCAGCTGCGCGCTGCACGACGGCGCCGCGGCGGCCGCGGCCTTCGAGCGCGCACTGGCCCTCGATCCCGACGACGGCGACACGCACTACAACCACGGCGTCGCGCTGCAGATGCGGCACGCGTTCGCCGACGCCGCGCGCGCCTATCAGCGGGCGCTGGCGTTCAAGCCGTCGCTGATCGCACGCCGACTACAACCTCGGCGTGCTGTTCCAGCAGCAGGGCAAGGTGGACGCGGCGATCACCGCCTACGAGACCGTGCTGAGAGCGGATCCGAAGCACGTGGCCGCGTACAAGAATCTGGGCGAGACGCTGCTCGCCGCCGGGAAGTTCGACGCGTGGATCGCGAACTTCGAGCGCTTCGAGGCCCATTGCCCCGATGCGCTGCCGCTCGCGGTGCAGGCGCTGGAGGCGTGCCAGTATCTCGGCGATTTCCAGAAGGTCGAAAGGTACCTCGACGGCCTTCGCCAGGAGGCGTTTCGGGTCGGACGAGCGAGCTGCAGCTCGCCGACTGCCTCGAGGTGCTGCTCTACCTGCTCCTGTATTTCGACGTCGAGCCGGAGATGATGCTGAGGTTCGCGCAGACGTACGACGCGACGGCGAAGCGCGTCTACGGCGAGCCGCTTCCCGCCGACAGCCGAGCGCCGGCCGGGACGCGTGCGGATCGGCTACCTGTCGGCGGACCTGCGCAATCACGTGATGGGCAAGATGATGTGGCAGGCGGTCGCGCATCACGACAAGGGCGCGCTTCGAGCTCTTCTTCTATTCGCTGTCGAACGAAGACGACGAGTGGACCGAGCGCTTTCGCGGCATCGCGGACCGGTTCGAGGTCATCGCGTCCGCGCACCGAGCGCGCCGCCGCGAAGCGCATCGCCGACGACGATCTCGACATCCTCGTCGACCTTTCGACGCACACGAAGGGCGCGAAGCCCGGCATCCTCGCGCTCAAGCCGGCGCGCGTGCAGATCACGCACGTGGCGAGCGCGGGCACGGTCGGACTGTCCGCGGTCGACTTCAAGCTCACCGACCGCTTCGCCGACGTGCCCGAGAGCCGGGCGTTCCAGATCGAGGCGCCGCTGGTGATGGAGGGCTGCGTCTATCCGTACCGGCACACCGCTCCGGCCGCGGCGCACCCGTTCCATCGCGCTGCGCTCGGCATCGCCGCCGATGCGGTCGTCATCGGCGCGTTCGTGAGCGGACTCAAGCTGACCCGGCGCTGCCTCGGGCTGTGGCGCGAGGTGCTCGAGCGCATTCCGCGCGCGAAGCTCGCGTTCTCGCCCGTCAATCCCGGGGCCCGCGACTCTACCTGCGGCTCGTGGGGGCGGCCGGGATTCCGGCGAATCGCGTCGTCTTCCTTCCGCAGGGACGCGACGACGCCGAGAACCAGGCGCGGTACACGATCGTCGACTTCGTGCTCGACACGATGCCCTATGGCGGCACGAACGGGACCCTGGAGGCGCTCGACATGGGCGTGCCGGTGGTCACGCTCGCGGGCCGGCGCCACGGCGAGCGGGTGGCCTATTCGATCCTGGCGAATCTGGGCGTGACGGAGACCGTTGCGGACAGCGGCCGCGAATATGTCGAGATCGCCGTGCGCCTCGCCGACGACGCGGCGTTCATGGCCAGTGTGCGCGCGGCGATTCGCGAACGGATCGCACACTCCCCGCTGACCGACGGGGTCCAGCACACGCGGCATCTCGAGGCCGCGTATGTTGCCGCGCTGCAGGAGCGTTGCCCCGACGCGCTGGCGGCGGCGCGATCCGCCGATGTCTGACCGCGAGCTTGCCGTCGCGCGCGCCGCCGTCGACGCGGCGCCGGCGGATGCGAGGCTGCGTTACCGATTGGCGCAGTTGCAGGAGGACGCTCGGGATCTGCCGGCGGCCGTGGAGAGCGTGCGCACCGCGATCAGGCTGTCGCCGGACTACGCCGAGGCCCACGGGTATCTCGGTCTGCTGCTGGCGGATTCCGGCGACATCGAAGGTGCCATCGCCAGCCTGCGACAGGCCGTCGTGGTGAAGCCCGATTACGTGCGCGCGTGGAACAACCTCGGGTCCGCGCTGCGCAATGCCGGGCGACTTGCGGAGGCCGTCGACGCGATCCGGAACGCCTTGCGGCTGCAGCCCGACTACGCCCGTGGCCACGCGACGCTCGGCCTCCTGCTGCGCGACCTCGGGGACGAGGCCGCTGCCGAAGCCTCGCTGCGCACGGCGATACGGCTGCGCGCCGATCTGCGTGTCGCGCTGGTCGGCCTCGCCGGGCTACTGCAGCGGCAAAGCCGCCTCGACGAGTCCGCCGAGCTCTACCTCCGCGCAATCAAGCTCGAGCCGGCCGCGCAGGAGTGGTTTCAACTGGGCGTCGTGCTCGCCGAGCGCGGCGATCCGGTCAAGGCGCGCGAGGCGTTCGCCCGCGCGGTCGCGGCGGATCCGCGGCACCTTCAGGCCGCGCTCGGGCTCCGCCTCACGCTGCCGATGCTCTACGACAGCGCCGACGACGTGGCGGCCGCGCGCGCCGCGTACGCCACCGGGCTCGCCGCGCTCGGCAACATCGTCCCCCGGTGCTTGCAGGGGCGCCCGCCTTCCGATGTGCTCGATGCGTGGCAATGGAACAATTTTCTGCTCGCCTACCAGGGCCGGGACGACCGGCAGCTGCAGGCAGCAGTACGCGGCGCTGGTCGCGCGTTCGATCGATGCGGTCGCGCCCGAACTTGCGGCGAGCCTTGCCGCAGTCGCCGATTGCGGGCCGGCGCATCCGCGTCGGTTTCGCGTCGGCATTCCTCAAGGCCGGGACCGTGGGCATGTATTTCCGGCGCTGGATCACGGGGCTCGACCGCGCGAAATTCGAGACGTTCGCGTATCACCTGCATCCCGGCGTCGATGTCGTCGCGAGCGAGATCGCGGCAGCCGTCGACACGTATCGCCATCTCGTCGGTCCGCGGTGGCGCGTGGCGAACGTGGCCGAGGCCATCCGCGCCGACGCGCTCGACGTCCTCGTGTATCCGGAGCTCGGCATGCATTCGGTGTCGTTCGCGCTCGCCGCGCTTCGCCTCGCGCCGGTGCAATGCGCCGCATGGGGGCACCCGACCACGACCGGCCATCCGACGATCGACTACTACCTCTCGGCCGCCGCGATGGAGCCGCCGGACGCCGCATCGCACTACAGCGAGACGCTGGTCCTGCTGCCGGGCATCGGCACGCAGTACGCGCCGCCGAAGATACCGACGGACGCCGATCGCGCGCGATTCTCGCTGCCCAGGGACAACGTGCTGCTCCTGTGCCCGCAATCGCTGTTCAAGGTGCATCCGGACAACGACGGCCTGCTGGCGGAGGTCATCGCGGCCACGCGCGACACGACGCTCGTGCTGTTCGCCGGGCGCCATCCCGCGCTGACCGACCGGTTCATGCGGCGGCTCGAGCGAGCCTTCGCCGCCCGAGGGCATCGCGATCCGCGAGCGCGCGATCGTGCTGCCGAGCCTCGCGCACAAGGACTATCTGCGCGTCAATCGGGTCTGCGACGCGATGCTGGACACGCTGTACTGGTCGGGCGGCAACACGAGCCTCGACGCGCTGGCCTGCGGCCTGCCCATCGTGACGCTGCCGGGCGCGCTGATGCGCGGACGGCAGACGGCGGGCATGCTCCGCGTGATCGGCGTGACCGACCTCGTCGCGGGGGATCGAGGCGACTACGTTCGACTCGCCACGAGGCTCGCCGGTGACGCCGCGTGGCGCGGCGAGCTTCGGCGCCGCATCGAGGGCGCGCGGGACAAGCTGTTCGACGACCGCGCGCCGATCGAGCGGCTGCAGGCCTTCTTTCAGGAAGTCGTCGCCGGCGACGCGCGCTCGTGATCCTCCCATGCGGCAGCGAGCGCGTCCTCGAAGCCGCGGGTGTAGCGTTGCATGTCGAACAACGGCGACGTCGCGTGCCGCTCCACGAGGGTCCGCCGCAGGTCCGCCAGGCGCTCGGGCGCGCGAGCGAGCTCGATCGCCCGGCGCTCGTAGTCGGCGAGATCGTAGGTGACGAGCTCCGGCACGCCCAGCGTGAGGAGCTGGCTCGCCGCGACGCGGCTCACCATGGTCTCGCCCGCGCAGGTCAGGATCGGAAGGCCGACGAAGAGCGCGTCGTTGGCGGTCGTGCCCGCGTTGTAGGGCCACGTGTCGAGGAAGAGGTCGGCAAGCCGGAGGCGGGCGAGGTAGATGCCGAGCTCCGCGCGCGGCGCGAAGATCAGCCGTTCGGGAGCGACACCCCGCTTTTCCGCCTCGCGACGCAGGTTCGCGTACGTCGCGTCCGACGACGGCGAGAGCCACAGTACGCTGCCCGGTACTGCCGCCAGGATGCGCATCCAGACGTCGAACACCGGCGGCAGGATCTTGTAGGCGTTGTTGAAGCAACAGAACACCGGGACACCCTCCGGCAGGCCGAGCGCAGCGCGCGTCATGCGGCCGGGCGTCGATCGCGCGCCGCGTGTCGCTCGGCGTGTAGCCGTCGTCGAGGTACAGAAAGCGCTCGGTGAAATGGGGCTGCAGCGCAGGGGGTGTCGCGAAGCGGTCGGTGACGATGTAGTCGTACCAATCCGCGCCCATGGTGCCGAGGAACCCGAGCCAATGCATCTGGATCGGGGCCGCCCGGTTCACGAAGATCTCCATCCGTGCGCCCATCGTGTAGCCGCACAGGTCGATCAGCACCTGTATGCCGTCGGCGCGTATGCGCCGTATCGTCTGCTCGACCGACTCGGCGCTCACGTCGACGAAATGCTCGAACGCGCGCTCGATGCGCTGACGCAGCGGACTGTTCTCGCGCGGGCCGATCGAATAGGCGTAGACCTCGAAGCGGCTGCGGTCGTGCCGCTCCCAGAGTTCGGTCAGAAGGTAGGCGATCGGATGCAGGCGAAAGTCGTACGAGACGTAACCGATCCGCAGGCGCGGCCCGCGCGCGGGCGGAACAGGGGGGGGCGGCAACAGACGGGTGCTCTCGCGATGGACGTCGGCGAAGCGGCGCGCGACCGTCAGCTGCTCGGCTGCGGAGAGCGGCAGCGCGAGCGCGTTCAGCGGGATGAGCATGTCCTTGGCGCCCTGCGCAAGCTTCGCGACATGGGCGCGCACTTCATCGACGCTCGCCGACCAGTCCGTCCAGTCGCAGATCATCTGCCGCGCGCACAGCAGCGCGTGAACGACGTGTCCCGACGGCGACCGTTTCCCGCAAGGCGGAAAGGCGGCGTATCGCTTCCTCGCATTGGCCGAGTTCGACCAGCACCCCGACCAGGCTGAACTCCGCGGTGAAGTTGCCCGGTGCGAGCAGGAGCGCCTTGCGGTAGCTCGCCTCGGCGTCGCGTAGCGCGCCCAGCTTGTGCTGGCAAACCGCGAGGTTCGACCAGATCTCGGCGGGCGCCTCTCCCTTGATCGTGACGTAGGCATGGTAGTGCGCCGCGGCGCCGGGAAAGTCCTGCCGCTGCTGCATCAGCCGCGCGAGATTGGCGTGGGCCTCCGCGGGCGCATCGGGACACGGCGAGCGCCTGCTCGTACCGCCCCGCGGCCGCGTCGATCTCGCCGGAATCCTCCAGCGCGAGCCCGACGTTGTTGAGGAGCATGGCGTCCCGCGCGTGGTGGCGCAGCGCTTCCTCGTAGATGCGGACGGCCTCGGCAGGCTCGCCGCGCGCGCGCGCCAGGTTGCCGAGGTAGAACATCGCTTCGGCATCCGTCGCGTCGATGGAGAGCGCGCGTTTGAACGCGTCCTCGGCCGTGGCGACGTCCGGATGCGGCGGCGACGGATCGGGCGGCGCGGCTCCGGACGCCCCGTCCGCCCCGAGCAGCGTGCGTCCGAGCAGCGTCCACAGCGCGGCCTCGTCGGGCGAGACCGCCAACGCCTCGCGGACACTTTGCAGAGCTTCCGCATGGCGCGCGAGCCCCAGCAACGCCCGCGCGCGCGAAGCATGGAAGGGACCATGGCCGGGCAGTACCGCGATCGCGCGGTCGCACGCCTCGAGCGCCGCGGGATAGTCACGGCGCAGCAGGGCGGTGAGCGCGAGGATGTGGGACGCGTCCGGGTGAATCGGATCGACGCCGTGGACCGCGCGGGCCGCGCGCTCGGCCGCGCGAAGGTCGTTGCGGCGCACGGCGTCCAGGCCCTGGGCGATCAGTTGCCGTGGATCCGATGCCGCCGCGACGGCCGGCGCGTCCGAAGCGAGCGCGCCGTGGCACTCCTTGTAGCGCCTTCCGCTGCCGCAGGGGCACGGCGCGTTGCGCGACGCCGGCGCCTTCATCAGCGCGCCACCGAAAGGAACGCGGCTTCGAGGTTGCGGGTGAAGCGCGCCATGTCGAAGAGGGGCGTCGATGGCCGATTCGCGTGGAGGCGCGCCCGATGGTGCGCAGCGAGCGCCGGATCGAGCGCCAGTTGCATGGCCAGCGATTCGTAATCGGCGAGGCTGCCGGCGACGAGCTCCGGCAATCCGATGGCCCGGAGCTGGCTTCCCGCGGTCCGACTCGCCATCGTTTCACCCGCGCACGTGACCACCGGCAGACCCATCAGCAACGCATCGTTGGCGGTGGTTCCGGCGCCGTGTGGTGCGCGTGTCGAGAAAGAGATCGGCGATGTGCGTGGCGCGCGAGATGCTCCGGCGGCGGGACGTGCGCGGCGAACACCAGGCGGCCGGGATCGACCCCGCGCGACGCCGCCTCGCGTCGCAGGTTCCCGATTGCGGTGGCGTTTCCGGGCGACAGCCAGAGGACGCTTCCGGGGACACCGGCGAGCAGCCGCATCCAGATGTCGAAGACGGCGGGGAGGATCTTGTAGGTGTTGTTGAAGCAGCAGAAGACGAACCCATCCCGCGGCAGGCCGACATCGGTGCGCGACGCCGGCCGCCGGGGGGACCTCGCGCCGCGTGTCGCTCGGGCAGTAGCAGTCGGGCAGGTGCAGGAAGCGCTCGGTGAACGACGGCTTGCAGTTCGTCCGGTGCGAGGAAGCGGTCGGTGACGACGAAGTCGATCCACTCCGCGCCCAGCGTGCCGACATAGCCGAGCCAGCTGACCTGCACGGGGGCCGGCCGCAGCGCGAAGATCTCGCTGCGCGCGCCGTGCGTGTAGCCGTTGAGGTCGACGAGCACATCGATGCCGTCGTCCCCGATGCGTTGCGCGGTGCGCGCCGGGGGCTCGTCGCGGACGTCGACGAAGCGGTCGAACGCACGCTCGATGCGCTTGCGCGACGGAGAGTCCTCGCGAGCGCCGATGCTGTATGCGGTGATCTCGAAGCGCGCGCGGTCGTGACGCTCCCACACTTCGCCCAGCAGGAACGAGATCGCATGATCGCGAAAGTCCGACGAAACGTAGCCGAGCCGCAGCTTCGCGGCGCGCGGCCGCACGCTCGGCGTTCTTGCCACGGCACCCGGCGGGCGCGCGGGATGCCAGAAGCGTGCCCAGGCCTCGGCCACGCGCCGCTGTGCAGACGCGGAAACCGGCATCGACAGCGTGGCAAGCGGGTTCGCAAGGCAATCCACGGATGGGCCCCGGGTGATGCGGTCGGCGACCCGCTCGTGCAGCGCATCGAGCCCCTCCCACGCGCACAGGTGCTGCCGAGCGAACGCGAGCAGCGTCGATGCGTAGATCCAGAGCGGACCCGCTCCGATCCGCGCCGCCCAACACGTCTGCGGCCGCCTCGAAGTCGCCGCGCTCGATGAGCAGGGACGCGAGGTTGACGAGCGTTGCCGCATCGTCCGGTGCGAGCGCCAGCGCGCGGCGATAGCTCGCTTCGGCGCGCCGGTCGTCGCGGAGGTGGTACTGCAGGCACATGCCGTAGTCGACCCACACCGTCGGGATCGGCATCCGGGAAGGACGTGAGGTACGCGTCGCAGTACGCGAGCGCCTCCCCGAATCGGCGGTCGCCGCACAGCAGGTGCGCGAGGTTGCCCATCGCCTGCCGGTGCCGAGGCTCCCCGCGCAGCACGTCGCGATAACGCCCCTCCGCGCGATCGGGCTCGCCGGCGCCTTCCAGCGCGAGGCCCAGGTTGTTGAGGATGCTGGCGTGGCCCGGGGCGAGCCCGAGCGCGCGTTCGTAGCAGCGCACGGCATCGGCGAACTGCCGCCGCTCGCGATGGAGATTGCCCAGTTGAAAGTGCGCATCGACGGACTGCGGATCGCGCAGGAGTGCGCGGCGCAGCGCAGCCTCGGCGGCGGCGGGCTCGCGCGTCCGCAGCACCGTCCCGAGCAACGTCCAGGTCGGCGCAGCGTCGTCGTCCGAGTGCGAGCGCCTCGCGGCATTGCGCTTCGGCCGCGGCCGCGTCGCCGCGCTGCAGCGCCGCGCGCGCCTCGCGCAACGCGGCTGGCAATCGACGCGGAGCGCGCGGCGGTCATCCGGCCCGCAACCGATCGGCGACCCGCGACTGCGAGCGCGACGCGCACGCGCGCGACGACGTCCGGCCAGGCTCGTGGCGCGGTCTGGCGAAACAGGCGCGCCGTCGGATACCAGCGGCTCGTCGTCGCTGCCCGAGCATCCAGCGCCAGTCCGGCGCAAACGGGAGCAGCAGCCACAGCGGCCGCGCGAGCGCGCCGGCGAGGTGCGCGATGCTGGTGTCGACGCTGATGACGAGATCGAGCTCGCTGACGATCGCCGCCGTGTCGTCGAGCGGCGTGTCCGCGGCGAGCGGCATCACGCGCGCGGCGGCGGGCAGCTGCGCGATCTCCTCGAGCGCGCGCCGAGCTGCAGCGAATGCCACGCGACGCCCGGCACGTCGAAGCAGCGGCGCGAGCGTCGGCGAGCGGCATCGAGCGGTTCCGGTCGTTCGCGTGTGCCGTGCTGCCCGCCCACGCGATGCCCGACCTTGCAGCGCACCGGCCGCGGGCGCGAACGATCGCGCGCATCGCCGGCGCGCCGTCCGGCGATGCGGCGATGTACGGCACCGTCGCGGGAATCGTTCGCCGGTATCGTCCCGAAGAGGCGCGGCAGCGAAAGCAGCGCGACGTGCGCGTCGTATGCCGGCAACGGATCGCCCGGTGCGAACGTCGCAGCGACGCCGGGCACGGTGGCGAGGAGGTTGCGACAGCGACGCCGGAGCAGAACAGGAGCACGCTGCGCGCCGCGCTCGGCGAGGAGCGTCGCGTAGCGCGCGAACTGCAGCGCATCGCCGAGCCCCTGCTCGGCGTGGACGAGCGAGCGTCCTGCCCTCGGGCGCGGCGCCGTCCCAGGCCGGGCCGGCGAATGCGTGCTTGTCCTTGCCGAGCTCGTCGATCGCGAGGCGCCATTCGTACTCGCGGAAGCCCTCGAGGAACTGCCCGTCGTCGAGCAGCGCGAGCGAGAGATTCCAGTGCGCCCGCGCGAATCCGGAGTCGAACGCGATCGCGCGCCGGAAGGCGGCGATGGCGCCGGCGAAATCGTTGCGTTCCTGCAGCGCGAGTCCCAGATTGTTCCACGCGACCGCGTGATCGGGTTTGAGCGCGAGCGCGCGACGATACGCGGCGATCGCCTCGTCGCGTGCGATCGGCCGCCGCGAGCGCGAGGCCGAGGTTGTTGTGGAATTCGGGCTCGCCGGGAACGGCTTGCGTCGGAGCGGCGTCAGCAGCGGGAGCGCCGCGTCGAGCTCGCGACGCTGGTAGAGGATCACGCCGAGATAGTGCAGCGCGGTCGGATGATCGGGCGCCGTCGGCGAGCACGGCCCGGTACTCGCGCTCGGCCGCTCGCATGGTCGCCGCGCTGGTGCGCGGCGAGGGCCGCCGCGACACGGCGCGTCCGGATGGGCAGCGGCGAGTTGCGCGCGGCCGCCGCCGATCCGTCCGCGCCGATCGCGCCGTGGCATTGCTTGTACTTGCGTGCCGCTGCCGCACGGGCACGGCTCGTTGCGACCGACGACCGGCGGGCGCGCGAGATTCGCTTCGGCCTCGCGCGAGCAGCGCCGCGGCCTCGGCGTGGCCCGGCATCGCGTCGAGCATGCGCCGCGCGATCGGCGCGACGGCGATCCAGAGTCCGAGCGCGCTGCAATTCCGCGCCAGCTGCGCGAACTGCATCGAGCGCGCGATCGCGTCGGAGAAATGCCGGCGACCAGTGCGGCGATCTCGGCCGGCGGAACCGTCCGGCAGAAATTGAAGAGTCCGTGGAACCCGAACGGCATGCCGATCGGATACGCCGCCTCGAACGAAAACCGGTCGGCGAGCGCCTCGTCGGCGAAGCGGATGCCGTGCTCGCGCTCGAGCAGCGGGCGAAAGCTGCGGCCGATCGTCGCGTCCTCGACGTCGACCAGCGACGATCCGCGGATCCTGCAGCGCGTCGAGCAGCTTGCGCGAGCGCAGCGAGAAGCCGCCGTTGCCGACGCGCATCCCGTCGTCGAACCAGAACCACTTCGCGCCGATGTAGTCGCAATCGAGGAACGCCGGATCCCACGCCGCCGGGTTGACGACGTAGCCGTCCCATTGCACGAGCAGCACGTGCGCCGTCGCGACGTGCGGAACGCAGCGACTTCAGCACGAACTGCGGAGTACGCGTCGCGCGTCGCGATGTCGGGGATCGGGACGACGTCGATTCCGTCGGGTGCCGCGACGCCGGCGGGCAGCGCTTCCGGTCAGCAGCATCGTCCGCGCGAAACGGATGCCCTCGCGCGACTTCGCCAGCGCGCGCAGCGCGAGCGCGTGGTTCCGCGTGTCGATGCAACACAGCGTGACGCCGGGAAGCTCGAGCATCGGACGTCGGAGGCATGGCGAGCGTCAGCTGCGCTCGCGCATCGGCCGCCGCGGCGCGCCAGCGAACCGCGAATGCCTGGAAGGCCAGTGCCACGAACACCACGGCAACCGGCGCGAAATGCAGCGTGGCGCGATTGAAGGTGGTCTGGTCGGCGAGCCGCACGGCGGCCTCGGGGAACGCGAACGACCGCGAACAGACAGGATCGCCCCGGTCGCGGCAACCGCCGTCAGCGGGGCGAGCGCCGGCGTCGCCAGTTGCCGCCACGCGAGCAGTGCCGCGGCAGGCACCGCCGTACCACAGGAGATTCCAGTTGCCGAACACGAAGTAGCTCTCGCCGAGCGCCGACCACGCCGGCGCGAATTCGAGATGCAGCGCATGACCCATGACGACGATGCTCGTCTGCGCGACGCACGGCGAGCACGAACAGCGCGACCGCCAATCCCGCCGCGACGATCTTGAGGCCGATCCGCGGCAGCAGCGCGACGATCACGCCCGGGAACGAGCGTCAGCGCCCAGCCGAGCCCGGGCTTCGCGATCTGCGTGCAGGCGAACGCGAGCAACGCGGCGAGCGCGGCATCGTGCCGGTCGCGCGTCGCCGCCCAGCGCAGGAGCGCCAGCACCGCGCACGCGTAGTACGCGGCCAACGGCAGGTCGGCGTATCCGGCGAGCGCGACGTGGACGTTGGCGAGCGGCAGCGACGCGACGAAGTAGGTCGCGACGAGCGCACCGAGCGCGGGCATCGTCGAGCGATCGCAGCGCGCCGTACACGGCGCAGCGCCAGCGCGACCGCCGTCTGCCACCACGGCCAGTTCATCAGCGCATCGTCCCAGCGCCCGAGGGCGATGCACGTCCACACCTGCAGCAGCGGCAGCGTCGGCGGGTGGTCGGGCTGCCGCGTCGAAGTACGCGGCGCCGCCGGCGCGAACCATGCGTCGCTGCGTCGCGAACGGAACGATGCGACCGAGCTCGTACCAGACGCGCGCCTTGGTCGCCCACTGCGTCCACGCGTCCCAGGGATAGAGCGGCCGCCAGGCGACCTCGAGCGCCGAGCACGACGAAGCGCAGCGCGATCCAGCGCGAGCAGCAGCCGCCAGGCGAGGCGCGCGACCGCCGTCGAGCCCGGGCGGGCCGACGAGCGCGCGCAGCGCGGCGCGCAGCGCGCGCGGCAGGCGCCGCGTCGTCGCGGCGCCGCGACGTAGATGCCGCAGTGCGCGGCGATCGCGAGCAGCGGCGCCGCGATCGACAGCGCGCCGAAGCGGACACCGGCGAGCGACAGCATGCGCATCCAGAGCGTCAGCAGCAACGCGCCGACGAGGTAGCCCGGCGCCGGCGATCCACGCGATGTCGCCCGGCGCCGTCGAGCGGGCCGCGAGCGCGCAGACGCGGCGAGCAGCGACCGCGATGCCGAGGAGCCCACGGCAGCAGCAACCCGGCGGCGAGCGTCAGCTCCGGCCACGCTAGCGGATCCGGAAGAGCGCGGCGCCGGGCGCGGTCAGCAGCAGCTCGGCCGCGACGGGCTCGCCGCCATCCCAGCGCAGGCGCTGCGAGCGCCGGATCGTACTGGACGCCGCGCCGCTGGTAGGCGACGAAGTAATCGCCGGGGCGCATCAGGGAACTCGCCGGGATCGCGTTTCGATAGGGCTCGAAGTAGACGTTGTGCGGATAGAGGTGATACGCGCCGCGGTCGCGGAAGTAGTGCGCGTCGGCGTTCATGAACACGCGCGCGGGCTCCGGCGGGCAGCTTCGCGCGCACGGCTTCGATGAACTGGAACAGCGGCGCGTCCTCGGCGGCGAGATGACGTTCGCGCCAGTCGAGACCGGCGTACGTGCGCGCGGTCACGACGCGCCTGGCGGACGAGGTTCCACGCCCAGCGCGCATCCTGGAGCAGCCACGCGGTGACGAACAGCGCGGCGAGCACCGAAGGGAGCGCCGCGGTGCGCGCGCGATAGCGTGCGAAGCCGAACCACGCGAGCGCCGCGAGACCGGCCACCGCCGCGAGGAGAAGCGGCAGCGGCAGGTCCTGGACGTCGGCGCCGCCGGTGACGCCGTTGATCGATGTTCCCGAGAAGCCCTCGAACGCGAGCCATTCGCCGAGCGCGGTCGCCGCGCGATCTCGAAGGCGCCCATCGGCTTCGCGCGCAACGCCCGTGATGCGCACCGGCTGCGGTAGCGGACCGACTGATCGCGAGCGCGAGTCCCGCGTATGCGGCCCGACCCAGTTCGGATCCTTGGCGACGATCACCGGGCAGCAGCTGGCCGGCCGCGACGGTGATCGGCAGCGAATTGACCTTCGCGGGGGCGTAGTCGGTGCGCCAGATCAGCGCGCACGTCGGCGCTGTCGGGAACGTTGCCCGCGCTCCAGGCGATGGCACGCGTAGTCGCTCGAGCGAAAATCGGTTTCGACGCGTGACCAGGATGCCGCCGGCTCGCTCCGCTCCGGTGACGACGAGCGCGTCGCCGATCGAGGCCGCCCGCGCCGCGCGTCAGCGCGAACGCCCGCGGCGACCATTCCTTCGGCGCGGCGCTCGGAAACCACGTGCCCGGGCGGCGACCGCCACGAGATAGCCGCCGATGACGACGGCGAGCGTGCCACGGAAGAACGGCGAGCGCCTCGCGATGCGGACTGTGCGCGCGGCGGCGCCGGGCAGGGCGGGCCATCGCACCAGCGCTCGGCGGTGGGCGTGGCGGCTCTTCGGGATGTGCCACGGCGTGAGAGTGGGAATCCGCGAATCGATCCGCGGCGACCGGGGTCGGCGCGGCGGTGGCGGTATTGTATCTGCTGCAATGCAGGGTTGCCGGCGCGGCCGGCGCCGAAGCGTCGTGCGCCAGCACAAGGCCGCGTCGCGGCCGTCGCCATCGACGCTGGAGACTCCCGATGGTGCGCCGTACCGCTGGAGGGGCGCAGGAAAGGTTGTTGACCGAGCTCGCTTTCGGTGTATAATCGCGCCTCTTTGCTGGTGTTTCCCGGGTGACAGTTCGGGACGGCGCGCTCTTTAACAATTCACAACCGATAAGTGTGGGCGCTGGGGCGCTTGGGTACCCTGGTGGAAGCCGGCGATGCTGGTAACAGCTTGGCTGGTGGATGCCGGGGAGACATTTCAAGAAGTTCTGGTGCTCACACGACGCAAAAGGCTTCCGCTCGCGCGGGTCAAACCGCAGGGGTGGGGGCAAGTCTTGTTCCTGTCCGCGGGCAACGGAGCGGGGATGGGGCCAACGTCGATTGAGTTACTTGTAGAGATCGAACTGAAGAGTTTGATCCTGGCTCAGATTGAACGCTGGCGGCATGCTTTACACATGCAAGTCGAGCGGCAGCGCGGGGGCAACCCTGGCGGCGAGCGGCGAACGGGTGAGTAATACATCGGAACGTGTCCCGTAGTGGGGGATAACTCGGCGAAAGCCGGACTAATACCGCATATGCTCTACGGAGGAAAGTGGGGGACCCGCAAGGGCCTCACGCTATGGGAGCGGCCGATGTCCGATTAGCTTGTTGGTGAGGTAAAGGCTTACCAAGGCGACGATCGGTAGCTGGTCTGAGAGGATGATCAGCCACACTGGGACTGAGACACGGCCCAGACTCCTACGGGAGGCAGCAGTGGGGAATTTTGGACAATGGGGGCAACCCTGATCCAGCCATGCCGCGTGCGGGAAGAAGGCCTTCGGGTTGTAAACCGCTTTTGTCCGGGAAGAAAAGGCACCCCCTAATACGGGGTGTTCTTGACGGTACTGGAAGAATAAGCACCGGCTAACTACGTGCCAGCAGCCGCGGTAATACGTAGGGTGCGAGCGTTAATCGGAATTACTGGGCGTAAAGCGTGCGCAGGCGGTTCGTCAAGTCTGATGTGAAAGCCCCGGGCTCAACCTGGGAATGGCATTGGAAACTAGCGGGCTTGAGTGTGGCAGAGGGGGGTGGAATTCCACGTGTAGCAGTGAAATGCGTAGAGATGTGGAGGAACACCGATGGCGAAGGCAGCCCCCTGGGCTAACACTGACGCTCATGCACGAAAGCGTGGGGAGCAAACAGGATTAGATACCCTGGTAGTCCACGCCCTAAACGATGTCAACTGGGTGTTGGGGGAGCGATTCCTCAGTACCGTAGCTAACGCGTGAAGTTGACCGCCTGGGGAGTACGGCCGCAAGGTTAAAACTCAAAGGAATTGACGGGGACCCGCACAAGCGGTGGATGATGTGGATTAATTCGATGCAACGCGAACAACCTTACCTACCCTTGACATGTCCGGAAGCCCGCCGAGAGGTGGGTGTGCCCGAAAGGGAATCGGAACACAGGTGCTGCATGGCTGTCGTCAGCTCGTGTCGTGAGATGTTGGGTTAAGTCCCGCAACGAGCGCAACCCTTGTCCCTAGTTGCTACGCAAGGGCACTCTAGGGAGACTGCCGGTGACAAACCGGAGGAAGGTGGGGATGACGTCAAGTCCTCATGGCCCTTATGGGTAGGGCTTCACACGTCATACAATGGCCGGTACAGAGGGTTGCCAACCCGCGAGGGGGAGCCAATCCCAGAAAGCCGGTCGTAGTCCGGATTGCAGTCTGCAACTCGACTGCATGAAGTCGGAATCGCTAGTAATCGCGGATCAGCATGCCGCGGTGAATACGTTCCCGGGTCTTGTACACACCGCCCGTCACACCATGGGAGCGGGATGTACCAGAAGCAGCTAGCCTAACCGCAAGGGGGGCGGTTGCCACGGTGCGTTTCGTGACTGGGGTGAAGTCGTAACAAGGTAGCCGTATCGGAAGGTGCGGCTGGATCACCTCCTTTCTCGGAACACCCTCGGGTGTTCCAGTGCTCACGCTTATCGGTTGTCGCTGCAGACCAGTGGCGGCGGACCAGCGATTGGACGGATGCCGGACGTGCGCGAGCGCGTCCCGACAGCGTCCGGTCGCCGGTTTCCGAAATCTGGTTTCAAGGGGCCTGTAGCTCAGTTGGTTAGAGCACCGTCTTGATAAGGCGGGGGTCGATGGTTCGAATCCATCCAGACCCACCAACGCATGCGGGGGCTGTAGCTCAGTTGGGAGAGCACCTGCTTTGCAAGCAGGGGGTCGTCGGTTCGATCCCGTCCAGCTCCACCAATGTCCGGGCCAGTCCCGCAGCGGTGCCGGTGGCGCGAGAATCCAGCAGCAAGCGGCACGCGCGCCTTTTGCTTCTGGTTTTTGTACCGGTGTTATCGGTTGTTCTTTAACAATACGGAAGAAGTAAAGCAAATCTTGCTCGAGCGGGCGGGAGGGAGGGCGCAAGCCTTTCGTCCGGCGCGAAGGGCGGGATGGGTTAGATTGTATCGACCCGCTGTTCCCTCGAGTTCGGGGGCGGCGGGTAGCGCAAACGCCCGTAGCCTGAGCCGAAGCAGTGCTCAGCGTTATGGGGTCAAGCGACTAAGTGCATGTGGTGGATGCCTTGGCGATCACAGGCGATGAAGGACGTGGCAGCCTGCGAAAAGCTGCGGGGAGCTGGCAAACGAGCATTGATCCGCAGATGTCCGAATGGGGAAACCCGGCCCGCAAGGGTCACTCGCCTGCCTGAATTCATAGGCGGGCAGAGCGAACCCGGTGAACTGAAACATCTCAGTAGCCGGAGGAACAGAAATCAACCGAGATTCCCAGAGTAGTGGCGAGCGAAATGGGAACAGCCGTCGCGATTTAGCACCAACCTCAGGAGAACGGTCTGGAAAGGCCGGCCGTAGTGGGTGACAGCCCCGTAACCGAAGAGGTGGGTGTGGAACTAAGCGCGAGACAAGTAGGGCGGGACACGTGACATCCTGTCTGAAGATGGGGGGACCATCCTCCAAGGCTAAATACTCGTGATCGACCGATAGTGAACCAGTACCGTGAGGGAAAGGCGAAAAGAACCCCGGGAGGGGAGTGAAATAGATCCTGAAACCGCATGCATACAAACAGTCGGAGCCCCAGCTTAATTGGTCTTCATGGTTCTTTGACGCGCGAGCGATAGCGAGCGCGGCAAAAGACCACGAAGATGAAATAGATCCTGCAGGTCAATCGAAGCGAGGATACGGCGTACGCGAACGCAAGTGAGCGTAGCCGTCACCCCAGCGTGATTGGCCCGGACGCGGCAGTTGCGCCTGAAGCACGGATCGGAGGGCCAATCAAGCTGGGGTGACGGCGTACCTTTTGTATAATGGGTCAGCGACTTACGTTCACCAGCGAGCTTAACCGAATAGGGGAGGCGCAGCGAAAGCGAGTCCGAACAGGGCGATTCAGTTGGTGGGCGTAGACCCGAAACCGGATGATCTAGCCATGGCCAGGATGAAGGTGGGGTAACACTCACTGGAGGTCCGAACCCACTACCGTTGAAAAGGTAGGGGATGAGCTGTGGCTAGGGGTGAAAGGCTAAACAAATCCGGAAATAGCTGGTTCTCTCCGAAAACTATTTAGGTAGTGCCTTGTGCATCACCTGCGGGGGTAGAGCACTGTCATGGTTGCGGGGGTCATTGTGACTTACCGCGCCATTGCAAACTCCGAATACCGCAGAGTGCGAGCACGGGAGACAGACTCCGGGTGCTAACGTCCGGGGTCGAGAGGGAAACAACCCAGACCACCAGCTAAGGTCCCCAAGACGCAGTTAAGTGGGAAACGAGGTGGGAAGGCTCAGACAGCCAGGATGTTGGCTTAGAAGCAGCCATCATTTAAAGAAAGCGTAATAGCTCACTGGTCGAGTCGTCCTGCGCGGAAGATGTAACGGGGCTCAAACTGCGCACCGAAGCTGTGGATTACCGTTCTCTTCGGAGGATGGTGATGGTAGGAGAGCGTTCCGTAGGCCTGTGAAGGTGGCTCGAGAGGGCTGCTGGAGGTATCGGAAGTGCGAATGCTGACATGAGTAGCGATAAAGCGGGTGAAAGGCCCGCTCGCCGAAAGCCCAAGGTTTCCTGCGCCACGTTCATCGGCGCAGGGTGAGTCGGCCCCTAAGGTGAGGACGAGAGTCGTAGCCGATGGGAAGCTGGTTAATATTCCAGCACCGACTTGGAATGCGATGGGGGGACGGAGAAGGTTATCTCGGCCGGGTGTTGGATGTCCCGGTTTAAGCGTGTAGGCGTGCCCGGTAGGCAAATCCGCTGGGCTTAGCTGAGGCGTGATGACGAGGGCTGGCTTGCCAGCCTGAAGCGAGTGATACCCTGCTTCCAGGAAAAGCCTCTAAGCTTCAGTTCCAAGTTGACCGTACCGCAAACCGACACAGGTGGGCAGGATGAATATTCTGAGGCGCTTGAGAGAACTCGGGTGAAGGAACTCGGCAAATTAGCACCGTAACTTCGGGATAAGGTGCGCCCCAGGTAGGTGAAGCCGTACAGGCGGAGCCGAGTGGGGCCGCAGTGAAATGGTGGCTGCGACTGTTTAACAAAAACACAGCACTCTGCTAACACGAAAGTGGACGTATAGGGTGTGACGCCTGCCCGGTGCCGGAAGGTTAAGTGATGGGGTGCAAGCTCTTGATCGAAGCCCCGGTAAACGGCGGCCGTAACTATAACGGTCCTAAGGTAGCGAAATTCCTTGTCGGGTAAGTTCCGACCTGCACGAATGGCGTAACGATGGCCACGCTGTCTCCACCCGAGACTCAGCGAAGTTGAAGTGTTTGTGAAGATGCAATCTCCCCGCGGCAAGACGGAAAGACCCCGTGCACCTTTACTGTAGCTTTGCATTGGACTGTGATGAGACTTGTGTAGGATAGCTGGGAGGCTTTGAAGCGGCGGCGCTAGCTGCCGTGGAGCCAACGTTGAAATACCAGCCTGGTGTCATTGCGGTTCTAACCTAGGTCCATTAACTGGATCGGGGACCGTGCATGGTAGGCAGTTTGACTGGGGCGGTCTCCTCCCAAAGAGTAACGGAGGAGCTCGAAGGTACGCTTAGCGCGGTCGGCTATCGCGCTGAATGTGCAATGGCACAAGCGTGCTTGACTGCGAGCCTGACAAGGCGAGCAGGTGCGAAAGCAGGACATAGTGATCCGGTGGTTCTGTATGGAAGGGCCATCGCTCAACGGATAAAAGGTACGCCGGGGATAACAGGCTGATACCGCCCAAGAGTTCATATCGACGGCGGTGTTTGGCACCTCGATGTCGGCTCATCACATCCTGGGGCTGTAGCCGGTCCCAAGGGTATGGCTGTTCGCCATTTAAAGTGGTACGTGAGCTGGGTTCAAAACGTCGTGAGACAGTTTGGTCCCTATCTGCCGTGGGCGCTGGAGATTTGACGGGGGCTGCTCCTAGTACGAGAGGACCGGAGTGGACGTACCGCTGGTGTACCGGTTGTGACGCCAGTCGCATCGCCGGGTAGCTACGTACGGAAGCGATAACCGCTGAAAGCATCTAAGCGGGAAACGTGCCTGAAGATGAGATCTCCCGGGGACTTGATCCCCCTGAAGGGTCGTCGCAGACGACGACGTTGATAGGCCGGGTGTGGAAGGGCAGTAATGCCTTGAGCTAACCGGTACTAATTGCCCGTGCGGCTTGACCCCATAACCGTGAGCGCTGATTCGACGCGAAGGTTATCGGCGTTGGCGCCAATCTGACCTTTGCTTTGCTTCTCCGAATGCGGCCGTTCGCGATGCGCGAGGCCAACCGTCAATGCCTGACGACCATAGCCCGCTGGAACCACCCCTTCCCATCCCGAACAGGACCGTGAAACGGCGGCGCGCCGATGATAGTGTGGATTGCCCATGCGAAAGTAGGTCATCGTCAG
>CAWHXL010000010.1:0-40617 GCA_963833295.1 uncultured beta proteobacterium | reverse complement strand
GGCAGACGGCGACGACGGCGAGCGTCAGCGCGAGGTCGCGCGGGGAGAGGTCCATTTTCAATGCCGGGAACCGGAATGCGAAGCGTACGCGCGTTGTTGACCGTACAACGACGGCCCCGTATCGGGCATAATCATCGGGGAAATAGCGTTGCAGTCCAAGTGCTGCCGCGACATTGCCGGAGTTCCCGATGAAAATCATGCGCTCGCTCGTCGCCCTTCTCGCCGGCATCCTGTTGAGCGTGCCGTTGGTCGCCGCGGCGCAAGGCTAGCCACCGGCCGATCCGCTGCCGCAGGATCAGCTCGACGGACTGCTCGCGCCGATCGCGCTCTATCCGGACGAGCTGCTGACACAGGTGCTGATGGCGTCGACCTACCCGCTGGAAGTGGTCGAGGCCGCGCGGTTCGTGAAGCAGAACCCGACGCTCAAGGGCCAGGCGCTGGAGGACGCGCTGAAGGACAAGACGTGGGACCCGAGCGTGCTGTCGCTCACCGCGTTTCCGCAGGTCCTCGACATGATGAACGACAAGCTCGAATGGACGCAGCGGCTGGGCGATGCGTTCCTCGCGGACGAGGCGGGCGTCATGCGCACCGTGCAGTCGCTGCGGCAGCGCGCGGACAGGCCGGCAACCTCAAGTCCACCGAGCAGCAGAGCGTCGTCGTCCAGGACAAGATCATCGTCATCGAGCCGGCGCAGCCGCAGTACGTCTACGTGCCGGTGTACAACCCGACGATCATCTACGGTCCGTGGTGGGCGCCCGCGTATCGCCGTGGTACTGGTATCCGCCGCCGATCTGGGGTTATCCGCCCGCGCCGCCGAGCTGGGGTTTCACCGCCGGTTTCTTCTGGGGTAGGGCCTGGGCGATCAACTACAACAACTGGGGATGGGCGCGCCCGAACTGGGGCCGCAACAACATCAATATCAACATCAACAACAACTACTGGTTCAATCGGCCGCAATACCGGGATCGCTACCCCGGTGGCAGCGGGAACTGGAGCCATGCACCCGAGCATCGCAAGGGTGTCGCCTATCGCGATCCTGGCGGTCGGCAACAAATACCGGCCCGACGAATCCGGCCAACAGTCGAGTCGCGCCAGAACTATCGCGGCAAGAACCCCGATGCCATCGACCCGACCGGGTGGCCCCTCGACGCTTGGAGCGCCCGGCGCACGCGACACCGGCCCCGACGGCCGGGCAAGCCGCACGCGCGTCCCGGGGCGCCGTCCGGGACGCTGGACGCGACCGACGACCCCGGCCATCGCCAGGCACAGCAGACCGGGCAGTCCGACGACCCGGCCACCCGGCCGCATCGACCGGACCGTCGACGGGCCCGACGCATCCGCGGGTCCTTCGATCGGGTCAGCCGACGGCGCGACCGAGCGAGACCGTCGCCCGCGGACCGCGCCGCAGTCCGCCCGATGTCGCCTCAGCCGGCCACGCGTCCCGCACCGACGTTCCAGACGCAATCGCGCCCGCAGGTGCAGGCGGAATCGCAGCGCGGACAATCGAGCCGGCAGACGATGAACGCGCCCTCGCCGTCGGCAGGACGTGCCCGCGCCAGCGTCGGCGGGCGCCCGCGGGCCACGCGACACCGCACGCGAGATGACGATGAGCGCGGCGACACTGACTTTCTGCGCGTCGAATGTGGCTGCATGCGCGCGTTGCGCGCCATCGCGCTTGCGGTCGCGTTGTCGTGCGCCATCGTCACGCCTGCGTCCGCGCAGGCCGTGCGGCACCGACCCCACCGGGTGGCGCGACAACGCCGCCGGCCAAGCGCTCGCCGGTGCCGCAACGCGCCTTCGCGACGCCCGAGGACGCCGGCCGCGCACTGATCGAGGCGCTCGACTCGGACAACAACCGTGCGATCTACGCGGTGCTCGGCCGGGGCAGCGGCGCAGCTGATCTGCGCTCGGCGATCCGGTGCAGGACGAAGGGCATGCGCACGGCGATCGTCGCGGCCTACCGGATCCGTGTGAAGTTACGAGATGGGCGGCGACGCGCAAGGCGACGATGCTGCTGGGCGACGAACGACTATCCGTTCCCCTATCCGCTGGTGAAGGTGACGGCCGGGCTGGCAATTCGACGCGAAGAGCGGCGCCGAGGAGATCGTCAACCGCCGCATCGGCAGCAACGAGCTCGCCGCGATCAACGTTTGCCTCGCCTATGTCGATGCCCAGCGCGAGTACGTGCTGCGCGATCGCGACAACAACGGCCTGCTCGAGTACGCGCAGAAGCTGAGCAGCACGCCGGGCACACGCGACGGCCTCTACTGGGCGACGAAGGAAGGTGAGCCACCGAGCCCGTTCGGCCCGCTGGTCGCGCAGGCGCGTACCGCAAGGCTACGTGAAGGGGCACGGCCGAGCCCTATTACGGCTACTACTACAAGATCCTCACCGCGCAGGGCAAGGATGCGCCCGGGCGGCGCCTACGACTACATCGTCGACGGCAAGATGATCGGCGGCTTCGCACTGGTGGCCTACCCCGCGCGGTGGGGCGTTTCCGGCGTGATGACGTTCGTCTGCAACCACGACGGCGTCGTGTACGAGAAGAACCTGGGCCGCGAGACGGCGGCGATCGCGGCGAAGATGACCGTCTACAACCCGGACGCGACCTGGACGAAGTCGGAGCAGCAGTAACGGATCGCACTGCGCCGGAACCCGGTGGGTCGCACCCGAATCGCCGATCGAGCCACCGCGAACCGGGGTCGGTGCCAGCCTCGCCGACGCGCGTCGCCCTCGCCCTTTGCGCGCTCCTCTGCGCGTGCACCGCGAACCCGACGTTCCCGCCCGCGGCGCCGGGCACCGGCAAGCGATCGCCGCCGGCCGAGCGCGAGTTCAAGCTCTCCGACGTGGCCAAGTCGGACATCGACCTTGCCGCCGAAGTGAATGCGCGCGAAAGCCTGGGTTCGGCGCGTCTGCTCATGGAGAAGCTCTACCGTCGCAATCCGCGCGAGTGGCGCAAGGGCAACTACGCGAGCATGGAAGCGGCGCTGGACCGGGCGTTCGATTCGCGGAGCGAGTTCCGCTTTGTCGCGCTCGGCAATGCGCGCGGCACCGACGCCATCGTCCTCGCACTGAAGCCGGACTATGCCGGCGACCGCGTGTTCGCCTTCGGCGTGGGGCTCGCCAGCATGATCTTCCTCTCCTACAACGGGAAGACCGAGTTCTACCTGACCGATTCCCTCGATCCGCAGAAGCTCTACAACTCCGCGCGAAACGTCGAGATCGCGGCGTGGAAGCTCGCGAACGCGCGCGACGCGCGGGGCGATCCTCTGCTCCTGTCGAACGAGATCGCGGCCGACTTGCGCAACCTGTCCTTCGAGCGCGAGTTCGGGAAGATGATCGCTTACCAGGACGTGATGGCGCAGATCGCCGCCCAGCGGACGAACCGGGCGATTCGCCGCGTGGTCCAGTCGATCGCGACCGCGGTGTTCCTGCCGATCTAGGTCGCTGCGTGCCGGGTGGCCGACGCGATGAGCGCGAGGTGCGCGTCGGTCATGACGATCTGCGGCCGGGCGTCGCGGAGCCGCGCGACCGCCGCGTCGGCGTCCGGCGCGCGTCCCGTCGCGACCAGCCACGCGGCGACGACGGTCGCGCTGCGCGAATAGCCGAGCGCGCAGCAGACGAGCACGCGTCCCGTCGGCGCCGGAACCGCTCGATCGCCTGCACGGCGGCGGTGAGCGTCGCGGCATCGGGCAGCGTGAGGTCGAGTGCCGCGGGATTGCGCGTAGGCGCGGGTCCCGGGATCGACCGGCAGCTCGCACGTCAGGTCGACGACGGCATCGAATCCGCCTCGCCCGAGGTCGCGCCGCGTCGGCAGCCGCCCGATCCACACGTCGTCGACGACCGGATCGGGTGCGGGATGCCGGCGCGTCCAGGCCCACCGGTTCGCGCATGCGCCGGCGAGGTACGGCGCGAGCAGCACCGTCGCGGCGGGCGAGAGACGGCCGTCGCGCTTCTGGAAGCCCGCGGGACCCACCAACGCGTAACTCGCCGCGACCAGCGCGAGCGCCACCGTGATCCACGACAGCCACCACGCCGTCGCCGCCGACGGCAACCGCCACGACGGCGGCAGCGAGCGCCGCGAATGCGTGACGCAGGGCGAGCCGATGGCGCTGCGGGTCCGCGGTCCACCGGGCGACGCCATCGGGGAGGGCTGATCGCTGCGGCCACAGCCACAGGCAGACGAATCCAAGCAGCGCGCCGGTCGGAATGTCGATGAAATGGTGCTGCCAGGTCGTCAGCACCGACACGCCGATCAGCGCGAACCAGGCGTCGCAGCAGCAGGCGCGCCGACCTTGCGCCTAGCTTCGCGCGCGAACAGCGCCCAGAGGATGACGAGCAGTGCGACGTGCAGCGACGGCGCCTGGTTGAAGGGCTTGTCGAAGACGGCCAGCACGCCGAACAGCCAGCCGAACGCGCCGTCGGCATCGGGTCGATCGAAACGTGAACCGTGAGCGGCAGGAGCAGAAAGAACGCCACCGCGATCAGCTGCGCGGTCAGCAGGCGCCGCGCGTGCGTGTCGAGCTCGCGGCGGTCGCGCAGGCGAACAGCGACAGGCCGTAGAAGAGATCGATCGTCCAGTACGGAACGATCGTCCACGGCAGGAACGGGATCGCGCGCTCCCAGTCGAAGACGATCGCGCCGACGTGTGCGCGCTCGCGCGGTAAGCCAGGTGGCGAAGCCGTAGCGTCGCGAAGAAGAACGGTCCCAGGAATGCGAGCCAGGTCGCGGCACGGCCCACGGTCGTCCCGCGGGCACGGCGGCGGCCTCGCTCGGATCGCCTGCACGCTGCGATGCCGCCGCTGCGCTGCCCCTCGACCGCCTGCAGTTGCGGATCCTGGGACGGCCCTGCGGGGCTCATGCCGCGCGGCTCCGCCAGCGACACCGTGAAGATGCCCTCCTCGTTGATGCGCTGCGTCAGCTTGCGGAAGCCCGCGCCGCTCGACCAGCTGGTCCATCTCGGCCTGCGTGCGTCGGCGCATCACCCACGCCTCGCCCTCGCGATGGCTGGTGAGCGCGCGGGCGATCAGCTCGAGCTGCGGATGCCACGGCTGGCACGTGTAGACGAGAAGGCCGCCCGGCAGCAGCGCGTCGGCGAGACCGGCGAGCGAGTGCCCTACCTCGTCGTTGTCGGGAAACAGTTCGTAGAGCCCCGACACGATGCCGATCGTCGGGCGCGGCTCGATCGCCGCGAGGCTCGCGCGGTCGAACGCGTCGCCGTTGACGAAGCGCGCGATGTCGGCCAGGCTGCGCTCGTGCGATGAGCGCGGCACCGTGGCGAACGTTGAGCTCGCTGTAGTCGCGCAGCAGGATCGAGTCGGGACGCGCATCGGCGCTTCGCGCCAGCGCCTCGAGCACGTAGCGGCCATGGCCGGCGGCGATGTCGACGATGCGCACCGGTACGCCGCGCGCGCGAAGCCGGCGCATCGCGTCGCGCAACAGTTCCTCGACGTGCAGCTTGCGCTGGCGGATGCCGCGCCAGCCGATCGAGTCGAGGTAGATTGCGGTCGAACAGTCGGCCGAGCGGCGTGCGTCCCGGACGCCGTTGTTGCGATACACGTAGTCGAGCATGCTGCCGGAATCGAATCCGGTCGCGTGGCCGACGCCGCAGGCCGTCGGAGAGCGTGGCGCCGAACCGCAAGCACCGCGCGCGTCATGCCCCAGTAGAGGCCGCGGGGCGAAAGGCGGCGGGAGCGGTCGCGCGAGCGCGTCGGCCTCGTCCTTCGTGAACCCGCGCCGATCGGCGTCGTGACGTCGCGGCGTTCCGGCGCCCGTCGCGAACATCCCGAGCAGGAAGGTTCGCGCCTTGGCGAGCGCGACCGCCCGGTCGCGCTCGCCGAGCGTGTCGTGGTAGAAGCCCTGACAGGACGTGCTTCTCCTTCGTGACGGCGCCGAGCCGTTCGAAGAACGCGTGCTGCGGCCGCGTCGTGGACGACCCAGTCCGTGTCCGACATCAGGAGCTGCGTGGGCACGGTGATCGCCTGCGGCGTCGGCGACGATCCGGTCGGACGCCTCCTGCAATCCGAGGAGGATGTTGCACCGAGATCGACCGCGCGATCAGCGGGTCGCGTGTCGTAGGAGGCGACGCGCGCCGGATCGCGGGTCAGCAACCGGGCCTTCACGTAGCTCTTGACGAAGAAATTGCCGCGCAGCGCGCTGCATGAGCCGCAAGCCCCGGCAGCGCGAGCGGAACGTACAGCTTCACCTTGAACGCCGGCGACGCCAGCACGAGTCCGCGGATGCGCGGCGCGTAGTCGTGCACCCAGGTCGGCGACGACGACCGCGCCGACGCTCTGCGCGATGATCGCGATCGACTTCCGGCGGAAAGCCGTAGCGCGTCGCCGATGTGCGCGACGAACGTATCGACGTCGCGCACCGACGTGCCGAAGCTCGGCGCGTCGCCGCGCGCGCCGGGCGATCGGCCGTGGCCGCGGGCATCCCACGCGAAGAAATCGAAGTCGGGAAGATCGAGTTCGTCGCGGCAGGTGAGCCATGCGGCCCGAATGCTCGTGGCCGCGATGGAAGAGCACGATCGCGCCGCGCGCCGTCCCGGTCGTCGCCGCCCAGCGCCGGTAGAACAGCGCGACGCCGTCGTGCGTGTCGAACGTGTGCTCGGTCGCGGTGCGCGAGCCGGCGTCATCGGTCAGGAGGGAATCGGCAGGGCGCGATCGTTCATGCGGAATGGCCTCGCGCGCGGCGGCGCCGCGGCGCGTGCGATTGACGATGCTCCAGCCGATGCAAAGCGCGATTGCCGGCATCAGCCAGAACGCGCAGGGCCGGCAAGCGGCTCCGGCGAGCCCGACGTAGAGTCCCAGCGCCCCGAACACGAAGGCGCGATCGCTCTTCCCCATCGGGCCATCGTAGCGGCGCGACGCGCCGACCATCGGTCCGAGCGCGCCGGCCATCTCCGACAGCGCGGCGGCGAAGATCACGAGACCCACCGACCAGGGGCCGAACGGCGGCGACGAACGCGAACGGCAGGTACAGCGCCGCATCGGACACGACGTCGGCAAGCTCGTTGAGGTACGCGCCCAGCGGCGACTGCCTGGCCGAACTCGCGGGCCAGCATGCCGTCGATCGCGTTCATCGCCATGCGCACCGGCGAACCAGGCGGGCAGCAGCAGGAAGGCCCAGCGCGCGATTCGCGATGGCCGCGCCGGTCGCGACCAGCGTGCCGACCGCGAGCGAGACGGCCACCGCCGCCAGCGTCACCTGGTTCGCGGTCAGCCCCGGCGCGGCGAGCCGGCCGACCGCGGGGCGCAACCAGGCCTGGAACGCCGGCTTCAATTCGTACAGCGTATGAGCCATGCCCTACGCGGCCCTCTCCCGTCGCGTCGCCGGAGCATACGGATTCCGGCGCGTGCTGCCAAGTCTTTCGCCGCCGCCACGTCGAACGTATGCTCTCGATCCTGCGGACGTGCCAGGTTCGCGGCGCCGGCGCTCGCGCGCCGCGCATCCGGCCGGCATCCGGCGAAAGCGCGGCATGCGTGAGCGGAGCCGGAATGGCGACGTGAGTCATCGAATCGGTCAAGCCGGGCATCTGGATCGCGTACGGCGCCATCCTGTTCCTGCTGCTGCGCGGGCAGCGGCACGACGCGCGTGCTGATCAACCGCTTCCCGGAGCGCGACTACACCGAGCTCCGCTTGCGCGTTCGCACGTGGTGGATGATCGTCGCCGCCGGTCGCGGCGGCCCTCGTGACGGGCAAGGGCGTGTCGATCGTGCTGCTTGCGGCCGTGAGCGGCCTCGCGCTGAAGGAGTACCTCGCGATGGTCGGCGACCCGCCACGCCGACGTGCCGCGGCGCGTGGTTCGTCTACCTGGCGATTCCCGCCCAGTACTGGTTTGCGTACCGTGCGTCGTACGTCGCGTTCGCCGCGTGCGATCCCGGTCTTCGCGCTCGTCGACGTTGCCGCTCGTCCTCGCGGCCACGCGCAAGGCCGACGGTTTCCTCCGCGCCGCGGCCGCGGCGAATCTCGGCGTGCTGCTGACTGTCTTCAGCCTGAGCCACGTCGCGCTTCTGCTGCAGGCTCCCGGACGCGTCGAATCCCGCGGGCGGCGCGGTCGGACTGGGTCGTCTTCCTGCTGCTGATCACGCAGCTCAACGACGTGGCGCAATACGTCTTCGGCAAATGCTTCGGCCGCCGGCGCATCGCGCCCAGGGTGAGCCCCGGCAAGACCGTCGAAGGATTCGCGGGCGGCGTCCTCGCCTCGGCGCTCACGGCGTCGTGGATCGGCCCGCTGCTGACGCCGATGGATGCCGCGACGAGCGTGCTCGTCGGGCGCGGTCGATGGCCGTCGCCGGATTCGGCGGCGACATGGCCGTCTCGGCGATCAAGCGCGACTCTGGAGGTGAAGGACACCGGCGAGTCTGCTGCCGGGCCACGGCGGAATACTCGACCGGGTCGACAGCCTGATCGCGACGGCGCCCGCTGTTCTTCTATCTTCGTCTATTTCATCTATTGCGCGCGTCTGACCGGCGCGCGTGTACCGGCCGGCGTCGTTCAACGATGTCGGGAAGCGAGGAGAGTGACCATGAAGGCATTGCGTCGCGGCATGGGGGCCGTTGCCTTGGCGATGTGCCGTCGTCGGCGGCGACGGGATGGGCTGCAGGAAGCGGACCCGCGGGCGGACGATCGCAAGCAGCTGCTGCACGTGCTCGCCGAAGTCGAGGCGGCGATCAACGACCAGAACATCGACCGGATGCTGGCGCAGATGGACGACGAGCGTGACGGTCATCTGGCTCAACGCCGAGGTCTCGCGCGGCAAGGCAGGAGGTCAAGGCCTACTACCGCCGGATGGTCGGCGGCGACAAGGCGATCCTGACGAAGTACCTGACCAAGGCGAAGCTCGGCGCGCCGGCGCAGATTCTACGGCGACGTGGCCGTCGCCGACGGCTCGGCGGCCGACGAGTTCTATCCGGTCGCGCGCGGCATCTTCACGCTCGACTCGCGGTGGTCGTCGACGATGGTGAAAAGCGGCGGCGAGTGGAAGATCGTATCGCTCGCACCTGTCGTCGAACGTCTTCAACAACATGCTGACGGACGAGCTCAAGGCCGACATCCTCAAGGCCGGTGCGGGCGGAATCCTCGCCGGCCTCGTGCTGATGTACATCCTGATGCGGCTGTTGCGCTCGGCCGGCGCCGCGTCACTTCCCCTTGAAATCGCCGGCGAACGACCACGCGAAGCCGGCCGAGGTCACGTACTTGCGCAGCGCCGCGTTGGCGTCGGCGAGGCTGTCACCGCTTCGAGCCCGGCGTCGATCTTCGCGGCGAAGTCCCACGTGCGCCCGAGATACGCCTGGGCGCCAGCGCGTTGGCGAGCGCGCCATCCTGCGCGCGCCCGAGTCCGCCGCGCCTGGAGCAGCGCGCGCTTTCGCGCTCGCGACCTCGGCCTCGGTGAATCCGTCCTTCAGCGCGCGGGCGATCTCCTCGGCGATGCCGGCGGTGACGCGCTCGCGGTTTTCGGGCGCGAAGATCGCGTACAGGTACATCGGCGTATTCGCCTCGAAGCTCGAAACGGGACAGCCAGGTCTGGATCGAGTAGCTCAGGCCCTCGCGTTCGCGGACGCGGTCGGGAATCCGCGATTCCGGCGACGCGCCGAGGATCTTGTCGACGACCATCAGCGCCGGCAGGTCCGGGCTGTGGTCGTTGAGCTGCAACGGCAGGCGGCCGAACAACGTGGCATTCGCCTTGTCCGGCGTCGTTCGCCGTGAGCACGGTGGGCTGCCGGTGGCCGATACGGATTGGGTACGCGCGCGTACGGCGGCCGGGCTCGTCCACGCGCCGAAGAATTCGGTGGCGAGCGCGCGCATCGCTTCGGCGGGATCGAAATCGCCGACGACCGCGAGCTCGGCGTGGGCGCCGCCGACGAAGCGCGCGTAAAAGGCCTTCACCTGGTCCAGCGTGGCTGCGTCGACCTCGGCTTGCTCCTCGTCGAAGGTCGGCACGTAGCGGACGTCGCCCTTGGGATACGGGTTGTTCCACCGCTCGAGCGCACGCTCGGCGATGCTCTCCGGATCGGTGCGCTGCTCGTCGAGATTCGCGGCCATGCGCTCGCGCTTCAGCTTCTCGAATTCGGTCGGCGGAGAAGGCCGGCTCGCGCAGCGCCTCCGCGGCGAGGCGCAGCAGGTCGGGCAGATGAGGGCGCACGGTCTCGCCGTGCGCCGATATGCTCGGTCTCGCCGCCGCCGATCGCGAGCTTCGCGCGGAGCTGGTCGAGCGTGTCCTCGAATCCCTGGCGATCGCGCTTCGCCGTGCCGAGCGCCAGCATCGACGCGGCGAGACTGCCGCGCGGGGACGTTCCCTTCAACGATGTCTCGTCGCCGAAGTGAAGGCTCAGCTGGAATTGCACGGTCTCGCCGCGGGTCTTCTTCGGCAGCAGCGCGACCTTCATTCCGTTCGGCAGCGTGAACCGCTGCGTGCGCGCCTCGAGGTTCGCCGGCGTCGGATCGAACGTCTCGCCGGCGGAAACGCTGGCGTCGCCCTTGTAGTCCTTGACCATCGCCGCGATGTCGACCGGCGCGGGCGCGGGCGCGCGATCCGGCTTCGCGTCGGGGATGAAGAGGCCGACGGTCCGGTTGGACGGCTTGAGGTAGGCGAGCGCGACGCGCTGCACGTCGGCGGCGCTCACCTTGCGCCAGCGATCCCGCCGCAGGAAGAAGAGCCGCCAGTCGCCCAGCGCAATCGACTCGGATATCGCCACGCCCAGCCGCTGCGGGTCGTGGAACGTCTCGTCGATGCTGCGGAGCGCCTTCGCGCGCACGCGGTCGACCTCGGCGTCGGTGACCGGATTCGCGCGAATGCCCTCGACGGTGGCGACGAGCGCGTCGCGCGCGGCGTCGATGCGAATCGCCCACCGGCACCTGCGCCCAGAAGATGATGTCGCCCGGATCGGCGAACCCGAGCGTCAGCACTTCGACGGCGCTCGCCTTCTTGGTATCCACCAGCGCCTTGTAGAGCCGGCCGGCCGGCTCGACGGTCATCATTTCGCCGAGCGCCGTCACGGCGACCGCGTCCGGATGCGCGCCGCGCACCGTGTGGTAGGCGGCGGCGACGAACTGCGTGCCTGCCGACGCGGCGCACGGTGACCGTGCGCTCGCCGTCCTGCACGGGCTCCTCCGTGTACAGGCGCCGGCAGCGTCCGCGTCGGTCGCGGGATCGGTCCGAAGACCTTCGCGATCTGCCCGAGCGTGCGTTCCGGGTCGAAGTCGCCCGGCGACGATCAGCACCGCGTTGTCGGGCTGGTAGTAGCGCCGGTAGAACGCCTGCAGCCGCCCGATGTCGACGTTCTCGATGTCCGAGCGCGTGCCGATCGTCGCGTGGCCGTAGTTGTGCCAGTCGTACGCGGCTGCCTGCATCCGGCCCCAGAGCACCTGCTGCGCGATTGTTCTCGCCGCTCTCGAACTCGTTGCGCACCACGGTCATCTCGGTGTCGAGGTCCTTCTTCGCGATGAACGCGTTGACCATGCGGTCGGCCTCCATGGCGAGCGCCCAGTCGAGGTTCTCGTCGGAGGCGGTGAAGGTCTCGAAGTAGTTGGTGCGGTCGAACGACGTCGTGCCGTTGAAGCGCATCCCGCGGCGGCCGAGCTCCTGGAAGATGCTGGCCGTCGTCGGCGTGCCCTTGAACATCAGGTGCTCCAGCAGGTGCGCCATGCCCGTCTCGCCGTAGCTCTCGTGGCGCGACCCGACGAGGTACGTGACGTTGACGGTGACCGTCGGCTTGGTCGCGTCCGGGAACAACAGGACGCGCAGGCCGTTGCGCGAGCGTGTACTCGGTGATGCCCTCGATCGATGCGCCCTGCGTGACGCCCGCCGGCAGCGCCGCGACGGCGCCGAGCGCGAAAAGAGCCAGCACTGCAAAGCCGGCGAGGCGGAGGGTAAGGCGATCAAAGCCGAATGCCATGGGTGTCTCGTCGTCGAAATCCGGAAGCGGGGCGTGAGTATAGCCGCGCCGCGACGGGTATCTGCCGGAGCGGCGCAGCGCGCGGAGATCCTACGACCGACGCGGCGCCGGGGCGTTCGCTGGGCGGAGTCCGTGCAACCGCGCAGCCCGGCCGTCCGTCGGCCAGACCTCATCCCCGCGGCGACCGCGCAGCCGGGCGCGCGGGATCGCCTGGACCGCGCCTAATTGACGTTTACGTAAACGTCATGTAGCGTGGTTGACCGAGCCCCGATCGGGGGAGAGGGGTAAGCTTTCCGCTTTGCCGCGGCGGCCCCGAGCACCGCGTCCACGCAGGAGCCCGTCATGAACGACGCCAGCCGTCCGCCGCTCGTCTACAAGCCGCAGAACAAGGTGCGCTTCGTCACGGCGGCGTCGCTCTTCGACGGGCACGACGCGTCGATCAACATCATGCGCCGCATCCTGCAGGCGTCCGGCTGCGAGGTGATCCACCTCGGACACAACCGGTCGGTCGACGAGATCGTCAACTGCGCGATCCAGGAGGACGCCCACGGCATCGCGATCTCGTCGTACCAGGGCGGGCACGTCGAGTTCTTCAAGTACATGCTCGACCTCCTGCGCCAGCGCGGCGCGCCGCACATCAAGGTCTTCGGCGGCGGCGGCGGCGTGATCGTCCCCGACGAGATCCGCGAACTGCACGACTACGGCGTCGCGCGCATCTTCACGCCGGAGGACGGGCAGAGGCTCGGACTGCAGGGGATGATCAGCGAGATCGTCGCGGCCTGCGACACCGATCTCGCGCACGACCTCCCGGCCGACGCGACCGCGCTCGTCAGCGGCAGCCACCATGCGCGCACGCATGCGCTCGCCCGGATGATCACCGGCCTCGAGGCGGGCGCGGTCCCTGCCAAGACGCGCGACGTGCTGCTCGCCGCCGCGGCGAAGGCGAAGACGCCGACGCTCGGCGTCACCGGCACCGGCGGCGCCGGCAAGAGCTCGCTGACCGACGAGATCGTCCGGCGCTTCCGGCTCGACCAGCAGGACCGGCTGCAGGATCGCGATCATCTCGATCGACCCGTCGCGCCGCAAGTCGGGCGGCGCGCTGCTCGGCGACCGCATCCGGATGAACGCGATCGAGCACCCGAACCTCTACATGCGCTCGCTGGCGACGCGCGACGCGGGCAGCGAAGTCAGCAAGGCGCTGCCCGACGTGATCGCCGCGTGCAAGGTGGCGGGGTTCGACCTCGTCATCGTCGAGACGTCGGGGATCGGCCAGGGCGACGCGGCGATCGCGCCGCTCGTCGACGTGTCGCTGTACGTGATGACGCCCGAGTTCGGCGCCGCGTCGCAGCTCGAGAAGATCGACATGCTCGACTTCGCCGATTTCGTCGCGATCAACAAGTTCGACCGCAAGGGCGCGCAGGACGCGCTGCGCGACGTCAGCAAGCAGGTCCAGCGCAATCGCGAGCTGTTCAAGGTCGCGCCCGACGAGATGCCGGTGTTCGGCACGATGGCGGCGCGGTTCAACGACGACGGCGTCACCGCGCTCTACCAGGCGCTGGCCGAAAAGCTCGCCGCCAAGGGCCTGCGGCTCGCGCCCGGCACGCTGCCGCGCACGGCCACGCGGCACTCGACGGCGCAGATCGTCATCGTGCCGCCGGCGCGGATCCGCTATCTCGCCGAGATCGCCGAGACCGTCCGCCGCTATCACGATTGGGCCGCGGCGCAGGCGCGCATCGCGCGCGAGCGGCAGCAATTGCGGGCGGCGCGCGCGATGCTGGCCGCCGAGCGCAAGAAGGACGTCGCCGAGCTCGACGCACTCGCGGCCGATCGCGAAGCGAAGCTCGATCCCCGCGCGAGGAAGCTTCTCGACATGTGGCCGAAGACGAAGGCCGCGTACGCCGGCGACGAGTACGTGGTGAAGATCCGCGACAAGGAGATCCGCACCGCGCTGACGACGACCTCGCTCTCGGGCACGAAGATCCGCAAGGTCGCGCTGCCGTCGTACGAGGACGACGGCGAGATCCTGCGCTGGCAGCTCACCGAGAACGTGCCCGGCAGCTTCCCGTTCACCGCCGGTGTGTTCGCGTTCAAGCGCGAGAACGAGGATCCGACGCGCATGTTCGCCGGCGAGGGCGATGCGTTTCGCACCAACCACCGCTTTCACCTGCTCGCCGACGGCATGCCGGCGAAGCGGCTGTCGACGGCGTTCGACTCGGTCACGCTCTACGGCAACGATCCGGACCGGCGGCCGGACATCTACGGCAAGGTCGGCAATTCCGGCGTGTCGATCGCGACCCTCGACGACATGAAGGTGCTGTACTCGGGCTTCGACCTCTGCGACCCGACGACCTCCGTGTCGATGACGATCAACGGCCCCGCGCCGACGATCCTCGCGATGTTCGTCAACACCGCGATCGACCAGCAGATCGACAAGTTCAGGAAGGACAACGGCCGCGAGCCGACCGACGACGAGGAGGAGAAGATCCGCGACTGGACGCTGACCTCCGTGCGCGGCACCGTGCAGGCCGACATCCTGAAGGAGGACCAGGGCCAGAACACCTGCATCTTCTCGACCGAGTTCTCGCTCAAGGTGATGGGCGACATGCAGGAGTACTTCGTCCGGAACGACATCCGCAACTTCTACTCGGTGTCGATCTCCGGCTATCACATCGCCGAAGCCGGCGCCAACCCGATCTCGCAGCTCGCATTCACGCTGTCGAACGGCTTCACCTTCGTCGAGGCGTACCTGGCGCGCGGCATGCGCATCGACGACTTCGCGCCGAACCTGTCGTTCTTCTTCAGCTACGGCATGGACCCCGAGTACACGGTGATCGGCCGCGTCGCGCGGCGGATCTGGGCGGTCGCGATGAAGCAGCGCTACGGCGCGAACGAGCGCTCGCAGAAGCTCAAGTTCCACTCGCAGACCTCCGGCCGCTCGCTGCACGCGCAGGAGATCTCGTTCAACGACATCCGCACGACGCTGCAGGCGCTGATCTCCACCTACGACAACACCAATTCGCTGCACACCAACGCCTACGACGAGGCGATCACCACGCCGACCGAGGAGAGCGTGCGCCGCGCGATGGCGATCCAGCTCATCATCAACCGCGAATGGGGGCTTTGCCAAGAACGAGAACCCGAACCAGGGCAGCTTCATCATCGAGGAGCTGACCGACCTCGTCGAGGAGGCGGTGCTGAAGGAATTCGAGGCGATCTCCGAGCGCGGCGGCGTGCTGGGCGCGATGGAGACCGGCTACCAGCGCGGCAAGATCCAGGAAGAGTCGATGTTCTACGAGCACCGGAAGCACGACGGCAGCTACCCGATCGTCGGCGTCAACACCTTCCGCAGCCCGCATGCCGACGAGGCGCCGCGGACGATCACGCTCGCGCGCTCGACGGACAGACGAGAAGCAGTCCCAGCTCGCGCGGCTCGCCGACTTCCATGCGCGGCACGCGGCGGAGGCGCCGGCGGCGCTCGCGCGGCTGAAGCAGGTGGTCATCGCGAACGGCAACGTGTTCGCCGAGCTCGTCGACACCGTGCGCGTCTGCTCGCTCGGTCAGATCACCCACGCGCTGTTCGAGGTGGGCGGGCAGTATCGGCGGAGCATGTAGCGGCGAGCGGCGGCGGAAGCGATGCCGACGGCGTGCCGCAGATGACGAGCGAGGCGAAGTCGACGCCCGAGCCGCGCGCCGGAGAAGGTGCCGATCCTCGACATCGGTGTCGGCGATCCCGAGGCGCCGGCCAACGCGATCCCGAACATCATCGCCGATCTGGTCGAGACCGAGACCTGGCGCAACGCCGCGACGGTGCTGGCCGGCGCGCTGCTGATCGGGCTCGGGTACTGGGCCTACAACGGCGTCCGCGAATCGATCGCGGAAACGCGCGTGACGAGCCTCGAGGCGCTGCTCGGCACCGTCGTCAAGGGGCTCGACGTCTGGGTCGGCGAGCACAACGCCGAGGCGGCGAGGATCGCCAAGGAGCCGGTCGTCGTCGAGCGGGCCGCGCGGCTCGCCGCCGAGGTGCGCGACCAGGCCGCGGCGCCGCGCCGCTGCACCGCCGAAGCCGAGGAACTCGGGCGGGGTGCAGGCGTCGCTGTCGACGCAAGGCGTCGTCGCCTTCCGCATCGTCGATCGCGCCGGCCTCGTGCTCGCGTCGAAGGACCCGGCGCGTTGCGGCCAGCGGCTGCGATCGAGCGCCTTCCGGCAGCGACTCGACCTGGCGCTCGACGGCACGCCGCAGTTCGTGCGCCCCTATCCGGATCAGGAGCTGTCGGTCAAGGGAGCCTCGGAGCAGCGTCGCCCGGTCGCGTGGTTTCTCGCGCCGATTCGCACCGGCAACGGGCAGCCGTTCGCCGCGCTGGCGATGGGCGTGGAGGCCGATCGCGAGCTCGCGACGATCTTCTCCGCGGCGCGTCCCGGCGACACCGCAGAGGCCTTCGCCTTCTCGGACGACGGCCTGATGCTGACGCCGTCGCGCTTCGCCGAGGAGCTGATCGCCGCCGACGTGCTTCCCGAATCGGCGGTCGGCACGTCGGCGTTCGTGGTTCCGGTGCGCGACCCCGGCGGCGACCTGGTCGAGGGCCACGTGCCGACGCTCGAAGCTGGTGCCCGACCGCTGACGCAGGCGGCGGCGATGGCGGTCGCGGCGCGCGGCAAGGCGGCTGGAGTCCGATTGCCGGCGCAATCGCGAGCCGTACCGCAGCTATCGCGGCAGCGAGGTGATCGGCGTCTGGCGCTGGCTTCCGGCCTACGACATGGGCGTCATCGCCGAGATCGCCACGACGGAGGCGTTCGCGCCGCTGCGCTACTTCTGGATCAGCTTCGCGGTGATCGCCGGGTTCATCGTCGTGTCGCTGGCCGCCGCGTTCACGTCGGCGATCTCGCTGGGCCGCCTGCAGCGGCAGTTCGGCCGCCTGCAGCGCCTCGGTGCCTACACGCTGGAGCGCCAGATCAGCGAAGGCGGCATGGCGACGATCTACCTTGCGCGGCACGCGCTGCTCAAACGCCCGACCGCGATCAAGATCCTGAAGAAGCACGTGGCGACCGACGAATTCGTGCACCGGTTCGAGCAGGAAGTGCAGGTCGCGAGCCAGCTGCTGCACCCGAACACCGTCCGGATCTACGATTTCGGGCGCACGCGCGAGGGCGAGCCGTATTACGTGATGGAGTACCTCGACGGCGTGACGCTCGCCGAGCTGGTGGCGCACTCCGGGCCCGTGCCGCCGGGGCGCGTGATCCACATCCTGCGGCAGGTCGGCGCGGCGCTGCGCGAAGCGCACGAGCACGGGATGATCCACCGCGACGTGAAGCCGGAGAACGTGATGCTGTGTCGCCGTGGCGAGGACGACGTGGTCAAGCTGCTCGACTTCGGCCTCGTCAAGAACCTCGAACGCGCGCAGACCCGCGACATCACCAAGCAGCTGAAGATCCTCGGAACGCCGCGCTACATGGCGCCCGGAGCGCATCCTGAATCCCGCCGACGTCGACGCGCGCTCGGACATCTACGCGCTCGGTGCCGTCGGCTACTTCCTGCTGGCCGGAAAGCCGATCTTCGACGGCGAGAACAACCTCGACATCTCGAACCAGGTGTTGCACACGCCCGCGCCGCGCGTCTCCGCAAGCGGTGTCGCCGGCATCCCGGAGGGGCTCGACGCGCTCATCGCCGCCTGCCTGGACAAGGACCGGGCGCGGCGGCCGCAGACGATCAACGCGGTGGTCGAGGCGCTCGATCGACTTTCGACTCCCCTGGCGTGGACGCAGGCCGACGCCGAGGCGTGGTGGGCGAAGTATCGCGAAAGCCGGGATGCCGCCGCGTCGCCGGCACGCGCGGCGCCGGCGCTACCCTAGCCGGCCGCAGCGTCGTCGCCCGGCGCTCTTCCCGCGCACGCCGGCGCGCTCGAACGGTGGTGCGTGTCCTGTCGACGCCCCGAGGGGGGCCGCGGTCGGCTACCGTCTCTTCGCTCGGCGCTTGCGCTGATTCTCGTCGTACGCATCCTGAAACTGCTTGGTCCGTGCGACCACGTCGCGCAGGGCCCGGATGACGCCCGCTTCGGAATACGGCTTGTTCCTCTTTAGGCCTCCCGGCGGGTCGCCCATCGGGACGAGGATGTCCTGTTCCCCGCCGTGCAGCCATAGCGCGACGAGGTAGACGGCGGGCACCTTGAGGAGCCGAAGCTCGTAGTCGGCCTTCGCCACCTGCGGCAGGTTCTCGGCGGCACGCAGCGCTTCGACCGTCGCCGCGGTAAAGGGTCCATGGGTCAAGCTGACGAACTCCAGGTCCTTGCCCTTGGCGCCCCGCGCGCCGCGCTGTGCGGCACTGAGCTCCGCCTCGGCAACCGCCTCGTCACGTTGCACGAGCAGATAGCGCCAGCTCGTCTGCTTCGCCGCGTCGAGCAGCTTGCCCGCGGCCAGATCGTCGAGCGTCGCGACGTAGACGGGATGCGGCTCGCTGTGCGCCAGCTCTTCGGCGCGCAGGTCCATGCGCATCCCGCTCGGAACCCGCCGTTCTCGCACCAGGTCGGTGATGTGCGCGGCAAGGACCGCCGCTCCGCGTCGGGGTGCGTTGCGCACGATGATCGCCATGACCGGTGTCCTCGCTAGCTCTTGGTCGTGTAGCTGTCGGTCCAGGCGCCGCCGCCCTGGTACGTGTTCGGAAACGGGCCATACGTCACGACAGAGTTGCCGTACCACGGGTCGCCGATGTTCAGGCGTTGGCCGGAATACCCGTACACCGCGACAAAATGGCCGCCCCCGCCGTTCCAGCCGATGCGCAGACAAAGCGGCCGGCATTGACCGATCTGGGCTTTGACCTTCGCCAGCGCTGCCTTGCCGGGGGACCATGACTTGAGATTGCCGACGATTTGCAGGGCCTGATCGAGAAACCAGGGCTGGTTGCACTGGGGTGTGCTGCCATCCTGACAGCACGTCGTCTGACCCATCGCCGTGTTGGCGACCGCGCATTGGGTCTGGCCGCTGGCCGGATGATAGTAGAGGTTGACCGAAGTCGACACGGCCGCCCAGCACCACTGCGTCTGTTCCTGATGCTGCATGGTGAAGCCCAGCGGATTGCCGCACGCTCCACCCGCGGCCCCGCCCGAGCGGAGGGACTTCAGTCGCAACGAGCGCGGCAATGAAGCCTTCTTGGTTGGCATGTCGATCTCTCCGCTGTCGTGCCACGCGATGAAGGTGAGCGAAAGGCATTCTAGCAAGATCTGCGGTCGGCCACCCAGGGACGGCCGACGCTTGACGTCTTGCCGAATGCCGGCATCCGGCGTTGCCCGTCGGCGACGTAGAATGCCGCGATCCACGCCCTATGCGCGGAACCCGCGCTGATGCCATGCGAATCGTGATCGAACCACTGACGCCCGGTCGCTGGGACGACCTCGTCCAACTCTTCGACCGGCCCGGAGCATCGATCGCCCGCGGCTGTTACTGCATGTGCTATCGCCGCTCGGGCAAGCACGAGCCGCCGCCGGGCGTGACGCGCGCCGAGTCGAACAAGCGCGCACTGAAGGCGCTGGTCGACCGGGGCGTCGTGCCCGGCTTGATCGGCTACGAGGGCGGTCGGCCGATCGGCTGGGTATCGTTGGGGCCGCGCGACGACTATGCCAAGCTCAGGCGTTCTCCGGTGATGAAGGCGGTCGACGACAAGCCGGTGTGGTCGATCGTCTGCTTCTTCGTCGATGCCGCGGCGCGGCACCGCGGTGTCGCGGAGGCGCTGCTGAAGGGTGCGGTCGAGTGGGCGAGGAAGCAGGGTGTCACGCTGGTCGAGGCCTATCCTTACGACAAGCCGTCCCGGAGTGTCGACGACTTCATGTGGTTCGGGGCGAAGCCGATGTTCGACCGCGCGGGCTTCGTCGAAGTGGCGCGACGGCGGCCGATGCGGCCGGTCGTGCGCAAGACATTACGGGCTGATCGAACGACACCGCCGCGGCGAGCATGAGCCAGGATCCGACCCCCAAGTTCCACCCGGCGCCGTCGCGCCCCCGGATCGCCCTGCCGCCTGGCGCCTGCGATGCCCACTGCCACGTCTTCGGGCCCGCGCGCGTCTTTCCGTTCGCGGCGGAGGCGACGTTCACGCCGGCCGACGCCCCCAAGGAAAGGCTCTTCGCGCTGCACGCCCTGCTCGGCATCGAGCACTGCGCGATCGTTCAATCCGGCTGCCACGGTTTCGACAATGCGGTGGTCGCCGACGCGATCGCCGCGAAGGGGGGAAAGTATTGCGGAATCGCGCTGGTGCCGATCGACGTGACCGATCAGACCCTGCGGCAGCTGCACGGGCAGGGGTTTCGCGGCGTCCGCTTCAATTTCATGAAACATCTGGGGCCCGGCGCGCCGATCGCCGACGTGATCGCGCTGACATCGCGGCTCGTCGACATGGGCTGGCACCTGCAGGTCCACTTCGACAGCGACCTCATCGAAGGGCTCGCGCCGTGGCTCGTGCGCTCGGCGGTGCCGGTGGTCATCGATCACATGGCGCGCATCGACGCGTCGCTTGGAGCCGAGCAACCGGCGTTCCGCACGCTTCGCGCGTTGCTGGCGCATGACCGCGTCTGGGTGAAGGTGAGCGCCAGCGACCGCTGTTCGCGGCAGGGTCCGCCCTATGCGGACGCCGTGGCGCTGGCGCGCTCGCTGGTGCAGTCGTTCGGCGAGCGGACGCTGTGGGGGACCGATTGGCCCCATCCGAATCACACGCACGTGCCGGACGATGGGCTGCTCGCCGACCTGGTCGGCGAGATCGCGCCGACCGATGCGCTGCGCCGGGCGCTGTTGGTGGACAATCCGCAGCGGCTCTACCGGTTCCCGATCTGGATTTCGCGCTGACCCGCATCGTCCCCGGCCCCGCTTGCCCACGCCATCCGCCACGTCGGCCCGACAAGAAGATCCGAGGCGAATGACGTGCCCCCCGCATCGCGCCCGTCGTTCCCGGCACGCGCGCCGAGCTGGCTGCGATCGAGGAGGCCATCGCGTCCGAACGGGGGCACGTGCCGCTGCTCTACCAGGTCCTGCTGAACAGTGCGCCGGTCGCCGACGGTTGGCGCGAGTTCCTTACCGCCATCCGGAATCGCAGCTCGCTGCCGCCCGCGCTGCGCAAGATGGTGATCCTGCGCGTTGCCGTCCTGAATCGCGCGCCGTACGAGTTCGACGCGCACGTCCCCCACGCCAGGGCGGCCGGCGTCAGCGATGCGCAACTCGATGCGCTGCGCGCCGGGGCATTCACCGCCGGGTTCACGGCGCCGGAGCGCGCGGCGCTCTCGTTGACCGACGCGATGACCCGCGAGGTCCAGGTTTCCGATTCGGCGTTCGCGCCGCTGCGCGAGCATTTCGACGCGCGCGCGCTGGTCGAGCTGGTAGCCACCGTCGCCACCTACAACATGGTCTCGCGTGTCCTCGAGGCGCTGCGGATCGGGCATTGAGCCGGGGCCTTGTCCGCGCGACACGTCATGCCGCCGGAATGTGAGCGGGCCCGCACGCCGGGGCCGGTGCGCGCACTGCTTCGGCCGACGGTCGCTACCATCGGCACCCGCCATTGCCGACGGCACTTGCGACGAGCGCGGGCACGGCGAGCAGGCCCATCCCGGCGTACGCGTCCCGGCAATCGGGCTTCTGCGCCTTTTCGATCGCCTCGGCCAGCTTCGACTTGCGGTCCGGGGGCGGCGGCGGAATGGCCGGAACGATGCCGCGATAGCCGGCGCCTTCGCTGGCGATCTCGCGCGCGCGCTGACGCGTCGCGTCGAGATCGAGGCGCGGTGCGCCGCCGGGCTCGGCGGCCGCCGGGGCGACATCGCTACGCGGCTTGAAGATCTCGTCGGCGGGATCCGGGGCGCCGAAGCGCAGACGCGGAGGCGACTCGCCGGGTGGCGTCTCGGTTCGTGCCGGCGCGGGTGCGGCGGGTGCCCTGCCCGGCGAGGCCGCCGGCGGTGCGACGCGCTCGACGCGCGGTGCCGTCTCCATCGGCGCACTGCGCGGCAGCGGCGTTGCCGGCGGCGGAATCTCGCGCTCGACCTTCGGCGCCACGCGCTCGGGTGGCGCCCGGTGTCCGCGGGTGCCACGCGCGGCGCGGGCACCTCTGCCGGCGGCGCGATGCGCTCGATGGGTGGCGGTGCCGTTGGCGTGGGCGGCACGGGCACCTCGCGTGACGGTGGCTCGACGGCGGGCGCGATTTCGCGCTCGGCCCTTGGTGGGGCGATGCGCTCGACCGGCTGCGGTGCGGGCGGTGCCGGCGACGTGGGCACGTCGCGTGGCGGTGCGGTTGGCGTGGGCGGCACGGGCACCTCGCGTGACGGCGGCTCGACGGCGGGCGCAACGACGCGCTCCATCGTCTGGGGGGCAGCGGGTGCGCCCGGCGCGGCCTGCGGAGGTGGCGGCTCGTCGCGCGGCTTCGGTTCCATCGGTGGCGCGGGCGGCGCTTCAGCCTTCGGCGGCGCCACCGATGGCGCGACTGGTTTGTCGACTTCCGCGGGAGCCTCGCGGTTGAGCGCAGGCAGCGCTTCGAGCGGCAATGAGGGCGCGGGCGGCGGAAGCTTCCTCCGCGGATCGGGAGGCTTCCACCGCAGGCGGCTGCGGCGCGACCGGGAGTGCCGGCAACGGAACGGGCGGCGCCACCGCCGGAGCCTTTTCGATCGCGGGTGGCGGTAACGGGGCGCGCCGCACCGCCCGGCCGTCGCAGCAGGGCGGCACCCGGCGCTGCTCGTCTGCGCGCCCGGCGCGAGCCTGATTCCCGATCCCGGTTCGGGAGACACCCGCCGCAGGGTCACGTCCAGCGATCCCCACGCCTCGTCTCCCCGCCGCGCGCCGCCGCCGGGTGTAGTGCCGAAAACGATCAGCACCAGCAGGTGCAGCAGCATCGAGACGAGCACGAACCGGTACAGCATCGGCGGCTCGATCGTGGCCGGCGGGTGCCGGGAGCGGGGGGGCCAGCGTAGCGAGATCACGAGCGGCGGGGGGCGCGGGCAGCGGGCGGACGTCGATCGGGGAAGGATACGCCGCCGCCGTTCACGCATCGCGCGTCGGCGGTCTCCAGGATCGCAACCCTCTCCCGATGCCCGCGCACCATCGACGACCCGGGACGGGTAACATCCATCCGAGGCAGGCACGACGTGCCTGCAGTCGACGACCACCTTCGTGTCCGAATCCGCGCGCTGGTCCTTTCCTTCTGCATCGCAACCCGCGCAGGGCGACGTCGGCTTCGACCTCAAGGCGGCGCTCGACGCGGTCGTCGCGCTGCGCGCCGAGGTGCCGGACGACGCGTTCACCGCGTCGATCCTCGGCACCGAGCGCCTCGGCAACGGCGTCGTCATCCGGGACGACGGCCTCGTCCTGACGATCGGCTACCTGATCACCGAGGCGGCGTCGGTCTGGCTCACCGGCAACGACGGCTCCGTCGTGCAGGGTCATCCGCTCGCCTACGACTTCGTGTCGGGCTTCGGGCTGGTGCAGCCGCTGGGCCGCCCGCGCTGGCCGGTGCTCGAACGCGGAACCGCCGCGTCGGTGGTCGAGGACGACGACGTCTTCGTGCATCGGGCACGGCGGGCGCGCGCACGCGCTGAAGGCGACGGTCTTCGCCAAGCGCGAATTCGCCGGGTTCTGGGAATACCTGCTCGACGAGGCGCTGTTCACAACGCCGCCGCATCCGGAATGGAGCGGCGCCGCGCTGCTCGACGAGGACGGCCGCCTCGTCGGCATCGGCTCGCTGCTGCTGCAGGAGAAGTCGGGCGACGAGACGTCGACGGCAACATGTTCGTGCCGGTCGATCTGCTCGAGCCGATCCTGGCGACCTCCTGCGCACGGGGCGCACGGCGCAGCCGCCGCGGCCGTGGCTCGGCATGTACACCGTCGAGGCACAGGGCCGATTGGTCGTGAACGGACTCGCGAGCGGCGGGCCGGCCGAGCGCGCGGGTGTTGCGGCGGGCGATGTCGTCGTCGCGGTCGCAGGCGAGCGCGTCGGAAGTCTCGCCGAGCTCTTTCGCCAGGTGTGGCGACAGGGTCCGGCCGGCACCGAGATTCCGGTGACGCTGGCGCGCGACGGCGCGCCGCTGCATCTGCGCGTGCGCTCGGCCGACCGCTACGACCTCCTCAAGAAGCCGAGCCTGCAGTGACCTGCGCCCCGCGCGGCGCGCTCGTTGCGGTAAGCTTCACGCTCCGCCGCCGCATCGAAGCGGAGCACGCATCATTCCCCCTGGAGGCCTTCATGAAGCTCTCGCGCCCATTCCTCGCCGCCGGCCTTGTCGCCCTAGGCGTCGCCACGTCCGCGCTCGCGCAGGACAACAAGCTGCGTCTCATCACGTGGGCCGACTACGTGCCCGCCGACGTGCTCGCCCAGTTCAAGAAGGAGACGGGCATTGACGTCGAGATCACGCTCTCCAACAACGAGGAGATGATCTCCAAGCTGCGCGCCACCGGCGGGGCCGGCTTCGATCTCGCCCAGCCGTCACAGGACCGCATCGTCGGCCCGCAGCAGGAGTTCGGCATCTACAAGCCGATGGACATGGCGAAGATCAAGACGGACCTCTTCATCCCGTCGATGCTCGACGCGACGAAGAAGAACACGACGCTCAAGGGTCAGGTGTACGGGCTGCCGCACATCTGGGGCACCGACGGCCTCGTCGTCAACACCAAGCTCGCGAAGATGTCCGACTACCCGGACCTCTGCAAGGCCGAGTACAAGGGCAAGACCAGCATGCGGCTCAAGCGCCCGACGCTGCTCGCGTTCGCGTTCGCGAGCGGCAAGGACCCGTTCGCGCTCTACGGCGATCCGAAGGCCTATGCCGCACTGATGGACGACGTCGGCAAGACGCTCGCCGCGTGCAAGGGCAACATCAAGTTCTTCTGGGACAACAAGGACCAGCTGCTGAACGGCGCACGCACCGGCGAGATCGTCGGCGCGATGATGTGGGACACGGGCGGATGGAAGCTGAACGGCGAGAATCCGGAAATCCAGTACATCGCGCCGAAGTCGGGCGCGCTCGGCTGGATCGACACGTTCGCGCTGCCGGCGAAGGGTCGCAACGACGCGGCGGCGTACGCGTGGATCAACTTCAACATGCGGCCGGAGATCGCCGCGAAGGTCGCCGCGTCGGCGGGAAACTTCACGGCCAGCAAAGGCGCCGACCAGTTGATGGATGCGAAGCTCAAGGCGCAGTTCGCGAAGAGCTTCCCGGAGGCGGCGCTCAAGAACGTCAAGTGGTATCCGGCGGTGCCGCCGGGTATCGAGGACATCGAAGGCAAGGTGCTCGACCGAGTGAAAGCGGCGAGCTGACCGCGGGCGCGCCCGGCATCTGACGGCGGCGTGCGCGAGCGCGCCGACGTTCTTTCGCGCGACCGCATCGCCCATGGAGCAGGACCTCGAAGTCGACGGCGTCACCAAGCGCTACGGCACGCACGCGGCGGTCGACCGTCTGTCGCTCGCGGTTGCGCACGGCAGCTTCTTCTCGATCCTAGGGCCGTCGGGCTGCGGCAAGACCACGCTGCTGCGCATCGTCGCCGGATTTCTGGCGCCTGACCAGGGCGACGTGCGAATCGGCGGCCGCTCGATGCGTGGCGTGGCGCCGAACCGCCGGCCCGTCAACATGGTGTTCCAGCACCTCGCGCTCTTTCCGATGATGTCGGTCGGCGAGAACGTCGGCTACGGTCTCGCGCGCCGCGGCGTCGCGGGCGCGGAAATTGCGGGCCGCGTCGACGCGATGCTGAAGCGCGTCGGCCTGCCCGGCGCAGAGGGCAAGCGTGTCGACCAGCTCTCCGGCGGACAGAAGCAGCGCGTCGCGATCGCGAGGAGCCTTGTGCTGGAGCCGACGCTGCTGCTCCTCGACGAGCCGCTGGGCGCGCTCGATCTGAAGCTCCGCGAGCACATGAAGGTCGAGCTGAAGCAGCTGCAGGCGGACTTCGGCACGACGTTCGTCTACATCACGCACGATCAGTCCGAGGCGCTCGTGCTCTCCGATCACGTCGCCGTGATGAACGCGGGACGATTCGAGCAGGTCGGCACGCCGCAGGAGCTCTACTACGAGCCGCGGACCCCATTCGTTGCGGGCTTCGTCGGCGCCAACAACCGGGTCGCCGGCCGCGCGGTGCGTGTCGAAGGCGAGGTGGTGGAGCTCGTGACCGCGGAGGGGCTCACCGTGCGCGCGCGCACGAGCGCGACCGTTGCCGCGGGTGACGCGGTCGAGGCGTTCGTGCGACCCGAGGCCGTCGATCTCGCGCGCGACGCGGCGGCGCTGCCGCCCGCAGCGCAGCGCTTTTCCGGTCACGTGCAGAGCCTGCTCTTCGATGGCGCGAATTCGGCGGTGCTCGTTCGCGAGCAGACGGCGCGCGCCGAGATCCGGATCGCGCTGCCGCAGACCGGGCGTTTCGCCGACCTCAAGGTCGACGAGACGATCGCGTTCGGCTTCGACGAAAAGCGCGCGGTATGCTTCCGCGCGGCCGGCCATGGCGGGTAGGTCGCGCGCCCCGGCCGCCGGGTCGGGCGCGCCGGACCCTCGGCGCACCGGACTCGCGCTGCTGCTGCTGATGGCGCCAGCCCTCGTGTGGCTCGTCGGGCTCATCGTGCTGCCGCACATCGAGCTCGCCGTGCTCTCGCTCCGCGCGCGTGTGGCGCCGCGTGTCTACGAGCTCAGCCTCGGCCAGTACCGCACGTTCGTAGACGAGCCGCTGTACTGGCACACGTTCGTCCGCACGGCCGCGATCTCGATCCTCGCCACCCTTTGCACGCTGGCCATCGCGTTTCCGGTGGCCTGGTACATAGCGAAGATCGCGCGCGGCCGCGCGAAGTCGGTGCTGTTCGTGCTGTGCCTGATCCCGTTCTGGGTGAGCGAAACCGTGCGCACGCTGGGCTGGATGATCCTGCTGCGCGAGTCGGGCGTTCTGCCGCGGCTGCTTGTCGACCTCGGCATCACCGCGGCGCCGATCGAGATGCTCTACCACGATGCGACGATCCTGGTTGGCCTCGTCTACACGTCGATGCTGTTCATGGTCGTGCCGCTCGTCAGCGCGCTGGAGAGTCTCGACGACTCGCTGATTGAGGCCGCGTACGACCTCGGCGGCAACGGCGCTTCGATCCTGCGGCAGATCGTGATTCCCCATGCGGCTCCGGGCATCGCCGCGGGCTCCATCGTCGTGTTCATGCTGACGCTGGGCAACTACCTGACGCCGACGCTGCTCGGCGGCAAGAACTCGCTGTGGTTCACCGAGCAGATCTACACGCAGTTCATCACGCGGTTCAACTGGGAGCAGGGGGCGGCGTTCGGCTTCCTGCTGCTCGTGCTGTCCACCGCGATCGTCTGGATCGGGTTGAGGGTGACCGGCCAGCGCTTCGGCGACGTGATGAGGCGCTCGTGATTCCGTCGCTGCCGAGGTCCGCGTTCTCCCGGTGTGCGACCGCGGGCTACGTCGCGGCGTTCTTCGTGTTCCTGTTCGTGCCGCTCGTCATCGTCGCCGTGTTCGCGTTCAACGACGCGAACTATCCGGCGCCGCCGTGGCGGGGATTCACTGTCGACTGGTTCGTGGGCGACGGCGCGAACCGCCGGACAGGGCTCTTCGCCGACGCGCCGCTCCTGAAGAGCGTGGCGACGAGCGTGCTCGTCGCCTGCTGGGTGAGCGCGCTTTCGGTCGCGGTCGGCACGGTCAACGCCTTCCTGCTGGAGCGCGTCGACTTTCGCGGTAAATCGGCGGTCTCGCTTCTGATGCTGGCGCCGCTCGTCATTCCCGGCGTGATCCTCGGCATCTCGATCCTCGCCTTCGCGAGCCGGCTCGCGCAGCTCGCCGACGACCTCTGGGGGCTCGAGCTGGATTTCCTGCGGCCGGGCCTGCCGCTGGTCGTCGCCGGCCAGTTCTCGTACATCGTTTCGATCGCCACGCTGATGATCGCGGCGCGCCTGAAGCGCTTCGACACGACGCTGGAGGAAGCGGCATTCAACCTCGGCGCGTCGCGCGCCGCGGTGCTGTGGACGGTGATGCTGCCGTACCTCCAGCCGGCGTTGATCGGCGCGGCTGCGATCTCCTTTCTGATGTCGTTCGAGAACTTCAACACGACGCTGATGCTGGTCGGCTCCGATCCCCCGCTCACGATCATGATGTACGGCCGCATGCGCGAGGGCGCTACCCCCGTGCTGAACGCGGTGAGCCTGTTCCTGATGGTTGCCTCGGCGCTCATCGCCCTATCGCTGCTGCGCCGACCGGAGCGCCCGGTGAGTGAACGCTAGATCGGGGCGGCGACAAATGGGAAGAGCGGCGATCGAACTTGCGCGCCACGGCGATATTCGCCAACGCGGGTGCCAATGGCCCGGAACCGGCGGCCGTATCCGATGTCCGGGCACGGTGACGGCGCGTCGCCGATCGTGCGCTCGGCCCGTTCAGCATGCGGCTCGCCGCGGCGAATCGACCCGCGGCGCCGCCCGACCAGCGAGCACAAGACACGGCGCGACCGCGCCGTGTTTGCGTTACATTTCATAGTCACAAATGCCTGCACAACTTTCATCGCGCGAGCCGTCCCTTCTTGTCAACTCCCTCACCCTGCTGAGGGAGCATTCGAAGCTCGAGTACACAGGCGAATTTGGTGCGGAGATAGCCACATTCGTGCCGTTCGCGGCGTGGCTGAAGCAAGCAGGACACTTGTCGGGCCGCCGAATCGTGACCTACGCCGGAATGCGGCCCTACTATTTCTTCCTCGATGAGTCCGAGTTCGAGGAGAAGATCGAACCGAGACGTTGGGTGCCGACGTCGCAACGTTACTGGCCAACCAACAGCACGTACAGCGCCACGGCGAGCCCGTGGCACGTGTATCCGGACTACAGGCAGCACTTCAAGAAGGCAGGCAGGCAATTCAATCGTCCCGTCCTCTTCATTCAGAACAAGTTCACCGTCGAATGGGGGGAGGGACCGATCAACTATATGCCGCTCAACAGCCTACGGCGCCTATTGCAACTGACGTTCAATGCGTTCGACGTTGTGTATAGCAGGCCCCGCGGGCCCGCCCCCGGCTATTCCTGCGACGACAACGTCACCTGTGACTATCCGGACCGAGCGGTCATCAGGCAGTTCGCACACGTGACCGACTTCGAAGCGGCGTGTGAGTCCGGTGCCGAAAACTACAATCAAGCCAAGCTGGAAGTGCTCGCCAAGTCCCACGTGCTTGTCGCTGTGCAGGGGGGAGGAGCTCATCTTCTTGCGTGCTTCGGGGAGTCGCTGTTCCTGTTGCTGCATAACGCGGGGGAGGAATATCCACATGCCTACCGCCATGGGCCGTACAAGTATCTGTCGGCAACACCACCTCAGCTGCTCGTCGCGCAAGATACCGAGCAGTTCAAGGCGGGGATAGAAGTCGTCGGGAGTGCCCGCGTGCAGCATTCGAAGCTACTATTGCCCGCATCCGCCATGGATGTCGTGAAGCGGCTGTCGCTGTGACCGCGACGACGCTTGTGCTTGGGGCGGGACCTGCCGGGCTGGCGTTTGCGCACCGGTTCGGGCGTGGCGCCATCGTTCTGGAAAAGTCGCGTGAAGTCGGCGGCCTCAGCCGGTCCATTGAGATCGAGGACGGTGTCTTCGACCTGGGCGGGCATTCCTTCCACACCCCGCACCAGGAAGTGCGGGACCTGGTGCACTCGCTGATGAACGGGGCGCTGCAGGAGCAGGCTCGAGACGCTCGGGTTTGGGTGTCGGGGCAGCTCATTCCCTACCCCTTCCAGCAGCACTTCGCGATGCTGGACGACAGGAAGATCGTCGAGGATTGCCGCGGGCACAACGTTGACGCAGCGCTGGTTGCACGCAGCGCCAATTTCGAAGAATGGATCCTGCGGCGCTTCGGGAACGGTGTCGCGCAGAATTTCATGCTGCCGTACAACAGCAAGCTATGGGCGTGCGATCTGAAGGACATCAGTTGTGATTGGGTCGTCGAGCGGGTGGCGGCCGCTCCCGTCGACCCCCGCATCGACGCCGCGGCCGTGCCGACGCGTCGACCCCTGCAATCGGATAGTCGGGTCGCCTACCCGGCTCAAGGGGGTTTCGGAGCGATATTCATCGCGCTCGCCGCGCGCTGCGAGCGCATCGAGCTCGGCGAGGAGGTGGTTCGCATTGATCTGGCCAACCGCAACGTCCATACGAGCTCGGGGCGCATTTGGCCTTGGGAGCGAATCGTCTCGACCATGCCACTGCCGCATCTGCTCGCCCGCATCAGCGATTGCCCGGGCGCGCTTGTCGAACGGGCATCGATGCTCCGCGCGGTCTCGTTGAAGATTCTCATGATTCTCGCCAGATTGCGCGACAAGCGCGTGCCGCAGCGGATCTACATTTCGGACCCTGCGATTCCGCCGCACAAAGTGGCGTTCAACCACACGTCGTCGACGAGTCTATCGGAGCGAAGGAATCATGCAATCATCTGCGAGGTCTCGTACTCGCCCGGCAAACCCGCAGGATCGGATGCCGAACTGGTGAACGGGACAGTGGGCTGGTTGGTCGCCAGTGGTTTCATCGAGTCGGCGGACCACGTCGTGACGCGAAAGGTTGTCGATGTGCCCTTCGGCTATCCGATTCCCACGCATGCGAGGACCGAAATAATCTCGGAGATCGCGCGATACCTGGAAACGCAGGACATCTATTCCATAGGTCGATTTGGCTCGTGGAGCTATGCAAATTCGGATGAGTGCGTTCGTCAGGGGCTGGAGCTCGGAAATCGGCTGTCGGGGCAATCCGGGACCGCGCGGGGCTCGGGAAGCGCCAATGCGTAGCCGCGAACGTCTCGCGGCTCCATCCGCCACCCGGCGACTTCGCGTCGTCGACGGCCGACCGTCGCGCGAAGCCGCGGGCGGTCGCGCTCGCTTACCCCGAGTTCGCGCTGATCGCGCTCGCGCTGCGGCGTGGGCCGGAGCGCCGAACGCTCGAACAGCATCGACTGCGAGAGCGCCGGTCATGCGCGCTATCATTGGAAGGACGTCAACCGACCGAGGAAGATGCCGTGATCGTCAAGCAGATCTGGACCGCCAATGCCTACCGCAATTTCAACTACCTCATCGCGTGCGGGGAAACGGGCGAGGCGCTCGCCGTCGACCCGCTCGATTACGAGAAGTGCCTGAAGGCCGCGAAGGACGAGGGCTGGACGATCACCCAGATCCTGAACACGCACGAACATCGCGACCATACGGGCGGGAACGAGCCGCTGGTCAAGAAGACCGGAGCGAAGGTCCTCGCGCACAGGAATGCCCGCGACAAGATCGCCGGCATCGACCGTGGGCTTGGCGCCGGGGATGTCGTTGCTATCGGCAAGACGGTCGAGCTCGAGGTGCTGGACACGCCCGGCCATACGATGAGTCACGTGTGCCTGCTGTCGCACACCGATGAGCCGGCGCTGTTTTGCGGGGACACGCTGTTCAACGCGGGCGCCGGCAATTGCCACAACGGAGGCCATCCCGCGGAGCTCTATAAGACGTTTTCCGAACAGCTCGCGAGACTGCCGGACGCGACGCGGATCTATCCGGGCCACGACTACATCGAGAACAATCTGCGCTTCACGCTGGATCGGGAGCCGGACAACGCGAACGCCCGCGAAATGCTCGGACGACTCGCGGGGCAGGACCCCGGCAAGGCGCTCGTGACGACGCTCGATATCGAGAGGCGGATCAATACGTTCTTTCGCCTGCAGAGCCCGACGGTGATCGCCGCGATTGCGCGATGCCTTTCCAGACCTTCCGGCGGTGCCCGACCCGCGGACGGTGTTCCTCAAGCTGCGCGAGCTTCGCAACGAATGGTGAGCCGGCCAGGCGTCACGTGCCCGAAAGGCCGGCCGGCGCAATGATTCCGACGCCGAATCGGTCCATTCGGACGGGCAGTCATCAACCGGCTCGGTCTATCGGCCGAGATGCGAAAGGCGTGGATGGTTCAGTATGCGGCGGCGAACGTCTCGCGGCTCCATCCGCCACCCAGCGACTTCGCGAAGTCGACGACCGACAGTCGCGCGTCGCGCGCCGCGCCGATGCGCAGCGTCTCGGCCGCGAGCAGCGTGCGCTGGGCGTCGAGTACCTCGAGGTACGACGTACGCCCCGCGTCGTAACGCAGCATCGCGACCGCCAGCGCCTGCGTGAGCTGATCGCGGCGGGCGGTCTCGGCGGAGAGCACCTCGCCTGCCGAGCGGTTCGTCACCAGAGCGTCGTGCACTTCGCGGAACGCGGTCTGCACGGTTTGCTGGTACTGCACGGTTACCGCGTCACGGCGGGCGGTGGCGGCAGTGACGGAAGCCTCGATCGATTTCAACGCGAGGATCGGCTGCACGAGCGCAAGACCGAAGCGCCAGACCGTCGCCGGCGAGGTGAACAGATTGGATAGCGACGCGGATTCGGTACCGAGAGCGCCGGTCAGCGCGAGGTTCGGAAAGTAGTCCGCGCGCGCTTGCTGGATGCGCAGATCGGAGGCTGCGAGCTCGGCCTCTGCGCGCCGGATGTCGGGTCGCCGTTCGAGGAGACCCGACGGCAGTCCGGAAGGCAGCTGCGGCACGCCCGTCGCCGCCTCGATCGTCGCGCCGCGCGCGATCTCCGGCGTGAACACGGCCCGTGGCGAGCGGCCCGTCAGCGTTGCGAGCGCACCCTCGGTGAGGCCGATCGCCTGGCGGGCGCGCGCAATGTCGGCGACGACGGCCGAGAGCTCGGCCTCCGCCTGGCGCAGGTCGTATTCGCCGATGATGCCGCCGTCGAACCGATCGCGCTGCAGCGCCACCGTTTCGGCGCGCGCCTTCTGCGTGTCCTCGAGCACGACGAGGAGTGCGTCGGCCGCGCGCAGGCGGAAGTACGCGTTCGCAACGTCGGCGGCGACCGTGATGCGGATCGTTTCGCGGTAGTAGCGCGATGCGGCGAGATCGTTGGCGGCCGCCAACGCGCCGCTCCGATACTTGCCCCAAAGGTCGAGCTCGTACGACATTTCGAGGCCGACGCCGTAGTCGTTGCTGGTCAGCGGCGTGCCCGCCGGCAGAGGTTGCGATCCGACGCCCGAAATGCGCGAGCGCGCCGCGTTGGCCGTCAGGTTGATGCTCGGATAGAGGTTGGACTGCGCGAGCAGCAACTGCGCGCGGGCCAGCTCGATCCGCGCCAGCGTCGACTTGAGGTCGAGGTTGTTCTCGATCGCCTCGTCGATGAGCGGCGGTCAGCACGGGGTCGTCGAACGCCACCCACCAGCGCTCGAGCAGCGCGTTCTGCTCGGCGGTCGCAGTCGGGGCAGGCAGGTCGAGCTGCGGCGGCGCGGGCTGGGTGACGGCACAGCCGGCGAGAGCACCCGCCAGGACGAAGGCAAGGAGCGGCTTATGCATGGACGTCTCCATGACCGGATTGCGGCGGGTGGCCGGGTGTGGGCACCGGGAGCCGCGCATGCAGGTCGCGCGCGTGTTCGATCTCGGTGTGCAGTTCGTCCTTGCTGCGGGGCTCGGTGATCCGCCGCTCGAAGATCAGCCGGAAGAACCACGGCACGAAGAAGATCGCGAGGAAGGTCGCCGCGAGCATGCCGCCCATCACGCCGGTGCCTACGGAGTGGCGCGCACCGGCGCCGGCGCCCGTCGAGATGGCGAGCGGCAGCACGCCGAGGATGAACGCGAGCGAGGTCATCAGGATCGGGCGGAACCGCAGCCTGGCGGCCTCGATCGCCGCCGCCGACGTCGACAGTCCCTCCTCGTGCCGGCGTAGCGCGAACTCGACGATCAGGATCGCGTTCTTCGCCGCGAGTCCGAGCAGCGTCACGAGTCCGATCTGGAAGTAGACGTCATTGGTCATGCCGCGCAGCCAGACCGCGGCCAGCGCGCCGAAGGTCCCGAACGGCAGCGCGAGCAGCACGGAGAGCGGCAGCGACCAGCGCTCGTACTGCGCGGACAGGATCAGGAACACCATGATCACCGCCAGCGCGAGCGAAAAGCCCGAGGCGCCGCCCGAGCGCTTCTCCTGGTACGACGTGCCGCCCCAGTCGAAGCTGAAATCCGCCGGCAGCACTTCGGCCGCGATCTTCTCGATCCTGGCGATCGCCTGGCCCGAGCTGAATCCTGGCGCGGCCTGGCCGATGATCTTCACCGCCGGCAGGTTGTTGAACCGGTCGAGCGCGTCGGGTCCGGACGAGAAATTGACCGTGGCGAGCGACGCCAGCGGAATCATCTCGCCCTTGGTCGAGCGCACGTAGACGCCGCCGATGTCGTCGGGCCGACTGCGGTACGCCGGATCGGCCGACATCAGCACCTGCCACGTCCGGCCGTACTTGTTGAAGTCGTTGACGTAGTAGGTGCCGAGCGTGCCGGCGAGCGCGTTGTAGACGTCGTCGATCGGCACGCCGAGCTTCTTCGCCTTCTCGCGATCGGTGTCGACGTAGAGCTGCGGGACCGTCGCGCGCCACAGCGTCTGCGCGCCGGCGAGCTCCGGGTCGCTGTTTGCGCGAGCGAGGAACGCCTGCGTCACCTCCGCGAGCCGCTTGGAGCCGCCTTCGCCGCGGTTCTGGATGTAGAACTCGAAGCCGCCCGCCGTGCCGAGGCCGAAGATCGCCGGCGGGTTGAACGCCAGCACCAGCGCTTCCTTGATGCCCATCGTGCGGCCGAAGAGCTCGCCGACGAGGCTCGCCGCGGTGACATTGCGCTTGTCCCACGGCACCTGCGTGACGAAGAGCGTGGCAGCGTTGTTGCGGAAGCCGCCGCCGATGAAGTCGAAGCCCGTGAACGAAACGATGTCCTGGTTCGCCGGATTGGCGCGGATCGCCTCCTCGACCTGCTTCACCACCTTGTCCGTGCGCTCGAGCGTCGCGCCGTCGGGCAGGATCACCGCGCCGATGTAGAAACCCTGGTCCTCGTCGGGGACGAGGCTCCCCGGCGTGATTCTCCACAGCCACGCGGTGATCGCCACCATACCGGCGAACAGGACGACGGCCGACGACTCCGCGACGGAGCATCAAGATCACGCCGTCCGAATAGTGGTGGGTGACGCGCAGGAACCAGCCGTTGAACCAGCTGAAGAAGCGACCCGGCGGGCGCGATGCCCGTGCTTCAGCATCAGCACGCACAGCGCCGGCGACAGCGTCAGCGCGACGATGCCCGAGATCACGACCGAGATCGAGATCGTCACCGCGAACTGGCGGTACAGCTCGCCGGTGAGGCCGCCGAGGAACGCGATCGGCACGAACACCGCGCACAGCGTCAGCACGATCGCGATGATCGGGCCCGTCACCTCGTGCATCGCCTTGACCGCGGCGTCGTGCGGCGCGAGCTTCTCCTCGCGCATGTTCCGCTCGACGTTCTCCAGCACGACGATCGCGTCGTCGACGACGATGCCGATCGCGAGCACCATGCCGAAGAGCGTCAGCGTGTTGATCGAGTAGCCGAGCACGTAGAGTCCGGCGAAGGTCCCGATCAGCGAGACCGGCACCGCGATGAAGGGAATCACCGCCGCGCGCCAGCTCTGCAGAAACAGGTAGACGACGAGGAACACCAGCAGCATCGCCTCGGCAAGCGTCTTCACGACCTCGGTGATCGACACCTCGACGAAGCGCGTGGTGTCGTAGGGGACCGCGTAGGTCAGTCCCTCGGGAAACCTCTGCGCGAGCTCGGCGGCGCGGTTGCGCACGGTCTTCGCGACGCTGAGCGCGTTGGCGCCCGGCGCGAGGAAGATGCCGACGAGCGTCGCCTCGTGGCCGTTGTAGCGCCCGATGAAGTCGTAGTCCTTCGAGCCCAATTCGACGCGCGCGACGTCGGCGAGGCGCACGGTCGAGCCGTCGGGATTCGCGCGGACGATGATCTGGGCGAACTCCTTCGGGTCGGCGAGCCGGCCCTTGGTCGTGATCGTGTAGACGAGGTCCTGCTTGCCGCCGATCGGCGACTGGCCGATCTTGCCCGCGGCGAACTGCGCGTTCTGCTCGTTGATCGCCGCGGCGACGTCGCCGGGCGTGAGCTTGAGCTGCGCGAGGCGGTCGGGCTTCACCCAGACGCGCATCGCGTAATCCTTGGCGCCGAAGATCTGGACGTTGGTCGTTCCCGGCAGCCGCTTCAGTTCGTCCAGCACGTTCAGCGTCACGTAGTTCGACGTGAAGAGATCGTCGTAGCGGCCGTCCGGCGAGTAGAACGCCAGCACCTGCAGGAACGACGAGCTGCCGCGCTCGACCGAGACGCCCTGCCGGCGTACTTCGAGCGGCAGCCGCGGCTCGACCTGCTTGACGCGGTTGTTGACGTTGATCGTCGCGTCGTCGACGTTGGTGCCGATCTCGAAGGTGACCGGCGATCTGCGTGACGCCGTTGGCCGTCGAGTGCGAGTTCATGTAGATCATGCCCTGCACGCCGTTGATCGCGTTTTCGAGCGGCGCGGCGACGGTCTGCTCCAGCACCTCGGCGGAGGCGCCCGGATAGACCGCCTGCACGGTGACGACCGGCGGCGCGATCTCGGGGTACTGCGCGATCGGCAGCGAGCGCATCGCCGCCAACCCGGCCAGCACGAAGAACACCGAGATGACCGCCGCGAAGATCGGGCGGTCGATGAAGAATCTCGAGAACATGGGAGGCTCTCGCGATCAGGACTTGGGTGCCGGCGCGGACTTGGCCGCGTCCTTGGCTGGGGCGGCGTCCTTGCTGGGCGGCCCGCCCGCGGCCGGCGCGCCGCCGCCTAGCGCGATCGCCCCGCCCGGCTGCAGCTTGGCGATGCCGTCGACGATCACCGTGTCGCCCGCCTCGAGCCCGGTCTCGACGATCCACAGGTTCGTGCCGTCGGCCTCGACCCAGTCGCCCAAGCGTGATCGGCCGGACCACCGCGATGTCCTTGCCGTCCTTGTCCTTGCCCGGTCACGTAGACGAACTTGCCCTGAGGTCCGTCCTGCACCGCGATCTGCGGGACCGCGATCGCGTTGGTGCGCGTCGCGCCCTTGAGCTGCACGCGGACGAACTGCCCGGGCTTGAGGGCGACGTCGGCGTTCGCGATCTCGGCGCGCATCTCGTAGGTGCCCGTCGACGGATTCACGCGCGTGTCGCTGAAATTGATGCGGCCCTTGCGCGGAAACGTCGAGCCGTCGGAGAGCTTGACCGTCACGTCGAACGCATTGTCCTTCGGCAGCACGAGCCGGCCCGCAGCGACCGCGCGGTTGAGCTGCAGCTGCTCGTTCTCGGAGACGTTGAACGGCACCCAGATCGGATCGACCTGCCAGAGGAGCGTGAGCAGCGTGTCGTTGGCGTTGACGAGGCTGCCCTCGGATCTTGTTGGCGCGGCTCGAGAGGCCGGTGATCGGCGCGTTGACCCGCGTGTAGCCGAGATTGAGATTGACTTCGGCGAGCCGCGCCTCGGCGGCCTTCAGCGACGCGCGCGCGAGGTCCGCGTTCGACGCGGCGTCGTCGGCCTCCTTTTGCCCGACCGCGCGACGCTCGGCCAGCGGCTTCAGGCGCGCGAGCTCGCGCTCGGCCTGCGCGAGCAGGGCACGGGCGCGGACCACTTCGGCGTCGGCCGCCGCGGCCTGCGCCTGCAGCGGCTTCGGGTCGATGACGAACAGCGGCTGGCCGGCCTTCACCCAGCCGCCTTCGGTGTAGAGGCGCTTCTCGAGGATGCCGGTGACGCGCGCGCGCACCTCGACCTCCTTCGACCCCGTCGTCTGCCCGACGTATTCGTAGCTCACGGGCAGCGTTCGCGGCTGCACGACCAGCGTGGTGACGGCCGCGGGCGGAAAGCCGTGGAATCCGCCCTGCGGCGTTTGGCCGCAGGCGGCGACAAGGGCGATGGTGGCGACGAGCGACAGACTGGTGGCAACGCGGCGCGTCGTGGGCAAGGCAGGGGGCATCGTGAGCTCCGTGATGGGTGCGCACCGCCGGTAGGCAGCGCTCGAACCGCTTGACAGTCGCGCCGACGTTACATACATTCTTGGATGTTTGCAACCCCGCTGCGTGTAGGGATCATTCGCGGGCAGCCCGGCCCGCATCCTCCGCAGGCCGAATGCACCAGAGCGGGATCGGCTCATGGCAAGACGCACCAAGATGGAAGCTGCGGCAACGCGCGACGCGCTGCTCGACGCCGCATTGCGCGTGTTTCGCGAGCGCGGCGTTGCCCACACATCGCTCGGCGAAGTCGCCGCCGCCGCCGGTCTCACGCGCGGCGCGGTCTATTGGCACTTCCGCGACAAGTCCGACCTCTTCGGCGCGCTGTGCGAGCGCGTGCAGCTGCCGATGGAGGCGATGCTGGCCTCGGCCGGCGAAGCCCGTCACGACGATCCGCTCGCCGCGCTGCGCACTCTTGCCGTCGACGGGCTGACGCGGCTTGCGACCGATCCGCGCACGCAGGCGGTGTTCGACGTGATCTTCCACAAGTGCGAATTCGCCGCGGAATTCGAATCGGTCGCAAAGCGCCGGCAGACGACCGACAGCGGCTGCCTCGTCAACGTCGAGCGATTGCTGAAGCAGGCTGTGACGAGGGGTCAGCTTCCGCGCGACACCGACACGCGCCTCGCCGCGCGATGCATGAACGCGTTCATGGTCGGCGTGATGCACGAGTGGGTGCAGGAGCCGGGCGCCTACGACCTGAAGCGCGCGGCGCCGAAGATGATCGACGTGTTCATCGCCGGCCTTCGGACCCATCCGCCGCGTCGTGCGTCACCGGCCGGACAGGTTCCGGCGGCCCGTCGCCAGCGCGCGCCCGTCGCCGGTTGATCCGGCGCCTCGGCGCAATCTGCCCCGCGGCGGCGCGATGTGTTGCCGCGCAATCGGGCACAATTGAACCCTATTCCAGAGGGAGGCCGCGCAATGAGCGAAATTCGAAATGTCGGCGTCATCGGCGCCGGAACCATGGGCAACGGCATCGCGCAGGTGTGCGCGACGGCGGGCGTCGACGCCGTGATGGTGGACGTCGCGGAGGCGGCGGTGCTGCGCGGGCTGTCGACGGTCACCGCGAGCCTCGACCGGCTGCACAAGAAGGAGAAGATCACGGCGACGGAGAAGGACGCCGCACTGAAGCGGATCAAGGGCACGACGGACTACGACGCGCTGAAGCGTGCGACCTCATCATCGAGGCGGCGACCGAGAACGAGGACCTCAAGGTCAGAGATTCTCAAGCAGGCCGACGAGCTCGCACGCCCCGAGGTGATCCTCGCGTCGAACACGTCGTCGATCTCGATCACCAAGCTCGCGGCGACCACATCGCGCCCCGGCAAGTTCATCGGCATGCACTTCTTCAATCCGGTGCCGATGATGGCGCTGGTCGAGCTGATTCGCGGACTGCAGACGGAAGATGCCACGGTCGCTGCGGTCGAGGCGCTGGCGAAAGCGCTCGGGAAGACGCCGATCGTCGTCAAGAACAGCCCAGGATTCGTCGTGAACCGGATCCTCTGCCCGATGATCAACGAGGCGGTGTTCGCGTTGCAGGAAGGGCTCGCGTCGGCCGAGGACATCGACAACGGAATGAAGCTCGGTTGCAGCCACCCGATCGGCCCGCTGGCGCTCGCGGACCTCGTCGGCCTCGACGTGATGCTGGCGGTGATGGAGGTGTTCTACCGCGACTTCAACGACCCCAAGTACCGTCCCGCGCTGCTGCTGAAGGAAATGGTTGCAGCCGGACACCTCGGGCGCAAGACGGGACGCGGGTTCTACACGTATAAGTGATGGACTGACAGGGTGCAGAAGGGGTGCAGAAGGGGTGCGGAAGGGGTCGCGACGCGGCCTTAGGGTGATTCATGCGCCCGCGTCGCGACCCCTTCCGCGCCCGCGTCGCGACCCCTGCCGCGGGCACAGAATCGCCCTTTCGAAATTGCGTATCCGCTTTCGGCGCGATTCTATAGAATCAGTCGACGCGGGGAGGTCCGCAAGAGTCCGCCCCCGGCGAGGAGGAGACAAGCCGTGTCAGCCACAACCGTACCGCCCGCGCTGGACACCTTCCCGCGCCTGTTGCTGCACCACGCGAAGGTTCACGGAAATCATCCCGCGACGCGAGAAAAGGACCTCGGGATCTGGCAGACCTGGACCTGGTCGCAGGTGGCGGATGAAGTGCGGGCGCTGGCATGCGGCCTCGCGGCGCAGGGCTTCAGACGGGGGATGAATCTCGCGATCATCGGCGACAACCGCCCGCGCCTCTACTGGGCGATGGCGGCTGCCCAGGCGCTGGGCGGCGTGCCGGTTCCGCTGTACCAGGACGCCGTCGCCGAGGAGATGGTTTACGTCTTGAACGACTCCGAGGTGCATTTCGCGATCGTCGAGGACCAGGAACAGGTCGACAAGCTCCTCGAGATCCGCCATCGCTGTCCGACCCTCGAGCACATCATCTTCGACGACCCGCGGGGGCTGCGCCATTACACGCAGGATTTTCTGCACGGTTTCGACGGCATCCAGGCGCTCGGTCGCAGCCATCGACCGCTGCGCACCCGGATTTCTTCCTGGGCGAGGTGGCGGCGGGCCGGGCGGATGACATATCGGTCATGTGCTACACGTCGGGGACCACCGGCAAGCCGAAGGGCGTCTGCCTGACGCACCGCGCGTTGATCGCGGCCGCGCGCGGCGGCGTCGGGTTCGACCGGCTGACCGCCGACGACCGGATGTGCTGTCGTACCTGCCGATGGCCTGGATCGGCGACCACCTGTTCTCGTACGCGGAGTGGCGAGTCGCGGGCTTCACGATCAACTGCCCCGAGTCCGGCGACACCGTGATGACCGATCTGCGCGAGATCGGCCCGACGTTCTACTTCGCGCCGCCGCGCGTGTTCGAGAATCTGCTGACCCAGGTGATGATCCGGATGGAGGACGCGGGCGCCTGAAGCGCCGGGGA
>CAWHXL010000009.1:0-130830 GCA_963833295.1 uncultured beta proteobacterium | reverse complement strand
TGGCTTACCTTCGCGCTTCGCGCTCCGGCATTCGCGCTCATGCCCGCGCTCATACCTTGCGCTCCTCGGCGCGGCCCAGCAGGCCTTCGGGGCGGAACAGGATCACGACGAGGAACAGCATGAGCGCGACGCCCTCCTTGTACGCCGGCGAAAGGTAGAAGCCGACGAGATTTTCGAGGACGCCGATCAGCACGCCGCCGAGGAGCGCGCCGCGCGTCTGGTTGAACCCGCCGATGATCGCCGCGAAGAATGCCTTCTGGCCGATCGAGTCGCCCATGTCGAACTTCGCGAGATAGGTCGGCGTGATCAGCAGCGCGGCGACGACCGCGAGCACCGCGTTGATCAGGAACGTGTACAGGACCATCCGCCTGACGTCGATGCCGAGCACGCGCGCGGCTTCGGTGTTCTGGGCGACCGCCTGCATCGCGCGGCCGGTCACGGTGCGGGCGACGAAAGCCTGCAGCGCGAGCACGATCATCCCGGCGATCAGCAGCGTGCCGATGTCCGCGTAGGAGACGTTGACGCCGAGAATGCCGAATTGTCCGGAGGGGAACACACTGTCGAACTGATGCGCCTCGGCGCTGTAGCCCGCCCGCACCAGCGTCTTCAGCGCGATCGACAGCCCGAGCGTCGCGATGACCAGCGGAATCACGCCGTGGCGGATCAGCGGCTCGACGATCACGCGCTTGAATCCCCAGCCAAGCACGAGCATCGACGCGGCACAGGTCAGCAGGAACGCGAGCCACAGCGGTGCGCCGGCCGCGACGCAGAACAGCATCGCGAACGCGGGCAGCATGATGAACTCGCCCTGCGCGAAGTTGATCGTCCCCGAGGCCTGCCAGAGCAGCGTGAAGCCGAGCGCCGCGAGCGCGTAGATCGCGCCGACCGCGACGCCCGAGACCAGCAGCTGAACGAGCTCGCCCATCGCATGTCCTCCCGGCCCGGGGCGCCGCCGGGCGTGCTGCGCGGCCGCCTACTTCGCCGAGAGCGGCGGCAGCACCGCGAAGACCACCTGCTTGCCGTTCTCCACGCGGGTCATGAAGCTCTCGCGATCGAGGTCGCCGTTCTTGTCGAACGAGACGTCCATCAGCACCCCCGGATTGTCCTTGGCGGAGATCTTCACGCCGTGCATGGCCGCGGCGAAAGCCTTCTTGTCGAACTTGCCGACCTTCTCGGTCACGGCCTTGACGATGTAGACGGCCGTGTAACCCTTGAGCCCATTGTGATCGGCCTTGTGCTTCCACTCCTTCTGGAACTTCTCGTCGAACGCCTTGACCAGCGGCAGCGGCGCGTCGGCCGACAGCCCCACGTGCGCGATCGCCCCGTTGGCAGCGTCGCCGGCGAGCTCGATCACCTTCTGCCCGGTGAGCGTCGTTTCACCGACCATCGGCTTGTCGTAGCCCTGCTTCTTGAGCTCGCGCAGCACGCGTCCCGACTCGTCTTCGTTGAGGTAGACGAACAGCGCGTCGGCGTTGGCCTGCTTGGCCTTCAGCACCGGGCTCGAGAAGTCGACCTGGCCCGGATCCGTCGAGATGTCGGCGGCGACCTTGATGCCCTGCGCGTCGAGCGCCTTCATCATGACGTCGCGTCCGCCCTTGCCGAAGTCGTTGTTCACCCACATCACCGCGACCGTTTTCGCCTTGACCGTGTCCTTGAGGTAGCGCGCGACCTTCGGCATGGCGTCGGCCTGCGTGAACGACGTGCGGAAGATGTACGGATTGCCCTGTTGCGTGATCGCCGCTGCCTCGCCACCGGTGAAGTTCGGCACTTCGGCGCGCTTCGTCTCGAGCATGCTGACGAGGACCGAGCCGGAGAAGACCGGACCCAGCACGACGTAGGCGTCCTGGTCGACCGCCTGCTGCGCGAGCGCCTTGGCGATCTGCGGCTGCGACTGCGTGTCGCTGCTCGTGTATTCGATCTTGCGGCCGAGGATGCCGCCCGCGGCGTTGATCTCCTTGACCGCGAGCTTTGCGCCCTCGTCGAAATTGGTGCCCGACGTGGCGCCGCCGCCCGAAAGCTCGACCAGCCCGACCATCTTGACCGGCCCCGCCTGGCCGATGGCCAATCCCGGTACCAGAACCACCATGCCTGCCAATATCAGGCGCGCAGACCACCGCTTCATTGCCACCTCCGTTGTTTGTCGACCATTCGGACTCGGTTCTACGACCGAAAGTCTCGCACATTCCCCGTCGACTGTCCCGCCGCGAGGTCCAGGGGCCGATGCGTCAGACCAGCGGCACCGACAGCTTCTCGATCAGCGCGGTGGTGGAGGGCCGCACGCCGCGCCACCAGAGGAACGCCTCCGCGGCCTGCTCGATCAGCATGCCGATGCCGTCCGCGAGCCGTCCCGCGCCCGCGTCGCGTGCGAGGCGCAGGAAGGGTGTCAGCCCCTTGCCGTAGACCATGTCGTAGGCGAGGCACCCCTTGGCGAAGACGGTGGGGGACACCTGCGGCAGCTCGCCGCGCAGGCTCGCGGACGTCGCGTTCACCACGATGTCGAACCGCTGCCCGGCAAAGTCCGAAAAGCCGCCCGTCCCGAGATTGCGCTGCGTCGCGAACTGATCGCCCAGCGCCTTGGCCTTGGCCACCGTGCGATTCTCGATGTCGAGCACCTCGGGCTCCTGCTCGAGGAACGGCAGGATGGCGCCGCGGGCCGCGCCGCCCGCACCCAGCAGCAGCACACGGCGGCCACGGATCGGGTAGCCCAGGTTGCGCTCGATGTCCCTGATGAGAGCGAGGCCGTCGAAGTTCTCGGCCACGACGCGCTCGCCCTCGAACTTCATGCAGTTGACCGCGCCGGCACGCCGGGCGCGCTCCGCCTGCTCGGTCGAGTAGGCGAACGCGTCGAGCTTGAACGGCTGCGTGACGTTGCAGCCGCGCCCGCCTTCCGCCCGGAAGCGCTCGACCGCGGCGGCGAACCCGCCGACCGGCGCCTCGATGGCCTCGTAGGTGAGGTCCTGTCCGGTTTCGCGTGCGAACTCTGCGTGGATCAGCGGTGATTTGGAATGTGCGACCGGCTGGCCGAACAATGCATAGCGGTCGGTCATCGTCGAGCTCCTATCGTGGCGCCGCAGCCAGCCCGGCCACGGCGTCTTCGGTAAAGAGTACCCTGTCGCGCAGCATCGCGTCGATTTCCGGTGGCGCGACCGCGTTGACGCGGATGTTGATCAGGGCCAGCTCCTTGCCGAGCGACTTCGTCAGGCCCATGACGCCCGCCTTGGCCGCCGCATAGCACGATGCATCGGGATTGCCTTCCTTGCCCGCGATCGACGACATGTTGACGAACCGTCCGTAGCCACGTTTCTGCATGACCGGCACCACGGCGCGGCAGCAGTGGAACACGCCATCGAGGTTGAGCGCAATGGTCTAGCGGCAGCCGTCGAGCGGATGGTCGGCCAGTGGCGCGATGGGCGATGGCCTCGCCGCGACCTCCGGCGCTCCCCCGTGATCACCGCCAACCGGGTCGGGGCGCTGCCGGAGTGTTGCCGTGTCGTCTGCATGGGGCTGCCTTCTCGTATGGTTTCGTCCCGCGCACGGGACCGGTGGAACCGCTATCGCGACCCGGTGACTCGGCTCACCGCCTCGCGACGAGAGGCGACGGCAGCGACAAGCGCCGCCATCGCCTGCCGCCCGCGTTGCGCGCGTTCGACGGGGTTCAGTCGTTCCGCCAGCGACTTCACCGGCGCCTCGAGGCTCAAGGAAACCTCATTCGGAAGTACAGAGAGCATGCCGACTAGGTCGAGGTTTCCGTCGCCGGGAAAGGCCCGCTCGTTGCGCGCCTGATAGATCATCGTTTCGAAATCGGCCGGGCGCGCCCCGACGGCATCGCAGACCTGGACGTAGTCGATCAGCGCGCGCGGCACCGCGGCGAGATCGGCGAGCGTTCCTCCGGAGCGGTCGACATGGATGGTATCGATCATCAATCGCGCACCCGGGTGGCCGCATGCCGCGATGACAGCCAGCGCCGCGCCGATGGTCGGAATGCCGGTCCAGGGCGTGGGCTCGAGGTTCATCCGGACGCCGTACCGGTGCCCGAGTTCGCAGAGTCCGTGCAGCAGATCGGCGAGCACACGTGCATCCGGCTCGTCCCCATTGACCACCGCCTTTCGTGCTCCCAGTACCGCGGCGGACTCCAGCACCGGCTCGAACGCGGCCACATCGACGCCGCGCTTCAGCCTGAATACGCCGAAGTCGAGGACAGCCACTCCGGTGTCTCGCATCCGCGCCAGCGTTTCCCGCCGCATCGGCGAATCGCCGAGCATCGGATGCTGACGCTCGCCGGGCGGCGCCGCCGGATGGAGCCGCAGCCCTACGTGGGTGAACCCGGAAGCGCCTGCGACCTCCACCAATTCCGGTGGGGTCAGTTCGAACAACGTGAGATGGTCGAGCGATGCGATGGTCACGGGTATGGACTCCGGCGCCGGGCGTGTCGCCGCGGCGCGGTCAGGGTTCCTCGGTCGTCCGCGGCTTGCCGGGAATGGTGGCGAGCACACGATCGCCCAGTCCCCCGTCGAGTCGCACGTCGATGCCGGTCGCGTAACTCGCTTCCGGCGACGCCAGGTGGACGATCGCGTGGGCGACATCCTCCGCCGTCCCGATCCGTCCGAGCGGGACCGCATCCTGCCGCTGCCTGAGCAGCTCGGCGTCACGATAAATGTGTTCGGTGAGCGGCGTGCGGATGAGGCCGGGTGAGACCGAGTTGACGCGGATGCCGTCGGGGGCCCACTCCTGGGCGAGCTGCCGGCACAGCATGACGAGCGCCGCCTTGGCGGGCGAGTAGGCGCCGAGACCGGGAAACGGGTAGAGCGCCGATACCGAAGCCACCGCGACGATGGTGCCGCGACTCTCCGAAAGCGCCACGCGGGCCGACCGCGCCAGCAGCCAGGTCGCACGGGCGTCGACCGCGAAGACGCGATCCCAGTCGGCGACTTCGAGCGTCGCGAGCGGTGCCCCCCGTGCGATGCCGGCGTTCGACACCAGCACGTCGAGCCCGCCGCACCGTTGCACGGCGTCCTCGGCAACGCGCATGCAGGCGGACGCGTCCGCGAGGTCGCCGTGAACAGCGTGGGCCTCCGCGCCGTGCGACGCCAGTTCGGCAACCAGGGAATCCAGCGTCGGACCGGGCGCGGAGGCCGCGGCCGCAACCGAGAGCCGAAGCCCACGCGCGCGAGCCGACTCCAGCAACGCGAAGCAGGTCGCGCGACCGATGCCGCCGGTCGCGCCGGTCACCAGCGCGCGCACGACGCGGGATTCGTTCATCGGCTTTGCGGCACAGTGGGGGCTTTCCGCAATCCCTCGAGTCAATCCACGAGCACCGAGCTCAGCTCGTTCGCCGCGTGCTGCATCGGTCGCAAGAAGCGCTCGACCATCTCGTCGCGCACGAGCAGGCGGCCTTTCAGGATGAGGTTGATGCCCGCTACACAGGCCCCGCTCGCGTCACGAATCGGCACGGCGAGCGAGCACAACCGCAGTTCGGTCTGCTGGCTGGCATACGCGTAATCGGACTCCCGCGCGGCAGCGATCACCGCCCGTAGTGCCGATAGCGACCCAATCGTGTGCGGCGTGAAGGGGTAGAAGCGGACGCGCTTCAGGTATTCGTCGAGCTCGTCCTTCGGCAGGCTCGCGAGCAGCAGATGGCCGATCGAGGTGCAGAACGCCGGCTGCCGCCGACCCACGTTCAACACCGGCGAGAGGATCGGCGTGCCCGTCGAGCGCGCGAGGTAGACAATGTCGTCGCCGTCGAGCACCGCGAGCGAGCACGCTTCGAGAAGGACGCTGGCAAGGCGGTCGAGGATCGGCTGGGCCAGCACCAACATCGGCGACGCCGACAGGTACACGTGGCTGAATGACAGCACGCGGGGACGCAGGTAGAAGCCTCCGGTGCCGTCGAACGCCACGAATCCAAGCCGCTCCAGCGTGTGCAGGCAACGCCGCGCCGAGGGTCGCGGGATGCCGGTTCGACGCGTCACGTGCGCAATCGACATGTGCCGCCGCTTGGTGGAAAGCGACAGCAGCACGCAGAGACCGCGTGCGAGCCCCATGATGAAGTCGCGATCCTCGCGGAACCGCTCGAGCGTTTGCGCGGCGAGCATGTTCGGGTCGACGGCGGGCGCGCCGGTCGATCGCGGCGCGGGCGCGCGGCGCCTGGTCGCCGGCTTGCGGAGTCCTCGTGCCGAGTGTTCTGCCAGGCTGACTTCGGTTGGTTGTGGTCGCATTCGTCGCACGATCGGCGTCATCCAGGTCGGCCGGCTCATTCTTCGCCTGGCGTCGAGCGAATGGTAGCAAGCATCGGACAATCTGTACGCAAAGCGTACACATCGTCGACGCGTATCTATGGCGGGGCTGGCGCCGTCGCGGGCGACGACCTAGGCTTGCGCTCATCCCCGGCGCTCATCGCCGCCGTGGCCGTGCGGCGCGAAGCGGCAGCCGAAGCAAGCCGAGGCACGCCAGCAGTCCGAGCGAGGCCACTGGATCCAGGCCACTGTCGACGCAGCTTTCACAGGGTAACGCCATGCGGGCGAATCAGCAGCATGCCAATTCGGAGACGCAGGTCGCGGTCATCACCGGCGGGGCCGGCGGCCTGGGTCGCGCGATCGCGCAACGCCTCGCCCGCGCCGGCGTCGTGAGCGCGCTTTGGGACATCGATCTCACCAAAGCCGCTGCCGTTGCCGGGACGTTGGCCGGCGCACGCGCGTATGCCGTGGATGTCACCGATTACGAGTCGGTGCAAAACGCCACCGAGGCCGTCGTTCGGAATTTCGGGCGAATCGATATCCTGATCAATTCGGCCGGCGCAAACGGGCCGATCGCACCACTCGTCGACTACCCGCTCGACGGCTGGCGCAAGACCATAGCGTTGAATCTCGATGGCGTCTTCCACTGCTGCCGGGCCGTCGTGCCGGTAATGCAGAAGGCTGGTTACGGACGCATCGTCAACATGTCGTCGATTGGCGGCAAGGAAGGCAATCCGAACGCTTCCTGCTATGCCGCTGCCAAGGCGGGCGTGATCGGGCTGACGAAGTCGCTCGGCAAGGAGCTCGCTTTGACCGGCATCCGTGTCAACGCCCTGGCTCCCGCAGCAATCGACACGGAGATGCTTTCCCAAGTGACGCCCGAGTTCAAAGCGATGGTCGTCGCGAAGATACCGATGGGACGGCTGGGACGCGCCGAGGAGGTCGCCGACATCGTCAACTGGCTCGCCTCGGCGGAGTGCTCGTTTTGCACCGGCGCGGTGTTCGACGTATCGGGCGGTCGCGCGACGTATTGACCCGGGAGACGCTTTTTCTCGCCAACCAGCACTAAGAGAGGGGGATTCACATGGACCGACGTAGCATGCTCAAAGCCGGTGCCGCACTGGCTTCGGTGCCGTTCGTGCCCGCGTGGGGGCAAGACCGGCCGACGCTGCGGTTCGCCGCGGTGTTTTCCGACAAGGACATCCGCGCGGACATGATGCGCATGCTTGCCAAGGAGATCGAGCGGGACTTCAAGCTCGAGCTGTACCTGGGCGGCACGTTGTTCAAACAGGCTACCGAGCTCGTCGCCGTGCAGCGCGACAATCTCGAGATCGGCGACGTTTCGCCGCAGGACATCTCCAAGCAACTGCCGGCGTGGTCCGTATTGACGACGGCGTATTTGTTCCGCGATGCCAACCACGTCCACGCGTTCTTCGCGAGCGACGTGGGCGCGCAGATGAAGAAGACGGCGGAGGACCAGCTGAACATCAAGATTCTCGGGCCGACGTTCTACGGCACCCGCCAGGTGGGATTGAAGCCGAAGAAGAAGATCAACACGCCGGCCGACATGGCCGGCATCAAGCTCAGGATGCCGCCGGGCGACGCGTGGCAACTGCTGGGCCGGTCGCTGGGCGCGAATCCGACGCCGATGGCGTACGCCGAGACCTACACGGGGTTGCAGACCGGAGCGATCGACGGTCAGGACAACCCTCTGCCCAACGTGCAGAACATGAAGTTCTACGAGGTCATGTCGCAGATCGTGCTGACCTCGCATCTAGTGGGTTTCAACGTGCTGGCGATGAGCCTCAAGAGTTGGAGCGACATGGGTCCGGCGAAGCAGAAGAGCTTCCAGGCTGCGGTGGACAAGGTGCTCAACTGGAGCACAGCGGAGCACCTGAAGCGCGAGGCGGAGCTTGCCGACGGATTCAGGAAGCTCGGTCTGGACGTCTATGTGCCGGACACCAATGCGTTTCGTGCCTACGCCCAGAAGGTGTATCTCGCCTCGGACGAGGCGAAGTATTGGCCGCAAGGCGTGCTGGAAAAGGTCGCCGCCGTCAAGTAGCGCTTCAGTGCCGCGGTATCGCCAGCGCGATACCGCGGCTGCTATCTCCACTCCTCGATCCCATGAGATTTCCTCATCTGTTCTCGCCCGGTCGCATCGGATCGATGGAGGTGCGCAATCGCATCATCGGCTCGCCGATGGAGCGCAACTACTGCACGGCCGAGGGGCGCGTCACGCAGCGCTACATCGACTATCTGGAGGCGCGTGCACGGGGGGGCGTAGGCACGATGTATACGGAGGCCACATACGTCGATCCGCGCGGCCGCGGGCGCGAGCTGCAGATGGGGCTCTACCGCGACGACTTGATTCCCGACCTGCGCCGGCTGACCGACGCGGTACATCGGCACGGGGCTCGCATCGGGCCCGAGCTGCACTACGGCGGACGCGTCGTGAACCCGGCGGTGAGCGGTCTGCAATCGCGCGCGCCCTCGGTCGTGCCGTACGCCGGTGCAGGCGGATCGTCCCCGCGCGCCCTGAGTCGCGACGAGATCGCCGAGATCGTCCAACGCTTCGCCGATGCCGCGGTCCGCGCCCGTGAGGCGGGCTGCGACTTCGTCGGCATTCACGGTGCGCACGGGTATCTGCTGAGCCAGTTCTTCTCGCCCCATTGCAACAAGCGCGACGACGAATACGGGGGCGATCTCGCGGGGCGCATGCGGTTTCCGTTGGAAGTCGTGCGCGCCGTACGCAACGCGATCGGCCCGGACATGCCGATCGTCTATCGGCTGAGCGGCGACGAGCACATGCACGACGGCATCACGATCGAGGACGTTTGCCGGATGGCCCCGCACCTGCAGGCCGCAAGCGTCAACCTCATCGACGTCTCGGCGGGGATGTACGAGACGAACTGGTGGATCACGCAGCCGATGGAGATGCCGCAGGGCGTGCTCGCGCCGCTCGCGCGCGAGGTGCGCAAGCACGTCGACGTTCCCGTGAGCGTCTCCGGCCGCATCACGGACCCCAGCGTGGCCGAACACCTGATCGAATCGGGAACTTCCGATTTCGTGACCCTCGGCCGCGCCTTGCACGCGGATCCGGAGTTCCCGGCAAAGGCTCGGGACGGGCGAACGGAAGAGATCTGCACCTGCATCGCCTGCAATCAGGGATGCAGCGACATGCACTCGCGCGGCCTGCCGATCGTCTGTCTCGTCAACACGACCACGGGACGCGAACGCGAGTACGCGATCCGGCCGGCGCCGGCGCCGAAGCGCATCACCGTGGTCGGCGGCGGGCCTGCCGGACTCGAGGCGGCCCGCATCCTTGCCCTGCGTGGACACGCGGTGACGTTGTTCGAGCGGGACGAGGAGCCGGGCGGCCAGATGCTGCTGAGCCGTCTCGCGCCCGGCCGGGAGGAGTTCGCCGGCCATCTGCCGTGGCTGGCCGGTGCCGCCGCGCGCGCCGGCGTCACGCTCCGGCTCGGCGTCGAGGCGAGCGCGGACCGGGTCCTCGCCGAGCGTCCCGATGTCGTGGTCGTTGCCACCGGTTCGACGCCCGGCCTGCCGGCGATCCCCGGCATCCTCGACAGCCCGGTCGTCGACCCCTACGAGATCCTGCGGCGTCCGCACGGCGGCATCGGGCGCGCGCTGGTCATCGGCGGCGACATCCGTGGTCTGGCCATCGCGCGGATGCTCGCGGACAGGGACGTCGACGTCGTCCTGGTCGAACCGTCCCGTGAGCTCGTGACCGACATCGGGATGCGGTCCCGGCGCTTCCAGATCGGCGCGCTGGAAGGCAAGCCGAACGTCACGATCCACCTCGGTACCACCGTCGAGGCGCTCGGCGAGCGCACGGCCGTGCTTTGGAACGGCACCGAACGCTGGGAAGTGGAGATCGACCTGGTCGTGCCCACCCGGATGCTGCTGCCCGTCACCGGCGTCGCGGACGAACTGTGCGAGCGGGACCCGTCGCTCGAGGTGCACGTCCTGGGCGACTGCGCGCAGCCGCGTACGGCGCTCGAAGCGATCCACGACGCCGCGGTGCTCGCGCATCGGCTCTAGGGCCTTCGCAGCGAACCGGCGCAGTGTCAGGAGTACCAGTGCGCAGGCAATCCGCGGCCGACATTCGCAAGTCGCTGCCCCGCGAGGGGTCAGGGATCCGGTCGGCACAGCCGGCCGGATCCCTGACCGCGCACGTCACCACGCGGATTCGCGAAGCGATCATGGACCGGCGTCTCGCACTGGGAGAAGCGCTTTCCGAGCTCAAGCTCGCGGCCGCCCTGAGCGTCAGCCGTACGCCGGTCCGCGACGCGCTGACCGCGTTGCAACTCCAGGGGCTCATCGACATTCGACCTCAATCCGGAAGCTTCGTCTTCATGCCCTCGGAGGAAGACGTTGCCGAGCTGGCCGAGTCCCGGCGCGTCATGGAGTTGACGACACTGCGGTTCTGTTTCGCCCGGCGCCGCGACGAAACGCTGCGCCAGATGCGCCTCGCTGCCGACGCGATGGAGCAGGCCCGGGATGCGGACGATCGCCTGGGCGTCGCCCGGGCCGACACCGCGTTCCACCAGGCCATCGCCGATAACAGCGCGAACGAGTACCTGGTCGCCGCCTATCGCCTGATGTCCGGCCGGGTGGCGGCCCTGCGCACGCACAATCTCATGGCCGCGGACAGGATCCGTGACCGGTCGCTTGGCGAGCACCGGGCCGTGATTGCAGCCTTTGCCAAAGGCGACCTCGGCAGGGCGGAGACGATCCTGGAACAGCACATCTGGCGTATGCGACTGCATTTCCACACCGCGCGCCGTCGCGCGAGTTCGGAGCGTCGCGGATGAAGCCTTCGAGCCCCCGCGGGACGATGCTGCTCCTGTTCGACGTCGCGACCGATGCGGTCGACGAGCACGACGCGTGGCATACGCAAGAGCACATGCCAGAACGGCTCTCGATTCCGGGGTTCCTGCGTGGAACCCGCTGGACGCGCGCCACACCTGGGCCGCGCTACTGCGTGCTCTACGAGGTCGCGGACCTCGCGGTACTCGATTCGCCCGCCTATCGCGCGCGGCTCGACGACCCGACGCCATGGACGACGAAGATGATGCCGCACTACGTCGGGATGCGACGGTCACTGTGCGAGGTCGTGGCGGGTGACGGCGACGGTCTCGGCGGCGCCTGCCTCCTCGTGACATTCGCTTGCGCCGAAGGACGTTCGACGGAGCTGCGCCGGCGGCTGGTCGCCGACGTCGTGCCGGGCCTCTCCGGCAGGCGCGGACTCGCCGCGTGCCGCTTGCTCGAGAATTCACTCCAGGCCAGCATGACCCGAGAACAGGCCCTGCGCGGTCGCGACGGCGCGGTACGCTCCGCGCTGTGGATCACCGGCTACGATGTCGACGCGATCGCGGCGCTGGCCACGGGCGACCTGGGCAACGAGTCCCTCACGGACTGCGGTGCCGCAGCGATCGAGCACGCCGTCTTTCGGCTGGCGTACTCGCTCGGCGCTGCCGGCACCTAGCCCACGTGCCGCGCCCGTTGTTTCGCCCCGTCAGCCCTTGTAGCCCAGGAGCCGCGGCAGAAACAGCACGATGTCGGGCACGAGCACGATTAGCGCGAGCGCGCCGATCATCACATAGAGGAACGGCATCACTTCACGCACCATGTCGCGCAGCGGAATGTCGGCGATCTTGGTCATCATGAAAAGCAGCAGCCCGTACGGCGGCGTGACCAGTCCGATCATGATGTTGACGACGGCCATGACGCCGAAGTGCACCATGTCGATGCCAAGCGCCTGCGCGGTGGGCAGCAACACCGGGAGGATTACAAGTATGATCGTCGTTCCCTCGAGGAAGCAACCCAGGATCAGCAGCAGGAGGTTGACCGCCAGCAGGAACATCAGCGGCGAGAGCTCGTAGGTCTTCAGCAACGCGCTCAGCGTCTTCGGGATGTTCTCTGCCGTGATGACGTAGTTGAAGACCAGGGCGCCCGCGATCAGCATGCCGATCGAAACGGTGACGCGGGCGCTGGTGACGAGCGAGCGGTAGACATCCTTCCAGCGAACGCTGCGATAGAGCAGGGCGGCTATAAGCAGCGCATAGGCCGCGGCGACCGCGGCGGCTTCCGTCGGCGTGGTGATTCCGCTGTACAGGCAGCCGAGGAGGATCACCGGCATCAGCAGCGCCGGCAGCGCCTCCCACGTCACGCGTGGCATTTCGCGCAGCGGCACGGGCTTCTCCACCGGGAAATTGCGGCGCTTCGCCACGACCGCAACGAGACCGCTCTGGACGGCACCGAGCAGCAGGCCCGGTACCATGCCACCGACAAAGAGGTACCAGACCGACGTGTCCGAGATCAGCGCATAGAGGACTAGCGGGATCGACGGCGGGATGATAGGCCCGATGACCGCCGATACGCAGGTAAGTGCGGCGGCGAACGCGGGCGGGTACTTGCCGTCCCGGGTCATCAGCGACTGCATCAGCTTACCCGAGGCGGCGGCGTCGGCGAGCGCAGAACCCGACATGCTCGCGAAGATGACGCTCTGCAGGACGTTCACCTGCGCGAGCCCGCCGCGGAAGCGTCCGACGATCGCGTTGCAGAAGTGCAGCAGCCTGTCCATGATGCTGCCGGAGTTCATGAATTCGGCGGCGAGGATGAACAGCGGGATGGCGAGCAGCAGCTGGCTTGCCATCATCCCGTTCAGCAGCTGCTCGGCTGCGGTCCCCATGTCGAGGCCTGACATGAACAACCAGAGGATGGACCCGCCGATCATCGCGTAGGCGACCGGCAGCCCGATCATGCTCAAGCCGAAGATGGCGACGATCGCGAGGAAGAAGGGGCTGGCGAGGTTCATAGTCCGGAGCTCGCCTTGGTGATGTCGATTTCCTCGGGCGCCTCGCCACGGAGCAGGCTCACGATCGCCCAGACGTAGCGGACGATCACGGCCACCGCAAAGACGACGTAGACCGAATAGAGGAGGTCGAGGCGGATCTTGAGGTACGACGAGCTCTCGACCTTCATGAAGGCCACGTATTTGATGGTCGCCGGTAGCGCCATGCCGAACAGGATGACCGTCGCGACGGCGACGGTGACCCCGACCACGCGCCGTCCGGTCGGCCCCAGCGAGCCCGAGATGAGATCGAAGCGGATCTCGTCGCTCTCCTTGAGCCAGAACGCGGAGCCCAGCAGCGTGATGTAGAGCCAGGTGATGACCGACAGCTCCGACGTCCAGCCGATCGGGAAATTGAAGAAGTACCGGAAGACGATCTGAACGATGAAGCAGGCGAACATGATGCCTAGCAGGCCCGCCACCACGTTCTCCGCACGTCGTCGCATCCAGTCAACCGCACTGCTGATGGTCGGATTCATGCCAAACCCTTCCCTTTCAGGGGAACCCCTCATTCATCGGAAACCGGCACCGGCGACCCAGGCGGCGGCCAACCCCGTCGGCGCCGCGAACCGCTGCTGCGGTCCGCGGCACGCCATGGTCACTTGATCGCGGCAATCTTGTCGAGGACCCCCGGCGCCCAGGACTTCGCTTCGTCGGAGGCAAGGTAGACCTTCTGCGCGTACGCGCGGAACGCGTTGACGTCGGGCGCGTAGACGTCGAGCCCCTGCTTCTTGAAGCCGTCGGCGAGCTCCGCTTCTTTCTTCAGGTGCTCCGCCGTGCTCCAGGCGAGCGCCTTGTCGACCGCGGCCTGGAAGTTCTTCTGCTTGGCCGGGCCCATGGCGTTCCAGGTCTTGAGGTTCATGGACAACACGTCGAAGGCGACCAGGTGCGACGTCAGCACGATCTGCGACATCACCTCGTAGAACTTCATGTTCTGCACGTTGGGCAGCGGATTGTCCTGCCCGTCGATGGCTCCCGTCTGCAGCCCCGTGTAGGTTTCCGCATAGGCCATCGGGGTCGGGTTCGCGCCGATCGAGCGTCCGAGGAGCTGCCACGCGTCGCCCGGCGGCATCCTGAGCTTGACCCCGGCCAGGTCAGCGGGCGTGTTGATCTTCTTCTTCGGCTTCAATCCCACCTGGCGAGTGCCGTAGAACGTCGGCCCAAGGAGCTTGATGTTCAGCTGGTCCTCGGCCTGCTTCTTCATCTGCGCGCCGAGGTCGCTCGCGAAGAACGCGAGCACGTGGTTGGCATCGCGGAAGGTGTAGGCGGACGTCAGGACCGACCATGCCACCAGCTGCTTCGAGATGTCCTGCGGCGCGACGTTGCCGAGCTCGAGGTTATCGCGCTGCAACGCGACGAGCTCGGTGCCCTGCTTGAACAGCGTGCCGCCGTAGAATGGCTCGAGCGTGAAGTCGGCCTCGATGTCCTTGGCGAGCATCCGGGTCATGTCGGCGCGGATGTCCTTGTCCGAGAACACCGCGGCGAAGCGCAGCGTCGGCTTGGCCTGCGCCCACGCGGGCACGGCCTGCGTCGCGGCCAGCGCGACGCCGGCCTTGAGCAGCGTACGACGGTCGAGCTTGAAGTTCATGGTTCTCTCCTCGAGGTGGATTGCAACTACCGGGCTAGCGAGTTGACGCGGTGGCGAGCCAACTCAGGATCACGTCGGCCACCACGCGGCGGCGACTTGGCACATCTCCCCTGGCGCCCATGGCCCGCTGGAAGAGGGCGCCGAAGGTGTACTGATTGGTGACGTTGAACATCCCCAGGGCGGCGATCGCCATGTGGACGTCGATCGGATCGAGATCCTGGCGGAACGTGCCCTCGGCCTGGCCCCGCGCGATCACGGCAGTGAGCGTCTCGACGATGGGGCGGTTGACCATGCGCAGCGCGGGGAAACGCTTCATGTGCCGCCCCTTGGCCTGGTTCTCCGCGACCACGAGCCGCACGAAATATTCATGCTCGACGTAATAGTTGTAGGTGAACTCGACGATGCGGCGAATCGCCTCGACCGGCGGTAGGTGGTCGAGATCGAGATCGTTCTCGGCCTCGCGGATCTCGGCGTACACGCGCTCGAGCACCGCCAGGTACAGCTGCTCCTTGCTGCGGAAGTAGTAGTTGATCAGCGCGCGGGTGGTGTTGGTGCGCGCCGCGATGGCGTCCATGCTCGCGCCCTTGAAGCCACGCGAGGCGAACTCGGCGATGGCTGCCGCGAGGATCCTGGCGCGATTGGCCTCCGGCGCCTTGGGCTTGCGCATGGCACTGGTACGGGTCGACGAAACCTGAGTGGCCATGACAGCCTCGGAATTGGCGGGGTCGCAAGCAAAATTTAACAGACTCGCCAAATCGTGGCAATACGTCGCGTTGCTGCAACGCAGCATCGGTGTGGGACGCCGTGCCAGGGTGAACGGGTGCATGCGCAAGAGACGGCCGTCGTCAGTAGGAGACCCGCGCGACCGCGCGCAGTTCGTCGGGCGTCGCGGTACCGTGGCCGAAGAACTCGAGGTAAGCCGGGATCATCTCGAACAGCATGTCGGTCCCGACCTGATAGCGGCAGCCGCGGTCCCTGGCGGCCTGCAGCAGCGGCGTGATCTCCTGCTTCATCACGACCTCGCCGACGAAGGTGCTTGGCGACAGGCGCGCCACGTCGAAAGGAAGGGGGTCGCCCGCCCACATGCCGAGTGGTGTCCCGTTGACGACGAGGTCGTACCCCGCAGGGTCGCTCGAGCGCAGTTCAACCGCGAGCCGCGGATAGTGCTCGCGCAGCCGTGCTGCGAGGCCCTCGGCCGACGCCGCGTTGGTGTCGAACAGCGAGATCGACGCGATCCCCTCGGCCGCCAGCGAAGCGGCAATCGCCGAGCCGACGCCGCCCGTCCCGACGACGAGGCAGGAGGCGCCCGCGATCACGAAGCCCTTGCGCTTCAGGCCGCGGGCGAACCCCGCGCCGTCGAACATGTCGCCGACCAGCGTGCCGTCGGACCGCAGCAGCAGCGCGTTGCACGAGCCCGCGATCTTGACCGTGGTGCTGGTCTCGTCGAGCAGGCCGACAACGGTCACCTTGTGCGGCATCGTCACCAGCGCGCCGTGGAGGTTGGTCAGCTTTCTGAGCGATGCGAGGACGCCCGGAAAATCGTCGGCCTTGACGCCCATCGGAACGACGACGGCGTCTATCCCGCTTTTTTCGAACCACGGGTTGTAGATCAGCGGCGCCTTGAACGATTCGGTCGGGTATCCGATGTGGGCGATGAGCCGGGTCTTGCCGCTGATCATGGGAGCCTCTGGTCAGAACATTTCCCCGCCACGGGAGCGGCGGATGATGTCATAGACCGTCACGAGGTCGCCGATCGGGATCTGCCCCGGCGCCGATGCCGACTCGCCGACGGCGAAACTCAACCACGAGCCGAACAGGCCGCCGACCATCCGCGTCACCGATCCGAGCGGCCCCAGCGATATGCTGATCAGCGGAATGCGCGCCTTGTCGTCAGCCTCGGCGGTTGCGGCGAGCAGCCGCAGGACGTCGGCACGGTCGCGCGGCATGACCTGCACCATCGCCACGTCGGCGCCGAGCCGCTCCGCCTCGAGGAACCGGTCGACGAGAAAATCGAGCCCCGGCGTGTAGCTGAGGTTGTGGTAGGACAGGATGAGCCGGACCTCGTGCCGCCGCGTGCTCTCGCGCACGCGGCGCAGGTGCTCGGGATCGTTGTCCAACTCGAAATCGATGAAGTCGACGAGCCCGCTCGCCGCGACGGCGTCGTAGAGCTTGACGACCGCCGCGTCTCCGATCGCGGTTCGCTCGCCACCGCCCCTCTCGGCGCGGCGGGTGAATATGACGGGGCGCTTGCCGACGACGCCCCGCAGCGCCCGTGCCGTCTCGATCACGGCGCCGGTGTCGCCGATCGCGTCGAAGAAATCGACACGCCACTCGACGAGGTCCGGTTTCTGCCTGAGAACGCTGGCGGCTTCTGCGAGAACGCGTTCGCGGGTCCGACCGACCAGTGGCGTGCAGAGCAGCGGGGTTTCGCCACCCAGCTTCCTGCCGCGTGCATCGACCGCCTTGATCTGTTTCTTCATCGCATGCGCTCCGATCATTGGGTCGCGACGGCGCGCCGATTTCCCGCCGTTGCACGTCCGGAACGGCGCTTGTCGCGGGCACCCTTCTCCGCCGGATGCTTGGCGAGATACGCCTTCAGCGTCTCGAGGCAGCGCGTCGCGTGCTCGGCATAGCCGATCTCCTCGTGCCGCTCCTTGTTGGGCAACTCGATCGAGTAGACGCAGTGCGGGATGTGCGCGAGGATGCCCGCGACGTCGATACCGCCCTCGCCGACGTACAGGCGCGCCTCGCGCAGGATGCGGATCATCTCGGCGCGTTCGGTCGGGATTGCGGCCGGGGCGTCGCACAGGTGGGCGAAGTGGAACCACTCGCGCGGCAGCGCGTCGAGGTCGGCCGGGTTGTCGCGGGCGCGGTGGAAGTGGTGCATGTCGACCATCAGCCCCGCGTTGCTCCGGTCGACCGCGCGCAGCAAGTCGACCGCCTGCGCGAGGTTGGCCACGGCGGCGATCGGCACGTACTCGAGGTCCACGGTAAGCCCGAAGGGCTTGGCCAGATCGCAGATCTCGGCGAACTTCTCGATGTAGAACTCGCGCTCGCCGCCCCAGATGCTCGACAGGACGGCCTTGGCGCCGAGCTCCGCCGCGACTTCCATCGCGGGCAGATATTTCGTCGGATGGAGCCCCTCGTAGACGCGGGCGAGCTCGATGTCGTGGACCCGGATCCCGGTCGAGGCAAGCGCCGCCTTCGTCTGCTTCAGCATCTGCGGGTTTTCGGCCAGCGCGTAGTTCGGCTCGCCGGGCAGCCCCATGTAGATGGGGCGGATGCTGACGTAGTCGTAGCCGGCGCGCGCGGCGATGTAGGTCATCTCCGGCGGCGGGCAGCCCAGCACCGTCAGGTGGGCAAGCGAGAATTCCTGTTTCATTCCGTGCGACCTCCTCTGCGTTTGGGCTGCGCGGAATCTCCGCGCAGCCGCCGTCGAGACCGTGACCGCGGCCCCTTTCGGCAGCGGCCGCGGTGCCTTCGCTCGCCCGTGTCAACCGCCGGTGCTGACGTGGTGGACCTTCTTGCCGGGCGAGTAGATGTCCATGATGTTCCAGTGGCCCGCGGTCGGCACCGGCTCGTTCTTCATGTACACGTCGATGACGACGGGGCGTTTCGACTTGATCGCCTTCTCCAGCGCCGGCTTGAACTCGGCGGCCGACTTGATCTTGACGCCGTCGACGCCGTAGGCGCGGGCGATCGCCGCGTAGTCGGGCGACCAGGTCTTGCCGTTCTTCTCGAACACCGTGCCGAAGGTCGTGTCGTAGTGCGCGAGCTCGAGGCCGGCGATCGTGCCGAACGCGTGGTTGTTCATGATCACCCAGACGACCGCGATGTCCTCCTCGAACGCGGTGGCGAGCGCCGCCGGGTTCTGGCCGAAGCCGCCGTCGCCGATCAGCGCCACGACGACCTTGTCCGGCAGGGCCACCTTCGCGCCCAGCGCCGCCGGCGAGCCGAAGCCCATCGTCGCGTAGCCGCCCGGCGTGAAGACGCTGCCCGGCGTGTAGATCGGGTACTGCTGGGCCATGCCGTTCTTGTTCCAGCCCACGTCGGTGCAGAGGATCGCGTCGCGCGGCATGACGGCGCGCAGGTCCGCGAGGATCCGCTCGGGACGCATCGGCCAGGCGTCGCTTTCCATCGCCTTCTTGTTGCCGGCGACGAACTTCTTGCGGTTCGCCGCCATCTCGGCCAGCAGCTCGGGCCGCTGGACCGCCTTGGGTGCGATCTTCCGCGCGACACGGTTCAGCACCTTGAGCGCTTCCTTGAGGTCGGCCACCGCGCCGATCGCGACCGGGTAGTTGCGGCCGATCTCGGCCGGATCGATGTCGATGTGGATCAGCTTGGTCGGCGGCATCCGGAACGTGTACGCCTCTTCCCACGAGCTGCAGTCGGCCTCGGAGAAGCGGGTGCCGAGCGCCAGGATCCAGTCCGCGCCGAGGCGCTTTGTCGTTGATGAACTTGGTGCCCCAGAAGCCGGTCATCCCGAGGATCAGCGGGTGGTCGTCGGGCAGCGCGCCCTTGCCCATCAGCGTGTGCGCGACCGGCAGCGACAGGTGCTCGGCGAGCTCGCGCATCTCCATCGCCGCGTCGGCGAGCAGGATGCCGCCGCCGACGTAGAGCAGCGGGGTCTTCGCGGCGAGCAGCTGCCGGACGATCTTCTCTGCGGTCTCGTCGTCGAGCGACGGCTTGTGCAGCGTCTTGGCGTTGGCGAGGACGCGCTTCCACAGCGCGACGTCGATCTCCTTCGAGAAGATGTCCATCGGCACGTCGACCAGCACCGGGCCCGGGCGGCCGCTCTCGGCGAGCGTGAACGCCTTCTCGATGATCTCGGGAAAGAGGTGCGGCGAATCCACGCGCCACGCGCGCTTGACGAACGGCCGGTAGATCTCGTACTGCGACGCGTCCGCGTGCAGGTTCACTTCCTGGTGCGGATGCTTGCCGTAGTAGTGCGTCGGCACGTCGCCGGCGATCACGACCATCGGGATCGAGTCGAGCGCCGCGTTGGCCACGCCGGTCGCGGCGTTGGTGAGCCCGGGCGAGAGGTGCGTCAGCACGACCGACGCCTTGTTCGTCGCCCGCGCGTAGCCGTCGGCCGCGTGCGCGGCGATCTGCTCGTGGCGCGTGTTGATGAACTTGATCTTCCTGCTCTTCGACAGCGCCGCGAGCACCGCGATGTTGGTGTGCCCGCACAGGCCGAACATGTGCTCGACGCCGCGGGCCTCGAGGTACTTGACCAGCTGGTTCGCAATCAGGTCCTTCATCGTGGCTTCCTCCTGGGACGTCGGGCCGCATCCTGCGGCGCGCGACATCGGATCTCGGTCGGGTACGGAGCGTCAGCCGGCGTCGCGCGCGGCGGCCTCGGCCGGCAGGTCGCGGCGCGCCGGACCGCTGTAGCGGTACGGAATCTCCCGCGGCATCGGTCCCATGATGCGGCGGCCGCGCTGCTTCTGCTCCCAGGCGTGGGCGAGAATGCCGACCGAGCGCGACAGGGCGAACAGCCCGCGGCCGAGCTCCGGCTCGAAGCCGAGCTCGCAGAAGATGACGGCCGTGATGCCGTCGATGTTCATCGGGATGTGGCGCTTCTTGATCGCCGAGATCGCGGTCTCGACCGCGTGGCCGATCGCGGCAAAGCGTCCGGACACGACGCCGGCCGCCTCGGCCTTCGCGACGCAGCGCGAACAGCGGCGCGGTCCTCGGGTCGACCGGGTGGAAGCGATGGCCGAACCCGGGGACGATCTTCTCGCCGGCGTCGCGGTGGCGCTCGATGACGGTCGTGGCGGCCGCCACCAGTTCGCCGTCGGCGCCCGCCTCGGCGTCGATCTCGCGATAGAGCTCCATGCACTGCTGTCCCGCGCCGCCGTGGATGTCGTCGAGCACGTTGATCGCCGAGGCCATCGCGCCGTTGACCGGCAGCCCGCAGGTGACCGCCATGCGCGCAATCGCGATCGACGGCGCATGCGGCCCGTGGTCGACGCCGGGCACCATCGCCGCTTCGAGGAGGTCGGACTGCCCGCGCGTCGGCAGCTCGCCGCGCAGCATCAGCCAGATCATGTCGGGGAAGCGCACGCGGCCGATCAGTTCCTCGATCGGGTAGCCGCGAATGGCGATCTTGCCCGGATGGATGTCGATGATCGCCGTGTCCCACCACGCGGACGCGTCGGCGAGCAATGCTTCGGGTGTCTTGGTCGTCATGGGGTGTCCCGTCGGTGGCCTCGGTGCGCTGCGCGCTCGGGCGGTCAGGTCGTGATCGTCTCGACCTCGGCTTCCATCGCCGGGTCGTAGAACGGCCCGAAGAGCTCCTCGTCGGAGGGCTTGTCCTCCTTGATCGGCACCGACACCCAGGTCGTGTTCATGTAGTGCTTGAGGTGCACGTTCTCGGAGATGACGTTGCCGCCCCAGGTGCCGCAGCCGAGGCTCGACGTCATCGGCATCCCGTTGTTGAACGCGCCGGCATTCGCCTTCGACTGCGGCTGCCGAACCATGATCCGGGACACCGGCGCCGCCATCGCGAGGCGGTGGATGTGCTCCTGGTCGAACGAGTAGATGCCGCAGGAGTGGCCCTTGCCGCCGACCTCGTAGACGGCGCGCATCATGTCGAGCGCCTGATCGAAGCCCTTGTACTTGTAGACGGCGAGCAGCGTCGTGAGCTTCTCGCCGGAGAAGTGGTGCTCCTTGCCGATGCCGTCGCCGTGGACGATGATGAACTTGCGGTCGGCCGGAATCTCGAACCCGGCGATCTTCGCCAGCTGTTGCGGGGCGATCGCGACGGTTTCGACGGTGCGGTGGCGCTCGTCGTCCCACATCGCCTTGCGCAGCATTTCCTTCTCCTGCGGAGTCGCGAGATAGCCGCCTTCCGTCTGCAGCTGGGCGAGCAGCTTGTCGAAGATGCTTGCCTCGATGATCAGATTGCCGTCGGCCGAGCAGCCAGAGCCGAAGTCCGAGGTCTTCGACAGCCGCGTGTTGCGCGCAGCTTCCTCGATGTTGGCGGTCTCGTCGATGATCATCGTCGAGTTGCCGGCGCCCACGCCGTACGCCGGCGTCCCGGAGCTGTACGCGGCGCGGACCATCGGCTGGCCGCCGGTCGCGACGATCAGGTCGGCGCGCGCCATCAGCGCCTGCGACATCGGAATGTTGACCCGGGTCAGGCACTGCAGGATGTCGGCGGGGGCGCCCTCGCGCTCCAGCGCCTCGCGCATCAGTCGCACGGTCTCGAACGACGTCTTCTTCGAGCGCGGATGCGGCGAGAAGATGACGACGTCGCGTGCCTTGATCCCGTAGATCGCATTGCCGGCGGGTGTCAGGTCCGGGTTGGTCGTCGGCACGATGCAGGCGATGATCCCCGCCGGCTTGCCGTACTTGACGATGCCCTTCTCCGGCAGCTCCTCGATGATGCCGACACTCTTCTGGCGCAGCGCGTCGCGCAGCACGCCGCGGATCTTCATCCGCTTGCCCATCCGGCTCACCGCGTCGCCCAGGCCGCTCTCCTTGATGCCCATGTCGACCAGGCGCGTGAACGTCTGCTTGTTGGCGACCGCCCACGCGACCGCCTGGCAGAGGCGGTCGACGCGCGCCTGATCGTAGGTCTCGATGATCGCAAGCGCCTTCCTCGCGCGGGCGAAGACGTCGTCGAGCTCCTGCTGCTGCTCTTCGGTGATGCCCTTCTTGACTTCGGGGGTGGTGGCCATCTGTGTGTCTCCTGGTGCGGTTGGGTCGGTGGGCGGCGCCGCATCGGCGCTGCCGGTGTTCGTCGTGGGTGCTTCGGTCTTCGGTGGTCGGTGGATGCGGGTCAGCCGCCGAGCACGGTCTTGCGGATCGTGGCGAGCACGGCGCGCAGGTCTTCGATCGGCACCTGGCCCGGCGCCGAGCTGGTCTTGCCGACCGCCCAGGTCAGCGCGGAGCCGTAGACGAAGCCGACCATGCGCGACAGCGAGCCGTAGGGACCCATCGACATGCTGATCAGCGGGATGGGCAGCGACTGGCTCGCCTCATAGGTCGCTCCGAGCAGGGTCAGCACGTCCGGCGGCCCCTTGGGCATGACCGCCACCTTCGCGATGTCCGCCTCGAGGCGGTGCGCGAGGGCGAACCGGGCGCCGAGCGCAGCGGCGTCCGGCGTGGCCTGGAAGTTGTGGTACGAACCGATCAGCGCGATGTCGTGTTCGCGCGAGGTCTCGCGCAGCCGGCGGAAGTCGTCGACCGCGTTGGCCGTTTCGTAGTCGATCAGGTCGACGAGGCGGCTCGCGCAGACGTCGACGTACAACTTCACGACCTGCGTTTCGTCCAGCGCGATCTTCTCGCCGCCTTCCATGGCGGAGCGCCGAGTGAACATCAGCGGGAATCGTCCCCGCCCGGTCGCGAACAGCCCGGGCGGTGTCGAGCACCTGCCCGGTGTCGCCGATCGCCTCGAAGAAATCGACCCGCCATTCGAGGACGTCCGGCTTCTTCGGCAGCACGGCATCCACTTCCGCCAGCACGGCCTCGCGCGTACGGCCGACGAGCGGCGTGCAGATCAGCGGAAACCCTCCTCCTCCCACGGGCCTTCCGCGCAGCCGGATCGGTCTGGATTCATTCATGGCAAAGTTTCCCAGCATACGTCAACGAACGGTTGCGGTGCCGGCTGCGGCCGGGGCCTCGGCGGCTCCCGATCGTCCTGCTCGAACGCGGTCGAGACCGGAGCATCGGATAGTGGCCGTTCCTGGCTTGCCGGATCCGCCGTCGGGACTGGGGCAGCGCGGGTTGCGATCGTTCCGCACCCAGCTTTGTTCGTGACCGCCGTCGCGGCCGGCTCGCTCACAACACGTGAACGATAGGTCGTGCGACGAAGCCGGGTCAAGGGCGTATGGCGACAATATGTGCGATACGCGCCCAAAATATCCGGATGTGGCGTTTCGCTACCGGCGTACTTGGTTCATATTTTCGGAAGAGCCAAAGGCCGGGGCTCGATTGCGGTTGACCCGACGCGACGGCCGGAACGGCGCGGTACAGAACCTCATCTGAGGAGCGAAGCCTTGGCACGACGGACAGCAGTGTTACGCGAGGTGGGGACCGGAGCACCTGCCGATGCGCCGGCAGGAGAGGCGCCGGACGAGCCCCGCGGCGGGACTGCCACGGCCGCGCGCGGCCCCGGTGGCCCGAAGGGAGCGGGCGCTCCCACGCTCAACGAGCACGACGCGCTGCCCGCGGACACGATCAGACAGCTGGCCGAGGACCCCGACTTCGTGACCGCGCTCGCGCGCGGGCTGGCCGTGCTGCTGGCGCTGTCGGACAAGCGCCGGCGCATGTCGATCGCGCAGGTCAGCCACCGGACCGGCATACCGCGCGCCGCGGCCCGGCGCAGCCTGCACACGCTCGCGAAGCTCGGCTTCGTCGCCGCCGACGACGCGCGCCGCTTCTACCTGCGTCCGCGCGTGCTGTCGTTCAGCCACGGCTATCTGTCGGCGTCGCCGCTGGCGGTGCTCGCGCAGCCGATCCTCGACGGCCTCGGCGAGTCGTTGCGCGAGGCGTGCTCGCTGGCGACGCTCGACGGCGACGAGATCGTCTACCTCGCGCGGTCGGCGTCGTCGCGCATCATGTCGCCGAACCTCAACGTCGGCCGGCGCCTTCCCGCCTACTGCACGTCGATCGGTCACGTGATGCTCGCGCACCTGTCGCAGGACGAGCTGGACGCCTACCTCGCGCACGTGCGCTTCCATCCGTACACCGCGCACACGCCGACCTCCGTCGAGAGACTGCTGCCGCTGCTCGCCGCCGTGTGCGCGAATCGGGGTTCGCGTTCGCCAGCCAGTTGATGGAACCGCGCCTGTGCACGCTTGCCGTCCCCGTGAGGGATACGGCGGGCAACTACGTCGCCGGCATCAACGTGATCCTGCAGGGGCGACTCGTGTCGCGGACCGAGATGGCCGAGCGCTACTACCATCCGCTGCAGCAGGCGGCGATGGAGCTCGGTTCGCTGCTGTTGCCCTGAACGCGTCCGCCGCGGGCGGTGGCTGCGACGGGTACCGGTAAGCTATCATCCCGTTCATGCTGCGCGAGCCGGCAACCGTTCGACGTTCCGCGTCGCCGGCGGCGGGGCGGACGCTGTCGAGTCTTTCACCGCGCGCCGCTGTCGCCGACGACCACGAGGACCCGCGATGACGAACCCCATGGACCGCGAAGCGGTCTCGGAACCCCTGAATCCGCTCGGCTTCGACGGCATCGAATTCATCGAGTTCGCGACGTCGAAGCCGCAGGCGCTGGGCGGCGTCCTCGAGCGGATGGGATTCCGGCCGATCGCGAGGCACCGCTCGCGCGAGGTCGAGCTCTATCGCCAGGGCACGATGAATGTCATCGTCAACGCGCAGCCCGCCGACGTCCCGCGGACCGTGCAGCCCGTGGAACGGCCCGTCCTGAGCGCATTCGCGGTGCGCGTGCGCGACGCGGACGCTGCCTTTCGCCGCGCGCTGGACCTGGGCGGGTGGGAGATTCCCGTTCGTGCTCGCGCGATGGAGCTCAACATTCCCGCGATTCACGGCGTCGGCGAGAGCCTCATCTACTTCGTCGACCGCTACGACGAGTTCTCGATTTTCGACATCGACTTTCGCGCGATTCCCAGGGTCGACCCGCACCCGCCAGCCATTGGCGGCCTGCATTTCTTCGGGATCGTCCAGTACATCGGCGCCGATCGCACCGCGGATTGGGTCGAGTTCTACTCGCAGGTCCTGGGCTTCACGCCGCTGCCGGACCGCGTGCGCTTCGGCATCATGCCGAAGGGACTGCTGCTGCAGAGCCCGTGCCGCAACTTCTATCTGCAGCTGATCGAACCCGACGAGGTCGCGCGGTACGCCCCCGCGGACGAGCACCTGCAACGGATCGGATTCGGAACGCCGGATGTCCTGGCGACGATCGCGCTGCTCGAGCAGCGCGGCGTCGAGTTTCTGGCCTCGGAGAAGGTCCGCTCGAGCGACCGCGGCGCACTCACCAAGCCCTGTCTCGGCAGCGTGATGTTCGAGCTCGTGCACGACGAGCCCGCGGCCTCCGCAGCACGCCCATGATCTTCAGCGATTTCGGGATGGACACCGCCTCGCTGGCGGGTTCGCTCGAGAGCAAGCTCGCCGCAGTGCGACAGGCCGGGTTTTCGCAGGTGATGATCTCGGCCACCGACATCGTCGGGCATCCGTCGGGCATCGCCGCAGGCGTGCGCGCGGTGCGAGCGAGCGGCCTGCGCGTGACGGGCCTGGAAGCGTTGCGGGATTTCGAGGGGCTCGACGGCCAGTTGCACGCGTACAAGGTGGACGTCGCCAAGTCGCTGCTCGACGTCTGCGGTCAGCTCGGCGGAGGCTCGCTGCTCGTCGAGGCGTCGACATCGACGCACGCCGCCACCGACGCCGATGCGATCGCCCGCGACCTGCGCAAGCTCGCGATCCTGGCGATCCCGATGGGCATCAGGATCGCATTCAAGGGAGTCCCCTGGAGCCGGACGGCGCGCGATTTCCGCGCGGCGGGAGAGCTCGTGTTTCGCGCCAACTGCGCGAACCTCGGGCTCTCGATCGACGCGTTCGACGTCCTGGCCGCGAACGTGCCGCTCGACGACCTCGACGCCATCGATCCCGAGCAGATCTTCCTGATCCAGCTCTCCGATTACATGTGGCAGGAGATGCGTTCCACGGAGGAAGAGGCTTCGACCGCGACCCATTTTCGCGTCTTCCCGGGCGAGGGAGCCCACAGCGAAGGTCTCGCGGGTTTCGTCACCAAGCTCGACGCGATCGGCTACATCGGCGATTACAGTTTCGACGTCTACAACGACGACTACCTTCAGATACCCACGGAAGCGGTCGCCAGCCGCGCGCGACGAGCCGCCGACTGGCTCGGGGAGACCGTCCTGCGGCGCGCGCTGCCGATACCCGACATGGAGCGCCTGCGACGCCCCGTCCACAAGTGACGCGCGGGCACCGCGGGCGTGGAGCCTGCGTTCGCCTGGCCGCATGCCGCGACCCACTGCCCTGACGAGGAGCGACCGAATGAAGATGAATTACCGGCGGCTGGGCGCAAGCGGCGTCGAAGTCTCCCCGATCTGCCTGGGCACGATGACGTTCGGCGACACCACCGATGCGGCCGAAGCGCAGCGCATCGCCGGTGTCGCCTTTGATTCCGGCATCAACTTCATCGACACCGCTGACGCGTACGGCAACGGCGTGTCCGAAACCATTGTCGGTGCGCGCGATCAAGCCGCACCGGCGCCAGTGGATCCTCGCGACGAAAGTCGGCAACGCGCTCACCAAGAGGCCGCACGACGGCGGCCTGTCGCGCCGCTGGGTGCTCGCCGCCTGCGACGACAGCCTCGCGCGACTATCCACCGATTACATCGACATCATCTACCTGCACCGCGACGATCCGGACACGCCGATCGCGGAAACCGTGGGCGCGATCGGCGACCTCGTCCGCAGCGGGAAGATCCGCTATTTCGGCGTGTCGAACTATCGCGGCTGGCGCATCGCCGAGGTCGTGAGCGAATGCGAGGCGCAGGGCGTGCCGCTGCCCGTCGTCTGCCAGCCTTACTACAACCTGCTGAACCGGACGCCCGAGGTCGAGATCCTGCCCGCCTGCGACCACTACGGCATCGGCGTCGCTTCGTATTCGCCCATCGCGCGCGGAGTGCTGACCGGCAAGTACAGGGCCGGAGTCGTGCCCGACGATTCGCGCGTGGGGCGCAAGGACAAGCGAATCATGGAAACCGAGTTCCGCAAGGAGTCGCTGGCGATCGCGGCAAAGCTCGAGGCCCACGCGAAGAAGACGGGCCGCACGCCGATGCAGTTCGCGCTCGCCTGGCTGTGGGCCAACACCATCGTGACATCGGTGGTCGCCGGCCCGCGCACGCTCGGGCAGTGGCAGGACTACGTGGGCGCGATCGGGACGTCGTGGAGCGACGAGGACGAAGCGCTCGTCGATTCGCTGGTCGCGCCCGGGCATCCGTCGACGCCGGGCTACAGCTGATCCGCAATATCCGTTCTTCGGACGTGTTTCCTGACCTGACCGGCGAGTACGCCCTGCAGGTCCGGTGACAGCGCATCGCGCCGGTACTCCATGACCCCGCCGAAGTTCAGCATCGTCACCACCTGCAAGGGTCGCCTCGACTTCCTGAAGCGCTCGCTGCCGACGTTTGCGCGGCAGACGGAGACGGAGGTGGTGGTCGTCGATTACGATTGCCCCGAGGGAACCGGAGATTGGGTCGCCGCGAACTTCCCCGGCGTGCGCGTGGCCGCGGTGACCAGCGCGCCGATCTTCAATCTCAGCCGCGCCCGCAACATCGGCGCCGGTCGGGCCGAGGCGCCGTGGCTCGTCTTCTGCGACGCCGACCAGCTGCTGGCGCCAAGTTTCGCCTCGGCGCTGTCGGGGAGCCTGGTTCCCGGCACGTACCTGCGCGTATGGCGCGACACCCCGTGGGGCCGAAAAGGATGGGCGTTCCGCTGGCCTGCGAGGCTGCTGTCTTCAGGGCCGTAGGCGGGTACGACGACGCGTTCCGCGGCTGGGGGATGGAAGACCGGGAGATCTGCGAGCGCCTGGATCGAAGCGGGATCCGCGAAGTGCTCGGCCCCGCGAGCCTGGTCGAGACGCTGACGCACAGCAACGCGGCGCGCAGCAGTTTCTACGAGCGCCCGATCGACGTCAGCTTGGTCATCGGCCACTACTACGCGAGGATCAAGCAACGCCATTTCGAAACGACGGGCCGGGCGTTGACCGACGAACAGCGCCATTCGACGTTTGGCCAGGTCGAACGCGCGGTCGTGGCCGCGCTTGCCGACGCTGCGAGCGATGCGACCTTCGACATACGTATTGCGGGCGCCGTCCCGCCGTGGTCAGCGCGCCTCAGAGCACCGGAGGTGCGCGAATATCACAGGGCCGAGGGCGGACGCGATCTCCCAAATGACCTTGTGAGCGCCGTCAACGCATTCGCTCGCCCGCCGTCACCGCGAACGGCAGCCGGTTCTCGGGCGGCGACAGCGGGCACGACCAGCGGTCGTCGTACGCGCAGGAGGGGTTGTACGCGAAGTTGAAGTCGAGCAGGATCTCCGACCCGGAAATGCCGAGGTCTGCGCCCTTGATCGTGTCGTAGAGATAACGACCGCCGCCGTAGGTCTCCGTGCCGCACGACGCATCGGAAAACGGCAGCCAGAGGCCGCCGCCGTAACCCTCGAACCAGTAGAGTTCGAGCGCCGCGGCCCGTCCGGCGATCGAGAACCTCGCGATGCCTACGCGCGTGCAGCGCAGGACGCCGTCGGAGGCCAGCGCGATCTCGAACGTCCGTCGCGGCGGCGTCGTGTCGATGACGCCGCGCACGCGCCACGCCACGTCGTAGGGATACCAATGGAGTCCGCCCCAGGTGGAGCGCCGCTCGGGCGCGATCGGGCTGTCCGGGTGCTCGCGAAAGAGGCGCTCCCGCGCCGCGCGGAACTGCGCCGACGCGGCCGGGCCGTCGCTCCCGGCGAGCGCGCGCACCGCGACGTACTGCTCGGCGACGGTGTGCCGCCAATCGGCGAGCGTGAACGGATTGGCCGGCGTGCTCAACGCGCAGGCGACTTCTCTTCGTTGGCAACGCCGTGCGGCACGTGTCCCGCCGCGACGTGCTTCATCGCGGATTCGACGTGCGTGCGCTGGTCGTCGAAGAAGATGTCGGCGCGGAACGCGCGCAGGAACTCGCCCTTGTCGAGGCCGCCCAGGAACAGCGCCTCGTCGATCCGGATGTTCCAGGCGCGCAGCGTCCGGATCACGCGCTCGTGCGCCGGCGCGCTGCGCGCGGTGACGAGCGCCGTGCGGATCGGGCTCTTGTCCTCGGGGAAATCCGCCTGGATCCGGTGCAGTCCGGCGAGGAATTCCTTGAACGGCCCGCCCGACCAGCGGCTCGTTCGCCGCGTCGGCTTCGCTCTTCGAGAACGCGGCCAGTCCGTCCTGCTGGTAGACGCGCTCGGCCTCGTCGGAAAAGAGCACGGCGTCGCCGTCGAACGCGATCCGCAGCTCGTCGGTTTCGTTGGTGCCCACCGCGCTCGGGAAGATCGTCGCCGCCGCGTGACCGTCGTCGAGCGCGCGCCGCACGTCGCCCTGATCGGCCGAAAGAAACAGGTGCGCGCCGAACGCCGGCACGTAGCGCGACGTCGGCTCGCCCTTGGTGAACGCCGCGCGCGTGATGTCGAGGCCGTAGTGCTTGATCGCGTTGAAGACGCGCAGGCCGGTGTCGGCGGAGTTGCGCGACAGCAGGATGACCTCGACGTACTGCTTGTCCGGCCGATTGAGCCGCAGCAGCTTCTTCACCAGCACGAACGCCGGACCCGGTGGCGAGGATCTCGTCCTCGTGCTCGACCTGGTAGCGGTGATAGGCGTCGACGCCGGCCTCGGTGTAGATCCGATGGCTCTCGGTCAGGTCGAACAGCGCCCGCGACGAGATCGCGACGACGAGCTTGCCGGCGAGCGAGGGCTTGGGCACGGCCAAAGTATAGCGCCGGCCCGACGGCCGGCGCCGATGCCGCGGAGCGCGGCCGCTACGCCGCGCGCTTCAGCCCGTCGCCCAGCTCCGCGAACACCGCCCGAACTTCCTCGACCGCCCAGTCGAGCGTCTCGCGATCGATGGTGAGCGGCGGCGCGAAGCGGACGACCGTGCCGTGCGTGTCCTTCGACAGGATGCCGCGCGCGAACAGCCGGTCGACGACATCGCGCGCGGTGATCCGCTCGCGGTCGACCTCGACGCCGATGAAGAGCCCCTTGCCGCGGACCTCGCGGATCAGCGGGCTCCGCACGGTCGCAAGGCGTGCGAGCAGATGCGCGCCCTGCTCGGCCGAGCGTTCGATCAGGCCCTCGTCGAACAGCACGTCGAGCGCCGCGATGCGCAACCGCCGCCGCCAGCGGATTGCCGCCGAACGTGCTGCCGTGGTCGCCCGGCGTGAACACCTGCATCAGGTCATCGGTGCCGACGAGCGCCGACACCGGCAGCAGGCCGCCGCCCAGCGCCTTGCCGAGGATGACGCCGTCGGGCTTGACGCCGTCGTGCTCGCACGCGAGGAACTTGCCGGTGCGGCCCATGCCGGTCTGGATCTCGTCGCAGATGAGGAGCACGTTGCGCTCGCGGCAGATCCGCGCGCACTGCGCGAGATAGCCGGCCGGCGGAACGACGATGCCGCCTTCGCCCTGGATCGGCTCGACGAGGAACGCCGCGGTGTTGGGACCGATCGCGCGCGCGAGCGCGTCGGCGTCGCCGAACGGCACGTGCCGGAATCCCGGCGGGAACGGCCCGAACCCGTCGCGGTACTGCGGCTCCGACGAGAAGCCGACGATCGTGATCGACCGGCCGTGGAAATTGCCCGCGCACACGATGATCTCCGCGCGGTCGGCGGGAATACCCTTGATCTTGTGGCCCCACTTGCGCGCGGCCTTGAGCGCGGTTTCCACCGCCTCGGCGCCGCCGGAGGCCGGCAGCGCGCGATCGAGCCCGGTGAGCGTGGTCAGCCGTTGCAGGAAGGCCGGCAGGAGCTCGTTGTGGAACGACGCGCGACGTGACGGCGAGCCGCTGCGCCTGCTCGACCAGCGCGCGCACGATGCGCGGATGCGCGTGGCCGTGGCTCACGGCCGAGTACGCGCTCATCATGTCGAGATAACGGCGGCCGTGCTCGTCCCACAGCCAGCAGCCGTCGCCGTGCGCCAGCACGACCGGCAGCGGGTCGTAGTTGCGTGCGGCATGGCGGCGCTCGCGCGCGATCGCCGGGGAGATGGTCGAGGGGCCGATGGCCGGCGCCTTGCCGGCGGCGAAACGTGCTTCCATACCGATGCTCCTTGTGAGAGTCGGGTCCTGTCACTCGATGAGAGCAGGAGACGTGCCAGATCAGCGGCGGGCTCGTGGCCCAGGCTGAAACGTTGGCGGCTAAGGAAAAATGCGGGCCGGGACCGGCCCGGCACACGACGCGAATTTTACCGGAGGAGCCGGAAAAAGGCGTGCTGCACCGCACCAATCACAATGGCCGTCGACGCGCCCGCCGCGGCGGTCACTTCGCGCGCGCGGTGCAGTCGCCGACGCGCTTTCCCGCATAGGTCTGCGCCATCTCGAACGGCTGGCCGTCCGCCTTGCCGCTCATCGTCATCCGGCCCTCGTACGCGTTGTTGCCGAAGGTCGTCTCGCCGGCGACGGTCATCGCGTCCTTCCCGGTGCAGGCCATCCTGTAGGTGACCTTGTTGCCGACGCGCTTGCTCTCCAGCATGTTGCAGTTGTCCCGTTTCGGGAACGTATTCCTCGTCCTTGCTCGCCCTTGCCGATGCAGTACCGATTGGTCTGCGGGGGCATTGCCATCGGCATGCCGGGCATCTCCATCTTCGTCGTCACTTCCCACAGGTCGTCCTTGCCCTGCGCCGTCGCGGTGCCCTGGGACAGCAGCGCGACGACCAGGGATCCGGCGATGGCCATCGCTGCCGCACGCCCGCGCAGGCAGTGCACCGGCGCGCCTCTGGATTCGCATGCGATTGGACATGGCGACTCCCTCGTCGAACTGGAATCGAAGAACGGCGATCGGGACGACCCGCATCCGCTGCCGGATCGCGATCTGACGCGGCGGCGTCATCTTACCGCCGGCAACGCGCGGTTGCGCGATCGTCGGCGCGAGGCCGCGCCGCATTCAGGGCGCCGGACCGCGCACGACGGCCCGCTCGGCTTCCGGCGAGCTCGGCGCCGACGCAAGCTCCGCGAGCGTGATCGGCTTCACCGGCCAGCGCAGCCGGAAGTAGCCGGCGGCCTCGGGCGAAATCCTGCGCTCCCGCGCGACAAGCTCGGTCACGGTCAGGCCGCAGAAGCGGCCCTGGCACGGACCCATCCCGCAACGCGTGAAGGCCTTCACCTGATTCGGCCCGGACGCGCCCAGGCGCAAGGCCTCGATCACCCGTTGCGCCGTGACGTTCTCGCAGCGGCAGACGACGGTGTCGCCTCGCGGCACCCGGAAGCAGTCGGCGGGCCGGTGCGACGGCATCGAGGTACGCGCGTCCGCGCAGCGCGCGCGCGCAACGCGGCGCGTGGACGTCGGGCGGCGGCGTCGCGCGCCTTCGCGTCGATGCGGCCGAGCGCGTTGGCGACCGCCAGCGCGGCGAGATGTCCCCGCGCCTCCGCCGCGTCCGCGCCGGCGACGCCGGCGGCATCGCCGGCGACGAACACACCGGGCAGCGTGCTTCCGCCCCACGCATCGACGATCGGCTCGAAGCAGGCCTGCGCGTCGTTCCAGCGATGCGCGCAACCGAGCGACGCTGCCGAGGTTGATGTCGGGCACCAGCCCCTGATGCAGCACAACCAAGTCGGCACGCAACACGTGCGCATCGCCTGCCGCCTGGAACGCCAGACTCTCCACGCGGCCCGGGCCGCTCGCTTCGAGAGCCGTCACGTTCGCGATCACCCGGACGCGGCGGCGCACCGCGCGCTCCAGGGCGAGGCCGCGCAGAAAATCGCGGAGCGCGCGCGACGTCCCACGCGCCGGGCAGCGCGCGCCACCGCTGGGCGCGCGGAGTCGTGTCGAGCAGCGCTTCGAGCCGCGACGCCGGCGTCGAGGCACTGCGCGGCGAGCCGCCAGAGCAGCGGGCCCGTGCCGGCCAGCACGACGCGGCGTCGCCCGATCGATGACGGCCGTCTTCAGCAGCACCTGCGCATCCGCCGCCGTCAGCACGCCCGGCAGCGTGCCGCCCGGAATCGGAAACGGGCGCTCGTGCGCGCCGGTGGCGATGATCACGGCGCGCGCCGACGCGACGCGGACGCTGCGCGCCTCGGGCGCGCCATACGCGACGCCGATCTCGTACACGCCGTCGTCGCGTTTCCTCGCCGCCCACACGGTCGCCTGTGGAATCAGCGTGGCACCCGACTGGCGCGAACGCGTCGACGAGCGCCGCGTCGCGTGCGTCACCACCCTGCGCATCGGGTCGGCACGTTGGGACCCGCGGTCGGCGCGCCGTAGGCCTGGCCGCCGGGTGCTGCCCGCTCGTCGAACAGCGCGGTCGAGAGCGCGTGGCGCGCCGCGATGGTCGCGGCCGCGATGCCCGCGGGTCCGGCGCCGATCACCGCGACATCGTAGACCGTGTCTCATCGTGCGTCCCGCTCGTTGAACCGCCGAGCGGCGAAGGGCCTGAAGGATTCCGGCAACGCGCCCGCGGCGACCGCAGGCGCCAGTGCATACGCGTGCACGGCGGCGAGCGTGACCCCGCTGTGGCAGCTGGCGACGAAAGCCCCGGGGTGCGCGGCCGACTGCCCGTAGACCGGAAAGCCGTCCGGACTCATCACCCGCAACGCGGCCCAGGCGCGGACGACGCGCGTCGCGCCCAATGCCGGAAACACGCGTGCCGCCCGCGCCGCCATCGCGGCGAGGACGTCCACGCTCTGCGACTCGTCGAAGCCGCGGTCCTGCTGCGAATCGCCGATCAGCACGGTGCCTTCGTCGGTCTGCCGGATTGTCGCGAGCGGCAGCGCGAGGAATCGCGGCACGCGCTCGAGCACGATGACCTGGCCCTGGTTCGGCCGCACCGGTGCGTCGAGCCCGACCATCGGGGCAAGCGCCGCATTGGAGAGCCCCGCGGCGAGAACGACCTTTTCCGCCGCGATCGCCCCGCGGGCCGTCTCGACCGTGAACCCACCGCCGCGCGGAGAAATCCGCGCGACGGCATGCCCGGGGCGATAGGCACCGCCCGCAACGACGGTCGCCGCGTGCAGCGCGTGCAGGAGCTTCAGCGGATTGCAATGGCCGTCGAGAGGACAGTACGTCCCTCCGGCGACCTCGGTCCCGAGCCCCGGAAGCCGCGACGCGAGTCCCCCGCGATCGAGGACGTCGACGGGATACCGCCTGAACCCGGGCTGCGCCTGCAGCGCAGCGAGACCAGCGACACGCTGCGTCAACTCTTCCGCGGTGAGGCACACGTGGATGCCGCCGGGCTGCGCCAATGCGACGTCGATCCCGGTCTCGCCCAGGAGCTCCGCGGCGAGCCGCGGCCACTCGCGCGCCGAGCGCTGCGTCCACGCTCCGTAGGATGCAAGGCCCATGCCCTTCCCCTGCACCCAAATCAGTCCGAAATTGCCGCGCGCGGCGCGATGCGCGATGTCGCCTTCGTCGAGCAGCGCGAGCTTCGGCCCCAGCGAGCGCAGCCCGAACGCGACCGCGGCACCGACCAGGCCGCCGCCGATCACCGCGACCTCGAACGAGGTCTCGGCGATGGTCATGCATTACACCCGCAAAAACGCAGCACCGACGCGACCTCGGCGCCGAAATCCACCCAGCCGTGGTCGCCGCCACCGGCGACGTACTGGAACGCGCCTGCGTAGAATGCGACCGCGGCATGCCAGTCGAGAACCTCGTCACCGGTGCGCACCAGCAGAAAGTAGCGCTCCGGCCGCGTGATCCGCACGACGGCAAGCGCCGCGAGCTCCTCGAAGTGCGTCGGAGTGACGTCGTACTCCTCGCCCGTGTACGGATTGCGCTGGCGCCCGACATACGGTCGAAGATCCTCGAACGGCCGGATCGTCGGATTGACGAGGACCGCGCGAGCGCCGTACTTCTCCGCGAGCCAGGTCGCGTAGAAGCCGCCGAGCGAGCTGCCGACGATCGCGAGATCGCGTCCGCCGGGCACCTCCGCGTCGATCCACGCGCAGACGTCGCGCATTGCGTGCGCCGGCCGGTGCGCGAGCGCCGGCCGGTGGAATCGGGGCGGATCCGGCAGCGCCGCCCCCGCGGCCGCGATTCTCTGTCCCTTCGCCGACTGCGGCGACGAGTTGAAGCCGTGCAGGTAGACGATCGTGGGCGAGCTCACCGCGGCAACGCCAGCCGCGCGATGAGCTTGCCGTGGATGCCGCCGAATCCACCATTGCTCATCACCAGCACATGGTCCCCCGCGCGTGCCTCGGCGGCGACGGCGCGGACGAGCGCGTCGAGGTCGTCGTGCACGGTGGCCTTTGGACCCAGCGGCGCGAGCGTGGCGGCGACATCCCAACCCAGGTTCGCCGCGTAGCAGAACGTCCTGTCGGCTCCGGAAAGGCTCGCCGGCAGCGCGTCCTTCATCGCGCCGACTTTCATCGTGTTCGTGCGCGGCTCCAGCACGGCGATGATCCGCGCGCAGCCGACCTCGTGCCGGAGCCCGTCGATGGTCGTCGCGATCGCCGTCGGATGATGCGCGAAATCGTCGTAAACGGTGACGCCGTTCGCGGTGCCGACCGCTTCGAGGCGGCGCTTGATGCCGCGAAACTCGCCGAGCGCGGCGATCCCGGCAGCGATCCCGACACCCGCGTGCCGCGCGGCGACGAGGGCGGCGAGCGCGTTCAACCGGTTGTGGCGGCCAAGCTGCGGACGATCGCTCGGCCAATGCAGGACGTCCAGCCGCGCGCCGCGGTGCGTCACACCGCCATCGGATGCGATCCGCCATTCCGGCGCTGGCCCGCCGTCGGGCGGCGTGAACTCGGCACCGGCCAAGCGCTCGATCTCCGACCACGCGCCGCGCGCCAACACGCGGACCAGGCTTGCCTCCTCGCCGTTGACGACGAGCCGCCCGGACGCCGGCACCGTACGGACGAGGTGGTGGAACTGGGTCTCGATGGCGGCGACGTCGGGGAAGATGTCGGCGTGGTCGTACTCGAGGTTGTTGAGGATCGCGGTGCGCGGCCGGTAGTGGACGAACTTCGAGCGCTTGTCGAAGAACGCGGTGTCGTATTCGTCGGCTTCGATGACGAAGAATGCGCTGTCGGAAAGGCGCGCCGAGATGCCGAAATTTTCCGGCACGCCGCCAATCAGGAAGCCCGGCGAGAGGCCTGCGTGCTCGAGGATCCACGCGAGCATCGACGATGTCGTCGTCTTGCCGTGCGTCCCGGCGACCGCGAGCACCCACCGGCCGGCCAGCACGTTCTCGTACAGCCACTGCGGGCCCGACGTGTAGGCAAGTCCCGCATCGAGGACTGCCTCCATCAGCGGGTTGCCGCGCGTGATGACGTTGCCGACGACGAACACGTCGGCGCCGTTCGCGACGCCCGCAAGCTGCGCGGGGGAGTAGCCCTCGGTCAGCGCGATATCGAGCGCGGCGAGCTGCGTGCTCATCGGGGGATAGACGTTCGCATCGCAACCGGTCACGCGATGACCCGCTGCGCGCGCGATCGCCGCGAGGCCGCCCATGAACGTGCCGCAGATGCCGAGGATGTGCAGATGCATGGCGGCGCTCAGCTGCGGGTGCGGATCCGGCGGGCGGGCATTCAGGCCTTGCCGGCCGCCATCCGGCGCGGCTGCTGGCCGCGCCAGCCCCAGGCGAACCACGCGAGCGTCGCGACGTCCATCGCGAGAACGGCCGCAAACGCGAGCCTGAGGCCGCCGGCGGTGTCGTAGCCGAGCCCGGCGCGAGCGGCGTCGACCACCAGCCCGATGCCCCACTGCGCGGCGAAGCTGCCCGTGAACATGACCAGGTTGACCGCAGTGTTCGCGCGCCCCGTGACCTCCTTGGCAAAGCCGTCGTTCAGCACGGTGAACGACAACACGTTGACCGCAGCGCCGAAGCCGTAGAGTCCCCACCACAGGTACGTTCCCGGCAAGCCCGCGAAGATCGCCGCGAGCGCCGCCGCGTTGAGCGAGAACCCGGCGGCGAACAGGTGCTGCGAATGGATCCCACAGCGCACGAGGCGGGTCGCGAATACGCCGATCAGCAGGTACCCGGCGAGGATGGTCACGCCCATCACGAGCAGGTGTCGCGCCGCGGTCGCCCGGTCGTAGCCGTTGACCTCCATCAGCCACGGCACCGCCCAGAGCCCCTGGATCGCCATGAACGCACCCATGCCGATGGCCCCCAGCGGCACGATCCACCAGAAGCGCGGATGCACGAACACGCTACGCACGCCGGCCCATTGCGCCGCGAGCCCGGTCGTCCGCGCGTGCTTCGGCGTGTCGGGAACCTTGAGCCAGATCCACGCCGCGACGGCATACGTGGTGATCGCCAGCACGAGGAAGACCGTTCGCCATGTGCCGAAGCGCAGCGCGTATTCGAGCGGGGTCGTCGCGATCAGAGCCCCGGCACCTCCCGCGACCATCATCCAGCCGGCGAGCGAAGCCTGCTTCTCGAGCGGGTACCACGTGGCAATCGCCTTGAGCGGCGCCATCAGGCACGCGGCGCATCCGGCGCCGATCAGGGCGCGCGCCGCAACGAGGCCCGGCACGCCCTCCGCGAGCGCGAACAGCAGCGCGCCCGTCGCGGCAACGGCCAGAAGCACCGGCTCGACGCGCCGGGGACCGTAGCGGTCGAGCAGCATGCCGGCGGGAAGCTGCACCGCCGCGAACGCGACGAAGTAGGCGCTCGTCAGGAGGCCGAGCGACGCCGGCATCAGCGCGAGCTCGCGGGTCAACTCCGGCGAGATGACGGCGTTGACCGTGCGAAAGAGGTACGACAGCAGGTAACCCGCCGCGAACGCGAAATACATCCGCAGGAAGGGCATGGCCGGAGGGGTCATCGTTCAGCGTGGCGACGAGCGCCGTGGTCAGCCGCGGAAGATGAAGTAGACCGCGCCCAGCAGGCACAGGCCCGCCCAGAGGTAGTCGAGCTTGAGCGGCTGATCCATGTACATCATCGCGAACGTCATGAACAGGTTGGACAGCGTCAGCAGCACCGCGCAGGCGAGCGCAGGGTAGGCGACGACGGGAGCGAAAAGGTTCATCGGCGGCGAGGGAGGTCGGTCGCGGACGGCTGGCGCCGCCGGCGAGGCCGCATTATCGCCGATGCCCGAGCCCCGAGGCATCGCGACACGTACGCGTCAGGCAGCGGCGGCCGGTCAGCCTGGCGCGCCGCGGGCGGGGAAACGGGTCCCGGGCGGCAGGCGCAGCTCGAACGCGTCGGCGAGCACGGCGAGCACCTCGTCGTTGCTCGCGAGCGTGCGGTGGACGACTTCGTCGCCGCGGAGCTCGCAGTAGTCGCGATCGCGCAACACCCGCCGGACCTCGGGCGCAAGTCGCTGCGCGATGAGCGTCTGGACGAACCGCGACGCCGGGTGCGTCGACGTGTAGTAGTTGGCGAGATCGAAGTCGACCGGCTGCTGCGGTTCCTGAGTGAAAGAATAGAGGTCGCTCCACGCCTCGCCCGCGCGCGACTGCAGGACGTGCCCCGCGGCGGCGGCGACGACGCGGTAGGTCCACGCGAACTGCCGCGATTCGATCGCCCCGCCGAACGGCACCGGCAGCAGCAATCCGTGGGCACCGAAGCCGACGTCGGCGAGCAGCCGCTCGCCGTCGAGATCGACCAAGAGCGTCATGTGCGTGCGCGGCAGAGCGGCCGTGGTACCGAACCGGACCCGCGCCGCGAGCGGCGTCACCGCGAATCCCAGCGCCTCCAGCACCGCGGCAAACAGCCGGTTCTGCTCGAAACAGTACCCTCCGCGGCGGCCGCGGACGAGCTTGGCCGTGAGGCTCGGGAGGTCGAGCCGGATCGGCCGCCCCAGCAGGATGTCCAGATTCTCGAACGGGATGTGCGTCGCGTGAGCGAGGTGCAGCGCATCGAGCGTGGACCGCGACGGCGCGAGACCGCCCGAGTACTCGATGCGCTCGAGGTACGCGTCGAGATCGAGCCCGGATGAATCGGGACGGACTTTCGGTTCAGACATCGGCAGGCGGTTCCCTTCCGGGTGAGTGCTCCGGTACACGGCCAAGGTCGTGCCGTCGATCGCCAACGGCGCTATCATCGACCGGATTCCTGCGATGGAGGCTCCGATGAAGCTCGAGGGTTCCTGTCACTGCGGTGCGGTCAAGTTCACGGTGGATTCGCGCACCCCCTATCCGTTCATGCGCTGCTACTGCACGATCTGCCGGAAGACGGCGGGCGGCGGAGGCTACGCGATCAACATCATGGGCGAGGCGAAGTCGCTGCGCGTGCGCGGCAGGAAGTTCGTCACCGTATTTCGCGCCCGCGTGCGGGAGAAAGGGGTCACGCGCGGCACGCTGTCGCCGGGGCGCCGGCACTTCTGCGCGAAATGCGGTAGCGCGCTGTGGGCATGGGACCCGCGATGGCCGGACTGGGTCTATCCGTTCGCGTCAGCGATCGATACGCCACTTCCGAAGCCGCCCGAGGAAGTGGAAATCATGCTCGACTACGCCGCGCCGTGGGCCGCGATCCCGCACGGACCCGGGCACACCCATTTTCGCGAGTATCCGGACGAAGGCATCGCCGATTGGCATGAGAAGCGCGGGCTTACCGTGAAGTAGCTCCGGACCTACTGAATCCATCCCAGGGCCCGTAGCAGCGAGGATCCGCCCGCCCATAGCGCCGTGGCGACGACCATGCCGATCACGGCGGCCGCGAGGGCCCCTGCGACACCGCCGACCCCGAACGCGGCCACCAGCATCCACGCTGCAAACCCGCCGGCGACACCGCAGACGAGGATTCCTACGACGCTGCCCAGGATCAAACCACGCTGATTGAACGACATGATGTGCCGATGAGAGTAAGCGGGAACCGATGGTACTTCGACTTGCGTTCGCGTCCAACCCGCAACAGCGAGACCCGGGCGCCGCATCAAGCCTTGGGTCGGACGACCGGCTTCGGCGTCGGCCGCATGCCGGTGGGCAGCGTCGCTCGCAGGTCGGCGATGCCTTGCAGCATGAATTCGAAGCCGAGTGCGAACGTGGATTCAAAGTGGGGCCGCTTGAAGAACGGTGCGGCCGCCGCCAGGAGTGGGCATTCGCTCACAACGAAATCATCGGCGACGGGTTCCGCCGCGGAGGGCCCCTCCGCGTAACCGGCCGTTTCGTCGAGCGCCGCGCCGAGCACGAAGTAGCCGAAGACGCGGAATGCCTGCGCCGCGAGTCGGTCGTCCGGCAGCACGGCGTGGAAGTGGCGCAGCATCCGCTCGATGAACGCGACGCCCGCCGGCATGTTGAGGCGGTGCACTGCGATCAGCGGAAACAGGCGGGGATGGCGGTGCGCCATCGCCCGATACTCCCAGCCGATGAACCGCAGCCGGTCGATGGGGTCGAGGTCGGCGGCAGGCTCGGAGATGCCGCCGATCGCCCGCTCGACCATCGCGTCCAGCAGGTGCCGCTTGCTCCGGAAGTGGTGATAGACGCTCATGGCCTCGCATCCGAGCGCGGTCCCGAGACGGCGGGTCGTAAGGCCCGGCAACCCGTCGCGCTCGACGAGATTCATCGCGGCATCGAGAATGCGCTCGCGCGACAAAGCGACGCGTTCCCCGCTTGCCCGCCCCGCCGCTACCTTCGCCATCTGCGCCTCCCTCTTGAAATCTTACGGCGTAAGTGTATATTGCCAGACTCCCCTTACGCTGTAAGCCCAGTGGCGAAATGACCGGCTTGCACCCGGGTCCAGGGAGGAATCCGTGGAGACCGTCGACATCGTCGGACTGCTCGTCCCCGTTACCTATTTCGTGTTTCTCGTTACCGAGCGCCTCTGGCCGGCACGCGAGTTTCCGCCGCGCAAAGGGTGGCAGTGGATCGGCCTGGGCTTCCTCGTGATGGTGATGACGCTGTCGACGGTGATCCCGCTGCTCATCCCCGAGGCCTGGCTCGCCCAACACCGCCTGATCGATGGCACGCGCCTCGTTGTCGTCGGCGGCGCCATCGTCGGCATCATCGTGCTCGAAGGGGTCGTCTACGCGTGGCACCGGACGGTGCACAACGTCGGATTCCTCTGGCGCGGCTTCCATCAGATGCACCACAGCCCGCGGCGCGTCGACATCGCGGGCTCGCTCGTCTTCCACCCGACCGAGGTCGTCGCGCAGACGCTGCTGCAGCTCCTTGTCACCGTGATCGTGCTGGGCCTCCACCCGCTCGCGGCGGCCATCACCGGCTATTTCATCGCCTTCGCGAGCTTCTTCCAACACTGGAACGTGCGCACGCCCCAGTGGCTGGGTTACCTGGTCCAGCGCCCGGAGTCGCACTGCGTCCACCACCGGATGGGCGTCCATTACTACAATTACGCCGACCTGCCGTTCTGGGACATGCTGTTCGGCACGTTCCGCAATCCGCGCCAGTTCATGGGCGAATGCGGCTTCGAGTGCGGCGCGGACCTGCGGATGGGCGCCATTTTCGGCTTCGTCGACGTCAACGCGCCGCTGTACGGTCCCGGAAGCCTGGGGGCAAAGCCCACAACGCCAAGAGGTTAGCGGCAGGCGGCCTCCGGCCGGAAAGACACCATCCGCCGCGGCCGGCTTGCCGCACCCCGGCCAAACCCCCTTGTGCGCGAAACGCCGATTCGCGGGATAATTGTCGCCCTTTTTCGGAGAGAACCATCATGAGCGAGCAGAGAGAAGTCGTCATCCTGAGTGGCGTGCGGACGGCAATCGGCGACTACGGCGGCAGCCTCAAGGACATCGCGCCGAGCGAACTCGCGGCGCGCGTCGTCAAGGAAGCGGTGAGCCGCGCGAAGATCGACCCGAAGGACGTCGGCCAGTGCGTGATCGGCAACGTGATCCACACCGAGCCGAAGGACATGTACATCTCGCGACTCGCGTGCGTGAACGGCGGCCTGCCGCACGACACCGGCGCGCTGACGCTGAACCGCCTGTGCGGCAGCGGCATGCAGGCGATCGTCACCGCGTCGCAATACATCCTGCTGGGCGACACCGACGCCGCCGTCGCCGGCGGCGCCGAGAGCATGAGCCGCGGCGCGTACGCGTCGACGACGCAGCGCTGGGGCGCGCGGATGAACGACTCCAAGACGTTCGACATGATGGTCGGCGCGCTGACCGACCCGTTCGACACGGTTCACATGGGCGTCACTGCCGAGAACGTCGCCAAGAAGTGCGGCATCACGCGCGAGCAGCAGGACGCTTTCGCCGTGCAGAGCCACAAGCGCGCCGCTGCGGCGATCGCCGCCGGGCATTTCAAGAGCCAGATCCTGCCGATCGAGCTCAAGAGCAAGAAGGCCCCGATGATGTTCGACACCGACGAGCACGTCCGCGGCGAATCGACGATCGAGGGCATGGGCAAGCTCCGCGCCGTGTTCATCAAGGAGAACGGCACCGTCACCGCCGGCAACGCGTCGGGGATCAACGATGCGGCCGCGGCAGTCGTGCTGATGGAAAAATCGGTGGCGGCGAAGAAGGGCCTGAAGCCGATGGCGCGGCTCGTCGCCTACGGCCATGCCGGCATCGATCCGACGATCATGGGTCTCGGCCCCGTCTCGGCCGTGAAGCGCGCTCTGGCGAAAGCGGGGCTCAAGCTCGATCAGATGGACACCATCGAGTCGAACGAGGCGTTCGCCGCGCAGGCGCTCGGCGTCAGCAAGGAGCTCGGCATGGATTCGGCGAAGGTCAATCCGAACGGCGGCGCCGTGGCGCTCGGCCACCCGATCGGTGCGACGGGCGCGATCCTGACCGTCAAGGCGATGTACGAGCTGCACCGCACCGGCGGCCGCTACGGTCTCATCACGATGTGCATCGGCGGCGGCCAGGGCATCGCGGCGATCATCGAACGGGTCTGAACGACCGCCGTCGCCAACGCGGCGCCAGCCTAAGCAGCAAGGACGCCGCGAGCGACTAGTGGCTTGCGATCACGGGCTGCCCGTCCACGCCTGTACCAGCGTGGCCACGCGCCACCTGGTGCCGACGTGATGTGCGCCTACGGCGATGCGCGTCCGGCATCCGCTTGTTCGCCACGACGGAGGATTTCCGCCCTGACCTCGCGGAACTGCTTGCGCGTCTCGGCCTCGATCAGTGCCGGCCCGATGAGCGGCGGCACCCAGATGTTCGGGGTGTATCGGCCGTTGTTGACGATGTGCACGATTTCGCCGGCGCTGACGATGCGAGTCGTGAAGGCGAATGCCTTGAGGTCGCCGCTGATGAGGCGCGAGCGAATCTCGGTGTAGGGCCGGAGCTCCACCTCGCGCAGGTTGTCGAAGGCGAAGCTGAACGGGCCGCCGCTCGTCCTGCCCTTTTGCCGGACCGTGAGCACGTTGTCGCCGCGGCCCCGCACGCTGCTGTATTGAACATGCGAGAGGAAACGGCTCATGTTGTCGTAATCGGTCAGCACATCCCAGACCGCACGCAATGGCGCGCGCACCGGGCAATCGACCTCGACGACGATTTCAGGGCCGTCCTTCCGGACGTGCACGATGATGTCCTCGTCGGACACGGCCGACGCGGCGGGAACGGCGACCGCCGCCAGCCACAGAACGGCCAGCCATGGCCCGAAGCGCGTCATTTGCGCCGCACCGGCGCGGGCGACCCGCCTAGCGCCAATTGGGACGGTCCATGTACGGATAGTCGTTCGAGATCCTGCGGCCCGACGAGATGCGATTGTCGAGTTCCCGCGGGAGGACCGGGTATTCGCCGGGGCCGAACGTCCGGCATTCGCCGCCGAAGTTGGCATCGCTGCAGAAGATCCAGTAGCCGCGATCGACCCGCAGCGACGATGCTCTATCGTTGAACAGGCCATCCAGGTTGCCCCCTCCATCTCCACCGAGCGCAAAGGCGCGTCCGGTCAGATTGGGTCCGGAAAACAGCGTAGCGCTGGCGCCACCGCGCATTCCGTCGCGTGGCATTCCGCCGCGCCGATCGTAGGACGGTCGAACCGAGCTGATGTGACCGCCGAGACCACCGAGGTCCGGATAGCGGCCAGGCACGAAAATTCGACAATCGCCGCGGAAATCGGAATCGGCGCAAATCTCCCACGCACCGCCTTCCACGACCGCCGATTGCTGCCGCTCACTGGCGTGCGACCGGCCGAAATTGGGGTCTGCTTGGTCGATCGTGAATTGGCGCCCGCCGAAATTCTCGGACTCGAAGAATATGATCCCCCCTGTGGATCGCAGCGCGAAAGCCGGCGCCGGCATTGGTGCGACGGTCGGCGAAGCCGGCCGTGCGGAACTGATCTTTTTCGACCACTCGCCGAGGGTCGGATAGCGACCGGCAGGGAAGACCGTGCAGTCGCCGCCGAAATTGGTGCCGACGCAGACCTCCCAGGGCGCCCCCTCGATGATCGCCGACCGCGCGCGGTCGTTGAAGTCCAGGGCGCGGAAATTCGGCATCGACTGGTTCCCTGAAATCTGGCGCCCGCCGAAATGCTCAGATTCATAGAACGTCACATCGGCCATCGCGCCACCCGCAGCGACGACCGTGAGGCCAAGTATGAAGTGACGCAAGAAGCGGTTCATTGCTCCTGACTCCTCGTCGATAGTGGGAACACCGGCGCCCCGACCGTGCGAAGTCGCAGGGTGAGCCCATGGGGACAAGCTTGGCCGCAACGCCGGGACGCGTCTGTACGGCGTCGCACATGGGCGAAGGGAATGTCGACCGGGCAAGCGATGAGCGGGAGCGGAAAGCAACCCGTCCGCGCGCTCTGCTCATCCGCGCATGCTCGCTCGGTGATTACTCGCGTATCGCTCGAGCAATGTACGGCAACGAACAGAAATGGTCGGGCATTCGGTCCACATTCGTCCACCGGACCAAAGCGGATCCGCACGGGTTCCCTGCCAAGGAGATCGATCATGCCGACCATCGCGCCAAGCAGCGCATTTCTCACGACCAGACCCGCCAAGCTGCAGCCTGTTTCGGGCTCGTCGGGCCCTATCTACAGCGTGGCCAGCTGCCGATGCCCCGATTGCGGTGACATCGTGAGCCGGATACCCAGACGTCCTTTCGATCGCATGTTGAGTATCTTCGTTTCGCTGCGCCGCTATCGATGCCCCAATGTCTTGTGCCTGTGGGAAGGCAATCTTCGCGACAGACCGTTGGAAACCGACGCGCTCTTGAATTCCATCGGACTGTCTTCCGCCACCGGACACGACAGGCGGTAGCTCACGAAGTGGTTTCCGACGCGGGCCCAATCCGGCGGGCATCATGGGACTCGCCGCGGTTTTCGCGTGCCGGCTCGGGCCGTCGCCGGATTTCACCGGCGGTGGCAGGCGCCACGGCACCGACGAGAACTTCTCCACAAGGAACTGGATGACGGCGTCGACCTTCGGCGGCCGGTGGCGGAGCGGCGTGTAGACCGCGTGCAGCGGCAGCGGCTCGGGCTGGTGGACGTCGACGAGAATCGGCACCAGTCGACCGCTTCGGATCGCCGGTCCGACGATGATGTCGGAAAGGCGGATCACGCCCAGCCCCAATATCGCGAGCTCGAACAGGGTTTCCGCGTTGTTGACGCTGATGTTGCCCCTTACGGCCACCGAGCGGACACCGCCCGGCCCCCGAAACGGCCACTCCGCCTGACCCGCGATGCCGGGCAACGTCAGGCAGTTGTGGCTCGCCAGATCCTCCGGCGTACGCGGCACCCCGTGCTTCTCCAGGTATGCGGGCGCGGCGGAGATCACGCGCTCGAGCTCGCCGATACGGCGCGCGGCGAGGTTGATGTCCCCCAGCGGGCCGACCCGTATCGCCAGATCGACTCCGGCTTCGACCAGGTCGACCACGCGGTCGGTGACGACGAGATCGATGGAGATCTCCGGAAATCGCGCCATGAATTCGGGAAGCGCCGGAACCAGCGCGTAAGTGGCGAACGCCGTTCCGACGCTGACGCGCACGCGGCCGCGCGGCTGCACGCCGAAGCGCATGACGTCGGCCTCGGCGTCCTCGATCTCGCCGACGATGCGCTGCACGCGTTCGAAATAGCGTTCGCCTTCCGCGGTCAGCACGAGCCGCCGCGTGGAGCGTTGCAGAAGCCGCACACCGAGCCTTTTCTCGAGCCGGGTCACGAGCTTCGAGACCGCGGACGGCGTGACCCGGAGCTCGCGGGCGGCGGGCGTGAAGCCGTCGCATTCGACGGCGCGAACGAAGGCGAGCATCCCGAGGCTGGATTCCAAGAGGATCTCCCCGGCTTGTGGGCAGTTATTCCATTATGGCATGAATATTGTTCCAACGAGCCGGATTGTTGTTGGAATGGACAGGAGTTAGATTCCAGCTGCAGGCACCGCCCTGTCAGCCCAAAGGAGCATGCAATGGCCCGATTCGACCCTCAAACCTATCCCGATCGCCTCGCCTTCGAGGCTCATGCGCGAAATTTGCGCCGCGCGGAGCTCGACCGACTGTGGGGTGACGCGGCCGCTTGGCTCGCCCAGCGGCGCGACGAATTCGTGGGCACGCTCGCCCGACAGGTCGGGGGCACCGGTTCGCATTCGCACCGCTGATCCGCGCATCGCGCCAGCGACGCAGTATTCCCTAGCAGGGCCCCGAGCGATCGGGGCCTTGCTTTTCCACGACGTCGATCGCTGCGACGGACGGCGACGGGTTCCCGGGGCGGCGGAAGGACGGTAGCCTATGCGCCAGCCGTTCTTCGCAACGGATCAGGAGATCGCGGATGACGACATCGCCCATACGCATCGGCATCGCCGGCCTCGGCCGCATGGGCCGTCACCACGCCGCCAATCTCGCGCATCGCGTCCTCGGCGCGGAGCTCGTCGCGGGCTGCAGCCCATTGGCCGACGAGCTCGCTTGGGCACGCGACACGCTCGGGGTCGCACACGGCTACCTCGACTATGCGCAAATGCTGGCGCACCCGGGGCTCGATGCCGTGTTCCTCGCGACGCCGACGACGTTGCACGCCGACCAGCTCATCGACGCGCTGCGCGCGGGCAAGCACGTATTCTCGGAAAAGCCCCTTGCGCTCAACCTCGACGACTGCCTGCGCGTCGAAGCGGAGGCGGCCCGGCATCCGAAGCAGAAGGCGATGATCGGCTACGTCCGCCGCTTCGATCCCAGCTATCGCGACGCCAGCGACAAGATCAGGGCCGGCATGATCGGCCGGCCCTTCCTGGCGCGCTCGCAGACGACCGACAAGAACGACGCCAGCGGCTTCTTCGTGCGCTACGCCGGCGCTTCAGGCGGCATCCTGCTCGACATGAGTGTCCACGACATCGACACCGTGCGCTGGCTGCTCGGCGCGAACGGCGCGAAGCGTGTGTTCGCCACCGGGACCATCGCCGTCCACGCAGGCCTGCGCGAGGCCAACGACGTCGACAACGCGGTCGCGACGGTCGAATTCACCGGCGGCGAGATCGCGACGATCTACGCGTCGCGGACGATGGCCGCACGGCCACGAAACGCTGACGGAGATCGTCGGCACCGAAGGCAGGATTACCGTAGGGCAGAACCCACGCCTGAATCGCGTCGAGATCGCCGACGCGCACGGCGTGCGCAACGAGTGCACGCCGACGTTCTATGAGCGCTTCGCCGAGGCCTTCCTCAACGAGGCGCAGGAATTCGTCGACGTCGTCCGCGAAGGCAGGGACCCGCCGCTGACGCTGCGCGACGCGACCGAAGCGACGCGGATCGGCATCGCGGTGACCGAGTCGCTGCGCACGAAGCGGTCGGTGGAGCTTTAGCCGGGCGACCTCCCGGGTCTAGACCTTCTGACCCACGCTGACCGAATAGATCTCGACGGGCAGGGTCTTGCCCTTGAACATGACGGGCCCGAGCGACTCGACCTCGACGCGCTCGTGCAAGGCTTCGCGCGTCGCGGCGTCGATCAGGATCGCGCGCTGCACCTCCTTGGTGTGCGTCTCGATCCGCGACGCCAGATTCACGATGTCGCCGATGCAGGTGTAGGTCGCCCGGTCGTTGGTGCCGGTGTATCCCGGCAATCATCTCGCCCGAGGCGATGCCGACGCCTATCCGGATCTCCGGTTTCCCGGCCGCGGCGCGCTCGAGGTTGAACAGATCGATGAGCTCGATCATCTCCAGCGCCGCACGCACCGCGCTGCCGCGAGGGTCGGGCAACGCCAACGGCGCGCCGAACGCCGCCATGATCCCGTCGCCGATCATCTGGTTGACGACGCCGCCATGGCCGCTGATCGCCGAGAACATCAGTGTGTAGTAGGTGTTGAGGAGCTCGATCGTCTCCTCCGGCGACTGGGACTCGGCGAGCGGCGTGAAGCCGCGGATGTCGGAGAACATGATGGTGGCGTCCACGCGCTTGCCGCCCAGCGCGAAGCCGGAGTTCTGCAGGTCCTGCGCCACCTCCGGCGTCGTGAACCGGCGCATCATTTCCTTCTGCTGGTCGCGCAGGCGCTTCTTCTCGAGGCTCGCGCCGATGCGCGCCTTCAGGAGCACCGGATTGACCGGCTTGGGAAGATAGTCCTCGGCCCCGAGCTCGATGCAGCGCACCACGCTGTCGATGCCTTCCAGCGACGACGTGACGATGACCGGCACGTCGCGCAACTGCAGGTCGCCTTTCAGCTGTTCGAGCACCTGGAAGCCGTCCATCTCCGGCATTTCCATGTCGAGCAGCACGAGGTCGAAACGCTCGCGCCGCAGCATGTCGAGCGCCACGCGGCCGTTCTCGGCCGACGCGACGCTGTGCCCCTGCTGCTCCAGGCTCCGGGTCAGGAGCAGCCGGTTGACCTTGTTGTCGTCGGCGACCAGCAACCTGGCGCCGCCGCGTCGGCCATCATGCATTCTTGAGCTCCGTCAGCGCCGCGGCGACGCGCGCGTACTCCGCTTCCAGCGCGTCGAGCGTTGCGCCGTGGGCTTCGAGTGCGGGCGCGAGCCCGGTCAACTCGAGCTCCTTCGCCATCGCGCCGAGAGTGAGCGCGCCGAACGTGTTGCTGTTGGACTTCAGCGAATGCGCGGCGCGCCGGAACTGGTCGGCGTTCTGCGCCGCAAGCGAGCCGGCGCAGGTCATCCAGCATCGCGGGCGCCTCGACCAGAAACGTGTCCACGAGCTCGACGACGAACTCGGCGCCGGCATTCTCCTTGAGCTCGTCGAAAGTCGCGCGATCGATCGTCGGTCTTGTCATGTCATCCTTCTCCGCGGGATTGCACCAGATTGAGCGCCTCGACCAGCCGCTCGACGCGGATGGGCTTGGTCAGGTAGTCGTCCATGCCGGCGGCGAGGCACATCTCGCGATCGCCCTGCATCGCGTTGGCCGTCATCGCCACGATGCGCGGCCGTTCGTCCGGGCTGCCATTGCGCCGTGATCCGGCGCGACGCCTCGAGCCCGTCCATCTCCGGCATCTGCACGTCCATCAGCACGACGTCGTAGGGCTGGCGCTGCACGCACTCGATCGCCTCGATACCGTTCGATGCGAGGTCCGCCCGGTAGCCCATCTGCTGCAGCAGCCGCATCGCGAGCTTCTGGTTGACCACGTTGTCCTCGGCCAGCAGGATGCGCAGCGGATGGCGCGCGGCCATGCCGGGGTCGAGCGTCGGCTTGGTCGGCGCGGCGGCGCGGCTTGGGCGCTTCGTCATGCGCGAGCAGGCTCACCAGCGTGTCGAAGAGCTGCGACTGACGTATCGGCTTGGCCAGGTAGGCCGTGAAGAGACCGTCGATGTCGCCTATCTCGCGTCGGCCGAGCGAACTGAACAGCACCAGCGGCAGCGTGGCGTCGATCCCGCGGATCTGCTGCGCCAGCGTGAGGCCGTCCATCTCCGGCATGTGCATGTCCAGGATCGCGAGGTCGAACGCTTCGCCTTGCCTCGAGCCACCGCAGCGCCTCTTCGGGCGACTCCGTGTCGCGCGGCAACCATGCCCCACTTCGCTGTCTGCAGCGCCAGCACGCTTCCGGTTGGTGGCGTTGTCGTCGACGACGAGCACGCGCTTGCCGCGCAAGCCGGGCTGCTTGCCGATGAAGTCGCGCCGGCTGGTGCGGCGGCAGGTCGGCGAGCGGGCACGGATCGTGAAGAAGAACGTGGACCCCTTGCCCGGGCCTTCGCTCTTCGCCCACATCGTGCCGCCCATCAGCTCGGCCAGTCGTTTGCTGATCGCGAGCCCCAGCCCCGTGCCGCCGTACTTGCGCGTGGTCGACGAATCCGCCTGCGAGAAGGACTGGAACAGCCGGCTCATTCCCGTCGTGCGTCAGGCCGATGCCCGGTGTCGCGCACGGCGAAGTGTGAGCTCGACGCCTCCCTTCGCGACGGCTTTGGCGCTGACGCCGATCACCACCTCGCCGGCCTCGGTGAACTTCACCGCGTTGGACAGGAGATTGAGGAGGATCTGCCGCAGCCGCGTCACGTCGCCACTGACCGCGGCGGGAATATCGCCCTCGAACAGATAGGCGATGTCGAGGTGCTTCTCGGCCGCGCGCGCGCTGACGAGGTCGAGCGCCGACTCGACGCACTCGCGCAGGTCGAACGGGTGCGCCTCGATGTCCATGCGCCCGGCCTCGATCTTCGAGAAGTCGAGGATGTCGTTGATGATCGTCAGCAGCGCGTCGCCCGAGTCGCGGATCGTCGTCGCGTAATCGCGCTGCTCGGCGTTGAGCGGCGTGTCGAGCAGCAGTCCGCTCATCCCGATCACCGCGTTCATCGGCGTGCGGATCTCGTGGCTCATCGTCGCGAGGAACGAGCTCTTCGCCTCGTTGGCGCCCTCGGCCGCGGCGCGCGCCTCCTTCGCCTCCTGGTATAGCTGCGCGTTGCGGATCGCCACGCCGACGCCGGTGGCGATCGTCGTCAGCAGGTTCTGGTCGGCCGCGGTAAATCGCCCCTCCTGTTGCGTGCTCTGCACGCTGATCACGCCGATGGCCTTGCCGCGCACGACGATCGGCACGCCCAGGTAGGACTTCGCGTCGAGCCCGACCGGCGTCGCGCCGATCGTCGAACTCGTCTCGTCCATCCCCTCGTTGATGAGCAGCGCCTGGCCTGTCTCGATGATCTTGCCGGTCAGCCCTTCGCCCAACGCCAGCGGCGCAAGCTCGTCGCCGTACACATACGGGAAGTGGATCATCTGGCCGGCGTCGTCGAGCAGCGCCACGTAGACGATGTCGGCGCGGAAGGTCTCGCGCATCCGCTCGCCGACCATGTGGATCAGTTCGCCCAGATCGATTCGCGCGGCGAGTGCCTGCCCGACGGAATTGATCGTTGCCAGTTCGCCGGCGCGCTGCTCGGTCTGCGCCAGCAACAGCTTGGTCTGCTCGAACAGTCGCGCCCCCTCGAGCGCCACGCTCATGCTTCCGGCCAGCGTACGTCAGCAAGCGCACGTCGTCGTCGCCGAACGCGTTCTCGCGATCCATGTTGTCCAGGCCGATCACACCGATCACGCGCTCGCCCGCGAGGATCGGCACCCGCACCAGGCACTTGGTCGGCTCCGTGCCGGGCAAGGTCTTCGAAACGATGCCCACCGCGCTTCAGCCGCGCCACCAGGTTGTCGTTGACCAGCAGGGGCTTTCCCGTGCGGATCAGGTGCCAGCCCAAAGGCGCGATCGGCCCGTCGGGCATCTCGAAGCGCTGGCCACGCTCCAGAAGATAGTGGTAATGGCGGTTGTTGCGCTCGGCGTCGAACGAAACGATGCTGATCGCCTGCGAGTCGAACAACTCGCGCAGCTTGTCGCCCACCAGCTCGTAGATCGCCTGCGCCTCCAGCTTGTCCGCGAGCCCCTGCTGCACGCCGTTGATGATGGCGAGCTCTGCGGCGCGGGCGTCGGTCTCCTTCAGCAGCCGCTGCGTCTCGTCGAAGAGGCGCGCGTTCTCGAGCGCGACGCTCATGCTGTTGGCGAGCGTCTGCAGCAGGCGCACGTCCGAGTCGCTGTACGCGTTCTCGCGCTCATAATCGCTGAGGTCGATCACCCCCCGCGCCTGATCGCCCGCCACCAGCGGCACGTAGACGGAAGATCGTCGGGCATCAGCGTGCCGGGCATGAGGTAACTCTCGTACTTCTCCATCGCTTCGGCCATGTTCGCGTTGACCACGACCGTCTCGCGCGTGCGGATGACATGCGAGCCGACCCCCTTGCCGCCGAGAGCCTCCGAGTCGATGGCAATGCGCTTCCGCTCTCGTAGGTGTATGGATAGTGGATGAGATCCGTCTTGGGGTCGTAGATGCGGATGCCGATATCCGCGTTGCCGAAGATTTCGCGAATCTTGTCGCCGACCGCGTCGTAGATGCCCTGGATGTTGAGCTCGGCGGCGAGCGCCGCCTGCACGCTGTTGATGATCGCGAGCTCGGCGTTGCGCTGCTCCGTCTCCTTCAGCAAGCCGCTGGGTCTCGTCGAAAAGGCGCGCGCTCTGCCAGAGCGACGCCCATCGACGCGGCGACCGTCTGGAGCAGCCTCACTTCGGACTCGCCGTACGCGTACTCGCGCTCGTGATTCTCGACGCTGCACCGCGCCCAGGACGCGGTCGCTGCCGATGATGGGCACCCAGACCGCGCACTTTGCCATGTCGGTCCCGGGAATCGCCGCGCCTGCGATCGCGAGCATTTCCTCCACCGTGTTCAGGACCACCGGCTGGCGGGTCTGCGAGCATTCGTTCACCCGGGCCGCCGGGTCGCAGCGAGTGGGGTCGATGGAACAGTCGCTCTGCCGTGCTCGTAGACGTAGAGGGCTGGGCAAGACGGGTCTCCTGGTCGTACCAGCTGATCCCGATGTCCTCGGTCTGCAGCACCTCGCGCAGCTTGTCGCCGACCATGTCGATGATGCCCTGGAAGTCCAGCGACCCGGCCATCCCCTGCTGAATGCTGTTGATCACCGCGAGCTCGGCGTTGCGCTGCCGCTCCGCCTCGAACGATTGCGCATTCTGCAAGGCCACGCTCAGGCTCGCCGCGACGGTCGTGATCAGGCTCACGTCGGAATCCGAGAACGCATGCTCGGCCTGCTTGCCGATGACGATAATGCCCGTCGCTACGTCGCCGCTGACGAGGGGCGCATAGACGAACGACCGGTCGATGTCGTCGCCGCCCAGGTTCGAGTCCGAGCCCGTTTCGGCAGACACCCGGTTCAGCTCCTCCTCGGTGTGGATGACGACGGGCAGGCGCGTTTGCAGCACCTTTCCGCTGATGCCCCCGGGCACCCTGGGCCCGGGGAAGTAGCGCACGCCGTGGTCGATCAGGTACGGCGTCAGAACACCGGTCCTTCGCGCGGTCGTACACACCGATGCCGGTGACATCCGACGCGAAGATCGCGCGCAGCTTGTCGCCGACCAGATCGATGATCGCCTGCAGTTCCAGCTCGGCGGCGAGGCCCTGCTGGATGCTGTTGATCACCGCGAGCTCGGCGTTGCGCTGCTCGGTCTCCTTCAGCAGGCGCTGCGTCTCGTCGAAGAGGCGGGCGTTCTCGAGCGCCACGCCCATCGACGCGGCCACGGTCTGCAGCAGGCGCAGTTCGGACTCGCCGAACGCGTACTCGCGCTCGTGGTTCTCGAGGATCACGCCGCCCAGCACGCGGTCGTTGCCGATGATCGGCACGAACGCCATGGACTTGGCCGCGTCGGTGCCGGGAAGCACGGTGCCCCCGGTCAGCGCCCTCTCGGCGGCATTGTTGTAGACGATCGGCCGGCGGTCGGCGATCAGCCGGGCGGCCATGCCGCCCTCGCGAATCGGCGCGGGGGGAAAGGTCAGCCGCTGCCCGTGCTCGAACTCGTAGAGGAAGTGGACCTGCTTCGCCTCGCCGTCGAACCAGCGGATGCCGATGTCCTCCGAGTTCAGCACCTCGCGCAGCTTGTCGCCGACCAGGTCGACGATCGCCTGGAAATCGAGCTCGGCAGCGAGTCCGCGCTGGATGGCATTGATGATCTCCAGCTCACCCACGCGCTGGTTCAGCTCCGCCGTGCGTTGCGTCGACCTTGCGCTCCAGTCCTTGCGCCCACTGCGCATTGTCCAGCGCGACGGCGGCCTGATTCGCCAGCATGCCCATCATGTCGCGGTCGGTGTCGATGAAGCGCCCGTAGATGCCGTCCATGTCCACGTACAGGTAGCCGAGCAGCTTGTTCTGGGCGATGAGCGGAGCGACGACACGCGGATCGCTGCCTCTGCGCGGGTCCCGTTCGCGGTGTGTATTGCAGTTGCGCGGTCCGCGTCAGGCGCGCCAGGGCGAGATGGGAATCGATCGAACGAACCAGCTTGCGAATGTCCTCGCCCACCGGGACGATGGATTCCGCCACTTCGCGTTTGCCCTCGTTGTCGAGGATCAGCAGCACCCGCTCGCCGCCGCAGAGCTCGGTGGCCTCCTCGACGAGGAACGTCTGGATCTCGGCGACCGTGTGCAGCGCATTGAGGCGCAGGCCCGTATCCGCCAGCCGCTGGAACGGCTCGCGCACATTGGATTCGATGGCGAGGTGCGCCAGAAGCCGCTCCCTGGGCAGCCTGCGCCTGGCCCCGTCCGCCAGCCATGCCGCGACGATCTCGCGATTGACTCCGACCTTGTTGAGATAGTTGCGGCGAAGCCCTTCGTCGCGCAGGTTGGCCATGCTTTGCACCAGGAAATCGTAGGCGCGTTCGAGGGCTTCGCGCGCCTCCTTGCCTTTCCTGTTGGCCGTGAGCGTCTGCGCGTGCCGACACCAGATTTCCTGCGACGTGATGCCGTCGGGCTGGGCAAACGACTGCGCGCGATGCAGAGCCGTCGCTCTTGTCGAGGCCCTGAGCGCGGCAGCCGCGTCGTTGTTTGCTAGGCAGGCCTCTGCGATCTTGGTCAAGGCGATGTTTTCCCCGGCGGACGATCCGGTCAGACGGATCGTCCGCACGCAGGACCGATAGTGGCGCGTGGCCGCCGCCGCGTCGCCTTCCGCCATCGCGAGGTCACCCAGGATGAGCAAATGGCTTGCGTCCATCGTCGGGTCGCCGAGGGCGGGGACGAGCTCGGCGAATTCCTTCAAATGCCGGCGCGCCGCGTCAAGCTCCCCGAGATGCCTTTCGATGTCCAGCAGATTGCCAAGCCCGTAGGCCAGGCTCAGCCTGGCGCCGGTGCCACGCGCCAACGCTACTGTCTCCGCCTGCAAGCGGCGGGCGTGCGGGTAGAGTCCGAGATCGCTGTAGCCGATGGCCAGATTCCCAGGGCAACCGACCGGCGCTCCGCGTAACCTGCCGTCTCGAACGCCAGTGTCGCGTGCTGGTACAGGCGCATCTTTTCGGCAATGTCCACGGTGGTCTGGGCGAGCGCATTGAGCGCATTGCCGACTCCGTATTGATCGCCAGCCTGCCGGCACAGATCCAGCGCCGTCTGGGCAGCGCGCCGCGATTCGTCGGTGCGGTTCTCGCGGAGATGGGCAAGTGCGATCACCCAGTGCGCTCGTCCGGCGCCGCACGCGTCGTCCGTCGCCCCGTAGAGCTCGATGGCCTTGTGCGCATGCTCCAGGGCCGCCTTGACGTTTCCCGTACGAAAGTGCGCTTCGCTCAGGCGGAAGAGGCTCTCGGCACGCAGGGACGACGAACCGTGATTGATCGCTGCCGCCGCCATCGCCGTTCTGACCGCGTCCTTCAAGTCACCCTGGCGCATTTGCACGAGGGCTTTGCGGTTCAGCGCCCGCGCTTTCGACGCCGGCGTCTTCTCGGCGTTCGCGAGCTTGACCATCGCGGCGGCATCGTTGGCGGCGAGATCGAGTTTGCCTTGCGCGACGAACGACTCGGTGCGCAGGTCAAGCAGACTTAGTGGGTCGGCGGGGGAGAGCCGGGCGGCGGCGAGCGCCTGCGTGCACCGTGCGATCGCCTGTTCGTGGTGGCCCGCCCACGCCAGATCGCGCGCCGCAGCGACGGCATCGGCCGCCGCAGCCGACGTCGCGGGCCGGGCGGCCGCGGCGCCTCGACGCTGGGGCCCGCGCGAAGCAGGACCCTTCTTCGCTGTCACATGCTCCCGCCGGGTCGACCGTGGGGAGGCCTGCGCTGCCTCGCGGGGCAGCGAACGTTGTGGGCGCTGGGGCTGCTTCATCTAGCGGTCCGCACGCGCGGTGACGTTCTGGAGCGCCTCGACCAGCTGGTCGACGCGGATCGGCTTGGTCACGTAATCGTCCATCCCGGCGGCGATGCACATCTCTCGATCCCCCTGCATGGCGTTGGCGGTCATGGCGATGATGCGCGGCCGCTCGGCCGCAGGCCATCGCCTGGTGATCTGCCGCGAGGCTTCGAGCCCGTCCATCTCCGGCATCTGCACGTCCATCAGCACGACGTCGTAGATCTGCCGCTCCACGCACTCGATCGCCTCGATGCCGTTCGATGCGAGGTCCGCGCGGTATCCCATCTGCTGCAGCAGTCGCATCGCGAGCTTCTGGTTCACCACGTTGTCCTCGGCCAGCAGGACGCGAAGCGGATGCCGCGCGGCCATGCCCGGGTCGAGCGTGGGCTTGACCGGCGCGGCGGCCGGCTTGGGCGCTTCGTCATGCGCGAGCAGACTCACCAGCGTGTCGAACAGCTGCGACTGGCGGATCGGCTTGGCCAGCGTCGCGTCGAAGAGACCGTCGTGCGCTTCGCGCCGGCCGAGCGAGCTGAACAGCACCAGCGGCAGCTTCGGGCTGATCGCGCGCATTTGCCGGGCGAGTTCCATCCCGTCCATCTCCGGCATGTGCATGTCCAGGATCGCGAGGTCGAAGGCCTCGCCCTCCTTCAGCCAGCGCAGCGCTTCACCCGGCGACTCGGTGTCGCGCGGCGCCATGCCCCATTTGGCAGTCTGCAGCGTAAGGACGCGCCGGTTGGTGGCATTGTCGTCGACCACGAGCATCCGCTTGCCGGAAAGTGCCGGCTGCGCTCCGACGTAGTCGCGGCGGGTCGCGGGCTGCATTTCGGCGAGCGGCGCGCGGATCCTGAAGCTGAACGTCGAGCCCTTGCCCGCGCCTTCGCTCTCCGCCCACATCGTGCCGCCCATCAGTTCGGCCAGTCGCTTGCTGATCGCGAGCCCCAGCCCCGTGCCGCCGTATTTGCGCGTCGTCGACGAGTCCGCCTGCGAGAACGACTGGAACAGCCGGCTCATCCCCTCCTTGGACAGCCCGATCCCCGTGTCGCGGACGGCGAACGTCAGCTCGACCGCCCCGTCCTTCACCTCGTCTGCCGTCACGCTCAGCACGACCTCGCCCGCCTCGGTGAACTTCACCGCGTTGGACAACAGGTTGAGCAGGATCTGCCGCAGCCGCGTCACGTCGCCCTGCACTGCCGGCGGCACGTCGCCCTCGAACAGGTAGGCGATGTCGAGGTGCTTCTCGGCCGCACGCGCGCTGATGAGGTCGAGCGCCGACTCCACGCACTCGCGCAGATCGAACGGGTGCGTCTCGATGTCCATCCGTCCGGCTTCGATCTTCGAGAAGTCGAGGATGTCGTTGATGATCGTCAGCAGCGCGTCGCCCGAGTCGCGGATCGTCGTCGCGTAGTCGCGCTGCTCGGGGTTGAGCGGCGTGTCGAGCAGCAGCCCGCTCATCCCGATCACCGCGTTCATCGGCGTGCGGATCTCGTGGCTCATCGTGGCGAGGAACGAGCTCTTCGCCTCGTTGGCGCCCTCGGCGGCCGCGCGCGCCTCCTTCGCTTCCTGGAACAGCTGCGCGTTCTGCAACGCGACGCCGACGTTGGCGGCGATCGTGCCGAGCAGGCGCTCGTCGTCGGCGACCGTACGCGCCCTCGACCTCCGTGCTCTGCACGCTGACCACGCCCAGGCACACGCCACCCGCCGGAATCGGCACGCCGAGGTACGAGCGCGCCTGCTTGCCGACGACGCGGGCGCCCAGCCCCTTGCTCCGCCGGTCCACGTCGCTGTTGATGATCAGCGGCTTGCCGGTCTCGATGATCCTGCTCGTCAATCCCTCGCCGTATTTCAGCGGCCGGTACTCCGACTCGCCATACTGGTACGGAAAGTTGATCATGTCCGGTGGCACGATCGAGCAGCGCGACGTAGGCGAGGTCGGCCTTGAAGACCGCGCGAATCTGCTCGCCGACGAGTTCCAGCAGCGCCTTGAAGTCGAGCTTGCTCGGCGAGCTCCTGCGACACCGTATTGACGGTCGCGAGCTCGGCGGCGCGCCGCTCCGCCTGCGCGAAGAGGCGCGCATTCTCGATCGCAACCACCGCCTGCAGTGACAGTCCGACCAGGAACTCCAGCTCGCGGTCGTCGAAGGGATTGCCGCCCGTGCGCCAGACGGCCATCGCGCCCTTCACCGCTCTTGCCCGGCCAGAAGCGGCGCCACCATCAGGCGCTCCGTCTGCTCTTCGTCGTCGGCTCGGTTCCCGCGATCTGGACCGCGCGCGAATCGCTGTCCGTGTCGTTGATGAACTCGCGCTCGACCGCTCTGCACCAGGCTGCCGATGATGCCGTGCCGGCTTCGATGTCGTCGGCCGTATCGCATCAGCGATGTCGCCGATCGCCACGATCGCCCGGTATTTCTGCCCGCTGGCGTCGGGCAGGAAGATCGCGCTGTTGTCGGCGCCGAGCAGGTCCTTCGCGTGGAGTGCGATGCGGTCGAGGACCGTGGCGAGGTCGAGCGTCGACGAGATGTCGCGCCCCACCTCGGCCAGCGCCGCGGTCTCGCGGGTGCGGCGCTCGGTCTCGTCGAACAGCCGCGCGTTCTCGAGCGCGACGCTCATGCTGTTGGCGAGCGTCTGCAGCAGGCGCACGTCCGAGTCGCTGAACGCGTTTTCGCGATCGACGTTCTGCAGGCTGATGACACCCCGGGCGACGTTCGCCCGACCAGGAGCGGCACGAACAGCGCCGACTTGGCCGATTCGCCCGCCGACGACCGTCGAGCCGACTTCCGCCGCGCGCTCGACCATGTCGCTGTTGATGAGTATCGGCTGGCGCGACGCGGATGACGCGCGGCGTAAAGCCCTTGTCGCCCATCGGGCGCCGAGTCCGGATAGTGCCTGCGCGCCGCGCTCGATCACGTACCGAAAGTGCAGCAGGTCCGTGGCCGCGTCGTGAATCACGATGGCGAGGCTCTGCGCGTCGAAGATCGCGCGGATCTTGTCGCCGACGAGGTCGTAGATCGCCTGCATGTCGAGCTTGGTCGCGAGTCCTTCCTGGACGCTGTTGATGATCGCGAGCTCGGCGGCGCGCTGCTCGCTCTCCTTGAACAGCCGCTGCGTCTCGTCGAACAGGCGCGCGTTTTCCAGCGCGACGCTCATGCTGTTGGCGAGCGTCTGCAGCAGGCGCACGTCCGATTCGCTGAACGCGTGCTCGCGCTCGTAGTTCGATGAGGTCGATCAGCCCGCGCGCCTGGTCGCCGACCACCAGCGGCACGAAGACCGGCGACTTCGCCGTCCTGCGTGCCGGGAAGCGCGTAGCTCCCGTACTTCATCGATCGCCTGCTTCCATGTTCTCGTTGATCACGATCGTCTCGCGCGTGCGGATGACATGCGCGGCGAACCCGTTGTCGCCGAGCGGTCCGGATTCGATCGCGATCCGCGTTGCCCGTTCTCGTACGACATACGGGATAGTGCATCAGGTCGGTCTTCGGGTCGTAGATCCGGATGCCCATGTCCGCGTTGCCGAAGATCTCGCGGATCTTGTCGCCGACCGCGTCGTAGATGCCCTGGATGTTGAGCTCGGCGGCGAGCGCCGCCTGCACGCTGTTGATGATCGCGAGCTCGGCGTTGCGCTGCTCGGTTTCCTTCAGCAGGCGCTGCGTCTCGTCGAACAGGCGCGCGTTCTCCAGCGCCACGCCCATGCTCGACGGCGACCGTCGTCAGCAGGCGCACGTCGGACTCGCTGAAGGCGTTTTCGCGCTCGTAGTCCTCGACGACGATCGAGCCGAGCACGCGGTCGCTGCCGAGGATCGGGACATTGCCACGATCGACTTGGACTGGATCGGTTCCCGGGCATCAGGACATCCCGAGCGGCGCCTGCTCGGCCGCGGTTGTTCGCTGACGCGCGGGTTGCCGCGTCTCGCAGTCATCCTGCGTACCAGGCCCGCCCGGCGCGGGCGGCTCGCGAGGCGATCGTCAGCCGTTCCCCGTGTTCGTACTCGTACAGGTAGTGGACCAGCTTCGTCTTCGCGTCGTACCAGCGGATGCCGATTTCGCCGGTCTTCAACACTTCGCGCAGCTTGTCGCCGACCAGGTCGACGATGGCCTGGAAGTCGAGCTCGGCGGCCATGCCCTCCTGGATGCTGTTGATGACCGCCAGTTCGGCGGCGCGCTGTTCGGTTTCCTTCAGCAGCCGCTGCGTCTCGTCGAAGAGACGGGCGTTTTCGAGCGCGACGCTCATCGCGGAAACGACGGTCTGCAGCAGGCGGACGTCCGAGTCGCTGAACGCGTGCTCGCGCTCGTAGTTGCCGATGCCGACGAGACCCAGCACCCGATCGCCGGCGATGATCGGCACGGCGATGAACGACTTCTCCATCTGCGTGCCCGGAATGTTGATGGAGCCGATTTCGGCCATCCGGCGTTCCATGTCCTCGTTGACGAGCCAGGTCTGCCGGGACTCGATCACCCACCTGGCGACACCGCCCAGCGGCGTCGGCGAAACGGCGATGCGCCGGCCGCGATCCTTGACGAACGGATAGGAAACCCGGTTCGTGGCGGGGTCGTACAGCCGGATGTCGATGTCCTGCGAATTGAGAACCTCCGAAAGCTTGTTGCCGACGAGGTCGTAGATCGCCTGCATGTCGAGCTTCGACGCGAGCCCTTCCTGCACGCTGTTGATGATCGCGAGCTCGGCAGCCCGCTGCTCGGTTTCCTTCAGCAGGCGCTGGGTCTCGTCGAAGAGACGGGCGTTCTCCAGGGCCGTGCCGAGCGAGGCGGCGATGGTTGTCAGCAGGCGAAGTTCCGATTCACCGTAGGCGTTCTCGCGCTCGAAGTTGTCGAGGCTGATGTCGCCGAGCACGCGGTCGCTGCTGATGATGGGAACCGAGACCGATGACTTGCTCTGGTCGGTGCCGGGAATTGTGTAGATGTTGAGCGCCGCCTGTTCCGCGACCGTGTTGATCACGACCGGCTGGCGCGTGTTGACCTCGGTCTCGAATATCCCGCCGGGCTGCGGCCTGCGGGGGGCGATCGTCAACCGTTTGCCGTGCTCATACGCATACAGATAGTGCAGCAGGTTCGCCTTGTCGTCGTACCACGTGATGCCCAGATCGGGGGTGCCGAACACCTCGCGCAGCTTGTCGCCGACCAGGTCCACGATTGCCTGGAAGTCCAGCTCGGCGGCGAGGCCCTGCTGGATCGAGTTGATGATCTGCAGCTCGGCCGCACGCTCCTGTTCCGCCTTGAACAGGCGCTGCGTCTCGTCGAAGAGGCGCGCGTTTTCGAGCGCCACGCCCATGCTGGCCGCCACCGTGCTCAACAGGCGCACCTCGGACTCGCCGAATGCGTTCTCGCGCTCGTAGTTTTCCAGTGTGATCAGCCCGAGCACGCGATCGCCGCCGAGGATCGGCACCATGATCCCCGATTGGCTGACGTCGGTGCCGGGAACGACGCCGATCCCCAGCGCCGTGGCGTCGGCCCGGCTCTTCATGACTATCGCCGATCTCGTCTTCTGCATCCTGGAAAACGCCCCACCGTGCTGAGGCGCGTGGGACACCGGGCTGAGTCGCACCCCATGCTCGTACTCGTACAGGTAATGCATCAGATTGGCCTTCGCGTCGTGCCAGCGAATGCCAATGTCACCGGTCCTGAAGACCTCGCGCAGCTTGTCGCCGACGAGATCGACGATCGCCTGGAAGTTGAGCTCGGCCGCCATCCCCTCCTGGATGCTGTTGATGATGGCGAGCTCGTTGGCGCGCTGCTCGAGGAGCGCGTTCGACGCCTCGAGCTCCCCGGTGCGCTGCGCCACCTTCTGCTCGAGTCCCTGCGACCACTGCGCATTGTCGAGCGCGACGGCGGCCTGGCTCGCGAGCATGCCGAGAAGATCGCGATCCGATTCGCGGAACCTTCCGAACGCGCCGTCGAGATCGGCGTAGAGATAGCCGAGCAATTGCCGCTGCGCGATCAGCGGCGCGATGACCCGCGACCGCTGCTCGAGCTCGCTCGCGCCGTCGGGGACATGGGCGAGACGCGCTGCGCGCGTTCGCCTCACGTCCGTCAGCGCCGGCGTGCTGACCCGGAGAAGTTCATTGCCGTCTTCGCCACGCGGCACCAGGGAACCCGCCAAACGCAGTCCCTCCGGTGTTTCCAGGACAAAAAGCACACGCTCGGCACCGCTGAGCTCGGTGGCCTCGTCGATCAGAAATTCGTGCAGCTCGTCGGCACTGCGCAATTCGTTCAGGCGCAGCCCCGTTTCGACCAGCCGCTCGAACGGCTCGCGCAGGTTCGCTTCACCCGCCAGGTGCGCGGTGCGGCGCTCCCGCGACAGACGCCGTTTGCCCGCATCCGCGAGCCACGCAGTGACGATTTCGCGATGCACTTCGTTCTTGTTGAGATAGTTGCGGCGCAGGCCTTCATCGCTCAATCCGGCGATACCCTTCAGCACGAATCCGTACGCCGTCTCGAGCGCCTCGCGCGCGGCTTCCGTCTTCTTGTTGAGGCGCAGGGCCTGGCTGTACCGCCACCACGTCGCAGCCGGAGACATCCCATCGAGCGCGGCAAGGTCGTGCGCCTTGTGCATCTCGGCGGCGCGGCGTGTGGCCGTGAGTGCCGCGCGCGGCTTCCCGAGCGCCAGATAGGCCTCTCCTGCCGACGTCAGGCCATCGATTTCAATGGCGACGCGATTGGTATCCTTTCCGATACGCGCGACGGGCTCGAAATGACGCAGCGCAGTCGCGGCGTCGCCCTCGAGCAACGCCAGGCGACCCCGGAGACTGCCAAGGTTCGCGGCATACAGCGGACCCGGCAGCGCATCCGCAAACCCGGCCAACTCGGCGACATACGCGCGCGCATTCTCGAAATGACCCATCGCCATTTCCGCTTCGCACAGCGAGCTGAAGAGATTGCCCAGCGCGATTTTCGCGCCGGCACGGCGATGGAGTTCCCCGGCCTTCAGATAGAGGCGGCGGGCGCGTCGATGCAGTCCAAGACTTGCGTAGGTGATACCCCTGTTGCCGGTCACGATGGCCTGCCGGTCGATGTAGCCGGCCGCTTCGAAATCGGCGAGCGCGAGACTCGAAAGCCTCAACGCCGTGGCGAGGTCGGCCTCGTGAAAGAGGAGCATGTTGAGCGCGTTGCCGGCGCCGTACAGATCTCCGCAACTGCGACAGAGAGCGAGCGCGTCGCTGGCGGCCCGATTGCCTTCGGCGGCGCGACCCTCGTAGCCGCGATACATCGCGACCACCCACAGCGCCCGCCCCTCGCCGGATGCGTCCCCCAGCGTCCGGAACAGCTCGGCCGCTTCCATTGCGTTCCTGAGAACCTGGCGGCCCGGCTTCTCGCGGTACTGCGCTTCGGCGAGACGGAAGAGGCTCGTTGCGATCAGCGGTGATTGTTTGCTTTGGCGTGCGGACTTCAGCGCGGCGGTGGCGGTTGCGACCGCGGCCTCGAGCTCGCCCTTGCGCATCTGCACCAACGCCTGGCGATTGAGGGCCTGCGCTTTGAGCGCCGGTCGGCGTTTCGCGATCGTCGCAAGCTTGAGCATCGCCGCCGCGTCCGCCCTGGCCCGGTCGAGCTCGCCTTGGGCAATGAAACTCTCCGCGCGCAGATCGAGGAGATCCAACCGCACGGCAATATCCAATCCCGCAGCGGCAAGCGCTGCCGTGGCACCTTCGATGGCCTGCGCATGCTGACCCGTCCGCGCGAGATCGGCAACCCGCGTGACCGCCGACGCCGGCTCCGCGCGGGGCGCCGCAGCGGCCCCCCCGTCGCGAATCGAGGATTTCTTCTTGACCGGCGAGCCCCGCGCTACCTTGGCTTTCTTCCGCGCCGGCTCCGTAGTGATGGCGTCTGTCATGGCGTTTACTTGACGAGACCCAGCGTCTTCGCCGAATTGAGGTACTCCTGCGTGCGCTCCTTCATGAACGCCGGCATCATTTCCACGGTGATGTCCGTCACCTCGAAGCCGCTCTCGTACATCCTCTTGCGCACCTCGGGGTCCTTGTTGAGCGCGTCCATCATGTCGGAGACCTGCTTGCGGATTGCGGGCGGCGTGGACTTCGGCACGCCGATGCCGCGGTAGGCGCCGTCGACCCAGTTGTACCCCAGCTCGCGAAATGTCGGCACGTCGGGATACTGCGGCAGGCGCTTCTCGGTCGCCACGGCGAGCATCCGCATCTTGCCCTTCTGCTGGATCGCGAGCGTCGAGTACGACATCGCCGCCGACACGTGGCCGCCGAGAATCGACGAGATCATGTCGCCGGTGCCCTTGAACACCGAAGCGAACGCCAAGGCGACGACGCCGAACACGCTGCGAGCGATGGTCGGTGCGATCATGCTTTTCTCCTGTGGCTGGATGGGAGGAGCGACGGCAGGTGACGGATTCTAGCGCCGGTCGCGCCCCAGCGGGCGCGTGGGCGGGGTATGATCCGCCCTCTCCGGCGGCGCGACGGCGCGCCGGCGGGCCACATTCTCCAAGACGAGGAAGATCGTATGGCCATCACCATGTACCAAGCCTCCGCGCCGGTGTTCGTCAAGATGCTCGGCAATCTCAAAGGCGATCCTGGAAAAGGCGGCCGCGCACGCGGCGGCGAAGAAGAGTCGACGAGTCGGTGTTCGTCAATGCGCGCCTCTTCCCGGACATGCGGCCGCTGTCGTTCCAGGTGCAGGTCGCGTCGGACTTCGCCCGTGGCACCAGCGCCCGCCTCGCCGGCGTCGAGCCTCCGTCCGTCGAGGACAAGGAGCAGACGCTCGCCGAGCTGATCGCGCGCGTCGATGCCGCGATCGCCTACGTCGGCACGTTCACCGCGGCGCAGATCGACGGCTCGGAGACGCGGCAGATCACCCGCAAGATCCGCGGCAATCCGGTGACGTTCAACGGGCTCGACTACCTGTTGAAGTACGCGCTGCCCAACTTCTTCTTTCACGTGACCACCGCGTACGCGATCCTGCGGCACAACGGCGTCGAGATCGGCAAGGGCGATTTCCTCGGTCTTTCCTAGCGCGGCAGCACGATCGCCGCGTCGGTGTCGAACGCCACGCTGACCGGATCGTCGCGCGCGCGGGGCGTGCGCCCTTCGCCGTCGAAGACGAGCAGCTCGCCCCACGGCGTTTCCACCACGTACTCGATGCGGCTGCCGAGATACGCCGAGCGCTTGCACACCCCCGGCAGCGCGCCTTCGCCGAGGTCGACGACCCGCAACCGGTGCGGCCGGATCGCGAGCGTCGCCGGCCCCGGCGGCATGCCGTCCGCGCGCACGACGACGCCCAGGTCTCCCGCGACAAACCGCGCGCCGCCGGCTTCCACCGTCAGCGTGCCATCGATGAGATTGGCGTCGCCGATGAAGTCGGCGAGAAAGCGGGAGGCCGGCTTCTCGTAGAGCTCGTGCGGCGTGCCCTGCTGCGCGATACGCCCGCCCTCCATCACGATGATGTGATCGGACACCGCGAGCGCCTCCTCCTGGTCGTGCGTGACGTAGATCACGGTGAGCGCCAGCGACTGCTGCAGCTCGCGGATCTCCTGCCGCACGCGGCGGCGCAGCTTGGCGTCGAGGTTCGACAGCGGCTCGTCGAAGAGCAGCACCGCCGGCTCGAGCACGAGCGAGCGCGCCACCGCGACCCGCTGCTGCTGGCCGCCGGAGAGCTCCGACGGCAGCCGCTGGCCGAGGCCCGCCAATCCCAGCATGGTGAGCTTCGCCTGCGCGAGCTCCCTGGCCTTCGCCTTGTCCATGCGCATCGACAGCGGGCCGTAGCAGACGTTCTCCAGCACCGTCATGTGCGGGAACAGCGCGTACGACTGGAACACCATGCTGACGTTGCGCTCGTTCGCCGCGCGCAGTGTCACGTCGGTGTCGCCGATCAGGATGCGCCCGCCCGACACCGACTCCAGCCCCGCCACCATCCGCAGCGTCGTCGTCTTGCCGCAGCCCGAGGGCCCGAGCAGCGTCACGAGCTCGCCCGGCGCGACGCGAAACGACACGTCGTCGACGGCCGTCACGTCGCCGTATTTCTTCGTCACGTGCTCGAAGACGACTCCACCTGCTTTGCTGTCCATGTCAGTTTCCCGTCGCAAGCACGTTGACCGCGCGGCGCCCGAGCCGCGCCTCGCCGATCGCCTTCTGCACGACGAGCAGCACCGCGAGCATGAAGACGATCAGCACGGACGAATAGGCGATCGCGAGCGGGTATTCGCCCGCCTCGACGCGGTTGATGATGTAGACCGTCGCGAGGTTGTACTTCGCGGTGGCGAGAAAGATCACCGCGCTCACCGCGGTCATCGCATGCGTGAAGCTGAAGACCAGCGTGGCGAGGATCGCGGGCCGCAGCAGCGGAAAGATGACCTGCCGCAGCGTGCGCACCGTCGATGCGCGCAGCGTCGACGACGCCTCGTCCAGCGTCTTGTCGATCTGCGCCAATGCCGCCACGCCGGCGCGCACGCCGACCGGCATGTTGCGGAACACGAAGCACAGCACGAGGATCGCCATGCCGCCCGTCAGCTCGAGCGGCGCGACGTTGAACGCGACGATGTACGAGACGCCGATCACCGTCCCCGGAATGGCGAAGCTCACCATCGTCAGGAACTCGAACGCGCGCCGGCCGACGAAACGGTGGCGCGTGATCACGTACGCGGCGAGGAGCCCCATCGCCGCGGTGAGCGGGGCCGACACGGCGGCGACCTCGATCGTCGTGAACAGGCTGTCCCACGCGGATCCGCCGAAGAAGAGCCCGCGCGCGCCCCATTCGACGCCGAAGCCGTCGGCGAAATGCGACAAGCGACAGCGTCATGTCGCCGCGGCCGATGTCCTTCACGAATCCGCCGACGAAGATGACGACGTAGCAGACGATCGTGAAGCCGATCCACAGCGCCGCCGTGACGAAGCATCCGGTCCACAGGTTCTTCGGCAGCTGCGCCGGCATGCCGCCGTCGCCCTTGCCGCTGACCGTCACGTACGACAGCTTGCCGAGCCAGCGCTGCTGCAGCCAGAACGCGACGAGCGTGAACCCGAGCAGCACGCAGGCCAGCACCGCGGCGCGTCCGGGATCGTGCTGCGCGCCGGCCACCGCGAAGAAGATCTTCGTCGACAGCACCTCGAAGTTGCCCGACAGCACGATCGGATTGGCGAAGTCGGCGAGGCTTTCGACGAAGCCCAGCAGGAACGCATTGGCGAGCGCGGGACGCAGCAGCGGCCAGGTCACCGTGCGGAACACGCGGCCGCGCGTCGCGCGCAGGGTCTGCGCGGCTTCCTCGAGCGCCGGGCTCACGGCCGACAGCGCGCCGTGCAGGATCATGAACGCGATCGGCGAGAACGACAGCAGCTGCGCGAGCGTCACGCCGGGCAGGCCGTAGAGCCAGCGCGTGCGGGGGATGCCGAATCCCGAAAAGAGCCAGCCGGTCACGAGCCCCGTACGTCCGAACAGCACGACGAGCGCCAGCGCGATCACGAAGGGCGGCGTGATGATCGGCAGGATCGACATCAGCTTCAGCAACGCCGCGTAGCGCTGCCCGCCGCGCTGCACGACGAGCGCCAGCGCCAGGCCGAGCAGCGTCGACAGCACGCCGACGACCGTCGCCAGCACCGCCGAGTTGACCGCCACGCCGCAGCGCGCGCCGCCGCGCAGGCAGTCGACGCTCCAGATGTCCGCGGTGAACAGCCGCTCGAACACGAGCGCGGGCACGAACCGGCCCTGCGGGTCCTGTACGGCCGCGAACAGCGCCTTGCCGACGGGGAAGAAGATGAAGATCGCGAGCAGCGCGGCGACGATCACGACGATGGTCGCGATGACGGGATCGCCGCCGAAAAGGCCGCGGCGCGCGATGGCGCGCGCGAAGCACGCGGTGAGCGCGATCAGCGCAAGCGCTGCACCGATGCCGAACGCCGTGCCGCCCGCTCCGGCGGCAAACCCGACGCCGAAGGTCCAAAGCACGGCGAACGCGCTGGCGCCGACGATGCCGCGGTCATGGCCCAGCCACGCGAACAGGAGCGTCGCGGCGGCCGCGGCCGATGAGCGGCCACAGCGACGACGCGCCGGCAAGCGCGCGCGCGAGCGCCGACGGCCCGCCGTCCAGCGCCCACGGCACGACGGCCAGCGCGAGCAGCGCGAAGGCCGCGACGACGGCGGTCGCGCGGTCGCGCGCCGCCGGCACGAACACGGCCGGCGCGAGCGCGGTCGCGGCCACCTAGCGGACCTGCCTTCTCACTTCGGCAGCGTCGAGACTTCCTTGTCCCACTTCGTCAGGAGGCGCGTGCGCTCGGCCGACGAGCCGTACTTGGCGAAGTCGTAGTTGATGAACTTGATCTCGGAGAACTTCGGCGCCTGCGGCGGCGGGGTGGCGCCCTTGTTCGACGGCACCTGGTAGGACACCTTCGCCTGCGCGCCGATGCTCTGCGCCTCCACGCTGAGCGCCCAGTCGTACCACTTCTTGGCGTTCTCCATGTTCTTCGCGCCCTTGATGATGCTCATGCTGCCGATCTCGTATCCCGTGCCCTCGCAAGGGGAGACGACGATCACCGGCGCGCCGCCGATCGCCTGGACGACGGCATCGTGCTGGAACGTGATGCCGATCAGGCTTTCGCCCGTCGCGGCCGCGCGCGCGGGTGCCGCGCCCGACTTCGTGTACTGGTTGACGTTCTTGTGCAGCGCCTTCAGGTAGTCGAAGGCCTTGTCCTCGCCCATCAGCTGGACGAGCGTTGCGAGCATCGTGTACGACGTGCCCGACGAGTTCGGATTCGCGACCTGGATCTCGTCCTTGTACACCGGCTTGATGAGATCGGACCAGCACTTGGGCTCCGGCAACCGGTTCTTCTTGATCTGCTCGGCGTTGTAGCTGAAGCCGAGCGCGCCGGCGTAAACGCCGACCGTCCGGAATTTCGACTGCTCGGCCTGGCGCACGGCCCAGTCGTGGAGCTCGGAGAGCTTCGGCGACTTGTACGGCTCCGTCAGGCCCTCCTCGGCCGCCTGCAGGTGCGGGTCGCCGGTTCCGCCCCACCAGATGTCGCCGCGCGGGTTCGCCGCCTCGGCCTTGATCTGCGCGTAGAACTCGCCGGAGCTCTTGCGCGTCATCAGCACCTTGATGCCGGTCGCCTTTTCGAAGGCGTTGACCATCGGCCGGCACCATTCCTCCTGCACGGTGCAGTAGACGACGAGCTCGCCCTGCGCGGCGGCGCTAAGCGGTGCTGCGGCCGCGAGCGCGGCGACGATACCGAAAAACCAGTTGCGTGCCTTCATCGATTCCTCCTCCGGGTCAGCTTGTCGTGGCGATGCCGATCAAGTCGGCAAGCTTAGCGCAAAGCGCGTCGTTGGTCGCGATGACCGGGTTGCCGGCGGCAAGGCCGTCGCCGGCGAAGAAATCGTTGGTGTGGCCGCCCGCCTCGCGCACGAGCAGGATGCCCGCCGCGCAGTCCCAGGCGTTGATGTGCATTTCGCAGTAGGCCTCGCTGCGGCCCGCGGCGACGTCGGCGAGGCCGAGCGCGCCGGAGCCCACGCGGCGCATCGCGCAGCCGGCGTCCATCACCCGCGACACGAGGGCCAGGTACTCGGCGGTGCTGCGCCGGGTCGACCAGCCGCACTCGACCGTCGCCGCGCCCAGCTCGTCGCACGCGCTCACCGCGAGGCGCTCGCCGTTGCGCCACGCGCCCTCGCCGCGCGCCGCCGAATACAGCCAGTCGTGGCTGGGGTCGTACAGCACGCCGACGGTCGGGACGAGACGCTCGAGGTAGCCGATCGACACGCAGTAGTGCGGGATGCCGCGCGCGTAGTTGGCCGTGCCGTCGATGGGGTCGATCAGCCAGACGCGCTCGCTCCCGCCCCCGCCGCCTTCCTCCTCGCCGATGATCGTGTCGCCCGGGTAACGCGCTGCGATCGCCTTGCGGATGAAGCGCTCGACCTCGCCGTCCATCGCCGTCACGACGTCGTGGCGGCCCTTCATCGATGTCGCGGATTGCCCGAACGCCGAATGCGCGATCCGTCCGGCGTCGCGGGCGAGCGTGCGGGAAAATTCGAGGCGATCCATAGCGCAACGGTCGGTGAATGGGCAGGGGTGAGGTTAACGCAATTCGGACAGGCGAGCGTTCACCGGGCGCTGCCGTCTCGCAAGCGGCAAAGCCCTTGGCAAAGCCCATTCGGAAAACTTGACACCTTCGTCGCCGGGGCCTCGGGCGGACAGGCACTACGCTGATTTGGTTCACGAAAACCGGATCGACGATTGTCGGAGAATTTTACACTTTTGGTATTGCCCTTCGACGCCTCGCCCATAACCCTTTGACGGGAAATAGATATTACTTCGCGCATGGTTATTGCTACCTGCGGAAAGCTCATTGCGCCTGCGTCGGCCGTTGGATGTGCCGAATAATTTCCGCGACGACGCCGGTTGAAAGTGAGCGCACGCCTATGCCGAACGGTCTTGGTTATCGGTTGGGCGGACGGACATCCAACACCGGAAGCACCCCTGGGAGGGCTGTTGTGATCGCATCGACGTCGCCCCGCTCGTCACGCCTTTCCCGAAACTTCATAGCGCGCGGCGCGGTTCTGGCTGCGGCTCTCGCCTTCTCGGCGTCCGCGGCCGCGGACATCACGTTCTCGGGTGCCGTCAACCCGAATCCATCGGGCGGCACCGTCGACCTCCTTGACGTCGGGACCGGGGCGCCCGGCACCTTCGCAGTCGATGCCGGAAGCACGTTCACCGCGAACTCGCTGAGCGTCGCCACCGGGGGAACCGGCTGCGTCACGGCGACGGACTGCACGGTCACGATCACGGGCACGGGCGCTGGCAACCTGCCGCAGACGGTCATCAATCTGCTCGGGCCACCCGACCTCAGCACGGTCAGAAGTCCGCTCATCGTCGGGCAATGGGGCACCGGGACGATGACGGTGTCGAACGGCGCGATCATCAACGGCGCGATGAACCTCGGCGTCCCGAGCTCGAACTGCTCCTTCAACTGCAACAACATGGTCGGCGCCGGGGCCGGATCGACGGGGGTATTGACACTGACCGGTGCCGGCACCACCGGCAATCTTGCGGGGCGGATTCATCCTCGGCGCCGCGAACGTTTTCACGCAGGCGCAGGGCGGCTTCAATTTCGGCACCGCGGGCGCGACCGTCAACGCCACGCTGGAAGTTCTGAACGGCGCGACGCTCAACACGTACCAGTCGACCGTGTCGCAGGGCCCCGGGGGCCCCGCCGCGAACGGTCAGGAGCACTCGGTCGCCAACGTTACCGTCGCCGGTGCGGATTCGCTCTGGTCGGTGACACAAGATCCCGTCAGCGGCTCGCAGGCGCGGATCAACATGGCCCCGTCGCCGAACGCGACGGCGACGGTCAACGTGACCAACGGCGGGCAGATGATCGTCACCGGAGGAACGATCACGTCGTACATCGGGGTTGGCGATGGCGGCGATGCGACGCTGAACATCCTGAGTGGCGGTCTGGTGACGGTCGCGGACATGGTCCTCGGCAACCAGACGACGGGCGTTGGGAAAGGTCACCGTCGGCGGCACTAATTCCGCGCTTACGATCGGCGAACGGCCTCACGGTCGGCAACCAGAGCAGCCGGCGCGAATGCGTCTGACCGTCAACGCCGGCGGCACCGTCACGGTGAGTGGCAACAACGGAGGGAATCTGGCCATCGGCCAGAACGCAGGCAGCCAAGGGAACGTGACCGTCGACGGCGGCACACTCAACGTTTCGGGTATTGGCGCAGGCAACACCGGAACCGGCACGCTTACCGTTAAGAACGGCGGCCAGGTCAGCTCCGGGTACTTGAGCGTCGGCAACAACCCCTTTGCCCCAGGCAACCCGGCGGGAGGCGTGGGCACGGTCACCGTCGGCAACGGCTCGGGATCGTCCCTGCTTACGGTTACGGGCGGCGTCACGATTGGCCAGCAGACCTCCGGCGCGAACGCGCTGAACATCAACACGGGCGGCACCGTCACGTTGACCGGAGCCAATCCAGGAGGCCTCGCCATCGCCCAGGCCACCGGCAGCCAGGGGGCCGTGACCGTCGATGGCGGGACGCTCAACCTTGCCGCGGCGAACCTTCGGCATCGGCGTCGGCAACGGCGGCACCGGGACGCTGACCATCAAGAACGGCGGCCTGGTAACGGTGTCGACCAATGCTGGTGTCAGCGCGGCTGGCGCACCGGGTAGTTCCGGCACCGTGCTTGTGGACGGCGGGACACTCAACCTTACCGGTGCGAATTCATTTTTCGGTGTCGGGAATGGCGGCGACGGCTCCCTGAGATCAAGAACGGCGGCACGGTCGGCGCGGTGAACCTTGGTCTCGGAGGTCAGACCACCGGCGTGGGCACGGTCACCGTCGGAAACGGCTCAGGGTCGTCGGTGCTCACGATCGGCAACTCTCAGGGGTCGGCAACCAGAGCACCGCGTTGAGCCAGCTGACCGTCGACAGCGGCGGCACGGTCAACGTGACCGGGACGAATTCGAATGTCGGCGTCGGCAATGGCGGGCTCCGGCAAGCTGACCATTCAGAATGGCGGCCAGCTCACGATGGCCGGTCAGAACTTCGGCGTCAACGTCGGCAACAATCAGCAGGGTTCCGGCACGCTTCTCGTACAGACCGGCGGCACGCTCACTGCAAGCTCGCTGAATGTCGCGAACCAAGCCAACTCCACTGGAACCGTCGATATCATCGGCACCGCGTCCGGGCCGCAGACCGTCGTCAACCTCACCGGGCCGGCAAGTAACACCGACGTCAGGAACCCCCTCGGAGTGGGCTGGGGCACCGGGACGATCAATGTGTACAACGGCGCAGTCGTGAATGGCGGCATCACCGGCGGCGTTCCCAACCCCAACTGCGTCTCCAATCTGTGCAATGTCTTCATCGGCAACGCGGCGGGATCGACGGCGACGCTGAAGCTGACCGATCCCGGGACCACCATGAGCCTCGCCGGCGGGTTCTTCCTGGGAGGCGCGGCAGTTGTCACGCAAGCCAACGGTGGATACGACTTCGGCACGGCCGGCGCAACCACGCACGCGACGATGCAGGTCCTGAACGGAGCGACGCTCAACACCTACCAGTCGACCGTGTCATTTGGTCCGGGCGGAACGGTTCCGACGGGGAGCGAACACACGATTGCGAATGTCGCCGTCGATGGCGCCAACTCGGTCTGGAACATCACCCGAAATCCCGTGACGAATGCCCAGGCAACCCTCAATCTCGCCACCCACGCGAACGCGACCGCGACCATCGACGTGACGAACGGCGGTCGGCTGGCCATCACCGGAGGCCAAGTTGCAGATGCCACGATCCTTCCTGGGATTGGCATGGGAGCGGGGACGAGCACGATCAACGTGAAGAGTGGAGGAGCGCTCGTCATCGGCGGTTATACCGGCTACATCAATGTCGGGGTCAATGGCGGCACCGCGCTGCTCGACATCGCCAGCGGCGGACAGGTCAACGGCACCGGCCCGAACGGACTGGCCTTCATGAACGTCGGGCGCACGAACGGGTCGCACGGCACGGTGAACGTCGATGGTCTGGGATCGAGCCTTACGCTGAGCGGCGTCGGCGGGACGGGCACGGGGGCAGGGAGCGAAAATCAGGGCGCGTTCCTGACCATCGGGCGCGAATCCGGAGGTGTCGGCGCGGTAAACGTGACCAACGGCGGATCGATCCTCATCCGCGATGCCGGCCAGAACGCCACGGTGGGCGGGCCCGGGATGAACATCGGGCGCGACACGGGTTCGGAGGGGCACCTCGTCGTCTCGGGCACCGGGTCTTCGCTCACCGTCCTGTCGACCGGACTCCTTTCGCAGAACCCGGAGATCAGCGTTGGCCGCAACGGCACCGGCACGATGCTGGTGGAAGGCGGTGCCAACGTGGCCGTCGATGCCGGCGACCCCGCGACCCGCTCCCGCAACTTCAGCGTGGGCAGGAATCCCGGTTCGAACGGCACGCTTACGGTGACCACGGGCTCCGAAATATCGGCATCGGTGTTCCTGGTCGGCAACAACAGCACGGGCGCCGGCCCCATAGGGGGCACCGGAACCGCGACGATCGACAACGCACGGTGCGAATCAACGGTGTCGACATCAACCAGAATGCGCACGGCGGCAGCATTCGCGTGGGTCGCGGCACGGCAGTGTCGGCACGCTGAACCTGAAGAACGGGGCGCACTCATCCTCGACACCGCATCGACCGTCGATATTCCTTGGCGGCACCAGCGCCGGGCTCGGCGGCAACGGCACGATCAACATGTCCGGCGGCTCGAGCATCAGCTTCGTCGGCACCGGCGCGACGCCGTCGGTCAATATCGGACACAGCGGCACCGGGCTCTTCACGATGACCGGCGACGGCGTGACATGACGCTCACGTTGCCCGACGACGGTAGCATCGTGCTCGGCAAGGCGCGGGCGGTGGAGCGCCGGGTGGTGATGGACGCTGCAGCTCGGCGGCAACTCGCGCATCGACACCGGCTACCTGACAGTCGGGAACAACGGGCAGGGCCACGTCACGATGACGGGCGGCACGCTGGCGTCCACGCCTTGGATCCCGACCACCACGTCCTTCCTCGTGGGCGGCAACAATGGCTCGGTGGGCACCTTCTCGCAAAGCGGCGGCGTGGTGAACGCCGACGGTGGCCTGACCCTCGGATGGCAGGCCGGAAGCAGTGGTACGCTACATGCTCGACGGGTGGGAACGCTGAACGGCACGAGCACGTCGGTCGGCGACCGGGGCACCGGCCGTCTTCGTCAACAGCGACCCCGGGCTCGGCACGGTCGCACAACGTCACCGGCAATCTCATCGTCGCTGGCGACACGACGAGCAACGGCAGCAGCTACACGATCACCGGCAACAACGCGCGGACCAACATCAATTTCGCGCCCGGCGGCGTCGGACCTACCGACCCGCCCGGATCGAACGGCATCGACCCGATAACGACGCCTGACCTCGTCCCGCGCCCAACGGCGCGCTGGGGGTCGGCGTCGGCGGAGTAGGAACATTCACGCAGGGGCCGCGAACTTCTCCGATCCGCGAGAACGCCGTCGCCGTCGCCGGCGATCTCGTGGTTGGCGTCTTCGCCACCGGGGTGGGCACGTACACGCTCAACACGGGGACGCTCACCGTCGGCGGCAAGATCGTCGTCGGCGCAGTGAGCCAAGGCGCGAATGTCTTCACGCAGAACGGTGGCTCCGTCACCGTAACCGGCAACGCATCCGGCAATCCCGGCTACGTCGGCCTCGGCGGCAACGATTTCTCGGGCTCGCTCACCGTCGGGGGTGGCATCAACGATGTCGGCGGCGGCACCGGGACGCTATGTCCTCCACGGCGGCACGGTGACCGCGAGCCTCGTGCAGGTCGGGCTGTTCGGGGACGGGGACGTTCAATCAGACGGGCGGGACCGTCAATACGCCGACGTTGTTGCTGGGGAACTGCGGCGGCTGCGACGGCGGCAACGCGTCGGGCACCTACAACCTGTCCGGCACCGGCGCGCTCACTGCGGGCTCGGCCACGATCGGCGTGTTCGGCCACGGCGTCTTCACCCAGTCCGGCACATCGACGGCGACCATTGCCGGTGATCTGACGGTCGGATCGGGCCCCGCGCTACCTGCCGGGCCGGCAAACAATCCGGTTCGAGAGGGCATCGTCTCGGTGTCTGGAGGCACGCTCTCCGTCGGGGGCAACATGATCGTCGGCGCCGGAAATGCGGGAACGGTCGGCGGTTTCCCTGGCGAGCCTGGCGGAAAGGGTTCCGTCACCCAGTCGGGCGGCAGCGTGACCATTTCGGGCGGCCTCACCATCGGTCAAGGCAGCGGCGCGGGGGCGAGTGCCGGCGGGACGGGCGAGTACGTCCTGAAGCGGGGGCACGCTCACCGTCACCGGGCAGACGATCGTCGGCGGCGGGGGCGCGGATTCGTCGCTCGGCGGCATCGGCACGCTGTTCGTGCTCGATGGCGCGACCCTGAATGCGGGAACGCTCCTCGGCATCGGCCACGACGGAACCACGTCGAACGGTGCCAAGGGGAGTCGTGATCCTCGACGGCGGGGCCAACATCTTTGCCGACGAACGTCAAGATCGGGGCCGGCGGCTGCCTCGGCGGCAACGGGACGCGTGCACGGCAACGTGGTCATGGATGGCGAGACGATCGGCGACTGCGATACGGGCATCACCCCCACCATCACCGCGACCGGCAACGGGTCCGGAACCGGTGTCGGTATCGAAGGCTTCCTGAAACCCGGCCGATCGCCGGGCAACCATCATCTTCGACGGCGAGTTCCAGTTCCTGTCCGGGACGATTGTGCTCGACGTACAGTCGGCTGGGCTCGATTGATTCTTGACCGACAAGATCATCTTCACCGACGGGACGATACCGGACCTGACGCAGGCCAAGATCGAGTATGTGTTCCTCGGCGACACGGATCCGAACGCGTTTGCGCGATGCCCCGAATGATCCGTGGAATCTGGATACGTTCTTCAAGACGATCGTCGTCGATGCAGGCGGGAACTCAGTCGTGACGGGAATTTCGGCGCTGGGTCCGCTCGACGAACAGTTCTCGTCCGATCCTGCGAACTACACGGCGAGCGCCGATGCCTACGTGATCGAGGATTTCGTGTTCAACCCGACCGACGGCGTCACGTCCGTGGAGGCCGTCCCGATCCCGCCGGAGTCAACGGTCCCCGAGCCGTCGACGGTCTGGCTGATGCTGCTCGGCAGCCTGCTGCTGCTGCGTTCCGCGGGAATGGCGTCGCGCGGTTGCGCGGGCACGCCGCGCGTGATCGACCACGGGCCCGCTTCGGGCGGTGCGGCGAGTCACGGACGACTTTCCAGCCAGGCTCGCGCCTCGGCCGTCGCTTCCTCGTAGCTCAGACGCTCGGCCGGCGGCCTCGGCTTCGGCGAACGCGGCATCCCCCAGCGCCGCGCGGGCCTTCGCGACGAGCGGCATGAGAAACGCTTCGTCCGCGCTCTGGCGCCCCATCCCGGTCTGCGTCGAGCAGCTCCTCGGCCGCGCCGTAGAGCCGCGCCGCCCGCTCCCACTCCTCCAGGAATGCCGCGAGGCCCACGGCGACATCGAGCGCGTCGCGCCCCGTCGTCTGCCAGCCGATCCGTGCGGCAATTTCGAACGCCTCGACGAGCATCGCGCGCGCGCGATCCCCGATCCCGCGCCCGATCGCGACCATCGCGATGTTGAGCAGGTTGACGGCGATGTTGCTGCCCACGCCCTCCTTGCGGTTGAGCGCCAGCGACTCCTCGTAGAGCGGCTCGGCCGCATCGAGATCGCCCTCGACGCGATAGAGCTCCGCCAGGCCGGTGAGCGCCGTCTCGAGCCGGAACGTGTCCTCGAGCTCCCGCGCGAGCGCGAGCGACTCCTCGAGGTGGCTCTTCGCGGCAGCCCGATCGTCCTTGCCCAGCGCCACCGCGCCCAGCAGCGTGAGCGCGGCGACGATGCGGTCCTTGTTCCCGATCTCGCGGGCGATCGCCAGGCACTCCTCGCTGAAGCGCTGCGCCTCGTCGAATCGGCCCATGAAGTACGCGAGGTACGCCGTCGCATCGAGCGCCTGGCACCGGAGGAGATTGCGCTCCCTGGCGCCCGCGCGTCGCGAGCGCCTCCGACGACACCCGCAGCCCGAGCACGCCCAGACCGCGCGAGATCCAGTAGATCCGCACCGCGTTGAGCAGGCGCAGCCCCAGTTCCGCGCCGCCCTCGCGCGCGATCGCACCACGCATGCGCGACGAGCAGGTTCTCGCGCTCGACGTCGAGCCGCGCGAGCCACGTCGCCCTGCTCGGGACCCATCAGGTGCGGCATCGCCTCCTCGGCGAGGCTCAGGATAGTAGACGAGATGCCGCGTGCGCGTCGGGCCCTTCTCGCCCGCTTCGTTCAGCCGCTCCTTCGCGTACTGGCGAACCGTTTCGAGCAATCGGTAGCGTTCGCCGTCGGCCTCCAGCTGGACCAGCGACTTCTCGACGAGGTGCGTCAGGAGGTCGACGACATCGTACACGTCGACGATGTGCGTCGGCGCCGACCGCTCTCCGCCGCCTCGAGCGTCCAGCCGCCGGCGAATACCGCGAGCCGGCGCAGCATGCGCTGCTCGGGTGCGGAGAGCAGGTCGTAGCTCCAGTCGATGCAGCGCGCGCAGCGTCTGCTGGCGCGGCAGCGACGGTCTTGTCGCCGCCCGTCAGCAGGCGGAACCGATCCGACAGGCGCGCGGCGATCGTCTCGACGGGAAGCGCGCGCACGCGCGCCGCGGCGAGCTCGAGCGCCAGCGGAATGCCGTCCAGCCGTGTGACAGATCTCGGCGATCGCCGCAGCGTTCTTCTCGGTCACGGCAAACGCCGGCTGCGCCGCGACCGCGCGGTCGACGAAGAGGCGCACCGATTCGTAATGCGTCAGTGCGGCGACCGTCATCGGCCGGTGCGTCTGCGGCACCGCCAGCGGCGGCACGCGGATAGGTCGTCTCGCCCGATACGTGCAGCGACTCGCGGCTCGTCGCGAGGATCTTCACCTGCGGGCCGGCCTGCAGCAGGGCCTTGGCCAACTCGGCGCACGCGTGGGCGAGATGCTCGCAGTTGTCGAGGATCAGCAGCAGCTTCCGGTCCGCGACATGCTTGACCAGCGCCTCCTGCACCGGGCGCCCGGACTCCTCGATCACGCCGAGCACCGAGGCCACCGCCTGCGGCACGAGCCGGGCGATCGGCGAGCGGCGCCAGCTCGACGAACCACACGCCGTCCGGATATTCGTCCAGCACGTCGGCGCCGACCTGCAGCGACAGCCGGGTCTTGCCGAGCCCGCCCACGCCCAGGAGCGTCAGCAGGCGCGTGCGTCCCGAGCAACTTCTTGACCTGCTGCCAGCACGCCTTCGCGGCCGACGAACGAGCTGACCTGCTGCGGCAGGTTGTTCGGCGTCGCCTCGAGCGAGCGCAGCGCCGGGAAGTCCTGCCGCAGCGCCGGGTGCACGACCTGGTAGACGCGCTCCGGGCGCGTCAGGTCGCGCAGTCGCACCGAGCCGAGGTCGCGCAGCGACACCCCGTCGGGGAGGCGGCCGGCCACCTGGTCGACGACGCTCTGCGAGAGGATCACCTGCCCGCCGTGCGCGGCGCCCATGATGCGCGCGCCGCGATTGACTGCACTGCCGAAGTAGTCGTTGTCGCGGCGCTCGATCGTTCCCGTGTGCAATCCGCAGCGCACGCGCAGCGGCACGCCGTTGGTCGCTGCGGGATCGGCGAGCGCCAGCTGCAGCTCCAGCGTCGCCGCGACGGCGTCGAGCGGGTCGGCGAAGGCCGCATAGACGCCGTCGCCGGTCAGCTTCACGACCGTGCCGCGATGGCCTTCGATCAGCGACCGCGCGATCGCATCGTGTCGCGCCAGCGCCGGGCGCATCCGCTCCGGCTCCTGGTCCCAGAGCCGGGTGCTCCCCTCGATATCCGTGAACAGGATGGTCGCGACTGCCGACGCGTCGTGCAACGCAAGTACCTCCGCACATGGGCGCCCCTTCGCCCAAGGCGCAACTCTACAGCCAAACCCGGGAGGATCGCGTCAGCCGGACGCGAGCTTGCGCCGCGCGACGTCCGCGGCCTGATCGTCTCCGACCTTACCGACCGCGAAATACGTTGCGTCGGGATGCGCGAAGTAGAACCCGCACACCGCCGCCGCCGGCAGCATCGCATAGTTCTCGGTGAGGGACATCCCGATCTCCGTCGCGCGCAGCACGTCGAACAGCGGTGCCTTCACCGCATGGTCCGGGCAGGCGGGATACCCCGGAGCGGGACGGATGCCGCGGTACTCCTCGCGGATCATGGCGGCCGCGTCGAGCGCTTCGTCCTTCGCGTAGCCCCACAGCTCGCGCCGCACCTTCATGTGCAGCCACTCGGCGAACGCTTCGGCCAGCCGGTCGGCGAGCGCCTTCAGCATGATCGCGCCGTAGTCGTCCTTCTTCGCCTCGAACTCGGCGAGCTTCTTCTCGATGCCGAGTCCGGTGGTGACCGCGAAGGCGCCGAGATAGTCGTTGACGCCGGAACCCTTCGGCGCGACGAAATCCGCGAGGCAATAGTTCGGCTTGCCAGGCGGCCGCTCGTTCTGCTGGCGCAGGTTGTGCCACGTCAGCGCGATTCGGCTCCGCGATTCGTCGGTGTACATCTCGATGTCGTCGCCGACGGAATGGGCGGGCAGCAGCGCGACGGCGCCGTTCGCGGTGAGCCAGCGACCCGCGACGATCTTCGTCAGCATTTCCTGGCCTTCGGCATGCACGCTGCGCGCGGCCTCGCCGACCACGGAATCGTCGAGGATCGCCGGGTACGGCCCGGAGAGCTCCCACGCCTGGAAGAACGGCGCCCAGTCGATGCACTTCGCCAGTTCGGCGAGGTCGACGTTGCGCAATTCGCGGCGGCCGAGCGCCCTCGGCACCGGCGGCGCGTAGTGCGCCCAGTCGGCCCTGAACGCGTTGGCGCGCGCGGCGGCGAGCGAAATCAGCGCCGGGCCCTTCTTGCTCGCGTGCTGCACGCGGATCTTCTCGTAGTCGGCCGCGACCTCGGCGACGTACGCCGCCTTGAGGCTCGTCGGAGAGCAGGTTGCTCGCGACGCCGACCGCGCGCGACGCGTCCGGAACGTAGATCGTCACGCCCGCGTAGTTCGGCGCGATCTTCACGGCGGTGTGCACGCGCGAGGTCGTCGCGCCGCCGATCAGCAGCGGCTGCGTCATCCCGAGCCGCTGCATCTCGTGCGCGACGTGCGCCATTTCCTCGAGCGACGGCGTGATCAGCCCGGAGAGCCCGACGATGTCGGCATTGCGCTCGCGCGCGGTGTCGAGGATCTTCTGCGCCGGCACCATGACGCCGAGGTCGATCACGTCGAAGTTGTTGCACTGGAGCACGACGCCGACGATGTTCTTGCCGATGTCGTGGACGTCGCCCTTGACCGTCGCCATCACGACCGTGCCCTTCGGCTTGCCGGCATCGCCCGAGCGCCGCCTTCTCGGCCTCGATGAACGGAATGAGGTGGCCGACCGCCTGCTTCATCACGCGCGCGCTCTTCACCACCTGCGGCAGGAACATCTTGCCGGCGCCGAAGAGGTCGCCGACGACGTTCATCCCGGCCATCAGCGGGCCCTCGATCACGTGGATCGGGCGCCCGCCGCTCGCGGCGCAGTTCTGCCGCGCCTCCTCGGTGTCCTCGATGATGTACGTCGTGATGCCGCGAACGAGCGCGTGCGACAGCCGCTCGTCGACGGTTCCTTCGCGCCAGGCGAGGTCCTCGGTGACCTGCTTCCCCTGCGACTTGAACGACTCGGCGAGGGCGACGAGCCGCTCGGTCGCGTCCGGGCGCCGGTTGAGAACGACGTCCTCGACGCGCTCGCGCAGCTCGGGCGGAATCTCGTCGTACACGCCGAGCTGGCCGGCGTTGACGATGCCCATCGTCATCCCGGCGCGGATCGCGTGGTAGAGGAACACCGTGTGGATCGCCTCGCGCACCGGGTCGTTGCCGCGGAAACGAGAAGCTGACGTTCGACACGCCCCCCGACACCTTCGCGTGCGGCAGGTGCTCGCGGATCCAGCGCGTCGCGTTGATGAAGTCGACGGCGTAGTTGTTGTGCTCCTCGATGCCCGTGGCGATCGCGAAGATGTTCGGGTCGAAGACGATGTCCTCGGCGGGAAAGCCGACCTCGCGCGTCAGCAGACCGTAGGCGCGCTCGCAGATCGCGATCTTGCGCTCGAACGTGTCGGCCTGGCCGCGCTCGTCGAAGGCCATCACGATCGCCGCCGCGCCGTAGCGCCGGACGAGCGTCGCCTGACGCAGGAACTCGGCCTCGCCCTCCTTCATCGAGATCGAGTTGACGACGGGCTTGCCCTGCACGCACTTCAGCCCCGCCTCGATGACCTCCCACTTCGACGAGTCGATCATCACCGGCACGCGCGCGATGTCGGGCTCCGCAGCGATCAGGTTCAGGAACCTGCACCATCGCCGCCTTCGAGTCGAGCATCGCCTCGTCCATGTTGACGTCGAGGATCTGCGCGCCGTTGGCCACCTGCTGCCGCGCGACGTCGACGGCGCCCGTGTAGTCGCCCGCGAGGATCAGCTTCGCGAACGCGCGCGAGCCCGTGACGTTCGTGCGCTCGCCGACGTTGACGAACAGCGAATCGTCGCCGATGTTGAGCGGCTCGAGGCCGGACAGGCGCATGACTCGCGCCGGGTGTGGCCTAGGCGGCAACCGATCTTCCACGGGAATTTGTCGGGGCGGAAGACTCGCGACCGCCTCCGCGATCGCGCGGATGTGCGCCGGCGTCGTGCCGCAGCAGCCGCCGACGAGATTGACGAATCCGCTCTGCGCGAAGTCCTCGATCATGCGCGCAGTCTCGCGCGGCGTCTCGTCGTAGCCCGTTTCCGCCATCGGATTCGGCAGCCCCGCGTTCGGGTAGCAGGAGACGTACGTGTCGGCGACCCGCGCGAGCTCCTCGATGTACGGGCGCATCAGCGCCGCGCCGAGCGAGCAGTTGATGCCGACGGCGAGCGGACGGACGTGGCGCACCGAATTCCAGAACGCCTCGGTCGTCTGCCCGGAGAGCGTGCGGCCCGACGCGTCGGTGATCGTCCCCGAGACGATCACGGGAAAACGCCGTCCGATCCGGTCGAAATACGATTCGAGCGCGAAGAGCGCCGCCTTGCCGTTCAGCGTGTCGAAGATCGTCTCGACGAGGAAGAGATCGGCACCGCCCTCGGCGAGGCCTTCGATCGCCTCGCCGTAGGACGCGACGAGCTCGTCGAAGCGGACGTTGCGCGCGCCGGGATCGTTGACGTCCGGAGAGATCGACGCCGTGCGATTGGTCGGGCCCGAGCGCGCCGGCGACGAAGCGCGGCTTGTCCGGGGTTCTCGCCGTCCACGCGTCGGCGCACTCGCGCGCGAGTCTCGCCGCGGCGAAGTTGATCTCGCGCACGCGGTTCTCGAGCTCGATAGTCCGCCTGCGCGATCGACGTCGCGTTGAACGTGTTGGTGCTGATGACGTCGGCGCCGGCCTCGAAATACGCGTCGTGGATCGCGCGGATCACGTCGGGTCGCGTCAGCACGAGCAGATCGTTGTCGCCCTTGAGGTCGTGCGTGTGGCCGGCGAAGGCGCGCGCCGCGATACTCGGCCTCGCCGAGCTTGTAGCTCTGGATCATCGTGCCCATCGCTCCGTCCAGGATGAGGATGCGCTGTTCGAGCAGGGCGGCGAGTTCGGCGGTGCGGTCGGGTTGCATGGCGAACGTTCTCGAGGCAGGTGTCTCGGCCCGCGATTCTAGCATCGGGCCATGCGCCGGTCCGGCACGGCAGTCGCAACCCGCCGATTCGCGCCGCCGGTTATATCGCCCGCCGAAAGGGCATAACGACCGGTCGCGCCGCGTGCTAGATTGCGGCCATGAAGCACCTGAAGCCGGCCGAAGCCGCCCGAGTTCCTCCACGACAATCCGTCGGCGGTCTTCATCGACTGCCGCAGCGAGATGGAGTACTTCTTCGTCGGTCATCCGGTCGGCGCGCATCACGTCGCCTGGAACGACGGTCCCGACTGGGAGATCAACCCGCATTTCGTCGGCCAGGTGAAGAAGGTCGCGAGCATGAACCGCCCGGTCGTGCTGATCTGCCGCAGCGGCCACCGCTCGCTCGACGCCGGCGTCGCGCTGGAAAAGGCGGGCTTCTCCGACGTCTACAACGTGCTGGACGGCTTCGAGGGCCCGCTCGACGACACCATCACCGCGGAACGGTCTCCGGCTGGCGCAAGGAAGGCCTGCCCTGGGAGCAGCTCTAGAAGACGCAGGGGCCGGACACGACGTTTCGCAGCGTGTCATGCGCAGGGGACGAAAGAGTCGTGTAGGACGCTGCCTTTCACAGCGCGAGCGCCATGTACACGACGCCCGGCAGCGGGTTGACGTAGTAGGCCGCGCACTCGCGAAAGCCGAGTCGCGCGTAGAGCTTGCGCGCGTCGGTCATCCAGTCGAGCGTGTCGAGCTTCAACTCCCGGTAGCCGATCGCGCGCGCGTCGGCGATCAGCGCTTCGGCGAGCCTGCGGCCCCATCCGTCGCCGCGGTGCGCGGGCTGCACGTAGAGTCGCTTGACTTCGCCGATCGCGCGACCGGCGGGCGGTGTCGCTGCCCGCCGCGGCATCGTCGCCGTGTGCTCGAGCGGCCGCAGCGCGATGCAGCCGAACGCCGAAGGCCGGCGCACCGGCGAGCAGCAGGCGCCCGCGCGGCGGCGCATAGGCCCCGGGCAGCGTCGCGAGCTCGCGGTCGAAGCCCTGGAAGCAGAGATCGACGTCGAGCCACCGCGCGTACTCGACGAAGAGCTCGCGGGCGAGCGCCAGGTCCGCCGGCGTTTGCGGCCTGGCGCAGGAGTGCCGAGCCGGGGGCGGTCATCGGATCTACGGTCTTGTCGCAGCCGCCGACCTTCGCCTCGGTGCCCGGATACGCGGTCATGAGATCGCGCAGCTTGGCGACGACCTGCGCCTGCGGATCGCGGATCACGAGCACCGTGCTCGTGATCACCTGCTGGCGAGGACCCGACTCTCGCGTTGGCGACGCCAAGCTTGGCGAGGTCGGCGAGCCGCGCTTGCGCGGCATCCTCGGAGTGGAACGAGCCGAGCGAAACCGTGTTGCGCTGCGGGCCCGCGTCGACGACCGAAGCGTCGCCGATGCCGCGCGCCCGCAGGTCGGCGGCGCGCCGGTCGGCTTCGGCGCGGTTCGGCGCCGCCGGCAGGAAGACCCAGTACGCCATGCTCGTCTCGATGCGCTTCTGCGACAGCAGCTTGCCCAGCGCGAGCGGCTCGAGATCGGCGAGCGCGCGCGCGCGGTCGGCGTCGGTCAGCGGTCCCCATTCGAGGCAGACGTCGGCGAGCGCGGCAACCTTGGCGGGTCCGAGCGCCGCGACCTGCTGCGGCGTCAGCAGCTTGATCTTCTCGGGCTGCACCTGCTCGACGAGCCGCGACGGCCTCGCCCTCCGAGGTCGCGTCGAGGCGCGTGTAGGTGAAGAACGTCAGGTTCGCGAGCAGCAGGAGGATGATGACGGTGCGCATGATCGGACGAGTGTGACATGACGCAGGCTGCGCGGGGTTGGGGTGAGGGCGGCGAGCGCATGCCTCACCCTTAGCTCGCCACCCTCACCCCAACGCACGCGCCAGGATCGCGTAGGTTAGCGCATCTGCGGTGCTTCAATGCGAGAGGCGGCCGCGCCCCACTTTCGCGTCAATGGACTCGCAGCTCGCCCGCGAGCGCGAGCACGCCTTCGAGCACGAGATTCTCGACGATCTCCACCGGCGGATTGAGGTGCGGCCCGATTTCGGGGGCCGCGCCGCCGGCCAGGTAGCACCGCACGTGCGCGGTGTTGGTGTCGATCTCGCGGCGCATCAGCTCGATCGCGCCGCAGACCGCCTGCACGGCGCCCGAGTAGATCGCGTCCGCGGTGTTGTCCGGGAATTCGCGGAATTCGCCGGGCGGAACTTTGAGGCCGGCGGTGTTCTCGGCGAGCGCCTGCAGCATCAGCCGTATCCCGGGCAGGATCAGGCCGCCGCGAAACACGCCGTCCGCGTCGAGCGCGTCGATCGTCACCGCCGTGCCGGCATTGACGACGACGCACGCCGGCGGAAAGAGATCCGTGCGCGTTCGACCGGCGCCATGCGGCCGACCAGCGACGCCCAGCGGTCGGCGCCGAGCTGCGCAGGGCCGCGCGTAGCGATTGGTGACGCCGCACGCCGCGTCGGTCGCCGTCAGCCACTCGGGCGTCAGGCGCCAGCGCGCGAGCTGCGCCTCGACGCGGACCCGCAGCGCCTCGCCGGCGACGTTGACGCCCACCGCGCGCGCCGGCCGCGGCAGGTTGTGCCAGTCGCGCACCGACAGCGCGCCGATCTCGCCGTTCGGCGTGACTCCCTGGGCGAGCCACCCGCGCGTGCCGCGTGAGGCCCCACTTCATCCGGCTGTTGCCGACGTCGATGACGAGGACGTGGCTCACGCGCGGCGCAGCGTGATCTCGCCGGAGAGGAAGCGCGCGCGGCGCGGGCCGTCGGCGAGCACCAGCGCGCCGCTGGCGTCGACGCCGGCGACCTTGCCGGTCACCGTCGCGCCGTCGGGGAGCAGCAGCCGGACCGCCTTGCCCTGATAGGCGTGGCGATGCTGCCATTCGGCGGCGAACGGGGCGAAGCCCTCCGTCGCGTACAGGTCGAGAACCACCGGCGAGCTCGGCCAGAAGGCGCGCGAGCAGATGGTTGCGATCGATCGGCGGCGCCTTCCTGCCGCGCGATCGACGCGAGATCGGTCACCGGGACCGGCGATGTCGCTGGCGGGCCGCCGGCGGCAGCCGGACGTTGAGGCCGACGCCGATCACCGTCGTCGTCGGGCCGAGTGCATCGCCGTTCAGCTCGATCAGGATTCCGCCGACCTTGAGGTGCCGGTGGATGAGATCGTTCGGCCACTTGAGCGCGACGTCCCGGAAGCCCTCGGCTTCGAGCGCGCGCACCACGGCGACGCCGACCGCGAGCGAGAGTCCGGCCAGGAAGCCGGCGCCCTGCTCGAATTTCCATCCCAGCGAGAACGTGAGACTGCCGCCGGCGATCGCGGTCCACGCGCGCCCGCGCCGGCCACGACCGGCCGTCTGCCATTCGGCGGCGAGCGCCACGCGGTGGACATCGCGGCGCTGCGTGCGCCGCATCAGCTCGGACGACGTCGATTCGATCTGGTCGACGACCTCGATCGCGAGCGGTAACGCCGCCGGATGCGTCTCCGCCAGCGCGGCAAGCCTGCGCGGACCTTCTTCGCGTCGAGAAAATCGGGCGCCTCGAGCAGCCGGTAGCCGCGACCCTTCACCCGCTCGAGCGCGAGACCTGCGGCCTCGGCGTCCTTCAGCACCTGCGAAACGCGTGCGCGCGTCGAGTCCGACCTTGGCGGCAAGGTCCTCGCCCGAATGGAACTCGTCCATCCGCGAGCTGGCGCAGCAGCGAGAATCCGAGAGGAGTGAGCACTTATAAACTTGGTCGCGGGAACAGGGTGAAATTTTACACGACGGAGGTCCGCGCAGCGGGGGTCGGAATCGCCTGCCCCAATGCGGGGCAGGCCATTGCGAGCACCACCGGCACTTCAGGCGCGCGACGCGCAGCCGCTCGGCCCGATGTCCGGGCCGATGCGGGCGGCCGGCGTCTCAGCCGGCCCGGCGGCCAGCAGCTCCAGCACCTGCGGGAGCAGCGCCGGATCCCCGCAAGCGACGACCGAACCGCCTTCGTCGCAGGGCGCGCCGGCCCAGGTGGTGATCGCACCGCCGGCCGCCTCGACGATCGGGATCAGCGCCTGCACGTCGTAGGCGTGCAGCGACGCCTCGATCACGACGTCGATCAGCCCCATCGCCAGCAGGCAGTACGCGTAACAGTCGCCGCCCCAGCGCGTGAGTCGCGCGCGGTCGGCGACGCGATCGAACGCCGCGCGCTCGCCCGCCGTCCCGAACATCTTGGGATCCGTGCACGCGACGACCGCGTCGCCGACGCGTCGCGCAGCGGCGCGTCCTCAAGCGTCCGGCGCTCGCTCGCCGCGCCGCCACTCGCGCGATGCCGCCCGCCGTGGCGACGAACGACTCGCCGACGTACGGCTGGTGGGCGACGCCCGCGACGACGCGCTCGCCGTCGTTCAGCGCGATCAGCGTCGCCCAGTGCATCTGGCCGAGAATGAAGCTCCGCGTGCCGTCGATCGGATCGATCACCCACGTGTAGTTCGACGCGCCCTTCTGCCAGCCGTGCTCCTCGCCGCGGATGCCGTGATCGGGGTAGGCGCGCGCGATTCCGGCGCGGATCACCGTCTCGGCCGCGTGATCGGCGACCGTGACGGGGTCGTAGCCCGTCGCGCCGCCCTTGTCCTCGACGTCGAGCGCGGCGCGAAAATGCGGAAGGATCGCCTCGCCCGCGGCTTGCGCGATCGAGCGCGAATTCGAGGAACTCGGCGGCGCGGGCGGGGATCATGCGCGAATCGGCGCGCGCACGGAGCCCGGGCCGGTGGCCATGATCGCATGCCGGGGCGGGCAACGACTGGGGGATCTCGCGGTCATCGGCAACGCGAGGAGCTCCCGCTCCTTTCCGCGGACAGGACGTTGCGCCAGGCGTTCGCCGCGCTGCCTCGCGTCGAGCCACGCCGCGGTGTCGTCGATCGGTCTGCTCCCAGCGGGCGGATCCGCAAGCCCTGCGCGAATGCGCGCGCGCAGGAGAACTCCATGAAGCCCGGCCGATTCCGCGTCGGTCGCGGGAATCCACAACGGCAGCCCGGTCCACGGCTCGACGCCCTGCGCGAACGAGCGTCGCGTCGTCGATCCATCGCGGCACGACCGGCGCGACCGCGCGCACGGCCGCGTTCGACGAGCGTGTCGACGAGCGCGCCCATCGTCCACGTGCCGGCCGCGCTGCATGCGTTGAACGTGCCGGTCGTCCTTGCGACCGCGGCGGTCGAGCAGCCATTGCGCGAGGTCGCGCGCCATCGATGAACTGGATCGGGGCGCTCCGGCGGCGCGGGCACGACGGCGGCCTCGGCGCGCGCGCCCAGGCAATCGGGGCGCAGGAACCGCGCGACCCAGTACGCGAAGCGGTCCGTCGGATCGTGCGGGCCGACGATGAGGCCCGGCCGCACGATGAGCGCGCGCGCCGCCGAACGCCGCGCGGATCTCGTCTTCGCAGCGCGCCTTCAGCGCGCCGTAGTTCGCCATGATGTCCTCGGACGACGGATCGTCCAGCGTCGCGACCGGCGTCGGTTTCGTCGAGGCCCGGCCGGCTCGAGTCCGCGTAGACGGACATCGACGAGACGAACGTGTAATGCGTCGACGCGTTCCCCTCGAGCCGGTCTGCGCCCGGCCGCGACGCAGCGCGGGACGTAACCGCTCATGTCGATCGCGGCGTCCCACTCGCCGCCCGGCGAGCGCGGCGATGCCGGGCTCGATGCGCGGATCGCGATTGCCGACGAGATGCGTGACGGCGCCCGCCGCCCCACGGCGAGGCCGTCACGCCGCGCGTGAAGATCGTGACGTCGTGGCCGCCCGCGAGCGCCGCGTCGACGAAGTGCCGGCCGAGGAATCGCGTGCCGCCGAGGACCAGCAGTTTCATTCGATGCGGGAATTCGCGCTGGCGCCGACCGCGGCCTTCGCTGCGGGTTCATCGCCGCGGGCACGATGGTCACGCCGGCGAGCTTCTCCTGCGCCTCGATCAGCGACGCGACGTACTTGTCGCCGAAGCCCGAGCAGGTTCGCCGTGACGAGGCTCTGGTGCACGGCCTCGCCGACGATCGCGGGCACCGGCAGCGACTCCGCGAGGTGCGTGTAGTAGCGCAGGTCCTTCATCGCGTTGACGAGCGTGAACTTGAGGCCGGTGAGATCGCCGTTGTCGTCGAGCATCTTGCCCGACCATCATCTGGAAGATGCCCGAGTTGACCGCGCCGGCCGAGATCACCTCGTGCAGCTTGCGAGAGCGAGAGCCCGGACTTCACCGCGGCCGCGCAGGCCTCGGCGGTCGCCGTGGCGATCGCCTGCGCGATGAAGTTGTTGATGAGCTTCAGCGTGTGGCCGTGCCCGGGCGGGCCGGCGTGGATCACGTTCTCGCAGAACGCGGAGAGCACCGGCTTCAGCTTCGCGAACACCGCGTCGTCGGCGCCGACCATCGTGTTGAGCCGGCCCTGCTCGGCTTCGACCGGCGTGCGCGCGAGCGGCGCGTCGACGAACAGCGCGCGCTTCGCGCGCGAAGTCCATCCGGATCGCCGCGGTCGACGCCGGCTCCGCCGTCGACGTGTCGACGACGATCAGCCCCTCGCGCGCCGCCGAGAGCAGCCCGTCGTCGCCATAGACGATCGCCTCGACCTGCGGCGTGCCGGTCACGCACAGGAACACGATGTCCGAGTCGCGCGCGACGTCGGCGTTGGTCGTCACCTCCTTCGCGCCGGCCGCGAGCAGGTCCTCGAGCGGCTTGCGGTTCCGGTGCACGCGCACCGTGAGCGGGTAGCCCTTGGTGACGATGTTCTTGGCCATGCCGTGGCCCATCAGCCCCAGGCCGATGAAGCCGATGCGCGGTTTCGTGTCTGCGTTCATGTGTCTCCTCTGCGTATGCGGAAATGGCCGGTCGACAAATTGGTCCGGCGGCGCCGTCGAGTCTACCGCACGCGCGGCCGCGCTCAATCCACGGCGGTCGGCTCCTGCGACGACGACCGCGCGCGCGCCGCCGTTCGTGCAGCGCGATCAGCAGGCCGCTGCCGGCGATCACCGCCATGCCGGCAAGCGTCCACGCATCGGGAAAACTGCCGAACGACGAGCCAGCCGGCGAGCGTCGCCCAGACGAGCTGCATGTACGTGAACGGCGTCAGCGCCGATGCCGGCGCGCGCTGGAACGCGAGGATGAACAGGAAATGGCCGAGCGTCCCGAGCAATCCGGCCGGCGACGATCAGCGCGTAGTCCGTCCACGGCGCCGTCGATTCCGCACGCCATACCACGGCAGCACCGCGGTCATCATCAGCGTGCCGACGATCGCCGGGTAGAACAGCAGCACGCGCGAATCCTCGCTCGCGAGCTTGCGCGTCAGGATCTGGAACGTTCCGTAGAAGACCGCGGCGCCGAGCGCGAGCAGCGCGGCGCCCTGGAACATCGCGGATCCCGGCCGCACGATCAGAAACATCCCGGCGACGCCGGCGATGACGAGCGCGATCCGCGGCTGCGTCATCCGCTCCTTGAGAAAGACGACCGCGAGGATCGATCACCAGCACCGGCGTCGAGTAGTTGATCGCGGTCGCCTCGGCCAGCGGCAGGTACCTCAGCGCAGTGAAGAAGCACAGCGACGACGCAGAGAAGGATCGCCGCGCGGACGAGATGCAGCCCGAGCCGGCTGCGTGCGCACGAGCCCCGCGCCCATCTTCGGGGCAGCAGCCAGATCACCATCGCGAGCGCCTGCACCCCGTAGCGCGCCCAGACGAGCAGCGGCACCGGATAGCGCTGGGCGTCAGGACTTTGACGTGGCGTCGAGGACCGTGAAACAGAGGACCGAGCCGGCGATCAGCAGGATCGCGGACAGCGGCACGTGCGTGTGCGGTCGCATCGGGAGGTTCGCGTGATTGCCGCAGGCGTCGCGCGCAACCTGTCATTGTAGTGGAAACGACCTCGCCCGAAGAAGCGTCGCGCCGCATTGCAGCGCGCGTCCCGACAACGCGGATTTCGCGCGGCTCCTTCGTCGAGTAAACTACTCGGCCCCGCGGACCGCCGCCAGGGAACCCGTCCGCAAACCACATTTCGAACCTCATGCGTATCGAAGGAGAATTCGATGAAGCTCTACTACCATCCCGTATCCACGGTCAGCCGGCCCGTCGTCCTCTTCGCCGCCGACAGCGGCATCCCCCTCGACTATCAGGTCGTCGATCTGATGACCGGGGAGCACATGAAGGACCCGTACGGCGCGATCAATCCGAGCCGTCTCGTCCCGGTCCTCGAGGACGGCGATTTCCGGCTGACCGAGAGCTCGGCGATCCTCAAGTACCTCGCCGACAAGATCGACTCGCCGGCGTACCCGAAGGATCTGAAGAAGCGCGCGCGGGTGAACGAGATGATGGACTGGCTCAACACGGGCTTCTACCGCGACTTCGGCTACGGCCTCGTCTACCCGCAGATCTTCCCGCACCACAAGCGCCCGAGCAGCGAAGCGCACGCGGGAACGATCCAGTGGGGCAAGGAGAAGACGACGTTCTGGCTGAAGGTCCTCGACCAGCACCTGCTGGGCTCCGGCAAGAAGTACCTGTGCGGCGACGAGATCACGATCGCCGACTACCTCGGCGCCGGGATGATTTCGCTGGTCGAGGTCATCCACTGCGACCTCGCGCAATTCCCGAACCTCGCCCGCTGGTACGCCGCGATGAAGGCGCGGCCCAACTGGGCGAAGACCAACGAGGTGTTCTACGGGTTCGTCGGCGCGATGAAGGACAAGGCGTTCGAGACCGTCTGAGGCCCGCGTGCGCCACCGGGCGGGCGGCTGGAGCGTCCCGTCATCCGGCCGGCGCGCTGAGACAAGGAGAGCATCGGCCATGATCAAGGGACTGCACCACAACGCCTACCGCTGCCGCGACTCCGAAGAGACGCGCCGCTTCTACGAGGATTTCCTCGGCCTGCCGCTCGCCGGGACGCTGGGATCGACGAGACGAAGACGGGCGCAGGAAACGCATGTCCTGCACACGTTCTACCGGATGGACGACGGCTCGTTCCTGGCCTTCTTCGAGGCGCCGGACATGCCGTTCGACTTCAAGGCGCAGCACGATTTCGATCTGCACATCGCGCTCGAGGTCGACGAGCCGACGCTGCACGCGATGTTCGCCAAGGGCAAGGCGCGCGGCATCGAGACGCGCGGCGTCATCGACCACGGCTTCATCCACTCGATCTACTTCCGCGACCCCAACGGCTACGTGATCGAGCTGACCGCCAAGACGGCGCGCCACGCCGAGGAGATGGATCCGGCGACCAACGGCGCGCGCGAGAAGCTCGATCGCTGGCAGGCCGCAAAGGCCCCACCCGCCACGCGGTGACGCGACCGGGTCGCGCCGTCCCGGTCGTTCGGGCCCCTCGCCCCCAGAGGGCCCGGCAAGCCGCCTCGATGCGACGGCGGACCCCCGTTTCTCGACTCCGGCGATCCGCGAGGGCACCCGGCGAGCGGGATCGGCACGTCGTCATCGAATTTGTTGTATTACTTGATAATCAATGAGATGGCGCGCTTATCCGATGAACCCGGGGCGGTTTAGACTTGCAATTCGACTCGCTTGCCGCTATGTTGCACTGCAGCAAGACTCATGAAAGGAGTCCCCGATGAGTGCTCAGCCCAACCCGGGAGTGAGCGGGCTCGGTGGCGCCCCCCAGTATGCCTGGGGTCTCTGTGGCTGGGATTCGGCCCGAGGCGCCTGGAGCGCCGCGATGCGGTCGATGGTCGTCGAGCCCGCGGAAGCCGTGATGGCGGTGGTTTCCCGTTACGCCAACTACACGTTGAGCCAGCAGATTGCGCAGGCCCACGCCGCGGCGACGCAGGCGCGCGACTACGCCCGAGACGCGGCGGTCGCCGCCGCCGATCTTCCGGCAGGGCCCGCGCGCACGGCATTGCTCGCCTCGCTGGCTCGGAACGAGGCCCAGGGAGAGGCACTGATGCGCGAGGTGCTCCGGTTCGGCCGCGAGCACGGCCACCTGGCCTTCGCATTCCCGGCGAACCGCTGACGCGAGGTCGTCGGCGCCCCGTCCGAATTGGAGAACGACATGAGCTTACTTGAATACCTCGCCCGCCTTCCGGGATCGATCGAACGACGCATCGAGCGTGGGCAGCAGCAGGCGGACGATGTCTACCTCTCGCGGTCCGCCGACCACGCGGACCTGGAGTTGCGGATGCGCGAACTGGAACGCGCTCCAGTCTGGATTCCGCACTACTGCTGACGGGAGCGGCTAAAGGGAAGTCGGGAGATCGCCGCGCGCGATCGTTGGAGCGGGTGAAGGGAATCGAACCCTCGTCGTAAGCTTGGGAAGCTTCTGCTCTACCATTGAGCTACACCCGCGACACGCGGATTGTAGCGAAAACCCGATGGGCCGTCGCATTCGGCGCACCACACTCACTGGCGCCGAGGCGGCACGCGACCCGCCGAGGCTCCGAGGTCCCAGAACAATCCGGTCATGATCATGAGCCCCTCGCGCGCGACGTCCTCGAGCAGGTGCTCGTCGGGCGCGTGCTGCGAGCACGCCGGGTAGGAGTGCGGCACCCAGATCGTCGGCAAGTCCGAGCGCGTCGGCGAAGCAGTCGTTGGGCAGCGAGCCGCCGAGGTTCGGCAGGATCGCCGGACGCGCGCCGGTGGTCGCAGCGATCGAATCCGCCGCCCAGCGCACCCACGGGTGATCGGGGTCGAGGCGCGTCGCCGCCATCGGCTGCGAATCGGCTTCACGGACCTCGACCTTCGCGAAGCCGCGCAGGTCGAGGTGGGTGCGGATCGCCGGGATGAACGTGCGCCAGTCGCAGCCGGCAACGAACCGGACTTGCAGGTGCGCGCTCGCGCGCGGGGGAATCGCGTTGACCGGCCGATCGGGGTTGCCCGTGCGAAACGCGAGGACCTCGAGCGCATTCCATCCGAACACCCGCTCCGCCGGCGTCAATTGCGGCTCACCCCAGTGCTCGTCGATCGCGGGGCCGTGCGGCTCGCCGGGCTCGATGTCCGCCAACGCCCGCCGCACCGAGTCCGGAATCGGCGGGGGACGCAACGCGTCCACGAGAATTCGGCCCCGCGCATCGACCATCGACGCGATCGCGTTCGCGAGCATCGTTCCCGGATTGGCGAGCAGCCCGCCCCAATTCCCCGAATGGTGCGCGCCGTCGCGCAATTCGACGACGAGATCGAAATTGAACGCGCCGCGCGAGCCCAGAAAGATCGTCGGCCGGTCCGAGCGCAGGCGCGGGCCGTCGGAGGCGATCAGCACGTCGGCGGAGAGCGGCTCGGCGCACGCGTCGCACAGCTTGCGCAGTCCCGGCGAACCGATTTCCTCGCCCATCTCGATCAGGAGCTTCGCATTGAAGCCCAATCGCCCGCGGGCCGCGAGCACCTGCCCCAGCGCCGCGAGATTGATCGTGTGCTGGCCCTTGTTGTCCGCGGTGCCGCGGCCGTACCAGCGGCCACCGGTCTCCGACAATTCCCACGGCGAGCGCCCTTGCGACCACTCGCTTGTCGTAACCGGCGACCACGTCGCCGTGGCCGTATGTCAGCATGGTCGGCAGCGACGGATCCTCGATTCGCTCGGCGAAGAACATCGGCGGGGCGCCGGCGACGGGGTTCTCCCAGAGTCGCCAGCGGAAGCCCAGACGCTCGACCGATGGGCCGATTTCTTCCGTCAGGTAGCGCAGGAGCTCGGGTCCGCGCTCCCGGTTCTGGCTCTCCGTGCGGAACGCGACGCGCCGGCGCAGATCGGCGAGCAAGCCCCCGGTGTCGAACCAGGCGGACGCCGACGCGATCGCAGCGCTGCGCTCTGCATTCATCGGAGGCAAAATGGGGGCGCCGCGCAGGCGCCCCGTCCTTCCGGCAGGACGAGCCTACTTCGGCTGCGGAACGATCCGCAGATAGGGCTTCGGCGCTTTCCAGCCACCCGGAAACTTCGCCTTGGCCTCGTCGTTGGAGACCGAGGGTACGATGATGACGTCCTCGCCCTGCTTCCAGTTCACCGGAGTCGCGACCTTGTGCTTCGCCGTGAGCTGCATCGAGTCGAGCACGCGCAGCACCTCGTCGAAGTTGCGCCCGGTGCTCATCGGGTAGGTCAGGATGAGCTTGATCTTCTTGTCCGGTCCGACGATGAACACCGATCGAATCGTCGCGTTGTCCGCCGCGGTCCGCGGCGCGTTGCCGCTCGCGTTCGGATGGATCATGTCGTAGAGCTTCGCGACCGTGAGGTCGGCGTCGCCGATCAGCGGATAGTTGACCTTGTAGCCCTGCGTTTCCTCGATGTCGCCGACCCAGCGCTTGTGGTCGGTCACCGGATCGATGCTCAGCCCGATGACCTTGGTGTTGCGCTTGTCGAACTCCGGCTTCAACTTCGCCATGTAGCCGAGCTCGGTGGTGCAGACGGGCGTGAAGTCCTTCGGGTGCGAGAACAGGATCGCCCACCCGTCGCCGATCCATTCGTGGAATCTGATCTTGCCTTCCGTGGTTTCGGCCGTGAAGTCCGGCGCGTCGTCACCAATGCGTAGTGGCATGGTTCACCTCACCCTAGTCGGTTGACGGATGTATTCCGGGCGCGGGCCGACCATCGTGGCGGCTGCCCTCGCCCCGTGCAGCCGGGGCACCCCGCGGAGCCCAGCATTGTCGGGGAGCGCGGAAGTATAAACCCGCGACCGCGCGGCAGCGGTAGGCGTGCTTGCCCGCGGCAGGCCTTTCGCGTAACGTTGACGCGACGCTAGGGGTCCTGACCGGAGCGCGTCCGGCGGGTGAGATCAAACCCTTGGTACCTGTGCGGATAATGCCGGCGCAGGGAAGCGTAGCCCGACCCTCCGCTCCCCTCGCCGCTTCACGGCCGAGGAGCCTCCATGAACGCCAACGACAAGTTCTACGCGCGCGACGCGCTCGTGGACACTGCGGCCATCGCGCCGTTGCCCAACTCGCGCAAGATCCACGTCGCGGGCTCGCGCGCGGACATCCGCGTCCCGATGCGCGAGATCGCGCAGTCCGACACGCCGGCTTCCTTCGGCGCCGAGAGGAACCCGCCGATCGTCGTCTACGACACGTCGGGCCCGTACACCGACCCCGACACCACGATCGACATTCGGAAGGGCCTGCCGGCGCTGCGGGCACCCTGGATCGCCGAGCGCGGCGACACCGTCGAGCAGGACGGCCTGACCTCCGCGTACGGACGCGCGCGGCTCGCCGACCCCGAGCTTTCCGGACTGCGCTTCGAGCTGTCGCGCAAGCCACGCCGCGCCGCAGTGTCAACGGCATCGGCGCCAACGTCACGCAGATGCACTACGCGCGCCGCGGCATCGTGACGCCGGAGATGGAATTCATCGCGATCCGCGAGAACGGCAAGCGCGAGGAGATGCTGCGGACGCTGCCGGAGATCGTCACGCGGCAGCATCCCGGACAGAGCTTCGGCGCGGCGATCCCGGCGGTCGATCACGCCGGAGTTCGTCCGCGACGAGGTCGCCCGCGGACGCGCGATCATCCCGAACAACATCAACCACCCCGAAACCGAGCCGATGATCATCGGCCGCAACTTCCTGGTGAAGATCAACGCCAACATCGGCAACTCCGCGGTGTCCTCGTCGATCAACGAGGAAGTCGAGAAGATGACGTGGGCGACGCGCTGGGGCGCGGACACGGTGATGGACCTCTCGACGGGAAAGAACATCCACGAGACGCGCGAATGGATCATCCGCAATTCGCCGGTCCCGATCGGCACCGTGCCGATCTACCAGGCGCTGGAGAAGGTCGACGGCCGCGCCGAGGAGCTGACGTGGGAGATGTTCCGCGACACGCTGATCGAGCAGGCCGAGCAGGGCGTCGACTATTTCACGATCCACGCCGGCGTCCTGCTCCGCTACATCCCGATGACTGCCAAGCGGATGACGGGCATCGTGTCGCGCGGCGGCTCGATCATGGCCAAGTGGTGCCTCGCGCACCACAAGGAGAGCTTCCTCTACACGCGCTTCGAGGAGATATGCGACATCATGAAGGCGTACGACGTCGCGTTCTCGCTGGGCGACGGCCTGCGTCCGGGATCGGGCTTCGACGCCAACGACGAGGCGCAGATGGCCGAGCTCGCGACGCTCGGCGAGCTGACGCAGGTCGCGTGGAAGCACGACGTGCAGGTGATGATCGAGGGCCCCGGCCACGTGCCGATGCACATGATCAAGCACAACATGGACGAACAGCTGCGCCTGTGCGGCGAGGCGCCCTTTTACACGCTGGGGCCGCTCACCACCGACATCGCGCCGGGCTACGATCACATCACCAGCGCGATCGGCGCGGCGATGATCGGCTGGTACGGCACCGCGATGCTCTGCTACGTGACGCCAAAGGAGCACCTCGGGCTGCCGAACAAGGCCGACGTCAAGGACGGCATCATGGCGTACAAGGTCGCCGCGCACGCCGCCGACCTCGGCAAGGGCCACCCGGGCGCGCAGATCCGCGACAACGCGATCTCGAAGGCGCGCTTCGAATTCCGTTGGGACGATCAGTTCAACCTCGGCCTCGACCCGGACAAGGCGCGCGAGTTCCACGACGAGACGCTGCCCCAGTCCGGCGCGAAGCTCGCGCACTTCTGCTCGATGTGCGGCCCGCATTTCTGCTCGATGAAGATCACGCAGGACGTCCGCGAGTTCGCCGCGAAGCAGGGGATCGCCGAGGCCGACGCGATCGCGAAGGGGATGGCGGCGAAAGCGGAGGAGTTCATCGACGGCGGCGCCGAGGTCTACCGTCGCGCGTGACCGGTGCGGCAACGCGCATGGCCCGCTCAACGCTGAAGCTGCCGCCGAAGGTCGCGCCGACGACGCATCGCAAGGCGCCGACGTCGCGCGCCCGGCGCGCGCAGCACGGCCGCACCGCATCCGCTGCGCCCTCGGGGCAAGCCCTTCGCCCGAGCACTGCCGCCGCGGCGCCGCTCGCCGCGAGGGTGGCGCCCTTGCCGCGGCCGAGTACCGGTGCGCCCGAGCATCCGCGATTGTCCAAGCGCATGAGCGAGCTCGGCCTCTGCTCGCGCCGCGAGGCCGACGAGTGGATCGAGAACGGCTGGGTCACGGTCGACGGCGCCGTTGTCACGACGTTGGGCACGCGCGTCGTCGCCGGACGCGCACATCGAGATCGACGGCGCGGCGCACCGGCACCAGAGCGAGCAGGTCACGATCCTGCTCAACAAGCCGATCGGTTACGTGTCCGGACAGGCCGAGGACGGCTACCAGCCGGCGAGCGTGCTGATCCGCGCGGAAAACCGCTGGCCCGAGGATCGCGAGCCGCACACGTTCAAGCCGAGCCATCTGCGCGGACTCGCGCCCGCCGGGCGGCTCGACATCGATTCGACCGGCCTGCTGGTGTTCACGCAGGACGGCCGCGTTGCGCGCCGGCTGATCGGCCGCGATTCGGAAGTCGAGAAGGAATACCTGGTGCGGGTCGAGGGCACGCTATCCCCGGCCGGGATGAAGAAGCTGCAGCACGGTCTCGAGCTCGACGGCGCGCCGCTGAAACCGGCGCACGTGTCGTGGCAGAACGAGCATCAGCTGCGATTCGTGCTGCGCGAGGGCAAGAAGCGCCAGATCCGGCGCATGTGCGAGCTGGTCGGGCTCACGGTCACCGGGCTGAAGCGGGTGCGTACCGGCAGCGTCGTGCTGGGCAAGCTGCCGACCGGTCAATGGCGCTTTCTTCGCACCAACGAGAGATTCTGACGCCGCGAACACGGCAGACTTCCCCGGCCATCGGTCAGCATGTGCTCCGCGCCCCGCTCGAATGCGGTTGCGCGTCGCGAGCAACCCTTCCGTGGCGCCACAACCTGAGGAGAGAACCAAGATGACTGTCAGAGTGGAGAAGAAGGGCCCCGTCTGGACCGTAATCCACAGCCGTCCGGAGGCCCGCAATGCCATGGATCCGGACAGCGCCGATGCACTGACGCGCGCCTTCCTCGAGTTCGATGCAGACGGTGAGTCGCGTGTCGCGGTGCTGTATGGCGAAGGCGGGGCCTTCTGCGCTGGCTGGGACCTCAAGTACGTCAGCACGCTCGATAAGGTTCATCCGCTTGGGGAGCTCGATATCCCCCTGGCGGGTGCTCGCGGCAACGGCGGCGAGATCCCCCGCGGTCCGCTGGGGCCAACGCGGCTCGAGCTCGACAAGCCCGTTATCGCAGCCGTAGCCGGCCCTGCCGTGGCCGGCGGAATGGAACTTGCGCTGTGGTGCGATTTCAGGGTGATGCAGGAAGACGCCTATTTTGGCGTCTACTGCCGGCGCTGGGGTGTGCCTTTGATCGACGGCGGAACGGTGCGTCTGCCCCGCATCGTGGGCCAGGGCCGGGCGCTCGATATCATCCTGACCGGCCGCAAAGTTCCGGCCGAGGAGTGCCTCAGAATCGGGCTCTGCGAATACCTCGTGCCCAATGGTGCCGTGCGCGCCAAGGCGGAAGAGCTGGCCCAGGAGATTGCGCGCTTTCCACCCGTATGCGTTCGGGTGGACCGGCGCTCGGCAATAAGAAGCCACGGTCTGCCGATTCGGGACGCGATCACGCAAGAGTGGTACAACGGACGCGAAGCACTCGTCAGAGATGGCACCGCAGGAGCCGCGCGGTTCAAGAGCGGCCTCGGTCGCCACGGCGACTTTGCAAAGATCCATTGAGAGACGCGCCGGTGGCCGACAGTCTTGCCGAACTGCAAAGCGCCGTTGCCGCGTTCGTCGACGAGCGCGACTGGGCGCAATTCCACGCGCCGAAGAACCTCGCGATGGGCGTCGCCGTCGAGGCGGCGGAGATCATGGAGCACTTCCTCTGGTGCTCCACGGATGCGTCCTTTGCCCTCGACGAGCGAAAGCGGGCGGAGGTCGCCAACGAGATCGGCGACGTATTGATCTACCTGCTGGGACTCGGGCGGGCGCTCGACATCGACATCATCGCCGCGGCGCGGGACAAGCTCGTCATCAACCGCGAGAAGTATCCGGTCGAAAAGGCCAAGGGGCGCGCGACGAAGTACGTCGATTTCGACTGACCCGCGGCGGTGGTTCGCGGAAGCGTTCCCTGCCGGCGTGCCGATAGTTGTTGCGGTAGCCTTCGGGCCCCGGCGGCGCGGCCTGGGCGAAAGCGAGGCCGCCAGACAGGGCCACCAGCAGAATGCATACCGCCTGCGTTAGGCGCATGGAGGCGAGCTCAGGTAGATTTGGCGTGGTGAGCGACTCTAGCCGAGAACCGGGCGCGATGGACGAGAAACTCGACGCGGCGCGGACACGATTGACGGCGGCGAGGCGCATCGCCGTCCTCACCGGTGCGGGGATCTCCGCGGAATCCGGCATACCGACGTTTCGCGACGCGATGACAGGCCTGTGGTCGCAGTTCCGGCCCGAGGACCTCGCGACACCGGAGGCCTTTGCCGCGAACCCGAAGGTGGTCTGGGAGTGGTACGCGGCGCGCCGCGAAGGCGTCGCGCGCGCCGCGCCAAACGCCGGCCATGCCGCGCTGGCGGAGCTCGAGCGCCGGGTGCCTCATTTCGCGCTCATCACCCAGAACGTCGACGGCCTCCACGCGCGCGCGGGAAACCGCAACGTGATCGAGTTGCACGGCAACCTCATGGAAGACCGCTGCTTCGCCGAGGGCCGCGTGCTGACGCAGGCCGAGCAGCGACGGGGAATCCCGCCCCGGTGCGCGCATTGCGGCGCCCCGGTCAGGCCGGGCGTCGTCTGGTTCGGTGAGGCCCTGCCGCCCGGGGCGCTGGAGGAGGCCCACGCCGAGGCGCGCGGCTGCGACCTATTTCTCTCGATCGGCACGTCCACGGTCGTCGAGCCCGCGGCATCGCTACCGTTCGTGGCGCTGGAGGCGGGCGCGGCGGTGATCGAGGTGAACCCGACGCGCACGCCGCTTTCCGCGCACGCGACGCTCGTGCTGTCGGGAGCGGCCGGGGAGATTCTGCCGCGGCTCGTGGGGCAGGCGCCAGGCGGCGCGCGCCCGCCGGCTATCGAGTAACCCTGCCGCTCAGGCGCTATCGAACTGCCGCGACCGAGGCAAGTCGCACCGGCACACGGCGCCGCCCCCACTGGCCATCGAACGGTGCGAATCGTCCGGGCAGCTGCGCGTCGCAATGACGGCAACGGCCCTCCGGCGTCAGTTCGTAACGCAGGATCTCGTGCCAATCGCGCTCGATGACCGGCTTGCCGCAACCCGGGCAGAACGTCGTCCCGCCGGTGCGGTCGTGAACGTTGCCGGTGTAGACGTAGCGGATTCCCGCCTTGAGAGCGATGGCGCGCGCCCGCGTCAGCGTCGCCGCCGGCGTGCCCGGAAGGTCCGTCATCTTGTAATCGGGATGGAACGCGGTGAAGTGCAGCGGCACGTCGGTGCCGAGCTCGCGGACGATCCAGGCGCTCATCGCCTCGAGCTCGGCGTCGGAATCGTTCTTGCCGGGGATGAGCAGCGTCGTTATCTCGAACCAGACGTCGGTTTCCCGTTTCAGGTAGACGAGCGTGTCGAGCACGGGCTGAAGGTGCGCCCCGCAGAGCTTCACGTAGAACTCGTCGGTGAAACCCTTGAGGTCGACGTTGGCGGCGTCCATCTTCGCGTAGAACTCGCGCCGCGCGTCGACGCCGATGTAGCCGGCCGTGACCGCGACCGTCTTGATCCCCCGCGCATGGCAGGCGTCGGCCGCATCCATCGCGTATTCGGCGAAGATCACCGGGTCGTTGTATGTGAACGCGACGCTCCGGCAGCCGGATTCCTCCGCCGCCACGGCGATGGCCTCCGGCGACGCCGCATCCATCAGCGTGTCCATCTCGCGCGATTTCGAGATGTCCCAGTTCTGGCAGAACTTGCACGCGAGGTTGCAGCCGGCGGTGCCGAATGAGAACACCGAGGAGCCCGGATAGAAGTGATTGAGCGGCTTCTTCTCGATCGGATCGATGCAGAACCCCGACGAGCGCCCGTACGTCGTCAGCACGATCGCGTCGCCTTCGCGCTGGCGCACGAAGCACGCTCCGCGCTGGCCCTCGTGCAGTCGGCAGTCGCGCGGGCACAGGTCGCACTGGATGCGACCGTCGTCGAGGCGATGCCACCAGCGGCCGGGATGATTGCTCATCGCTGGGTTTCGGCTCAGAACGAATTCACTCTCCATCCACTTGGTCACCCCGTAGCGCGAAACGTTCATGCGCGGGCTCCAGAAAGCCTGCGGGCCAACCGGCCTTGCGCTTCAGCGCGGCGACGAATTCGCGCGGGTCGGCGAGCGCCTCCCACACCTGAGGCAGGAAGGTCGCACGGCGCCCGGCGAATTCGAGGATCACGCCATCGATACCGGGACGAAGGCGCGCCAGCAGGTCCTCTTCGTCGTCGAAGACGACACGCTCGGCGGCAGAGAGCAGCGATACTTCGATCGACGTCGCCTCGAACTCGGCTACGGCGAGCGGCGGGAAGCGCGGGTCGCGGAACGCCGCCGCAACGGCGTTCTCGCGCACGTCCACTCCCAGCGGGCGGACGGGCTCGAGCGTGCCGATGCAGCCACGCAGCTCGCCGTCGCGCCGAAGCGTCACGAACGTGGCGGCCGGCTCCAGCAGCGCGGGCGCGCGCGGTTCGCCGGCACGAGGGAGCTCGAGGCGCGCGGCAATGGCGGAGCGCGCGATCGTCAGCAGCGCGCGGCCGAGCTCACCCTCGGGCATGTGCGGCCTCCTCGTCGGCGGCGAACGCGAACGACGCGTAGCCGACAACGCGCGATTTGTCGCCGGCGGTGTCTCCGGAGTTGCGAAGGTCGAGGAGCTCCGGTCGAAGCCCGTGCCGGCGCGCGGCGAGGAGCAGCCCGTTGATCGGCGTCGCGCCGCAGGCCTGGTCGTGGTCGAGGCCGGGCGAAAGTGCGAGGATCGCGTCGGCGGTTCCGCGGTCGGTCGCGCGCGCCTCGGCGTAGCGATGATAGTGCGAGAGATCGGAGCTCACCACGATCAGCGTCTCCGGCCCGCCCCACAACAATTCGATGACCTCGTTCCACCTCGCGCGGCAACGCGTCGCCGACGGCGAACGGAACGATCCGGAAATCGTCCAGCACGTGCTGCAGGAAGGGGAGCTGCACTTCCAGCGAATGCTCGAATGCGTGCGCGGCGTCGTTGCACGAAACCTGCGGCAGCGTGAGCGCGACGGCGGCGGCTTCGCGATCGAGCAGGACCTCGCCCAGCGGCGTCGCAAACGCGCGCACGGACGGCAGCGCAAGGCCGCGTACCGCCACCCGGTGCGCCGGCCCAAGCAGCACGACGCGGCGGATCGTCGCGCGCCCGGCGGCAAGCCGGGCGTAAGCCGTGCCCCCGATCGCGCCCGAATAGACGTAACCGGCATGCGGCACGATGATCGCCTTGGGCACCGCGAACCGCCCGCCGGGCGGCAACGGTGCGTTCGCGAGATGCGCGCGCACGTCGGCCGCGAGCGCGGTTGGCGCTCCAGGGTAGAACAGGCCGGCAACGGCTGCGGCGCGTACGTCGGACATTCGATGGCTCCCGATCATATTTCCTAGATGGGGACAGCACCGGTTCCAGTCAAGACGTTACGCCGGGCTCAACCGAAAATCCAATACCTCGCGGTCGTTTGCTGCCTTACGCACCGCGCGGCGGTATGAGCGGGCGGATTGGCGGACCCAGGACGATTCCGTGAGGTGCCGAGGCGCGCCAAGGGATGAGCGGGCGGATTCGCAGGCGGACGCATGAACTATCCTGAGTCCGCCGCGAATCCGCCCGCTCATCCCTCCCGCAACCGGCCCAGCGTCCGGCCGTCCGAGTGGCGCGTCAGTCGCCGTTCGCCGCCACCCGGACGAGGTAGCCGCCCGACTTTTCGTCGCGCTCGAGCTTGAGGCTCCCGCGCCGCTCGGCCTCCTCGAGCATCCCGTTGAACGAGCGGAAGCCGTAGTACGACTCGTTGAAGCCCGGCTTGCGGCGCTTCAGCGCCTGCTTGACCATCGAACCCCAGACCTTTTCCTCGTCGCCGCGCTCCGCGACGAGCGCCTCGATCGTCTCGAGGATCAGGTCGAGCGCCTCCTGCCGGCGCTCCTCGTCCCCTTTTCGCGGCGTGACGGCCGCCTCCTCCGGCGCCGCCGGCTTCGCCGCGGCCTTCGGTTGGCCGGCGGGTGCGCGCGCCGGCGACCTCCGCGCGGCCGGCTTCTTCTTCTCGCGCACGAGGTCGTCGTAGAAGATGAACTCGTCGCAGTTCGCGATCAGCAGGTCGGACGTCGAATTCTTGACGCCGACGCCGATGACGACCTTGTCGTTCTCGCGCAGCTTCGAGACGAGCGGCGAGAAGTCCGAGTCGCCGCTGATGATGACGAAGGTCTCGACGTGCGATTTCGTGTAGCAGAGGTCGAGCGCGTCGACGACCATGCGGATGTCCGCCGAGTTCTTCCCGGACTGCCGCACGTGCGGGATCTCGATCAGCTCGAACGACGCCTCGTGCATCGGCGCCTTGAACGACTTGTAGCGCTCCCAGTCGCAGTACGCCTTCTTCACGACGATGCTGCCCTTGAGCAGCAGCCGCTCGAGCACCTTGCCGATGTCGAACTTGTCGTACTTGGCGTCCTGCACGCCGAGCGCGATGTTCTCGAAATCGCAGAACAGCGCCATGTTGGTCACGTCGTGGGATTGGGCCATGGTGGGTTCCGGTCGCGCGCGGCGCCCGGCCGCAGGAGGTTGGAAAGAGGCCGGCCTTGCCGCCGGCTGCCGCCACGATAGCAGCAGGCGCAAATCGGCGCGACCTTGATTGCGGACAAGGTCCGGCCCGGCGAGGCTTCCCATAATCGTCCCGAGGGTGACCGGGCCCGGGTAGGTTCGGTGCCATGCACCCCGGCAAACGGAGAGGAGCGGAACATGCGCATTGTGCTGGCAATCGTTTTGCGGGTATCGCGGGCAGCGCGACCGCCGCCGGTCCCGACTGGCAATCGATCGGCGAAAACGCCAATGGAAACAGGATCTACGTCGACAAGTCGAGCATCAAGGCCGCGGCCGGGGGCGCGCAGGCAGTCACCTTCCGCACCGAGCTCAAGACGCCCATCGACACGCTTCGCGGCGGCATCACCAGCATGCGCTCGCAGATGCGCGTGAACTGCAAGGACAGGCACGGCCGCCGGCATCGAGGTGGTCCTGTACGAGGACGAAGCGAAGAACCTCGCGTTCGCGCGCAACAAGGCGACCAAGATCGAATACCTGAAGGAGCCCGCCGGTAGCTCGGCGGACCTCGTCGTCAAGTACGTCTGCAAGAAGTAGTCGCCGCTGCGCCGGAGAGCGGCCCGCGAGCGAGGCGCTACACTAGCGGGATTCGCGAAAGCGGGCCCCGCTCCCATGACGCTCCCTGCCCTATCGCTGCTCGAAACGCGCGTGCTCGGCGTGCTGGTCGAAAAGCAGCACACGGTACCCGACACGTATCCGCTGACGCTGCTGGCGCTCACCTCGGGCTGCAACCAGAAGACGAGCCGCGATCCGATCCTGAACGCGAGCGAGGCCGAGGTCCAGGCGGCGATCGATCACCTGAAGACGCTGACGCTCGTCGTCGAGTCGAGCGGCGGCCGCGTCATGCGTTACGCGCACAACGTCGGGCGCGTGCTGGCGATCCCGACGCAGGCCGTGGCCCTCCTCGCCGCGCTGATGCTGCGCGGACCGCAGACGGTCGGCGAGCTGCGGATCAGTTGCGACCGGCTGCATCGCTTCGCGGACATCGTCGGCCGTCGAAGGCTTCCTGCACGAGCTCGCGGGGAGGCCGGCCGGGGCGCTCGTCGTCGAGCTTCGCCCGCCAGCCGGGGGCCCGCGAAACGCGCTGGGCGCACCTGCTTTCGGGTCCCGTCGCTGCGGAGTCCGCGGTGCGCCCCGTCGCCGGCGAATCCGGTGACGGAGCCGTCACCGTTTCCGAGATCGCCGCGCTGAAGGCCAACGTCGCGCACCTGCAGGACGAGCTCTCGGCGCTGAAGGCGACCGTCGCCCGGCTGTGCGCCGAGCTCGGCGTGGCCGGCGGTTGACGGCCGCGCTCCGCGGCACGCTGCGAGCGCGGAATCCCGCCGCGCACCCGCCGATCCGGCGGCACGCGGCTCCGTCGTCAGGTCACGAACCGGCACTGCGACGCAGGCGTGCGGGTGTCCATGTTGCGCCCGCGATTCATGTGATCGTCGATCTCCGATGCGCAGCCCAGCATCCGCGGGTACAGGAAGATCGTGAACGCGGCGGTCTCGAGCGCGCTGCTCCGGATACGTGCCGCTTCGATACGGCTGCCACAGGATCTTGAGCAGCAGCGCCGCGATCACCGCGTCGATGTTGACGCAGTAGACGTTGCGCGAGACGCCGGCGTCGAACAGCGCCTGCACCAGCGCGTGGTAGTACTCGTGGAAGACGTTGTACTCGCCGCGCTTTCTCGAACAGCTCCCGAACGTAGACCTCGCGCGGGTCGTGGTTGACCGGACGGTCCTTGAACACCGGATGATTGACGCCGGGAATCTTCTGGATGTCGAGGCTGCCGGACGTTCTTCTTCTTCGCCTTGTAGCGCGCGTACTCGTCGACGTAAGCGTGCGCGAGCGCGGCGAGATCGACGCCGTGCGCCGGATCGGTGGGGTCGGCGAGCCCCGTGTCGCGGAACTGGTCGAGCAGGAAGGCGATGCCCTCGTAGCCGTTGCCGCCGTGCGTGTAGCCGGAATGCGTGAGGAAGCCGACGAGCGCCTTGTTGAGCTGCACGCGCTCGGGCGTCTCGGGGCCGTCGGCGGAGACCGCGCCTTTCGCGCCCTGCGCCGAGATCGCGCCGGGACCGTTCGTCAGCAGCAGCCCGACCAGCGTCTGGAACGCGAACAGGTTCGCCGGCGCCGGGTCGAGCCCGAGCAGCGCCACGTAGGCGACCTCGGTCAGCGAGCGCTTGCCGACGATGTCCGCGGTCGCGATGCCGCAGAATCGGTCGCGTTCGTGCCGTTCGGCGGCGACCGACGCGCCGATCATCGTGCCGAAGAGCAGCGTCCACCACGGAACCGCCTCCGCGGTGAGCCGCGAGATGCGCTTGCGCATCAACGGCCCCCATGCGAGCGTCGTCGCGATCGCGCCGTGCACGGCGTCCGCGGTCGGATGCCCGCCCAGGCTCGCGAGGTAGCGGACGAACACCGAGCGCGCGCCGCGTGCCTCGAGACCGGCGAGCATCGCTTCGGCCTTCGGGTCGCGCTCGCCGGCGACGAAGAGCGCGCGCGTGGCTGCGTCGGTGACTGATCGCGCCAACGTCGAAACCCTCGTCCAGCGCGTTCTTGAGGCCCGCGGCCGCGAACAGCGTCGATCAGCGCGGCGGCTGCCCGGCGCGAAGCCTCCGCGCGCCTGGGGCCGACGATGCTCGCCGCCGCGGCGAGCACGCTGTTCGGCGCGTTGCCCGCGTCGCGCGCCGCCTGCGCCGCCGCGAGCGCGGGACTGCCGTGCAGATTGAGCTCCGCGCCGATCGCGGTGTTGATGAGCTTTCGGTCGTTCTCGCCGCCGGGCTCGTGCAGCAACGCGAGGTTGACGTTCGCCTCCAGCGGATACTGGGCGGCGTCGAGCATCGACACGCCGTGCAGGCTCGTGATCTGCGTCGTCGCGTCCATCTGCGAGGCGCCCGAGCAGTCCTTCATCGGCTGCCGCGGCAGCACGGCGCCGATCTGCTTGCCGAGCGCGGCGATCTGCTCGCTGTACGGGGACATCGCCTCGACGACCGGGCAGGTCGAGCTCCGGCGGAAGCGCGAGCCCCTGATTGGCGCCGAACCACGGCTTGAGCGCGAGGCTCCCTTCCGCAGCGAAGTCGGGTCGCGTCGCGTTTTCGCGCATGACCGCGGTCAGCGCCATCGGAATGTGGGCGATGTTGGTGACGACCGCGCCCTTCGCCGAGAAGATCGGGCCGGTCCGGCGTGTAGAGGCCGTCGACGCCGAACTTCTCCATGAACCAGCGCTCCTTGCCGGCGGCATCGTCGCTGCCGCCGGCCATCGCACCGGCGTGGCCGACCGCGCGCGTGAGCTTCGCCTTCCAGCGTCCGACGACGCACGCGACGACGGGCTTCGTGAACTCGGCGTCGAGCTCGTAGTAGCCGCCGGGCTCGACGTAGAGCACCGCGGCCTTGCTGCGCGCGTCGTTGGCGAGCGCGAATGCGAACTCGGGCGCCGCGTAGTGGATGTAGACGTCCTTGCCGCTGGAGATGAGCGTCGTCGTGCCCCAGCCGGCCATGCGCAGATACGTGGCGATCGTCGTCGTGAAGTTGCCGGAGTTGGAGAAGATCGCGATCGAGCCCTTCTTCAGCGCCTCGCCGGGCGCGTCGCCGCCGAGCGCGCCGCCGATGCGCACCTTGTTCCACGCGTCGGCCACGCCGAGGCAGTTGGCGCCGAAGATGTCGATGCCGTTCGACTGGCCCATCGCGCGGATCTCGCGCGCGTCGTGCACCGACATCTTCTCGGTGACCATGAAGATCTTCTTCAGATCGGGATTCACGCGGATCAGCTCGGCGACGCCGTCGCGCGCCGCCGACGGCGGCAGGTAGATGACGCCGCAATTGAAGCGATGGCCGTCGACGAGGCCCTCGCGCACGTTGTTGTAGACGGGGACGTCGCCGATCTTCGTCTCGAGCACCTGGCCGCGCCGGCCGGGCGACGTTCCGAAGACGACGTTGCCGCCGGAGTATTCGTGGCCGACCGGCGTCACGTCGCTCGATTCGCCGCCGAGGATGTTGAGCACGCACACGCGGTCCTGGCGCGTCGCGATCTGCGCGAGCGAGCTGATCCCGACGAAATACTTGAAATCGCCTACCCCTTGCCTGTACACGACGACCTCCCTCGTTTGCGCGAGTCGGCGAGCCGAATCCCGTCAGGCCGCCGCCGGCCTGCGCGATTCGCAGCTTGCCGGCGAGCTCGTCGCGCCCGCCGGACTTCATCCACGCGTTCACCTTGCGCGCGTAGTCGACGACCTCGCTCATGTCGGAGTCGAAGCCGAAGATGCGATACGGCAGGCCGAGCGCCTCCAGCGTGTCGCGCATCGCGCTCATGCCGCGCACCAGATTCGGTCCGCCGCGTCCGATCACCACGTACACCGGCGTCGGCCCGCGCTGGCTGAAATGCTCGCGCAGCGCGTCGGCCATCGCGCGAAACGTCTCGAAGATGTCGGTGTTGTTGGACTTGCCGCCGATGATGAAGAGCACGTTGGTCTGCGGAAGCCAGTGCTTGAAGCAGATGCTGCGCGACCTGCTTCATCTTTTCGTACGGCGGATTGCCGCCGAAGTCCGACGAAATGATGGCGTCGTCGCCGAGCATCTCGGTCACCAGCGAATTGGCGCCGCCGCCGAAGGTCGGCGCGAGGATCGTGCCGCTGCGGGTTGATCACGTAGACGTCGCTCTGGCCCTGGTACGTGCGCAGCTGGTTGATCTCCTGCTCGAAGTCGGAGTAGTCGACGGCGAACAGATGCGCCGGGCAGGTCGAGCCGCTGCCAGCGCGGATCGTCGCGATCGAAGCCGCACTTGAAGTCGCAGGCGACCGGCGTGAGCCGGCCCTGGCGATCGGGCGCATGCGGATCGGATTGAGCTCGAGCGTCGTCATGCCGAAGTTGTGATAGAGCTCCCACAGCTTGGGCAGCTGCTGCACCAGCGGCGAGATGAGCTCCTTCGGCGCGTTGAGCTCGGACAGCGCATTGGCGACGACGAAGGCCTTGAGGCCGGTCAGCGGGTCGAACGGGACGTTCGCGACGAGGCTCTTGTCGAGCTCCTCGATGTCCATGCCGCCGTGATGCGTGAGCGTCATCGTCGGCGCGCGAAAGCGCGTCGAGTCGGTGATCGAGAAATAGACCTCGTGCTCGGCGGGAACCGCGCCCTCGAACGTCACGCCGTTCGCCTTGGCGATCTGGTTGCCGTGGCGGTGCTCGACGAAGTAGAGCCGCTCCTTCTCCTTGCAGCGCGGTCTTGAGGTCCTTCGCGCGCCCGAGCAGCCCGGCCTTGCCCTTCTTGCCGACGCCGCCCTTGAACACCGGCTTGACGAAGACCGAGCCGTGGCGCTCGATCAGCGCCTTGATCGCCTCCTCGCTCGCGTCGGGGCCGAGCACTTCGGCCGTCGGAAAGCCGGCGAACTGCAACAGCTTCGAGCCGTAGAGCATGCCCGTGATCTGCATCGTGCACCCTCCCTCAGCTCCAACGGACCGCCGCGCACGGGCCGCGCTTCATCCGTTCGCGAGGCACGATGACCCGCCGCCCGCTCGACCCGTGCTCGCGGCGCCTTCGCGGAAAGCTTCCTCTCATCGCCGCGCGACGATCAATAGGGAGCCGCGGCCTCGTTCGAGCGCTCTGCCCCCGCCGTCGGCCATCTTGCCATCCCGCATCGTGGACGCGTAGGATTGCGCCATATCGGCCGCTCCGGTTGCAGCGGTCGTCCGCGCGTGGAATACGGGGCTGCGCTTCGCCACTGCCCGCCCGAAATCCGACGTGACGAGGAGGAAATTCCAAATGAACAGATCCGGTCGCATCGCGGCGACGCTCGTGTCGCTGTCGTTCTGCGTCGCCGCCGCTCACGCGCAGGTTCCCGCCGGCTATCCGGCCGACTACAAGGCGATCGTCGACGGCGCCAAGAAGGAAGGCAAGGTCGTCGTCTATTCGACGACCGACGCCAAGCTCGTCACGCCGCTCATCAAGGACTTCGAGGCCGCGTTCCCGGGCGTGAAGGTCGAGTACACCGACCTCAATTCGACCGAGGTCTACAACCGGTTCATCAGCGAGAGCGCCGCCAACGCGGCCTCCGCCGACGCCGTCTGGAGCTCGTCGATGGACCTGCAGATGAAGCTCGCCGCCGACGGGCTGGCGGCGGTCTACAAGTCGCCGGAGAGCGCGGCGCTGCCCGAATGGGCGCACTTCAAGGACACCGTGTACGCGACGACCTTCGAGCCGATCGCGATCGTCTACAACAAGCGGCTGGTCCCGGCCGAGGACGTGCCGAAGACGCACGCCGATTTCACCAAGCTCCTCAACACCAAGGCCGACAAGTACCAGAAGAAGGTCACGAGCTACGACGCCGAGAAGTCGGGCGTGGGCTTCATGCTGGTCAACCAGGACGTGAAGCTCAATCCCGCGTTCTGGGACCTGGTCAAGGCGATGGGCGCGCGCGGCGCCAACATGCAGAGCTCGACCGGCACGATGATGGAGCGCATCTCGTCGGGCGAGAACCTGATCGGCTACAACATCCTGGGCTCCTATGCGCTGACGCGCGCGAAGAAGGATCCGTCGATCGGCATCGTGTTCACGACCGACTACAACCTCGTGCTGTCGCGCCTCGTGTTCGTCGCCAAGAACGCGAAGAACCCCAACGCCGGCCGGCTGTGGGTCGACTACCTGCTGTCGAAGCGCGGCCAGACGATCACCGCCGAGCAGGCGGAGCTCTATTCGGTGCGCACCGACATGACCGGCAAGGACTCCGGCGTCGCGTTCGCCAAGGAGCTCGGCAGCGCGGTGAAGCCGATCGCCGTGAACAACGACCTGCTGCAGGGTCTCGACCAGACCAAGCGGCTCGAATTCCTCAAGCAGTGGCAGGCGGCGCTCGGACGCAAGTGAGAGGCCGGGCGGTGCTGACGACGCGGGGCCGTCGCAGACATGACCGCGGGAGGCCGATGACCGCCCGAAGCTTCAGCGTTCCGCGCACCGCCGTCGTCGCGGTCACCGCGCTGGTGGTCCTGACGCCGGTGCTGCTGATCTTCTGGCAGAGCTTTCTGTCGGCGCCGTTCTTCAATCCCGCGTGGCATCTGAGTTTCGGTGCGTACGGCTTCATCTTCGACGACCCGGATTTCTGGAACGCCGTCGTCAATTCGGTCGTCATCGCCACCGGCATGGCGCTGATCGCGCTGCCGCTCGGCGCCGCGCTCGCGTTCCTGCTTACCCGCACCGACCTGCCGGGCCAGCGCGTCATCGAAGTGCTGGTGCTGATCCCCGTGTTCGTGTCGCCGATGGTGCTGGCGTTCGGCTACGTCGTGTCGATGGGGCCGGTCGGCTTCTATTCGCTGTGGGCCAAGGACCTCCTCGGCGACGTGCCCTGGAACGTCTACTCGCTCGCGAGCATCGCGGTGATCGCGGGGCTCACGCACGTTCCGCACGTCTACCTCTACTCGTCCGCGGCGCTGAAGAGCCTGGGCTCGGACGTCGAAGAAGCGGCGCGCGTCGTCGGCGCCAATCCGCTGCGCGTCGCGCTCGAACGTCAGCCTGCCGATGACGATGCCGGCGCTCCTCTATGCCACGGTGCTGGTCTTCTTCCTGGGCTTCGAGATCTTCGGCCTGCCGCTGGTGCTGGGCGATCCCGAGGGCCACCTGGTGCTCGCGACCTATCTCTACAAGCTCACCAACAAGCTCGGCACGCCGTCGTATCACCTGATGGCGGCGGTCGCCGTCTGCATCGTCGCGATCACGTTTCCGCTGGTGCTGCTGCAGCGCTGGCTGCTGAAGACCGCCGGCAAGTTCGTGTCGGTCAAGGGCAAGGCGACGCGGCAGAAGCTGCTGCCGCTCGGCGGCTGGAAGTGGGTCGCGCTGGCGATCGTCGCGCTGTGGCTCGCCTTCACCATCGTCGTGCCGATCTCCGGGCATCACGCTGCGCGCGTTCGTCGAGCAATGGGGCGAGGGCATCAAGCTCGCCGACGTGCTGACGCTCGCCAACTTCCGGCAGGTGTTCGACCAGTCCGACCAGGTGCGCGCGATCGTCAACACGTTCCTCATCGGCACGCTGGGCGGCGCGCTGGCGGTCGCCTGCTACACGGCGATCGGCCTCGCCGGTCACCGGCAGCGCGGCGGTGTTGCCAAGGTGCTCGACTACCTGGTGCTCATCCCGCGCGCGATCCCGGGGCTGCTCGCCGGCCTCGCCTTCCTCTGGATCTTCCTGTTCGTGCCGGGGCTGAAGGACCTGCGCAACACGATCTTTTCGGTGTGGCTGGCGTACGCGGTCGTCTGGCTCGCGTATGGCCTGCGCCTGATCTCCGGCGCGCTGCTGCAGATCGGGCCGGAGCTCGAGGAGTCGGCGCGCACGGTCGGCGCGTCGCCGTGCGCGCGTGCTGAAGGACGTGACGATCCCGCTGATCCGCTTCGGGCTCCTCGCGAGCTGGCTGCTCGTGTTCATGATCTTCGAGCGCGAGTACTCGACCGGCGTCTACCTGCTGGGCCAGGGGACCGAGGTCATCGGCTCCATGCTCGTTTCGCTGTGGAGCGCCGGCGCGATCGATCAGGTCGCGGCGCTCTCGCTCATCAACATCGGGCTCGTCGCCGTCGGCCTCGCCGTGGCGCTGCGCTTTGGAGTGCGTCTCCATGAATAAACCCGCCAACAAGCTCGTCGTCGAAGATCTTCACCTGCAATACGGCGACAACCTGATCCTCAAGGGCGTCTCGATGACGCTCAATCCGGGCGAGGTCGTCGCGCTCCTCGGCGCGTCCGGCAGCGGCAAGACGACGCTGCTGCGCTCGGTCGCCGGGCTCGAGGAGCCGAGCCGCGGCAGGATCACGATCGGCGACTCGGTGCTGTTCGACAGCGCCGCCGGCGTCGACATGCCCGTCGAGAAGCGCAACCTCGGGCTCGTGTTCCAGTCGTACGCGCTGTGGCCGCACCGCACGGTGTTCGAGAACGTCGCCTACGGGCTGCGGCTGCGCGGCACGCCGGGGAGCGACGTCGACCAGCGCGTCACGCAGGCGCTCGCCAATCTCGGATTGGACGCGCTCGCGCAGCGGCTGCCGCATCAGCTGTCCGGTGGGCAGCAGCAGCGCGTCGCGATCGCGCGGGCGCTGGTGTACAACCCGCCGGTCGTGCTGATGGACGAGCCGCTGTCCAACCTCGACGCCAAGCTGCGCGAGGAGGCGCGCGCGTGGCTGCGCGAGTTGATCGTCCGGCTCGGGCTGTCCGCGCTCGTCGTCACGCACGACCAGACCGAGGCGATGGCGATGTCCGACAAGATCCTGCTGCTCAACTTCGGGCAGATCGAGCAGCAGGGCACGCCCGAGGACATGTACAACCGGCCGCAGACGCAATTCACCGCCGAATTCATGGGCAGCAACAACCGCCTGCCGGGGACGATCGCCGAGGTCACGAACGGACGAGCGTTGCTGGAGGGCGAAGGTTTCCGGCTGTGGGGTGCGCCGCGCGGCGGCCTCAAGGCCGGCGACCGGGCCATGGGCATCATCCGGCTCGAGCGGACGAAGACCGCGGCCGCGCCCGGCGACAACCGCGTGGCCGCCGAGATCGTCACCGACATGTTCATGGGCGACCGCCGCGAGCACCTGTTCAAGCTCGGGGCGCTGCGCCTGCGTTGCTACGGCGATCCCGCGGCCGGCGCCGCCCATCGCTGGCTGGACCTGCCCGCCGACGATCTCTGGCTGTTCCCCGCGGCGGCGTAGCCGCCCCTTCCACTCGATTGCCCGATCGGAAATTCGATGGACGTCCAAAACTGGTTCGAAACGGCGAAGCCGCTGCTCATCGCGTTCGGGTTGAAAGTCATCGGGCGCGATCGCCGCCTACATCATCGGCCGGATGCTGATCGGGTTCGCCTCGAACCTCGTCATGAAGGCGCTCGAGCGGCAGAAGGTCGAGCCGACCGTGATCCGCTACATCGGCTCGGTCATCACCGTCGCGCTCAACATCATCCTGGTCGTCGCGATCCTCGGCTACTTCGGCGTCGAGACGACGTCGTTCGCCGCGCTGGTGGCGGGCCTCGGCATCGCGGTCGGCGCGGCCTGGGGCGGCCTGCTGTCGAACTTCGCCGCCGGCGTGTTCATCCTCGTGCTGCGGCCGTTCAAGGTCGGCGACTACGTGCTGGCCGGCGACGTCGAAGGCACGGTCCGGATGATCGGGCTCTTCAACACCACGATCGACACGCCCGACAACGTGCAGACGATGGTCGGCAATGCGAAGATCATGAACGGCACGATCAAGAACTTCAGCCACAACCCGTACCGCCGCGTCGAGCTCACCGCGCAGCTCGACCACAGCGTCGACCCGGCCGACGCGATTCGCCGCCTCAAGGAAGCGCTGCCGAAGATCGCCAACGTCATCGCCGACCCGAAGCCCGACGTCGAGATCCTCGACGTTCAACGAGCGCGGTCCGGTGCTCGCGGTGCGGCCCTACTGCAACACGGCGCACTACTGGCAGGTGTACTTCGACGGCAATCGCACGATACGCGAGACGTTCGGCGCGGCCGGCTATCCCGCCGCCGAGGCGCACCTGCACGTGCGGCAAAAGGCCGCATAATCGCGTAGGACCGGCCGACGAGGGCGGCCCGACGGGCGACGCGTTTCCGCCGCACGGATCGAACCGCGCCGCACGCGCTCGATTCGGTTCACGACCAACGAGGTGACGCATGGGAATGCTCGACGGGCTTCTGGGTAGCGTACTGCGGCGGCGCGCAAGGCGGTGCCGGACAGCAGCAGAATCCGCTGATGCAGATCGCGCTGCAGATCCTGCAGCAGAACGGCGGCGTCGGCGGCATGCTCGACAAGTTCCGGCAGGGCGGCTACGCGGATCAGGCCGATTCGTGGCAGAGCACCGGGCAGAACGCACCGATCTCGGGCGACGCGCTGCAGCAGGTGCTGGGCAGCGGCGCCATCGGCCAGATCGCGCAGCAGCTCGGCCTGTCGCACGGCGAGGCCGCCGGCGGCCTCGCGCAGGTGCTGCCGCAGGTCATCGACAAGCTGACGCCGAACGGCGAAGTCCCCGCGAACGACGACGACCTTGTGTCGCAGGCGCTCGCGATGCTGAACAAGTCCAAGATGGGCTGAGCGCGCGCTGGTCGGCGGCAAGTCGGCGCCACCGGTGCGCTACAATCCGCGGGCCGGGTGGCAGGTCGTCACCCGGCCTTCGTATCGGCGCCCCGCCTTGGACCAGCCCACCCTCGTCACCGCACTCATCCTCGGCATCGTCGAGGGCCTCACCGAGTTCCTGCCGGTCTCGTCGACCGGCCACCTGATCGTCGCCGGTTCGCTCGCGGGCTACACCGGCGAGCAGGCGAAGACGTTCGAGATCGTGATCCAGGCGGGCGCCATCCTCGCCGTCTGCTGGGAATTTCGCGCGAAGCTCGCGAGCGTCTCGGCGCGGGCTCTTCACGGATCGCGCGCGCAACGATTCGCGGTGAACCTCGTCGTCGCTTTCCTGCCGGCCGCGATCCTCGGCCTCGCTTTCGGCAAGGCGATCAAGGCGCACCTGTTCGCGCCCGTGCCGGTCGCGTGCGCCTTCATCGTCGGCGCCTTCGTCATCATCTGGGCCGAGCGTCGGCAGGCGGCCCGACCCGATACCGTGCGCATCGCCTCGATCGACGACATGCGCTGGACCGACGCGCTGAAGGTCGGCATCGCGCAGGCGTTGGCGCTGATCCCGGGAACCTCGCGCTCCGGAGCGACGATCATCGGCGGCATGCTGTTCGGCCTGTCGCGCATCGCGGCCACCGAGTTCTCGTTCTTTCTCGCGATCCCGACGCTGTTCGCGGCGACGGCCTACTCGCTGTGGAAGGACGCGTCGCTGCTCGCCGCGCAGTCTCTGCCGGCATTCGGCGTCGGCTTCGCCGCCTCGTTCGTCTCGGCGTTCGCGTGCGTGCGCTGGCTGATCCGCTACGTGGCGCACCACGACTTCGTTCCGTTCGCGTGGTACCGGATCGTGTTCGGCGCGGTCATCCTGGTGACGGCGTACGCCGGAATCGTGAAGTGGGATTGACCGGGCCCGGCGCCCGCTGGATCGGGCCGCTGTTCGCCGTGCTCGGCGTGCTGGGCTTCTCGTTCAAGGCGATCCTGGTCAAGCTCGCCTACGCATGGCACCCGGTCGACGCGCTGACGCTGCTTACGCTGCGGATGCTGTTCTCGGCGCCGTTCTTCGTCGCGATGGCCTGGTGGTCGAGCCGCCCGCCGGAACGCGCGGCCGCTCGCGCGCGCGCGACTGGCACGCGCTCGTCTGGCTCGGCTTCATCGGCTACTACCTCGCGCAGCCTGCTCGATTTCATGGGCCTCGCCGTACATCACGGCCGCGCTCGAGCGGCTCGTGCTGTTCCTCTACCCGACCATGGTCGATGGTGCTGCTGCTGTCGGCTGGTGCTGCGCAAGACGATCGGGACGCGCCGCGGGTGGCGCTCGCGCTGCTGCTCTCCTACGCCGGCATCGCCTTCGTGTTCGCCCACGACCTTCGCTGGCGTCGGGCGACGCGCGCGCGCTGTGGACCGGCGGCGCGACTCGTGTTCGCGAGCGCGCGTACCTGTACGCGGTGTACCTGGTCGGCGCCGGCGGCGTGATCGCGCGCATGGGCAGCATGCGCTTCACCTCGTGGGCGATGCTCGCTGTCCACGCGTGTTCGTGCTGGCTGCAGTTCGTCGCTGACGCGCGATCTCGCCGCGCTGCCGTGCCGCGCGTCGATCTACGCGCTTGTCGCTCGCCATGGCGGTCTTCTCGACGGTGCTGCCGACTGGCTCATCGCCGAGGCGATCCGGCGGATCGGTGCGAACACGTCGTCGTTGATCGGCTCGCTCGGTCCCGTGTTCACGATCGGGCTCGGCGCGCTGATCCTCGGCGAGGCGGTGCACTGGATCCAGATCGTCGGCGCGGCGCTCGTGCTCGCGGGCGTGACGCTCGTCACGCTGCGGAACGCCCGCCCGCGCGATCCCGCCGTTGCGGCGGCCGCCGGAACCCCCGGTTCGTAAGCTCAGTCGTACTTGCGCAGATCGTCGATCACCTTGCCGTCGTTCGGCAGCTCGCCCGGTGTGCGAAAGGCCACTTCGCCGCGCAGCTTGGTGATCTCGCGGATCGACGCGACGATCGCCTCGGCGCTCGACGACCGGTTGCCCGCGACCTCGACGTTGAGCGTCATCCGGTCGCCGGCGTCGGTGGCGTCGACGACGAGGCGCGCCTTGCCGATCTCCGGGTGGCGGGCGACGATCGCCGCGACCTGCGACGGATGCACGAACATGCCCTTCACCTTCGTCGTCTGGTCGGCGCGGCCCATCCAGCCCTTGATCCGCAGGTTCGTGCGCCCGCAGGGGCTCGGGCCGGGAAGAAACGCCGAGAGATCGCCGGTCCCGAAGCGTACGAGCGGATAGTCGTCGTTGAAGAGCGTGGTCACGACGACCTCGCCGACCTCGCCCGGCGCGACGGGATCGCCGGTGCCCGGCCGCACGATCTCGACCAGCACTCCTTCGTCGACGACGAGGCCGGCTCGGGCTTCGGTTTCGTAGGCGATGTTGCCGAGGTCCGCCGACGCGTACGCCTGATACCCGGCGATGCCGCGCGCCTGGAGCATGTCGCGCACCGCGGGCAGGAAGGCTTCGCCGGACACGAGCGCCTTGGAAAGGCTCGCGAGCTTCACGCCCATCTCGTCGGCCCTTTCCAGGATGATCTTCAGGAACGACGGCGTGCCGACGTAGCCGTGCGGACGCAATTCGGCCATCGCCTGCACCTGCTGCTCCGTCTGGCCGGTGCCGCCGGGAAACACCGTGCAGCCGAGCGCCTGCGCACCGGTTTCGAGCATCGAGCCCGCAGGCGTGAAGTGGTACGCGAAGCAATTGTGGACGAGGTCGCCGGAGCGAAAGCCGGCGGCGAATAGCGCCCGGGCGAGGCGCCAGTAGTCCGGACGCCGGCCTTCGGGCTCGTAGATCGGCCCGGGTGAGGCGAACACGCGCGCCGGGCCCACGGCATGGCTTCCCCAGTGCGTCGCCGCGAAGCCCCCGAACGGCCGGCTCGCCTTCTGCAGCTCGAGGAGCTCCGATTTCCGGGTGACGGGCACTTGCGCCAGCGCGGCGCGCGTGGTCACCGCGGCCGGATCGACGGCGGCGAGGATCCGTGCGAACGCCGGCGCGTTGGCCTTCGCGTGCGCGATCTGTCGCGGCATCCGCGCAAGCTGCTCGCGGTCGCGCAGCTCGGGGTCCCGCGTTTCGAGCGTGTCGAAATATTCAGCCACGGCCGCGCCGACCTCACGCCAGCCAGCGCTTGCGGCGGCGGTAGTGCTTGACGTCGCGGAAGCTCTTGCGTCCCGCGGTCGACAGGCCGAGATAGAACTCCTTCACGTCCTCGTTCTGCGCGAGGTCCTTCGCCGCTCCGTCCATGACGACGCGCCCGTTCTCGAGGATGTATCCGTAGTCGGCGAAGCGCAGCGCGACCATCGTGTTCTGCTCGGCGAGCAGGAACGACACGCGCTCCTTCACGTTCAGGTCGCGGACGATCTCGAAGATCTCCTCGACGAGCTGCGGCGCGAGCCCCATCGACGGCTCGTCCAGCAGGATCATCTTCGGACGCGCCATCAGCGCGCGCCCGAGCGCGGTCATCTGCTGCTCGCCACCCGACGTGTAGCCCGACTGGCTGCTGCGCCGCTCCTTGAGCCGCGGGAAGTAGGTGTAGACCAGCTCGAGGTCGCGCTTCAGCTCGGCGCGGCCAATGCCCCGGGTGAAGGCGCCGGTCAGCAGATTCTCCTCGACGGTGAGGTGCTGGAAGCAGTGCCGGCCCTCCATCACCTGGCACACCCCCATGCGCACCAGTTCGTTGGGTGACAACCGGTCGACGCGGCGACCCATGAACTCGATCGACCCCTTGGTCACGTCGCCGCGCTCCGCGCGCAGGAGGTTCGATATCGCCTTCAGCGTCGTCGACTTTCCCGCGCCGTTCGCACCGAGCAGCGCGACGATCCTGCCTTCAGGCACGTGCAGCGAGACGCCCTTCAGCACGAGGATCACGTGATCGTAGATGACCTCGACGTTGTTGACCGACAGGTAGCGAAGGGAAGCGTCGGGCTCGGGCTCTCTGGCGATGGCAGGGGCGTTCATGGCGGGGCTCGGCGGGCGTGGACGCATCCCCTCGGTCCTCCCTCGGCCGCGCGCGGCCGAGGGAGGCAGCGGGGGAAGCGGCGGCGATTACAAATCCTTGCTGCAGTCGCGCGGCGTGATGTTCTTTTCCTTCGCGTAGCCCGCCGCGGACTCCTCAATCATCTTGCGCACCAACTGCTTGTCCGGCTGGATCCAGTCGGTGATCACGTTCCACTTCGTGCCGTCCCATTGCTGGAACTTCACCGCGCCGCCGCCCTCGTGATCGGCGCAGGTCACCTTCAGCGGCTGCATGAAGCCCGCGGCGCCCAGTTCCTTCAGGCGCGCCTCGGTGATGTTGAGGTTTTCGATGCCCCACCGGATCTGCTCGTGCGTCAGCGGCTTCTTGCCGAACTTGGCCTGCGCCGTGCGGATCGCCTCGACCGTGATGAGACCGTGGACGACGCCGCGGTTGTAGTAGACCGAGCCGATGCGCGACTGGTCCTCCATCTCGCCCTTGCCCTTCGCGTATACGACCTTCTTGATCTCCTGGACCACCGGGAAGTTGGCGCCGGCAACGTTGAACCCGGCCGCGATGTAGCCCTTCGCCGCGTCGCCGGCGGGAATCGTGTCCTCTTCCGCGCCCGACCACCAGACGCCGATGATGTGGTCGCGCGGGAAGCCTACCTTCGCCGCGGCCTTCAGCGCCGTGGGATTCATCACGCCCCAGCCGCGCAGGATGACCCAGTCAGGCTTGATCTGCCGGATCTGCAGCCACTGCGCGCCCTGCTCGTTGCCCGGATGCGGCACCGGGATGTGCGTGACGGTGAAGCCGTACATCTTCGCCTGCGCGTCGAGCACCGGGATCGTTTCCTTGCCGTAGGCGGAGTCGTGATAGATGTTCACGATCTTCTTGCCCTTGAGCTTGTCCATCCCGCCTTCCTTCATCCCGATGAACTTGATCTTGGCGGTGTTCTGCGACCAGTAGTTGGTCACCAGCGGGAAGATCCACGGAAACACCCGGCCGTCGGACGCGTCGGTGCGGCCGTAGCCGATCGAGATCACCGGGATCTTGTCGGTCGTCGCCTTGTCGATGATCGAGTAGGTGATGCCGGTCGACAGCATGTGGAAGACCGTCGCCCCCGTCGGCCCCTTGTTCTTGAGCCGCTCGTAGCACTCGACGCCGCGCGCGTTGTTGTACTCGGTCTCGCACTTCTCGTACGTGAGCTTGACGCCGTTCACGCCGCCGTCGCGCAAATTGATCATGTTGACGTAATCGATGAAGCCGCCGTAGATCCCGGATCCGCCGGCCGCGTAAGCCCCGACCCAGTAGCCGGCCATCGGGATGAACTGCTCGTTTTGCGCCTGGCCAGTCGCCGCAATACCGAGCAATGCGGCGCCCACCAGGGCCGACTTCAGATGCTTCATGGTGTTCCTCCTAGAAAGACTTCTTCATCAACAGCGAGACCTCGGACAGGATTGGCGAGACACGGCCCGGTGTCAATGACCAGGCTCAAGAAAACGGCAGATCACGGCAGCCTGGTTCCGACGGTCATGGTGCACCGCAACATCAATGCGGGAACGGCCACAGGCGCAGCTTCTCCTTGCCGATCTGCCAGAGCCGGGCGAGGCCGTGCGGCTCGACGATCAGGAAGAAGATGATCAGCGCGCCGAACACGATCAGCTCGAGGTTGGACATGAGCCCCGCCGGGAGCGACAGATGGACCATCTGGAGCAGGTTTTCGAGCGGCCCCGCCACGGTGTTCAGAAAGATCGGCAGCAGCACGATGAAGGCGGCGCCCATGAACGAGCCGAGGATGCTGCCCACCCCGCCGATGATCACCATGAACAGAATCCGGAACGAGAGGTCCAGGTTGAACGCCTCCGGCTCGACGGTCCCGAGGTAGGTATACGCGTACAGAGCGCCGGCGACGCCGCAGTAGAACGAGCTGATCGCGAACGCGAGCAGCTTGGTCTGCATCATGCGGATGCCGATCACCTCGGCCGCGAGGTCCATGTCGCGCACCGCCATGAACTTGCGCCCGGTCTCGCTGCGCAGCATGTTCTTGGCGAGCACCGCGAGCACGGCGACGACACAAAGGGTCAGCATGTAATTTTCCGCCGGCGAATCGAACGTGTAGCCGAGAATCACGACCTTCTGCGCCGTGATCACGCCGGAGGCGCTGTGATTGGTGAACCACCCGATGCGTTGCAGCGCCCACAGCACGAAGAACTGGCAGGCGAGCGTTGCGACGGCCAGATAGAAGCCCTTGATGCGCAGCGACGGCAGGCCGAACACGATGCCGACGGCGGCCGCACACAGGCCGGCCAGCGCGAAGGACACGAGGGTCGGCAGCCACGGCATCCGCAGCTCGAAGTTGTACGCCATGAACGCACCCACCGCCATGAACGCCGCGGTTCCGAGCGAAAGCTGACCCGCGTAGCCGGTCAGGATGTTCAGCCCCAGCGTGGCAAGCGCCAGGATGAGGAACGGTGTCAGGATCGCCGAGAGCCAGTACTGGTTGGCGACCAGAGGCACCACGACGAAGGCGACGACGAGCAGAACCGCGACGGCGATGCGGTCCTGCCGGATCGGGAATACCTGCTGGTCGCCCGCGTAGGTGGTCTTGAACTGGCCTGCTTCGCGATAGAGCACGGCTCGCCTCCCCTAGACCCGTTCGATGCGTCTCTCGCCGAACAGCCCTTCGGGCCGCACCAGCAGGAACGCCAGCGCGAGCACGTAGGGGAACCAGGATTCGATGCCCCCACCCACGAACGGGCCGAGATACACCTCGGCGAGTTTCTCCGAGGCACCGATGATGAGCCCTCCGACGATCGCGCCGGAAACGGACTCGAAGCCGCCCAGGATCAGCACGGGCAAAGCCTTGAGCGCGATGAACGTCAGCGCGAACTGCACGCCGTTGCGCGCGCCCCACATGAGGCCCGCCACCAGCGCGACGAAACCCGCCACCGTCCACACGATCGCCCAGATCTGCCGCAGCGGAATGCCCACCGCGAGCGCCGCCTGGTGGTCGTCGGCCACGGCGCGAAGCGCGCGGCCGATGCGCGTCGTCTGGAAGAACACGGCCAACGCGGCCACGAGGGCGCCGGCGACCACCGCCGCGAACACGTCGAACTGGCTGATGTTGATGCCCATGTTCTCCGAGAGCCACTGCATCGGCTCGTCGGGGATCCCGAGCTCGAGGCCGTGCGGCTGCGCTCCCCAGAACAGCTGCGAGAGACCCTCCAGGACGAACGTCAGCCCGATCGTCGCCATGAACAGCGTGATCTGCGGCTGGTTGACCAATGGTCGCAACACCAGCCGTTCGATCGCGATCCCCAGCACGACCATCACGGCCAGCGTGATCACGAAGGCGAGCCAGAAGTTCACGCCTTTCTCGACCAGCGATACGAACGTGAGCGCCGCGAAGAACACCATCGCGCCCTGCGCGAAGTTGAAGACGCCCGACGCCTTGTAGATCAGCACGAACCCGAGCGCCACCAGCGAATACATGACGCCGGCGAGCAGGCCGCTCACGAGGACTTCGACGAAGAACTGCCAGTTCATGGCGGCGAGCTCCCGCTAGTGGGCGCCGAGGTAGGCGCGGATGACGACCGGATCCGCCTTGACTTCGACCGGCGTCCCTTCGGCGATCTTCGCGCCGTGATCCATCACGACCACATAGTGCGAGATGTCCATCACCACGCCCATGTCATGCTCGATCAGGATGATGGTCGTTCCCAGCTGATCGTTGACGTCGAGGATGAAGCGGACCATGTCCTCCTTCTCCTCGACGTTCATCCCGGCCATCGGCTCGTCCAGCAGCAGCACCTTGGGTTCCATCGCAAGCGCTCGCGCCAGCTCGACGCGCTTCTGCAGGCCGTAGGGAAGCTTTCCGACCGGCGTCTTCCGGATCGCCTGGATTTCCAGGAAGTCGATGATCCTCTCGACGAACTCGCGGTGCGCGTTCTCCTCGCGCTGCGCGAAGCCCCAGTAGAGCGCGTCGGTCAGGAAATTGCCGCGGATCTTGAGCGAGCGGCCGGTCATGATGTTGTCGAGCGTGGACATGCCCTTGAACAGTGCGATGTTCTGGAACGTCCGCGCAAAGCCGAGCCGCGCGACCGCGTGCGCGGGCAGGTCCGTCCGGTCCTTGCCCTCGAAGAAGATCCGGCCGCGCGTCGGCCGGTAGAAGCCGCTGATCACGTTGAGCATCGAGCTCTTGCCCGCGCCATTCGGTCCGATGATCGAGGTGATCTCGCCGCGATTGACGCCGAACCCGACGCCGTTGATCGCAGTGACGCCCCCGAAATTCAGGTGGATGTCGTCGACGCGGACGATGGCGTCGACTGCGGTCGGGGCGGCATCCGGCGACACACCGGTGACCTCGCGCCGCTTGCGCATCTCGCCGAGCGCGAGGATCGCCTGGTCGCGCGTCTCGAAGATGTTCGCACGGAACATCTCGCGCTGCGCGCTCTGACGGATTGCCTCGCGGGCGGTGGTGCTCGTGCCGACGCGGACGGTGCCGAGGCCATGCTTGGATATTGGTCTCGCTTGCCGCGCTCGGCGAAGCGGTCCCAGACTTCCGTCGCGATCACGCAGTCGGTGTAGTTGATCAGGAAGTACCATCGTTTGCCGGTCGCCGCCAGGCGCCGGTCCGCCTCGTCGTAGAACGCGTCGACCTGTGCGACCGTAGAGAACGTGAGGTCTTCGAAATCGGCCTCCATCGTCTCGATGTCTTCGTGCAGGATCACGCGATCCTGCGCTGTTCGCTCATTCATCCGCCGCCCGCCGTTGGTACGATGTCCGCGAGGAGAATTCGCCGGCGTTGCGCGATCGCATCAGGCAGCCTTCGCCACCGGCGCGTAAACCGCCGCATCGCGTATCCGGAGATCGGCGCTGATCGCCCCGGTCCGGCCATCCTCGAACTTGACCTGCGTCTCGATGAACTGCGACTTGCGTCCAGCGTAGAGCGCCTCGATCAACACCGCGTACTTCTCGGCGATGAAGCCGCGGCGCACCTTGCGGGTGCGGGTCAGCTCGTCGTCATCGGGATCGAGTTCCTTGTGCAGGATCAGGAACCGACTCACCTGCGAATGGCAGAGCACGGGGTCGGACGCGAGCTCGGCGTTGACCTTCTCGACGCACCCCTGGATGAGCTCGCCGACCTCGCGGCCGGGCGGCCAGGTCGGTGTAACCCGAATACGGGATGCCGCGCCGCTCGGCCCAGTCGCCCACCGCCGACACGTCGATGTTGACGAACGCGCACACGGCATCGCGCCCGTGCCCGAACGCGACCGCCTCCTTGATGTGCGAGAAGAACTTGAGCTTGTTCTCGACGTAGTTGGGCGCGAACAGCGCGCCGTTCGCCAGCTTGCCGACGTCCTTGGCGCGATCGATGATCTTGAGGTGTCCGTCGGCGTCGAAGATCCCGGCATCGCCCGTGTGGAAGTACCCTTCGCCGTCGACCGACTCCGCGGTCGCATCGGGCCGCTTGTAATACTCCTTCAGCATCGCGGGGCTGCGCACCAGCACTTCGCCGTTGTCGGCGATCTTCACCTCGACGCCGGGCGCCGGCTTGCCGACGGAATCGAACTTGATTTCGCCGTCCGGCTGCAGGCACACATAGGCGCAGGTCTCGGTCGCGCCGTAAAGTTGCTTCATGTTGATGCCGATCGACCGGTAAAAGCGGAACAGGTCCGGTCCGATCGCGGCCCCCGCCGTGTAGGCGACGCGGATGCGGCTCATTCCGAGCACGTTGCGCAGCGGGCCGAAGATCAGGATATCGCCCAGCCGCATACAGCAACCGATCCGTCAGCGCGACGCCGCCCCGGCGGTCCAGGATCTCCGCGCCGCACCGCCGCGCGACGTCCATGAAGTAGTGGAACAGCCGCCGCTTCAGCGCGCCGGCGTCCTCCATCCTGATCATCACCTGCGTCAGCAGATTCTCGAACACCCGCGGCGGCGCGAAGTAGAACGTCGGGCCCGATCTCCCGCAGATCGGTCATCACCGTTTCTCCGGACTCCGGGCAGTTGATCGTGAAGCCGGCGAACAGCCATTCCGCATACGAGAACAGGTGGTCGCCGATCCAGGCCATCGGCAGGTACGACAGCACATCCTCCGCGGGTGTCAACCTGTCGAATTCGACACCGCCGCGAGCGGCAGCGATCAGCGCCGCATGCGTCAGGCACACGCCCTTCGGCTTGCCCGTCGTGCCGGATGTGTAGCACATCACCGAGACGTCGTCGGTTCGATTCGCCGCCACTTCGGCGCCGAAGAAATCCGGGATGCGCAGCGTGATGGCTGCGCCCGAGCGCCTGGATGCCGCCGAAGTCGTGCAGGAAATCCTGCGTGTAATGGCGCAGCCCGCGCGGATCGTCGAAGATGATGTGCTCGAGCTTCGGGCAACGGGAACGGATCTCGAGCAGCTTGTCGACCTGCTCCTGGTCCTCGACGATGGCGAAGTGGACCTCGGCGTCGGTCAGCACGTAGACCATTTCCTCCGCGACGGAGTCCTGGTAGAGCGGAACCGGCACGCCGCCCAGTGCCTGCGCGGCGGTCATCGCCCAGTAGAGCCGCGGGCGATTGTCGCCGATGATCGCGAGATTCATCCCCCGCTTGAATCCCTGCGCCGCGAGGCCGCACGCGAGCGAGCGCACTTCCTCCGCCACCTGCGACCAGGTCCAGGCCTGCCAGATACCGAGGTCCTTTTCCCGCGTGGCCGGGCGATTGCCATGAACTTCCGCATGGTGCAGCAAAAGGCGCGGGAAGGTGTCCAGCGCGGGCGATATGGTGGTGGCTGACACGGGGCGTCTCCTCCTCGACGGGGCGGATTCTTCGGACCGCCCTCACATCAGCGGATTCTATAGAATCGCCCCGACTGCGGATATGAGACCTCGTCCGGTCGACTCAACGCGGGAGGAGCGGGCGGGACGGGGCGTGTTGCGGGCGCGTGCCCTCACCTGAGCCCGCGATGGGGCCTCCTAGTGCCGTAGCGAACGATCAGCCGTACGTGAAGAAACCGCGGCCGGTCTTGCGTCCCAGTTGACCGGCGGCGACCATCTCCTTCAGCAGCAGCGCGGGCCGGTACTTCGGATCGTTGAAGTCGCGGTGGAGCACTTCCATCACCGCGAGCATCACGTCGAGCCCGATCAGATCCGCCAGCGCCAGCGGGCCGATCGGATGGCTGCAGCCGAGCTTCATCGCCTCGTCGATCTCCGCGGCGGAAGCGAGCCCCTCCTGCAGCGCGAACACCGCCTCGTTGATCATCGGACAGAGGATCCGGTTGACGATGAACCCGGGGCTGTTCGTCGTCACGATCGGGGTCTTGCCGAGCGTGTTTACGAGCGCCTTCGCCGTCTCGACCGTCGCGTCGTCCGTCTGCCGCCCGCGGACCAGCTCGACCAGCGCCATGACCGCCACCGGGTTGAAGAAGTGCATGCCGATGACCTTGCCGGGCCGCGACGTCGCCGCTGCCAGCCTCGTGATCGATATCGACGACGTGTTCGATGCGATGATCACACCGGGCCGCGCCAGCTCGTCGGCCTTCTTCAGCACCTGCCGCTTGATGTCTTCGTTCTCGGTCGCCGCCTCGATGACGAGATCGCAGCGCTTCAGCGCGCCGTAGTCGGTGGTGCCCTCGATGCGCTTCAGGGCGGCGATCTTGTCGGCCGGCGCGATCTTCTGCTTGTTGACCATGCGGTCGAGGCTGGCGCTGATCCCGGAGCGCCCGCGCTCCAGCGCCGCTTCGCTCACGTCGACCATCACCGATTGAAGACCCGCCGTCGAGATCGCCTGCGCGATCCCGTTTCCCATCGTGCCTGCGCCGATCACGCCGACGATGCGAATCTCGCTCATTGAGGAACTCCTCGTTCGTTGCAGCGGGAAGCCGCGTCAGCCGGCAGTATGCGCGCGCGCGCGGCGCAGCGCCGGAGCGCGCCCGGGCGCCGTCGCACGGCGGGGCGGCTCTTCGCGCAATCCGGCGAGGAGCATGTCGATCATTCCGGGCGCCGCGCGCTTCAGATCGTACGCGTCGGGCCGCTGCACCCATTCGTGCATCACGCCGACCATGTATGCGTTCATGCAGCGCGCCGCGAGCCGCGTATCCGTGTCGCGCGGGAGCTGGCGCAGCGCGACCGCTTGCTTGAGCAGGCGCTCGACGCTCGCGAGGCAGCCGCTGTCTGCGGAGTGTTGGCGCTCCGCGACCGACGCCATGCCGGCCACGAATTCACATTTGTGAAAGATCACGTCGAACACCGCCTGCGTACGTGGATCGTTCGCGAGGCGAGTCAGGCTCGTGACGGCGAGAGCCCGCAGCGCCCCGAGAGGATCGTCATGGCGCGTCTCGCCCGCGACCGTGAGCATCGCTTCCATCGGAAGCTGCACGCGCTCGCATAATGCGGTGAAGAGGTCCGCCTTGTCCTTGAAATGCCAGTAAACGGCGCCACGTGTCACTCCGGCAGCCGCGGCGACCTCCTCGAGGGACGTATGCGCAACCCCCCGATCACGAAAGACGCCCAGCGCCGCGTCGAGCAGCGCTTCGCGCGTTGCGGCGGCTTCGGATTTGGTGCGTCTCACCATCTGGAACTCGCAATCAGCGGCGGCTCTGTAAACATTACATCATCATTGCTGGCCCGAAGATTGCAGACAAAATACCTCGCCGGGCCGGGGTTGCAAACATTCAAGAATGTATGTAACGTAGGCGCCCGCACCTGTCAAGCCCGTCGCGCTCCTTTCCGAACGCGACGCTTCCGGAGTCACCCACCATGACACTCGCCTCCTCTTCCGTGCGCCGCTTTGTCGCGGTGCTGGCAGGACTCGCCATCGCGACGCTCGTCGCCTCCTGCGGCCGTCAGCAGCAAGGCGGATTCCACGGGTTTCCGCCAGCTGCGGTCACCACGATGGTGATGCAGCCGAAGACGCTTCCCGTCGGGTACGAATATGTCGGCCAGACCGTGGGCTCCAAGGAAGTGGAGGTGCGCGCCCGCGTCGGCGGGATCCTCGAGAAGCGCCTCTACACCGAGGGCGGCTGGGTGAAGGCAGGACAGCCCATGTTCGTCATCGACCCCAAGCCGCTCGAGGCGCAGTCCGCCGCCGCCGAGGCCGAAGTCGCCCGGGTGCACGCGCAGGTCACGCAGGCGGAGCGCGAGCTCGCGCGGTTGAAGCCGCTTGCCGAGCGGCGCGCCGTCGGCCAGAAGGAAGCCGACGATGCGGCGTCGAATCTCGATCTCGCGCGCGCCGCGGAGAAGTCCGCCCAGGCGCGGCTCGCCGAAGTGAAGTTGAGTCTCGGCTACACGCGCGTCAACGCGCCGATCACCGGGTTGTCGAGCCGCGCCAACAAATCCGAGGGAAGCCTCGTCACCGCGAACGAGACGTTGCTGACGCTCATCTGGCAGGTCGATCCGATCTGGATCGCCTTCACCATCTCCGAAAACGAGCAGCTCGCGATCAACAAGGCCGTGGCTGCCGGCCGCCTCGTGCTGCCGAAGGACAATGCATACGATGTGACGATCAAGCTAGCCGACGGCTCGGTGTTCCCACGGAAGGGCAGGATCAATTTCGCCGACACGCGCGTCAATCCGACGACCGGCACGTACGAGATGCGGGCGGAGATCGCGAACGCCGACGGCGCGTTGAAGCCCGGGCAGTTCTCGCGCGTGCAATTGAAAGGCGCCGTGCGCACGAATGCGCTCGCGGTGCCGCAAGTCGCCGTCCAGGACGGGCCGCAGGGGAAATTCGTCTACGTGACCGGAAAGGACAAGGACGGCAAGGACATCGCCGTCGTTCGCCCGCTGATGCTCGGCGAATGGATCGAGATCGACGGCAACAACCTGTGGATCGTCGATTCCGGGCTCGCCGCCGGTGACACGGTGATCGTCGACGGGATCGCCAAGCTGCAGCCGAATGGCCCGATCATGCTTGGGCCTCCGCCGGGTGCGCCGGGAGCGGCGCCGGCAGACGCGGCCAAGATGAAGGGCGGCAACGCCCCTGTCGCGAAGGACGACGCGAAAGCGGCGCCTCCGCCCAAGTCCTGATCGCGGAGAGCCGCCGCCATGCTTTCCAGATTCTTCATCGACCGCCCGATCTTCGCGGCGGTCATCTCGGTGTTCTTCGTGCTCGCGGGGCTCGCGGCGATGCGCTCTCTGCCGATCGCGCAGTATCCGGAAATCGCGCCGCCGGTCGTCACCGTGCAGGCGGTCTACCCGGGCGCCTCCGCGCAGACCCTCGAGGAAACCGTCGCCGCGCCGCTCGAGAACGCGATCAACGGCGTGCAGGGCATGATCTACATGAGCTCGCACTCGACGGCGAACGGCGTCACGCAGATCGCCGTCACGTTCGAGATCGGCACCAATGTCGACGACGCCGCGATCAACGTCAACAATCGCGTCAAGCAGGTCGAGCCGCGGCTGCCGCTCGAAGTTCGCAGGCAGGGCGTGTCGGTCGAGCGCGGATCGTCGTCGTTCCTGCAGGTGCTCGCGTTCTATTCGCCGGACGGGCGCTACGACGATCTCTTCACGTCGAACTACGTGACGCTCAACGTGCTCGACGAGCTGAAGCGGCTGCCCGGCACGACGAACGTGCAGATCTTCGGCGCCAAGGACTACGCGATGCGGATCTGGCTGAAGCCGGACCGGCTCGCGCAGCTCAAGATCACGCCCTCGGATGTGGCCAACGCCATCAACGAGCAGAACGCCCAGTTCGCCGCCGGCAAGGTCGGCCAGTCGCCGATCGGCGGCAAGCAGGACCTCGTCTACACGATCACGACCAAGGGCCGGCTTGCCGATCC
>CAWHXL010000008.1:0-436417 GCA_963833295.1 uncultured beta proteobacterium | reverse complement strand
GCGAGGCGCTCGGCACGGATGCTGCCCGCCAGCGGGCGGGCTATGTCGACGTCGTCCAGAAGGGTCGCAGGCGGTATGGCTGAGGAGCCGGCGCTCGCCCCCTGCGAAGTCGCCGCGATCGATGCGTGGTGGCGCGCCGCGAACTACCTCAGCGCCGGCCAGATCTACCTGCTGGCGAACCCGCTCCTGCGCGAGCCGCTGCGGCCGGAGCACGTCAAGCCGCGCCTGCTCGGCCACTGGGGCACGACGCCGGGGCTGAACCTGGCTCTACGCGCACCGGAACCGGCTCATCGTCGCGCACCGACGCCGACCTGCTGTGTCGTCGCCGGCCCCGGCCACGGCGGCCCGGCGATGGTGCGCCGAGCACCGTGGCTCGAGGGCTCCCTACACGGAGCACTGGCCGACGGGATCACCCGAGGACGGCGCCGGGATGCTCGAGCTGTTCCCGCCAGTTCTCGTTCCCGGGCGGCGTGCCGAGCCATGTCGCGCCCGAGACGCCCGGCTCCATCCACGAGGGCGGCGAGCTCGGCTACGCGCTCGCGCATGCCTACGGCGCGGCCCTCGACAACCCCGATCTGACCGTGGCCTGCGTGATCGGCGACGGCGAGGCCGAGACCGGGCCGCTCGCGGCCAGCTGGCACGCGAACAAGTTCCTCAACCCGGCGACCGACGGTGCGGTCCTGCCGATCCTGCACCTGAACGGCTGGAAGATCGCGAACCCCACCGTGCTCGCGCGGATCGGCGAGGCCGAGCTGACCCAGCTCCTGGAGGGCTACGGACACCGGCCGCTGATCGTGTCGGGCGACGATCCCGAGCTCGTGCACCAGGCGTTGGCGGCGGCGCTCGACGACGCGTACGCCGACATCCGCCGCATCCAGGACGCGGCCCGCGTGGGCGGCGCCGTCCGGCGTCCCCGCTGGCCGATGATCGTGCTGCGGACACCGAAGGGGTGGACGGGGCCGCACACGGTCGACGGCCTCAGGGTCGAGGGGTACCTGGCGCTCGCACCAGGTGCCGTTGTCAGCCACCCGGACGAACCCGGAGCACCTCGCGGCCCTCGAGCGATGGCTGCGCAGCTACCGGCCGGAGGAGCTGTTCGACGCGGACGGCCGTCCGGTCGAGATGATCCGCGCGCTGGCGCCCTCGCGGTCGAAGCGGATGGGATCGAGCCCGCACGCCAACGGCGGCGAGCTGCTGCGCGACCTCTGTCCTGCCCAGTTCCGCGCCTTCGGCGTCGACGTGCCGCGGCCCGGATCGACGACGGCCGAGGCGACCCGCGTGCTCGGGCGCTACCTGGCCGAGGTGATGCGCCTGAACGCCGCTGCCCGCAACTTCCGCATCGTCGGCCCCGACGAGACGGCCTCCAACCGCCTGGGCGACGTCTTCGCGGTCACGGACCGCGCCTGGATGGGCGAGCGCACGCCCGACGACGAGCACCTCGCAGCCGACGGCCGGGTCATGGAGATCCTGTCGGAGCACGTCTGCCAGGGCTGGCTCGAGGGCTACCTGCTGACGGGCCGGCACGGCCTCTTCTCGTGCTACGAGGCGTTCGTCCACATCGTCGACTCGATGTTCAACCAGCATGCGAAGTGGCTCAAGACCGCGCACGAACATCCCCTGGCGGCGGCCGGTCGCGTCGCTCAACTACCTGCTCACGTCGCACGTGTGGGCGCCAGGACCACAACGGGTCTCGCACCAGGACCCCGGGTTCATCGACCACGTCATGAACAAGCGGGCCGAGGTGATCCGCGTGTACCTGCCGCCCGATGCGAACACCCTGCTGTCGGTGGGCGACCACTGCCTGCGCAGCCGCGACTACGTCGAACGTCAGCGACGCCGCAAGCAGCCGGCGCCGAACTGGCTCACGATCGAGGAGGCCGCCGACCACTGCACGCGCGGGCTCGGCGTCTGGGACTGGGCGACGAACGAGGGCGACGAGGACCCCGACGTCGTGATGGCCTGCGCCGGTGACGTGCCGACGCTCGAGACGCTGGCGGCGGTGAGCATCCTGCGGGACCGGCTCCCGCACCTGCGGGTGCGGGTCGTGAACGTGGTCGACCTGATGCGCCTGCAGCCCGCCTCCGAGCATCCGCACGGCCTTCCCGACGCCGAGTTCGACGCCATCTTCACGCCCGACAAGCCCGTGATCTTCGCGTACCACGGCTACCCGTGGCTGATCCACCGCCTGACGTACCGGCGCACGAACCATCGCAACATCCATGTGCGCGGCTACCGGGAGGAGGGCACCACCACGACGCCGTTCGACATGGTGATGCTGAACGACCTCGACGGTTCCATCTCGTCGCCGACGTGATCGACCGGGTGCCGTCGCTCGGGACGAGCGCGGTCGAGGTCCACCAGGACATGGTCGACGCGCGCAACCGCGCGCGACGCCACACGCGCGAGCACGGCATCGACGCGCCGGAGGTCACCGGCTGGACATGGGACGCTCCGGACGGGTCGAGCGATACGCCGCCATGATCGTCTCCCGCTGCGCCTCCGACAGGTACTTGACGGCCTCCCGGACCGTGATGCCCGAGGCCCGTCCGGCACGCGGCTCGAGCCACGCGTAGACGCGATCCGGCTGCTTCTTCGAGGCCTCGCGCAGCACCCAGCCGATGGCCTTGCGGATGAAGAACTCCCGCTCGTCCAGCATCGCGTCGGCGTAGCGCGAGAAGCGCTCGAAGTCCCCCTCCCCGCGCCGCAGCGGCAGCAGCAGCGCGAGCAGGGCCGATCGACGCACCCAGAAGTCGTCGTCGCCGGCCCAGCGGTCGATCGTCGCGACCAGCGCCGGGTAGCCGCTCCACGAGACCGCCGGCCACGCTCGCCGCGAGGCCGTCGACCAGCGCCCAGGTCCGCGACTCCCGGATCAGCCGCTCGACGAGGTCGAGGTCGCTCGCGAGCAGGCGATCCGAGCCGAGATCGAGCAGCTCGACGGCCGCCATCCGGCACTCGTGCACCGGGCGGTCCCACAGGGCCACGACGACCGCGACGAGGTCGTCGTGGCCCAGGTCCGGCTCGGCGGCGAGGGCGGCCTTCACGACCGAGCGGATCGCCGGAACGGTCGCCCCGTAGTGGTGGAGGTCGCTCTTCAGGTACCGCCGCTCCTGCTCGGCGCGGGCAGGAGTGCCCGCGGCGCGCAGGCCGGCGTCGATGCGGTCGGCGCGGCTGGCGGCGTCAGGCACCGGCCGTCGCGGCTCCGGCTCCGGCCGGCGCGGCCGCAACGGGTGTCATGTCGAAGACCATCCGCGGCGCCGGCGCGCTGCCGTCGAGCACCTGCTCGATGGCGTCGTTGACGTCGTCGAGCCGGCACTCCGACGCGCAGACGCGCGTCAGGCCGCGGCGGTGCAGCTCGAAGATCTCCTCCAGGTCGCGATGCGTGCCGACGATCGAGCCCGCGGATCGTGAGGCCGCCGAGCACCGTCTCGAAGATCGGGACGCGCATGCCGTTGTCGGCGGGGAGGCCCACGCAGACCAGCGTACCACCGCGGGCGAGCGAGCCCATGGCCTGCTCGAAGGCGCTCGGGTTCGACCGCGGTCGCGATGGCCGCGTCGGCGCCGCCGAGGCGCTGGATCGCAGCGACCGGATCCTCCTCGCCGACGTGCACGAGATGGTCGGCCCCGAGCTCGCGGGCCGATTCCAGGCGGTCGGCGTTCATGTCCACCGCGACCACGGCGGCGCCCGTTGAGCGCGCGTACTGGAGCGCCAGATGCCCGAGCCCGCCGGTGCCGAAGACGGCGACCAGGCTCGCGGAGGTCGCGCCGGACACCTTCACGGCCTTGTAGGTCGTGACGCCGGCGCAGGTGAGCGGCGCCGCGTCCAGCGCGCTGACCTCGGCCGGCACACGGACGACGTGCCGCGTGTACGCCACCGCGTACTCGGCGAACCCGCCGTCGATGGCGTACCCGGTGTTGCGCTGCGACAGACAGAGCGTCTCGCGCCCCGAGTTGCAGTACCGGCAGTCGCCGCAGGCGTAGCCGAGCCACGGCAGCGCGACGCGGTCACCTACGAGACGCCGTGGCTGGGGCCGGTGCCCAGTCGCTCGACGATGCCCACACCCTCGTGACCGGGGATGAACGGCGGCGTCGGCCGCACGGGCCATTCACCGCGGGCGGCGTGGATGTCCGTGTGGCACAGGCCGCACGCCTCGATGCGGACGAGGGCCTGTTCGGCTCCGGGCTCGGGGATCGGCAGATCCTCGATCTCGAGCGGTCGGTCGAAGCTGCGGACGACGGCGGCCTTCATGGCGGCTCCTTTCGGCTGCTAGCAGCATCCCAACCGGCGAGCCTCCCGCCATCGGTGATCGGCGCAGTCCGGCTGCGTGGTTGTCCGCAAACCCCGCACCACACTGCGGAAAATCCGCATCCCGGATGGCGGCACCCGCGGATGGCGAGGTGCCCGCGGCGACGGATCATCTGTTCGTTGGCACTGACGGAAAGGAGAGGTCGATGGACCTCATCGTGCACGCAACGGATGGATCGCCCGAGGCCGCCGAAGCCCTGGAGCTCGCCATCGAACTGGCCGAGGACACGGGCGCGAAGCTCGCCGTCGTCGCGGTGCACGTGCCCGTGCCCGCCGGTGGCAAGGGCATCGCACCGCCCGTCACGGAGGTCGAGCAGCCGCACGGCGCCGAGCATCTCGCCCAGGCCGCCGCGGCGACCGCGAATGCCGCCGGCATCGACACCAAGCCGTACGTCGCCACCGGCGACGCGGCAAAGGAGATCGTGCGTCTCGCCAAGGACCTGGACGCGAACCTGATCATCATGGGCTCCCGCGGGTTCGGCGGCGTGCGCGGCGCGCTCGTCGGATCCGTCTCGCGCTCTGTCATGACGCACTCGACCGTCCCCGTGACGGTCGTGACGAGCCGCGCCGTCCGCGAGCCGGCCCGCGCGTAGAGCTGCTGGCGGGTTCCCGGGAACGCCACCTCCCCCGACACCCCCGGCATCCGGGGACCCGCCAGTATTCCGCTGCGGACGATCCCGCTCGCGGCCCCGAAGTGCCCGGCGAGGCGTGGGCGCTGGGCGACATCCGCGGCGCCGAGATCGCCACCGACGGCACCCGCGCCGGCCGGCTCCGCGACGTTGCGGTGCACCTCGGCGACGCCGCCTGGCCCGTGGTCGCGCTCCGGGTCCGCACCGCCGCCGGCGACGTCGAGGCGCCGTGGTGGTGCGTTCGCACGCTGGAGCCCGGCCAGCCGCAGCCCGTCGCCGCGGCCGCCGGAGTCCGGCGAGTCTCGTGTGCCTCCAGCGCCGCCGGGCGCGCACGGTTGGTCGCGAGGCTGAGCGGGGCTCGCGTCGGGCAGGTGGATCGTCGTGATCGAGATCAGGTTCCGGCGCACGGCGCGGGCCAGCCGGCGCAGGCTGATGGGGCGCAACGGCGGCCGCGCCGATCTCGACGCCGACCGTGCCGAGGCCGTCGGTGGTGTGGTCGAGGACCACGTCGCCCACGCGCACGCCCCGCTTGCCGTCCAGGTCGATGAGCTCGTGATCGAGCACGGTCGAGGAGAGCCACCCAGTGCAGGCGAGCAGGATGCGCTCGACCCGGTGGAAGCTGCCGGCCACCATCAGCGTCACGATCGCCGCCGCCGCGAGGGTGGACGCTCATCGCGACGGGGACGCCAGCGAGCCCGAGCGCGGCGGCGACGCTGGCGAACTCCGCGCACGTCGTGCCGAGGTGCGCAACCACAGCGCGGTCGTGCGCCGAGGATGTTTCGCGCTGCGCCTGGCGGGCGACTCCGACCCGATGCGCGCCTCTACGCCGGCTCCCGCCTGGTGACGACCCTCGGCTGGATGACGGCAGTCGGCGGCTGCGTGGTCGCCCTCGCAGCCGCCGCGCTCGTCTGACGAGGGGGTCGCTACTTGACGATCAGCACGTCGCAGGAGGCGTGGTGCGCAACGCGGTCCGAGACGGACCCGAGGAGCGCTCGCTTCATGCCGTTCTGGTTGCGGCTGCCGACGATGATCAGCGAGTAGCCGTCGCGCTCGGCGGCCTCGCAGATGGCGTCGGCGGGGTCGCCGATCGCCTCGATGGTGCGCGCCTCGACGCCACGGCCGGCGAGGAACTCCATCGCCTCGGCCAGCTCGGCGCGATGCTCGGCCGGGCCATCGCCCGCGACGAAGGGGCCACCGGAACGCGGCCCGCCGGCGACGCGCGGAGCCACGCTGATGACGCCGAGCGTGTCGCCGTACAGCGTCATCGCGGCTGCTCGGTCGAGCGCGGCCTTGGCGCTCTCCGTGCCGTCATAACCCACCAGCAGCTTCGACATTTCTTCCAACCTCCAGGGAGTACTGATCGCGGAACCTCTAGAGCGTCGCACCGCGCCGGGACCGCCGAATCGGTGACATCGCGGTGCACCGCTGCGGGAAACCCGCGGGACGCTAGAGCTGGATCAGCAGGCCGACGACGAGCAGCAGCAGCGCCAGCAGCATCGCCCAGGCGCCCTGGCGGCGCGCGCCGAGCGCCACCGCGACGTAGCCGGCGAGGATGCCGAGGGGCGCCCACAGGAACGGGCTCTGCCAGAGCGACGGGATCGCGAGCGCCACGCCGCCAGCGGCGAGCAACCCCGCCAGCACATCCCGCGGCTCCTCGCGCGCCATCGTGTCGGCCCGGGCGTCGTCGGGCGGCTTCGGGCCGAGCGCCCCGGACAGCCACGTCACGCCCAGTGTCCGGGCGAGGTTGTAGGCGAAGATCGCCTGCCCGACCACGATCATCGCGACGAACGGCAGCGCCAGCTGGCTCATCGTCAGGTACTCGCCGGGCAGGACCGCGAAGCGGCGCGGCGCGCCCTCGAGTCCCTGCCACATCCACGGGATCACCGATCCGTAGCCGCCGACCACCGTCAGCGCCAGGTGCCAGTCGGCGAGGCGCAGCGAGTGCCACGGTCTGCCGACGATGCCGGGCAAGAAGTAGTAGATGGCGCCGAAGATCACCATCCCGATGTGGATCAGCGCCATGTTGTGGAAGTGCCCGACGACCCACAGGGTGTTGTGCGCTACGACGTCGTACTGGATGGTCGCGAGGCCGACGCCCTGCAGGCCCGCGATCAGCCACGAGACGAGGGCGACGGAGAGGAACCGCGCCGCCGGGCTCGACCAGTCGAAGGCGGACCGGTAGATCGTGAAGGCGAGTGAGAACAGCGAGATCGCCGACGGGATCGTCACCGCGTAGGTGAGCGGCTGCGTGAAGCTGTTGACCGACTGCTGGAAGCTCTCCGGGAAGTCGGTGTACATGTGATGCGCGCCGATGATCACGTTCGAGACGACGGCGATCGTCCAGGCCACGGCAATGATGTGGCCGGCCACCAGATCGCGTCCGGCGAGCTTGGGGATGATGTGGTAGTAGACGGCGACGGCCGGGAACAGCAGCAGGTAGACGACCGGGTGGCCGAACCACCAGAGCATCGTCTTCGCGAGCAGCGGGTCGACCGTCACGGACGGCTGGATGGCCTGGACGACCATCAGCACGAGCAGGATGGCGAGTGGCAGCGTCGCGACGATCATGTCGAGCGCGATCACCGCGAGCGGGATCGCGGCGTACGGCAGCGGCCGGTCCGTCACGTAGCGCTTCGGCCGCAGGTACCCGAACCCGAGGGCGCAGAGCACCCGGTGCCCGAAGCTCGAGCCGGCGCGCGCGCCGAGCCCGGGCCCGTCAGCACGGCGAGCAGCGCGAAGCAGTAGGCGAAGATCGACAGGCCGACCGAGAGCACCGCCAGCGCGAACGCGATCGACAATGCGCTGTACAACGCGTTCGGCCAGCGGCTCGTTTCGACGATCTTCACGCAATCGAACCAGTACCGCGTCGTGCTCGAGGTCAAGCCGGAATTCCAGCGCGGTCCCGCGGCGCTCAACGACGTCTACGTGACGTCGACGGTCGCCGGGCAGGCGCCGCAGCAGGTCTCGCTGTCGTCGATCGCGCGGATCGTTGAGCAGGCGGCGCCGCTTTCGATCAACCACATCGGCCAGTTTCCCGCCGCCACGATCTCGTTCAACCTCGCGCCGGGCGCTTCGCTCGGCGACGCGGTGCAGGCGATCGAGACGGCGAAGCGCGAGCTCGCGTTGCCGGGGTCCGTGCAGATCAATTTCCAGGGCGCCGCGCTCGCCTTCCGCGCGTCGCTCGCCAACGAGCTGTGGCTGATCCTCGCCGCGATCGTCACCATGTACATCGTGCTGGGCGTGCTCTACGAGAGCTTCATCCACCCGGTCACGATCCTGTCGACGCTGCCGTCCGCAGGCGTGGGCGCCCTGCTCGCGCTGATGGTCTCCGGCAACGACCTTTCGATCATCGCGATCATCGGCATCATCCTGCTGATCGGCATCGTCAAGAAGAACGCGATCATGATGATCGACTTCGCGCTCGATGCGGAGCGCAACGAGGGAATGACGCCGCGCGACGCGATCTTCCAGGCGTGCCTCCTGCGCTTCCGGCCGATCATGATGACGACGATGGCCGCCATCCTCGGCGCGCTGCCGCTGATGATCGGCTGGGGCGAGGGCTCCGAGCTGCGCCATCCGCTTGGCATCGCGATGGTCGGCGGCCTGATCCTGTCGCAGGCGCTCACCCTGTTCACGACGCCGGTGATCTACCTCGCCTTCGACCGGCTCGCCCGCCGCGTCGATGCAAGGCACGCGACGAATGCGCGGCCGGCCATCGAGCGCACGGAGCCGCGATGAGCGCGCTCGGGGGGAATCACGACCCCGCCGGGCCGCCCCAAGGCGCTCGCCTCACTGGGGGGGAGCGGCGCGAAGCGACGTTCGGGGGGGATCGTCCGAGCCTGTCGGCACCGTTCATCGACCGACCGGTCGCCACGACGCTGCTGACGCTCGGCATCGCGCTCGCGGGCGCGCTCGCGTTCCGCCTGCTGCCGGTGTCGCCGCTGCCGCAGGTGGACTTCCCGACGATCTCCGTGCAGGCGTCGCTCCCCGGCGCCAGTCCCGAAACGATGGCGGCGACGGTCGCGACCCCGCTCGAGCGTTCGCTGGGGCGCATCGCCGGCGTCACCGAAATGACGTCGTCGAGCACGCTGGGGTCGACCCGCGTTACGCTGCAGTTCGACTTGAGCCGCGACATCGACGGCGCGGCGCGCGACGTGCAGGCGGCGATCAACGCCGCGCGCTCGCTGCTGCCCACGGGCCTGCCAAGCAATCCCACCTACCGCAAGGTCAACCCGGCCGATGCGCCGATCATGATCCTGACGCTCACCTCCGAGACGATGACGCAAGGCCAGATGTACGACGCCGCGTCGACGATCATCGCGCAGAAGCTCTCGCAGGTGTCCGGAGTCGGCCAGGTGAGCGTCGGCGGCAGTTCGCTGCCCGCCGTTCGCGTCGAGCTCAATCCCGAGGCACTCAACAAGTACGGCATCGGCGTCGAGCAGGTGCGCGCGGCGATCGCTGCCGCGAACGCCAACCGACCGAAGGGCGCGCTCGAGGAGGGCGACCGGCATTGGCAGATCTACGCCAACGACCAGGCGAAGACGGCGGCCGAATACCTGCCGCTCATCGTCTCCTACCGCAACGGCAATGCGGTGCAGCTGTCCGACGTCGCCGACGTCGTCGACTCGGTCCAGGACCTGCGCAACGCCGGCATGGCCAACGGCAAGCCGTCGGTGCTCGTCATCATCAACCGCCAGCCCAACGCGAACATCATCGAGACGGTCGACCGGGTGACGGCGCTGCTGCCTTCGCTCCGCGCGTCGATTCCCGGCACGATCACGCTGACGCCGGCGATGGAACGCACCGCGACCATACGCGCATCGCTGCGCGAGGTCGGGCGTGCGCTCGCCATCTCGGTCGTGCTCGTCATCCTGGTCGTCTTCGTGTTCCTGCGCGACGGGCGGGCGACGCTGATCCCGAGCGTGGCCGTCCCGGTCTCGCTCGTCGGCACCTTCGGTGTCATGTACCTTGCCGGCTTCTCGATCAACAACTTCACGCTGATGGCGCTGACGATCGCCACGGGTTTCGTCGTCGACGACGCGATCGTCGTCCTCGAGAACACGGCACGCCACATCGAAAAAGGCATGAGCCCGTTCCGGGCGGCGCTCACCGGCGCGCGCGAAGTCGGTTTCACCGTGCTGTCGATGAGCCTGTCGCTCATCGCGGTATTCATCCCGATCCTGATGATGGGCGGGATCATCGGGCGCCTGTTCCGCGAGTTTGCGATCACCCTGTCGGTGGCGATCCTGATCTCGCTCGTCGTTTCGCTGACCACGACGCCGATGATGTGTGCGCGCCTCCTCCGAGCTCCGACGGAGCGCAGGACCGGGCGCATCGGCGCGTGGAGCGAACGCGTGTTCGCGGCCATGCTCGGCGCCTACCGGAGGAGCCTCGCGTGGAGCCTCTCGCACGGCGTCACCGTCATGCTGGTCCTGCTCGCGACAGTGTGCCTCAACGTCTACCTGTACGTGAGCATTCCGAAGGGCTTCTTCCCGCAGCAGGACACGGGGCGCCTCGTCGGCGGCATCCAAGCCGACCAGAGCATTTCGTTCCAGGCGATGCGCCAGAAGCTCGCGGACTTCATGGCGATCGTCGGCGGCGACCCGGCCGTCGAGAACGTCGTCGGCTTCACCGGCGGCGCGCAGCGCAACTCGGGGTTCATGTTCGTCGCGCTGAAGCCGATCGCCGAGCGCAAGGAGACGGCGGACCAGGTGATCGCGCGGCTGCGCGGCAAGCTCGCGAAAGAGCCCGGTGCCAACCTGTTCCTGCAGCCCGTGCAGGACATCCGGATCGGCGGGCGGCAGAGCAACGCGCAGTACCAGTTCACGCTGCAGGCCGACGACCTCGTGGAGCTCCGCGCGTGGGAGCCGAAGATCCGGCTGGCGCTTTCGCAGTTGCCCGAATTGGCCGACGTCAACACCGACCAGCAGGACAGGGGGCTGCAGACCTCGCTCGTGATCGACCGCGACACCGCGACGCGCCTCGGCGTGACGCCCCGGATGATCGACACCACGCTGAACGACCTCTTCGGCCAGCGCCAGGTGTCGACGATCTACGCGCAGCTCAACCAGTACCGCGTCGTGATGGAGGCGGCGCCGCAATACTGGCAGTCGCCCGAGGCGCTGAAGTCCGTCTACGTCAGCGCGGCGGGCGGCGCCCAGGTGCCGCTGGCCGCATTCGCCACCTACGGTCCGACCAACACGCCGCTGGGCGTCAACCACCAGGGGCAGTTCGTAGCGTCAACGACGTCGTTCAACCTCGCGCCCGGTGTCGCGCTGTCGCAGGCCACGCGCGCCGTCGAGGACACGATGGCGAGGATCGGCGTGCCGACGACCGTGCGCGGGAGCTTCCAGGGCAGCGCCCGCGTTTTCCAGGCCTCGCTCGCCAGCCAGCCGCTGCTGATCCTCGCCGCGCTTATCACGCTCTACATCGTGCTGGGCGTGCTCTACGAGAGCTGGGTGCACCCGATCACGATCCTGTCGACACTCCCCTCCGCAGGCGTAGGCGCGCTGCTCGCGCTGATGCTGTTCAACACCGACTTCACGATCATCGCGTTCATCGGCGTGATCCTGCTGATCGGCATCGTGAAGAAGAACGCGATCATGATGATCGACTTCGCGCTCGACGCCGAGCGCACCCGCGACCTCGCTACGCGCGACGCGATATTCGAGGCCTGCCTCTTGCGCTTTCGCCCGATCCTGATGACGACGCTCGCGGCGATGCTGGGCGCGTTGCCGCTGGCGCTCGGCGCGGGCGACGGCACCGAGATGCGCCGCCCGTTGGGCATCGCGATCGTCGGCGGACTGCTGTTCAGCCAGATGCTGACGCTGTACACGACGCCGGTCGTCTATCTGTATCTCGACCGGTTTCGGCTGTGGGCATCCCGCGCACGCCCTTTGCGCGCGCACGGGACGCTCGCGCATGCGTCCGCCAATTGAGGGGGCCTCCCGGCCGATGAGCGCAACCACGATCGGCAATGCGGCGCGGATGGCGAGCCTGATGGCGGCGCTCGCCGCGCTCGCCACCGGGTGCATGGTGGGGCCGGACTACGGGCGGCCCGACGCCCCGTCATCTACCGCGTTCAAGGAAAGCGCGGGCTGGAAAGCGGCGCAGCCCCGTGATGTCGCGCCGCGCAGCGGATGGTGGGAAGTGTTCGGCGACAAGGATCTCGACGCGCTGGAGCAGCAGGTCGACGCGTCCAACCAGACGATCCAGGGGGCGGAGGCGCGCGTGCGCGAGGCGCGGGCCGCGACCCAGGCTGCGCGCGCCGGATTGTTCCCCGGCGTCAACGCCAACGCCGCGGCGCTGCGCAGCTCGCGCGCCACCGGCAACGGTTCCAGCGCGAGCTCCTCCGCCGTCGCCAACAGCTACAACGTCGCGCTCGACCTAAGTTGGGAAGTCGACCTGTGGGGCCGCGTGCGACGCGGCGTCGAAGCCAGCGAAGCGGGCGCGCAAGCGAGCGCAGCGGACCTCGCCGCGGCGCGGCTATCGGTGCAGGCGTTGCTGGCACAGAGCTACCTGCTGCTGCGCGTGCAGGACGAGCAGATCCGATTGCTCGAGAATACCGCCGCCGGGTACGAAAGGGCGCTGCAGCTCACGCGCAATCAGTACGCGGCCGGCATCGTCGCCCGCGGCGATGTCACGCAGGCGGAGGCGCAGCTCAAGTCCACGCAGGCGCAGGTGCTCGACGCGCGGATCGCGCGCGCGCAGCTCGAGCACGCGATCGCCGTCCTCGTCGGCAAGCCCCCTGCGGAGCTCACGATCGTCCCGCGGCCATTCGCCGGGGTCTTTCCCACGATTCCCCCCGCGGTGCCGTCGGAATTGCTGGAGCGCCGGCCGGACATCGCCGCCGCCGAGCGGCGCGTGGCAAGCGCGAACGCCGAGATCGGCGTCGCACAGGCCGCCTTCTTCCCGTCACTCTCGCTGTCCGGCGTGGGCGGCGTCCAGAGTTCCGCGCTCGGCGACCTCGTTTCCCTTCCCAGCCGGTACTGGTCGCTGGGCGCCGGGCTTGCGCAATCGCTGTTCGACGCCGGCCTGCGCAGCGCGCAGAAGGCGCAGGCGATCGCGACCTACGACGAGACCGTCGCCGCGTACCGGTCGACGGTGCTCGACGCCTTCCAGGAGGTCGAGGACAACCTCGTCGCGCTCGCCCTGCTCGAGCAGGAGGCGGCCGTGCAGGACGACGCGGTCAGAGCCGCCCGCGAATCCGCCGCCATCGCGGTCAATCAATACCGGGCCGGGACCGCGTCCTACGTGGTCGTCGTCGTGCTGCAGGCGGCGGCGTTGAACAACGAGCGAACCGCGCTCGCCATCCTCGCCCGGCGCCTGACCGCGAGCGTCGGGTTGATCAAGGCGTTGGGCGGCGGATGGAATGCTGCGGCCATCGCCACCGCGACAGCCGCCGATTAGGCGGAACGTCCGTTACTTCGGCTTCCACTCACGGGTCAGGCGCTGGGCTTCCGCGATCTGTTCCGGCGTCATCCTGGCCGCTACGCCGTCGGCGTTCCTGATCGCCTTGTCGCGGAACGACGCTTCATCGGCAGGGAAACGCGCGGCGGCGAGCGTGTACCATTTGTGCGCCTGGACGAGGTCTCGCGCGACGGCCTTGCCCGCGGCATACATGCTGCCGAGGTTGTTCTGCGCGCTGGCGTCGCCCTGTTCTGCGGCCTTCGCATACCAGCTCATCGCTTCGGTGTAATCCTTCGCGACGCTCTGCCCCGTCGCGTACATGTTGCCGACATGGTTCTGGGCCACGGCATCGCCCTGCTGCGCCGCCTTGAGATACCACTTGAATGCCGCGGCGAGGTCCTGTGCGACGCCCCGGCCCGTCGCGTACATACTGCCGATATTGCACTGTGCGGCGGCATGGCCCTGGTTGGCGGCCCTGCGGAACCATTTCATCGCCTCGGAATAGTCGGTCGGCACGCCGTGACCCGTGGCGAACATGCTCCCGACGTTGGTCTGCGCCGCTGCATCGCCCTGGTCGGCCGCCTTGCGATACCAGCTCAGCGCGCCGACGTAGTTCTGCGGGACGCCGTGGCCACGCTCGTACATGAAGCCGATGTTGTACTGGGCCTTGGCGTGGTTCTGGTCGGCCGCCTTGCGAAACCACTTCATCGCGTCGGCATAGTTCTGCGGAATCCCGCGGCCGTTCTCGCACATGACGCCGAGGTTGAACTGGGCACGGGCGAAGCCGCGCTCGGCGGCCCTGCGAAACCACTTCGCCGCCTCGGCGTCGTCCCTGGGCACGCCACGCCCGCGCTCGTACAGGACGCCGATGTTGTGCTGCGCGTTCGCGTCACCCTGATCGGCAGCCCGGAGGTACCACTTCATGGCTTCGGCATAGTCCTGCGCCACTCCGCGGCCGCGGTCGTACATGCTGCCGATGTTGCAGTGCGCGCGGGCCTCGCCCTTCTCGGCGGCCATGTGGAACCATTTCAGCGCCTCGGCAAAATCCTGGGCGACGCCGCGCCCTTTTTCGAACATGATGCCGAGATAGGTCCAGGCGCGCGCGTCGCCGCGATCGGACAACAGCCTATACAGCCGTAGCTCGGTCGCGTAATCGGCGCGCTCGTGCGCCGCCTTTGCGTCTGCCCACTCGTCGCTTGCCATCGTTCCCGATCCACGCCTCAGGGGTTGTCGCGGGCCGTTGCCCGCATGTGCGGCCGCCCCGCACCGGCGGCCGAGCCGGGATTCCAGCCGCCGCGGCCCGTCGGAAACCGCCTGCCAAGGGGGCATGATGCCAAAGTTTCGGCCCTCGCACCAAAAGCGGTGCTCCTCGCCCGCGTGCAGCGTGGCGGCAGCGGGCGCGCCTCGACCGCGAGGCACGGCGCCCGGGCGCCCCGAACCGCGACGTCGGCTCGCGCCGGGCATGGCGGCGGCGTGTATTAGACTTCGGCATGACCGACGAGCCGCCGGCCCTGCTGCAGGTGACGTCCGGCGCGCTGTTCTGGGGCTTCCTCAAGATCGGCGTCTCGGGTTTCGGCGGCGTCCTGCCGTTTGCGCACCGGATGCTGGTCGAGCGGCTCCGCTGGGTGACCGAGCGGGAGTTCACCGAGGCCCTTTCGCTGGGCCAGTTCCTTCCGGGGCCGAACATCGTCAACGTCGCGGTGATCATCGGCCGGCGCTTCCAGGGGCCCGTCGGCGCGGTCGCGGCCACGCTGGGGCTCATGCTGATGCCCCTCGCCATCGTCGTGCTCCTCGCGATGCTGTTCGCCGAGTTCGCGCACGTCGACGCCGTGCGCGGCGCGTGCAGCGGCGTTTCCGCCGCCGCGTCGGGGCTCGTGCTGGGTATGGCGATCAAGATGGCGCGGCCCATGCGCCGCGAGCCGTTGCGGCTTTGCGTCGGCGCGGTCACGTTCGTCGCGATCGCCCTCCTGCGCGTGCCGCTCCTCTGGGCGCTCGCGGTGCTCGCGCCGCTGTCCAGTCGGCATCGCGTGGTGGAGGCGCTCGTGATCAATCCGCTGCTAGTCGACCTCGCGTTGCAGTTCCTGACGCTGTCGCTGCTGTCGATCGGCGGGGCGAACGCCATCATTCCCGAGATGCACCTGCGCGCCGTGGACATCGAGCACTGGATGACCGACGCCGACTTCTCCCAGATGTTCGCGCTGTCGCAGGCGGCGCCGGGGCCGAACGTGCTGATCGTCAGCCTGATCGGCTGGAAGGTGGCGGGGGTGGCCGGTGCCGTGGTCTCGATGCTGGCGATGTGCGGGCCGTCGTCGGTGCTCGCCTACCACGTGGCGCGCGCATGGGACCGCTTCCGCGACGCGCCATGGCGGATCGCGATCGAGCGTGGGCTGGCGCCCGTGACGGTCGGCCTGATTCTCGCGTCCGGCTACGTGCTGACGCGCACGACCGACCACGGCTGGCCCGCCTACGCCGTCACCGGCGCCACGCTGCTGCTCGCGCTGACGACGCGCCTGCACCCGCTGTGGATGCTCGCCGCGGCGGCGGGTCTTGGGGCGTTCGGTCTCATCTAGCGCGCCGCGGAATTCGACCCTCATCGATTTCTCTTGTCCACTACAGTTGGCCGGGCCCTGGATTCTTCCCTCCGGGCGGCTATGGGTTGATGCAAAGACACGCGCGCCATGCGTGCGGTGACGAACAGACCCCGCTCGGTGCAGAGCGCTATCGTGTGCGAAGGGTTCGTCGAGATTCGGCAACCCGCTTCGGCAACGATCAATTTCCCCCGGGGCCGGTGGTGCGCGTCGCTACGGGTTCCCCTGTATCGGCGATTCCGTCAGGATTATGCCCGACGCCGGTCGAGCACCCGGTGTAGGACTGCGCTTATGGCGCGATCAGGCGCCGCCTGATCGCGTGTCGTACCCACGTGTCACAGGATTGGACTATGCGGAAGTCATTCGGAAATGCCGGGTTCGGCCGCGCGTGCGTCGCGGCGGCAGCCATGTTGCTTGTGGCGACGTGGCCAGGGAGGACGCATGCCGCTGCGGAGGTTTCCGACTACGTGCTGAGCCGAGTGCCCGACGCGTCATCGGCGCAGAAGCCCGGCGCGATTTCCAAGTTCAAGTTCATGTTCGGTGAGCCGGCCAAATGGCCGGGCGTGGTGCATTGGCAATACAACCACGCAGGTGCGCCGATGCAATACAGCGATGCAAAGGATTCGGTGATTCAACAGATCATCGCGGAATCGGCGAAATGGACCGCGGCCTGCGGAATTGAGATCGCCTACGACGGCGAAACCGACGCGGTGCCGAGAACATTTGCGACCGGCGGACCCGACGGCGTCACCGTGGTCGGATGGCGCGAACCGGACATGGGCATCTCCGGCGCCACCTACGTGTGGTATCAGTCGTACAGTCCAAACGAACTGACGCTGGTCGAAGCCGACATGATGCTGGATCCAAGGTACGTGACGACACTCGACCAGATGACGCGTACCGTGAGTCACGAATGGGGACACGCAATCGGGCTCGGCCATTCGAACGTCGAGCACGCGCTGATGTCCGGGCCGCCGGCGTCAACGTACACCAACTACACCGACCTGACCGCCGACGACGTACATGGTTGCCGTTGCCTTTATGGGCCCTCGGCCGGACAGCAGGCCGGCAACCTGTGTTCATTGCCCGAGTCGATCGATTTCGGCGCGCTCGCTGTCGGAGCCACTTCGAGCGAGAGCCACGTCGCGCTGACCAACAGCGGAAATGCCGCGCTGGTGATCTCCGGTATCCGGACGGGCAGCGGCGAATTCGTCGTCGGCACCAATGGATGCACGCCGGGCATCGCGCTTACCCCGGGAGCGAGTTGCACCTTCGGGTTGCTGGCGCACCTCGCCAGTACTGGCGACCGCACCGACGAAGTGACGATCGACACCTCCGAGGGACCCTACCGGATTCCGCTCGACGCAACGGGTGTCGCCGGGCAGCAATCACTCGCGCCGAACTTCGAGGGCTCGTGGTGGAATGCGCCCGGCGGATCGGAGTCGGGCTGGGGGATCAACTTCGCGCACCAGGGCGACGTGATCTTCGCAACCTGGTTTACCTACGACGCTGCCGGCCGCGCGTGGTGGCTGAGCATGACGGCGATCCAGACCGGGGACAATGTCTTCTCGGGCACGATCTACGAGACCCGCGGCCCGGCCTTCAATGCGGTCCCGTTCGACCCGAAAGCCGTGTCGTACCATGCCGTCGGTGCCGGTACGCTGACTTTCGGCGACGCAGACAACGGTGCCTTCGCCTACACGGTCAACGGAATCGCTCAGACCAAGGCCATCACCCGAACGGTGTTCGGAAACCTGCCGGTGTGCACATTCGGGGCGCAACCGGACCTTTCGACCGCGACCAACTACCAGGACATCTGGTGGGCGGCCGCGGGCAGCGAATCGGGATGGGGGATCCACTTCACGCACCAGGACGACGTCGTCTTCGCGACATGGTATACGTATGATTTCGACGGCACGCCGTTGTGGCTGTCGGTGACGGCGCCGAAGATCGCCTCCGGCGTCTACAGCGGAACGCTGTACCGGACGACAGGACCGGCATTCAGCGCGGTACCGTTCGATCCAGTGAACGTGGTCAGGACGCCGGTGGGCAATGCGACACTGACCTTCGGCGACGGCGACAACGCGACCTTCGCGTACACGGTGACGCTCGGCAATCCCCCGGTCCGCGTGACGCAGACCAAGCAACTGACGCGCCTGGTGTTCCGTGCTCCCGGAACCGTGTGCCGATAACGGGCTCGTGAGGCGTTTGCCTTCGACCCATCGCGTCGAGGCAAGCGTGCTCCGATCAGCTTCGCGTCACGCTGACCTTGAGCGAGTGCAAGCGGCTCGTCCGTCGGCACGCCGGCGAGCAGGTACTCCATCTGGTCGGCGAGAATCCGCCGGTTGCGCAGGATGAAGTGCTCGTGCCGGTTGGGCACGTAGGGCACATAGAGCAGCGGCATCCCCGATTGCTCGGGCGAGCGACCGCCCTTGCGCGTGTTGCAGCGACCGGCAGGCCGTCACCGTGTTGGTCCACGAATCCTTTCCGCCGCGCGATACCGGCACCACGTGGTCGCGCGAGAGGTCGCGGATCATGAAGCGCCCGCCGCAGTACGCGCACACCTGCCGATCCCGGACGAACAGCATCGCATTGGTGAGGCCGGGCGCATGCCGGTGCGCACCGGCGCCGGCGCCCTTGATCGCGAGGATCGAGCGCGTCGCGATCCGCGAGCGCACGCCGTTCTTCTGCCAGCCGCCGCGGAACTCGCGGACCTCGCGCCCCACCGACCAGGCGACCATCTGCTTGGCATGGTAGGTGATGGCTTCCTCGAGCTCCACCCACGCCTGCGGCAGCCCCGCCATGTCGACCGTCAATACCAGTGGATCCATTTCCCGAACTCCGGATGGCCCGGAAACAGCCCGGACCCCATTCCTTCCGGCAAAATGCAGAGTATAAAGTATGCACGACTGCGGCCGATCGCCGCGCTCTGGGACGCGGCGGCGGTCCGTGCGCGCTCTAGCGTTCCGCCGGGGAGAAGACATGACCTTTGCGATCCTGCGCGCTCGGCGATCGCGGCGATGTCGTCGGCGATCGTCATGCTGAGCGCCTGCGGAGGCGGCGGCGGCGGCGAATCATCGGTCGCCGCCGCCACGACGACGCCGGCGGATGTCCAGGTACGCGTTTCGGGAGCGTCTCCGTTCACCGCGGGTTGCGGCGGCATCGTCCCTCGGCGGCACGGTCTACACCGGCGCCGAAGTCGAGCCCTACGTGGCGATCAATCCGCGGGACGCGACCAATGTCGTCGGTGTCTGGCAACAGGACCGCTGGTCGAGCCGGCGGCGCGCAGGGACTGCTGACCGGCGTCTCGTTCGACGGTGGCCAGACCTGGGCTGCCGCGGATGGCGGCGTTCTCGCGCTGCACGGGCGGCACGCCCCGCCAACGGCGGCGACTACGAGCGCGCGTCCGATCCGTGGGTGACGTTCGGCCCCGGACGGCGCCGCGTACCAGATCGCGATCGCGTTTTCCGGAGAGAATTTCACGCCCGGCTCGGCGAACTCCGTTCTCGTCAGCCGCTCGGCCGACGGCGGGCGCAGCTGGAGCGACCCCGTCACGCTGATCCGCGACGGCGGCGATTTCTTCAACGACAAGGAATCGATCACCGCCGATCCGACCGACGCGCGCTACGTCTACGCGGTGTGGGATCGGCTCACCGTGTCCGGGCGCGGGTCCGGCGATGATGGGCCGCACCACGACGGCGGCAGCACCTGGGAAGCGCCGCGCGCGATCTACGACCGCGGGACGGCAACCAGACGCTCAACAACCAGATCGTCGTGCTTCCCGACGGCACGCTCGTCGACTTCTTCACGCGCTTCACGACGGGCGCCGCCAACTGCGCTCGTCGTGATCCGGTCGCAGGACAAGGGAGCTCACCTGGTCCGCACCCGTCGTCGTCGCCGACCGTGCAAGCCACGGCGCGCGCGATCCCGATACCGGCACGCCGATCCGCGACGGCGCGAACCTCGGCAGCATCGCCGCCGGCCGCAACGGCACCCTTGCCGTCGTCTGGCAGGACGGCCGCTTTTCCGGGCGGATCGCGCGACGGCATCGCGTTTTCGCGCTCGACCGACGGCGGCCTCACGTGGACGGCGCCGGTGCGCGATCAACAGCGTGCCGACCGTGCCGGCGTTCGTTCCGGCCGTGCACGTGCGCGGCGACGGCACGATCGGCGTCACGTACTACGACCTGCGCAACAACACCGACGACCCGACGACGCTGCCGACCGACTACTGGCTCGTGCGCTCGACCGACGGCGTCAACTGGACCGAGACGCACGTCAGCGGGCCCTTCGACCTCGCGATCGCGCCGAACTCCCGCGGGCTGTTCGTCGGCGACTACCAGGCCCTCGCTTCCATCGGCAATGTCTTCGTGCCGTTCTACGCGCAGACCAACAACGGCAACACGAGCAACCGCACCGACATGTTCGCCTCGCTGCTGGGCGCAGCGTGTCGGCGTCGGCCAAGGCGGTCGCCGTCGATCGCTCGTCCGGCCCCGCGGACGGAGGAAAGAGCTTCCGCGCCCGCGGCGCGCCGCCGCTTGCCGCGAACGCGGAGGTCCCGCGCGTCTCGCCGAGAGTGTCGCGCAGACGAAGCAGCGCAGGATGCGCGGTCGCGCGCCGGATGGAAGGTAGACGATGCCTTCCGATCTGCCCTTCCGCTCGCTGACCGAGCTCGCGCGGCTGCTTCGCCGCCGGCGAGATCCGCTCGCGCGAGATCGTCGAAGCCTGCCTCGCGCGCATCGACGCGCTCGACCGTCGCCTGCACGCCTTCATCGACGTCTATCGCGACGACGCACTCGCCGCGCCGACGCCGCCGATCTTGAGCTCCAGGTCGGGCCGTGCGCAAGGGCCGCTCCTCGGGCTGCCGATCGCGCTCAAGGACCTGCTCCACCTGCAGGGGCGCCAGACGACCGCAGGCTCGAAGAGCTGGCTCGGGCGGATCTCCGATCACACGGCGACCGTCGTCGAACGCCTCGTCGCGGCCGGGATGATTCCCATCGGCAAGACGCACATGGTCGAATTCGCGTTCGGCGGCTGGGGCCGCAACCAGCCGATGGGGGCGCCGTGGAACCCGTGGGACTGCGCACGCATCGTGTGGCCGGCGGCTCGTCGAGCGGCTCGGCCGTGGCCGTCGCTGCCGGCCTCGTCCCCGCCGCGATCGGCTCCGACACCGGCGGGTCGATTCGCATCCCCGCCGCGCTCTGCGGCATCACCGGACTCAAGCCGACGTACGGCCTCGTGAGCCTCCACGGCGCGGTGCCGTTGTCGACGACGCTCGACTCGATCGGGCCGCTCGCGCGCACCGTCGAGGATGCCGCGCTGCTCACCGCCACGATGGCGGGACCGGATCCGCGCGACCCGGCGACGCGCCGCGCCGCGCCGTTCGGTTTCGACGCGGCGCTCGCGCGCGACCCCGACGGCGCGACACCTGGGTCGCACGCGGATCACCGCGGTCGCGCCCGAGCAGTTCCCGGCGTTCACGCTGCCCGACGTCGTCCGCGCCTACCGGCGACGCCATCGCCACGCTGCGCGGCCTCGGCGCGACCGTCGAGGAAGCGCGCTTCCCGCTCGACTTCGACGACGTGATGGTCAGGAACGGCCGGATCATCGCCGCCGAGGCGTACGCGATTCCACCGCGCGTACATCGAGGACGAGCGCCTCGACATCGACCCGTGGGTGAGGAAGCGCGTGCTCGGCGGCAAGGCGATGATCGCCGCCGAGCATGCCGACGACGTCGCGGAGCACCGTCGCGCCGCGCCGTGGTTCGCGGTCTGGATGCGCGACCGCGACGCGCTTCTGACGCCGACGCTGCCGATCACCGCGACGCCGCTCGCCGACGTGGACGAGTCCGCGACGCCGCTCGCCACGTGGACGCGCGCCGCCAACTATCTCGGCGCATGCGCGACTGTCGCTGCCCGCGGGGTTCTCCGCGGACGGCTTGCCGATCGGCGTGCAGCTGATGGGCGCGCCGTTCGCGGAGGCGACGCTGATCCGGATCGGGCGGGCGTTCCAGAGGGCCACCGACTGGCACCGCCGGCGGCCGGAATCTGTAGCACAATCGCACCCATGAACGATACGGCGACCCGCGCTGCGCAGGTCGCGACCGCCGCCGGCTGGGGCAGTGACGCCGTCGCGGACCTCCTGCGCGCGCTCGATCTCCCCTACATCGCGCTCACGCCGGGAGCGAGCTTCCGTGGCCTGCACGACAGTCTCGTCAACCATCTCGGCAACACGCGGCCGGAGCTCCTGCTGTGCGTGCACGAAGAGAGCGCGGTCGCGCTCGCGCACGGCTATGCGCGCGTCACCGGCCGGCCGCTCGCGGTCGCGCTGCACGCCAACGTCGGGCTCATGCACGCGACGATGGCGATCTTCAACGCGTGGTGCGATCGCATCCCGATGCTGCTCCTGGGCGGCGGCGGCCCGGTCGACGCGGTGAAGCGGCGCCCGTGGGTCGACTGGATCCACACGTCGCGCGACCTCGGGGCCCTCGTGCGCGGCTACACGAAATGGGACGATCAGCCCGGGTCGGTGGCGGCGGCGCTCGAAGCCATCTTGCGCGGCCATCGCATCGCGACGACGCTGCCGCAGGGCCCGGTCTACGTTTCCCTCGACGCAGCGCTGCAGGAGGAGAAGCTCCCCGCGCCGATGCCGTTGCCCCCGCTCGACCGCTTCCGCGCAGCGTTGGCGGGCGCGCCGTCGGCCGACGCCGTGCGCGAAATAGGCGAGCTCCTCGCGGCCGCGCGCCGGCCGCTCATCATGATCGGCCGGGTATCCGGCGATCCCGCGGATTTCGCGCGCCGCGTCGCGCTGGCCGAGCGCATCGGCGCCGTCGTGCTCACCGACATCAAGACCGGAGCGACCTTTCCCACGCGGCATCCGCTCCATCCGTTCCCGCCGAGCCTCTACGTGGCCCGGAGCGCGGCGCAGGCGATCCGCGACGCGGACGTGATCCTGAGCCTCGACTGGATCGACCTCGGCGGCACGCTGCTGCAGGCCTGCAGCGGCGAGCTGCCGCGCGGCAAAGTCGTGCATTGCTCGGTGGACCAGTATGTCCACAACGGCTGGAACATGGACCACCAGGCGCTGCCGCCGACTGACGTCGCGCTACTGGCACCGCCGGACTCGCTGGTGGCGGCGCTGCTCGCGATCCTCGGTCCGCCCTCCGTGAAACCGGCCAGCTCGTGGTTCGGCCATCCCGCGCCAGCCCCGGCGGGTCCGGACGAGCCCGGCGATGCCGCGAAAGCCTCCGCAGCGAACGACGGCAGCCAACGCATGCCGCTCGAAGACCTGGCGCGGGTCACGACCGAGGCGCTCGCGCCGCACCGGCCCTCGTACCTTCGCCTGCCGCTCGGCTGGCCGGGCGAGTTCTGCGGATTCGAGCATCCGCACGACTACATCGGCTTCGACGGCGGCGGCGGCATCGGCTCGGGCCCGGGCATGGCGGTCGGTGCGGCGCTGGCGCTGCGCGATGCCGGCAGCGACCGGCTGCCGGTCGCGGTCCTCGGCGACGGCGACTACCTGATGGGCCTCACCGCGCTGTGGACCGGCGTTCATTACCGGGTGCCGGTGCTGATCGTCGTCGCCAACAACGAATCGTTCTTCAACGACGAGGTGCACCAGGAGCGCATGGCGCGCATGCGCAACCGTCCCGTGGAAAACCGCTGGATCGGCTTGCGCATGAGCGATCCGGCCATGGATCTCGCGGAGCTCGCGCATGGCCAGGGCGCAAAGGGCTATGGGCCGGTGCGCACCGTCGACGAGCTCTCGGCCGCGCTCCACCGTGCCGTCGCCGACGTGCGGGCGGGCGCGATGGCGGTGATCGATGCGCGTGTCGCTCCGGAATACGGGCGCGCGCTCTCGGCATCGCTCACGCGCGGCATTCCGGCGCGGCACTGACCGGATATCGCCGTGGCGGCAACCGATCCGCTCGATCCACGCCTGCCGAGGCATCGCGACCTCTATTACGGCGGCGCGTGGCACGACTCCACGGGCGGGCGCGCGATCGCCGTGACGAGTCCCGCGACCGGCGAGCCGCTTGGCAGCACCGTCGACGCGACGGCCGAGGACGTCGATCGCGCCGTCGTCGCGGCAAGAAAAGCGTTCCTTGCCTGGCGCGAGACGCCCGCACAGGAACGCGCGAAGTTGCTGCGCAAGGGGACCGCCATCCTGTTGGCGCACGCCGACGAGCTCGCTTGGCTCGAAGCGGTCGACACGGGCAATCCCTTCCAGGCGATGCGCTACGACGTCGACATCAGCGCCGGCTACATCAATTATTTCGCCGGCCTCGTCACCGAGATCAAGGGCGACACGATCCCGATCGGGCCATCCACGCTCAATTACACGCTGCGCGAGCCGCTGGGTGTCGTCGCGCGGATCGGCGCGTTCAACCACCCGCTGCTCTTCACGGCCGGCAAGTGCGGAGCGCCGCTCGTCGCCGGCAACACGCTGATCGTGAAGCCTGCCGACCAGACGCCGCTCACCTCATTGCGCATCGCCGAGCTTTGGCACGACGTGTTCCCGCCCGGCGTGTTCAACGTCGTCACCGGCGGCCGCGAGGCCGGCGTGGCGCTGGTCGCGCATCCCGGCGTAGCGAAGGTCAACTTCATCGGAAGCGTGGCCGCCGGTCGCGCCGTGATGCAGGGCGCCAGCGCCACGCTGAAGGCGCTGACGCTGGAGCTCGGCGGCAAGAACGCGCTGATCGCCTGCGCCGATGCGGCGCCGGACGAGATCGCCGACGGCGTCGTGCGCGGCATGAATTTCCGCTACGTCACCGGGCAGTCGTGCAATTCGACGAGCCGCGTCTACCTGCACGACGCCATCTACGACGCCGCGCTGGCCGAAATTGTCCGGCGGGCGCGCGAGCTCAGGGTCGGCCTCCCGTCTGAACCCGACAGCGAAGTCGGGTGCCTCTCCAGCCAGGCGCAGTTCGACAAGACGCTGAGCTACATCAAGCTGGGCGTCGAGGGCGGCGCGCGGCTCGCCTGCGGCGGGAAGCGGCCCTCGGATCCAAAGCTCGCGAAGGGGCTCTTCGTCGAGCCGACGGTCTTCGCCGACGTCACCGACGACATGCGCATCGCGCGCGAGGAGATCTTCGGGCCGGTGGTCTCCATCCTGCGCTGGTCGGACGAGGACGACGTCGTCGCGCGCGTGAACGCGCTCGACTACGGGCTCACGGCGTCGATTTGGACGCACGACCTCGACCGCGCCCACCGCCTCGCGTCGCGAGTCGAGGCGGGCTACATCTGGATCAATGGCGCCAGCACGCACCACGTCGGCGTCCCGTTCGGCGGGGTCAAGCAGTCGGGCATGGGCCGCGAGGAGTCGATCGAGGAACTGCTCGCCTGCACGCAGATCAAGAACGTGAACGTGCATTTGCGATTGTCGCAGGGAGCATGACGCGAGGTCGGCGCGATGCCGGTCGCTCTCGGCCGGCCTTGCCCGGCGCACGCGCGATGCGTATCGAAGTGGTCGGACAACACCAGGAGGATGAAATGCTGAATCGACGTACGAAGCGGCTTGTCTCGGTGATCGTGCCCTTGCTGGGGCTGTTCGTCCCGCTCGGCACGGCCACCGCGGAGAACATCGCGGTCGGCAACTACGGCAGCTCGGCGAACGGAATGCCGTTCGCCGTCGCGCTCGCCAAAGGCTATTTCCAGCAGGAGGGCGCGAACGTCACCGGCATCATCGCTTCGCAGGGTGGCGGGACGTCGGTGCGCAACGCCATGGCGGGCGTCGCGTATGGCGAGGCCAATCCTGGCGCGATCGCAGTGGCCATCCAACAGGGCGCCGACATCAAGATCGTCAGCGACAATGTGCTGACGATCGCCGAATTCGCCTGGATGGTGAAGAAGGATTCCCCGATCAAGACGCTTAAGGACCTGAAGGGCAAGAAGATCGGCTACACCAATCCGCGCTCGACCAGCCAGGCCCTGGCGGTGCTTCTGCTGGAGAAGGCCGGTTACAAAGCGGAGGACGCCGAGCTGGTGAAGACCGGTGGCTTCGGCCCCATGCTCGCCGCGCTGGATCTCGATCAGATCGACGTCGCCGCCGTGACCGAGCCGCTCTGGTCCAAGGTCAAGGATAAGTATCGAGTGCTGGTCACGGGGGCCGAAGCGCTTCCGCCGCTCGACAACGTCGTCGGGATGGCGACCGGTGAGGCGATCAGGACCCGCGGCGATTTCATCCGCGCCGTCATCAGGGCGCGGCGCCGTGCCGTCGAGTTCATGATCGCCAATCCCGACGAAGCCGGCGACATCGTTGCGAAGCCATTCAACATCACGCCCGACGTGGCTCGCAGCGCGGTGCGCAACCTCACGACAAGCTACACGCAGGGCATTCCCTACTGGGGTAGCGGACAGATCCACCTCGAGGGCATGAAGCGGATCATCGAAGTGCAGAGGAGCGTCGGCGCGCTCGAAGGCGAGGTCGATCTCGCGAAGATGATCGACACGCGATTCCTGCCCGACGACATCAAGACGCCGAAGTGACCGCAACGCCGCCCGTGAGCGGCATGCCTGCGGCGCACGTTGCGCTCCACGGGGTCGTCAAACGCTTCCCCGCCAGCGCGGGAGGGCAGGCGGTGCACGCGCTCGGCCCCATCGATCTCGGCATCCGGCAAGGCGAATTCTTTGCGGTCGTGGGCCCTTCCGGTTGCGGCAAGTCGACGCTGCTCGAGATCATCGCCGGGCTGGTTCCGGCGACGGAGGGCCGGGTCGAGTTCGAAGAGCGGCTGGTTGCGGCAGACGTTCCCGAAGGCATCGGCGTCGTGTTTCAGGAGGACGCCTGTTTCCCTTGGCTCTGCGTGCGCGACAACGTCGCGTTCGGGCTGCGCAAGGCCGCGCTCGACGAGACAGAAAAGAATCGCCGCGTGATCGAGGCCATCGCGATGATGGGGTTGGGCGAGTTCGCCGGGAGCTACCCGGCGCAGCTTTCGGGCGGCATGCGCCAGCGCGTCTGCATCGCGCGCACGCTGGTCACGAAGCCGCGCCTGCTGCTCCTGGACGAGCCGTTCGGCGCGCTCGATCAGCAGACGCGGCTGCTGATGGGCGACGAGGTGCTGCGGCTGTGGCGCGAGATCGGCGCCACGGTCTTCCTGATCACGCACGCGCTGGACGAAGCCGCGATGCTCGCCGACCGGATTGCGGTCATGTCTGCGCGACCGGGCACGGTGATCGACGTGGTCGAGACCCATTGGCCGCGTGAGCGCGACAGCCGGATCGTCGAGCGCGAAAACTTCGGCGCGGTGACGAGCCGCCTGTGGAAGACCCTGCGCGAGGAGTCGATGAAGACCATGGGACGGACGGCAACTGCACCATGAGGCGCGTCACTCTCTACCAGATCGGAGTGGTCGCGGGGCTGGTGCTGCTACTGGAAGCGCTCTGCCTCGGGGGCGCGATCGACAAGATCACGATGCCGCCGCCGCATCGCATCGCCGTTGATTTCTTCCGCTTGATGCTCTCCGGCAGGCTCTACCCGGAGATCGGCAAGAGCCTCGCCAACGTCTTGCTCGCTTTCGTCCTCGCTTACGTTGTGGGGATCGCGACCGGTACCGTGCTGCACGGCTTCAAGACCGTTCGCGACACGCTCGATCCTCTCTTCGCCACCTACTACGCGATTCCGATCTTTGCGTTCTATCCGCTGTTCATCCTGATCTTCGGCCTGGGGGACGGCCCCCAGGTGCTGATCGGATTCCTGCTCGGCGTCGTCGCGGTGATCGTCACCATTCTCAACGGCCTCGATCGGGTGCCCCGCGTGCTCAGGAAGACGGCATTGATCGGCCGGCTGGGAGCGTTCGAAACGGCGATGCACGTGACGCTCCCCTTCTGCGCGCCTTACCTGTTGACCGCGGCGAAGCTTGCACTCGCGTATGCGTTCATCGGCGTGATCGGGTCCGAATTCATCATGGCCCGCAATGGAATGGGATACGAGATCGGCTACGCCTACACCAATTTCGACAACGCGACGATGTATCCCCTCATCGTCCTGATCTTGCTGCTTTCCATCATCCTGAACGGCGTGCTCACGCGCTGGGAAAAACTGCTGCTCGCCCGACGGGGCCAACATTGATGAGCGAGGAGCGGAAGCCTTTGCGCAACACCGTCGTCCTCATCGGCGGTCTGCTGGTCTTCTGGCAGCTCATGTATCTGGTTGTCGGCGACGTCGCGATGCGATCGCCGTGGCAGACGCTGCTGTCCACGATGGAGCTTGCGCGGACCGACTGGTTCTGGCTCGATGTCAGCAACACGATGCAGGCGTTCGCCGCGGCACTCGCCATCGCCGTCGTGCTCGGTCTGCTGATCGGCTTTGCGCTCGGCCTCCATCGGCTGTCGGCCGAGGCGATGGAACCGATGCTGGTCGCGCTCTATTCGATTCCCAAGATCACGCTCTATCCGATCATCCTCCTCGTCTTCGGGCTGGGCATGTCGGCGAAGGTCGCCTTTGGCGCGATCCACGGCATCATCCCGGTAGCGCTGTTCACGCTCGATGCCGTGCGCAGCACCCGGCCGATCTTCGTCAAGACGGGGCGTGTCTTCAGGCTGGACAGGTCCGCGATGGTGCGCTCGATTCTGTTTCCCGCGGCGGTTCCCGAGATCTTCACCGGACTTCGCGTCGGCTTTTCGCTCACGCTGATCGGGACCGTGCTTGGCGAAATGTTCGCGTCGCAACATGGTCTGGGCCATCTGCTGATGAACGCGATCAGCCTCTACAACGTCGAGGTGATCATGTCGGTGACGTTCCTGCTCGTCGTGTTTGCGGCGAGCGTGAACGGAATCCTGCTGGCGATCGATCGCCACCTGCATTTTCGTGCGTAGATTCCGGCGGCGTCGATGGCTCCCGACACACCGTTTTGCACTAGCGCGCTGCGGCGGCGGGCGCGACCGACGCGCCCTCGACACCGTTCCGCACGAACGACTGCGCGATGAAGCCCGACGCCTTCATCTCCTCGATGAAGTCGTCTAGGTAGGCGGCGGCTGCGTCGCGGCCCCGCGGCGTTCCCATCGCCTGATTGATCGCCATGAACCGTCCCGGCAGCACCCGCAATCCGGGAATCCGCCGCCGGTCGGCCTCGAGCGCCGGACGCACGCCCGCCGCGACGTCGAGCTTGTCTCTGACGAGGACATCGACGACGTCCTTCGCCGCGCCGGTCCGCACGATCGTCGCGTGCTTGATCGTGCGCGAGAGGAACAGGTCGTAGGCGCTGCCGGTGCTGACCAGCACGCGCACGCCGGGGCGGTCGACTTCGGCGTTGTCGCGGATCGGCGAATCGTCCGCGACGAGATAGGCACCTTCGATGACGACATACGGCGCGGTGAAGCTGATCTGTTCGGCACGCACGGGATCGATCGCGAGGAAGCAGATATCCCAGAGGCCGGCTTTCACGCCTTCGATGACCTTGCCGGCCGCGTAGTACGGCACGAACTCGACCGCAACACCCAAGCGTCGCGCCGCCTCGCGGGCGAGCTCGACCGAGAGGCCGCCCGGCTCGCCGGTGACGGCATCCTTCGACGCGAGGATCGGGTTGTCGAAGTTGATGGCGGCGCGGAGCTTGCCGGTCGGCGCGAGCTCGGAAACGACGGCGGCTGGAGTCATGGGAATCGGCAGGAGCGGGATGGAACAGCCATCATATCAAGCGGCAGGATTGCCGCAGCAGCAGCGCACTTGGGCAATGCGCTATGCTTGAACGACGCGGTTCACACTCGCCATGCACACCGATCCCCAAGCGCTGCTGCTCGAAGCCGTCGCCTTCGCGGCCGAGAAACATCGCCACCAGCGGCGGAAGGATGCCGAGGCGTCTCCGTACATCAATCACCCGATCGCCCTCGCCAGCCTGCTCAAGCGCGAGGGCGTCGACGACGTCGCCGTCCTCTGCGCGGCGCTCCTGCACGACACGATCGAGGACACGAAGACGACCGCCGACGAGCTGCGCGTGCATTTCGGTGAGGTCATCACGTCGGTCGTGCTCGAGGTCACCGACGACAAGGACATCGACAAGGCGGAGCGCAAGCGGCTGCAGGTGCAGCACGCACACGCGCTGTCCGAGCGCGCCAAGCTCGTGAAGCTCGCCGACAAGATCTGCAACGTCTACGACATGGTCGCCGCGCCCCCGGCAAGCTGGGCGCCGACGCGCAAGCGCGAGTACCTCCAGTGGGCGAAGGACGTCGTCGATCGGCTCGCGCGGCGCGCACCCGGGGCTGGAGGCGATCTTCGACGACGTCTACGCGAAGAGCCTGCGGGCGTTGGCGACGCCCGACTAGGTACGCCCCGGCGGGCTCCACGCCGGCGGCACGACTCCCGGCACGCGCAGCAGGCGCATCATGCGGATCGCCGTCTCGCGCCCGCTGTAATAGCCTTGCAGGCGCAGCGTTTCCGTGAAACCCGCGCTCCGGTAGAGCGCGTAGGCAACCCGGTTGCGGCGCGCAGCTCGACGTGGACCGACGGCGACGCCGGCCGTTGCCGCCGTCGCGACCAGCCACTCGGTCATCCGCCGGCCGATGCCGCGGTGCTGATGGCTCGGCCGCACCGCGAGCAGCACCAGATGCGCACGCTCGTCACCCACCCGCATGATCGCGAAGCCAACCGTCCGCTCGCGGTCGCAGGCGACCACGGTCACTGTTTCCGCGATCGTCGAGAAGCTGCGCGATGCGCTCCGGACGATAATGCCAGCCAAGTCCGGTCTCGATCAGATCGCGCGACATCGCGGCAAGCGTCGATGCATCGGCGCGGCGCGCGAGTCGCAGGGTGATGTCGGCAAGCTTCATGCGGGCGATTCTGCCACGAGCACGGGCGCTGTCCGGCTGCCGCCTATAATCGCCCGATGCCGCACGAACCGCCGCCCACGCGGCGCACCGTCATGGAATGGCTCATCGTCGTCGCCGCCATCGCGCTCGGCATCCCCGCCGCGGCCTGGCTCGCGCAGGACCGCCTGATCTTCTTCCCGCAGCCGCATCGCCTCCACGGCGCACCTGCCGGCGCACGCGACGCCGTTCACCGTCGACGGCTGCCGACGGCACGCGGCTTCGCGGCTGGATCGCCGAGGGCACCGCCGTTCCGGCGCCCGCGGTCATCTATTTCGGCGGCAATGCCGAGGAAGTCTCGTGGACGCTCGCCGATCCGCGCTGGCCGCGCGAGTGGTCGATCGTCGCGCTGAATTACCGCGGCTACGGCGCGAGCGAAGGCAAGCCGGGCGAGCGCGAGCTCACCGCCGACGCGCTCGCGATCTACGACGCCGTCGCGGCGCGCGACGGGATCGATCGCCATCGGCATCGTCGCGTTCGGACGCAGCCTCGGCACCGCCCTCGCCACGCACGTTGCCGCCGAGCGGCCCGTGGCCGGCGTCGTGCTGGTGTCGCCGTTCGACAGCCTGTACCGCGATCGGCAGCCACCACTACCCGTGGCTGCCGGTCTCGCTGCTGCTGCGGCACCGCTTCGACGCGCAGGCCGATGCCCGCCGCGATCGCATGCCGCTGCTCGCGATCGTCGCGCGAGCGGACACGATCATTCCGGTCGAGCGCTCGCGCGCGCTCTACGACGCGTGGGCGGGACCGAAGACGTGGCAGTCGTGCCGCAGGCGGACCACAACACGCTCGGTGCGATCGCCCGATTTCTGGGACGGCATCGCGCGCTTTCTGGCGCGAGCCGTCGAGCTGAGCTGCCCCGACAGTGCCGCGACTTGCGTCGATCCGCGGACCGCGCGATCCGTCACTCCGTCGGCAGGAATCCCTCGATCGACAGATACCGTTCGCCGGTGTCGTAGTTGAAGCCCAGCACGCGGCTTCCCGGCGGAAGGCTCGGGAGTTTCTGCGCGATGGCGGCGAGTGTCGCGCCGGACGAGATGCCGACCAGCATGCCTTCCTCGCGCGCGGCGCGGCGGGCCATCTCCCGCGCGGCGTCCGCCTCGACCGTGATCACGCCGTCGAGCAGCGCGGTGTCGAGATTCCTCGGGATGAAGCCGGCGCCGATGCCCTGGATCGGATGCGGCGACGGCGCGCCGCCGGAGATCACCGGCGATGCCGCCGGCTCGACGGCGTAAACCTTGAGCGCTGGGCCACGCCTTCTTCAGCACCCGCGCGCAGCCGGTGATGTGGCCGCCCGTGCCCACGCCGGTGATCAGCGCGTCGAGACCCTCCGGGAAAGTCGGCGAGGATCTCGCGCGCGGTCGTGCGCACGTGCACTTCGACGTTCGCGGGGTTGTCGAACTGCTGCGGCATCCACGATCCGGGCGTCGTGTCGATGAGCTCCTGTGCCTTGGCGATCGCCCCCTTCATTCCCTCGGCTCGCGGCGTCAGCACGAAGGTCGCGCCGTACGCGAGCATCAGCCGCCGCCGCTCGATCGACATGCTGTCCGGCATCACCAGCACCAGCTTGTAGCCCTTGACCGCGGCGACCATCGCGAGTCCGATCGCCGGTGTTGCCGGACGTCGGCTCGATGATCGTGCCGCCGCCGACGAGCCTGCCGGTTGCCTCGGCGTCCTCGACCATCGACAGCGCGATCCGGTCCTTGATCGAGCCCCCGGGATTGGCGCGCTCGGACTTGATCCAGACGTTGCTCGAGGCGCCGAACAGGCGGTTGACGCGGATGTGCGGCGTGTTGCCGATGGTGGCGAGTATGTTCGCGGCTTTCATGGATTCCTCGAGGTTGGACGGACGCAGTGGCAGGACGAAGCGGCACATGCTACGCGTGTCGACCTCGGGCGCAAATCTCCAAAATGCAATTCCGAGCCGCTCCCCCGGCCGATTGCCGACGCAGGGGTATCATTGCTTCCCGACAACGAGGAGGCACCGTGCGGCTTTACGTGGTCCAGATGTTCTATTCGAGCCTGAAGGAAAGCGGCGCGCTCGTCGCCGAAGCGAAGAATACCGTCGCCACACTTTCCAAGAAGGACTTCGTGCTGATGGGATTCGGCGAGCACACCGCGGCCGTTGCCTTTGCGTCGACCGAACCGGAAGCGAACATGCGCGCTCAGTTCGAGCGCATCCGCGGCGAGAACTTCTCGCTCATCGCCTTCGAGGCCGCCTGGATCGTGGGCGGCAACATGTCGAAGGACGTGAGCCTGTGGCTCGAGCGCCACCAGCCCAGCCCGTTCAAGTGAGCGGGACGCCGCACGGTCCGGCGCTGCTGCAGCGCCGCGGCTCGCCCCCGCGAGCGGATCGCCCGACCTCGCCGCGTGACTACGCTCGTCGAACAGCGACGGCGTATCCCGCGAGCGTCGATTCGACGCCGTTCCCGGTGCGCCCCGCGGTACACAACGCGCCGGTTCGCACGCCGAGCAAACGGATGCGCCGGTCGAGCGGCACGCGCTTCAGGCATTCGCCGGCCGCGCGGCGGATGGCACGGGCGTCGTCGGTCGGCCAGTCGATCGTCTGGTCGCGCGTCACCGTCCTGAAGTTGTCGTAGCGCAGCTTGAGTCCGATCGTCTTGCCGACATAGCCCTTGCGTTTGAGATCCTGCGCTCACGCCGACGCACAGCGCGGTGAAGATCTCCGACAGCTCGTTCGCGGTCGCGCTGCGCCGAGAGGTCGCGCTCGAACGTCGTCTCGCGGCTGATCGACTTCGGCTCGCATCTCCGTGACCACGGCCCGCTCGTCGCGACCGTGCGCCGCGTCGTGCATCCACGCGCCGTGCGCGCGGCCGAAGTGCTCGACGAGCCAGGCAGGATCGGCCGCGGCGAGCTCGCCGATCGTGCGGATGCCGAGCGCTTCGAGCTTCGCGCCGGACTTCGGTCCGATGCCGTTGATCCTGCCGCGCGGGAAGCGGCCAGATGCCGGCGTTCGACGTCCTCGGCGCGGAGCATCGTCAGCCCATCCGGTTTGTCGAGCTCCGAGGCCATCTTCGCGAGCAGCTTGTTCGGCGCGACGCCGATCGAGCAGGTGAGCCCGGTCGCCGCGCGCACCGCGTCCTTGATCGATTGGCGCGACTTCGCCGGCGCGCGTCCACGGATCGCGTTCCGGTTCGCGAACGATGCGCCGATCGGCTCCGGAAGCTGCACGTCGGTGAGATCGATGTAGATCTCGTCGATCCCGTTGTCCTGGATCATGCGGCGCGATCGCGCGCACGGCGTCCTTGAAGAGCCGCGAGTACTTCCGGTAGGCATCGAAGTCGGTCGGCAGCAGCACCGCGTCGGGTGCGAGCTGTGCCGCCTTCATCAGCCCCATCGCTGAATGCAGGCCAAGCGCGCGCGCGGCGTACGTCGCCGTCGTGATGACGCCACGGCCTGCGTAGCCGCGGAGGGTAGCGAACGTGCGGACCGTTCGGCCGGTCGCGGGATCGACTGTCTTCGACCGGCTGATGGCGGCGCCCACCGCCGATGACGACCGGCCGGCCGGCGAGCTCCGGATAGCGCAACAGCTCGACCGACGCGTAGAAGGCGTCCATGTCGAGATGCGCGATCAGCGCGGGAGGGTTCGCTCGGCATCGCCGCGGCAAGAGCGTGAAATTCGCCGCCGACAGTCTAGTGCCGGATTGCACCGACGCGGCAAGCGAAAGTGATCCGGACAAGTGTCGCCCAGCGCCAATGGCAAGCGGGGCGGCGCCGGTATTCACGCGCTCTCCGATCAGGATAAAATCCACGGATGAGCCACAAGCACGACAATCTGATTCGCGCGATCTTTCACGATCCGATCAGCGGCAACATCCAGTGGCGCGAGATCGAGTCGCTGCTGCGCCATCTCGGCGCCGTCATCGAATCGCTGTCCGGAACGCGCATCCGCGTGAAGCTGAACGGCGCCGAGGGCATCCTGCACCGCCCGCACGGCGGCAACGCGCTCGGCCGGCAGGACGTCCAGCACCTGCGCGAGTACCTGGCGCACGCGCGGGTCACGCCGTCGCTGTACGAGGCCGCGCGCAAGCCGCAGTGCGACAGCGCTTCGGACGAGATTGCCGCGACTCGGCCATCGGCGCGACGATGATCTGTCGGTGCGCCGGCGCTGCTTCCTGGGCGCAGTATCCGGGAGGGGGCGCGCTCGCCGGGCGCAGCGCAAACCGGGCAGACCTGGCGGCCAGGGACCCGGAGGCGCGCGAAGCTCGCGGCCCCTCGCAGATCGCCTCGGCCGGACGAACAGGCGCGCGCGCAGCTGCAGGAGCTCGAGGAGGACCTGAAGCTCGTCCCGGCGCAGCGTGCGGCGTGGACCACCTACGCGACCCGGGTGCGAGCAGCTCGCCGATGACGTCGCCCGCAATCGCAACGCGCTGCGCTTTCCGAAAGGTCCGGCGCCGGAGCAACTCGATTTCGTCGCCGAAACGCTGCGCAATCGCCTGACCGCGGTCGAGGACATCATGGACGCCGGCAAGGCGTTGTACGCGACGCTGACGTCCGGCCAGAAGACGATCGCCGACGACCGCCTCGCGCGGATCGCGATCCCGCTCATCGCTCCGGCGCAGCCGATTCAGGGCATGGGTGGGCGCGGGATGCCGCCGGGCGACGGTTCGCCGACGCCCCGCGGCAAGTAGCCGCCCGGCCCTGACGGCGGGGGCCGCATCGGCGACGGCGATCGGTCGGGCGGGTATAATCGTTGCTATCGCCGCCCGCCGCGTCTGGCCGGCGGTTTTTCTTTTGCGCGTGCCGCGAATCCTCGACCGATGAACGAACTCGCCTTCCCGCCGGATCTCGTGCGCGACGTCGCGAAGCGCCGCACGTTCGCGATCATCTCGCACCCGGACGCCGGCAAGACGACGCTGACCGAGAAGCTGCTCCTCTACGGCGGCGCGATCCAGATGGCCGGCACGGTGAAGTCGCGCAAGAGCCGGCGCCACGCCACCTCGGACTGGATGGAGGTGGAGAAGCAGCGCGGCATCTCGGTCACGAGCTCGGTCATGCAGTTCGACTACGCGGGCCACACGATCAACCTGCTCGACACGCCGGGCCACGAGGACTTCTCCGAGGACACGTACCGCGTGCTGACCGCGGTCGACGCGGCGGTGATGGTGATCGACGCCGCGAAAGGCGTCGAGGCGCAGACGATCAAGCTGCTCGAGGTCTGCCGGCTCCGCGCGACGCCGATCATCACGTTCGTCAACAAGATGGACCGCGAAGTCCGCGAGCCGCTGGCGATCCTCGAAGAGATCGAATCGGTGCTCGCGATCGACTGCGCGCCGGTCACCTGGCCGATCGGCATGGGCAAGAGCTTTCGCGGCGTGTTCGACCTGCTGCGCGATCGCCTGAAGCGCTTCTCGCCGGGCGAGGAGCGCGTGAGCGACGACAGCGAGGTGATCGAGGGCATCGCGAATCCGCGGCTCGACGCGCTCTTTCCCGGCGAAATCGCCGCGTTGCGCCACGATGTCGATCTGATCCGCAGCGCGAGTCACCCGTTCGACATGGACGAGTTCCTCGCGGGCCGGCAGACCCCGGTCTTCTTCGGCTCGGGCGATCAACAATTTCGGCGTGCAGGAGATCCTGCAGGCGCTGATCGACTGGGCGCCGCCGCCGCAGCCGCGCGACGGCGGGTGCCCGCATCGTGCATCCGCCCGAGCCGGCGTTTTCCGGATTCGTGTTCAAGATCCAGGCGAACATGGATCCCAACCATCGCGACCGGATCGCGTTCTTTCGCGTGTGCTCGGGCCGCTACCGGCCGGCGATGAAGGTGCGGCATCTGCGGACGGGCCGCGAGATGAAGCTCGCCAACGTGCTGACGTTCATGGCCAACGAGCGTGTCGCGAGCGAGGACGCGGTGGCCGGCGACATCATCGGCATCCACAACCACGGGCAGCTGTCGATCGGCGACACGCTGACCGAAGGCGAGGCGCTCGACTTCAAGGGCATCCCCTACTTCGCGCCGGAGCTCTTTCGCGTCGCGCGGCCGCGCGATCCGTTCAAGTCGAAGCCGCTATCGAAGGGCCTGCGCGAGCTCGGCGAGGAGGGTGCGATCCAGGTGTTCGAGTCGTCGCACGGCGGCACGCTGCTGCTCGGTGCGGTGGGGCCGCTGCAGTTCGAGATCGTCGCCCATCGCCTCGCCACGGAATACAAGGTCGACGCGATCTACGATCCCGCCAACATCTCGACCGCGCGCTGGCTCACCTTTCCCGACGAGAACACGCGCCGCAATTTCGAGCGCGAGCAGGCGGCCGCGCTCGCCACCGACGTCGACGGCAACCCGGTGTTCCTCGCGACGAACAAGTACAACCTGCAGGTGACGATGGAGCGCTGGCTGAAGGTCGGCTTCCATGCGACGCGCGAGCACGGACGGCGCCTGACGCACGCGTAGTTCCGTCGCGGGATTGCGGCGAGAGCCGCCGGGCGTTCATGACCCAGGCGCCCGTCAGCTCCCGCGGCAATCCCGCGATCCCGCAGATCCGCGGCGATCCCGCGATCCCGCGATCCGCCTAGCCGCGCGGTGGCGGCGTGTTGGGCGGTGGGTAATTCGGCGGCGGGTAATTCTCGGCCGGTGGCGCGGGCGCCGGATAATTCGGCGGCGGGTACGAGTAGACAGGCATGCGGCCGGGCGGAGGAGGGGGCACGCGGTAAGCCATGTAGCCGGGCACCTGGTTGCCGCGGGCGAACATGCACTGCATGTAGGCGCTGTCGTAGTTTCTCTGCAGCGCGTACGACGAATAGCCGGCGGTGTTCGCTCCGGCGGCGCTGCCGAAGAGGAAGCCCGTTCCCGCGCCAATGGCCGCGCCCTGTCCGCCTTGGTTCGACACGGAGCCGAGGACCGCGCCGGTCGCCGCGCCGATCAGCGTTCCCACGACGGCGTTGGCGGCCGCCGCATTCTCCGCCGACTGAGCGGCGTTCGCCCCGCCGATCGCGTCGTACGCGAACTGGCGACACGCGCCGTCGTCGGCCTGGAACTGCTCGAGACTCTTTTGCGCTCCGGGCAGCACGCGCACCGCGGGCCCGACGGGAACGGTCACGCAACCGGAGAGCGCGAGGAGCGCGGCAAGCGGGACCAGCACGAAGCGCATTGTCATCACAGAGTCCGGCGAGAGTCGATCATTGCGTCGGCGCGAGTTGCGGCGCGCCGGGATCTGAGCTGTGGCACGACCTGCATCCACGCCTTCGAGCAATTCTGCACGTACGGGTAGTAGCCCGCCGGGTCCGTGCAGTAGTACCAGTACTGATTTGCGGGCACCGCGGCCGGCGACGGTGGCGCCGCCTGCTGGTAGACCGTCACGTCGACGGGATCGGTAACGGCGTACGGATAAGGATAATAGGCGGGGTACGCAGCCCCGTACGCATACGGCCAACCGCCCCAGTAATAGCCGGGCAGCCGAAATAGAAGCCGACGCTCGGCCCGTACCAGCCGCCATAACCGTAGCCGCGCCATCCGCCATAGTAGCCGCCGCGGTAACCGCCGCCGTAGCCGCCGTAATAGCCGCCGCGATACCCGCCACCGTGACAGCCCCGCCGCCGTGCCGCCGCCGCCAGTAAGCGCCGCCACCTTGATAGCCGCCGCCACCACGGTAGCCACTGCCACCTTGGTAGCCACCGCCACCCGGACCCGCCGCCCATCGAAGGCCACCGACCCGCCACCGTGTCCGCCACCACCTCCGCCACCGCCTCCGCGGCCTTGGGCCAACGCTGCGCCGCTGACGAGCGCCGCCACGGCGATCCCGGCGATTGCAAGTGTAAGTTTCTTCATGGAAAATCCCTTCCAGTCCCCGATGATCATTCGACGCGCCAGCCGGACTCAAGTTCCGGCGGGCCGGGGTGGGCGCGGGATCATCGGCCACGCCCTTGATCTGCCGCAGACATTGCCTTCAGCTCGCACCGCGGGTTCGGCGAATCAACCCGTCTTTGTCCGTCGATGAGACTGTTTCAATCAGTCAGAACGCCGGTCCCCATCGCCCGGTTGACCTCGACTCTCGATCCCGCACGGGCGCCGTTCCGGCGCGAATCGTCTGCATGACGCTTCGCGCGCCGGAAGCCCGGACCAATCGCCGTTGATCGTTGGCTACTTTCCGCCGGCCTGCCGCTGGCGCGCGAGGTCGATGTCGAGGTACTTCCAGTAGGTCTGGAACATGTTGCGGACGATAGCCCAGCAACCACGGCTGCACGAAGTCGTTCTCGAGGCGGAAGATCGTCGGGATGATCGGGACGTACGTGCGCGCGATCTCCGACATCCGGCGCGCGGCGGCGATCTGCTCGGCGTCGCGCCGCGCTGCGCAGGTACTCTTCCATCGCGCGGTCGTATTCGGCCGACTTGAACCGGCTCGTGTTGACCGACGGCGGCTCCTTGCCGTAGAGCTGCATCAGCTGCGCCATATCCCGACGGGATGCCGCCGTAGCCGCCGACGTACAGATCTGGAACTTTCCGGCTTCGAGCTCCTTGATCAGGTCCTGGAACGGCGTCAGGCGAAAGGTCGATGCGCAGCCCGATCGCATCCATGTCCTTCTTCCACTGCGTCTGGATCTCGCGCGAGATCGCGGCGGTGCGCAGCGACAGCGACAGCGTCAGCGGCTTGCCGTCGGGCGCGCGGCGATAACCGTCGGGATCGCGCTTGCCGTAGCCGAAGCGGTCGAGCAGCGCGTTGGCCGCGCGCGTGATCGTGCGGCGGCCTCGGCGCGCTGCTCGGGATCGTGACCGGTGACGCCGCGGCGGGACGAGCTGATTGGCCGGCAGCGCCTGGCCCGCGTAGACGACCTTGACGAGGTTCTCGACGTCGAACGCGAGCGCGATCGCGCGGCGCAGCGCGACGCGCTCGTTGGCCATCCCGCCGATCACCGGATCGGCGATGTTGAGCGTAGATCGAGAACAGGTACGGCTCGGCGAACACCTGGCGCACGATGCCGCGCGCCGCGTACTCCGGCTTGAGCTTGCCGCCGGCGAGCAGGCGATTGGCGATCTCGCCGCGCAGCGCCACGAAGTCGAGCTTGCCCGCGGTCGAATTCGAGCAGCCGCGTCACGTCCTCCTCGATCACGTTGATCTCGACCACGCCGACCTGCGGCAGCGACCTTGCCCCGCATCTGCTTGACCATCGGCGCGAGTGCCGGGTCGCTGCTTTCGGGGAAGCGCACCGTCGCGATAATCCGGATTCGCTTCGAGCACGACGCGCGAGCCGCGCTTCCATTCCTTCAGCCGGTACGGGCCGGTGCCCACGGGCCGCGTGCGAATGTCCGCCGCCTGCGGCCTCGACGACCTCGCGGGCGACGGCGCACGTCGTCAGGATCGTGCTCGATGTTGGGGTAGTTCGGCTCGATTGAGCTTGAGCTGCACGGTGTAGCGGTCGAGCGCGCGCAGCCCGGCGATCGGCTGGTCGTAATCGAACGCGCGCGCCGGGCTTTCTCGCCGCGTCGACGACCGTCGCGCGCGCCGACGATGAGGTCCGTGACGATCGGATCGCCGCCGCGGCGCAGGTTCGGATCGAGCCAGCGCTTCAGCGAATAGACGTAATCGTCCGCCGTCGCCTCGCGCGGCTTTCCGCCGAACGCCGGATCGGGCGTGAAACGGATGCCGGGCCTGCACGCGGATCGTCCACGTCTTGCCGCCGTCGGTGATCTCGGGCAGCGCCGCAGCACCGACCGGCGCGAGCTTCGCCGGCGACGCGAGGTAGTCCCATTCGTAGAGACCCTCGAAGATCGCGGTGATCACGTCGAATGACGGACTGTCGTTGTACTGGTGCGGGTCGAGCGTCTCGATGTCGGGCGATGCGACGCGCAGGACCTTGGCGGGATCGGCGGCGCCGACGGCGAGGCCCGAGGCCGCCACCAGCAGCGCCGCGGCCAGCGCGTAACGCGAATCGCCTCATTCGACTCCCCATTTCTCGCGCGGCGAACCGCTCGACCAGAAAATCGGCGAACGCCCGCACCTTCGCCGACAGATGCCGGCGACTGGGATAGACGACGTAGATCGGCAGCGGCGGCGGCTCGAAGTCCGTCAGTATCGGCTTCAGCCGGCCGGCGCGCACGTCGGGGCCGACGATGAAGTCGGGCTCGCGCGAAATGCCCGCCCCCTCGCGCCGCGAGCGACTCGAGGAAGCGACCGTTGTTCGCGTGAACGGGGCCGGTGATCCGCACGCTGCGCTCGAAGCCGCGGGGATCGCGAAACGACCAGACGCTGCGATTCGGCAGGTACTCGTAGGTCATGCAGGCGTGCGTCGCCAATTCCTCGGGCTCGCGCGGCTCGCCGTGACGCTCGAGGTACGACGGCGACGCGCAGCAGAGTATGCGCGACGTGCCGACCCTGCGCGCGACCATGTTCTGGCTGCCGACGATGCCGATGCGCACGGCGAGATCGAAACCTTCTTCCACCAGATCGACGACCCGCTCGGAGAGCTCGACATCGAAGCGCATCTGCGGATGGCGCGCGACGAACGCGGAAACCGCCGGGGCCAGATGGCGCGCACCGAAGGTCGCCGAGCAGGTGAGGCGCAGCGTCCCGCGGGGGACGATCGGACGCGGACGTCACCGCGACCTCCGCTTCCTCGAGGTCGGCCAGCAGCTGAACGCACCGATCGAAGAACGCCTGCCCGCTCTCGGTCAGCGAGAGCCGTCGTGTCGTCCGGTTGAGGAGCCGCACGTCGAGGTGCGCCTCGAGCTCGGCGACCTGTCGCGAGACCGCGGAGACCGAGACGCCCAGACGCTCCGCCGCCCGGGCGAAGCTGCCCGCTTCGACGACACGGGCGAAGGCGGTGAAGGCCTGGAAGCGGTCCACGGATTGATTATTGCGTATTCAGCAACAGTCTATCATTCAATAGCCTATTTATCTCCAATCGAGCAAGTCTCATCATTCACTCCGTCGCGCGGCCATCGCGCACAACCAAACTCAGGAGCGAACATGAACGACACGCGCAATTCCGCCATCGCAGCCTTGGTGCTGCGCCTATCGCTGGGCACGATGTTCATCGCCCATGCGCTGCTCAAGTACTTCGTCTTCACGCTGCCCGGCACCGCAAAATTCTTCGAGTCGCTCGGCCTGCCCGGCGTCTTCGGCTATGCGACGTTCGCGGCAGAGCTCGTCGGCGGCGTCCTGCTGATCACCGGTGTGCGCACCCGGGTCGTCGCGCTTGCGCTCATGCCGGTCCTGCTCGGCGCCACGTGGGCGCACGCCGGAAACGGGTGGCTCTTCAACGCGCCGAACGGTGGCTGGGAGTATCCGGCGTTCTGGACCGTCACGCTGATCGTGCAGGCGCTGCTCGGCGACGGCGCGTACGCGCTGCGTCCGGCGGGCCATCAACCCGAAATGCGCACGGCTTGACCAGGGATCCGGCGCCGGCCACGGCCTGACCGACGCGAGGTCGTGCGAAACGTCGTGCCGGCGGCCGCAGGATCGGCGTCAGCACACTCATGAACCGTTCAACGGCCAACCCAGGATCAGTCATGTCTCGCCTGCCCACCCTCTTTCTCTCGCACGGCTCGCCGATGAACGGCATCGAGCAAACGCCGTCGAGCCAGGCCTGGGCGGCGCTCGGGCGCGAGCTCCCGAAGCCGCGCGCGGTGCTGGTGGCGTCCGCGCACTGGGAGACGTCGGTGCCGATGCTGACCGGACATCCCAAGCCCGAGACGATCCACGATTTCGGCGGATTCCCCGAGCGCGCTGTACCAGATTCGCTACCCGGCGCCCGGTGCGCCGGAGCTCGCCGCAGAGGCCGTTGCGCTGCTGAAGGGCGCCGGCATCACCGCGGGCGTGAACGGCTGTCGCGGGCTCGATCACGGCGCGTGGGTGCCGCTGCGCTGGATGTACCCCGACAACGACGTGCCCGTCGTCGAGATCTCGCTGCAACCGGAGCTCGGCACGGCGCGCCACGTGGAGCTCGGGCGCGCGCTGGCGCCGCTCGCCGACGATGGCGTGCTGATCGTGGGCTCCGGTCACGCGACGCACAACCTGCGTGACTGGATGGCGAACCCGCGGCGCCACGAACCGTTGCGTTACGCGCAGGCGTTCGCCGACTGGCTGGGCGAGCGGCTGGCCGCGGGCGACACCGATGCGCTGGTCGCGTACCGCGACCTCGCCCCGGAAGCGGCCCGCGCCCATCCGACCGAAGAACACTTCCTGCCGCTGCTCGTCGCGTGGGGCGCCGCCGGCGATGGCGCACGCGCCGAACGCTTCAGCGCGGGCTTCGAAGGCGGCGCGCTCGCAAACGACGGGTACCAGTTCCACCAGGGCAGCGCTGCGCACTGAAATGCGCGTCCGGCATCGTCATTCGAACCCCGCGTTCGCGCGCAGGGTCCGCGCAGCAGCACCGGTGAGAAGCTCGGCAAAGCGGCGCGCGAGCCCGGGCTCGCGCGCCTGCGCCCACACCGCCACCGAGTAGACCGTCGCGAGCTCGAACTCGGCCGGCAGCGGCCCGACCAACGCGACACCCGGCGTGTACCTGATCTCGGTGATCTGCGTGCAGCCGACGGCGCCAGTCGCCGATGCGGCGGCCAGCGCGCGCATCGCCGTCGTGCCGTTCGGGTGCAGCGAGAGGCGCGGGGCGACATCGTCGAAGATGCCGAGCCGCGCGAGCACGCTCGCGACGTGGACTCCCGCTGTCGATTTCACGATGTCCGGCACGTAGATCGCCGGTGCGGCCAGCAACGTCGCCCGCAGTTGCGAGCGATCGCGAATGGGCGGCAACGCGTCGCCCGCGCGGACCGCGACGCCGGTGCGCACGCGGCCGATCGGCGCGCTCGTTCCGGCGAGCACGCGCCCGGCCGCTTCGAGGTCGGCGATCATCGACGCCGTCAGGATCAGCGCATCGCAGGGTTCACCCGCCTCGAGCTTCTCCCGAAGCGCGCCGACGGCACCGAACGTGCCGCCGATGCCGGCGCCCGTGGCATCGCGGAAAGCCTCGCGCGACGCGACGACGAGCCCCTGCGCCGCGCCGGCACTCAAGACGCGAAGATCCATGCTCGCGCTGCCCTAGCTCGATCCGACGCGCACACCGCCGGTCATTGGTCGGGCTTCGCCCCGGAGATCTTCACGATGCGCTCCCACTTGACGATGTCGTCGCTCAAGTAACGGCCGAACTCGTCCGGACGTCATGACCATCGGGACGGCGCCCTGGCTCGCCCACTCCTGGCGGACGTCGGGGCGGTTCTGGATCTTCACGATCTCGGCGTTCAGCCGGTTGACGATCGAGGGCGGCGTGCCTTTCGGCGCCATGATGCCGAGCCAGATCACCGCCTCGTAGCCGGTGACGCCCGCCTCGGCGATCGTCGGCACGTTGGGCAGCACCGTCGAACGCGACTTGCCCGTCGTGCCGAGCGCGGTGACGCGGCCCGTGCGCGCGTGCTCGCTCATCGTCGGCACGGCGTCGAACATCATCTGCACCTGTCCGCCGAGCACGTCGGTGCGCGCGCCCGAGCTGCCCTTGTACGGCACGTGGACGATGTCGACGCCGGCCATCGCCTTGAAGAGCTCGCCGGCCATGTGATACGGCGTGCCGGGGCCCGACGACGCGTAGTTGAGCTTGCCCGGGCTCGCCTTCGCGATCCTGATGAGGTCGGCGACGCTGTTGGCGCCGCACCGACGGATGCACGACGAGCACCAGGTCCGAATAGTTGACCGGTGCGACCGGCACGAAGTCGCGCATCAGCTGGTACGGCCGGTTCGGGATCAGCGTCTCGTTGACGGTGTGGGTGTTCGACATCATCAGCAGCGTGTAGCCGTCGGGCGCGCTTTTCGCGACGGCGTCGGTGCCGATGATCGAGCCGGCGCCCGGGCGATCGTCGACGACGACCGGCTGCCCCATCGTCTCGGTGAGCCGCGCACCGATGAAGCGCGCGTAGATGTCGGCGGGGCCGCCGGCCGCGAACGGCACGACGATCTTGATCGGTTTCGCCGGATAGTCCTGGGCGGACGAGGGCGCGCCCAGCGAAAGGGCGGCAAGGCCCGCTATCGACGCGACGATGGAACGCAGCATGCGCAGCTCCCGGTGATTGCGGTGGTTCGCATTATCGAACTGCAATCTACACCCGCGGAGCGAGCGGGCAAAGGCGCGTCACAGGCCGGTTCGCGGCCCGCGGCGCGCAACGTGCGCGAGGCTCAGTGCGAAGGCGAGGAAACGAACGCCGCCCTGAGGTGGCGTGCGGCGAACGCGGCCGACGAAGAGATTGCCGCCGCCAGCGCGAATCCGACGTCGACGATCACGTCGGCAGTGCGCAGGCTCGCTTTCGCGCGCGCCGCGTCGACCGGGCTCAAGAGCGCGTCGAGCCGACGTTCGATCGATTCGTTTCCGTGCGCTTGCTGCGTGCGTGTCATCGTTGCGTCTCCGTCGATGGCCGTGCGTTGTTGCACTGCACAATGCCAATATACGGATCGCGTGCGCAAAAGCCAAATCGCATTATCGGATGCCCGGGATCGCATCGGCTGATGGCGGCTATGTCATTGATTTGGTGCGTGGAACTACCCATTGAGCCGCTTCGCGGGCCAGATGGCGGCCGCACCGATTTCACGAGCTGCAGGACAGCATCGAGCATCCGGCGCGGTTCCGCGCCCAGTCCGGCCGGCGTTCGGCGAAGCGCTCGCGGCCCGGCTGGTCGTCGTACGGCCGGCGCAGCACGTCGAGCAGCTCGTGGATGCCGGCATCGTCGCCCTGCTCGGCCCGGTCGATCGCCTGCTGCGCGAGGTAGTTGCGCAGCACGTAGCGCGGATTGACCGCGTGCATCCGCGCGCGCCGCTCGCGCGGGCGGCGACCGTCGCGGCGCACGCGCGCCGCGTAGCGTGCCAGCCAATCGTCGAACCGCGGCTCGCGCTGCGCGCCGCTTCGCCTCGTCGTAGAACGCGTCGGCGAACGGCGCCAGCGCCGGCGCGCCGACGTCGACGTCGGCCGAGCGCGCGGAAGAAGATCGTCATGTCGACCTCGGCGTCCTGCAGCAACGCGTACAGCTCGTGCATGAGCTCGAGCGTCGTCGTCGCGGCATTCGCGCGAGCCCCAGCTTCGCGGCGACGTTGACGCGCTCTGCCGCCGCGTACGCGTCGACGTAGCGCTGCAGCCCGGCGTGCAGCGGGTCGGTGGACGCGAACGCCGGCACCAGCGCATTGGCGAGCTGGCCGAGATTCCAGTAGGCGATCTCGGCCTGCTGGCCGAAGCGGTAGCGGCGGCCCTCGCGCGTCGGTGGTGTTCGGCGTCCAGTCGAGATCGAAGTTGTCGATCCAGCCGTACGGCCCGTAGTCGATCGTGAGCCCGAGGATCGACAGGTTGTCGGTGTTCATCACGCCGTGCACGAAGCCGACGCGCATCCAGTGCGCGATCATCCGCGCCGTGCGCTCGCACACCTCCGCGAACCACGCGGCGCGCACCTCCTCGGGAGCGGACGGCCCGTCGGTGCCCGTCGATCGCCCTGCACCGAAAGCAGGTGCGGGAAGTCGCGGCGAATGCGTGAAGTCGACGAGCTGCGTCACGAGCGCGCACGTCGCCGCGCGACGCCGGAAGCTCGAAGTTGCCGAAGCGGATGAACGACGGCGCGACGCGGCAGACGATCGCGCCGGGCTCGGCGCCGCGGATGGCCGTCGTAGAACATGTCGCGCACGACGTCCTCGCCGGTCGCGACGAGGCAGAGCGCGCGCGTCGTCGGCACGCCGAGGTGATGCATCGCCTCGCTGCACAGGAACTCGCGCACCGACGAGCGCAGCACGGCGCGGCCGTCGGCGCTGCGCGAGTACGGCGTCGGGCCGGCGCCCTTCAGCTGCAGCTCCCAGCGCTCGCCCGCGGCGTTGATCGTTTCGCCGAGCGTGATCGCGCGGCCGTCGCCGAGCTGCCCGGCCCAGTGGCCGAACTGGTGGCCGCCGTAGTTGGCGGCGTAGGGCTCCATGCCCTCGACCAGCGCGTTGCCGCCGAACACCCGCGCAAACGCGGGCGACGCGACCGTCGCGCGTCGTCGATGCCGAGCAGCGCCGCCACCTCGCGCGAATGCGCGACGAGGCGCGGCGCCGCCACCGGCGTGGGCTCGACGCGCGAGAACAGCGCACCGTGCACCTGCCGCAGCCGCGGGCCCGCTTCGGGATCGGCGGGCAACTCGCGCACGAACCGGTTGTCGAAACGCAGCGCTTGCATCGGGCCGATTATAGTGGAGCGACCGCGCGCGGCTTGAAGGGACGTACGGCCGCGCTGGCTTCGGCGTCGCGGTTGCTGCAAGATTCGGCATCCGCGCGGCAAACCTTCACGTCCGGCCTCCGGGGATCCCAAATGCCGATCGAACAGCTGCTCCGCCCACGCGTCAAGGACATCGGCGGGGGCTTCATGGTGCGGCGGCTGTTGCCGGCACTCGCCACGCAAAGCGTCGGCCCGTTCGTCTTCTTCGACCACTTCGGACCGATGACCACGCGGCCCGGCGACAACCACGACGTGCGTCCGCATCCGCACATCGGCCTCTCGACGGTGACCTACCTGTTCGACGGTGCGATGCTGCATCGGGACAGTCTCGGCTCCGTGCAGCGCATCGAACCCGGCGCAATCAACTGGATGACCGCCGGCCGCGGCATCGTGCATTCGGAGCGCGCACCGCCGGACCTGCGCGGCACGACGTACGGCATGCACGGCCTCCAACTCTGGGCGGCGCTGCCCAAGGCGTTCGAGGAAACCGAGCCTGGCTTCTTCCACACGCCGGCCGCAGCGATTCCCACGTGGTCGCAGCCCGGGACGAGCGCGCGCGTGCTGATCGGCAAGGCGTTCGGGCTGGAATCGCCGGTACGCACCTTCTCGAAGACGCTCTATCTCGACGTCGCCGCCAAGGCGGGGAGCTCGCTGACGCTGCCGTCGGAACCCGGGCTCGCGGCCTTCGAGCGCGCGGTGTACAGCGTGGACCACCCGATCATCGCGGACGGCAACGAAGTGCCGCCGTTCACGATGGCCGTGCTGACGTCCGGTCTCGAGGCGGCAATCATCGCACCGAAGGGCGCGCGCTACGTGATCATCGGCGGCGAGCCGCTCGACGGCCCGCGCTTCCTCTGGTGGAACTACGTCTCATCGTCGAAGGAACGGATCGAGCGGGCGAAGGCCGATTGGAGCGCGCAGCGAATGGGGCAGATCCCCGGCGAGCACGAATGGATCCCGCTGCCGTGAGAAGCGCGGGCAGTGCGCGGTGAACGGGCGCGACCGGGGTCGACGTCGGCCCGGGTTCATGTCGAAAGCCACGCCGCCAGGTCCTGCTTGAGCTTCTTGAGGTCGGGCTCGCGCGTGTACATCATGTGCCCCGCGTCGTAATAGTGGTGCTCGACGCGCGCCAGCACTTCCGGCGGCGCGTCGAGTTGCGCGATCGACCAGTCGGTCGCCGAATACGGAGTGCCGAGATCGTAGTGGCCGCTCGCCACCAGCACGCGCAGGTGCGGATTGCGGCGCAGCGCGCGCGACAGGTCGGGGCTCGTGCAGGCGAAGCCGTTGCCCTTCGCCTCGCCGCGATTCCAGTTCCAATCCTTGTTCACGTCCATGTTGAGAATTTCGTAGCGCGCCGTCGAATCGATCCCGAGCGCTTCGCTCATGTATGCGTTCGCGGCCATCGTGAACGGGGCGGCGAGCGCTTCGATGCCGGGGTCGAACTCCCATTCGCGCGTGCGCGACGCCGCCATGGGCCCGGTGACCCGGGCCTCGAGCCGGCCGACGATGCGTCCTTCGTCCCGCAGCAGCTCGAAGAAGAATGTCTCGTCGCTGATGCGCAGGTTCTTCTCCTCCACGAGCGCCTTGGTGAGCCCGGTCAGCTCGGCCACGCGCTTGGCCACGCGGCGCCGCCGTGCCTCGGGCAGGCGTGCGCCCGCGTGCAGCGCGGACAGGTACTCGTCGGCGACGAAGCTCTCGGCGGCGCTGCGTGCGGCCTCGGGCGACTTCGCCAGCGGCCCTGCGAGCTTGCCGTGGTACTGCGCGGCGCAGGCAAAGCCGGGAAGGAACAGCGCATAAGGCAATTCGTTGCGCGGCGTGAACACGAGGCTCTGCAGGTCCATCGCGCAGGACACGAGGATCAACCCGGACACGGCCATGCCCAGCTCCTGCAATTTGTCGGTCAGCGCGGCGCCGCGCGTCGTGCCGTAGCTCTCGCCTGCGATGAAGATCGCCGAGCCCCAGCGGCGATTGCGCCCGAGCCACGCGCGCACGCACTCGGCGAGCGCCGCCACGTCGCCGTCGACGGAGAGCATCCTCTTGCGCGCCTCCTCGCTCGCCGTCAGCGAATAGCCGGTGTGCGGCGGGTCGACGAACACGAGGTCGAAGTGCTCGAACCACGACTGCGGATTGTCGGTGACCGCGTACGGCGGCAGCGGCATCGTGCCGTCGTCGTTGATGACGACGCGCTTCGGGCCGAGTGCGCCGAGGTTGAGGAAGACCGATGCCGCGCCCGGCCCGCCGTTGAACGCGAAGCAGACGGGGCGAGTGAGCGGGTCGGCGTCCTTCAGCAGGTACGCGATGGTGAAGATCGCCGCCTCGGGGTCGCCGCGCTTCTCGTCGAGCCCGCCAGCCGCGACCGGCACGAATGCGGCGACCGTGCGGTAGGCCATGGTACGGCCACCGAGCGTGATGCTGCCCTCGCTCGTGTGCGGATCCTGCGCGAGCAGCTTGTCCACCTTCTCGCGCAGGCGCTTCTTCTCCTCATCGGTCGCGGGGGCAGGCGTCGTCTGGGTCATGGGTGTCCTGGGGTGCGTATTCGGGGATGGGTTGGAGTGCGGCCCGCGGTGCCGTCCCGGCTCGAACGGCGGCGGGCACCGCCCGCGATTGTGCCGCCGCCGGCGGCATACTGCCACGGGTTTTCGTCGGGATCGCGAGCGCGCCCTCCCGGCGTCCCGTAAAATCGGGGTTTTCGACTCGTTGCGAGAGGATTCCCATGGCGACCGACCCTGGCCAACGCGCCGGCAACCCGACGATGGATGCGGCGTCACTGTACCGCGAGGAAATCTTTACGGATCGCGCCGTCGGCACGCTGCGCGTGCTGAACCCCGTGACCGCCGACGGGGCGCCCGACCGTGCGCGCCCGACGATCTACACGGGCGAAGCCCAGCTGATGACGAACATGGGCCCGTTGCCGATCAGCTTCGACGTCCCGGCCGCGAGTCTCGCGGAGGCGGTGGCGAAATACGCCGACGCGGCGAAGGAAGGCGTCGCGCACGCGATGCGCGAGCTCGCCGAGCTTCGCCGCCAGCAGTCCTCGTCGATCGTGATCCCGCAGGGCGGTGCGCTTCCGCCGGGCGGACCGCTCGCCGGCGGCAAGATCCAGCTGCCTTGACGCAGGAAGCGATCGAGGTCCGCCACCACGCCGCGGCGAGCCGATTCGAGGCGACGGTCGACGGAAAGCTCTGCGTCGCCGACTACCAGCTCGTCGGCGACGTGATGCGGATCCACCATACCGAAGTTCACCCGTCGCTCGCGCGCCGCGGGATCGCAGGGCAGATCGTGCGCGCCGCGTTCGCCTACGCCGAAGCGAACGGACTCAAGGTCGAGCCCTGGTGCGGCTACGTGCGCGCCTACATGAAGCGCCACCCCGAAACGCAGCGATTGCTGCCGGAAGGGTTTCCCGCCTTCCGCTGAGTGGTCACCGCCTGGCATCGCGCATCGAGTGCGCCTCTCGCTGTCGGACGCGCGGCACGCGTGCCCCTCGGCCAAGCGGCCAATAGCCCGCACCGCCGCGTCCGCCGATGATCGGTTGCGAGGACGCAGTATCGCGCGCCATCGCGATTCCCGTCCCGCTCCCTCTCACCACCGCCAGGAGGACGCGCCATGCCGCACCTGCTCGACCCGAAACGGATCGACACGCAAACGATGTATCTCGCCGCGCTCGACGAGCTCGACGCGCTGATGACCGAGGAGCCCGATGCCTGCGCCGGGCATCGCATCGACGAGCTCTTCGCGCTGATCGAGGACTACGAGATGCGCCAGCCGATGTGCGGATCGCAGGCGGCCTGACGGACGCGCTCAGCCGTCCGTCTCGCCGGCGTCGAACACCGCCTCGGCAGCGGCAAGGTCCTCGAGCGCGAACCCCACCGACTTGAACACCGTGATCTGATCGTCGCGCGTGCGGCCCGGATGCGCACCGCGCGCGAGATCGGCAAGTTCGGCGGCGATGTCGGCCGTTCCGATCGCGCCGCTCGCGATCGCCTGAACGATGTCACCGCCCTCGGCGAGCGCTGCGGCGCGGCTGTCGACGACGATGACGTCCGCACGCGCCATCGCCGCGTCGTCGGTCTCGCGCATCCCCGCCTTGAATGCGCCGACGAGGTCGAGATGCACGCCGGGACGCAGCCACGCGCCCTGGACGATCGGTGTGGTCGAGAGCGTCGCGCACGAGACGACGTCGGCGTCGCGCACCGCACGTTCGAGGTCGCGCACCGCGGTCACCGGCACGCCATCCTCTGCCAACGCCGCGGCCGCGGCTTGCGCGTGCTCCGCGGTGCGGCTCCACAGACTCACTCGCCCGATCGGGCGAACCTGCCGATGCGCCTCGACGAGCTCGCGCGCAATGCGCCCCGATCCGACCACGACGAGGTGGTGCGCATCTGCGCGCGCGAGTCGCCTGGCGGAATACGCCGAGGCACCGGCGGTGCGTCGTGCGGTGATCTCCTCGCCGTCGAAGATCGCGAGCGGCACACCATTGCCGGCATCGAACAGCGCGTAGACCGCGCCCACCGCGCGCTGGTTGCGGCACGTGTTGCCCGGATACACGGTGACGAGCTTCACGCCCAACCGCCGGCCGGCGCGCCACGCCGGCATCAGCAGCAGCGACGCCGTTGGCTCGCCGGGCACGTCGATCGGATGGTTGGTGCGCAGCGGCGCGGAGACCTCGTCCTTCAGCATCGCGTCCAGGGCCGCGAGCATCCGCGGCCAGGTCAGCCGCGCGCGGATCATGGCCGCGTCGAAACTGCGCATGCGCCCGGACATACGCGTGGCTACGCGTCGTCCTCGGCTAGCGAGAGCAGCGCCGCGTTGCCGCCCGCCGCGGCGGTGTTGACGGTCACGGTACGCTCGACGACGAGTCTCGCCCAATCGTAGCTCCCGTCCGCACCGGGGACGATGATCGGCACGATCGCACCCGTGGCGGCGGCGAAATGCGCACGCACGCGCCGCGCCTCGTCGTCGTCGACGTCGAGCAGCACCGCGTCGACGGCGCCCGGTTCGATCCTGTCGACCACGGTGATCTTCGCGTTGCCGAGGACTTCGCGCACGCGCAGCGCAACGAGATCGCGCTTCGCGAGCACCGTGTTGCCGAGGACGAGCGCCGCTTTCGCCTGCGCCGTAAGCCGCCGCTCGTCGGCGGCGATGCAAACGACGACGCCGCGCGGATGGAATTCGAGCGTGTTCGATTCGCCGGTCGGGCCGGGCAGCACGATGGCCGCCGTCGGCGCCGCCGCCGGCACCCCGCGCGTCAGCCGCCGCAGGTAGAGGGGTCCTCCCGCCTTCGGGCCGGTGCCCGAGAGCCGGTGCCCGCCGAACGGCTGCACGCCGACGACCGCGCCGACGATGTTGCGGTTGACGTAGACATTGCCGGCACGCACCCGCTCGAGAATCGCCGCGACAGTCTCGTCGATGCGCGTGTGGACGCCGTGGGTCAGGCCGTAACCGGTCGCGTTGATCGCTTCGACGAGCGCCGGGAGCTCGTCGCGCTTCCAGCGCACGACGTGCAGGATCGGTCCGAACACCTCGCGCGTGAGGTGCGCGAGACCGCCGGTCCCGCCGAGGTCCACGAGCGTCGGCGCGACGAACGTTCCGCGCGCGCATTCGGAACGCATCGGCATCTCGATGATGCGAAGTCCCGCAGCCCGCATCTTGGCGACGTGCGCGGCGAGCGGCGCGCGCGCGGCGGCGTCGATGACCGGCCCGACGTCGGTGGCGAGCCGCCGCGGGTCGCCGATGACGAGCTCGCGCATCGCGCCTTCCAGCATCGCCAGCATGTCGTCCGCGACGTCTTCCTGCAGGCACAGGATGCGCAGCGCCGAGCAGCGCTGCCCGGCGCTGTCGAACGCGGATGCCAGCGCATCGGTGACCACCTGTTCCGACAGTGCGGAGCTGTCGACGATCATCGCATTCATGCCGCCGGTCTCGGCAATCAGCACGGCGTCGTCGACGCGCTTCGCGAGTTGCCGGTTGATGAGCCGCGCGACCTCCGTCGAGCCGGTGAAAATGACACCGGCGATGCGCGCATCGGCGACCAGCGCCGCGCCGACGGTCTCGCCACCCCCTGGCAGGAGCTGCAGCGCGGCGACGGGCACGCCGGCGCGATGGAGGATGCGCACCGCCTCGAACGCGATCAACGGCGTCTGCTCGGCGGGTTTCGCGAGGACGGTGTTGCCCGCGGCGAGCGCCGCACTCACCTGTCCGACGAAGATCGCCAGCGGGAAGTTCCACGGCGAGATTGCGACAACGGCGCCGATGGGTGCCGCGGCCGGCGAACCCAGGCCGCTGCGCGCCTGCGCCGCGTAGTAGCGCAGGAAGTCGACGGCTTCGCGCACCTCGGCGACGGCATTGGAGAGCGTCTTGCCGGCCTCGCGAACCGCGAGCGCGAGAAACACCGGACGCTCGGCCTCGAGGAGATCGGCGGCGCGCTCGAGGCACGCGGCGCGCTCGTCGGCCGATATCGCCGACCACATCGGAGCGTGCTCGACCGCATCGGCCACCGCTTGCGCGACGTCGGCGACCGTCGCCTCGATCACCATGCCAACCATGTCGCCGCGGTCCGCCGGATTGCGAACCGCAACCTTCGGGCGCGACGAGAGATCCATCACGCCCGCGAGGAGCGGCACGGCGTCGCGTGACCCGGAAGCCGCACTCAACGACGCCGCGAGCGAGGTGAGCTCGGCGTCATCGGCGAGGTCGGCGCCCTGCGAATTGCGCCGCCCCGGCAACAGCGCCACGGGCAGCGCGATGCCGGCGTGCGGCTTGCCGCCCGTCGCCTCCGCGACGGGGACGGGGTCGACGACCAGCGAGGCGATGCTGACGGCGGGGTCGACAATCCGGTTGACGAACGAGCTGTTGGCACCGTTTTCCAGCAGCCGGCGGACGAGGTACGCGAGCAGCGTCTCGTGCGAGCCGACCGGCGCGTAGATGCGGCAGGCGCGATCGAGCTTGTCCTTGCCGACCACCTGGTCGTAGATGCTCTCGCCCATGCCGTGCAGGCACTGGAACTCGTACTGCGCGTCGCCGGCGAGCTCGTGCACCGCCGCGATCGTGAACGCGTTGTGGCTCGCGAACTGCGGGTAGATCGCATCGGGCGCCGCGAGCATCGCTTTCGCGCAGGCGAGGTAGGCGACATCGGTGTGCACCTTGCGCGTGAACACCGGATAGTCACGCATCCCGTCCACCTGCGCGTGCTTTATCTCCGCGTCCCAGTACGCGCCCTTGACGAGCCGGAGCATCAGACGCCGCCGGTGCTTCCGCGCAAGCGCGACGATCCAGTCGATCGTGGGCCGCACGCGCTTCTGGTAGCACTGCACGACGAAGCCCAGGCCGTCCCAATTCGCGAGCGTCGGATCCGCGGCGAGCCGGGCGAGGAGGTCCAGCGACAGGCCGAGGCGGTCGGCTTCCTCCGCATCGATGGCAAGGCCGATGCCGTACGATTTCGCGAGCCGCGCCAGCGTGGCGAGCTTCGGCGTCAGCTCGTCCATCACGCGCTCGCGCTGCGCGCGGGAATAGCGAGGGTGCAGCGCCGACAGCTTCATCGAGATGCCGGGACCGGCGGCCATGCCGCGCCCGTTCGCCGCGCGGCCGATCGCATGGATCGCGGCTTCATACGCGGTGAAGTACCGGTTTGCGTCGGCGGCCGTCATCGCCGCCTCGCCGAGCATGTCGTACGAGAACGTGTAGCCGCGCGCCTCGCGGTCGCGCGCGTTCGCGATCGCCTCGTCGATGGTGCGGCCGGTGACGAACTGCCGGCCGAGGAGACGCATCGCGAGATCGACGCCCTTGCGGATCAGCGGCTCGCCCCCCTTGCGCAGCAGCGACGAGAGCGCCTGCTCGAGGGTCCCTTCGCTCCGCGTCTCGACGATCTTCCCGGTGACGAGCAGGCCCCACGCCGCCGCGTTGACGAACAGCGAGGGCGACGCGCCGACGTGCGCGGACCAGTCGCCGCGACTGATCTTGTCGCGAATCAGCCGGTCGCGCGTGGCCCCATCCGGGATGCGCAGCAGCGCTTCGGCGAGGCACATCAGCGCGATGCCCTCGCGACTGTCCAGCGAAAACTCGAGCATCAGCGCGTCGACCCCGCCGGCATTCGAACGCTCGGCGCGCACCGCCGCGGCGAGCGTCGTCGCCAGCGATTGCGCGCGCGCGAGCTGTTCCGGCGCGAGGCGGGCTTCGGTGATCAGGTCTCGGACTGTCGCACTCTCGTCGGCCCGGTAGGTGGTCGTGATGCGCTCGCGCAGCGGCGCGAGTTCATCGAGGGCGGGGGTCGCGAGGGCGAAGTCGAAAGTGGCGGACATGACGTGGAGTATTGCGCGGACGTGGGTTCCGGGACACCGATGCGCCGCGACGGCGCCATGCGGTTTGCGGCGTGAGGGACCGCGCCGGTTCTAACGCATCGCCAATCGAGCCCCCGACGACAGGAATCGGCGCGAGATCAGTGCAAACGCTGCCGCGACTTGCGCGTGGCTTCGGACAGTTTGTCGCGACGGACGCCCGCCCCGCGCACCTGCTTCGCGTTGCGCCGCTCCTGCCAGAAGCGGTAGATCAGCACCGCGGCCACCGGCAGCTCTTCGATCAGCTCGGTACGTTTCTCCTCGGTGTCCACCCACTCGGTGAACTCGTCGTCGCGATCGCCGAAGGCCAGCGCCTCGATGGGGAAGACCCAGTCGCGGGCATCGGGCGCGTCGAACAGCGGCTGCCATTCGTCGTCGCGCAGCTTGACGCCTGCCATGTAGCCCTCGCACCACGCGGTGCCCTCGGGTGGCATGCGCTCGCTGCCGCGCGCCTTGCCTTCTGGCAGGTACAGGAGCGGCTTGAAGCGCGTCGGCGACTCCGCAAGCGTGCGCTGAATGCCGACCATGTGCCGCAGCACGAGCGCCATGATCTGCTGCGCCTCGTCCTTGTTCGCGAACGCGGCGGCCGCGCTGCGGTTGCCTTCGCTCCACACCTGCGGAAGCCACTCGGACGGCTGGATCATGTCAGGTCCGGAGACGATGGCCGCGAGGTAACCGTCCAGCATCTCCAGATCCATGCAGTCCTGCGGGACGGCGTCGGACGCCAGGAACGCCTCCAGCTGGTCGAGCTCGGCTTCGCTGAGGGGTTCGTCGAGGGCGCGGGGATCGGGCATGGCTAACTTTCATCGAGTACTGCGTGCAGGAACCTTGTATGATCCCCCGCCGCGACGATTGGCGCAACCGCGGCGCGAGCCTGGGAGCCGGGGCCCCGCGAGCGAAGCGAGTGGGGACGCGACCGGGGCGAGTCGCCCCATTGAGGCCGACGCGAAGACGGACGCATTCCTCAACCAAGCAAGGAGGCCGAAGCGGCCCCTAGCGCAGCGCGTGGGCGACGTTCAGCGCTGCCGCGAACACCAGGACGGCACCCGCCTGGTGAGCGGCTGCCAGCGGTATCGGAACGACCAGCAGCAGGGTCGCGATCCCCAGAGCGATTTGCAGCACGACAAGCGCGAGCAACCAATGGCCGCCGAACCGGGCGCGCGAAGGCAGGCCATCGGTCGTCCTCAGCTTCCACCAAACCACAGGAACGGTGAACGCGATCAGCCATGCAATCAAGCGATGATCGAACTGCACGGTGGCCATGTTCCAGAAGAAGTTGCGCCACCAGGGTTCCAGCATGAAAAGCTCGGGAGGCACGACGCTGCCGTTCATCAGCGGAAACGTGTTGTACGCGAACCCGGCGCGGATGCCGGCGACGAAGCCACCGGACAGGATCATCGCGAAGACGAGCGCCGTGAATCCGATTGCCCACGATCGCGCCGAACGTGTCGGGGGGGATGACAATCGCGCGGGCTGCGGATGGATTAGGGTGAGTCCCACCCAGAACATCACAGCGAAGATGGCGAGCGCGAGCGCGAGATGGGCGGTGAGGCGGAACTGCGATACCCGGGGGTTGTCGACCAGACCGCTTTTCACCATGTACCAGCCCATCGCGCCCTGCAGCCCACCCAGCACGAAGATGCCGATTAGCTTCCACGCGTATCCCTGCGGGATTTGGCGGCGCGCGATGAACCAGAGCAGCGGAACGAAGAACGCAACGCCTATCACGCGCCCGAGCAGGCGGTGGATGTACTCCCACCAGAAAATGCCCTTGAATCCCGCGAGCGTCATCCCCTGGTTGACCAGCCGGTACTGCGGCGTCTGCTGGTACTTCTCGAAAGTCTGCTGCCAATCGGCGTCAGTGAGCGGCGGCAGCGCGCCGACGATCGGCTGCCACTCCACGATCGACAGCCCCGAGCTCGTGAGTCGCGTGACGCCGCCGACGACAACCATCGCGAAGACGAGTGCGCAGCAGACGAAGAGCCAGGTCGCCACCGCACGGGGCGAGCCGTCGCGCGCGTGCGCAGAAGAGAACATTGCTGGGGCGGCCATGGCACTCATTCTGCCATGGCCGACTGCAATTCCGGGGCCACTAAGTCTATGATCAGTACAGTGACTGTTTCGCTTTGTGACCCGTCAACGCAGTAAGGAATGGCGAGATGCAGCACCAGTCAAGCTTCATTGCCAACAATGCAGTAGCCCAGCCACGCCAAGGGCACGGCAATCGGAAACGCTAACTCACGGCGCAAATCCCTCGATTGACCACACCACAAATGTGTAAAGAGTCGGTATCGTTGGAATGAGCAATAACATCCCAATGGCGACGCTGACTGCCAAGCGCGCGCGATGCGCGGGACCGGAGGCGATGGCCACCCCAACCCATAAAGGCCAAATCAAGGCAGAATTCGCCATCCATAGTCTGCCAGGCATCACATCAAGATCAACTTGAACGTCGAGAATCCAAACTCCGCAACAAAGATCCCATGCAATAAGCAAGCGGCGCGTTGCCATGACCAATTGAGCGCAGCCGTTTCTTCATGGGCGCGTCAACGAAGATACATCTTCGCCTTCTGGCAAAAGAAGTATGCTTCGCTTCATTGTCGGGGCGCGGTGGCATGGGCCACGCTTCTGGCGGTTTTCCCCGAGTGCGTCTAGGCAGCTAACCAGTTCCAGATCACATTCCCTCTTCCCTTCCTTTGCATGTGCCCGCAATGAACAAGTATCACATTCATGCCTTCGCGTAGCAGTAGTCATGGACCCTGCAGCAATCGTCCACACTATCAATTGGGCCAAGTGGATTTTGAGGAATGATTGGACCACTCTTTCCACCGCTCCAATTCTTGCCACACCAGTTACCGTACGTGTTGAGAAGCCACCTCCTCGCCGCTCAGTCCAAATGAGTCGACAATGTAGCCGGCGATGACGCAACATAGCGAACAGTGTTCATCCCGCCTCGTCAATCCGATCGGATCGCTCTCCACATACCTCCCGATCGTCGGATCGTAATCCCGGAAATAGTTGTAATGCAGCCCGGTCTCGGCATCGTAGTATTGTCCCGGGAACCGCAGGTTGAAGCTGAACACGCCCAGGCCGCTGGGGTTCTCGTTAGCCGGTCCGGCGCCGAACGTGTCGGTCTTCCATTCCCAGACCTTCTGATTCGCCTGGTTGGTGATGAGCCGCGGCGTGTCGAGGTGATCGCTGTAGATCGGAAAGATGTCGACCCCTCCGCTCGCGTTCGGCCGCACGCTCGCCACCGGTGTATCGCCAAGGTAGATGAGCTCCTGGCGCACGACGCCGGCGGCGTCGTACTCGCCGATCAGGTGTCCCTGTTCATCGTAGACGTAATGGTTCGTCCCGGTCGCCACGCCTGGCCCGGTCTTGGCCACCCTCTGCCCCAGGCCGTTGATCGAATACTTGTGCCGCGCTCGTCTGCGTCAGCCTGCCGCGGCCGTCGTAAGGTGAACGTAGCACTTCCATTGCCGATCACATTGCCGGCGGCGTCATAGCTGAAGTTCTTCGCGACGGTGCCGGTCAGCGATTGCAGGCGGTTGGAGCCGGCGGCGTAACCGTAGGTGGTCGTCGCGCCGGCACGCGTTTCCTGCTTGCGGTTGCCATTCGCGTCGTAGGCGTAGCCGAGCGACTCTCCCTGCGGCAGCAATGCCCAGTCAGGCGATTCAATCCGTCGTAGCCAAACGTCCAGGTTTCGCTTCCGTAGGCCAGCGTATCCGGTCCAAGCGTGAGCGAGGCCATGCGGCCGTCCGCATCGAAACCGCGCCGATAGGTCTGCCCGTTGGCCCACGTCCAAGCCTGCACGCCGCCAAACGGCAGATATCCCACGCCGCTCAGGACGGTCTGGCCGGCAATTGTAATACCGGCGACGCGTCCCTGCGAATCGAAACTGTAGCTCACGCTGCGCCCCGACGGATATGTCAATCCGGTCGCGCGACCTGCCGCATATTGGTAGCCCACACTGAACGTCCTGACCGACGCGTCCCCAGCCACCGTCTGCGCCTTGGTCCGCACGCGGCCAAGCGCGTCGTATGTGTACGTGGTCGCGCCCGACGGGTCCGCGATCCGGGTCAGGCGGCCCCGGGCGAATGCACCGCCGGTCGCTGTGTTGTCGTACTCCAAGGAGACGCTTCCTCCGACATAGGTCGCAAGCGTCGGGCGATTGAGCGCATCGTAAGTGAAGGTCGCTGCAAGTCCGCGCGCATCGGTCGCGCCGACCACGTTCCCTTGGGCATCCGGAACGAACGTCGAAATTCCCGTGTCGGGGCTCGCGAGCTGGGCCAGATTGCCGAGTCCGTCGTAGGAATACGTGGTGGTCAGATTGATGGGGTCACGCACCGACACCAGGCGATCCTTCGCGTCATAGGCATACCTGGTGACGCCACCGGCGGGATCGGTCGACGTCAGCAGGCGATTCAATGCATCGTAGCCGAGCATCGTAGGGCGTGCCAGCGGATCGACGCTCTTCGCGAGATTGCCGTTGCCGTCGTACCGATACGCCGAGATCTGTCCCGCCGCGCCGATGTCGTTGTAGAGCCGATTCAGGGCATCGTAGATTCGCTGCCGCGTCTTGACCAAGCGGTCCGCGGGATCGAAGACGTCCTCCTTGATGCGGTTGCCCATCGCGTCGAGCGTGTACTGGATGACGTTGTCCTGGCTGTCGGCCACTTCGGTGAGGCGGTGCGCATCGTCGTACTGATAACGCAGGAACGCGCCGTCCGGCATCGTGACCTTGGTGAGTTGTCCGGCATTGTCGTAGTCGAATGTCGTGGTCTCCGCGGCGGAAGTGCCCGCGTTGACCGTGCGCACCCGCAACCGCCCCCGCGCGTCGTAGGCGGACGTCGTCACCACCCCATTGGCGTCGGTGACCCGCAACGGCTGGCCGTCGGCGTCATAGTCGTCGAACGTCGTGACCTGCCCAAGCGCATTGGCAATGGTCTGCACATTGCCGCGGCACGCGACGCAGGGATCGGCCGTCCCGTAATACGTGTAGGTCGTGACATCGGCAACGTCGGTCCGCGGCCCATCGACGGTGAGCACCTGGCCGCGCGCGTTGTACGTGGTGGTCCACTGGCGCTTGCGCCGTGCCGGACGTGATCGTCTTCTGCACCAGGTTACCCTGCGCGTCGTAAGCGAGGTCCGTCACCTCGTCGACGCCGTTCGCGCCGGACGGCGTGGTGATCTTCGTCGGCAATCGGAATGCGGGATGCCACTGCGTCGTGGTCGTTCTGGCAAGGGTCGTGCCCGCAGCTTCGGTGCGCGAGATTTCGAGGTTGCGCGCGAGATCGAAGGTGTAGGTCGTCTTGTTGCCGTTGAAGTCGGTGGACGAGGAGACGTTGCCGTTGGCGTCGAAGAGATAGACTGCGTTGGCGCCATTGCAGCCCGGGCAGGGTTGCGTCACACGCTTGACGCGCAGCATTCCGCCCGCGCCCTGATAGTAATAGCTGCGACTGGTTCCGAACGCGTCGACGACGGTCGTGGTGCCTTCGTTCGCGGTGGAGGAGTACGAGCCTTGGTAGAGCGTCACGGCTTCGGCGTCACCGGCGTGCCGCGATGAAATGGCGCGCCCCATCCCGTCGTAGGTCCACGTCGCGAAGCGTACGCCGTTTTCGTCCGTGATTCCGGTGAGCGCGTGCAGAAAGCTCGCGTTCTCGTAATGATAGGTGCGGACGGCGTTGTCGGGATAGGTGACGGAGATCAATCGTCCCCTCGCGTCATAGCCGTAGCGGTAGGTGCGATTGCCCGGAGCGACAAAGCCGCTCCGCCGCCCCGTCGCGTCATAGGTGAAGGTCACGACGTTGCCCGACGCGTCGGTGACGCTGGCGAGTCGGCCGTTCGCGTCGTAGGCCAGCGCATGCGCCCACCCCGTGCGCTGGGCGATCGACTGCAGGCGGCCAGCTGCGTCATAGCGCTCGACGTCCTTGTCCGCGGTGGTGAGTCGCCAGCCCGTCGTCGCGCCCGAATCGTCGGCGAGTCGTTCGATCAATGCCGACCCGCCCCCGTGCGCGTTGACCAATTCCCGACCGCTCGCCAGGAACGCCTGCACGATCCATCGGCTCGTTGCGCATGGGCGAGAATGCCGCTCGCGCTTCGGGGTGCGAGCACGCGCCTGTCCCACGTCGTGCGCCAGTAGTCGGTCGCCTTCTCGGGGCCCGCATCGAAACGGATGGAACCGGCGCTGTTGTAGTACCGAACGACTTCGATCCCGCCCGGCGTTCGCGACCGGTAATCGACTTCGCGCTGCAGTTTGCAGCCGTCGAGGAGATTGATCGGATTGCCGACCGTCGCCGGGCATTCCGGAACGAGCCGCCAGCATTCGATCTCGCCGTTCGGCCTGCTGCGGCTGTTGTATCCGGGCGGGCACGCGAGGTTGCGCCATCGCCCTCCAAAGACGACGTCCCTCCACGGCGCGTTGCAGCCGGTCGCACCGGGCGAAAGGCCGCTGAAATCCATTCGCCGGAAGTCGCGAATCAACGTGCGATTCTGCGTGACGGGCGGACCCGTCCAGCAGAGGGTGTTGCTCGGCAGCGTCTGACCCCAGCCGGAGTCGACGACGCTCACCTGGCAGGCGTGGTTGACGATTCGCTCGAACTCGGCGGACACGCTGACCATCGTCGAGTCGAAGATCGGGCCGCCGCAACTTGCCCCGCGCTTCGCACCACGCCGCCTCCCGCCATGGGAACGACGCGTCCATGTCGCACGCGTTGTACGTCCACATGTCCGAATCGACGACGGCGGTCGGGGATATGGGAACGACGACGGGTCTCGGTGCAAAGCGCGAACCCACCGCTTTCCATGCAGCGCGTATCGATCGCCTGGGCGGAAACCCCGCACGCGATCGTGGCAATGAGCGCCGGCACCAACCTCAAGAAGCGGAGTGATATTGTAGGCATCGCGCCTCCCCCGGTGGCGTACCGCGGCGTCACCGCGCGGCGAGCGTCAACGTCGCGCCCATCGTCGTCCCGGCCGCAGGGTCTATGAAGACCGTGTACGTGCCGGTCACGGGAAGCGTGGGCAGATTGCTACCTCCCGCGACGCCGTTCGTGAGTACCGCCGAGCTCATCGATGTTCCGCCAGGGTGGTAAAGCGTTGCGACCGTGTTGAGCGTCGTGCCCGCGATCGCGACGCCGGACCAGGAGAGACGCAACGCTTGTCCCGCCGTCCCCGCAAATGTCAGGCGCGCGTTGCGGCCGGGCCGGTCGAGGTTGAGCGCCAACGGGCTACCCAGCGTCAGTGTTGCCGCAAGGTCGGTTGACAACGTGGCATTGAGCGCGCCAGTTGCCCCGGCGGTGGGCCGCACCACGACTTGGTACTTTCCCGTCGTCGGCAGCTGCGCAAGATTGACGCCGCACATGCCGGGAGTCGCGGCACAACTGACGGCGGTAAGCGTCGTGCCGTCCGGCCTGTACACGGAGATCGTCGCGCCTGAAGAGAAATTCAACGCGATAATGCTGATGCCGAGGCCGAGCGACTGGCCTGCCGTACCGGCGAATGTGTACCGTGCGCTGGCGCCCGTGATGGCGATCGTGGACGCGACCGTCGGTCCGTCGACCGCGAGATTCTGACCCGGGTCGAGCAGAACCTCCATGCTCGCAGTCGCCGCGCCCTGCGCCGCCGATTCCGGTTCGACGAACAGGGTGTACGTTCCGGCCACCGGCAACGGCGGCGCGACCAACGTCTGCCCCGTTCCCGTCAGATGCATGAACCAATGCCACGCGCCATCGGGCCGATTCACCTGCACGAACAGCCCCTGACCCGCCGGTGACGTCGCGACACCGCGCACTTGCACGGCGATCAACTCACCCGCCGCACCGGCAAAGGGGAGGCGCCCGTTCTGGCCGGGACGTGCCAGCGCGAGCCGCGTCGGCACCCCGCTCGCCAACGTCTCGGCGACGTCGCGGGACAGCCAGATCCGCAGTGATCCCGTCGCGCCGTTCCACGGTTGCACGATGATCGCGTAGTTCCCGGTGACGGGCAGTTTCGCGAGGTTCGCGGAGCACTCCGTTCCTCCCGCCTGGCAGTGGGAGGAAATGAGGAGGTTGCCGTCCGGCTTGTAAACCGAGATCGTGGAACCGATCGCCGGCGCGGGATCGGGAGCGACGCCCGTGATGCCGAGACCAAGGCTTTCCCCGGCGATTCCGGTGAAATTGAAACGCGCGCCGGCCCCGGGCGCCCCCACGGCGACACTTTGCGCAGCCCCGTCGACCGCCAGCGCAACGCCGGCGTCGAGTGCAAGCCGGAAGCTTGTCTGGGTCGTGAACGCCGTCGACCCGAGCACAATCGCATGCGTGCCCGTCGTCGCGAACGGCGGCCACAGCTCGGTGGCACCCAAGCCGAAAGCCATTCCCTTTCGGAACGTGGTCCCCTTCGGCGACGCGACTTCATAGGCGAGGCTGGTACCGGCGGGAACCGTCGCGAGGTACGCCACCGACAGGGCCTTCTGCTCGCCGGCTGCCCCGGTAATCAGCGCACGCGTCGACTGTCCGGCGCCCCGCGTCACGGCCAGTGTCGAGCCGTCGCCCGGGATGAAGCGGTTGGCTTCGAGCCGCGCGTCCAGAGAAACCTGCGTCGTCCCCGAACGAAGCACGATCGTGTAGGTGCCGATTGCCGGCAGCTGCGGCACGTGGATCGTCAGGTTGGTCGACGACACCGTACCCGCCGACAGCTGCGTATTGTCGGGCTTGAAGATGGCATACGAAATCGTCGCGCCGGCCGGATTGATCACAAAGGCGCCAAGCTGCAGGCTCAGCCACTCCCCCGCATTGCCGTCGAACAGGATCAACCCGACCTTGTTGAAGGCGAAGAGTGCGATGCTCTGCGCGGGCGCCGTCGGCGATCAATCGCGTGGATGAGGCGATGTCGGTTGCAGCGATGCCCGCCGGTGGCACGATGAAGTCGGCGGCGCTCACGGCGTTGCCGGCAGCTGTCGTGATGCGAAGCTTGCCGGAGCCAGTCGCCGGCGGAACCGCGAATGTCAGCTGCGTCGGCGTGATCGAGGTCACGGTCGCCGCGCTTTGGTTGAGCTTCAGGGTTGTGCCGCCGGTCGCGGGATTGAAGTTCGTTCCGACGACGGTCACCGGCGCGCCGGGCGTTCCGGCGGCGGGAGCGAACCCGGCGATCGTCGGCACACCGGGCAGCGCAACGGTGAAATCCTGCAGGCTCGTCGCGGACTTGCCGGCGACGGCCACGCCGATCCTGCCGGTCGTTGCGCCGGCGGGTACGGCCACGGTGAGCGTCGTCGCGGTAGCCGCACTGACGATGCCAGCGACGCCATTGAACGTGACTCCGTTGCCGCCAGGCGTCGGGGCAAATCCCGTCCCGGTGATCGTGACCGGGGTCCCGACGGCACCGGACGTCGGCGCAAAGCCCGAGACCCCGAGCACAACGGGATCGGCCCGCTGGATCGCAACGATGTTGCCGGCAGCGTCGAACGTGTATTGCACGAGGTTCGTCGCGGCCTGAACGCCGGCAACGACGAGCGCCGCCAATACAAGCCCGGCGAGGGTGATGCGTCGCACATGCGTGCGCGGACGCTCGTGGTGAAGACCGACGCGGGACGCCGCAGCCGTGCGCGCGCGACACGAGAGCCGGTCGGTCGTCGTGTGGTTGCATCGGGTTTGGCGGGCCAACGTTTTCTCCGGTGACGATTGCGCGACGGACGATAGGGCGCGTCGCAGGCACGCGCACCTGTAGAAAACGACAGGGGGAGAAACGATGGACCCGGACGCCGAGCGTCCAAGCGGATGATTACGCTGGAAAGTTCCTGCGGCGGCGCGATGGCCCGCGCCCGCCTCGGCCGTTTGGCCTAATCCTGTTGCGACCCAGTGCCGGACGTCGAGCGAACCTCGATTTCGGGAATGTGCGCGCGCAGAAGCGCGAGCTGCGCCGCGTCGAGTTGCGCACCCGGCTGGGGCGGCAGCGACCAGCGCCTCGTTCGCGCACCCCGTCGCGCGAAACGGCTGCAGCACCCACCGCGTGACGCCGTGGTCGGCGAGCTCGCGCGCGAGGCGCTCCAACGTTGCGGGTGGCGTCAACGCCGGATGCACGGTGGTCCGCACTTCATGCGCGACGCCGGATCGCAACACGAGATCGAGGCTCACGAACGCCGCGGTGCCGCTGGTCGCAACACCGGCGAGCGCCGCGTATTCGGCGACGGGCGCCTTCACGTCGAGGCCGACCCAGTCGAGTTGCGGCAGAACCCGCGCGAGCCGCCGTGGATACACGCCGGCCGTGTGCAATCCGATCTTGAATCCGAGCGCGCGCACCGACGCAACCGCATCGGCGATTTGCGCTTGCGCGGTGGGCTCGCCGCCGGAGAATACGACGGCGTCGAGCAGGCCGCGGCGATTCGCGAGCCATTCGACGATGCGCGGGAATTCGCGCTCGTCGTCGCCGCGTGCGGCGATGAGATGGGGGTTGTGGCAGTACCCGCAGCGCCAGGGGCAACCCTGGCAGAAGACGACGGCCGCCAGTGCGCCAGGATAATCGGTCGACGTGAACGGGACGAAGCCGCCCACGCGCAACGCGGTGGCGCGCTGACTCGGCGCGTCGGCGCCGTCCGGCATTGCGACTTTCGGACCTGCGGCGCGTCCGCTCAGAAGTGCGGCCGCGCGCGCTCCTCGGCGAAGAAGCGGCGCTCGCAGTGCTCGCCCTTCTTGCCGATGTTGAACGACGCGACCGGGCGGTGGTAGCCCATCACGCGGGTCCACACTTCGCAGCGCTGGCGTTCTTCGGCGGTCAGCGTGATGGCGCTCGGTCAGGTGCTTCGCTTCGGTCATCGTGTTCATCGCACTCCTCCGGCTGGTGGACGGCTCAGGGTCAGGCGGCCAGCTTGCGCCGTTTCTCGGCGAGTCTTTCCTCGTCGCACTTCGGGCAGAACTCGTGCTCGCCTTCGAGATACCCGTGCGTCGGGCAGATCGAGAACGTCGGCGTGATCGTGATGTAGGGCAGGCGGAAGCGCTCGAGCGAGCGCCGCACCAGCGTCTTGCAGGCGGCGGGCGAGGAGATGCGCTCGTTCATGTACAGGTGCAGCACCGTGCCCCCCGTGTATTTCGTCTGCAGCTCCTCCTGCCGCGTCAGCGCCTCGAACGGGTCGTCGGTGAAGCCCACGGGCAGCTGCGAGCTGTTCGTGTAGTACGGCGTCTCCTGCTGTTCCGGCCTGCAGGATGTCGGGCCAGCGCTTGCGGTCTTCCTTCGCGAAGCGGTACGTCGTTCCCTCGGCGGGTGTCGCCTCGAGGTTGTACATGTGGCCGGTCTCCTCCTGGAAGGAGACGATCCTCGCGCGCAGGTGGTCGAGCAGGCGCACCGCGAACGCGTGGCCGTAGGACGTGGTGATGTCGTCGTTGTCGCGGGTGAAGTTGCGCACCATCTCGTTGATGCCGTTGACGCCGATCGTCGAGAAGTGGTTGCGCAGCGTGCCGAGGTAGCGCTTGGTGTAGGGGAAGAGCCCCTGGTCGATCAGGCCCTGGATCACCTTGCGCTTCACTTCGAGACTGTCCCGCGCGTAGCCCAGGAGCTCGTCGATGCGCTCGTACATGCCGATCTCGTCGTTGGCATAGAGGTAGCCGAGCCGCGCGCAGTTGATCGTGACCACGCCCACCGAGCCGGTCTGCTCGGCGGAGCCGAAGAGCCCGTTGCCCCGCTTCAGCAGTTCGCGCAGGTCGAGCTGCAGCCGGCAGCACATCGACCGGATCATGTTGGGCTTCAACTCGGAGTTGAGGAAGTTCTGGAAGTACGGCAGCCCGTACTTCGCCGTCATCGCGAACAGCGCCTCGCAGTTCGGGTGGTCCCAGTCGAAATCCGGTGTGATGTTGTACGTCGGGATCGGGAACGTGAACACGCGCCCCTTGGCGTCACCCGTCGTCATCACCTCGATGTATGCGCGGTTGATCATGTCCATCTCGGGCTGCAGCTCGCCGTACGAGAACGGCATCTCGACGCCGGCGATCACCGGGATCTGCTCGCGCAGGTCCTCGGGACACACCCAGTCGAACGTCAGGTTCGTGAACGGCGTCTGCGTCCCCCAACGCGACGGCACGTTGAGGTTGTAGATGAGCTCCTGGATGCACTGCTTGACGGCATCGAAGCTCATTCCGTCGGCGCGGATGAACGGCGCCATGTACGTGTCGAACGAGCTGAACGCCTGCGCGCCCGCCCACTCGTTCTGCAGCGTGCCGAGGAAGTTGACGATCTGCCCGACGGCGCTCGACATGTGCTTCGGCGGCCCCGCCTCGACCTTGCCCGGCACGCCGTTCAGGCCCTCGTGCAGCAGCTGCCGCAGCGACCAGCCGGCGCAGTAGCCGGCGAGCATGTCGAGGTCGTGGATGTGGACGTCGCCCTCGCGGTGCGCGCGGCCGATCTCGGGCGCGTAGACGTGCGACAGCCAGTAGTTGGCGACGACCTTCCCCGAGACGTTGAGGATGAGCCCGCCGAGCGAGTAGCCCTGGTTGGCGTTGGCGTTGACGCGCCAGTCCTTCTGCTCGAGGTACTCGTCGACGGAGGCCGCGACGTCGACCAATGTCTTCCGGTCGGCACGCAGGCGCTCGTGCCGGTCGCGGTAGACGATGTACGCACGCGCCGTGTGGAACCAGCCGGCGGCGGCCAGCGTGTGCTCGACGCAGTCCTGGATCGTCTCGATGTCGGGGACCCCGCCCGTGTGGCGATGGGCGAGCACGCGGCCGACCGCCTCGGAGAGCTGCGAAGCCTCCCTGGCGTCGAATTCGCCGGTCGCGGCGCCCGCGCGCATGATCGCCGACGCAATCTTGCCAAGCTCGAACGTGGCGCGCTGGCCATCGCGTTTGATGACCTGCGCCGGCAGCGCCGGCGGCGCAGAAGACACCTCCCCTTTGGCTGGGGCGACCGCATCCGGCGCCATGGATTTCCTCCGGTTCCCGATGCGCGAAGGGCCTCCCCGGGCGCGCACGGAACACAATATGTTGTACCTCCAGCGCACGGTAGTCCAAGTGATAGCGGTGAGCAATCGCTCGACCGAGTCGTCACGATTATTATTGACCTGCGTCAATTTCCGGTCGGAAAGCTGTGGCGAATCTGGTTCAGGAACCGCTGATTGCGCGGAAACTCTCATGTAGTTTCTGAGAATCGTTCGCATGGCCGCCCATTCATGGCAATGCCCGCGCCGAAAGGGCGTTCGCGCCGGTCTTTCGCCGGATTGGCAACAGGATGGCCTCCTCGCGCGGCGTGACGGAAGGAATCGTTGCGCGCCCGCGCGCGGTCGCGCCCGCCGGCGGCGTTCCGCTGGCGTAGAATCGCCGTCCATGTTCAAACGCCGCCGATCGCTGCGTCGCGCTTCCAGGCTTGCCCTGACCGCGTTCCTGTTCTCGACGCTGGCGGCGACGCCGCTCGGATCGCACGCGCATCCCGTCGGCTCCGGCGCAAACTTCCACCAGGACCTCTGTCGGTCGGTCGCCGAGGCCAACCCTGCGCCCGCGTCGCTGCCGGCAACTGCGGATGGCAAATCGAAGCCGTGTACTGGCTGCGCGGACTGCGCAGGGTGCGCCGGGAGCCCGGTCGCCCATCAGGCGCCGGCCGCGCCGCAGATCGGGGTCACCGCCGCCCGGAACCTCGTCGGCGTCGGGCATCCGTCGGTCGCGATCCGCGACGACGACGTTATCGTCGCGCGTCCCCGCGGACCGCCGCCCCCCGGCTAATCCGCCCTGCGGCGCCTCGCGCCGCCTTCCGTCGAATTCGACCGAACGCCCCGCCCGCGCATCAATGCGCGCGGCGGCTCGGAATATTCACGACAGGAGTTCCCATGCCTCTCAAGCCGCATTCCCTGGCGCAACTCGCGCTCGTCGCCGGCCTCGCCGCGATGGCACTCCCCCACTCCGCCGCCGCCTCGTGCGGTTCCGCCGCCTGCCTCGTCAACACGCAGTGGCAGATCCACGGCATCCCGACCGAGGCCGGCGGCACCCTCTTCCAGCTGCAGTACGACTACATTCGGCAGGACCAGCTCTACGCCGGCTCGCACAGGACGTCAGTCGCGCCGGAGGGGGCCGATGCCCTCGAGCAGAAGACCGTCAGCCAGACGCTCATCGCCTCGTTCGACTACACGTTCGATCAGCGGTGGGGCGTGACGGCGACGCTGCCGATGGTCAAGCGCGCGCACGACCACCTCGCCGATCCGTATGACGACCCGACGCCGGAGTCGTGGGATTTCACGCGGCTCGGCGACGCGCGGATCGTCGGCCGCTACCGATTCATCGCCTCGGATGCCTATGGTGTCGGCGCGCAGTTCGGCGTCGTGTTGCCGACGGGTCCGCACAACGTCGCGAACGCCGAGGGCGTCGTCGCCGAGCGCTCGCTGCAACCCGGCACCGGCGCGACGAGCGGGGTGCTCGGCGTCTACGCGAACTACGCGGCAAGGAGCGGCGCGATCTGGTTCGCGCAGCTCCAGTTCCAGGGCGCGATGGCAACAACCGACGAATTCCGCCCGGGCAATCAGCTGCTCTTCACCGGCGGCGTGACGTGGCCGGTGGCGGAAAGTGTCGCGCTGATGGGCCAGCTCAACGCCCTCTGGCGCGCCCGGGATTCCGGCGCCAACGCCGAGCCGGAGGACAGCGGCGGCCGCTCGCTGTTCTTCAGCCCCGGGTTAAGCTATACGGTGTCGCCCCAGGTGCAGCTCTACGCGTTCGCCCAGCTGCCGCTCTATCGCTACGTCAACGGCACGCAGCTCGCTGTCGATTGGGCGGCCGTCGGCGGTGTGACGTTGCGGTTCTGATCCCCCGCTCCCGCAACGCCGACTGAGGCCAAATCTGGAGATATCGATGAAATGGACGTTTCCCGTCGGAGCCTTGGGCTGCACCCTCCTCGTTGCGCTGTATCCCATTCCGGCCATTTCCCAGGTGACCGTCAGCGACGCGTGGGTCCGCGGCACGGTCGCCGGCCAGAAGGTCACCGGCGCCTTCATGCAATTGACCTCTGTCGCCGACGCGGCGTTGGTCGACGTGGCCACGCCGATGGCGAAGTTCGTCGAGATCCACGAAATGAAGAAGGACGGCGGCATGATGAAGATGCAGGCCATCGACCGGCTCCCGCTGCCGGCGGGCAAGCCCGTCGGCCTCGAGCCCGGCGGCTATCACGTGATGCTGTTCGACCTCAAGCAGCCGCTCAAAGCAGGAGACATCGTTCCGCTGACGCTGACCATCGAGGACAAAACGGGCAGGAAGTCGACGGTCGAGGTGAAGGCTGCGGTGAGGGCGCTCGGCGCCGCCGGAATCCCGCCGCCAAAGCCCTAGCCCAACCGATCGCGAGAGCGCCCGTTCGACCTACCCGAGGATTTCACCATGGTTCACGTGATTGCAACGCTCGATCTCGCTCCCGGTACCCGCAGCGCGTTCCTCGCGGAATTCGCGAAGGTCGTCCCGCTTGTCCATGCGGAAGCTGGCTGCATCGAGTACGGGCCTGCGATCGATGCCGAAACCGACATTCCGTCGCAGCACAGGATGGGGCCCGACCGGGTGACGATCATCGAGAAGTGGGAGAGCGTCGCCGCGCTCCGGGCGCACGACACCGCAGCGCACATGCAGGCCTATCGCGGACGGGTCAACGGATACGTGACCGGCAAGGAAATACGAATCCTCAAGCCGGCGTAGCGAGGGAATGCGCGCTGGGGCCAGCGAGGGGCGCGCACGAGCGCCGAAAGCGCGGGCGATGTTGCAAAGCAACATTCGATTCGCGTTGACAGGACCCCGTCAACCCGGTTCAATTGGTCCGACCACCTGACCAGAACGCCGCGACGGATAAACGCGGCGGCTGGCGCCGGGCGGGCCCGAGTCCAAAGGAGGAACACATGCGAAATCCGGTTCGCGCAGCGATGCGCTGCCTGGGCGCCGTAGCGCTCGCCGTCTCGTTTTCAGCGGGCGCGCAGGCGCCGATCACGCTGCACGGCGCGGTGCAGTTCAACGACGACCACGCGTTCACCGAAGGCGCTGGTGCGGTTCCAGGAACTGACCGCCAAGTATTACGGCAAGCCGATCAACTTCGTCCTGCACAAGAACAGCGAACTGGGCCTCGAGAAAGACTACTTCGCCTACATGAACCAGGGCATCTCGGTCGACTACGGCATCGTTTCGCCAGCACACATGTCGACGTTCTCGAAGGCGGCGCCGTTCATCGACGCGCCGTTCCTGTTCCGCGACCTCGACCACTGGAACAAGGTGCTCGACGCCGACACGCTGAAGCCGATCGCCGACGAGGTATCGGCGAAGGGCGACGTGATGCTGATCGGCTTCGCGGGCGGCGGCACGCGCAACATCTTCGCCAACAAACCGGTCCGCAACATGGCGGAGATGAAGGGCCTCAAGGTTCGCGTCCAGGGCGCGCCGATATGGAGCAAGACGTTCGCCGCCGCCGGGATGTCGCCGACGGTGATCGCGTACGACGAAGTCTACAACGCGATCCAGAACGGCGTGATCCAGGCCGGCGAGAACGAAGCCGCCGGCGTGGAAGCGATGAAGTTCTACGAAGTCGGCCCCAACCTCAACATGACGCAGCACGCGATCACCATCCGGCCGATCTGCTTCTCGGGCAAGACGTTCAAGAAACTGCCGCCGGACCTTCAGGCCGCGATCGTCAGGGCGGGCAAGGAGGCGGGCGTCTATGGCCGTCAGATCGAGTCGGGCGAGGACACCAAGAAGCTGGAAGCGCTCGAGGCTGCCGGTAAGCTGAAGAGAATTCCGTTTGCCGACCGCGCCGCGATGAAGAAGGCTGCCGATCCGGTGATGGCCGAATACGCGAAGGAAATCGGCGCCGAAGCGATCTACAACAAGATCAATTCCATGTAGCTTCCGCCGAGCGGCCGGCGCAAGAATGCGATCTTGCGCCGGTCTTTTTTTGCCTGCAGGCCAACCGTTCGCGAACACGCATGCGCAAATTCCTCAATGGCTACTACCGGCTGCTCAACGTGCTGCTGGGCGTGAGCGTGGCCGCGCTGATCGTGCCGGTGACGCTCCAGATGATCTCTCGCTTCACTCAGCTGATCCCCGCCTGGATCTGGACCGAGGAGATGGCGCGCTTCCTCTTCATCTGGATGGTGATGCTGGGAGCCATGATCGGCGTGCGCGACGCGAGCCACTTCGACGTCGACGTCTGGCCTGAGCTGAGGCCTCGCGCCGATGCACTGCTGCGCATCGTCTCGATGCTGTTCGTGCTCGTATTCGCGCTCGTGTTCGTCTGGTATGGCTTCAAGTTCGTCCAGTTCGGATGGAACCAGACCTCCGAGCTCGCCGACTTGCCGATGGCGTGGATCTTCGTCGCGTGGCCCGCAACCGGCGTCACGTGGCTGTTGTTCGGCTTCGAGCGGCTCCGGACGGACGTGCGCGTGTTCCTCGACGGCCCCGGCCCGGGAAGCGGAGTGAAAACGCATCGCGAGATCGGCACCGGAAGCGCCGTATGACCGGCGCTGCGCTAACGCCGGGCGTGGCGGCGACGCTGCTCTTCGGCACGTTCTTCGTGCTGATGGTTCTGCGCGTGCCGGTGGCGTTTGCCCTGGGGCTCGCGTGCCTGCCGGTGCTCTTCATCGAGCCGCGGCTATCGCCTATGGTCGTGTTCAACACGACGTTCAAGGCCTACAACTCGTTCATCCTGCTCGCAGTGCCGTTCTTCCTGCTCACCGCGAACCTGATGAACGTCGGCGGAATCACGGACCGGCTGGTGCGCCTCTCGCGCACGATGGTGGGCAATTTCCCCGGCGCGCTGGCGCAGATCAACGTGCTGCTGTCCGTGTTCTTCGCCGGGATCTCGGGCTCGTCGACGGCGGACGCCGCGAGCCAGGGCAAGATCTTCATCGAGGCGCAGGTCAAGGAGGGCTACGACCTCTCGTTTTCGATCGCGATCACCGCCGTGTCGGCCGTTCTCGCCGTCATCATCCCGCCGTCGATTCTGATGGTCGTCTGGGGCGGCGTGCTGTCGGTCTCGATCGGCGCGCTCTACTTGGCCGGCGTCATCCCGGGGCTTCTGCTCGGGCTCGCGCAGATGGGAACCGTGCACGTGTATGCAAAGCTCCGCCACTATCCGACGTACCCGCGCGCGACGCTGAAGGAGTTCCTCGCGGCCGCGGCGGTCGCGGTCCCGGCGCTGATGACGCCGTTCATCGTCGTCGGTGGGATCCTGCTCGGGTGGTTCACCGCGACGGAGTCCGCCGCGGCGGCGGTGCTGTATGCCGCCGTGCTCTCCATGTTCTTCTACCGCGAAATGGACCGACACCATCTGTGGACCGCGCTGCTCGAAACCGGCAAGCTCTCCGCAATCGCGCTGTTCTGCGTGGGCACCGCGTCGGTTTTCGGCTGGCTGCTCGCGTACTTCCAGATTCCGAAGGCGCTGCTCGAGAACGTCACGTCCTGGGGACTCGGGCTCGTCGGCGTGGGGTTCTTCGTCGCTTCCGTCTTCCTGGTCGTCGGCTGCTTTCTCGACGCGATTCCCGCGATCATCATCGTCGGCACCACGCTGCAGCCGCTTGCCGCCTCCGTGAACATGCATCCGGTCTCGTTCGCGATCATCGGGATCGTCGCCCTCGCCTTCGGCCTCGTCACGCCGCCGTACGGCCTGTGCCTGATGATTTCCTGCGCGATCGCCAAGGTGCGATTGCGCTATGCGCTGAAGGACACGATGATCATGCTCGTGCCGATGCTGCTCGTGCTCGCGATGCTGATCATCTGGCCCGAGATCCCGCTGCTGCTGCCGAGGTTGCTGCGGCCGGAGTTCCTCAAATAGACTGACGTGGGCGCGCCGCGCCCGCACGCGGGGTGGACGATGAGCAATTTTCTGCCGTTGTGCCCAGGCTTCGGGCTGGAGACGTCCGACGTCGACATTTCGCGACCGCTGCCGGACGACGCGTTCGCGGAGCTCGAGCGCGCGTTCTTCGCGGGACAAGTGCTGGTGCTGCGCGGGCAGTCGCTCACGCCGGCGCAGTTCGTCGCCTTCGCGCGACGCCTCGGCCCGCCCGAGCCGCACGTCATCGACCAGTTCCACCACCCCGAGGATCCGAACATCCTCATCCTGTCCAACGTCAAGAAGGACGGCAAGCCCACCGGGCTGCAGGATGCGGGCTCGTATTTCCATTCCGACTATTCCTATCTGCAGGTGCCGGCACGGGCGACGACGCTGTACTCGATCCGGGTGCCGAACGTCGGCGGCGACACGCTGTTCGCCAACCAGCAAGCGGCGTACGACGACCTGCCGGAGACGATGAAGCGGCGGATCGAGCCGCTCTACGGCATCCACCACTACGGCAACCGCCACGACACCGACGAGGCCAGTCGCACGGCAGCCTCACCGCTGACCGACGAGCAGAAGGCGAAGATGCCGCTCATCACGCACAAGATCGCACGCCCCCATCCGGTGACCGGGCGCAAGTCGCTGTACGCGGTCTCCGGCAGCTCGTTCGGCATCGTCGGCATGCCCGACGACGAGGCGCGCGATCTCCTGGACGAGCTCGCCGCGCACGCGACGCAGCCCAGGTACCGCTATTCGCACAAGTACCATGTCGGCGACGTCGTGATATGGGACAACGCGTCGTTGCTGCATTCGGCGACGCTGACCGATCCCGACGACCCGCGCACGCTGTGGCGGATTACGGTGCTGGAGCCGACGCCGGTCGGCATGGCGCCGCAGGTGATCGCGCCCACGTTCACGACGAGCGCCATGTAGCGCGCACCGGATCAACGTCGACTAGGGCCAGCTCACACCCACTCCGCAAGCGAGAACAAGCCCTAGTCGATCGCGATGACCAAGGAGACGATCAACACCAGCCCGGCGGCGAGGACGGTGATGGCGCTCATGTTCAAGCGATCGAGCTCCCTGCGGAAGCGCCTCGTCCTGGCGGCCTCGGGCGCGGACGTGGGCGATGGATCGGCGGCCGCGTCGTCGCCCATCGACGGGACGTCGCCCGTCCGAAACACTTCGTGCAGCTTTCGCGCATCGTAGGCATTTGCCGCTTGCCGAACAGGAATCGTTGCCATGGCGCCTCTCCTCGGTCGAAGCCCCGCGGGGCATGCGACCAAGGTAGAGCGCCGGCGTTACCGGACCGTTATCGTCCTGCGGCGCGTGTGTCCGCCGCCAGGAGCAGCGCGCGGTTCACCGGATTGCGATGCAGGAACCCTTCGCGGAAGGACTCGGGAACGTGGAACCGCGCGACCGCGTGGATCCAGTCCACGCCGTCGCGCAGCGCCCGACCGGCGAGGTCGAGATCGAATTCCTGCAGCAAATCGTGGCAGATGAGCCACAGGCGGGGCCGGTAGCATCCGGGCAGCGTGTAGCGGCGCATTGACTGGAGCGCAGCCCGGGCGTTCTCGACGCAGGCCGCCGCATCGCCGCGTCTGCCCGCAGCCAGCGCCATCGCGAGTCGGGCCGCGAGGGCGTGCCCCAACAACCCCTGGTCGGTCGCGGTCCGGTGCAGCGACTCCATCGCCTTGGCGTCGATCGATTCAGGCCGTGCGAGGGCCCGCGCCAGCGCGAGACGCCAGTGATCCGACGGCGTGCCGACCTTCGCGATCGTCGCACGCCCCTGCTCGATCGTCTCGTCGACCGGTGCCTCGAGAATCCAGTCGAGCTCGACCCTTGCGACGACGTTCGCAGGAATGCTCATCGGAAGCGACGGGTACCGACCGGCCTCGGCCTGGCATTGTGCGGCGAGGCGGCGTTGCCCGAGGTGCCCGTAGATGAGCGCCCGCAGGCCGTGGGCGCGTGCGTGCCACGAGTCGTCGGTCTGCGCCGGCGTGGCCAGCACGCTCTCGATCGAGGCGAGCGCTTCCCGATAGCGTCCGGCGTCCGCGAGCGAGGTCGCGAGCCAGTACTGCAGGACCATCGTGATCACGGAAGGCTCCAGGTCCGCGATCGCGAGCTGCGCCTCGCGAAATCGCTCCACGGGCTCGTGGATCAGCCCGGCGGCAGCGGCGACCTGGCCCTTCATCGCGACCATGCCGCAAATCATTCGCTGACGGCCCACCTGTCGGGCGAACTCGAGTCCCGCGTCGAGCTGCTGATCGGCCTGCACAAGACGGTCGGAGAGCAGGAGCGCCCGCGCGTAGTCGGAATGGAACCAGCCGCGAAACTGCGGGTCCGGGTGGTTGCGAAGCGGCATTTCCACGAGCGCGAGCAGCTCGAGGGCCTCGGGCACGCGCCGGTTGACGAGGAGATTCTCGGCGAGCGCATGACGCACTTCCGCAACCCTCAGCGGGTTGGCGTCTTCGACGCAGTCGGGGTCATCGAGCGCGCGCCGTGCGGTGGCCTCCGCCTGCGCATACCTCCCGAGGTACGCCAGCGCCTGGGCTTCGGAGCGCGCGAGCCGCATCCGCTCATCGGCCGTGGTGACATTGCCGTGCATGCGCTCGATGACCGATAGCGTCTCGCCCGCCGCGCCGATGTCCTTGAGGAGTTCCACCAGCAGGAACTGCAGTTCCAGCGTCGCGCTCTTCAGCCCGTCCTCTTCGGTGATCGCGATCGCCCGCTCGAGGAGCGATCGCGCTTCGCCGAACCGCGCCGCGGCCTCGGCGCGCACCGCGGCGGCCTTGAAGTGGGGCACGGCGCGATCGGCCTCGCCGGCCGCGGTCCAGTGCTCGGCCAGCCGCGCGGGCTCGCCACCCCGTTCCTCGAGGAATTGCGGCGATGCGGCGGTGCGTCTGCCGGGCGATCGGCGCCGGAACGCTCCGCACCATCGCCTCGAACACGAGGTCGTGTGCGAACGCTGCGCCCTTGAGCACCTGGCCCGCCTCGAGCTCGTTCCAATCGTCAGCGAGGGCGAGCTCGTTCGTTTGCAGCACGCGTGCCGCAAGCTCGGCGTCAAAATCGGTACCGGCGAGGGCCGCCACGCGGGCCACCGCCAGCGCCCCGGGGCTCAGCTGCTTCAGCCGCCGCTCGATCAGCGCACCCACGTTCACCGGACGGGGCAGCCGCCCTTCGCGCAACTGCGCGGGCGAAACGCCGGCCGAAAGCGCATGTTTCAGGGTCTCCAGGGCGAACAGGGGATTGCCGCCGGTGAACCTGACGAGCTGTTCGGCCACGAGCGCGCCTTCGAGCCCGGGTACGGCGAGGGAATCGACGAGCTTCGCCATTCGCGCCGCGTCGAGCGGGGCAAGCGGAATCTCGACGAGCACGCCCGCCTCGCCCAGCGCCTCGCGCAGCGCGCGCGCCGCCGATCCTCCCTCGGCCGGACGTTGGGCGAAGCCCCAGCGCAATCGGGGGAGCTCGTCGGCGCCGGCAAGCGAGTGCAGCATTTCCACGCTCGCTTCGTCCGCGAAGTGCAAGTCATCGAGGACGATTGCCTCGACTCCTTCGGCCATCGCGGCCTCCAGCAGCGCGCGCAGGGCGCGCTGCAGGACGAGGCGCTGCCCCTCCGGCGACCGGCCGGGAGCGGACCCGAGTTCGGGGAGCAGGCGCGAAAGCTCGTCCCGCCACGCGCCTTCGGCAAGTATCGGCAAGCGCTCGATGGCCAGGCGCAGGAGGCGCGCCAGCGAGGCATAGGGAATCGCTGCATCGCCCGGACGCGCGGCCGCGGCGAGGATGCCCCGCCTTTCGGCGCCGAACTCGGCCAGCAGCCGCGACTTGCCGAGGCCGGGCTCGCCGACCACGACGAACGCGCGCTCCTCTCGCCACGCCCGATCGGCCGCTTCCAGCTCTTCGTCGCGGCCGACGAGGTGAGGCGGTCGAGACAGGGTGACCGGCACGAGCGCACGCGCCGGTCTGGGAGCCGGTACGGCGTGCGCCTCGAGCGAGGCCGCGAGCGAGCGCGTTTCCTCCGTGGGTTCGACATCGAGCTCTCGGCGCAGCCGGTCGACGCATCGCGCGTAGGCCTTGATCGCGGCGGCGCGGTCGCCGCGCAGGTAGTGCAGCCGGATCACACGGCGATGGCCGACCTCCTCCAAGGGCATCCGGCGGACGATGTCCTCCGCGCGCAGCAGGGCGTCGTCGAGGCGGCCCTCGCTTCTCCAGCGCCTCGGCCTCGGCGGCCGCGCTTTCGAGCCGCATCCGGTCGAGACGGCTGCGCTCCGCATCGAGCCACTGCGCGAAGTCCGGGCAATCGGCGTAGTCGCAACCTTCCAGCAGCTGGCCGTCCGGTGGCGGCGTCCCGAGCGCATCCACTTCGACCGCCGGACGCGAGGCGAAGGTGCGTGGTGCCGACGATCAGGTCCTGATGCGCGGCGCGGCGCAGCTTGAACAGCGTCTGGCGAAGATTGTTGCGCGCGCCGTCGGGCTCGGCATCGGGCCAGAGCAGCGCGGCGAGGGTATTGCGCGTGCTTTCACCGTGCAGCGCGAGATAGCCCAGCAACCCGGCGGCCTTGCGCTCCAACGGAACGTTGCCCGGACGTGCCTGCGAACTGCGGTGGTCCCAGCAGGCGAATCGTCGGCGGCAGGTTCCGCATCCCGAGTCTTCCTCCGCATGGACGGATCCCGGTGCCATGCCACGCGCGTTACGCGCCGACGGCTTTCCCGACCGCAAAGTGATGGGGCCGGAAGCTCGGCCCGGCGAACCGTGGAACCCGGCGATCCGTGGAACGGACGGTTTCGCATTCCCGCCGTTGATGTACATGCCACACGAATGGCAAGTGCGCTGCGGCGTCCGGCCGCGATTGCATCGCCCGGGCGCGCAGCGCGGATCTCGTCGTCGCCACCGGCGCCGAGCTCGAGATCGGCTGGCTGCCACTCGTCACGCAGCAGGCCGGGAATCCCAAGATCGCAGCCCGGCAAGCCCGGTTACTTCGAGGCAGCGGGCTACGTGACGCTCCTCGAAAAAGCCGCGCGCCTCGACCGCTCCGAGGGTGACGTCCACCCCGGAGGGCAATCCGCACATCCAGACCGATCCGCGCAACATCGCACGCGTGGCCGGTCCGCTCGCCGCGCGCCTTGCCGAACTCGATCCCGCCAACGCAGCGTATTACCAGTCGCGCTACAAGGCGTTCGCCGACCGCTGGAGCGCTGCCATTGCGAACTGGGAAAGGCAGGCGGCGCCGCTCAAAGGCGTGCCGATCGTCGTCCAGCACAAGGCTTTCACTTATCTCGAGGTATGGCTCGGTCTCAACGAAGTCGCCGCACTCGAGCCCAAGCCCGGCGTCGAGCCGACGAGCGCGCATCTCACCGAAGTGCTCGCGACGCTGCAACGGCAACCGGTGAAGATGGTGATCCGCGCCGCGTATCAGAGCGATCCGCGTCGCAATGGATCGCGGAGCGCGCGAAGATCAACGCCGTCATGCTGCCGTTCACGGTCGGCGGCGACTGAGGCGGCGAAGGACTTGTACGGTCTGTTCGACGACACGATCGCGCGCCTGCTCAAGGGGCAGCGGTGAATATTTCGGCCGCCGAGATTTCGATCCTCCTGCCGGCGTTCGCCGCCGGCATCCTGGTTACCGCCACGCACGTTCCGCTCGGCACGCAGGTGCTCGCCCGAGGCATCGTGTTCATCGATCTCGCGATCGCGCAGATCGCGGCTGCGGCGTCCTGCTCGCCGACCAGCTCGGCTTCGAGCCGCAGGTGCCGCAGTGCAGATCGCGGCGCTCGCCGCCGCGCTTGCCGGCGCGCTGCTGCTCACATGGACCGAGCGAAATTCGCCGACGTGCAGAGGCGGTATCGGTCACCTTCGTGCTGCGCCGGCACGGACGGTTTCGCATTCCCGTGGTTGATGTACATGCCACACGAATGGACGAGAGCGCTGCGGCACCCGGCCGGTATTACATCAGTCGCCGCGGCCACGTCGTATTGACAATCTTACGCGTTGCGCGCAGATTATTTCCCTTCCGCGCCTGGCCGGGAGGTAACCATGAAGCGCTTGTTGGCGTTATCCGCTTTGACCGCACTGGGCCTCGCTCCGGCGATCGGCATGTCATGTGAATACACCGATGCCGCCGCGTCGGCTTCGATCGCTCCACCGGCGCTGGCGAGTTCGTCGCCGCCCCCCGCGGCAACCAAGGTGCCAGGAACGGCGCCGGCACTGGCCAAGGCGACATTGCCGGCGAAGGCCGTCAAGCCGGCGACCGACCGAGCGAAGGCCCCGGCGCCCGACGACAAGGTTGCGGCGCTCACCCGCAACTAGCTCCACCCCGCTTGCGAAGAAGCCCGCCTCTGCGCGGGCTTTTTTTGTGTCCGGATCCGCGGCGACGGCCCGATGGCCGCGGGTGAGGACAACGTCGTCCGCCTCGTGCGACTCGGGTCCAGGGCGCGTCGCGGACTTGATCCGGATCAAGTCCAGCCCATCTGCGGCTTGCACGGACTGCCGGCGTCGTGGATAATGAGAATCATTAACAACAAGTGCCCCGGATGAACCTGTCGCTGGACTACCTCGCCCCCGACCATTCCGCCGCGATCACCGCCGTTCACGCAACGGGCATGGCCGGCGAGCGAATGGCCGCGCTGGGCCTCACGCCCGGCAGGCGCGTCGCGGTGCTGCGCCGCGCGCCGTTCGGCGGGCCGCTGCACGTGCGGATCGGGCCTACGGAGCTGATGATCCGCCGCGCCGACGCCCGCGCCATCCTGCTCGACCACGTTCGCCGATGGAAGCCTGCTGCCCACCGGGGGTGAACGAGCGGCCGACCACGGGCGGCGCCCCGGCGCACGGCCGTCACGTCGCGACGATCGGCCCACCCAACACCGGCAAGTCCACTTTCTTCAATCGGCTGACCGGGGCCTCCGCGCGCGTGGCCAATTGGCCGGGCATGACGGTCGACCTCGCCACCGCGCGGGTGTTGCTGGGCGGAAACATGGTCCGGCTCGCCGACTTGCCCGGGATCTATTCGCTCGAAGGTCACTCCGACGACGAGGTGGTCGTGCAGCGATTCCTCGAAACCGTCCCGCTGCACGCGATCGTGGCCCTCGTCAACGCGACGCGCATCGAGCTGCAGCTGCCGCTCGTCCTCGCGCTCGCGGCCACCGGCGTTCCGCTCGTGGTCGTGCTCAACATGGCCGACGAGGCATCGAAGCTCGGCGTCACGATCGACACCGCGCGACTCGCCGCGGAGCTCGGCGTGCCGGTCGTCTCGGCGTCCGCGAAATACGGCCAGGGAATGGACGAGGCGAAACGCGCGCTGGCGGCGCTGCTGGAACGGCATCCGATGCCCGTCGTCGCCGATCTCGCGGCAATTCCGCCTCGCGAGGCGCGCGAGCGCGAAGCATTGCGCCTCTGCAAGCTCGCCGTGGAGATGCCGGTGATCCTGCCCGCCGGCGCCACCGCGCGCCTCGACCGCGTCCTGCTGCACCCGTGGCTCGGAATACCGCTCTTCTTCGTCGTGATGTTCGCGGTCTTCCAAGCCGTCTACGGCATCGGCGTGCCGCTGCAGGACGGCATGAAGTGGATGCTCGACGCGCTCAAGAACGGCGTCCTCGCGCCGCTGCTGACGGAGTCGCCCCCACTCCTCCGGAGCTTTGTCGTCGACGGGCTCGTCGACGGCGTAGGCACGGTCGTCACGTTCGTGCCGCTGATGGCGGTGTTCTTCGCCGCGATGGCGCTGATCGAGGATTCGGGCTACCTGTCGCGCGCCGCGTGGCTGATGGATGCGCTGATGGGGCGCCTCGGGCTCGACGGCCGGGCGTTCGTGATGCAGCTGATGGGTTTCGGCTGCAACGTCCCTGCGCTCATGGCGACCCGCGTGCTGCGCAATCGCGCCGCGCGGCTCCTGTCGATGCTCGTGATCCCGTTCTCGCTGTGCTCGGCCCGCCTGCAGGTGTTCCTGTTCCTGACGACGGCGATCTTCAGCCCGACGGTGGCGCCGCTCGTGCTGTTCGCGCTCTACCTGATGAGCTTCGCCGCCGCGTTCCTCACCGCGTTCGTGTGGCGGCGCCGCTATGCGAGCCACGAGCCGATGCTGATGGAGCTGCCACCCTACCGGCGGCCGACGCTATCGATGGTGGCGGCCGAAGCTTGGCGCGCGACATCGCATTTCCTGCGCCGTGCCAGCGGCTTCATCGTCGCCGGCGTGCTGCTGATCTGGTTGCTCACGCACCTTCCGGCGGGCGCCGCCCCGGCCGGACCCGACACGCCGGCGGGTTAGCTTGCCACGGCGCTCTCGCCCGTGTTCCGGCCGCTGGGGATCGATCCGCTGATGTCGATCGCACTCATCTTCGGCTTCGTCGCAAAGGAGATCGTGCTGGGCGGCCTCGCGGTCGTCCTCGGCGCGGGAACCGATCAACTGGCCGGCGCGGTTGCCGCGCGGCTCGACTGGGTCAGCGCGATGAGCTTCATGATCTTCACGCTGATCTACACGCCGTGCCTGTCGGCTATCGCGACGCTGAGGGACGAGGCGAAGAGCCTGCGCTTCACCGCGCTCGCGGTCCTGTGGCCGCTCTCGCTCGCGTGGGTCGCGAGCTTCGTCTTCTACCAGGGCGCCCGAACGTTCGGTTTCTGAGTCGTTGACCGCCCTCGGTTGCAACGTGTGAGCCCGTCGCGCTCGGGCACGACGCACCTCACGGTCGAGACGATTCTGCAGGGCGAGGGCTGGGACCGCGGCTGGAACCAGATCCTGCGATCGCCGGCAACTGCGCCGCGATCACCGAGCGCAGCTTCGGCGTGCCGGACGGCGTGGCCAGCGGCCAGTACGGCGTCGGGCTCGTGATCGACTTCTTCGGCCTCGCCGCCAAGAACTCGGGCTTGCCGGTCGAGTTCGTGTATCCGTCGCGTGACGGCGATCGTGCCCGCCAACATCGCGCTCGTCGCCGGTTCGAAGAGCGCCCGAGGCCGGCAAGCGGTTCATCCAGTACACGCTGTCCGAGCGAGGGCCAGAGCTGCTGCTCGACAAGCAGATCATCCGCCTGCCGGTGCTGCCCGCGACGCTACGCGAAGGCACCGGCCGGATATCCGAACCCGTTCACCGGAAAGATCCAGGCCAAGGTCAACTTCGACTCGAACCTGTCCGAGTCGCGCTACTACGTCGTCGTCGTCGCTGTTCGACCAGTTGATCACGTTCCGCCGCAAGGAGCTCGCTGGCGCGACCAAGGCGATCCACGACGCGCAGAAGCGCGCTCGGCGCGCGGACGAGCCGCGCAGCTCGACGAAGCGCGCGCCAGCTCGCCTGTTCACGCCGCCGATCGACGAGAAGCAGGCGCACGGACCCGGCGCTGCTCGCCGCACTTCCGGGCGACAAGAAGGACGCCGACGGCGTCGAAGCGGCCGGCGCAGATCGAGGAGGAGTGGGCACGCAAGGCCAAGGCCAACTACGCGCAGCGCGCGTGGAGCTCGCGAACGCGGTGAAGCGCCAGTGGCGGTGCGCGGCGCGACCGCGCCGCCGTCGAGTCGTGCGCCGATCGCGCGTGGCGGTCGCTGGCGCTGCCTGCGTCGGCGTTCCTGCTGTCTTTCTCGCCTGCCGGTCGCGCACGCGTCCTCTACACGGCGTTCGCCGACGGCCACGGCGGGTTCACGCTCGGCCACGTCGACGCGTTCTTCGTCGATCTCGCTGATGCGCGAGGCGTTCGTCAACAGCCTCGTCGTCGCCTCGATGTCGGTCGTGTTCGCCGCGCTGATCGCCGTGCCGCTCGCCTACCTCACGGTGCGCTTCGAGTTCCGCGGCGCGCCCCTCGTCCAGACGCTCGGCGTGCTGCCGCTCGTCATGCCGCCGTTCGTCGGCGCGGTCGCCATGCAGCTCCTCTTCGGCCGCAACGGCTCGGTCAACCTGCTGCTCTCCGACGCGCTTCGGGTTCTCGCATCCCGTTCATGGACGGCCTCAACGGCGTGATCTTCGTCGAGGGCCTCCACTACTTTCCGTTCATCCTGCTCAACCTCGTCGCCGCGCTGCGCAACATCGACGGCGCGATGGAGGAGGCCGGCGCAGAATCTCGGCGCGCGCGGCTTCCGGCTGTTCCGCCGCGTCGTGTTCCCGCTCGCGATGCCGGGCTTCGTCGCCGGCGCCGCGCTCGTGTTCGTCAAGGTGTTCGACGACCTCGGCACGCCGCTCGTGCTCGAACGTCACCAACATGCTCGCGCCGCAGGCCTACCTGCGCATCACCTCGGTCGGGCATCGAGGACCCGATCGGCTACGTGATCAGCGTCGTCATGATCGTGTTCTCGATCGTCGCGCTCTCGCTGTCGGCCCAGATCGCGCAAGGGCCGCGACTACGCGACGCTGCAGCCGCGGCGGCGCCGGCGCTGCAGCGGCGCCGGCTGCTCGCCGCTGGCAGCCGGTCGCTCGCCTACGGCTGGATCGTGCTCGTGCTGCTGCTGGTGCTCTCGCCGCACCTCGGCATCCTGCTGCTGTCGCTCGCGAAGGTGTGGAGTTTCTCGCGTGCTGCCCGAGGCGTACACGCTCGCGCACTACGCCACCGTGCTCACCGATTCCACCCGCATGATCGGCAACACGCTCGCTCTACTGCACGCTCGCCGCGCGCATCGACGTCGTCCTCGGCACCGCGATCGCCTACCTCCTGCTGCGCACGCAGCTCCCCGGCCGCCAGTGGCTCGACTGGGCGTGCCAGCGCCGCGCTCGCGATTCCCGGCATCGTGCTCGCGATCGGGTACCTGCGCACCTTCCGCGGGCGTCGAGCTGCCGTTCATCGAGCGGCGCGCTGACCGCCACGCTGGATCGCTGATCATGCTCGCCTACGCCGTACGCCGCCTGCCGTACGCGCTGCGCTCGTGCGTGGCCGCGCTGCAGCAGGTGCACGTCGTCGCTCGAGGAAGCGGCGCAGAGCCTCGGCGCCGACCAGGCGGCGCACCGCGCGGCGCATCGTGATCCCGCTGATGATGGGCGGCATCCTCGCCGGCTTCGTCACGAGCTTCATCACCGCCGCGGTCGAGCTGTCGGCGACGATCCTGCTCGCGACGGCGAGTCGCAGGCGCCGCTCTCCTACGGCATCTACCTCTACAACCAGAGCATCGCGACGCGCGGTCCGGCCGCGGCGCTCGGCGTGATCGCCGTCGTCATCGTCGCGCTCGGCACCTACCTGTCGCACCGCGTGCTCGACGCGCGCTCGCCAGCCAACCGACGACCCGGGACGACAAGCCATGCCGACGACCCGCGTGATCGCGTGTCGAGCAGGTCGCATGCAACATCGCAGCGTCGATGGCGTACTGGCGACGACGCAGATCGTGCTGCGCGACATTTCGCTCGTCGATCGCGCCCGGCGAGTTCTTCGCGCTGCTCGGGCCGTCCGGGTCCGGCAAGTCGCACGCTGCTGCGCCTCCTCGCCGGCTTCAATCAGGACGAGCGCGGGCGAGCTGATGATCGGCGGCGGCGACGTCGCCGCGCTGCCGCCGTGGAAGCGCGACGTCGGCATGGTGTTCCAGAACTACGCGCTGTGGCCGCACCTCACCGTGGCCGAGAACGTCGCCTTCGGGCTGGAGGAGCGGCGCGGCTCCCGCGCGACGAGGTCACGGCGAACGCGTGCGCGAAGTGCTCGAGCTCGTGAGCCTCGCCGGGCTTCGGCCGAGCGCCGGCCCGGCCAGCTCTCCGGCGGGCAGCAGCAGCGCGTGGCGCTCGCGCGCACGCTCGCGATCGAGCCGCAGGTGCTGCTGCTCGACGAGCCGCTGTCGAACCTCGACGCGAAGCTGCGCGCGGCGACCGGCCTCGAGCTCAAACGGCTGCAGCGCGCGGCTCGGGATCACCACGATTTTCGTCACGCACGACCAGCAGGAGGCGATGACGATCGCCGATCGCCTCGCCGTGCTCGACCAGGGCGTGATCCAGCAAGTCGGCACGCCGCGCGAGCTCTACGACACGCCGGCCAATCGCTTCGTCGCCGAGTTCGTCGGGTCGATCAACATCTACGCGGGAAGGATCGCGTCCGGCGCGGACGACGACGACGGTACGTGCGCCGTCACCATCGACGGCCTCGGTCGTGCGCGCGTGCCGCTCGCGCCGCATTGCCGAAGCCGCCAGGGGAGGCGGATGCGGTGGCCATCGCGTTCCGGCCGCATGCGGTGCGGCTCGCAGGAACGCGGCGCGGACGACGGCCTCGTGTTCGACGCGCAAATCGGCACCACCGAGTTCCTCGGCGAGTTCGTCCGGCACGAGCTCACCGTGGGCCCGCTTTGCGTCGTCGCCGACCTGCCGCACGCGCGATTCGCCGAGGCGCTAGCGCCCGGCGTCCGGTCCCGATTTGCGGTGTCCGCCGCGGAAATCGTCGTCCTCGCCGATCCGCCGCACTGACGCGCGTCGCCTGCGCCCCGAGGGTCTGCGGCGACCGGCGGCACCCGTGCCGCCGGCTTCCGCGGCGAATTTCGCCGGCGGTTCCGCTCCGGGGTTTGGTCTGGATCAAGAATCCCCGCCCCGAACGACGCTAGTGTGCGGAGTCGGGAGGAGCCGTCGCCGTGGCCGTGCACCGAATGAGGAAAGGTCTCGATCTGCCGCTGGCCGGGGAGCCTTCCCAGGCGGTGGACATCGCGGCCGCCTCCGGGCAGGTTGCGCTGCTCGGTGCCGACTACCTCGGGCTCAAGCCGACGATGCTGGTGCAGCCCGGCGAGCGCGTGTTGCGCGGGACGCCGCTCTTCGAGGACAAGCGAACGCCCGGCGTCCGCCACGTCGCGCCGGCCGCGGGCACCATCGCGGCGATCCATCGCGGCGAGATGCGCGCGTTCCAGTCGATCGTCATCGACGTCGACCCCGCCGATGGCCCCGATGCGCAGGTCGCGTTCGCGAGCTACGCGGACAATCCGCCGAGCGAATGCCGACGCCGTGCGTGCGCTGCTCGTCGAGTCCGGCCTGTGGACGGCGTTGCGCACGCGCCCGTTCTCGAAAGTGCCGTCGCCGGCCACGACGCCGCACGCCATCTTCGTCACTGCGATCGACACGCGACCGCACGCGCCGGCGGTCGACGTCGTCCTGGCCGAGCGCACCGAGGATTTCCACGCGGGACTTCTCGCCGTCGCCGAGCTCTGTCCCGGCACGACCTACGTATGCAAGGCCGCGGGCTCGCGCGTCACGGCGCCCTCCACCGAGCGCATCGTGGTCGAGGAGTTCGCGGGCCCGCATCCGGCGGGTACGCCCGGCCTGCACATCCACGTGCTCGACCCGGTACGTCACGGCAAGACCGTCTGGCACATCGGGTACCAGGATGTCGCCGCCATCGGCCGGCTGCTCACGACCGGAGTGCTCGACGTCGAGCGCGTGGTCTCGCTCGCCGGTCCGGGTGTTGCGCAGCCACGCTTGGTGCGCACGCGCATCGGCGCGTCGCTGGACACACTGACGAAGGACGAGCTCCGCCCCGGCGATCAGCGCGTCATCTCGGGCTCGGTGCTCGACGGCCGTTCGGCATCGGGCGACATCCACGGCTACCTCGGCCGCTATCACCTGCAGGTGTCGGCGCTGCCGGAAGGCCACAGGCGCGAGATCCTGGGGTGGATCGCGCCGCAGCCGGGCAAGTTCTCGCTCTGGGGCGTCGTCCTCGGCCATTGGGCGAGGCGGCGACTTCCGCTGACGACGACGACCAACGGGAGCCCGCGCGCGATGGTCCCGATCGGCGCCTACGAGCGCGTGCTGCCGTTCGACCTGATGCCGACGTTCCTGCTGCGCGCGCTCATCACCGGCAACGCCGAATGGGCCGAGGAGATGGGCTGCGTCGAGCTGGACGAGGAGGACCTGGCGCTCTGCACGTTCGTCTGCCCCGGCAAGTTCGAGTACGGCCCGCTGCTGCGCACGATGCTGAATCGCATCGAGCACGAAGAGGGCGTCGCGCCATGAGCCGCTTCCGCGCGATGCTCGACGGCATCGGCCACCACTTCGAGAAGGGCGGCAAGCTCGAGCGTTTCTACCCGCTGTGGGAGGCGGCAGACACGTTCCTCTATACGCCGGCCAGCGTCACGACGGGCGGCGCGCACGTCCGCGACGCGCTGGATCTGAAGCGGATGATGATGCTCGTCGTCATCGCCGCGCTGCCGTGCGTGGCCATGGCGCTGTACAACACCGGGCTGCAGGCGAACCTCGCACTCGACCCGGCGAAGGTGGCGGACCTCGCCGGCTGGCGCCACGACGTGCTGCGCGCGCTCGGCGTAGGCTACTCGGCGGACAGCATCGTCGCCTGCACCGTCCACGGCGCGCTGTACTTCCTCCCGCTCTACCTGGTGACGATGGCCGTGGGTATCGCGTGGGAAGTCCTGTTCGCGGTCGTGCGCAGGAGCGAGGTCAACGAGGGATTCTTCGTCACCGGCATCCTGTTCCCGCTGATCCTGCCGCCGACCACGCCGCTTTGGCAGGCGGCGCTCGGCATCAGCTTCGGCGTCGTCTTCGCCAAGGAGATCTTCGGCGGCACCGGGATGAATTTCATCAATCCGGCGCTCGCCGCGCGCGCGTTCCTGTTCTTCGCGTATCCCGCCGAGATCTCCGGCGACAAGGTGTGGACGGCGGTGCCGCCGGGCTTCACCGTCGACGGTTACTCCGGCGCGACGCTGCTCGCGCAGATGCGGCAGATGACCGAGCCGTTCGCGAGCGCGCCACACTCGTGGTGGACGGCGTTCGTCGGGCTGGAACCGGGCTCGATGGGCGAGACCTCGGCACTCGCCTGCCTCGCCGGTGCCGCGCTGCTGCTCGTCACGGGCATCGGGTCGTGGCGGACGATGACGGGCGTCACGCTCGGCACCGTCGCGATGGCGCTCGCCTTCAATGCGATCGGTTCGGCGACCAACTCCTGGTACGCGGTGCCGTTCTGGTGGCACATGGTCGCCGGCGGATGGGCGTTCGGCACCGTGTTCATGGCCACCGATCCGGTCACCTCGCCGTTCACGGAAACCGGCAAGTGGATCTACGGATTCCTGATCGGCGCGCTCGTCGTGCTGATCCGGGTGGTCAATCCTGCCTATCCCGAATCGATGATGCTGGTGATTCTCTTCATGAACGTGGTGGCGCCGCTGATCGACTATCCGATCGTGCGCGCCAACGTCAAGCGGCGGGCCGGGCGTGCCTGATACCCAATCGACGCGCTACACCATCGGCTTCGCCGCGGCGATCTGCATCGTCTGCGCCGCGCTCGTCGCGGTGTCCGCCGTCGGCCTGCGCGAGCGGCAGGAGACCAACCAGCTCCTGTACCGGCAGAAGAACGTGCTGCTCGCCGCCGGACTCGTCAAGACGGATGAGAATCTCTCCGACCGCGAGGTCCTGGCCGTGTTCGACCGCAATATCCGCGTCCGGCTCGTCGACGTCAGGACAGGTGACCTCGTTCCCGAGGGCCGGATGGACGCCAGGACCTACGACCAGCGCAAGGCGCGCGGCGACCCGACGTCATCGCACGCGGTGCCGGCCAACGCGGCGCAGATTTCCCGGGTGCCGAACTACGGCGCCGTCTATCTCGTCGTCGACCCGGCGCAGCAGGAGCGCATCCTGCAGCTGGTGATCCCGGTCGAGGGTGTGGGCATGTGGGGAACGCTGTACGGCTTCCTGGCGATCGATCGCGACACGACGACGATCAGCGGCCTCACCTACTACGATCAGAAGGAAACGCCCGGTCTGGGCGGCGAAGCGGGAAGCGCGCGGTGGCAGGCGCTGTGGCGCGGCCGCAAGGCCTACGACGAGAACTGGGAGCCCAGGATCGTCGTGATCAAGGGCCCCGCCGGGCCGCCGAGCCAGGATCCGTACCGCGTCGATGGACTGTCCGGCGCGACGATCACCAGCAACGGCATCACGCGGATGATGCAGTTCTGGCTCGGAGGCCAGGGCTACGGCCCATTCCTGAAGAAGTTCCGCGAGGGAGCGTAGCCGTGACGTCCACCGCCACCACACTGTTCGGCAAGCCGGAGCGCGCCACGTTGCTGACGCCGGTCATCGCCAACAACCCGATCGGCGTGCAGGTGCTCGGCATCTGCTCGGCGCTCGCGGTGACGACGCGTGTCGACAAGGCGGTGGTGATGGGCATCGGCGTGACGCTGGTCGCCGCGTTCGCGAATCTCGCCGTGAGCATGGTGCGCAACTACACGCCGAGCAGCATCAGGATCATCGTCCAGCTCGCGATCATCGCGTCGCTGGTGATCATGGTCGACCAGTTCCTGAAGGCCTATCTCTTCGAACTGTCGCTCGAGCTCTCGGTGTTCGTCGGGCTCATCATCACCAACTGCATCGTGATGGGTCGCGCCGAGGGCTTCGCGATGCAGAACCCGCCGTGGATCTCGTTTCTCGACGGCATCGGCAACGGCCTCGGCTACGCGCTGGTGCTGCTGCTCGTCGCGATCGCACGGGAGCTGCTGGGTGCCGGCAAGATTTTGGGCGTCGTGGTCCTGCCGGTGACGACCGACGGCGGCTGGTACGTACCCAACGGGCTGATGCTGCTCGCGCCATCCGGCCTGTTCCTGATCGCGCTCCTTGTGTGGCTCTTGCGCACGTGGAAGCCCGAGCTCCAGGAAGAGGACTGAAGGATTTCGCTTCATGGAACATTACCTCAACCTCGCGATCCGAGCGATCTTCCTCGAGAACATGGCGCTCGCCTTCTTCCTGGGCATGTGCTCGTTCCTCGCATGCTCGAAGAAGGTGGACACGGCGCTGGGGCTGGGCGTCGCGGTCGTGTTCGTCCAGGTGCTCACCGTGCCGCTCAATAACGTGATCCTGCACGGCCTGCTCGCCGAGGGCGCGCTCGGCTGGCTCTCCCCCAGCCTCGCGCACGTCGACCTCACGTTCCTGGCGTTCATGCTGTTCATCAGCACGATCGCCGCCGCGACGCAGGTCGTCGAGATGGCAGTCGACCGCTTCGCGCCGAAACTCTACGCGACGCTCGGCGTGTTCCTGCCGCTGATCGCCGTGAACTGCGTGATCCTCGCCGGGTCGCTGTTCATGCAGGAGCGCGACTACACGCTGGCCGAGAGCGCGGTCTACGGCGTCGGCTCGGGCTTGGGCTGGGCGCTCGCGATCGCCGCGATGGCCGCGGTGCGCGAGAAGCTCCGCTATTCGGACGTTCCCGACGGCCTTCGGGGCCTCGGCATCACGTTCATGACCGCGGGGCTGATGTCGATCGCGTTCATGATGTTTTCCGGCATCCAGCTCTGAGATGAACGGCCCCCACGCTCACTGCGTTCGCTGCCCCCCGAGGGGGCGGTCAGCGCCCTTCGGGCGGCCGGGCGGGCACTGAGGACGGCGCCGATGGGCGAAATCCTGACCGGCATCACGCTCTTCACCGCGGTGATGCTCGTCGTCGTCGGCGTGCTGCTCGCGGCAAAGCGCAAGCTCGTCGCCACCGGCGATGTCGCGATCGTCATCAACGACGATCCCGCAAAATCCCTGAAGGTGCCCGCGGGCGGAACGCTGCTCGGCACGCTCGCCGACCGGAAGATCTTCGTGCCCTCGGCCTGCGGCGGCAAGGGCGCGTGCGGCGTCTGCGACGTGATCGTCCGCGAAGGCGGCGGCGAGCTGCTGCCGACGGAGACCGGCTACATCAGCCGCGGGGAGGCCAAGCGCGGGCATCGGCTCGCCTGCCAGGTCAAGGTCAAGCGCGACATGCGGATCGAGATCGCGTCGGAAGTCTTCGACGTGCGCAAGTGGCAGTGCAAGGTGGTCTCCAACCGCAATGTCGCGACGTTCATCAAGGAGCTGAAGCTCGCGTTGCCCGAGGGCGAAGAAGTGCCGTTCCGCGCGGGCGGCTACGTGCAGATCGCGTGTCCCCCGCACAGCCTGGAATTCAGGACGTTCGACATCGACCCGCAGTTCCGCGACGTGTGGGATCGCTTCGACCTCTGGCGCTTCAGGTCGGTGGTGGCGGAGTCCGTGGAGCGCGCCTACTCGATGGCGAACTACCCGAACGAGAAAGGGACCCTGCTGTTCACGATCCGGATCGCGTTCGCGCCGGACTACCGCGTGGACATCCCGCCGGGGATCATGAGCTCCTGGGTCTTCAACCTGAAGCCGGGCGACGCGGTGACGGTGGCCGGGCCGTACGGCGAATTCTTCGCGCGCGACACCGACAAGGAGATGTGCTTCGTCGGCGGAGGCGCCGGGATGGCGCCGATGCGTTCGCACATCTTCGACCAGCTGAAGCGGCTGCACACCCGGCGCAAGGTCACGTTCTGGTACGGCGCGCGCAGCCTGCGCGAGGCGTTCTACGTCGACGAGTTCGAGCAGCTACAGAAGGACAACCCGAATTTCGCGTGGCATCTCGCGCTGTCCGAGCCGCTGCCCGAAGACAACTGGACCGGGCCGGTCGGTTTCATCCATAACGTGCTGCACGATAGTTATCTCAAGGACCATCCGGCGCCCGAGGACATCGAGTACTACATGTGCGGTCCCGGTCCCATGAACAAGGCCGTGATCGCGATGCTGACGTCGCTCGGCGTCGACCGGGAGAACATCCTGCTCGACGACTTCGGTTGAGGCGGAAGGAGAGGCACCATGATGCAGCAGTCGGTCGAAGCGGTCTTGCGCAACAAGGCGAACGAGGAGCTCGTGTCGGTCGAGGCCTCGGCGACGGTCGCCGAAGCGGTGGCGGTGATGGCGAGCCATCGGGTCGGCTCGGTGCTGATCATGACCGAGGACCGGCTGGTCGGCGGCATCTTCACCGAGCGCGATCTGCTGGTGCGCGTGGTGCACGCCGGGCTCGATCCGAAGTCCACGCCGGTTTCGATGGTGATGACCCGCGACGTGCGTTTCGTGACGCCCGGAACCACCGTCGAGGCGGCGCTCGCATTGATGCACGTGAACCGCCACCGCCATCTGCTGGTGATCGACGGGCCGACGGCGTACGGGCTGGTGTCGATCGGCGACCTCGTCCGCGAGATGATCGAGCGCGGCGAGGGACGCTTCGAAGCGGCGGTCCGCGGCGCGGTCGACGGGGAGCGACGGTGACTAGACTTGAGGAACGGAGGCTCACGATGGACACACTGCTTTCTCCGCGGCGACGCGTGCTCTTGCAGGCGCTGGGTGCGGCGGCGCTGGTCGCGGGTTGCGGGGACCGGCACGGGGCAGCGGCGGCGCCCGGCATCGAGTTCCGCGGCCCGACGATGGGCACGACTTTCACCGTCAAGATCGCGGGCCCGCGCTTGCCGGAGCGTGCGGCCGAGGCGGCGCGCAATGCGGTCGCCGATGCGCTCGATGGCGTGGTTGCGAAGATGTCCACCTACCTGCCGGACTCCGAGTTGTCGCGGTTCAACCGGCACGCCGACGGCACGCCGTACGCCCTGTCCACCGACACCCTCGCCGTCCTCGCGATGGCGCGCGAGGTGAGCGCGTGTCTCGGGTGGCGCATTCGACATCACGATCGCGCCGGTCGTCGACGCGTGGGGCTTCGGGCCGAGCAAGGTGCACCGCGTCGTCCCCGACGAGGACGTCGCCGCGCTCGCGGCGCACGTCGGTTGGCGCAAGCTCGCGGTGGACCCGTCGGCGGGAACCGCCGTGAAGGCGCACCCCGATCTGCGCGCCGACCTCTCGGGCATCGCCAAGGGTTTCGGCGTCGATCAGGCCGCGCGCGCGCTGGAGGCGCTCGGCATCGCCGACTACATGATCGAGGCGGGCGGCGAGGTCCGCACGCGCGGGTTGAACGGCGAGGGCCGTCCGTGGCAGATCGCGATCGAACGGCCGGATGCGATGCCGCAGCGCCCGCATTTCGTCGTACCGCTCTCCGGCCTGTCGATGGCGACGTCCGGCGACTACCGGATCTACTTCGAACAGGACGGCCGCCGCTATTCGCACGAGATCGATCCGGCGACCGGGCGCCCGATCGGGCGCGGGCTCGCCTCAGTCAGCGTCGTCGCGCCGGAATGCGGCTATGCCGACGCGATGGCAACCGCGCTGATCGTGCTCGGGCCGGACAAGGGCCATGCGCTGGCGTCGGCGCAGAACATCGCGGCCCACTTCATCGCGCGCGCGCCGGACGGATCGTTGCACGACCGGCAGACGCCCGCCTTCGCTGCACTCGGCGGAAGGCCCGTCGTGGCAGCGTAGGGGATGGCGTGGACGTCCACATGCTCTGGCTGCTGTTCGTGGTGGCGCTCGTCGTGTTCGGCGTCTCGTTCGGCGCGATGGCGATCGGCGTGATGCTGTCGGGACGCTGCCTTCGCGGGTCCTGCGGCGGCCCCGAGGCGACCGGCCCGAAGGGTGAACGGCTGTCCTGTGGGAGCTGCCCGAACCGCGGCAAGCGCGCAACGCGGACCGAGTAGGCGCGGCGTCGGATCCATTCGCGCCACCGTGCCCGCGAACGGACGCATTGGAAAAATCTATTTCACCTGTAGCCCACAACGGGCGGATAATTCGCTGAGGGAATGCAAACCGACGGGCTCGCAAGGTGCGGCGTTCGCGACCCGTCGGCAGCGCAGCCGAAGCTGCGCCGAACCCTGGCGAGGAGCCACCCATGTTGACACTGAAGGATTGCATAGACATGAGCGATCTCTCGGATTCGGAGGTCGCCGCCATTGCCGAACACGAGCACGTTCCCGAGATCGTCGCGGCCGAGATCGGTTGCAAGCTCGTCAACAGTCTCGAGGGACGCAGGATTCTTAAGCGCTATATCCGCGAGAACTTCGTCCAGGCCAAGGCCCACCACCTGGATGCGAAGGCGAAGGACCTTGAACTGTTGTTGCGCCGGTTCGACGGCGCCCATCGGGCAGCGCACCACGCCTGAGCTGCGATGGGCGGTGGCGAGCACCGCCCGCGATCGTCCCTTTCCGCTCAACCGGACGGCTTCACGACGCCCATCGCCGTCATCAGGTCGACGGGCACCGGAAATACGATGGTCGAGCTGCGGTCGCCGGCGATGTTGCCGAGCGTCTGCAGGTAGCGGAGCTGCATCGCCTGCGGCTGGCGCGCCAGGATCTGCGCCGCCTGCAGCAGTTTCTCCGATGCCTGCAGTTCGCCTTCGGCATGGATGATCTTCGCCCGCCGCTCGCGCTCGGCTTCGGCCTGGCGCGCAATCGCCCGAACCATCGATTCGTTGAGGTCGACATGCTTGATCTCGACGGTGGACACCTTGACGCCCCACGCGTCGGTCTGCGAATCGAGCACGCGCTGGATGTCGAGATTCAGTCGTTCGCGTTCGGAAAGGAGCTCGTCGAGTTCGTGCTTCCCCAGGACCGCGCGCAGCGTCGTCTGCGCGAGCTGGCTCGTCGCTTCGAGGAACTTCGCGACCTGGATCACCGATTTCTCCGGATCGACGACGCGGAAGTAGACGACCGCGTTCACCTTGACCGATACGTTGTCGCGCGTGATGACGTCCTGCGGCGGCACGTCCATGACTATAGTGCGCAGATCGACGCGGACCATTTGCTGAACGCCGGGTACGATCAGGATGAGGCCCGGCCCTTTCACCCTCCAGAACCGGCCGAGCAGGAAAACGACACCGCGCTCGTATTCGCGCAGTATCCGGAACGACGAAACGACAAGTATCGCGGCGAGAAGAACGACACCGCCCAATCCGAATCCGAACCCCATGGCTAGTCTCCTTTGTGCACCGGGGCCACCGTCAGGACGAGCCCGTCGCGCGTCATGACCCGCACCTCCTGCCCGCGCTTGAGCGGCACCGCGCTCACCACGCGCCACTGTTCGCTGTGGATGCGTGCCCAGCCTTCGTGTTCGATGTCGTCGTCCATCACGCCGACGCTGCCGATCAGCTCCTCGCTTCCGGTGACCACCGGGCGCCGGCGCGCCCTGAGCGCGACGCCCGACACCAGGACCACGAACACCCCGGTCACGACGGCGAGCGCCGCGATCAGCGAGCGCGGAATGCCGAAGCCGGGCACGTCGGAATCGATCAGCAGCACCGCCCCGACGGCGAACGCCACGAGGCCACCGACGCCGAGCGAGCCGTAGCTCGGCACAAACGCTTCGGCGACGAAGAACACGAGCCCGAGCAGGATGAGCCCGAGCCCGGCGTAGTTGACCGGCAGCAGGTGGAGTGCGAACAGCGCGATCAGCAGACATATCGCGCCGGCCACGCCGGGAAGCACGAACCCGGGGTTCGAGAATTCGAAGAACAGGCCGTAGATGCCGATCATCATCAGGATCAGCGCGACGCTGGGGTCGGTGATGACGGCGAGGAACCGGGTCTTCCAATCCGGCGCGATCGTGACGGTCTCAGTCCCGGCCGTCTGCAGCGTGCGTTCGCCGCTCGCGGTCGTGACCTTCCGGCCGTCGAGCTTCGCGACGAGCTCCGGCACGTCGCGTGCCGTGACGTCGATCACGTTCTGCGCCAGCGCCTCGTCGGCCGACAGGCTCACCGCCTCACGCACCGCGCGCTCGCCCCACTCGGCATTGCGTCCGCGCATCTGCGCGAGGCCGCGGATGTACGCGGCGGCGTCGTGCATCTGCTTGCGCGCCATCGGGTCCGCCGGCGCGCCTGCTTCCTCCCGGGGCTTGTTGTTGTCCGCCTTTGCCTTCGCCGATTCGTCGCCGGATTTAGGCGGCGCCGACGGCGGCCCGGTGCCGCGGCACGCCGAGCTGCACCGGCGTGGCCGCGCCGAGGTTGGTCCCGGGCGCCATCGCCGCAAAATGGCTTGCGTACAGGATGTAGGTGCCGGCGCTGGCGGCGCGCGCGCCGCTGGGGGCGACGAACGCCGCGACCGGCACCGGCGACGCCAAGATCGCCTTGATGATCTCGCGCATCGACGGGTCGAGCCCGCCGGGCGTGTCGATCTCCAGCACGACAAGCTGCGCCCGTTCGCTGTCGGCGCGCGCGAGGCCTCGTTCCACGAAATCCGCGCTCGCGGGCCCGATCGCGCCGACGAGCGGCATCACGACGATCGTCGGAGGCGCAGCGGTGGCCAGGGCGAGCATCAGCCCGAGCGAGGCGAAAACAACGGCCCGCAGCGGTTTCACCATCGTCTTGCGGGGTGCCGGCCGAATTCCGGCACACGATCCATTATTGCAGAAATCCCTGTTGCACGGCAGCGGCCCCGCATTTCCGTGCCGGCTCTCGAGACCTTCATCGGCGTGCTCGCTGCCATCGAGGCAGCAGCCAGTCAGCGCACGCCCTCGCGGAAATAGTCTCGGCGCCGGAGTGACAGCAAGCGGGCGTCCGACGCCATCGTGGAAGGCCGCCGATCTACGGCCGTCTTGATCTGCAGCAAATTCCATTCATGGCCAGGGCGCAGAATGCCCCGACGGGGGAACGCAGTGCCGGGGATGTGGTTGTCAGGGCCTTGGTGGTAGCCTCCGACATCGGGCGGCCGATTGGGAGTCGAGCGGCCGGTTTCCACGCCCGCCGAAACCGAACAAGCGAGAAGGAGGTTCGTATGCGGTCAATGCGCGCGGTACTTGTGCTGGCGGGTCTCGGACTCGCCCTTGCGATGGGGTCGGGGGGAGCCGCGGCGCAATCGGCGACGCCTGCTACCCCTCAAAAGATCGGGTCCTCGTTGATTGGGAAGCTGGAGGGACCCGAGATCATCCGCGATGCCAAGGTGTTTCCGAAGACCTTCAAGGAGGCCCCCATCCTTGCCGAACAGGTGAAGGCGGGCAAGCTGCCGGCGGTCGACAAGCGCTTGCCCGAGCCTTCGCAGCTGTTCGTCGTGAAGCCGTTGCACGAAATAGGCAAGTATGGCGGCAACTGGCGCAGGGCCTTCACCGGACCGGCCGACCACGAGAACGGCAACCGGATCAATTCGGCCGACAAGATCCTCACCTTCGATTACACCGGCACCAAGATCATCCCGAGCCTCGCCCGCGACTGGAAGGTCAGCGACGACGGCAGGACGACGACGATCTATCTCCGCAAGGGCGCCAAGTGGTCCGACGGCAAGCCCTTCACGGCCAACGACTTCATGTTCTGGTACGAGGACATCTACCTCAACAAGAACATCGTTCCCACGCCCTTCTTCGAGTTTCAGATCGACGGCAAGGACGGGAAGATGCGGAAGATCGACGACTACACCGTCGCCTTCGAATTCCCCGAACCCTACGCGTTCTTCGTCTATCAGCTGGCGGGAAGCACGGGGATCGGCGGCGGGCTCGCGACGCGCGGCGCGTTCCAGAATTACGGTGGTGCCTATGCGCCCGCCCACTACCTGAAGCAGTTCCTGCCCAAGTACTCGTCCGAGGAAGCGGTCAACAAGAAGGCCAAGGATCTAGGGTTCGACAGCTGGGTGTCGCTGCTGAAGAACCGCTACAGCTGGGCACTGAACAGCGAGCTGCCGGTGATGACTCCCTGGCGGACCGTTTCCCCCATCAATACGCCGACGTGGTCCATGGAAAGGAACCCCTACTTCTGGGCCGTCGACACCGCGGGAAACCAGCTTCCCTACATCGACAGGATCACGATGACGCTGGCTGAGAACACCGAAGTCGCGAACCTGCGGGCGATCGCCGGCGAATACGACATTCAGGAACGACACATGGGTCTGTCCAAGCTGCCGGTCTTCCTCGAGAACGCCAAGAAGGGCAACTACACCGTCCACCTCGACCCGGGTCTCAACGGATCGGATGTGGCGATTCATATCGGCAACTCCTACGAAGCCGACCCGGAGATCTCGAGACTGCTCAAGAACAAGGATTTCCGCCATGCGCTGGCACTGGGCATCGACCGCGACCAGCTCAACGAGGCCTTCTGGCTCGGCGTGGGAACCGCCGGATCCGTCGCTCCGGCGCCGGACACCCTCTACAGCCCCGGCGCCGAATGGAACAAGAAATGGGGCGTGCTGGACGTGAAGCAGGCCAACGAACTGCTCGACAAGGTCGGCCTCGCGAAGAAGGATTCCGACGGGTATCGGCTGCGTACCGATGGCAAGGGGCGCCTGCGTCTCGAAATGGTCACGATCGGTGGCCAGTTCGTTCCCTTCACGCCGGTCGGGGAGATGATCAAGCAGCAATGGAGGAAGATCGGAATCGACGTCGACATCAAGGAACTGGAACGCAATCTCGCTTTCACGAGGGACAACAACAGCGAAAACCAGATGATCACCTGGGCAAACGACGGCTCGGAAATGCTCTTTCTCTTCCCCCGCCACGCGCTGCCCGTGGACGCGGCCGAAAGCCACATGGGCATGGCGTTCGCCCGATGGTACGCGTCCAAGGGAACCGCCGGAAAGAAACCGGACGATCCCGAAATGCTCCGGGCCTTCGACCTCTTCCGCGAATCCTTCGGCATGAAGGAGGAGGATCGGGTCAAGAACGCGAAGGAGATCTGGAAGATCATCGTCGAGCAGACCTGGAGCATCGGAACGGTCGGTCAATCCCCCGCCTTCATGGGCGTGCGCATCGTCAAGAACAACATGGGTAACGTTCCGGAGCGGCAGGTGAATGCGCAGCACGCCCGGACCCCGCATACTTCGATGCCGATCACGTTCTACTTCAAGTAACGGGAATGCGTCCGCGCGCCTCGCGGGCGCCGACCCGCTCTCGGCAGACCGCTTTCCAGGGATTGGAACCTGTCTCAAAATCCCGGCGAGCGGCCCGAGAGCCGAGTTTGCCAAATGCGGGCCCACAGCGAGCCCCGGGATAGTACATAGAGGTACAGCGAGAGGCGAGCGAGGACACGCCAAAGCTATCGGGCCGCGCAGCCCATTTTGAGACAGGTTCCGCCATGGTGGCTTACATCGTTCGCCGCTTGCTGCTCGCCGTGCTGACGGTCTGGGCCATTTCGGTCCTGTCCTTCGCGATCATTCACCTGCCCCCGGGCGACTACGTGACGTCGTACATCGCGTCGATGTCGGCGTCGGGAAGCGCAGTTTCGGAAGGAGAGGCGAACGCGCTGCGCGAACAACTCGGTCTCGACAAGCCCATCACGATCCAATACGTGAAGTGGATGGGCCTCATGCTCCAGGGAAATTTCGGCATGGCGATGGAATGGGGACGGCCCGTCTCCGACGTCATCGGCGACCGACTGTCCTTGACGATGGTCATTTCCGTGGCGGCAATCATATTCACCTGGGCGGTGGCTTTGCCCATTGGCATCTACTCCGCGGTATACCGCTATTCGTTCCTGGACTACGTGTTCACGTTCGTCGGCTTCATCGGACTCGCCATTCCCGGCTTCCTGCTGGCGCTCATCGTCATGTACGTGGGCTTCGCGTACTTCGGTGCGAACGTCGGCGGCCTCTTTTCGCCCGATCTCGCCGAAGCCCCCTGGAGCATGGCGAAGGCGTGGGACCTCGTGAAGCACCTGCCGATCCCGGCCATCGTCCTTGGCGTTGCGGGAACCGCCCAGTTGATCCGCATCATGCGGTCGAACCTGCTCGACGAGTTGAGGAAGCCTTACGTGATGACGGCCCGGGCGCGAGGCCTTCCGGAATACCGGGTCATCATGAGGTATCCCGTCCGGGTGGCCCTCAATCCGTTCATAAGCACCATCGGCTACCTACTGCCCTATGTGGTATCCGGAAGCATCATCGTGTCTCTCGTCCTAAGCCTGCCGACGGTCGGTCCGCTGCTCCTGAAGGCGTTGATCGCCCAGGACATGTTCCTGGCCGGCACCATCGTCCTGCTGCTCGGCGTCATGACCGTCATCGGGACTTTCATTTCGGACCTCCTTCTCATGTGGGTTGACCCGAGAATTCGATTGGGACGGCAGTGATAGCGGAAATCGATGCGGCACCGGAGACACGGAGCCTCGCGGAACAGCGGATCGCGGTCGCCACGCAATGGCAGCTGATGTGGTGGCGGTTCCGCAAGCACAGGCTCGCCGTGGGGGGAACCATCGTTCTGGTCGCGTTCTATTTCGTTGCGCTTTTCGCCGACTTCTTCGCGTACGCGGATCCCCAGGAATCGGACGCCCAGCGTTCGCTGATGGCGCCCCAATCGATCAACTGGATCGACGACGGCAGATTCGATCCGTACGTGTATGCATTGAAGGGGACCCGCGACCCCGTCACGTTCAAGCGGGTCTATGTACTCGACCCCGCCAGGAAGATACCCGTCGTGTTCTTCGGCCGCGGAGAACCGTACGCGCTGCTTGGCGTGATCCCGATGGATCGCCACCTGTTGGCGGTCGAAGGAGCCAAGGCGGGGGAGTCCCTTTTCCTGATGGGAACGGACACGCAGGGACGCGATTTGTGGTCCCGACTCATGTACGCGACGCGGACGTCCATGACGATCGGCCTCGTCAGCGTGGCCCTGAGCCTGGTGCTGGGCGTCGTCCTGGGCGGCATCTCGGGCTATTTCGGCGGCGCGATCGATTCGGCCATCCAGCGGATCATCGAGATCCTGCGCTCGATTCCGACGATTCCCCTCTGGATGGGCCTTGCCGCTGCGGTTCCCAACGACTGGGATGTCGTGCAGGTCTATTTCGCCATCACGATCATCATTTCCCTCATCGGCTGGACGGAGCTCGCTCGGGTGGTTCGCGGGAGGTTCATCTCGCTCAAGCAGGAAGATTTCGTCATGGCCGCCGAGCTCGTCGGTTGCAGCAAGTCGCGGATCATCTTTCGCCACATGGTACCGTCGTTCATCAGTCACATCATCGCAGCGACGACGCTGGCGATCCCCGCGATCATCATCAGCGAGACGTCCTTGAGTTTTCTCGGGCTGGGTCTGCGCCCACCCGCGATCAGCTGGGGGGTCCTGCTCCAGGATGCCCAGAACATTCAGGCCCTGGTGATTTCTCCCTGGCTTCTCTATCCGTCCATTGCCGTCATCGTTGCCGTCCTCGCATTCAATTTCATGGGCGACGGGATAAGGGACGCTGCGGATCCCTACCTGTAGAACGGGAAGGTCGCGGTGCGTAGCCCGCGCCTGCCGATCCGACCCTCGACCCCGACTACAGCCCCCACGACACGCGGACCGACCATGCAAAGGGACACCAAGCCGCTGCTTTCCGTGAGGAACCTGAAGACCAGCTTCTTTCAGGACGAGGGCACGACGAAGGCCGTCGACGGAGCTTCCTTCGACGTCTTCCCGGGAAAGACGCTCGGCATCGTCGGAGAGAGCGGCTGCGGGAAAAGCGTCACGGCGCAGTCGATCCTGCGCATCGTCGATCATCCCGGTCGGATCGTCGAGGGCGAGATCGTTCTCACTCGCGCCGACGGAACCGAGACCGATCTCGTCAAGCTCAAGGCCGATGGTCGGGAGATACGTTCGATTCGAGGGGGGGACATCGGTCTCATCTTTCAGGAGCCCATGACCTCCTTCAGTCCCGTTCACACGGTGGGGGCACAGATCGTCGAGGCGGTCCTGCTCCACAATCCGGTCGGCCGGAGGGAGGCGAGACGGCGGGCGATCGAAGCATTGCACAGCGTCGGGATCCCGAATCCGGAGCGGCGTATCGACGAGTACTCGTTCGAATTGAGCGGTGGGCTCCGTCAGCGCGCGATGATCGCGGTCGCTCTTTCCTGCGATCCGCGTCTCCTGATCGCCGACGAGCCCACGACGGCCCTGGACGTCACCACGCAGGCGCAGATCCTCGATCTCCTGCGCAGGATCCAGCAGGAGCGGGGAATGGCCATCATGCTCATCACACACAACCTCGGCGTGGTCGCGGAGATGGCCGACGACGTGGTCGTCATGTACCTCGGCCGCGTGGTCGAGGAAGGCAAGGTCGACGACATCTTTCACGATGCGAAACATCCCTATACGAAGGCTCTGCTTAAGTCGATACCCAGCATCGATTCCACGCCGAGGGTGAAGCTTCCGACCATCAGCGGCTCGATTCCCCACCCGTTCAACCGGCCGATGGGATGCCCGTTCCATCCCCGTTGCGTTTCCTTCATGCCCGGCCGCTGTGACGTCGAGGAACCACTTCTCCGGCCCGTCGGTGAAGGCAGGAAGGCAAGCTGCCTTCTCTATGCTTGAGAGGAAGCAGGCGAGAATGACGAACGGTGACGTCGGTTCCGACAAGTCCGTGCTCCTCGACGTCAAGGGGCTCAAGAAGTATTTCCCCATTCGAAGAGGCCTTCTGCAGAAGACCGTCGGTCATGTGAAGGCGGTGGACGACGTGACCTTCTTCCTCAATCGGGGAGAAACGCTTTCGCTTGTCGGCGAGAGCGGCTGCGGAAAGACCACCACTTCCCGCTGCATACTGCGCGCGATTGCCCCGACGGCCGGGCAAGTGCTTCTCGCGGACAACGGCGAAGTACTGGACGTCGCGACCGTTCCGAAGAGCAGGCTGCGGTCCCTTCGACGCCAGATGCAGATGATCTTTCAGGACCCGTTCTCCTCGCTCAATCCGCGAATGACCCTCCTGGACATCGTCGGAGAGCCGTTGCTCGTCCACGGCGTGGGCAGTGTCCAAGAGAGAACCGACCGGGTCGTGGAACTCCTCAGGCTCGTCGGCCTGAGGCCCGAATACATGCGGCGCTACCCCCATGCTTTCTCGGGCGGGCAGCGTCAGCGCATCGGCATCGCCCGGGCGCTTGCGTTGAATCCGCGTCTGGTCGTTGCCGACGAGCCGGTCTCGGCACTGGACGTGTCGGTCCAGGCACAGATCCTGAACCTCCTCCTCGAGCTCCAGCAGGAACTCGGGCTCACCTATCTCTTCGTCGCTCACGACTTGAGCGTCGTCAAGCACATCAGCGAGCGAGTCGCGGTGATGTACGTCGGCAGGATCGTGGAGACCGCGCCCACGGAAGAGCTGTTCGGCTCGCCGAAGCATCCGTATACCGAGGCCCTCCTGTCGGCGGTGCCCAAGCCGGATCCCCGCCTTCGTTCCGAACGGATCGTCCTCCAGGGCGAGGTCGCCGACCCCGCCAATACCCCGCCGGGTTGTCATTTTCATCCCCGGTGCAGGTATGCGCAGTCCGTCTGCCGGGAAAAAGCGCCGATACAGGAAGAGATCGCTCCGAACCACTTCGTAAGCTGTCACAGAGCGGCGGAACTCTCGCTTCGCGGCGTCGCCCTCTCGACGTCATAGGACCGTTGCCTCAAGGCAGGGCGTCGGGACACCACCGACGTTCGCGTGCACCGTGCGCCGGCCCGCGTCGAGCGTGAAGCCGAATGTGCCGCTTTCCCTGCATTTCATCCCTCCCTACGTGCATTGTGTCCTGGCGCGCTGGAGCTTGCGGGGCCCCTCCGCTATTCTGGCCCCGGGACAAACAAGCGATCAGACGGCAAACAAGTGAATACCGACCACCCCGGCCCGGGCGCCGACAACACCGCCGGGCGCGGCAAGGGCAAGCCGGCGTTGCAGCCCTCCGATACCAAGCAGACCTTGCGTGACATCGGCAGCGCGCTCGTCGTGCTGTGGTGGCGCTTCTTCGATTGGCTGGCCGTCGTGTCATGGAAGACCCTGCTGATCGTTGCCGTCCTGGGCCTGATTCTGGGCGGCATGCTGAAGTCCCAGGTGGTCCCGTTGTTCATCGTCGCCTCGATCATCATCAAGGTGGTGGCCGGCGGCAAGCGCAGAGCGGAACTGACCGCGACCCAGGCCACCAAGCGGGCCGAGACCGAACAGCTCGAACGCACCATTCTGGAAGCGCGCATGGAAGCGCTGCAGGCGCAGATCGAGCCGCATTTCCTGTTCAATACGCTGGCCAGCATCGACCAGCTCATCCAGACCGACCCGCCGCGCGCCTCGAGGATGCAGCAGAGCCTCATCCGCTACCTGCGCTCGGCCATGCCGCAGATGAGAGACGGGAGCCGGCCCTCGCTGGGTCAGCAGGTCAACCTGTCCAGCGCATTCCTGGAAATCATGGCGATGCGGATGGAAGAACGCCTGGTGCCCGTGGTGAACGTGCCGGACGGCTTGAAATCCGCGGTCTTTCCGTCAATGATGTTGCAGACCCTGGTGGAGAACGCGATCAAGCACGGCCTGGAGCCAAAGGCCGCAGGCGGCAGGCTGGAGATCAATGCCGAGGTCGTCGATGGCCAGTTGGCCGTGCACGTGCTCGACAACGGGATGGGCTTCATGCCGAAGACGGACGACGGCGTGGGGCTGGCCAACATCCGCGAGCGGTTGAAGGCCTTGTACAACGGGCGGGCCGAGCTGATCATCAGCGTGCCGCCCGCGGGCGGTACCTGTGCCACGATCAAGGTGCCTTACGAAATCGTTCCCTCCACCCCTTGACTGGACGAGTGCTCGCATGCACGCCAAGCCCGCCCCCACCGCCGTCATTGCCGATGATGAACGCCTGATGCGCGAGCAGATTGCCGGCCGCCTGAAGGAAGCGTGGCCCGAGCTGCTGATCGTGGGTGAGGCCGGCAATGGTCGCGAGGCGGTGGCCATGGTGCAGAGCCTCGAACCCGACATCGTCTTTCTCGATATCAGCATGCCCGAGATGGACGGCATCAAGGCGGCCCAGGCGCTCGCCGGCCAGGCCCACGTGGTCTTCGTCACCGCCTACGACCAATACGCCGTCAGCGCCTTCGACCACGGCGCGATCGACTACCTGCTCAAGCCGGTGGAGCCGGAGCGGGTCGCGCTCACCTGCCGGCGGCTGCGCGAGCGGCTGCAGCAAAAGCCTGATCCGATGAACGACCTGCTGGAGCAGCTTTCGCAACGCCTCGGGAGCGGCGGCCCCAAGCCGCGCGAATACATGCGGTGGGTGCAGGCCAGCGTGGGCGCCAACATCCGCATGATCCCGACCAGCGACATCCTCTTCTTCCGCGCCGAGGACAAATACACGCGCGTGCAGACCGAGGGCTTCGAGGCGTTGATCCGCAAGCCGATCAAGGAACTGATCGAGGCGCTCGACCCGAACGAGTTCTGGCAGATCCATCGCGCCACCGTCGTTCGCGTCGATGCGGTCGCGCAGGTCAGCCGCAACTTCCGTGGCAATCAGATAGTGCATGTGAAGGGCCGCGACGAAAAACTCGAGGTCAGCCGCAGCTTCAATCATCTGTTCAAGCAGATGTAGGCTTGCCCGCGCTCGCCGAGACCCTCCATCGGCCGTTTGTGAGTCCCGGTCGGCGTGGTAAGGTTCTGTCTCCGATCCGTTACCAAAGCCAGGAGTCTGCATTTATGAATCGTCTCTCGTTGGGCAAGTGCCTTCAGGGTTTCCTTCCCGTTCTCGCCGCGGCCGGCGTGTTCGCGGTCGTCTTGCCGGCGCCCTCCGCGCTCGCGGCCGACATGGACGCACATGCGAAGGTCTTGGCGAAGCTCGATGACGATTGGGCGAAGGCGGCCGCCGCGAGGGACGTCGACCGCGTGGCGTCGTTCTACGCCGAGGATGCAATCGCCTACCCTCCGAACGAGCCCATGGCCATCGGCCGCGCCGCGGCGAAGAAGGTCTGGGCTTCGTATTTCGCCGATCCGACCTTCAAGATTTCCTGGAAGACGACCCACGCGGGCGTGTCGAAGAGCGGCGATCTCGGGTTCACGGCCGGCACCTACGAGGACTCGTTCAAGGGGCCCGACGGCAAGCTGGTCAGCGAGAAGGGAAAGTATGTGTGCACGTGGATGAAGCAGAAGGACGGGACCTGGAAGGCCATCCACGACATCTGGAACGCGGATACCAAGTAGCCGTATCACGATCGCGCGCGGGCCGGCTCGCCGGCCCCCGTAACGCAGATCGCCGATCCCCGGCAGAGTCGAGCTTCCGCTGCGAAGCGCGAATCGCCAAGGCCGCTGCCGCCCGAAAGGATAGGCGCCCTGATGCGCGCGGTCGTCGTCACTGCCGCCGATGAATCCTTCTTCCCGCTGCTGCGCGGCCTGATCGGCTCACTCGAGCAATTTGAGGCACGGCCGGCGCTCGCCTGCCTCGACGTCGGGCTTTCGCCGGCGAGTCGCGAGTGGGTGGCAGTGCATGCCCAGCACGTCGTCGTACCCAAGTGGGATCTGCCGGTCGATCCTCGGGTTCGTCGTCAGCACCCCCATTTGCGCGCACTGACGGCACGTCCCTTCTTGCCGCGGTACTTCCCCGGCTACGACGTATATCTGTGGATCGATGCCGATGCCTGGGTGCAGGAGAGATTCGCCCTTGACTGGTACCTGCAGTATGCGCAAGGCGGGGCATTGGTGGCGGTGCCGGAAGTCGATCGCGCCTATCGCCAGGCGCGGAGCACCATCGAATGGCGGACGAAACGGATGCACAGCTACTTCGGCCCGCAGTTCGTGCAACGGGCGCTGTGGGACACGTATTTCAACGCTGGCGTGTTTGCGCTTCGTGCCGATGCCCCGCACTGGGAGAGCTGGGACAGAAGCTTTCGCGAGGGGCTCGACCTGACCAAGGGAGTCCAGTGCTGCGACCAGACCGCGCTCAATCACGCGTTGTGGACGATGAACCTTGCGGTGCATCCGCTGCCCGCGCTTTGCAATTGGCTGTGTCACATGAGGCAGCCGGCCTTTGATCCGGGACACAACAAGTTTTGCGAGCCTGACCTGCCCAATCGCCCGATCGGTATCCTTCACCTCGCTGCGCGATCCAAGGACCTCAGCCTCCAACTGAAGGGCGATGGCTGGACGCGGGTGATCAGCCTTCGCTTTCCGGGCGGCGAGGAAATGCGTCCGTGATTCGGCGTTGCGGCCCCTGGCGCCGGGCCGGGCTACTTCTCGCCGGCGGGTGCTTCCTGCAGGAACGTCAGGATCGTTTCCTTGGGCATGACCCCGTGCCCGGCCCGCGGGACGACGCACAGTTGCGCACCGGGGATCGTCCTGTACATCTCGACGGCGTGTTCCGGCGTGACGATGTCGCCGTCGCCGACGACGATCAGCGTCGGAGACGCGATGCTCTGCAAGTCCTCGCGCGTGAAGTTCGGTTCCGCAACCCACATGCGCTGCAGGCGTCCGGCGACGATGGGCCAATGGTCCACGCCATCGGGAGACAGCCGGCGATAGGCGTCCGATACAGGCCAGTCCTCCGGTTTGAACGTACGCGCCCACTCCTGGCTCTCCATCGTGTAGCCATCAACGCGAGCGTTTACCCCGGTCAGCGCGAGCTTCGTCACCCGCTGAGGGTGGTGGATTGCCATGTCGAGGCCGATGATCCCACCGTCGCTGTAGCCGACTACGATGGCGCTCTCGACCCCCACCTGCCGCATCAATTCGATCGTGTCCTCGGCCATGTCGTGGTAGTGGAAGGGGCGACCGGTGTCGTCGGCGGTGCGCCCGTGCCCCATTTGCTCGACCGCGATCACTCGGAACTGCGTCGTGAAGAACGGGATCCATCGCTCCGGAATCGAACCGGCCCCACCGTGAAGCAACAGCAGCGGCGGACCCGCGCCGTGGGTCTCGTAGTACATGCTCAGCCCGTTGACGGCCGCATACGTCATGTCGCTCCTCTGAAAGAGGGTGATCGGAATTCGGGCGTGACTTGGTCGAGTATCCCGGGCCTTTCAGGCGTGGTCAATTGGGGACTTCATGCCGAGGGGACCTGAAATCAACGGCAAACAGGTCGTTGACGGCGGCTACCAGGACCGCGAGCTCGATGAGACGCGGTGGGCGAGTGGTCTTGCCACCCGGCTTTACTTCGTCGATAGCATCAAGGCCAGGGCATGCGCGCGTTTGATACGGTCGAGAACCGCGGTTATATTCTGATTGAGGCACAAAGCGTTTTCTCTGCAGTGCGCGGCCCGCCGAGCGGCGACGCCATTGTGTCCGAAGCGGGAAACCCATGGACATAATGCCCATCCTGCAATTCGTGTTGCATTTCGACCAGCACTTTGCCAGCGCGATCGCGCAGCACGGCACCGCGATCTACGTGATCCTGTTCGCGATCATCTGCGTGGAGATCGGCATCGTCCCGATGTTCTTCCTGCCCGGCGATCCGCTACTGTTCCTGTGCGGCGCGTATTGCGCGACCGGCGCGATCAGCATCCTGATCGTCGTGCCCGTCCTCTTCGCAGCCACGGTCGTGGGCAGCTTGCTCTGCTACGGAAGCGGCCGCGCGATCGGCAGCCGTGCCTTCACGCATGACTACCGCTGGCTGGACAAGGCGACGCTGCGGAGGACGCACGCCTTCTACGAGGATCACGGCGGGCTGACTTTCCTCCTATCCCCTTTCATTGCGGTAGTGCGGACGTTCGCGCCCTTCGTTGCCGGCGTAGTGCAGATGACCTTCGCGCACTTCGTGTCGGCGGTGGTTGCCGGCGCGGCCATCTGGGTCGTGGCGCTGGTCGGTGGCGGCTACTACTTCGGCAACGTCCCGATCATCCAAAGTCACATGAGCGCGATCGTGCTGTTCGGCGTGGCCATCGGCGTCGGGTCGCTGGTCGTCAGCGGCCTATGGCGCTATTTCAAGGGGCGGCGCCAAGGCTGGCGTGCAAATGCCGGGGAGTAGCGCGCTGCGCCAACGTCCCGCAGGCATTTCCGTAGAACCCTAATTTGACCATGTCGCTTCGTGCCGGGCGAGCGATCCCGCCGGTTGGCGCCAGCGCACGTCGTATCCGTCGATGCTGCCGGGGCAGCGCACTTCTCTTAGCGGCCCCCATTCCGAATCCGTCAGCTCGAGGAATTCGCCGACATCGGCACGCTGTTCCGCACCCGCATCGCCATCGGTCCCCAATTCCACGAGCAGGCGTGCGGTGCGGGCCAGCGAGAGTCGCGCGCAGGCGTGCCCGTCGCTTAGCGCGCGGCAAGCGGCGGCCGCAATGAGGTAGCCGGTACCGTGATCCAGCGCCTGCGCAGGCAGTGGGGTCGGGCGTCCACCGTTTCCGGGATCCGCGATTCCGCTGCTCATCTGCACCAGGCTGTCGAAGCCGCGCCGTGCGGCCCAAGGCCCGGTCCAGCCGTAGGCATCGTAGCGCACGATGGCCAATGCGGAATTGAGCTCGCGAAGACGGCTCGTCGAGTAGCCCAGCTTCTCCATTGCGCCCGGTCGGTAACCATGGATCAGGACATCCGCTTCGGCGACGAGTCTCTCCCACTTAGTGCGGTGGGCCAAGTCCGTGAGATCCAGCGCCGCGCAGCGCTTTCCGCGCGTGGTGACGGGCAGCAAGGCCGCCACCTCGCGAAAGCCGGGCGGATCGAGGCGCAGCACGTCGGCTCCGAACGCCGCGAGATATCGCGCGCCGATCGGACCTGCGATGACGCGCGTCAGGTCGAGCACCCGGATTCCGCCGAGCGGGGCGTCCGGCTCACCGCGCGAATATTGCCGAGCGCTGCGCCCGTCCCAGATGCACAGTGGCTCGTTGGCAAGCGCTATGCCTTGTGCGTGCGACTGCCACGCGACGTTGCTGCGCAGCGCGGCCGCGCATCCGCCCGCATCGACGACTGCGCCCTCCAACTCTTCCGCATTGCGTGATTTCACCGCGGCGGCGACCTGTTGCCTCTCGGCGGCGACACCCAGCACCCGGATTGCCGCGTCGCGGTGGTAGGAATAATTGGTGTGCAGCCGGATCCAGCCATCCGCTGCCTCATAGTCGCCGGCGATCGGATCCCAGATCGCGGGAAGCTCCCATCCGATCGGAACCAGCAATCGTTCGCAGTGGAACGCGGCGGATGCGAGGCGTCGTTCGACGGTCACACGCCGCAAAGTCTCGCCGCGTCGCATCGCCCAGAATTCGGCTGCGGCGAGCGCAGCGACGCCAATCGTTGCACTCGCCAGCGCGCCCACCTGAAAACGTGATGGCAAACCGCCTGGGGACCCGGTGAATTCCAGGGCGGTCAGCGTTGCCGCAGAGCCGCCGAGCGCGGTCCACATGTCGCGGGCGAGTTTCGTCTCTATTGTTTCCATGGCCTCTATCACGCGCTTTGTGACCCACCGCCAGTCCGGATCATGGCGGGCAACATCGATACGAAAGTCAGGAGTCGACCGCGCGGCGGACGCTACGCCGAATCGCCGAACGCGAGCTTGAACGCCGCTTCGTCGCACAGCGCCGCGCCTTCCGCCGCGAGACGCGCGCGCTCGTCGGCCGGCAGGGCAGCCAGCAGCGGGTCGAGGCGCTCATGGAATAGCGACGCGAACACATTTACGTTCTCTCCGATGCGTGCCCCGACGGCGTCGTCGAACCCCACGATGCGCGCGGCGACGTGGAGCCGCCCGTGCAGCGCGTTGAGCAGCGCCAGCGACAGCAGCATCCGATACTCGTCTCCTTCCCGCAACAGCCGCGGATACGCGTTGCGCGCGGCCTGCAGCGCCTCGTCCAGCCGGTTCAGCATCAGGAGCGCGATCATCTCGCTCTGATAGAGGTGGCCCGCGCCGGCGTCGCTGCGGAGCGCGTGGAGACGGCCTATGGCCGCGCGGGCGTGCTCGAGCGCCTCGTGCCAGCGGCCGAGCAGCAATTCCATGATCGTGACGTTGGAAACGGCGTAAAGCGACGCGACTTCAACGCCGCCGTCGCGACAGATCGCCACCTGTCGCTGCGCGCACGCGAGCGCCTCCTCGGTCCGGCCTTGACGCGCGAACCACCAACCGCGGGCGAATTGCAAGCTGGCGCGCTGGCGCGCCGGCCACTCCGGGCGCTCCAGCCGCGCTGCGTCGGCGATCGCGGCCTCTATCTCGGTCACGGTCGCGAAGCGCGCTCCCTGCGCGGCGGCGAAGACCAGAGCGTCGTAGCAGCGCTGATCGTCGCCGAGCCCGCGGTACAACACGGCGGCGCGCGCTGCGGCATCGTAACTTTCCCGCCGGAAGGAATACAGGCCGAGCTTGCCGATCGCGTGCCAGAAACGCGCCGCCAGTTGCGTGGGCGTCGTGGCGTCGACGTGCCGGCGCAATGGCAGGCAGCGCGCAAGGCCCTCCGCCATCTGGGACGAGGACCACCACACGCTGTACGAAACACCGGCCAGCGCCACGACCAGTTCCCGGCTGTCCGTGTCCGCATCCGACCACTCGAGCGCCGTGCGCAGGTTGTCGAGTTCGACCGCGGCGGCCGGGCAGCTTCCGGTCGCCCGCCACCGCCATTCGTCCTGCTCGTACGGTTCCAGCAGTGTAAGTACCGCTTCCGCGTGGCGGCGCAGGGTCGCCCGCGTCTCGCCCGCTTCCGCAAGGCGCTCGAGCCCGTACGCGCGCGTCGTTTCCAGCATCCGGTAACGCGGAATCGGATCGCCTTCGGCCAGCACCAGCGACTTGTCGACCAGCGCGCCAAGATGGTCGAGGGCGGTCCACGGATCGATGTGCTGGTCGCTCGCCACGTGCTGGGCCGCGTCGAGCGTGAAGCCGCCGGCGAATACGGCCAGTCGCCGGAACACGATCTGCTCGTCGGGGGTGAGCAGCGCGTGGCTCCACTCCAGCGTCGCACGCAGCGTCTGATGGCGGCGCAGCACGACGCGCGCCCCGCCGGTGAGGAGGTTGAAACGCTCGTGCAGGCGAGCCCGCAGTCCCTCGACGCCCACTAAGGGAAGCCGCGCGGCGGCGAGCTCGATCGCGAGCGGAATGCCGTCGAGACGCCGGCAGATTTCGATCACCGCCGGCAGATTCGCCGCGGTCAATGCGAAGCGCGGATCGACGGCCTGGGCACGCGCTGCGAACAGCTCGACGGCGCCGAGTTGCGCCGCGGTCTTCGTGTCGGCGGCCGCTGAAACCGCGAGCCCGCCGAGACGATACACATGCTCGTCGGCGGCCTTCAACGTTTCCTGGCTGGTGACGAGGATGCTCAGGCGGGGCGCACCGGCGGTCACCGTGTCGACGAGCGCTGCGACGGCGTCGGCAAGATGCTCGCAATTGTCGAGCACCAGCAGTGCGCGTTGCGGGGCGAGTAGCGACCCCAGGGCGAGTGCGGTGGGACGGTCGCCCGCGAGCCGTACACCCATGGCCTGCGCCACCGCCGGGGCCACGAGCGCACCATCGGCGATGGGGGCGAGCTCCACCCACCAAACGCCGTCCGGATAGTCGTCCGCGCGTACCGTCGCGACGTGCCTCGCCACCGCTTGCGCGGCGCGGGTTTTCCCGATGCCTCCTGTGCCGGTGATCGTGACGACCGGATGGGCCTGCAGCAATGCCGCGATCGCGTCGAGGTCTTCGGCGCGGCCATAGAGCCGGGGAAGCCGCGAAGGCAGATTGGTGCGAGCCTGCGACGCCGGCACGTCGGGGACCGCAGTGGTCGAAGCCGGGCGACTCCCGATGGCCGGCGGGGGGTCAACGACGTCGGGCAGCATGACCGGCAGGTTGAATCGGTAGCCTCGCCCGGGAATTGTGGCAAGGGCGCTCTGCCCGAGAACCTTGCGCAGCGTCGAAACCTGCACCTGAAGGTTGTTCTCCTCGACCACGAGCCCCCGCCACACCGTGGCAAGAAGGTCATCCTTCGTGATCAGCGTGCCGGGGCGATCCACGAGTGCCACCAGAAGATCGAATGCGCGTGCACCCAGCGCGATCGGCGCACCGTCCGCGAGCAGGACGCGCTCGCCGGGGCGCAGCTCGAACCGGCCGAAGCGGCGGGGCGAAGATGGCGCGGTCGTAGCGAGGGCGCTGCGCATGGTTGGTTGCGGATCGGGTACGGCAAAGTCTAACGCCCGCACGCGATCCGTGGGCAGGGTCCCGTGCACGTTTAAGAAGGTTTAAGGCCCCCTTAAAGACGGCAACCGACCTTGGCGCGCATCGTACGTCGCACGGGAATCGTCCGCGCCGGACCGACCAAGGAGACTGCCATGAACACGAAGCCCAAGCTGCCGCCCCTTCACCCTGCCTCCCATTTCATCGCCGCCGCATTGGCGGGCATCATCGCCATCGGGATTCTCGACGGGGTAACGGAACTCCTGCAACGCGATGGGCTCCCCATGGAGCGACTCGTGGCGGCCGAGCGTGCCTGCACGGGTCACGCCTATGTATCGGAGCGCGCGGCGTGCATGCGCCTATGGGCGGCCGCCGCGCGATCCGCGCGCATGGCCAGCAAGTGACGGCCGACGCCGCTCGGTCATTCAGCCCCAGCGGATCGCTCCGGCGCGGGCTGGTGCTCAGTTCGGCTTGCGGCGTCGGGAGAAGCCGACGCTTGCCAATCCGCAAAGCGAGCAGGGCGAGCGTCGTCGGCTCCGGCACGGCGGCCGTAAATTGATCCCCGAGGATCTGGTGGGTCCTTGCCGTCGGGCGTATCAAGTCCCAGAAGACATATTGATCGGGATTGGCGCAGACGGTCTGGGCAACCGCGTCGACGCAAGGATCGGTAACGTCGGTAATGCCGTAGGCGCCGGGATTCGCGATGAGGCCATGGAGCGCGGAGAACGTGTCGAACTTGACGATGTCGAGGCCCGGCAACGCGACGTCCAGCTGGTCGATGGTCTGGTTCAGGAAGAAGTCGAATGCGACGGAGAATGCGGTCAGCCCCGCCGCGTCACCCGAGGTGAGCCCGAACGGTATCGCACCGATGTCCGGCAGATTGCGGCATGAGGATCGTGCGCGCCCCGGCACCGTAGAGCAGGACGACCGATTGCGCGAGGTTGCCCATCGCGGGCCCGATGGTGTTCGCGGGATCCTGCCCGAGGGTCGCGCCCTGAAGAGGTCGTTCGGTCCCGCCCAGAGCACGACCAGGCTCTGCGGTCCGAACGCGCCCCCGAACGACTGGACCTGGGCCAACATGCCGGTCGCCGGAAAATTCGGCGCCGCTGAAGACCGCGTTGATGACTGGCGGCACGTCCGGATACACGGCACGAGGTTCCGGTTGCCAGTCTCGTCGCGACGAAGCGATATTGGTGCCGCCCGACGCCGGGAAGGCGCAGCGGCGCCCGTGGTTAGGGCAGCGGCTCGACGCCCATAGCTCCATCCGTAATGTCGCGCCGGACGTTGAAAGGTTCGAAAGTTGCCCGAGCTGGTCGGCGGCCCACACGGCGTGGCTGCTTCCGTACGTGTAACCGACGTCCCTCGACAAGCAGAAACGCCGCCGTGATCGCGGTGGCTGCCAATTTGCTGAGCGGCCTGCGACGAGCAGCGCAAATCCGATCCCGGAGCGACCGCGCCGCCAAGGCAGCCCTGGTCAAGCGCGCAAGACGTCCGCACGGTCGCCCTTGCAACGGATCCTTGTCGTTCAATTGAATTGAGATCGCGGCGGACACACCATGCCCGCAGGTCTTCGTCGTCAACCAGGATGCCGGCGTCGGCACCGGCATTGCCGCGCCGTTCTTCTTCCCACTACTCGGCGGGCACCTCGAGGTCGAGCAATGGCGCGTATTGCTGCGCGCCGAAGATGTCCGCGTCGCCGGGGCTGCCGCTCGGCCGCAACCGGTAGATCGTGAACTTGATCGCGTTCCCCGGATCGAATTCGACGAAATCGCAGATGCGCTCGGGCGGGATGCCGTAGAGCTTCGTCACCGTCTCGCGCGTCAGCACACGCGCGCGCTTGACGCGCTCGTACGTCGCGCGCTCCCTGAAGATGATGTCGAACGTGATGAGGTCCACACCCGCGTTCTTGCTGCGGATCGTCTTGGCGAGCTCGGAGAGTTTCTGCGTCTTCATCGCGGATCCCGTCAGCCACCGACCGTGGTCATGTGCGTCGGGAAGAGCTCCAGCGGGTCGCTGCAGCGCAACGTGTGGTTGACCGTCCAGCGGTACGCAGGGCTCGCGCGCAATACCTCGTCGAGCGCGAACGCGACGGATCCGGCCGAGCCCTTCACGTCCGGCAGCCGCGCGTAGAACATCTGCCGCGTGCCGATCATGCAGACCTCCTCGGCCATCGCCGCGGTCGGCGCGACGCCCTGCACGAGGATGCACAGCTCGTGGCCCGGGCTGTTGCGCAGCGGTTCGAGCTCGCCCATCACGCCGTCGCGGCCGTAGACGATGTAGTGGAGCTCGTAGCCGGTGTCGCCGAAGCGCTCGCGCACCTGCTGCCGCGCCCAGCCGATCACGTCGTCGACGTGGGCGATCGTGTAGGGATCGCGGATGCCGACCATCCCGACGTAGCGCTCGCCGACCTTTCCGGCGCCTTCCAGCTTGACGCGGAACTCCGCCGCCGGCACGAACTTCGCGCCGGTGATGCGCGTGGTCTTCTCCGCGATCTGCTCGTAGCGGCAGTCCGACATGTCGAGCGTCCCGCCGGCGACGTGCTCGAAATACGGGTTGGCTCGCTCGTACATCGCGTGCCCGGCCACCGAGGCGACCGTGCAGCGCTGCGCCGGGTGCATCGCGGTGACCTCGACGGCATCCTGCGGTTATCTCACCCAGCACCGTCTCCTTGCCGCCGTACGGCTCCGCGCAGAACGACGCGCATTCGAGGACCTTGCCGAGGTAGTACGCCTGGCTCTCGGGGAAGCCGTGATGGATCGCGGGCGCCGCGAACACGCAGCTGTCGCTGCTGCGTCCGCCGATGATCACGTCGGCGCCCTGCTGCAGGAGCTCGATGAACGGATGGACGCCGGCCATCGCGACGATCCGCTCGGTGGCGTCGAGCTCGCTCTCGGTCAGCGCCGCGTGGCCCTCGAGTCCCGCGACCGTCTCGCCGGCGCGCATGCGCCGCCGCAGGTCCTCCTTCCCGACCTCGGAGTAGAAATAGCCCAGCTTGAACGGCTGCGAGGCGATGCTTCGCGGCGAGGTCCCGGATGATCTGCACGTAGAGATCGACGCGGCTGTTGGCGCCCGTGTCGCCCGACGACCCGATGATCATGGGCACGCCCTGCTCCCGCGACGCGAGCAGCATGAGCTCGAGGTCGTGGGTCTGCCATCCGAGCGGACTCGTCGACGTGTCCGAGCCCAGCGGGATCGGGCCGACGTCGTCGCTTCCCGAGTCGGCCGCGATGTAGTCGGGCCGCGCGGCGACGCCGATGCGGAAGCTCTCCTCGCGTGTCGGCGCGAATCCGAGGTGCCCGTTGGGGCAGATGATGCGAAGCGAACGCATGGTCGTGCGGTTCCCGGTCGAAACGATTGATCATAGCAGAGCGCCTGAGCCGATTCGCGTCGTGGACGGCGCTCCCGCAGCCGAGGATACGATTGAGCTTTCCCCCGTCGGCCATGGAGCAATGTCATGCCTGCACTGCTGTCCCGGATCGTTCTGTGCATCGGAGTGTCGATGGGCCTCGCTCCGGCCGCGACGGCGCAGGATGCGCTGCCGAAGCTGATTCGGATCGTGGTGCCGTTCGCGCCGGGTGGCAGCAACGATGTCATCGCCCGCGCGCTCGCGGGACCGCTCGCCAAGCGCCTCGACGTTTCCGTCATCGTCGAGAACAAGCCCGGCGCCGCCGGCGTCGTCGGCGCCGATTTCGTGGCCAAAGCGCCGCGCGACGGCTCGGTCCTGCTGCTCACCTCGTCGAGCTTCCTGACCGCTGCGGCAACTCAGAGCCAGCTTCCGTACGACCCTATCGCCGCATTCGCGCCGGTCGCCATGGTGGGACGCGGGCCGATGCTCCTCGTCGTGTCGGCGACGACGCCGTACAAGTCGCCTGCCGACGTCGTGGCCGCCGCGCGCGCGAAGCCCGGCGTGCTGAATTACGGCACGGCCGGCGTGGGCTCGATCGCCCATCTGACGACCGAGCTGCTCGACGACACGGCGAAGATCCAGATGACGCACGTGCCGTACAAGGGCGCGGCCCTCGCGGCCGTCGATCTCGCGTCCGGCCAGATTCACGTGATGATCTCGAACTACAGCACGGTGGCGCCGCTGATGAAGAGCGGCAAGATCAAGGCGCTGGCCGTAACATCGGGGAAGCCGCATGCGGCATTCCCGGATCTGCCGCCGCTCGCCACCGTCGCAACCGGCTTCAACGTCGACATCTGGGTCGGCGTATTCGCGCCGGCGGGCACGCCGCCGTCGATCGTCGATCGCCTCAATCGGGAGATCAACGCGATCGCCGCGTCTTCGGACATGACGCCGGTGCTCGAGCCGGACGGGACGCTGCCGGAGGCGATCAGCGCAACGGTATTTGCGGGGCGCATCAAGGACGAGCTCGTGCAGTGGAAGCAGATCGCCGCCGAGCACAAGATCGTGGCGGAGTGATTCGGACGCCGGCGTTACCGGCGACTTGCCCCACCGCGTCATCAGCGAGCTGTAGCCCGAGGGCTCGGACGCGCGGAACGCCCAGGTTGAACATCGTCAGCTGGCCGGCGGTGCTCCGGTTCGAGGAGCTCGTTGAACTGCTGCGTTCTCAGCGCTGTCGTCGCTGAGCTCGATCGCCGCCATGTTCTTGATCCAACAGCGTGATCCGCCTCGCGGCTTTCGCTGTCCGCGATGTCGGGCTCTGCACACGGCCTAGCCGCTCGAGCAGCCGTGTAGTCGACGGTCGTGAGCTGAGGCGCAGGGTGTGGCGGTCGACCGCCTGCAGGTCGTCGATCATTGCGCCTTCGTAGTCGAACGCCGGCGATCGGCGCGCTGCGTCGCAGAAAGGGCGGTGTCCCGCAAGGGCGGGCGGGGGTAGGATGTCCGGCATGCAACGGCTTCTGGTCGCGATCGGGGCGCTTCTCATCCTGGTTGGATTGCTGTGGCCATGGCTTCGCCGACTCGGTCTCGGACGTCTGCCGGGAGACATCCGCATCGAAACCGCGAATGGCGTCTTCTACTTTCCCACTACGACCTGCGTGCTCGTCTCCGTCGTCCTGTCGCTCGTCATCTGGTTCCTGCGCCGCTAGAAGCCGGCCGACGAGGCGGATCCGGTGACTGCAATCCTGTGGATCGCGGCGATCGCGCTGATCGCGATCGGTGTCGCAGGCACCGTGCTGCCGGCGGTGCCCGGCGCCGTCCTGGTGTTCGGCGGCATCGCCCTCGCGGCCTGGATCGACGACTTTGCGCGCATCCCCGGATGGCTGCTCGCGATTCTCGGCGTGCTGACGGTGATGGCGTGGGCGGTCGACTACGTCGCGGCGACGGCGGGCGCGAAGCGTGCCGGTGCGAGCCCGCAGGCGATCGCGGGTGCGATGCTCGGCACGTTCGCCGGAATCTTCAGCGGCTTGTGGGGCCTGCTGTTCATGCCGCTCTTCGGCGCCGCGATCGGTGAATACCTGGCACAACGGGACGTCCGTCGCGCGGGCCAGGTGGGACTCGCGACCTGGATCGGCCTCCTGCTCGGCACCGCGGCCAAGGTTGCGATCGTCTTCGCGATGGTCGGGATGTTCGTGTTCGCGCTCATCCTGTAGCGCCAGCGAGGCGAATTTCGATCGTCCGCCGGTGGGGACGGATGCGTGAGCCGCGTGCCGGCAGCGGAGCGATCGCCTTCGTCAGCCGTCTGCGGGCGCGCCCGCCGCCGCCCGCATGCCGACGACGAACGCCGTCAGGACGCCGGTCACGACGGCGGCACCGACGAGCATCTCGCGTCCCTCGGCCCAAGCGTCGACCGCGGGGACCAGCAGCTTCGCGACCGTGAAGCAACCCACCGCCAGGCTGATGCCGGCGACGGTCAGCGCCATCACGCGCGAGGCGATCACGGCGGTGCGGTCCGCCCGGCGGATGAGCCGGCTGATCCAGACGCCGTTGATGCCGTCGACCGCCAGCATGCCGAGCACGAAGAGCCCGGCGACCAGCAACGCCTCGGCGACGCCGCCGAAGTGTCCGGCGGCAACCGCGAAAAGCGTCGCCTGCGAGATCGTGTCGAACGACAGTGCGAAGAGCACGCCGACCGCCGCCACGGCCCAGGGCCTGCGGACGGTGACGAAGCGGCCGAGCAGGCGCGACCGGATCCCTACCGGCGCGACCACCGCCGTCGGGTCGGTCAGCAGCACCGCACGGAGATTCACGAACGCAAGGCCGAGCAGGAAGACGATCGAAATTCCGACGCCCGTCGCCTCGAGCCATGCGGGCGTCTGCCATCCGGTCGCGAGCGATGCCGCCGCGAGCGCGACGCCGCACACGACCAGTCCATGCCCGAGCGAGAACAATGCGCCGCACAACCGTGCCAGCGCGGGATTGGTGCGCGCGTTGTACCGCGTGAGGCCGTCGATCGTCGCCAGGTGGTCCGCGTCGAAGCCATGCCGCGCACCGAGCACGAACGCCAGCATGCAGAGCGCCGTCCAGGTGGCGGGCAGATGATCCATAAGGTCCTTCCCGTGCGGTTGCGCGACGGTAAGAAGAACTCTACGTAACTTCCTACCCGACCGCAAGCGACGGCGACGGGTCATTTGTTGATCTGGATCAGGATCGCGGAATGAGGTGCAGGTGTCCGTGGTGCTGGTGCCCGCAGAGTCCCGGGTGCGCGTCGCCTGGTGTCCACGGTTACGAGGTTGACCTGCGCGTGGCGGACGCCCCGCTGCGCCTGCGTCGCGCCCGCGAACGAGCGCACGGCAGCGGTCGGTCCCTTGAGGATCACGCTCTCCAGGCAGTGCTCGTGGTCGAGGTGCACGTGCATCGTCGACACCACCATGTCGTGGTGCTCGTGCTGCGCGGCCATCAGGCGCTCGGCGAGATCGCGCGAGTGGTGGTCGTAGATGTACGAGAGATTGGCGACGCAATAGGACTTCAGCTCGTACGCGACGCGGTTCGCCTCGACGTCGCGGCGCAGGAGGTCGCGCATCGCCTCCGATCGGCTCGTGTAGCCGCGCTTCCTGATCAGCGCGTCGAATTCCTTGGCGAGCTTCTCGTCGACCGATATCGTGATGCGTTCCATGGGTCCCTCCACTTCCGCCGGACCGTTAGCATAAGGCAAATTGTCCGGCGTCGCGGAGGCGCAGGGCGTTCTGCGCACCGTTCGACGTCAGCGCAACGGCATGCCACCAACCGCCGCAGTCGACCCTCGCCAGCCGTTCGCGCTGACCCGAAGCGGCCAGTCGCGGGTAGCGGTAACGGACGCCTTAGCTTCGATCAGAAAGGCGACGACAACGCACAGGTTCAGTCGCGGCACCCACCATACGCCGCCACGGCCTGCTCGTCGTTGCGCTGAATCTATTATCCCTTAGGAGCTTTCGGGCTCCTCTTGGTGCTGCGCCTAGCGGCGTATAGACTCCCCGCTGTCCAAGCCAGTTGATCCACCGCGCCGCGCGACGGTGAACCATGACGCGAGGCGCGCCTAGCTGGGAACCGGCGCGCCAGGCGCGCCGTGATGCGCCAGGCGTCCGCTTGGGACCGAATGCGCCCAACAACGAGGGAGGAATTCAAATGTGTGATGTGTGTGGCGATGCGCAGCACGAACCTCAAGTATCGCGCCGCGATTTCCTGAGGACCAGCGCACTCGCGGCGCTTGTACCGTGGAGCGTGGGCGTCGCGATCGCGGCCGACCCGCCAGCGCCTGGCGCAACGCCACCACCGAACGCGATCGCGTCTGCCGACGCGTTGAAGCGGCTGATGGATGGCAACGCGCGCTATGCGGCCAACACGCTCAACGAGCGCGACTTCTCATCGGGCCGCGCCGCCCGTGTGCAGGGGCAGTATCCAATCGCCCAGATTCTGAGCTGCGCCGATTCGCGCGTGTCGCCAGAGCTCGCGTTCGACCAGGGGCCTGGCGATCTCTTCGTTATGCGCGTCGCGGGCAACATCGTGAACCCAGATCTGCTGGCGTCCCTCGAATACGGCGCTCAGTTCCTGGGGGTCCCGCTTATCATGGTGCTAGGCCACACGGGATGCGGCGCGGTCGACGCTGCAATCAAAGTGCTGAAGACCAAGGCCGTCCTTCCGGGCCATTTGCCGGAGCTGATCACCGCGATCAAACCGGCCGTCATCGTCGCCGAAAAGACGCAGACCGGCAACTTGCTGGACAACGCGGTCACCGAGAACGTGCGACGGCAGGTCGCTCGACTGAAGAGCTCGCCGCCGATCATCCAGAAACTTTACGTGGGCAAGAAGATCGACATCGTCGGCGGCGTGTATGACCTCGCCACAGGCAAGATTGCACTCGTCTAGACGCGCGGGTTGCCGTGTCCGGGTGCCAACAACTACACGACGCCCCTTAGCCAAGGGTTTCCGCCCTTGCGCACAATGTTCCGGGTCGCCACTGCAGATATGACCGACCTCTGCGAACACTTCGGTAACGCGCGCAGGGTGACGGCGTCTAGCCGCGGCTGCGAAGAATGCCTTGAGATGGGCGCGTCGTGGAACGAGTTGCGCATCTGCCTTACTTGCGGCCATGTCGGGTGTTGCGAAGACTCGGAGCACGCGCACGCGCTCCGACACTTCAATGCCACGGGGCATCCGACGATTGCCTCGTTCGAGCGCGGCGAGAAGTGGGCTTGGTGCTACGTCCACCGCCGGTACTTTGACCCCATGCCGTTGGACCCGCCGAAACGCCAGTCGGCATTGGTCGCGTGGCTCGCGCAACTCGTTGGCCGGTGATCGGAGCGAAATCCGGGCCCCAGCCGGTCGCGATCGCGAAGTCGCCGCGATCATTTGCGTGGAACAATAACCATGCCAAGCCGGGAACATGCAAACACGCCACCAAGGTCGAGAACAGCACATCCAAAGCGGAAATTGACCCGTTTATCGTGAACCACTGAGGTCCGACCGAGCAAAATGCGGTGCGTATTGCCGCGTAGCATTCACGGGCGCATCATCTTCCGATGACCGTGACGAAGGCCACGTTGGCGACGACGCTCTTCGAGCAACTCGGGCTCAACAAGCGCGAAGCGAACGATTTCGTCGACCGCTTCTTCGAGGATATTGCGGCCGCGCTGGAGGCCGGTGACTGCGTGAAGTTGACCGGCTTTGGTAATTTCACGTTGCGCGAGAAACCGCCGCGTCCCGGTCGCAACCCAAAGACGGGTCAAGAGATCCCGATCCTGGCACGACGCGTAGTGACCTTTCACCCAAGTTTCAAGCTGAGGGTCTTGGTCAGGACCGCAACGCGCTTCGACAAGGCCACGGCACGGTAGGCCCGTCGCAACGATGCATGACTTTACCGCCGTCTATCGGCTTCGTCCAAGTCTTACAATGAAGCTGTGCAAAGACAACCCGCTCTCAAGAGGACGGCAGCATGAAGATCTATCGCATCGCCGCCATTCCCGGTGATGGCATTGGCAAGGAAGTCATTCCCGCCGGACAGAAGGTCCTCCAAGCGCTCGCCGCCGCCGCCGAGTCGTTCGCCTTAGAGTTCGAGAACTTCGACTGGGGTGGCGACTATTATCGCCAGCACGGCGTGATGATGCCGGATGACGGCCTCACCGCCCTACGCAACAAGGACGCCATCTTGTTCGGGTCAGCCGGCGACCCACATATCCCCGATCACATCACCCTGTGGGGCTTGCGGCTCAAGATCTGCCAGGGATTCGACCAGTACGCCAACGTCCGCCCAACACGCCTGCTGCCGGGGATCGAAAGCCCGTTGAAGCGTTGCCGGACGGACGACCTCGACTGGGTCATCGTCCGCGAAAACTCCGAAGGCGAGTACTCGGGTGTAGGAGGACGGGTTCATCGGGGACATCCCATCGAAACCGCGACCGACGTCTCGATCCTGACCCGCGTCGGCGTCGAGCGCATCCTCCGCTACGCCTTCCGGCTCGCGCAGTCTCGACCGCGCAGGCTCTTGACCGTGATCACGAAGAGCAACGCGCAGCGCCACGCGATGGTCATGTGGGACGAGATCGCGACCGAGATCGCCAAGGAATTTCCCGACGTGAACTGGGACAAGGAACTGGTGGATGCGGCCACGGCCCGGATGGTCAACCGGCCGGCATCGCTCGATACCATCGTCGCCACGAACCTTCACGCCGACATCCTGAGCGACCTGGCCGCGGCACTGGCAGGCAGCCTGGGGATTGCCCCCACCGGAAATATCGATCCCGAGCGCCGCTATCCGTCGATGTTCGAGCCGATTCACGGATCGGCGTTCGACATCATGGGCAAGGGCATCGCCAATCCGGTGGGCACGTTCTGGAGTTGCGTGATGCTGCTGGAGCACCTGGGCGAGACCGCGGCCGCGGCGACGCTGATGGCGGCCATCGAGACGGTAACCGCGAACCCGGCGCTGCACACGCGGGATCTGGGAGGGACCGCTACGACGGCGCAGGTGACCGAGTCGGTATGCGCGTCGATCGCGGCGGCGGCCGCTCGAATGCAGCACGCCGCGTGACGATTACCCGAAATTCCGACAAGCATTGAAGGAGTGACGATGACGAAGCGACTGCTTTGCGCCTTGTGCCTCGCATGGCTGGCACCCATGGCGGCTGCCCAGACCTGCCCCGACAAGAACGTAGTCTACTGGCAGGCCTTCCCGCCGGGCGGTGAATCGGACCTCTCGGCGCGCCACCAGCAGATTGTGTTGAAGAAGAAATGTCCGGCCATCGACACCATCATCCAGTACAAGCCCGGTGCCGGCGGCGGGCTAATGTGGGCGCAGATAAACAACCTGCCGGCGGACGGACTCAATGTCGTCGGCATCAATCTGCCGCACATCGTCTTCCAGCCGATCGAGGGAGAGGTGCAGTACAAGACCCAGGACGTCACGCCGGTGTTCTGGTTCCACTACACACCCGACGCGCTGGTCGTCCCCGAGCAGAGTCCCCTCAAGTCCTTCGCCGACTTCGTCAAGGCGGCGAAGGCTGATCCCGGCAAGCTCAGCCTGGGCGGCTCGGGACTCAACTCGGCTAATCACGCCGCGCACGAACGCCTGAACTCGTCCTTCGGCGTGAAGACTGTCTATATCCCGTACAAGGGAACGGGCGACATGTCGACGGCAGTGATCGGCAGCCAAGTCGACGGCGCGATGTCCTACACGGCGTTCGCCATCAACAACAAGGGCAGGGTGCGGGCTCTTGCCGTTGCGATGGACAAGCGCCATCCGCTGCTGCCCGACGTGCCCACGTTCCGCGAACTGGGCGTCGACTGGGTGGATGGCGCCTACCGCGGCATCGGCGTGCCCAAGGGCACGTCGCCCGAGGCGCGCAAGCGCCTGTCGGATCTGTGGGCTGCGCTGAACGCCGACCCCGAGATGAAGGTCCTGGCGGACAAGAGCGGATTCGAACTGATCAGCGTCGGCACGGGTGAGATGGACGCCTTCATGAAAGACAAGATCCGTATCTACACCGAAGGAGCGCAAGCACTGGGCCTCGGCAAGAAGTAGGGTATCTTGCTATCCGGCGTCCGCCGTTGACGGGCGGCGTTGGTTGACACGCAGTTCCGGGACTGCGGATCGAGGTGACCTTGCAGGTTCACCTCCCCCAGCGAGCCCATTACGTGCTCGGCACCAGGCTTCGTCGCGTGATCATAGAATCCCCGTCGGGGGGGACAGCAGGAACTGGACTTTGCTGGCCCGTGACCGCGGTGCCTCTAGCGTATCCGGGTAGCTCGCTGCTGCGCGAACCGAGCGGGTCACGATAGGGAGGTAGTGCCTGCCCAAATTGCGCCTTGTCTTGGGCTGAACGCGAGTGACCGCTTCTGGGCAATCTTGGCGGCGACGCGGACCGGCGGCTCATCGCCGTGAGCAGACTGCGTCGTCCTAGCTCCAGCGGAACGAGTTCAACACTGGCGCGTCCGGGCGGCCGGGGATCTCTGCGGATCAGCGAACGTCCGCCAGCAGCCGCGCGATCATCGTCTGCGCCTGATTGCCATACCCGCCCCCGAACAGGTTGAAGTGGTTCAGCACGTGATAGAGGTTGTACAGCGTGCGCCGCATCGGATAGCCGGCGTCGATCGGCCATGCAGCGCGATACGCGGCGTAGAAGTCGGAGCGGAAGCGGCCGAAGAGCTCCGTCATCCCGAGATCGGCTTCGCGATCGCCGAAATAGACGGCGGGATCGAAGATCGCCGGGTCACCCGACGCGAGCTGCGCCGCGTTGCCGGACCAGAGATCGCCGTGCAAGAGCGACGCAGCCGGCGCATGCCCGGCAAGCAGCAGCGGGATCGCCGCAAGCAGCCGCTCGCCATCGCGCTGCAGCCGTCCGCCGTGGCCGTTGCGCGCCGCGAGCGCGAGCTGCGGCGCAATCCGCCGATCGCGGAAGAACGTCGCCCAGTCGTCGGTCCAGGCGTTGACCTGCGGTGTCGTGCCGATCGTATTGTCCCGCCGCCAGCCATACCTGCTGGTAGTGGTCCGGTGCAGCTGCGCAAGACCCGTCCCGAGCGCCGCATCGCGGCCGCCGTCGCTGAAATCGAGCCATTCGAGTGCCAGGAACGCGCACCCGCCAGCGTCGGCGCAGACCACGGGCGCCGGCACGCGGATCGCGCCGGCGCGTGCCAGTTCGCGCAAGCCATCCGCTTCAGCCTCCAGCATCGGCAGGCGCGACGCGGCGTGCACTTTCACGAAATAGCGTTCGCCGCCGGACTCGAGCCGCCAGGTGCCGCTGAACGAGCTGCCGCCGAGGTCGAACCAGCGCGCGGCGCCCGGCTGGCCGCCGATCCGCGCCACCGCCGCGAACTGCCACGCCGCATCCACTTCTGTCAGTGGCGCAAGGCGTCGATGCCGCGCGCGATTCCGTCGAGCGTCAGCGGGAACATCCGCGGCCCGACCGCCTGCAGCACGAGCTGCGTCGAGCGCGTGTACTCCCACGCGCGCGGCGGCTCGGGATTCCACCAGATGACGCGCCGGAAGTGGTCGGCGATGCGCTTCAGCCACACCGCCCCCGGCTCCTCGTTCATGTACTCGACGGACCCACCGGGCTGCACGATCTCGTAGGGACTCATCGCTGCGTCGCCGACGAAGATCACCTTCCAGTCGGGGCCGTACTTGTGCAGGATGTCCCAGGTCGCGATGCGGTCGAAGCGGCGTCGTGCGTTGTCGCGCCAGACGTAGTCGTAGACGCAGTTGTGAAAGTAGAAATATTCGAGATGGCGAAACTCGGTCTTCGTCGCCGAGAAGAGCTCCTCGCAGACCGCGACGTGCGGATCCATCGAGCCGCCGACGTCGAGGAACAGCAGCACCTTCACGCGGTTGCGGCGCTCCGGTACCAGATGGAGGTCGAGATAGCCGGCGTTCTTCGCCGTCGCCTCGATCGTGCCGTCCATGTCGAGCTCCTCGGGCACGCCCTCGCGCGCGAAGCGGCGAAGCTTGCGCAGCGCGACCTTGATGTTGCGCGTGTTGAGCTCGACGTCGCCGTCGAGGTTGCGGAAGTTCCGCTCGTCCCAGACCTTGACCGCGCTGCGGTTGCCGCTGCCGACCTGTCCGACGCGGACACCCTCGGGGTTGTAGCCGTACGCGCCGAACGGGCTCGTGCCGCCGGTGCCGATCCACTTGCTCCCGCCCGCGTGCCGCCCCTTCTGCTCCTCGAGGCGCTTCCTGAACGTCTCCATCAGCTTGTCCCAGCCGCCCAGCGCCTCGATCTTCGCCTTGTCCTCGGCGGAGAGGAGCCGCTCGAACTCCTTGCGCAGCCATTCCTCCGGGATCTCCGCGCGCACGTCGAAGATCGCGTCCACGCCCTTGAAGTACGTCGCGAACGCGAGGTCGTAGCGGTCGTACTGCGCCTCGTCCTTGATCAGCGCCGCGCGCGCGAGATGGTAGAAGTCGTCGAGCGACAGCGAGACGACGCGCGCCTCCAGCGCTTCGAGCAGCGTCAGGAACTCGCGCGTCGACACGGGGAGCCGCGCGGACTTCAAGTGCAGGAAGAAGCCGATCAGCATGGAATAGCAGGGTCAGACACGACTCTCGGCGGACGTTCAGGTAAGCATCGAGGCGCAGGAACAGTCGTGTCCAACCCTACCTTTCCAGGCGGTGTGCGAGGTGCCGCTTCACCGCCGGCCACTCGTTCGCGATGATGCTGAACACAACCGTGTCCCGCCGCGACCCGTCGGGCTGGATCTGGTGGTTGCGCAGGATGCCGTCCTGCTTCGCGCCCAGCCGGGCGATCGCCTCGCGCGACTGGAAGTTGAAGAAGTGGGTGCGGAACTCGACGGCGATGCAGTCGAGCGTCTCGAACGCGTGGGTGAGCATCAGCAGCTTGCACTCGGTGTTGACGGCGGTGCGCTGCACGCGCTTCGCGTACCACGTGTGGCCGATCTCGAGCCGCCGGTGCGCCGCCTCGACATTGAAGTAGCGGGTCGCTCCGACGATGTCGCCGGTCGCCGTCTCGCGGACGACGAGCGGCATGGCACCGAGCCGCGCGCGCATGTCGAGTGCGGCGTCGATCCACGCCACGGTCTTGTCGGGCGCGGGGACGCTCGTGTACCAGAGCCGCCACAGCTCGCCGTCCGCGGCGGCCGCCCGCACTGCGGCCTCGTGCTCGCGGGCCAGCGGCTCGAGCCGGACGTGGCGGCCTTCCAGCGTCACCGGATCAACGAACGCCATTGCAGGCTCTCACGAAGGGCGTGGTAGGTCGACATTGCGCGAACGGGCGCCCATGGGTGCGTACCGGTTCAGCGCAGCAAGCCGAGCATCGCGTCGACGTCGCGCTTGGCCGCAACGTGCGCCGCGGCTTCTGCGCGCCGATAGCGCTTGACGACTTCGCGCCCGAGCTCGGTCAGCAGCGTGCCGCCGCCGCGAGCGCCTCCCGCGGCCGTCCGGACGACGGGCTCGCGAAAGCACTTGTTCATCGTGTCGACGAGCAGCCACGCGCGCCGGTACGACATCCCGAGCCCCCGCGCCGCGGCGGTCAGCGAGCCGGCCCCGTCGATGGCCTCCAGCAGGTCCACCTTGCCGGGACCGATGGCGATCGCGTCGCCCCGGGTGATGCGCAGGCGAAATCGGACGTCGGGCGCGGTGCGCTTGGCTGGCATGATTTCCCGTGTCGCAACGTCGAATGCGTCGATCCGGCGTCGACGAAAGGGCGCGGTCCGGCAATCGGATCGGACGACCGGGTCAATTATAGCGGTGCGGCGACGCCATCGACGGCCGGCACGGCGACCTTGGGCGCCGCATCCGGCATCGTGACGACGCGTCCGGCGTCGAGGGCCACGACGTCCTGCGCCAGCGCGTCGACGTCCCGGGGATCGTGGGTGATCACGACCATCGGCACGTGACACTGCACCTGCAGTGCCAGGAGCTCGTTCCGCGCGCTCCGGCGCAGCGTCTCGTCGAGCGACGCGAACGGCTCGTCCAGCAGTAGCAGGCGCGGATTGCCCGCCAGCGCGCGCGCGAGCGCCGTGCGTTGGCGCTGCCCGCCGGAGAGCTGGCTCGGATAGGAGTCCGCGAGCGAGCGCAGCCCGAACGCGTCGCAGCAGCCCGTCGACCTCCCGCCGTGCGGCGGCGTCCATCTTTCGCGGCCAGCCGCGCTGATGGGTCGCACCGACGTTCCCCGCCACCGTCAGGTGCGGGAACAGCGCGTAGTCCTGGAACATGAGCCCCACGCCGCGGGCTCGCGCCGGCCGCTCGATCCCCGAATCGGCGTCAAACCACACCTCGGCACCGAACGCGATGCGGCCGGCGTCGGGCACGATGAGACCCGCGATCGCCTGCAGGGTCAGGCTCTTCCCCGCGCCCGAGGGACCGAACAGGACGAGCCGTTCCGCGCGGCTCGTGAACCGTACGTCGATGTCGACGCGGCGATTCGCGGCAGTGAGCGACTTCCTGAACGAGACGCTGAGTTCCATGCGCTAGACCGGCTTCAGCCGCAGATAGCCGCTGCGCAGCAGCGTGCCCGACGCCACGAGGATTACGACGCACGCGATCGACGTGACCAGCACCAGCAGGAAGGCCAGCGGGTCGTCGCCCGCCTGCACCGCCTCGTAGATCGCGATCGACATCGTCTGCGTGCGGCCGGGAATGTTCCCCGCGACCATCAGCGTCGCACCGAACTCGCCCATCGAGCGGGCGAACGCGAGCATCGCGCCCGCGACGATTCCGCGCCAGGCCAGCGGCAGCGTCACGCGAACGAGCAGCGTCGGCTCGTCGTATCCCAGGCTCCGTCCCGCCTTCTCGAGGTTCGGGTCGATCGCCTCGAACGCGGCGCGCGCGGACTTGAACACCAACGGAAAGGCGACGACCGCGGCGGCGATCGCCGCCGCGGGCCAGGTGAAGATCAGGTTGATGCCGAAGTCCCGCTCGAGCCACGCGCCGAGCGCGCCTTGCCGGCCAAGGAGGACCAGCAGGTAGTAGCCTAGGACCGTGGGCGGCAGCACCATCGGCAGCGCGAACAGCGCGTCGACGACTTCGCGCGCCGGATGGTCCCAGCGTGCGACCCACAGCGCGGCGAGCACGCCCGCCACCGTCGCCGCGAGGGTCGCCCACGCCGCGACCTTCAGCGTGAGCAGCAGCGGAACGAGCACCGCGCCCACGATCACGGCGCCCCGAAACCGTGCCGCGCGCAGCACCGCGCGCGCTGCCGGCGTGCCGAGATGGCCGATGAAGCGGATCGCGAGCGCGCGATGGCCCGTCTCCCGAACGACCGCGGCCGGATAGAGCACGGGCACCCCGGTGGCAATCTCGAAGGCGACCTTCACCTTGTCGGGCTGGGTCGCGGCATCGGTCGCGTAGACGAAACCGGCATCGCATTCGCCGCGCGCGACGTAGTCGAGACTCTGCCGCACGTTCTGCGTCGGGATGAGCTTCGCTTGCAGGGCCGTCCAGAGGCCTGCCTTCTCCAGCGCGGCCTTGGCGTACCGGCCGGCCGGCACCGTTGCCGGGTTGCTCGAGGCGATGCGGCCGTACGATGCGTCGGCGAGCTCCACCAGCGCCTTCGGAGGGGTCGACCCCGCGGGCACGATCAGGACGAGCCGGTTGCGCGCGAAGTCGACGCGCGTCGCCGGGTCGATCAGGCGCTCTCCCGAGGCCTTGTCCATCGCCTCCTGATCGGCGGATGCGAACACGTCGGCGGGCGCGCCGCGCGCGATCTGCGTCAGCAGCACATCGGAGGCTGCGAAATTGAAGGCCACGCTGTCCCCGGGTTGCCCGCGCTCGAAGTCCACGCCGATTTCGCGAAAAGCATTGGTGAGGCTCGCGGCGGCCGACACGACGAGCTCCGCCGCGCGCGCGTCTCCGACCGCGGCCTGCGCCAGACCGAGTGCCACACCAACGATCAGTACGCCGATGCGGCCCACGCTCGTTCGCAGTATCCGGCCGTGTATAGCGATCGGCGCAATCTACCGTGGAATATTGCGCCCGTAAAGCCCCGCCGGCGCGGCCCGGGCGACTACGCGTCCGCTTGCCCCGCGTTGGGGAAGAAGAGCTGCTCGCCGCCGATCTTGTAGTCGGCGATGGCCTTCTGGCCTTCCGGCGACACCAGCCAGTCGATGAACGCCTGGCCCAGCTCCTTCTTGACGGTCGGGTGCTTGTCCGGATTCACCAGCATCACGCCGTACTGGTTGAACAGCCGCTTGTCGCCCTCGACCAGGATCGCGAGATCGCCGCGGTTCTTGAACGCGAGCCAGGTGCCGCGATCGGCGAGGATGTAGGCGTTCATCGACGAGGCAGTGTTGAGCGCCGGGCCCATTCCCTGGCCGGTGTCGCGGTACCACGCGCCCTTCGCCTTGTCGAGGTCGATGCCGGACGCCTTCCAGAGGTCGAGCTCGGCCATGTGCGTCCCGCTCTTGTCGCCGCGCGACACGAATGGCGCCTGCGCCGACTGGATCTTCTTGAGCGCCTCGACGACGTCCTTGCTTCCCGCGATCTTCGCCGGGTCGCCTTTCGGCCCGATCAGCACGAAGTCGTTGTACATCACCGGATAGCGCCTGACGCCGTGACCCTCGGCCAGGAACTTCTCCTCGGCCGCCTTCGCGTGAACGAACGCGACGTCGGCGTCGCCGCGGCGCGCGAGGTCGAGCGCCTGCCCCGTTCCCAGCGCCACCACCCGCACCTGGATCCCGGTCTTCCTTTCGAAGATGGGGAGGATGTAACCGAACAATCCCGACTGCTCCGTCGACGTCGTCGAGGCGACGGTGATGAAGCGCTCCTGCGCCTGCCCGCCGAATGCGGCCAGCGCCAGCAGCAGTGAAATGAAGGCGCGACGTGCGATTACCATGGCAGTTCTCCTTCGAGGAATTGCGCCGCCTCGGACGAAGCGGGACGTCTGAAAAAGCGGCCGGCCGGCGTGCGCTCCGCGAGCCGGCCCTGGTGCAGGAACAGGATCTCGTCGCCCAGGCGGTGCGCCTGGCCGAGGTTGTGCGTCACCATCACGATCTTGGTGCCCGCCTCGTGCAGCGCCGCGATGACCTTCTCGACCTCGTGCGTCGCGCCCGGGTCGAGGCTCGCCGTCGGCTCGTCGAGGAAAAGCACTTCCGGTTGCAGCGCCCACACGCGGGCGAGCGCCAGGCGCTGCTGCTCGCCGCCGGAAAGCACGCGCGCCGAGCTGCCGCCGATCGTCTCGAGGCCGACCTTGGCGAGCGCCTCCATCGCGCGTCCCTCGCGTTCGCGCCGCGGAACGCCGGCGAGCTTCAGCGCGTAGGTCACGTTGCGCGAACGCCGAACGCCGGAGCATGACCGGCCGCTGGAACACCATCGCCTGCCGGCGCGGCCCGCCGACGAGCTCCGGGGTACGCCAGGCGATCGACCCGGACGTCGGCCGCAGCAAGCCGTGGCACAGCCGCAGCAGCACGCTCTTGCCCGCGCCGTTCGGCCCGAGGATGACGGTGCGCGCGCCGCGCTCGATCGTCACGCGAGACGCCGTCGATGATGCGCCGGGACCCGACCTCGAACACGACGTCGTCGAGCGTGAGCGGCAGCAGGGGGAGAGGCGCGCGCATGTCCGTTCCGCCGCTCAGCGATAACGCCGCTGCGCCGTTTCCTTGACGACGAAGGCGCCGGCGTTGAGGGCGAGGACGATGAACAGCAGGATGAAGCCCAGCCCGAGGGCGAGCGGCAGGTCGCCCTTGCTGGTCTCGAGCGCGATCGTCGTGGTCATGACGCGCGTCACGCCGTCGATGTTGCCGCCGACGATCATCACCGCGCCCACCTCCGATGCCGCGCGCCCGAACCCGGCGAGGACGATCGTGACCAGCGAGAAGCGCAGGTCCCAGAGCAGCGTGGGCGCGGCGCCAAGCTTCGACTCGCCGAGCGAGCGCAGCTGCTCGCGGTACTCGTGCCACGTGTCCGCGACGAGCTGCTGCGCCAGCGCCGCCAGCGTTGGCGTGATCAGGATCGTCTGCGCGATCACCATCGCCGTCGGCGTGAACAGGATGCCCCACGACCCGAGCGGCCCGGCCCGTGACAGCAGCAGATAGACGACGAGCCCGACGACGACCGACGGCAACCCCATCAATCCGTTGAGAACGACGATCAGCGCGCGCCGGCCCCTGAAGTCGTTGACGGCGATGGCGGCGCCGATCGGGAGCCCGATCAGCGCAGCCGATAACCACCGCGGCAAGGCTGATCCGGAGGCTCAGCAGAACGATCTGGACGAGCTTCGGGTCGGCGGCGGCGACGAGCCCGAGCGCTTGTACGGCGGCTTCGGCAACGCTGTTCAAGGGGATGTCGTTGCCGCATGGCCATAATATGCATGATCTTGCATATTTTGCCGCGGCCGCTAATTTGGTCTCGCCATCATAGCCAATGTTGACGGCGCCCAAAATATGCATAGACTTGCATGATGAACTCGTCCCGACGCTGGCGTGGAGGCTCGACGGCGAGTCGACCGAAACGCTCGATTCGCGCCTCTTGCCGCTGCTGCGCGCGATCGCCGACGTCGGCTTCGCTCGCGAAGGCGGTCGCGACCTGCGGAATTTCCTACCGCGCGGCCTGGGGACTGCTTCGCGACTATCGACGCCAGCTCGGAGCGCCGCTCGTACTGCTCGAACGCGGCCGGGGCGCCCACCTCCTGCCCGCGGGTCAACGGCTGCTCGACGCAGACCGGGCGGCGGCGCGCCGCCTCGCCCGCGTGCTGCCGAAGTTGATCGTCGCGCTGGACCCCCTGCGCCGGACGGAACGGGTGGCGCCGCGGGTCGTGCTGCGCATCGCCGCAAGTCACGACCTGGTCCTCTCGGCGCTGGCCGGTGCAATGCCGGCCGGGTCGGGGCTCGACCTCGAGGTCTCCTTCATGGGCAGCCTGCACGCGCTCCGCGAATTCGCCGAGGGGCGTGTCGAGGTCGCGGGCTTTCACGTCCCGATCGCACGGCGTTCCGCCTTCGACGTGACGCCGTTCCTGCGCGGGCTGCGGTCGCGCCGCGACCGGCTGGTCCGCTTCGTCGATCGCGAACAGGGTCTGATCCTTCCGCACGGCAACCCGGCAAACGTCCGGAGCTTCCGCGACGTCGCCGCGAACGGGCTGCGCTTCATCAACCGGCAGCGCGGGTCCGGCACGCGCCTCTTGATCGACCGGATGATCGCGGACGAGGGGATGGCCCCGCGGGATCTCGACGGTTACCGCAACGAGGAGTTCACGCATCCGGCGGTTGCCGCGACGGTCGCGTCGGGGGGCGCAGACGCCGGGTTCGGGCTGCGCGCCGCCGCCGCCGAGTACGCGCTCGCGTTCGTTCCGCTCGTGCGCGAGCGCTATTTCCTCGCGGTGCGCGCGAAGGACCTGGAAACGCCCGGCATCGCCCGCTTCGTCGGCGTGCTGCGCAGTCCGGAATTCGGCCGCGTCGCGCGGCGCTTCCCGGGCTACAGGCCGGCGGCCGCCGGGACCGTCGTGACGCTGGAAGCGCTCGCTACCGCCCCGCGCGCGCCATGAACGCGACCCGCTCGAACAGGTGCACGTCCTGCTCGTTCTTGAGCAGCGCGCCGTGCAAAGGCGGGATCAGCACCTTCTTGTCGGTGCTCTTCAGCGCCTCGGGCGGGATGTCCTCGGCGAGCAGCAGCTTCAGCCAGTCGAGGAGCTCGGAGGTCGACGGCTTCTTCTTCAGCCCCGGCACGTCGCGCAGGTTGAAGAAGACTTCGAGCGCCTCGGCCAGCAGCGTCTTCTTGAGCCCGGGGAAATGCACGTCGACGATCCGCGTCATCGTCTCGCGGTCGGGGAAGCGGATGTAGTGGAAGAAGCAGCGGCGCAGGAACGCGTCGGGCAGCTCCTTCTCGTTGTTCGACGTGATGACGACGAGCGGCCGGTTGCGCGCGCGGATCGTCTGCTGCGTCTCGTAGACGTAGAACTCCATCCGGTCGAGCTCGCGCAGGAGATCGTTGGGGAACTCGATGTCCGCCTTGTCGACCTCGTCGATCAGCACGACGGCGGGTGCGGGCGATTCGAAGGCCTCCCACAGCACGCCGCGCTTGATGTAGTGCGCGATGTCGCCGACGTGCTCGTCGCCCAATTGCGAATCGCGCAGCCGCGACACGGCGTCGTACTCGTAGAGACCCTGCTGCGCCTTGGTCGTCGACTTGATGTGCCACTGCAGGAGCGGGCGGCCGAGCGCGCGCGCGACCTCCTCGGCGAGCATCGTCTTGCCGGTGCCGGGCTCCCCCTTGACGAGCAGCGGCCGCTCGAGCGTCACCGCCGCGTTGACCGCGAGCATCAGGTCGGGGGTGGCGATGTAGGTGTCGGTGCCTTCGAAGCGCATGGGCTGCCCCGCGGGGAAAGCGTCGATGTTAGCCGAAACGGCGGCTTGCCGCGCGCGGCGGCGCCGTCAGCCGAGCGTGCGCAGCAGCCACTGCGCGGTCCACAGCGCGGTCATGCCGGCTACCATCGTCGCCGTCGCGCTCTTCGTTCGCCAGGCGACGAACGCCGCGAAGAGCGCCGCAACGAGCTTCGGATTGGTGTACGAGAACGCGGGGCCGGCCGGCGCGACGAACACGACGGCGGGGACGACGATCGCCGTCAACATTGCCGCCGGCACGAAACGCAGCGCCCGGGCGACCGCGGGCGGCATCTCGACCCGAGCGAACACGGCGATGAACGACAGCCGCGACAGGTAGTTGAGCGCCCCGACCACGAGGATGACGGTCCACCATGCCAGCGCTCCGCTCATCGGCACCCTCCGCCGCGCCTCGGCGATCATCCCGGCCGCGATACCGACGAGTCCGGCGCAGATCAGCGAGAGCCGCATCGGCAGCGGGTCGAGCACGACGACGGCGATCCCGGCGGCGAGCGCCGCAACGCGTGTCGAGCGGTCCTCGAGCGCCGGGACGAGCAGCGCGAGAAAGCACAGCGGCACGACGAAGTCGAGCGACCACGCGGCCGGAATGACGTTGCCGGCCCAGTAGCCGGCGAGGCAGAAGACCTGCCACGTCGTCCACAGCAGCACTCCGGCGCCGAGGAAGTACGACGCGCCGTTGCGCATGTCGCCCGATTCGCGAAAGCGCCGGACGCCCGCGGCGAACGCCTGGTCGGTCAGCAGGAACGACAGCGCGTGGCGCCACCGCGGCGGCAGCTCCCTGACATGCGGCGCCATCGCCGCGCTGTACATGAGGAAGCGCAGGCCGACGACGAAGCACGTCAGGATCGTCACGGCGACCGGCGCGCCGGCGGCGAAGAGCTGCGTGGCGAGAATCTGCGCGGCGCCGGAGAACATCAGCGCCGACAGCCCGAAGCCTTCGAGGATCGATGCGCCCGCGGACTGCGCGCCGACGCCGCATACGAGGCCGAACGGCAAGAGGCCGAGCAGCGGCGGCGTCATGTCGCGCGCGCCGGCGAGAAAATCGGTGCGGGAAAGGATCGTGGACAAGGGTCGAGCACAAACGAAGAGAGGAGAGGCGCTGTGAGCGGCGAGGCCCGAGGGGCGCGAGCAAACGCGAATCAGCGCCAGCCGCCGACGCGCGACCGCGCCTTCGCACGACCGAACAAGGAGGCGGCGGGCGCCTCCCCTTGCGGCGTCGATTATACCGGGCGCGGACGTGGGGCCAGCGGCACGCGCCCGGCGTAGAATCGCGGCTTTGCTCGCCTCCCCGGAGCCCCGTTTGCCCGACCCTCGCCGATGATCGACGCGCTCCCGCTCGCCGCCGGCGATGCGCGCGTCGACCTCGCGCCGGCGACGGGCGGCGCGATCGCGCGATTCGCGTTTCGCGATGCCGAGGTCATGCGCCCCGCGTCGGCCGACGACCGCGCCGCCGGCAACGTGCGCGGCTTTGCCTGCTACCCGCTCGTCCCTTACTCCAACCGCATCGCGAACGCGCGGCTCGCGTTCGATGGCCGCACGCACGAGATCGCGCGCAATTTCGGCAGCCATCCGCATTCGATCCACGGCGTCGGCTGGCAGCGGCCGTGGCGCATCGCCGCGCACGACGGCGCCAGCGCGCTGCTGGCGCTCGACCATGCGGCGGCGGAATCCGACGCGCAAGCCTGGCCGTGGCCGTTCCGCGCGACACAGTCGTTCGCGCTGGCGGCCGATGACACGGGCGCGGTGCTTTCCGCGCGGATCACGATCGCGAACACCGGCGCGAAGCCGTTTCCGTTCGGATTGGGATTCCACCCGTTCTTTCCGAGGACGGCGACGACCACGCTCGGCTTTCGTGCCGATGCCGTCTGGGAGACCGACGCCACGCAAATGCCGACGCGGCGGGTCGCGATTCCGGACGCGTGGCGGTTCGACCCGCCGAAGGCCGTCGCCGGCGTCGCGCTGGACAACGTCTTCGCCGGTTGGCAAGGCGAGGCGACGCTCGTCGATCCGGCGCGCCGAATCGCGGTGACGATCGCCGCCGATCGCGCCGCCGGGTTCCTCGTCGTGTACGTGCCTGCGGGCCGCGATTTCCTCGCCGTCGAACCCGTCACGCACATGACCGACGCGTTCAACCGCACCGCGCGCGGCGACGCCGACACCGGCACCCGGATCCTCGGGGCAGGCGCCGCATTTTCTTGTACGATGCGCATCTCCGTCCGCACCTCCCCATGACGCCCTCCGAACCCGCCGCCGGATCGCCGTTCCGTTGCGTCCTCGACGCCCGCGCGAGCCTCGGCGAATGCCCGGTATGGTCGGGCGCAGAGCAGGTCCTCTACTGGGTGGACATCAACGCTCCGTCGCTCAATCGCTTCGATCCCGCGACGGGCCGCAACACGGCGATGCCGATGCCGGAGTCGATCGGCTGCTTCGCGCTGCGCGAGGGCGGCGGATTCGTCGTCGCGCTGCGCGGCGGGTTCTGGCTCGCGGCGGCCGACGGCACGCTCACCCGCAAGGTCGGCGACGCGCCCTACGACCCGGCGCATCACCGCTTCAACGACGGCCGCTGCGACCACCAGGGCCGGCTTCTCGCCGGCTACATGAACGAGGCGCGCGATGCGAGCACGGCCGCGCTCGTGCGCCTCGATCCCGACTTCACGCAGACGCAGGTGCTCTCCGACATGACGATCAGCAACGGCCTCGCGTGGAGTCCCGACGGCCGCACGATGTATCACGCGGACACGCCGACGCAGATCATCCGCGCGTACGACTACGACGCCGCGTCGGGAACGCCGTCGCAATCCCCGCGTGTTCGTGCGCTTCACCGCCGACGGCGATCGCCCCGACGGCGGCGCCGTCGACAGCGAAGGCTGCTACTGGACCGCTTTCTACCGCGGCGGCAAGGTGCTGCGGATCGCGCCCACCGGGCAGGTGCTGGCCGAATTCGCGGTGCCCGCGATGTGCCCGACGATGTGCGCGTTCGGCGGCCGCGACCTCCGCACGCTCTACGTGACGAGCGCACGCCAGCGGCGTCGCCGATGACGAGCTCCGCCGCCTGCCCGCAGTCGGGCGGCCTGTTCGCGATGACGGTGGACGTGCCGGGCCTGCCCGAGCCGGCGTTTGCCGGATGAGCTTTCCGCTCCAGCCCGTCCCGCCGCGGCGCATGCCGTTCGACGCGGCCGCGTTCCTGCGTGTCGACGCGCTGCAGAGCGTCGGCACCTCTGCGTCCGGCGCCGAGTTCGCGACCTCGACGGGCGACATCTTCGAAGTGACGTGCTTCGGTCCGGGCGTGTTTCGGCTGCGCGCGGGGCCGCGCACCAAGCCGGACTACGGCCTCGTCGCGGCCCGCGCCAAGGCGTGCGCGGTCGCGCGCAGTGCCGGCGGCCTGTGGACGTTCACGGCGGGCGAGACGACGCTGGAGCTCTCCGGCGCTCCGTTGTCCGTGCGCCTCCTGCACCGCGGCGTCCCCGTCGCGGGGTCGATCACCGACGAGCACTTCGGCGGGGCGGCGCGGCTGCCGTCGTTGGGCCGGCTGCGCAACGGCGGGCAATGGCTCGCGACGTTCGCGCTGGCGTCCGGCGAGCCCGTCTACGGTCTAGGCGAGAAGTTCGGCCCGCTCAACAAGCGCGGGCAGCTCATCCATTCGCAGGTGACCGACGCGCTCGGCGTCAATACCGGCCAGTCGTACAAGAGCACGCCGTTCGCCTGGAGCCCCGGCCTCGGGAAAGGCGCGTGGGGCATCTTCGTCAACACGCCATCGATGGTCACGCACGGCGTCGGTCACCCGGACTGGTCGCACCGTTCGTACGCGGTGCAGGTCGACGACGAGGCCCTCGAGCTTTTCCTGCTGGCCGCGGAAACGCCGGCGGGGATACTCGACCTCTACACCCAGCTCACCGGACGCCCCGCGCCGGTGCCGGCGTGGAGCCTGGGGCTGTGGGTGTCGCGCGCCTATTACAAGACGCCGGCGGAAGCGGCCGACGTCGCCGCGAAGCTTCGCCAGCGCAAGATTCCCTGCGACGTGCTGACCCTCGACGGGCGCGCCGCGTGGGATGTCGGAACGCGCTTCGATTTCACGTGGGACCCGGCACGCTTTCCGGACCCGCGCGCCGCCCTCTCGGCGATCAAGGCGCACAACCTGCGGATCTGCGCATGGGAGTACCCGTACGTGTCGGTCCATTCGCCGCTGTTCGTCGAGCTCGCCTCGCGCAACTACCTGCTGACGACGGCGGACGGCGACCCTTACGTGTTCGGCTGGGACACGACGCCCGAGACGAGCCCGTTCGCCAATGCGCAAACGCCGCTGCCGGAGTCCGGCATCGTCGATTTCACGCACCCCGGCGCGTACGTCTGGTGGCGCGACGCGCACGCGCCGCTCTTCGCCGACGGCGTCGACGTGATCAAGAGCGATTTCGGCGAGCACGTTCCCGACGACGCCGTCGCGTTCAACGGGGACACCGGCCGCCGGCTGCACAACGTCTATCCGCTGCTCTACAACCAGTGCGTTCGCGACGCGACCGAGAAATTCCAGCGCAACGCGGACGCTCCGCCGATGGTCTGGGGCCGCGCCGGATGGACGGGCAGCCAGCGCTGCCCGATCCAGTGGGGCGGCGAGCCGCAGAGCGATTGGGAAGGACTGGCGGCGTCGCTGCGCGGCGGCCTCTCGTGGGGAATGAGCGGCGTGCCGTATCACAGCACCGACATCGGCGGCTTCTACGGCAGCGAGCCCCCGTCGCCGGAGCTCTACGTGCGCTGGCTGCAGGCCGCGGTCTTCGCTTCGCACATCGGCGTTCCACGGCGTCGGCGAGCGCGAGCCGTGGGCGTTCGGCGCCGATGCCGAGGCGGTCGCGCGCAAGTGGCTCGCGTTCCGCTACCGGCTGATTCCCTACCTGCAGGGGGTGATCGCCGACGCGGTCGCCACGGGGATGCCCGTGATGCGCGCGATGGCGCTCGCGTTTCCGGCCAACGCGCTCACCCGCGCGTACGAAACGCAGTTCATGTGCGGCGACACGCTGCTCGTCGCGCCCATCGTCCGCGAAGGGGGCGAAGTGGAGGTCGCGCTGCCGCCGGGCGCGTGGTACGACCTCAATTCGCACCAGCGCTTTCCCGGGCCAGCGCGTGCTCCGCTACAAGGCCGCGCTCGACCAGTTTCCGGTGTTCGGCCGCGAAGGGTTCGCGCTGCCGCTCGGTCGCGCCGTCCAGCACACCGGCGAGATCGACACCGCGAATCCGCTGGAGCAGCTCTGGGTCTTCGGCCGGCCGACGCGGCCGCTCGACGGATTTCTCCAGGCGAAGATCGAGGCCGGCGCCGACGGCGCGTACGCGATCCGCGCCGCGGCCGACGTCAAGGTCGAGCGCTTCGGCGACGCGGCCGGCATCGATGTCGGTGTTCTGGGTCCCTAGTTGATCGCCATCACCGCCGGCGAGCCCGCCGGGATCGGTCCCGAGCTCATTGCGCTGCTCGCGCTGCGCCACCGCGAGCATCCCTTTCCCTCACGGCTCGTCGTTCTCGGCGACCGGGAACTGCTGCGCGCGCGGGCTGCGCGCATCGGGGTGTCCGCCGAATACGCCGACTACGATCCCGCGCGGCTGACGGCGCCAGCGCGAACGGTGGAGGTCTGGCATCAACCGCTCGCCGCTCCCGTGACGCCCGGCCATCCCGATCCGTCCAACGCGCACAGCGTCGTCACGATGCTCGCGCGCGCCTCCGACGCCTGCGCGACCGGCGCGTTCGAGGCGCTCGTGACGGCGCCGGTCCAGAAGAGCGTGCTGATGGACTCGGGCATCCCGTTCTCCGGGCACACGGAATTCTTCGCGCAGCGCACGCACACGCCACGCGTCGTGATGCTGCTGGTCGGCGGCGCTGCCGATGCCCCGCTGCGGGTCGCGCTCGTCACCACGCATCTGGCGCTCTCAGAAGTGCCGGCCTGCGATCACGCGCGAGGCGGTCGGCGAGACGATCGCGATCGTCGCCGCAGAGCTCACGGCGAAATTCGCGATCGCCGCACCGCGGATCGCGGTCTGCGGGCTCAATCCGCACGCGGGCGAGGGCGGACACCTCGGCCGCGAGGAGATCGACGTCATCGCGCCGGCGGTCGACGGCGATGCGCGACGCGGGCCACGACGTGACGGGCCCGCTGCCGGCCGACACGGTGTTCGTCCCCGACATCGCGCGGCGGTTCGACGCGATCGTCGCGATGTACCACGACCAGGGTCTGCCCGTGCTCAAGGCCGCGAGCTTCGGACGGGGCGTCAACGTGACGCTCGGGCTGCCGTTCATCCGCACGTCGGTCGACCACGGCACCGCGCTCGACCTCGCCGCCGACGCCGGCAAGGCGCGCAGCGCCGATCCGGGCAGCCTGTTCGCGGCGGTGGATCTCGCCATCGAACTCGCGCAGCGTTCAGCCCGCCGGATCGCGATAGCCGGATGCCGTTCCATCAGCCGAGAAAGAGGTTTGGGCAGAACTTCCTCGTCGATCCGCATTACGTCGCGCGCATCGTCGACGCCATCGCTCCGCGGCCGGGCGACAACCTGGTCGAGATCGGCCCGGGGCAGGCGGCGCTGACGCGGCCGCTCGCCCTGCGCGCCGGGCACCTGGCGGCGATCGAGATCGACCGCGACCTGGCGGCACGGCTCGCCGCCGAATTCCCGCCCGAGCAACTCACGCTGCACGTCGCCGACGCGCTCCTGTTCGACTTCGGCGCGCTGGGGCCCGCGTTGCGCGTGGTCGGCAACCTGCCGTACAACATCAGCTCGCCGATGCTCTTCCACCTCGCCCGATTCGGCACGCAGCTCGCCGACGTGCACGTGATGCTGCAGCGGGAAGTCGTCGCTCGGATGACCGCGTCGCCGGCCACGCCCGACTACGGACGGCTTACCGTGATGCTGCAGGCGCAGTTTCGCGTGAGCCGGCTCTTCACGGTGCCGGCCGGCGCATTCCGCCCGGCGCCGAAAGTCGAATCGGCGCTCGCGCGGCTCGTGCCGCTCGGCGCGGCGCGGCCGCAGATCGCGGACAGCGCGCTGTTCGGACGGATCGTGGCCGCCGCGTTCGGCCAGCGGCGCAAGACGCTCAAGAACGCGCTGTCGGCGCTGTGCGACGAGCCGGCGCTGCGCGCCGCCGGCATCGATCCCGCGGCGCGCGGCGAGACGCTGGCGGTTACGGATTTCGTGCGGCTGGCGAACGCGCTCAGCGAAACAGCGTGACGACCGCACCCTCCAGCCACCGCACCGGAAGCATCAGCGCGAGCTGGGCTAAGACGATCACGATCAGCGGCGAGAGGTCGAGCGTGCCGCCCAGCGGCGGGATGAGGCGGCGAATCGGCGCGAGGAACCTGAAGGTCAGTGCGTTCAGGACGCCGGCGAACGGACCGTCGGGCGCAGTCCACGACAGGATCGCCTGCGCGAACACCACGATGATCAGCAGCCACAGCATCGCCTTGACGAGCTCGACGCACGCGAGCAGCGCGAACATCGCGAAAAGTCCGCCGGAGAGCGTGCCGGGCCCGAGCACCAATGCCAGAGCGATGAGCCACAGGAACTGCGCGAGCCACGCGAGCACGAGCGTGGACGCGTCGAGGCCCTGAAAGGCAGGCACGACGCGACGCAGCGGCTTCACCGCCCAATCGGTGAGCGCCACGACCGCCTGCCCCAGCGGGTTGCGAAACGGCGCGCGCAGCCACTGCATCGTGAAGCGGAGCAGGAACGCGTACGTGACGATCCCGAACGCGGTGTCGAGGAGGAAGCGCAGCGCCTGGTCGAGCATCGGTCAGTCGTCCTTGCCCAGCGCATCGCCGAGCTCGCCGGCGCGCAGCGCGGCCGCTTTCACCGCGGCGACGATCGTCGCCTTCACCGCGCCCGCTTCCAGCATCGCGAGCGCGCGCTCGGTGGTGCCGCCCTTCGACGTCACCTGAGCGCGCAGCACGGCCGGGGGCTCGGCGGACGACTGCGCGAGCGCCACCGAGCCGGCGAGCGTCGCGTACGCCAGGCGGCGCGCGTCGGCCGCGGTGAAACCGAGATCGCGCGCGGCCTCCTCGAGCGCCTCGAGGAAGTAGAACACGTACGCCGGGCCGCTGCCCGAAACGCCGGTGATCGCATCGAGCATCGCTTCGGCGTCGACCCAGACCACTTCTCCCGCAGCTTCGATGACGGACACGGCGAGCGCACGCCCGTCGGCGTCGACCTCGGGGGCGGCGAAGATTCCGCTGATCGCCCTTCCCGACGAGCGCCGGCGTGTTCGGCATCGCCCTGACGAGCCGGCGGCCGCCGCCGAGCCAGCGGGAGAGGTCGGCGAGACGGATGCCCGCCGCGATCGAGAGGATGACCGGTCCGGGCGCGCCGGCAAGCTGCGCGGCGAGCGAGCGGGCGGCCTCGCGCATCTGCTGCGGCTTGACCGCCAGGACGACGAGTGCCGCGTCCGCCATCGCACCCGGCGTGCACTCGCCGAAGAGCGCGATCCCCGCATGGCGCGCCGCGAGCCTCGTGCGCGCTTCGGCGAACGGTTCGACGACGCGGATGTCGGCGGCCGCCGTACCCCGGGCGAGCATGCCGCCGATGAGCGCCGTCGCCATGTTGCCGCCGCCGATGAATGTCGTCGCCATGTCCGCAGACCGCTATGCGCTGTGTCGTTCCCGCGCGCCGAAGATCGACGTCCCGACGCGCACCAGCGTCGCGCCTTCGGCGATCGCATCCTCGAGGTCAGCCGACATCCCCATCGACAGCGTGTCAGCCGGCAAGCCGGCGTCCCGGCAGGCGTCGAGGCACTCGCGCAACGTCCTGAACTGCGCGCGCCTGCGGGCGGGGTCGTCGGTCGGCTCCGGAACCCCCATGATCCCGCGCAGGCGCAGGCGCGGGAGCGCCGCAACGGCCCTCGCCAGCGGGACCGCGTCCGCGGGCTCGACACCGCTCTTCGAGGTCTCGCCGCTCGCGTTGACCTGCACGCAGACGTCGAGCGGTGCGGCATCCGCCGGCCGCGCCTGCGCGAGCCGCTCGGCGATCTTCATCCGGTCGATCGTTTGCACCCACGCAAAGCGCCGTGCGGCGACCGCGGCCTTGTTGCTCTGCAGCGGCCCGATCAGGTGCCATTCGATGTCGGCGAGGTCGGAGAGCGCGTCCATTTTCGCTGCGGCCTCCTGGACGTAGTTTTCGCCGAAGGCGCGTTGGCCCAGCGCGTGCACCGCCCGGATCGCGTCGGGCGGAAAGGTCTTGCTGACCGCGAGCAGCCGAACTCCGTCCGGATCGCGTCCCGCCGAGGAAGCCGCCCGCGCGATCCGCACCATCACTTCTTGCCACGCCTTCTCGTAGTGGAACATAATCCAATGACAATGGCGTACGGTCGCAATTGCTGGCACGCGGTTTGCATGCCTCCCCATACGGCTCCAGCCCGACATACCCACGATCGCCGACCGCACCAGGGATTATAGATGGACATCACCGAACTTCTGGCATTTGCCGTCAAGAACAAGGCTTCCGACCTCCACCTGTCGGCCGGGCTTCCCCCGATGATCCGGGTCCACGGCGACGTCCGTCGCATCAACCTGCCGCCGATGGAACACGAGGACGTGCACTCGATGGTGTACGACATCATGAGCGACGCGCAGCGGAAGATGTACGAGGAGCACCTCGAGTGCGACTTCAGCTTCGCCGTGCCGAACCTCGCGCGGTTCCGCGTCAATGCGTTCGTGCAGTCGCGCGGCGCCGCCGCGGCGTTTCGTACGATTCCGTCCAAGGTGCTTTCGCTGGAGGAGCTCAACACGCCGAAGGTCTTCGCCGAGATGGTCAACCGCCCGCGTGGGCTGATACTCGTCACGGGCCCCACCGGATCCGGCAAATCGACGACGCTGGCGGCGATGGTCGACCACGTGAACGCGAGCATGTATGGTCACATCCTGACGATCGAGGACCCGATCGAGTTCATGCACGAGTCGAAGAAGTGCCTGATCAACCAGCGCGAGCTCGGGCCGCACACGCTGTCGTTCCCCAACGCGCTGCGCAGCGCGCTGCGCGAGGACCCGGACTACATTCTGGTCGGCGAGATGCGCGATCTCGAGACCATCCGCCTCGCGTTGACCGCCGCCGAGACGGGCCACCTGGTGTTCGCGACGCTGCACACGAGCTCGGCGGCCAAGACGATCGACCGGATCATCGACGTGTTCCCGGCCGCGGAAAAGGAAATGGTGCGCGCGATGCTGTCGGAGTCGCTGGTGTCGGTGATCTCGCAGACGCTGCTCAAGACCAAGGACGGCGAGGGCCGCGTCGCCGCGCACGAGATCATGATCGGCACCGCGGCGATCCGGAACCTGATCCGCGAGAACAAGGTCGCGCAGATGTACTCGGCCATCCAGACCGGCCAGAACATCGGCATGCAGACGCTCGACCAGTGTCTGGTCGAAATGGTACGGCGCAACATGGTCAACGTCGCCGAGGCGCGCCAGCGCGCCGTGAACAAAGACCTCTTCCACTAGCGAGGCAGGACCGGGCGAGCGCGGTCGCCGACCCCGGCCAAAGGAGATTCCAAGATGGAACGCGAAAAGGCCACCGGCTTCATACACGAGTTGCTGGAGCTTCTCGTCAAGCAGAAGGGTTCGGACCTCTTCATCACCGCCGGCTTTCCGCCCGCGCTCAAGGTGGACGGCAGGATCTCTCCGGTGTCGAAGTCGGCGTTGACGCCGCAGCACACGATGGAGCTCGTGCGCAGCGTGATGAACGACAAGCAGGCCGCCGAGTTCGAGTCGACGAAGGAGTGCAACTTCGCGATCGCGCCGCCCGGGATCGGCCGCTTCCGCTGCAACGCCTTCGTCCAGCAGGGCCGCATCGGCATGGTGTTTCGCACGATCACCACCGACATCCCGAAGTTCGAGGACCTCGGGCTGCCGCCGGTGCTGAAGGACGTCGCCATGTCCAAGCGCGGCATCATGATGTTCGTCGGCGCCACCGGCTGCGGCAAGTCGACGTCGATGGCCGCGCTGCTCGGATACCGCAACGAGAACAGCTACGGCCACATCATCACGATCGAGGACCCGATCGAGTTCGTCCACGAGCACCGGCACTGCATCATCACCCAGCGAGAGATCGGCGTCGACACCGAAGACTGGGGTATCGCGCTCCGGAACTCGCTGCGCCAGGCGCCCGACGTCATCCTGATCGGCGAAGTGCGCTCGCGCGAGACGATGGACTACGCGATCTCGTTCGCGGAAACGGGCCACCTGTGCCTCGCGACGCTGCACGCGAACAGCACGAACCAGGCGCTCGACCGGATCATCAACTTCTTCCCCGAGGATCGCCGCCCGCAGCTCCTGATGGACCTGTCGCTCAACATCCGCGCGTTCGTCGGGCAGCGCTTGATCGCGCGCCGCGACGGGAAGGGCCGCGTGCCGGCGGTCGAGGTGATGCTGAACTCGCCGCTCATCTCCGATCTCATCTTCAAGGGCGACGTGTCGGGCATCAAGGAGATCATGAAGAAGTCGCGCGAGCTCGGGATGCAGACGTTCGACCAGTCGCTGTTCGGCCTCTACGAAGCCGGCCTCATCAGCTACGAGGACGCGCTGCGCAACGCCGACTCGTTGAACGACCTCCGACTCGACATCAAGCTTCACGGCAAGGAAGCCAAGGGGCGCAACGTCTTCTCCGGAATCGGCAACCTCGACATCGTGCCGGACACCGCGACGGGACGCCTGTAGCCGCGGGGGAGCGCCCAGGCCGTCCCGTTCGCCGCGGCGAACGGCGCGCGGCGCTGACGCGGCCCGCCCAGCGAACGACGATGAGCGATCGCACCCATTTCGGCTTCGAAGAGATCGGCGTCGACGAGAAGGCGAAACGCGTACGCGGCGTGTTCGACTCCGTCGCAGGCAAGTACGACGTGATGAACGACCTGATGTCGGTCGGGCTCCATCGCCTGTGGAAGCGCTTCGCGGTCAACGCGACCGGAGTGCGCGAGGGGATGCGGGTGTTGGACCTCGCCGGCGGCACCGGCGACCTCGCCATGCTCTTCGCCGATCGCGTGGGTCCCGGCGGCGAGGTCGTCCTGACCGACATCAACGGCGCGATGATCAAAGCGGGACGCGACCGGCTGCTCAACGCCGGCCGCTTCGTCCCTGCGGTCCAGTGCGACGCCGAGAAGCTGCCGTTCGCCGACGCGCATTTCGACTGCGTCTCCATCGCGTTCGGCCTGCGCAACGTGACGCACAAGGAGAACGCGCTCGCCGAGATGCGCCGGGTGACGAAGCCCGGCGGCGTGGCCGCGGTCCTGGAGTTCTCGAGGATCTGGTCGCCGCTCGCGCCCGCCTACGACTGGTACAGCTTCAACGTGCTGCCCCGGCTCGGCCGGCTCGTCGCGGGCGACGATGCGAGCTACCGCTACCTCGCCGAATCGATCCGGATGCATCCGGACCAGGCGACGCTCGCGACCATGATGGAACAAGCCGGATTCGACCGGGTCGAAGTCCACAATCTCGCCGCGGGCGTGGTCGCCTTGCATCTGGGCTATCATTACTGACCGGGTCGCGCCCTGCGCGCGCCCATTTCGGAGGAATCGATGAAACTTGCAGCTCTCGCGCTAGCCGCGTTTGCCTTGGCCACGATGTCCGTCAGCGAGGTCGCCGACGCGCGACTCGGCGGCGGCCGGAGTCTCGGCGTCCAACGGCCGAGCATCGCGCCGCGTTCCGCCGTTCCGCCGGCGTCGTCCGCAACCGGCGCCGCATCGCAGCCGGTGATGCCCGCGCAGCCGGGTGCCACGCTGCCGGCCAAGCCGGTGACCCCGGCGGCACCGGCGCCGTCCGGCGCATCGCGTTGGCTCGGTCCGATCGCCGGCATCGCCGCAGGCCTCGGGCTCGCCGCGCTGCTTTCGCATTTCGGGCTGCCCGAAGGATTCGGATCCTTCCTGCTGCTGGCACTGCTCGCCATCGGCGTCGTGTTCGCCGTGCGCATGATGCTCGCACGCCGCGCGTCGGGAGAGCGGCCGCTCGCGTACGCGCCGGGGAACGCCGCTGCCGCGCCGGCCGCCTTCGAAATGCCGCCCGCTCCGCAATGGGGCGGCGCGTCCAGGATCGAGCCGACACTCGGGCCGGCCACGCCGGTTGCAGGCGCGTCGCTGCCGCCGGGATTCGATGCCGCGGGTTTCATCAGGCACGCGAAAGAGCAGTTCATCAGGCTGCAGGCCGCCTACGACGCGGGCAACCGCAAGCTGCTCGCCGACGTGATGACACCCGAGATGGTCGCGGAGGTCGCGCGCGAGCTCGACGGCACGGCGCCGCGTCTGCCGACCGCGGTCGAGGCACTCGAGGCCGACGTGTTCGACGTCGAAACAAAGGGCGACCGCCATTGGGCGAGCGTCCGATTCACGGGCACGCTGCGCGAGGGCGGCGGCGCGCCGGTCGCCTTCGACGAGGTGTGGAACCTGACGAAGCCCGCGGACGGATCGTCGGGATGGCTGCTGGCGGGGATTCAGCAGCCCGCCTGAGCAGCGCGATGCGGCCCTTCGGCCTCGACCCCGGGACGATCGCGCCCGCGCTCGTCAACCGCGCGCTCGAGCGCGAGGCTTGGGCGCAGGCCTGCCTCGCGGCCCACGCCGGGCGCGCCTTCATGGTCGCGATCGGACCGGCGACGACGCTGATGCGCATCGATGCGGCCGGCAAAGTCGAGGCGGCGCCGCGTGCCGACACGGCGCCGGACCTGAAGCTGACGCTGTCGCCGTTATCGGTTCCCTCGTTCCTCGCCCAACCCGCGCGCTGGGACGAGCTCGTCGTGGCCGACGGTGATCCCGCGCTCGCCGCGACGCTGAAGGGCCTCGCGGAAACGCTCCCGTGGTTCGTCGAGCGGGTCTTCGCGAGCGCCTTCGGGCCGATCGTCGGCCAGCGGTTCGCCGATGCGGGCCGCCGGCTGCTGGCCTTTCCCGAATACGCGGCCGCACGCGTGGGCGAAAGCGTGGCGAGCTTCGCCCGCGATGAATCCGACCTCGCAACCTCCAATGACGAGGCGCGCTCGTTCGGCGACGAGGTCGCGGCGATCGCGAGCAGCGTCGATGCGCTCGCGGCACGCGTCGATGCGCTGGCCGCTCGCCTCCCGCCCGGAGAGAATCAGGCGGCGTAGCCCAGGACGGCGAAGAAGTGGCAGCCCGTGCCGACGAGCACGAACAGGTGCCAGATGAAGTGGCCGTAGCGAACGCGGGAATCGGTGGCGAAGAACGCGACGCCCGCCATGTACGCGAAGCCGCCCGCCCCGAGCAGCAACAGACCCGGCGTAGGCACCCGCTCGAAGAGCAGCTCGGTGGCGATCACGCACAGCCATCCCATCAACAGGTAGAGGCCGAGCGAGGCGAGGGGGTGTTCGATGCGATCGAAGGCCTTCAGCGTGACGCCGACGGCGGCGAGGCTCCAGACCAGGCCGAGCAGCGTCCATCCCAGAGGCCCGTTCAGCGCACCGAGCGTGAACGGCGTGTAGGTGCCGGCGATCAGCAGGTAGATCGCGCCGTGGTCGAGCTTGCGCAGCACCGCCTTGGCCCGTTCGTGCGGCATCGCGTGGTACACGGTCGACGCACAGTAGAGAAGCACCATCGTCACGGCGAAGATCGCCGCGCCGACGACGTTGACGGCCCGTCCCGTCTGCGCGGTGGTGACGATCAGCACGGGCGCCGCCGCAACGGCCGCGACGAACCCCAGCCCGTGGCTCAGGCTGTTCGCGATTTCCTCACCCATCGACTGCGGCCGTTCTCGCATGTCCGTGGCCCTCCTCCGGTCCGCAAACCGGGCCCGGCCGCGCGCGAAACGAATCGCGCACGCGGTCCGCTGTCGTCGACAACGGACGTAGTGTCCGGGCTTCACCCGCCTTCAAGCAACGATTGTGCCTGATCGGTCGCCGGTCGCGCGCTCCTGCCGGCGGCAGCGACACTGTTTCCCTTACAATCGGCGAATGCGTCTGTTGCGCCTGGCCCGGATCATCGTCGTCGCGTTGAAGTACGGGCTCGACGAGTTCCTGACCGGGCACGAGCGGTTCCGCGCCGTGCGGCCGGCGGCGCGCGCGCTCACCTTCTGGCGCGACACGTCGGCGCCGCGCGGCGAGCGGCTGCGCCTCGCGCTGCAGGACTTGGGACCGATCTTCGTCAAGTTCGGCCAGATGCTCTCGACCCGGCGGGACCTCCTGCCGCCGGACATCGCCGACGAACTCGCGAAGCTGCAGGACAGCGTGCCGCCGTTTCCGTCGGAGCAGGTGATCGCGACGCTCACGCGCCTGTACGGCAAGCCCGTCGACGCCGTGTTCAAATCGTTCGACCGGGAGCCCGTCGCGAGCGCATCGGTCGCCCAGGTCCATTTCGCCGAGCTCCCCGACGGCACGCCGGTCGCGGTCAAGGTGCTGCGGCCCGACATCGCCAGCGTGATCGCCAAGGACATTTCGCTGATGCACGCCGGCGCGCTGCTGATGGAAAAGCTGTGGTCGGACGGCAAGCGCCTCCGTCCGCGCGCCGTCATCGGCGAATTCGAGAAGACGGTGAACGACGAGCTCGACCTGTCGCGCGAGGCGGCGAACTGCTCGCAGCTGCGGCGCAACTTCCAGAACTCGCCGCTCTTGCTCGTCCCCGCGGTGTACTGGGACTACTGCGGCGCCGAAGTCATGGTGATGGAGCGGATGTCCGGCATCCCGATCGGACAGGTCGATCGGCTGCGCGAGGCCGGCATCGACATCCCGCGACTCGCGCGCGCCGGCGTCGAGGTCTTCTTCACGCAGGTGTTCCGCGACGGCTACTTCCATGCCGACATGCACCCCGGCAACATCTTCGTCGCCGCGGGCGGGCCGCACCACGGCAAGTACATCGCCGTCGATTTCGGCATCATGGGAACGCTGTCCGAGGAGGACCAGGGATACCTGGCGCAGAACTTCCTCGCGTTCTTTCGCCGCGACTATCACCGCGTCGCGACCACGCACCTCGAATCCGGCTGGGTGCCGGCCGGCACGCGCGTCGACGAGCTCGAGGCCGAGATCCGCGTCGTGCTGGAGCCCGTGTTCGACCGGCCGCTGTCGGAGATCTCGCTCGGCAGGGTGCTGCTCTCGCTCTTCCGCGCGTCGCGCCGGTTCAACGTCGAGATCCAGCCGCAGCTCGTCCTGCTGCAGAAGACGCTGCTCAACATCGAGGGCCTGGGCCGGGAGCTCGACCCCAACCTCGACCTGTGGGTCACCGCGATGCCGTATCTCGAGCGCTGGATGAACAACCAGATCGGCCTGCCGGCGCTGCAGCGGCGGCTCCTCGCCGAGGCCCCGTACATCGTCGCCGCGCTGCCCGAATTGCCGCGGCTCATCCACCAGCGCCTCACTGCGCGGCGCTCGGATTCGGATACGGCGATCCGGGACCTCGCCGACGCGCAGCGCGCGCAGAACCGGCTGCTGTCGGTCATCGTCCTGCTGCTCGCCGTCGTCGCGGGCCTCGTGCTCTGGAGGATGGGACCCGGCTAGCGGCCGATCCGGCGCGCGCGCGGGCGCGCGGTCGCACCCGAGGCGTCAGGTACGCCGCGGACCGTCGCGCGCGCATCGCCTCGGCGCCAAGGGCATTGCTATACAATCCGCGGCTGGCAATGCACGACGCAGCGCCGACCACCGCCCCGCCGATGTCGCTCCTCGAAATCCGGAACGTGACGCGCCGCTTCGGCGACTTCACCGCGGTCGACCGCGTCAGCCTCGCGATCGAAGCCGGCGAGTTCTTCACGCTGCTCGGCCCGTCCGGTTGCGGGAAGACGACGCTCCTGCGGATGATCGCGGGTTTCGACCTCCCCGACGACGGCAGCATCCTTCTCGGCGGGACCAACCTCGCCGACCGGCCGCCCGAGGGCCGCCCTGTGCGCACGGTGTTCCAGAGCTACGCGCTGTTCCCGCACATGACGGTCGAGGGCAACATCGCGTTTCCGCTCCGGATGGCGAAGACGCCTGCCGGGCAGATCGCTCCCAAGGTGGTCGAAGCGCTCGAGGATGTCCGCCTGACCGGGTTCGGCAAGCGGTATCCGCACGAGCTTTCGGGCGGGCAGAAGCAGCGCGTCGCGATCGCGCGCGCGCTGGTGACGCACCCGACCGTGCTGCTGCTCGACGAGCCGCTCGCGGCGCTCGACGCGAAGCTGCGCGAGGACATGCAGATCGAGCTCATCAACCTGCAGAAGGAGGTCGGCATCACGTTCGTCTACGTGACGCACGACCAGACCGAGGCGCTCGCGCTGTCGCATCGGATCGCCGTGATGAACGCCGGCCACGTCGAGCAGGAGGACGAGCCGTCACGGATCTACGGATTCCCGCGCACGCGGTTCGTCGCCGATTTCATCGGCCACTGCAACCTCCTGTCCGGACCGGTCACCGGCAATGCGGACGGCGTCGTCACGGTCGACGTCGCCGGACTCGGCCCCGTGCGCGTCGCCGCGACCACGACGCTCGCGGCGGGCCGCCCGGGAACGGTCGCGCTGCGCCCCGAGAAGATCCGCATCGATGCGTCCGCGCCGGCGGGGACGCCCGACAACCACTACCGCGGCACGGTCGCCGATCTGCTCTACATGGGCGACGTGACCATGTACAACGTCGACACGCCGGGAGGACAGAAGATCGAGGCGCTGCTCGCGAATTCGGCGAGCGGCCGTGCCAAGTTCTTCGAGGTCGGCGACTCCGTCGACATGAGCTGGCCGGTCGCCGCCGGCCATTTCATCGCCGAATGAGCGCGGCGGGCGAAGCCAAGGCCCGAAGGGCGCGTCGCCGCGCGATTGAGGGGCGCCCGACAACGGGGCGCGCGCGAACAGTTCAAGGGTTCGGAGGGCGCGAGTGACCGTGTCGGTGCGCAGAGCCGAGAGGCTCGGCAAATGGCTGGTGAGCGGCCCACCGCTCCTCTACCTGCTTCTGTTCTTCGCGATTCCGACCCTCATCATGGTGCTGGCGTCGTTTCGCACGCCCGGCGAGTTCGGCGGCCTGGCGCCGCTCGTCGACGAGTCCGGGGCCCTCGACCTCAACGTCGACAGCTATGCGCGATTCTTCACCGAGACCGTCTACGCGCAGGTCTTTCTCAAGTCCGTCTGGTACGCCGTGCTGACCACGCTCCTCTGCCTCGTGCTCGGCTACCCGCTCGCGGCGCTCGTCGCCGGCAGCGCGAAGAAGCACCGCAACCTGCTGCTCCTGCTCGTGATCCTGCCGTTCTGGAGCAACTTCCTGATACGCATCTACGCGTGGATGATCATCCTGGGCCCTCAGGCGGCGCTGGCGCGCGCCGTCAACGGCGCACTCGCGGCGTTCGGAGTCGAGCCGGTGTCGCTGCTGTTCAGCTCGTTCGCCGTGCTCGTCTGCCTGGTCTACGTGCACCTGCCGTTCATGGTGCTGCCGCTGTACGCGAATCTGGAGAAGCACGACCAGGCGCTGCTCGACGCCGCGCAGGATCTCGGCGCCGACGCCTGGCAGCGGTTCTGGCGGATCACGTTTCCGCTGTCCTTGCCCGGCGTGTACGCAGGCGCCGCGCTGGTGTTCATCCCGGCCCTCGGGATCTTCGCCATTCCCGACATCCTCGGCGGTCCCGACGACAGCCTCATCGGCAATGTCATCAAGCAGCAGTTCCTCGAGACGCGCGACTGGCCCTTCGGCAGCGTCCTGTCGATCGTGCTGACCGTCGCGGCGCTGCTGATCGCGGGACTGGCGGCGTGGGTGGGACGCCGCAACCTCGGCACGCCGTCCAGCGCGCGGGAGCCGCGTGCGTAAGGGCCGCGTCGGCCTTGTCGTCGCCGCAGGCGCGGGCTACGCGTTCCTGTACATCCCGCTCGTCATCGTCGTCGTCTACTCGTTCAACAACTCGCGGTTGAACGCCGAGTGGGTCGGCTTCACGTTCGACTGGTACGACAAGCTGTTCCACAACGAAGAGATGCTCGCTGCGGCAGGCAACTCGCTGGCGATCGCGCTGGTCGCGAGCCTCGTGTCGACCGTCCTCGGCACGATGGCGGGCGTGGCGATGTACCGCTACAAGCTGCGGCTGCTGCCGCTCCTGGTGCTGACGCCCATCGCGATTCCCGAGATCCTGATGGGCGTCGCTCTGCTGATCTTCTTCGTGCTCGTCAATTTCACGCTGGGGCTCGTGTCGGTGACGCTCGCGCACATCGCGTTCTGCATCGGCTTCGTCGCGATCGTCGTCCGCGCCCGGCTCGCCGGCATGGACGACAGCCTGACCGAGGCGGCCCGCGATTGCGGGGCGACGCCCTGGGAGGCTTTCCGATACGTGACGCTGCCCCTCATCATGCCGGGCGTCATCGCCGGAGCGCTGATGGCCTTCACGCTGTCGATCGACGACTTCGTGATCACGTTCTTCACGGCGGGCGCCGGCACCGTCACGCTGCCCCTGCAGATCTACTCGATGATCAAGATCGCGGTGACCCCCGAGGTCAACGCGGTGTCGACGCTATTGATGCTGCTTACGCTCGCGCTTATCATCATCGCGTCCAGGCTCTCGCCGGGCCTTTTCACCGCCGATCAGGAGGATTCATGAAGCGCCTCGCCCTATTGCTTGCAATGCTGGTATTCGCCCTGCCGGCCGCCGCCAAGGACGTGTTCCACCTCTACAACTGGAACAACTACCTGGCGCCCGAGACGGTCAAGCGGTTCGAGGACGTCTGCAAGTGCACGGTCGTGCAGACCTACTACTCCGACAACGAGGAGCTGCTGGCGAAGCTCGCCGCAGGCGCCAAGGGCTACGACATGTACGTGCCGACGTCGAACGCCGTGCAGGCGCTGATCAAGGGCAACCGGCTGAAGCCCATCGACAAGGCGCAGGTGCCGAACCTCAAGAACATCGACCCGCGCTACCTCAACACGCCGTTCGATCCGGACAACAAGTTCTCGGTGCCCTACGCGATGTCGACGACGATCATCGGCTACAACGAGGAGAAGATGAAGGAGCTCGGGCTGCCCACCGACACGTGGGCGGTGATCTTCGACCCGAAGTACCTCGAGAAGGTCAAGGGCCGCGTGACGGTGCTGGACAGCGCCAACGAGCTCTTCGCCGCCGCGCTCAAGTACCTCGGCTACTCGGCCAACGACGTCGACCCGAAGCATTGGGACGAGGCCGTCGCCGTGATCAAGAAGGCGAAGCCGTACTGGGCCGCGTTCAACGCGTCGTCGTACATCAAGGAGCTGACCGTCGGCAACATCTGGCTGGTCCACGGCTACTCGAACGACATCTTCCAGGCCAACCTCGACGCGCAGGCCGCCGGGCGCAAGTTCAAGATCCTGCAGGGCATGCCGAAGGAAGGCGCGGTGCTCGCCGTCGACAACATGGTGATCGACAAGAACGCCCCGCGCGCCGATCTCGCGATCAAGTTCGTGAACTTCATGCTCGAGGGGCAGAACTCGGCGGAGCTCACGAACCTGATCGGCTCGGGGAATCCGAACACCGATGCCGTCAAGTACATCAAGCCGGAGATCCTGAAGAACACCGCGATCTTCCCCGACAAGGCGGTCGCGGCGAAGCTCGAGCAGCTGCAGGACCTCACGGGCGCGCAGCGCCGCCTGCGCAACAAGCTGTGGACCGGGATCAAGGCCGGACGCTGATCGCATGATCCGGCGATGGATCGGCCGGCGCGCGCCGCGCCGCCCGCCGGGCGGAACCGGAGCGCGCTGACGGGTTCGCGACCGCACTCGCGGCTTCCGCACTTCCTCTCGGCGCTCTACGGGCTGGCCATCGTCTACGCGAGCCTCCAGCCGTTCGCGAACTGGATGGCCCCGCCGCACGGGACCCCGTATTTCCTGTTCGCGCCGTGGCCGCCGCGGTGGGTGCGGTACGACATCGTCACGAACCTCGTGGCGTACGTTCCGCTCGGCTTCTTCGTCGCACTGGGTCTGCGCGACAGGCGGCCCGTCGCACGGCTGGCGACGACCGTCGGCGCCGGCGCGCTTCTCTCCGTGTCGATGGAAACGCTGCAGATGTTCCTGCCGACGCGCGACGCGAGCGTTGCCGACCTTCTGTCCAATGCGTCGGGGGTGGCGCTCGGCGGCGCGGTCGCCGTGGCCTTCGCGCGCTCGCGCCGCGCGAAGCACGCGATCGCCGCGGCACGGGAGCGCTGGTTCCTGCCGGGCTACCGTCGGTGACCTCGGCCTCGCGCTGCTGGCGATCTGGCTCGCGGTCCAGGTGAATCCCGGCATCCCGCTCTTCGCCACGATGTACGACTCCGCGCCGCAATCCGGCGCGGGCCCCGCCGCGCCCGACGTCGTGGCGACGCTCGTCGAAGCCGCGCACAGCGCGTTCCAACTCCTGGGCGTCGGGCTGTTCCTCGCGCTGCTTCTGCGCGAGCGGCGCTATGTCGGCGGTGCCGCACTGCTCCTGGTCGGTGCCGCAGCGCTCGTCAAGGGCATCGCCGCTGCCGTACTGCTGAAGCCCGCGGCCTGGGAGAACTGGCTCGCGCCCGCGGTTTCGCTTGGCGTCGCCGCCGGGTCGCTGCTGCTGTCGATGGCGATCTGGCTGCCGCGGCCCGCCCAGGTCAGCCTTGCGGCGATCGCGCTGCTCTCATCGCTGCTCGCAACGCTGTTCGCGCCGGACCTCGTGTTCGCGCGCGCGCCCGTGGGACTCTTCAACGGGCCGTACGGACATCTCCTCAACTTCAACGGCCTCACGCACACGGTGCTCCTGCTTTGGCCGGCGGTGGCGAGCGTGTTCCTGTTGGCGCTCGCCGGACGCCCGGGCTGGGGCGAGCCTGGTTAGGAGTCCGTTCGCGCCTGCGGGCATAGTGTGTACGGGCCCCGATTTGTGCCGCTCGCGAATCCGGCGCCGGAGACCCCCGATGTTCTCGATCGTCATCCCGAGCTGGAACAACCTGCCCTATCTGCGCCTCTGCGTGGAAAGCCTGCGCCGCCATTCGACGCGCCCGCACCAGATCCTCGTGCACGTCAACGACGGCAGCGACGGCACGCGCGACTGGGTCCTGCGCGAGCGGATCGAGCACACGGCCACCGTCACCAACGTGGGCATCTGCTACGCGGTCAACCGTGCCGCGGCACGCGCCCGCGGCGATTGCGTTCTATATGTCAACGACGACATGGTCGCGGCGCCGGGATGGGATTCCGCCCTCGACCGTGCGCTCGCGCGCGTCGCCGGGCGTCCGACGTTCATGCTCTCGGGCACCATGATCGAGCCGGTCGCCACCGGCAACCCGTGCGCGATCGTCGCCGATCTGGGTCGCGATCCGGGGCGCTTCGATCTCGACGTATTCGCGCGCGCGGCGCCGGGCCTGGCGCGCGCCGATTGGCTGGGCGCCACGTGGCCGCCGACGCTCGTCCCGCGCGAGGCCTGGCAGGAGGTCGGCGGCTACAGCGTCGAGTTCTCGCCCGGGATGGGCAGCGACAACGACCTCTCGATGAAGCTTTGGCACGCCGGCTGCCGCGTGTTCGTGGGGGTCGGCGACAGCCTCTTCTATCATTTCGCGAAGGTATCCACCGCGCGGATCCGCAAGAACGACGGGCGCCGCCAGTTCCTGATGAAGTGGGGCATCACGCAATCCGCGTTCGATCGGTACTGGTTGCGGCGCGGCGCCGCGCTGCCGCCGGGCGAGCAGGGAATGGTCGTCGCCGAGCCCGAAGCGTCGTGGGGCCTCGCCCTCGAACGGATCAAGCACGCGCTCAAGCGCCGGATCGGATAGGAGGGCAGCGGTATCGCGCCGGCGCTCAGGCCGGCAGCAGCGCGTGCGCGGCGGCGATGACGCGCGACGCGCTCATCGCGTCCAGGCAGGCGCTGTGGCTTTCCCGGTGGCGCTCGCAGCCCTCCTTCTGGCACGGTACGCAGGACAGCGACGGCTCCTGCAAGAGCAGCACGTTGCCGCGCCGCTGCGTCGGCAGTACCTTCGCGTAGGGCAGATCGAGCCCGCCGCGCGGCAGCGGACCCCACAGACGCGGATCGGTCGGCCCGAACAGAACGACGGCGGGCGTCCCGCATGCCGCCGCGAGATGCGAGGTGGCCGTATCCGGGCCAACGTAAAGCGCCGCGCCGCGCAGGAGATCGGCCGTTTCCGCGAAGCGCAACCGGCCGCCCAAGTCGATCACGGGGACCGGCGAGTTCGCGAGAACCTGCCGCACGTAATCGCGCTCGTCCGCCGCGTTGCCGCCCGTGATCGCGATCCGCAGCCCGCGCGCGGCGAGCCACCCGATCAGGTCGCGCCAGCCCTCGGCGTGCCAGCGCTTGTAGCGAAAACGCGGCGCGAGATTCAACACGGCGTAGGCTTCGCGCGCCGGGTCGAACCCGAGCCGCTCGCTCCACGACGCCGCCGGTACGTCCGCCGTGGGTGCCACCACCTCCGCGGCGAACGGCAGTGCCAACGCCTGCGCGAGGCGCCGATAGCCATCGACGCGCTGCTGCGGGGGCGCGAACGGGGCGCGGTGGCGCAGGAGCGGCGCTTTCCACCAGCGGGCGAGAACCCCGGGCGGCACGAGCCCCGCGCGCCGTCGCGCGGCAACGAAGCCGTAGAAGTGCGGACGGTCGCCGGTCTCGGCGATCACGGCGAGATCGTAGCGGCGCCACAGGCTGCGGACAAGCTTCCAATGCGCGGCGATGCCCGGACGGGCGGCGACCGTCACGACATTCCGCACGTCGGGGTTTCCTTCCAGGATTTCCTCGGCGCCGGCCATCACGAGCACGTCGACGGCCGCCCCCGCGAAGCCGCGCGAGAGCGCGCGAATGAGCGGCGTCGTGAGCAGGACGTCGCCGAAATAGCGCAGTGAAATGACGAGAATGGACTTCGGGAGCGGCGTCATTTCCGGTCGGCTCGGCGCGCGGGTCGCGCGGGGAGCCGTGTCAGCGTTTCGCGGCGACGACCCCGCCCGCCCGTCGGCCCTCGTAGCCGGCGAACAGGAGCCCGCTCATGTAGACGAAGAACAGCCCCTCGGCGTGGTCGACGAGCGTCGACGAAAGGATGCTCGCCACGACCATCGTCAGCACGAATCCGCGCGCCGCCGTCTGGTCGAATCGGCCGGGCAGCCGCCCCGCCGTCCACCATTGCGTCCCGAAGAGGCAGATGAGCAACGCGAGCCCCGCCAGTCCGAATTGCGCGATGATCATCAGGAACTCGTTGTGCGGGTTCTCCGTGGGCGTATCGCCCATCCGGTTCGCGAGCGACGCATAGGCGGCGCCGAAGCCCCCGGTGCCGACGCCGAACACCGGGTTGTCGCGGATCACCTCCATCGTGTTGCGCAGGATCTCGAGCCGCTGCCCGATCGACGAGCGAAGATCGGGAGGCGCCCCCGTGCGCCATTGCTGCAACTCGTCGTCGGCCAGCGTGATCCGCTTGTGCAACATGGTGCCGGGCGAGAGGACGACGACCACGGCGAGCACGCCGACCGCGACGCCCGCGAAGGCCAGGCCCTTGGTCCCCAGTTGGCGGTAGAGAAAATACGCAAAGAGCACAAGCAGCACGATATGGCCGGTGCGGCCGGGCACCATCACCAGCACGTTGGCCACGGCGGCCGCGCAGAGCAACCAGAGCACGATCCGCCCGCGGCGCGTCTTCGCGTCCAACGCGGCGAGCGCGATCAGGAACGCGGTGAACGCCATGAAGACGTTGTGAGTGATGTGCGCCTTGAAGGCGACGGGGTCCGCCGCGGTCCCTTTGAGCCAGGTGCCGGCCGGCATGACGCCGGACCAGACGAGGTACGACAGGACCAGCGTCACGAGCATCGACCCCGCGAACGCGCTGACGCCGCGCCGCCGCCATTCGTCGCCGCGCATCAGCGGGATCAGTGCGGGAATGAGCATCAGGCGCGCCGCCTTGGAAAGCGTGTTCAGCACCTCGGAATCGCTGCCGATCGTGTACAGCGTCCCGGCGAGGTACAGCCCGAAGAGCGCCAGTGCGGCGAGCGCCACAAGGTTGTCGCGGATCGCGTCGAGCTTCTCGCGATAGCCGCCGCCCAGCAGCCAGCACATCAGGATGAACGCGAGCAGGATGTTGTCCAACGCGACCGACACCGGGATCGAGCACCCGAGCAGCACCACGGTCCAGCGCACGACGTTTTCGGCTCGCTCCCGTCCGGTGGCCCGTGCATCCCTCGCCGCGGACAAACCGAGTTCGGCGGCGCGTTCGGGGGTACGGCAATCGAGCATCAGGATGGATGGAGGGGCGGGGACAGGAAGCCTGGTGGCAACGCGCCGCTTCCGGCCTTCGATTATATCGGAGGCCCGGGAGTGAAGCCGTAAGGCCGCCGGCGTCGCGCGGGGCTGGCATAATGCGAGTATGAGCCCGCCGGAAGGCAGGCAACGTCCACGACCCAACACCCGCAAGCGCCGGTCTGCGCATTCACCGCGTGCCGCCTGTACCTCTCGAACGCAATGCACGACGTACCCCTCGCGGTGCTCTTCGCCACGGTCTGCAGCTACTGGATCGGCGTTGGCGTGATGATCGTCCGCGTCCGCCGGAGGATGCGCCACGCCGCAGGTCGGGGTGCCGAACAGCGCTTCGAGCGCTTCAACTTCATGTGGGTCGTCTGGGTGGGACTCGTCGCCGCGTGGATTGGGCTCCCCTGGGCCACGCTCACGCGCTCCGGAGGGGTTCCCGCGTTGCCGGATTTCGCGACGAACGAGCCCGCTTATGTCGCGCTTCGCTGGATCGCGGCGATCGTCGCAATGGTTGCGCTTGGCGCGACGATCAAGTGCTGGAGACGCATGGGCACCAACTGGCGAATGGACGTCGGCGTCGCGACGAAAGCTCCGCTCATCACCGACGGCCTATTCGCGTACATCCGGCATCCGATCTACGCATTCAGCATCCTGCTGATGCTGTGTACCGTCGCGATCGTACCCACGCTGCCGATATTCGCGCTCGCGGTGGTCCACATCGTGCTGATGAACGCGAAGGCGCGCAGCGAGGAGCGGCACCTGCTGGCCACCCACGGCGACGCCTACGCGCGGTACCTGCGGACCTCGGGGCGCTTCCTGCCGCGCCGCACGCCACCGGCGCCGTAGCAGGCCCGCCGGTGTTCGCACCCTCCGAGCTGCGCTTCATGCGGATTCTCGTCGCGCCGGCTTCACCGGGCCTCCTGTGCGCGCTCGCCTTCGCCGCGACCTTGATCCTTCCGGGCTCCGCGCGGGCCGTCGACGCGGAGGCCGGGCGACGTCCCGCCGGGCTCGACCCTGTCATCGCCACGCGCCTGCAGGCGCTCGACCCCGAGAACGTCGGCGCGAGCGAGGTCGCCGAAGTCCTCGCGAAGGTGCCGGCGCCGAGGATCATCCTGCTCCAGGGCAGCTTCGGGGTCGTCTCGATGGATCCGTTCGCGGAATTCCTGATCGCGATGGGATACCCGGCGGAGCGCATCGCGAACCCGCGCGACAGGCGTCGCTCGACGGCGAGCTCCATGGACAGCCGGCAGCTCGCCGGAATGCTGGCGTGGTACTACGAGACCGAAGGGATGCGCCCGTTGCTGATCGGACACAGCCAAGGGGGCATGCTGGCGATCCGCGTGCTGTACGACCTCGCCGGCGCGTTCGGCGAAGCGATTCCCGTGTGGAATCCGCTCACCGACGAGGCGGAGCCGCGCACGGACTTCGTCGATCCCCGGACCGGCGAGCTGCGGCCCGTCGTCGGGTTGCGGATGCCGTACGCCGCGGCGATCGCGACCGGAAAGCTGCCCCGCCTGCTGCTGGGCCAGTGGTCGATGCTGCCGAAGCTGCGCAGCATTCCCGACACGGTCACCGAATTCACGGGCTACTCGCTCGAGTGGGACTTCATCGCCGGCGAGTTCGGGCACCCCGAACCGTATGCGGCGACGGGCGCGGCGAACGTGCGCAACGTCATGCTTCCCGCCACGTACACGCACATCGGCCTTCCGCAGGCCGCGCATCTGGCCAGCGACGCGGTCACGCGCGCGTGGATCGATGCCTACGCGCCGGGTGCCGGTGCCGCTCCGCCCGGCGGTGACGGCGTCGACACGACCAACCTCGTTCACGCCGCCGACATCTGGCACAGCGTGAAGAAGCAGTGGTGCCTCGCGGCGCGCGAGCTGCTGCCGCAAGGCCGCGACCCCCTATGAACGGTCGGCTCAACCTGTTTCAGGCGGCGATGCTGCGCTGGCGGGAGCTCCACCCGTACAGCGCGGTGCACGTGATCCGGATCGACCGGCCGCTCGATGCCGCGCGGCTGTCGGCTGTCATCGACGGGCACCTCGAAGCGCTCGGGCTCACCGGCCTCTCCCTCGACGTCGCCCGCGCGCGCTATACCTACGCCGGCGGTGCCGCGCACACGACGCTTGCCGTTCACGCCGGCGGCCCCGATCCCATGGCAGTGCTCCGGCGTGAGATCGAGCGCGAACTCAATGTCCCGTTTCCGCGCGACGGTCGTTTCGTGCCGTTCCGCTTCTTCGCCGTCGACGTCGGCCCACGGTTCCATCTGGCGCTTACGTACGACCATTTCATCGCCGCCGGCGATTCGATCGTCGTGCTGATGAACGGCCTGTGGTCGGCCTACTGCGGGATCGAACGCGAGCCACCGCGCCCGCTGCTTCGGTATCCGGCCAGGTGCGGGCGGCTGTTCCGCCGGCATCCGGGCGCCGCCTTGCGGGGAGTGCGCCGGCTCGGGGAGATGGCTGCGAGCTGCCGGCGATCGGTGCGCCCGCGGTACCCGGGCGGTCAGGATCCGCACAACGGCTTCGTGCTTTGCCGATTGGATCCGGCGCAGTTCGCCGCGCTCGTCCGCACGGCGAAGGGCTGGGGCGTCACCGTCAACGACCTGCTGATCGCGCTCCTGCTGCAGGTGCTGGAGCCAATGGTCGGCGACCGCCCGCCAGGCGAACGTCGCCGCGAGCTCGCCGTCGGTTCGATCGTCAACCTGCGCCACGATTTCGGCTACGACGCGAACACGACGTTCGGCCAATTCCTGAGCTCCTTTCGCGTCGCACACCCGCTTCCGGGGAACATCACCTTGCAGCAGATAGCCCGGGACGTCCACGCGGAGACCGCGCGCATCAAGCGCGAGATGCTCTATCTGCAGAGCCTGATCGCGATCGGGTTCGTCGGCGTGATCTGGAGGCTGCTGTCGCCCGTCCAGCGCATGGGCTTCTACGCGAAGAACTACCCGGCCTGGGGCGCACTCACGATGATCAACGTCGACGCGCTCTGGACGGACGCGGGAGGCGCGCTGCCGCCGCCGGAGTACCTGCGCGCCGTGTCGACGGGGCCGCTGGCGCCGCTCGTCGTCGCAGTGACGACCGGCGCCGGCGTCCTGCATGCCGGCATCTCGTACCGGACCGCGGCATTCTCGCCGGCGGTCGTCGATAGAATGGTGGCCGGACTCGTCGACCGGACCCATCGCCTGAGCGAATGAACGCCTGCATCCGCATCCCGATAATCCTGTCCTTCGTCGTGGCGTTCCTTGTCGCCGGTTGCGCGACCCGCCCGCCGGGGGCCCCCGCGCTCGCGGCGAGTCCCGCGCCACTTGGCGTTCTGCGGTCGGTCGCCATCGACCGCGCGCTGGAAGAGCGGATCCTCGCCCTCGACCCCGAGCGCATCAGCGCCGACGACGTGCGCAACACGCTGGCGAAGGCGCCGGCGCCGCGCATCCTCCTCCTGCACGGCGGCATCTACCCGGTGTACCTGGCGATGGTCTCGACGGGCCAATTCCTCGGCGGCATGGGCTATCCGGAGAACAGCATTCGCGATCCCGTCGACCGGGCGTGGTCGCACAGCCCCTACGAGGACTCGGCACAGATCGCCGGGCTGCTCGCCTGGCACTACGAGCGCGACGGGATGCGGCCGATGCTGATCGGCCACAGCCAGGGTGGCGTGCAGGTCGTGCGGATCCTCTACGAGTTCGCCGGGCGCTTCGGCGACGCGATTCACGTCTGGAACCCGTACCTGGGTGACGCCGAGCAGCGGACGACGATCGTCGACCCGCTGACCGGCCGCGACCGGCCGGTCATCGGACTGAGCGCGTCGTACGCCTCCGAGATCGGCGCCGGCGGCTCGATGCTGCTGCTTCCCAACCTGTGGGCCATGATGGACAAGGTGTACACGATTCCCGACACCGTCGACGAATTCACCGCGTACACGATGGATTTCGATTTCATCGCCTGGAAGGCCACGTGGACGAGCGAGACCAACGGCCGCCGGCCCGAAGGCAGGCCGAACGTCCGCAACGTGCTCCTGCCGACGGGCTACAACCACCTGACGACGCCGTTCGTCGAGGGGCTCCTCGACATTCCGGCGGCGCGCGCCTGGATCGAAGCCTACGTTCCCGACGGCACCGACGCGCCGCCGCCCCCGGAAGCGGTCGGCTACGCGATCGTGTGGGCAGCCGACGTCTGGCACAGCGTCAAGAAGCACTGGGTGCTGGAGGTGCAGCGGCTGATCCGCGCCAGGCGGGCCGCGCTCGGTCCCTCGTGAAGGACGGGTTAAAATAGCGATTTTGTCCTGGCGCCCTTCGGGATGCCGCCGGGCGCACGCACCGGAAACGGATCGGGAAACCCACCATGTCAGCGGCGTTGGCCGGGAAAGTCGCGCTCGTCACCGGCGCGGCGCGGGGCATCGGGCGGGCGACCGCACTGAAGCTCGCCCGCGCCGGCTGCGACGTCGCGGCCAACTACTACAACAGCGCCGACGAGGCCGAGGCGCTGTGCGCCGAGATTCGCGCGCTCGGACGGCGCGCGGTGGCGATCCAGGGCAGTGTCGGGGTCCCGGATTCGGTCGACGAGCTCTTCGCCGAATATCGCAAGCATTTCGACCGGCTCGACATCCTGGTGAGCAACGCGGCGTCGGGCGTGCTGAAGCCGACCGTCGAGATGACGCTGAAGCACTGGCGCTGGTGCATGGAGACCAATGCGCTCGCGCTCAACCTGCTCGTCCAGCGGGGCCTGCCGCTGATGACGGCGGGCGCCCGCATCGTCGCGCTGTCCTCCCTCGGCGCCCAGCGCGCGATGCCGGGTTACGGCTTCATCGGCGCATCGAAGGCCGCGCTCGAATCGCTGGCGCGCGCACTCGCGCAGGAGCTCGGCCCCCGCGGTCTCCGCGTGAACGTGGTCAGCGCCGGCGTCGTCGACACCGACGCGCTCGCGTATTTCCCGAATCGAGAGGAATTGCTCGCGAACTTCGCGCAGCGCGCCCCGGCCGGTCCGGTTCTGACCCCGGACGACGTCGCCGGAGCCATCTATCTGCTCTGCCTGCCCGAAGCCGCGATGATCAACGGGCACACGCTCGTCGTCGACGGCGGCTTCGCGATTTCGGGCTGAGAGGGGCTGGTTCACACGATGCGCATCGACGCGGGAATCTCGGGCAAGGCCGCGATCGTCACCGGCGGCAGCCGCGGTATCGGGCGCGCGATCGCGCTGCTGTTCGCCGACGAGGGAGCCCTGGTGACGTTCCTCTATCGCGGCAATACGGCGGGCGCCGACGAAGTCGTCGCGGCGGGCCGCACCGCCGGGCACGAGATCGTCGCGCTCAAGGTGGACATCCGCGACTCGAAAGCCTGCGCCGCCGCCACCGAGAGCGTCGCCGAGCGCTGCGGGCGGATCGACATCCTGGTCAACAACGCCGGCACGATCCGCGACAACCCGCTCTCGGCATTCGACGACGAGGACGTCGCCGTCGTTCTCGACACCAACGTCACCGGCGTCTTCAACGTCACGCGGGCGGTGGTCCCGTACATGATCTCCCAGCGCGCGGGCCGGATCGTCAACATCAGCTCGGTCGCCGGCGACAAGGGCGGCCGGGGGCAGACCAACTACGCGGCGAGCAAAGGTGCGATCAACGCGTTCACGCGCGCGCTCGCCGTCGAGCTCGCGCCGCGCAAGATCAACGTAAACTGCGTCGCACCGGGCGTGATCGAGACCGAAATGTCGCAGGACGTGCGCGAGGCATCCGGCGCGGACGTGAAATCGCGCATCCTCCTCCGGCGCTACGGCCGGCCCGAGGAAGTGGCGTACGCAGTGTGGTTCCTGGCCTCCTCGTATGCGGGGTACGTGACGGGGCAGGTGTGGAGTGTGGACGGCGGATTCAAGATGGAATGACGGGAGTCCTGGAAAATGGCACAAGTGGAAATCACGAAGGAAGACATTGCGGCAATCTATCCGACGGTCGCCGCGACGATCGCCGACGCGCTGGGCTGCGACGCCGACGAGGTCACGCCGCAAGCGTCGCTGATCGAGGACCTCAACGCGGAGTCGATCGACTTCCTCGACATCGTCTTCCGCCTCGAGCGGGCGTTCAAGATCAAGATCCCCCGGGGCAAGATCGTCGAGAACGCGCGCGGGGCGCTGACGGAGGCGGAGTTCGAGAAGCACGGCATCGTCACCGACGTCGGCTTCGCGCAACTCCGCGCGTACCTGTCGGAGGTTCCGGCCGACCGGTTCAGGACGCCGACCAAGGTCAAAGACATCCCGCGGCTGTTCACGGTGGAGACGTTCTGCAAGCTCGTGATCTCGGCCCAGCGCCAGGCGCAGGCCGCCGGCTGAGATGAACGGCCCCCACGCTCACTCCGTTCGCTGCCCCGCGGGGGACGCCCGTGCGAGCAGGGTGAAGCCCAGGCCCGAAGGGCACGTCTGCGAGCATGGGCGGCGGCCGACGGCACGACGTCCCGCATCGCCCATGCCCTCGCGGAGGCCGCGCACAGCGTCCTTCGGGCGGCCGGGCGGGCACTCGATGCCGTGGACGCCGCGCGACCGTTCGGAACCGCATGGCTGACCACTTCGCGGCCTACTCGTTCGTCGATCGGATCACCGAGTTCGAACCGGGACGGCGCGCGATCGGCTCGTACGCGGTCCCGGCGCATATCGCCGCGTTTCCGTCGTGCCTCGTCGCCGAGGCGGTCGGCCAGCTCGCGGCCTGGGTCGCGATGGAACACGTCGGCTTCCGCGGCCGCCCCGTCGCCGCGCTCGCCAACGAGACGCGCTTCCACGCCGACGTCGCGCCCGGCGACGCGCTCACCCTCGCGGTCGAGATCGACAGCTGCGACGAGCACGCGGTCGCGTATTCCGGACGGGCGAGCGTTGGCGCCACGACCGTGATCGAGCTCATCGACTGCCTGGGACCGATGCTGCCGGTCGAGGAATTCGATGCGCCGGAAGCGCTTGCCGCCCGGTTCGCGTTGCTTCGTGGCGCCGGCGCGCCGGCTGGCGCGTTCGGCGGCGTTTCGGCGCCGCGCGTCGTGCGTCACGGCGGTGTAGCCGGGACGGAACGGCGAGCGCGACGCTGCACGTGCCCGAATCCGCGCCGTTCTTCGGCGACCATTTTCCCCGCCGCCCCGTATTCCCCGCGACGCTGCTGCTCGATGCGCAGATCGGCCTCGCGATGGAGGTCGCGGCCGAGGCGACGACATTGGCCCGCCGGCAACAGCCCCGCACCCGCGCGGATGACGCACGTCAAGATGCGCTCGTTCATACCCCCGGGCGCCGCGCTGGAAATCGAGGCGGAGCTCACGCCGACCGCCGCAGACGGCGCGACGATCCGCCTCACCGCACGGATGGACGACAAGATCGCAGCGACCGCGCGCCTCGACGTCGTCGCGAGGCCCGCTTCGCCATGACCGAACGCAAGCGCGTCGCGATCACCGGCATCGGGCTGGTCACGCCCGTCGGCAACGACGTCGCTACGACGTGGGACGCGCTGCTCGCCGGCAGGAGCGGCGGCGCTCCGATCGCCGGATTCGACGCCAGCGGGTTTCCGGTGCGCATCGCGGCCGAGGTCAAGGACTTTCTTGCCGAACGAGCTGATCGACGACCGCAAGCTCGCTCAAGTTCGCGAACCGCTCGCACCGTTTCGCGCTCGTGGCGCGCCGAGCAGGCGTTCCGCGACGCGGGGATCCGCCCGACCGCGGAGACCGCGACGCGCTGGGGCTGCGCGGTCGGCGCCGGAATGATGACGTCCGAGTTCGTCGACCTCGCGGTCACGCACGCGCACAGCGCCGGCGACGGCGAGCTGCATCCCGACCTCGCTGCTGTCCGATCCGGCGCGCCAACGATCCGCTGGTGTTCTGCCGCAGCCAGGCGACGGCCGGCATTGTCGCTCCTGCACCCGCCGCTACGGCATCCGCGGCTACGCGACGTCGGTGCACACGGCGTGCGCGTCCGGCGGCCAGGCGCTCGGCACCGGCGCTGAAGCTGATCCGCCGCGGCGCGGTCGACTGCGCGCTCGCCGGTGGCTTCGACTCGATGATCAGCCCGATCGGCATCTCGGGATTCTGCCTCCTCTCGCGCGCTGTCGCCGGACAACGATACGCCGCAGCGCGCGAGCCGCCCGTTCGACGCGACGCGCAACGGCTTCCTGCTGGGTGAAGGCGCGGGTTTTCTCGTCCTCGAGGAATGGCAGTCGGCGCGCCGGCGCGGCGCGCGCATCTACGCCGAGCTCGCCGGCGACGGCAATTCGCTGTCGTCGTACCGGATCACCGACTCCCCGCCCGACGGCGACGGGCCGATCCAGTCGATGCGCGCCGCGCTCGCCAACGCCGGCGCCGATCGCCGGCCGACGTCGACTACCTGAACGCGCACGGCACGTCGACCGGGATGAACGACCGCAGCGAGTGCGGCGGCGACGCGCGCCGTCTTCGGCGACGACGTGATGCGCGTCAACGTGAGCTCGACCAAGAGCACGATGGGCCACCTGATCGCCGCCGCCGGCGCCGTCGAGGTCGGCCGTCTGCGCGCTCGCCGTACATCGCGGCGAGATGCCGAGTCAACGCGAACCTCGTCGACCCGCGACCCCGACTGCGACCTCAATTTCGTCACCGGGGCAGCCGCGCCGGCAGCGCATCCGCGTGGCGATGTCCAACTCGTTCGGGTTCGGCGGCTCGAACAGCTGCGTCGTGGTCCGCAACCCCGAGGAGGTCGACGGTGTCGCCGCTGCCTCCTGACCTGGCGGAGCGCCTCGCATGACGCGCCCCGAACGAATCGTCGTCACCGGGACGGGCGCCGTGTGCGGGGCCGGAGCGACGCCCGACGACATCCTCGACGCGGTGCGCGCGGGGCGCTCGGCGATCGCGCCGATCCGGCTGTGGGACACGACCGGCTGGCCGTGCCGCGTCGCGGCCGAGATCCCCGACTTCAATCCGCGCGCGATGGTCGAGGACCGCAAGCTGCACAAGCTGATCCGGCGCACCGATCTGCTCGGCCTCTACGCCGCGGGACGCGCGATCGAGCGCGCCGGCGATCGTCGCCCACCGCGGTACGCTCGACGCCGGCGCGGCCGCCGTCTACAGCGACCGCACCGGCGTCTTCGTCGGCTCGGGCGGCGGCAACTACGAGAACCAGTACGACTACTTCCCGCTGCTGACGGCGGCGAAGGGAGCAACTGCCGGCGTTCGGCCGCGAGCTCGCCGACAATGTCAATCCGATGTGGCTCCTGCGCACGCTGCCGAACAACGTCCTCGGCCACATCGGCATCAAGCACGGGTTGAAGGGCGCCAACGCCTGCATCACCAACCACAGCGTCGGCGGCACGCTCGCCGTCATCGAGGCGCTCGAAGCCCTGCGCACGGGGGAGGCCGACCGCGCGGTCGCCGTCGGGCACGAAACGCCGATCGAGCCGCAGATGGTGCTCTACTACCAGCGGCTCGGCCTGCTCGCGACCGAGTCGCTCCGGCCGTTCGACACGCGGCACGACGGCAGCCTGTTCGGCGAAGGTGCCGGCGCGCTGGTCGTCGAGACCGAGGCTTCCGCCACGGCGCGAAACGCCCCCCTGCTCGGGGAGATCCTCGGCGGCGGGTACGTATGCGAGGCGCTCGGCCTCATCGCGATCAGCGACGACGGCGACGGACTCGCGCGTGCGATCCTCCAGGCGCTCGACGATGCCGGTCTCGCGCCGCAGGCGATCGGGATGATCGTCGCGCACGGCAACGGTACGCCGCAATCCGACACGTCGGAAGCGGCGGCGATCCGCCGCGTCTTCGGCAATGCACCACCCCCCGTCACCGCGTTCAAGTGGGCGATCGGGCATCTGATCGCCGCGGCCGGCATCCTGGAATCGGTGCTCGCGCTGGCGGCGCTCGCGCGGAACGAAGTACCCGGCATTGCCAACCTCGCAAGCCTCGATCCGGCCTGCGCGGGGCTCCGCGTGTCCGCCGCCGCGCAGAAACCGACGAGCGACGTCGCCCTGATCCTCTGCCGCGGGTTCGCAGGGACCAACGCCGCACTCGTCGTCCGCTCTCTCTAGCGGATTCCGGTCGCCCGAATCCGATGGCGGACGCCCTCGCGCCGGCCGGCCGCTGCGGCATCGACACCGTCGAGATCGCCCGCATCGAGCGTCTGCTCGCGCAGACACCCGCGGAGGACCTCCGCAGGATCTTCTCCGCCGAAGAGATCGAGGACAGCGGCGAAGGACCCGGCCGTGCCGCGAGCCTCGCCGCGCGCTTCGCCGCCAAGGAAGCCTGCGTCAAGCTCTTTCCGCGCGAGGCCGCGTCGGGCGCGATCGAGCCCGCGGATTTCGCCGTCGCCCGCGACAACTACGGCGCGCCGCGCGTCGTGTGCGGGCCGCGCGCCGCCAACGTCATGGGCAGGCACCGGATCGCGTCGATCGCGCTGTCGCTGACGCATGACCGCGTCAGCGCGTCGGCGGTGGCGCTCGCCGAGCCCGCACGCATCGCGGTACCGCTCTCCGGCCGGCTGCTGTTCCGCTTCTTTCCGCTGCGCCGCGCGATCGTCCTTGCAAACCTGAAACGCGTCTACGGCGACGACGCTGGCCGAGGAGGACATCGTCGCGCTGGCGCAGGCGCACTACGCGCATCTCTGGCGCCTCGCGGGCGAGTTCCTGCGTTTCCGCTGGCTGTCGGCGGCACGCAAGGCCGCGCAGGTGCGGGTCGAAGGCGTCGACACCCTCGTGGCCGCTTTGGCGCAGGGCAAAGGGGTGCTCGTGCTGACCGGTCACTTCGGCAACTGGGAGGTGGCGACGGTCGCCGGGCATCGCCAACTATCCCGGCGTGCGCGGCCGGTTCCATTTCGTCCGCCGCCCGATCAAGCCGGCCTGGCTCGACGCGCTCGTCACGCGCCGCTTCAACCGGGCGGGCTTCGGCGTCATCGGCAAGCGCGGCTCGCTCGACCAGCATACTCGATCTGCTCGCCGCCGGCGACGTCGTCGTCTTCCCGTTCGATCAGCACGCGGGACCGCCCGACGGCATCGAGGTCGATTTCTTCGGTCATCCCGCGTGGACGTTCAAGAGCCTCGCGATCATCGCATTGGCCACCGGCGCGCCGGTGCTTCCCGGAACGAGCTGGCGCGAACCCGACGGGCGCCACGTGCTGCGCTTCGGCGAGCCGCTCGCCGCGGATCGAATGGACGACACCAACGAGGCGATCCGCCGCAACACGCGCATGTACAACGCCGCGCTCGAGCGCCTGATCCTCGCCCGGCCGGAGCAGTGGTACTGGGTGCACCGGCGCTGGAAGACGCGTCGCGCGCAGGTCGCGGAAGGCCCGCGCCGAAAAGCGCGTGACCGCGCGCCTCTCGGGCGACCCCGCCCGGATCGGCGCGTCTCACTCGTCCTTGAACTGCCGCGAGTGGAGCCGCGCGTACAGGCCCTGCCGCGCGATCAATTCGGCGTGCGTGCCCTGGTCGACGACGCGGCCCTCGTCGAGCACCACGATGCGGTCGCAGTGCTCGACGGTCGAGAGCCGGTGCGCGATGACGATCGTCGTGCGCCCGCTCATCAGCTTCTCGAGGGCGGCCTGGATCAGCCACTCGGACTCGGTGTCGAGCGCAGAGGTGGCCTCGTCGAGAATCAGGATCGGCGCGTCCTTGAGGATCGCGCGGGCGATCGCGATACGCTGCCGCTGGCCGCCGGACAGGCGGATGCCGCGCTCGCCGACGACGGTGTCGAAGCCGTCCGGCTGCGCGCGGATGAACTCGAGCGCATTCGCCGCCTCGGCCGCGCGTTCGATTGCCTCGCGCGACGCGCCGGCCATCGTGCCGTAGGCGATGTTGGCGGCGATCGTATCGTTGAAGAGCACGATCTCCTGGCTCACCAGCGCGATCTGCCGTCGCAGATCCGCGAGCCGGATCGTCGCGATGTCCTGCCCGTCGAGCAGCACGCGCCCCTCGTTCGGCACGTAGAAGCGCGGGATGAGGTTGACGAGCGTGGTCTTGCCGCCCCCCGAGGGACCGACCAGCGCGACCGATTCGCCAGGCGCGATGTCGAGGTCGAAGGCCGAACAGCGCGGCGCGGCCTTCGGCCGAATAGCGCTTCGTCACGTGCTCGAAGCGGATGCCGCCCTTGGCGCGCGCGATCGTCGTGGTGCCGGCGTCCGGCTCCGGCGGCTCGTCGATCAGCGCGAAGACGCTCTCGGCGGCCGTCATCCCGCGCTGGATCACGCTCGACACGTTCGACAGCGTCTTGAGCTGCGTCAGCAGATGCAGCAACGCGAAGATGTACGTGATGAAATCGCCGGCGCCGTAGGTTCCGCTGCTGGTCTCCCGGATCGCGACGTACAGGATCACGCCGACGGCGACCGACGCGATGATCTGGTTGATCGGCGTACCGAGCGCATTGGTGGCCGCCTGCTTCGCCGTCGAGATCCGCAGGCGGTTTGCCGCTTCGCGCAGGCGCTCGCTTTCGTAGCGTTCGCCGCCGAAGATCTTGACGACCCGGTGCGCGCCGATCGCCTCCTCCAGCGCATGCGTGAGCGTGCCGGTGCGATCCTGCACGAGCGTGGAGACGCGCCTCATCCGCCGCCGGATCCTGCGCAGCGCGTAGGCGACAGCCGGGAATGCCGCGAACGCGATCAGCGTCAGGTGCCAGTTGATGTACAGCAGGTACGCGAGCATGAACACGATCGTCAGCGTGTTGCGGATGCTGACGGTGATCGCCTCCGACGCGGTCGCGGCGATCTGCTGGGCGTCGAACGTCACCTTCGACAGCAGAACGCCGGTCGAGGTCGCGTCGTAATACGGCGTCGGCAGGCGCAGCAGATGATCGCAGGCCTCGCAGCGGAGGTCGAAGACGACCCGTGAACCGATCCACGCGAGCCCGTACTCGCTCGCGTACGAGCCGATCCCGCGCAGCACGAAGACGCCGACGATCGCGTACGGTAGCCACTCAGCGAGACCCTTGTCGACGGTGCCCGATGTTGTTGAGCAGCGGCTGGACGATGCGCAGCATCATCACGTCGGTCGAGGCAACGAGCAGCATGCCGACGACGGCGGCGGCGAACACGCGCCGGTACGGACGAACGTAGCGAAGGAGCCGGCGGGTCGGATTCAAGGTGGTGGCGGGCGGTACGCGGCCGTGGCGGCAGCTTCGCGGAGCGCGACGATTATATCGGAGCGTGTGCCGCGGCCCGACGCCGCGGCGCCCGTCCGCTATAATCGCACCTCCCGGCGGTCACGCCCGGGCTTTCCGCGATTCCAATGGACGGGCGCGCGTCCGGCGGCGGCGAGCCGGATCCCGCCCCACGTGTCCCTTCGGTCCCGTCCACGATGAGCTATTACCGGCGCCACGTCTTCTTCTGCTGCAACAAGCGCGACGCGCCGGAGGCGTGCTGCGCGAACCACGGATCGGTCGAGATGCAGGCCTACGCCAAGGGCCGGATCAAGGCGCTCGGTCTGAACGGCAAGGGCAACGTGCGGATGAACAAGTCCGGCTGCCTCGACCGCTGCGAGGAAGGGCCGGTGCTCGTCGTCTACCCGGATGCCGTCTGGTACACCTACGTGGACCGCGCCGACATCGACGAGATCATCGAGCGGCACGTCCTCGGCGGCGAGATCGTCGAGAGGCTGCGCATTTGACGCCGAAGTCCACCGAGCGCTACACGATCGCCGGCCCCGCCGGTGCGCTGGAGATCGTGCTCAACGTTCCGGGTGCCGCTCCGCGCGGCATCGCGCTCGTCGCGCATCCGCATCCGCAGCAAGGCGGCACGCTCGACAACAAGGTCGCGCAAACCCTCGCGCGGACGTTCTTCGCGCTGGGCTATGTCGCGACGCGCCTCAATTTCCGCGGCGTCGGGCAATCGCAGGGCATGTTCGACGAAGGCGTCGGCGAGACCGCCGACGCGCTCGCGGCGCTCGACCACGCGCGCACGCGATTCGGCGACCTGCCGGTCGCGCTCGCCGGGTTTTCGTTCGGAACCTATGTGCAGACGCGCGTTGCGCAATCGGTCCGCGCGGAGCGGCTCGTGCTGATCGGCCCTGCCGTGGGGCGTTTCGGGCTCGCGGCCGTGCCGCCGGACACGATCGTCGTCCACGGCGAGGAGGACGATGTCGTTCCGCTCGCCGCCGTGCTCGCGTGGGCGCGCCCGCAGCAGCTGCCCGTGGTCGTCTTTCCCGGCTGCGGCCACTTCTTCCATGGCCGCCTGCCGCAGCTGCAGCGCACGATCTCGGTGATGTGGCACGGGCACGCGGTGGCCCCCGGTGCCTGACGCCGCGCAATGGCCGGAGCCCCTGCGCCCCCTCACCGGGCCGCGCCAGGACGTGGTGCTCTCCGTCGCCGGGCTCAGGAAATCCTACGGCGCCCACGAAGTCGTGCGCGGCCTGTCGTTCGAAATTCGCCGCGGCGAGTGCTTCGGCCTGCTCGGACCCAACGGCGCCGGCAAGACGACGACGCTGCGCTGCTGTCTCGGGCTCATCGACCCGGACGGTGGGACGATCGAGATGGTCGGCGAACCGGTTCCGCGGGCCGCGCGGCAGGCGCGCATACGGGTCGGCGTCGTTCCCCAGCTCGACAACCTCGACCCCGATTTCACGGTCGCCGAGAATCTGCAGGTCTACGGCCGCTACTTCGGGATCGACCGCGCGACGCTGGCGGCGCGGATCCCGGCGCTCCTCGAGTTCGCCGGCCTCGCCGGGCGCAGCGATGCGCGTCTGCGCACGCTGTCGGGCGGCATGAAGCGCCGCCTGACGCTCGCCCGCGCGCTCGTCAACGACCCCGAGCTCCTGATCCTCGACGAACCGACGACCGGGCTCGACCCGCAGGCCCGGCACCTGATCTGGGACGGGCTGCGGCAACTGCTGTCGCAAGGCAAGACGATCCTCCTCACCACGCACTTCATGGACGAGGCCGAGCGGCTTTCGTCGCGCCTCGCAGTGATCGACCACGGCACGCTGATCGCCTCCGACACGCCCCGCGCGCTCATCGCGAAGCACGTCGAGCCCGAGGTGATCGAGGTCTACGGCGACGATGCGCGGGCCTGGGCCGAGTCGGCCGGTCGCGCGCTTTCGAAGCGTGTCGAAATCGCCGGCGAAACGGCGTTCTGCTACGCGACGGAGCCGCAGCCGCTGCTCGAGGCGCTCGCGCACGCGCGCGGCGTGCGCTACCTGCACCGCCCGGCGAACCTCGAGGACCTCTTCATCAAGCTCACCGGTCGCGAGCTGCGCGACTGACGGCCACGCCGCGATCGACACCCGCGCGCAATCCAATCCCCGGCCGAACAGGCTACGCTCCCACCATGACGACCTCCGCCCTGCTGCGACCACCCGAACTCTCGCTGCGCTGGACGGCGGTCTGGCGCCGCAACCAGCTCGTCTGGCGCAAGCTCGCCATCGCGAGCGTGCTCGGCAACATCGCCGATCCGCTGCTCTACATGGTCGCGCTGGGCTACGGCATCGGCACCTTCATTCCCGAGGTCGGCGGGATGAAGTACATCGCGTTCATCGGCACCGGGATGGTGTGCCAGAGCGCGATGTTCACATCGAGCTTCGAGGCGATGTACTCGGCCTTCTCGCGGATGCACGTTCAGCGCACGTGGGATGCGATCATCAACGCCCCGATCTCGCTCGACGACGTCGTGTTCGCCGAGTGGATCTGGGCGGCATCGAAGGCGGTGATGTCGACGACGGCGATCCTGGCCGTGATCCTGGCGCTGGGCTTCGGGCACTCGTGGTACGCGCTGTGGATCCTCCCGCTGGGGTTCCTCGTCGGGCTGACGTTCGGCGCGTTCGGGCTCGTGATGAACGCGCTCGCACCGAGCTACGACTTCTTCACGTACTTCTTCACGCTGGTGCTGACACCGGGGCTGCTGCTTTCCGGCGTGTTCTTCCCGGTCACGCAGATGCCCGACGCGCTGCAGGCGGTTGCGAGCCTCCTGCCGCTGAAGCACGCGATCGACCTTGCCCGCCCGCTGCTGATGGACGACGTCCCGACCGAGCATCGCGCTGCACGTCGCCGTGCTGCTCGCCTATGCGTGCACCGCGTACTACGTCGCGCTGGTGCTGACGCGGCGGCGCCTGCTCCGGTGACCGAGCGCTACTTCGCGCCTTGTCCACGCGGGTTGGAGGCGGCGCTCGCGGCCGAACTCGCCGCGCTCGGCGCGGAGTTCGTTACGCCGGCCGAGGGCGGCGTCGGCTTCGCCGGCCCGATCGAGCTCGCGTACCGTGCCAATCTCGAGTCGCGTCTCGCGAGCCGCATCCTGTGGCAGGTCGCCCACGGGCGGTACCAGGACGAGGACGAGCTCTACCGGCTCGCGCACGGCGTCGACTGGAAGCGCCACTTCGGCGTCGAGCGCACGCTGCGCGTCGACCTCGCGGCGACGCGCGCACCGTTGCAGAGCATCGAATTCGCCACCCTCAGGGTCAAGGATGCGGTGTGCGACCGGTTCCGCGCGGACTCCGGCAAGCGACCGTCCGTCGACAAGCAGCGGCCGGATGTCCGCGTGCACGGGTTTCTGGCCGAGCGGGAGGCGACACTCTACCTGGACACGTCGGGCGAGGCGTTGTTCAAGCGCGGCTGGCGCCGCGACGCCGACGTCGCTCCGCTGCGCGAGAATCTCGCCGCCGGCATCCTGACGCTCGCCGGATGGTCGCCGGGCACGCCGCTCCTCGATCCGATGTGCGGCGCCGGAACCATCGCAATCGAAGCGGCGCTCGCCGCCGCCGGCATTGCGCCGGGAGCGAAGCGCACGTTCGGCTTCCAGAAGCTCGCGTGGTACGACGGACCGACTTGGCAGCGCATCCGTCAGCGCGCGCACGATCGCGTCCGTCCGGCGCCGGTCTCGCGCACGATCTTCGCGAGCGACGTCGATGCGCGCGCGGTCGCGCAGTGCCGCAGCAACGCCGCCGCCGCGGGCGTCGCGGAGTGGATCGAAACGAGCGAGGCCGACGTGCTCGCTCGGGCGGCGCCGGAACCCGCCGGGCTCCTCGTCGCCAATCCGCCCTACGGCGTGCGGCTCGCCGACGACGCGAGGCTGGCGGCGTTCTACCCGAGACTCGGCGACGCGCTGAAACAGCGCTTTGTCGGGTGGACGGCGTGCCTGTTCACCGGCGACCCGCGCCTTCCGAAGCTGATCGGGTTGAAGCCGTCGAAGCGCACACCGCTCTACAACGGCGCAATCGAATGCCGGCTGTTCCGGTTCGAAATCGTCGCGGGGCGGCCGCAGCGAGCGGCGCACGCGATTCCGGCCAGGCGCGGATGATAAGATTCCCACTTCGACGAACCATCGCGACCGACCCTGCCCCATGCCCATGCTTCCCGCCCGCCACTACGAATCGGACCACACCCGGTTCATCCGCGAGATGAAGGACAGTAAGCCGGAGCTCGAAGCGGAGCAGCGCAAGAGCCGCGCGATCTGGTGGGACAAGCGTCCCAAGGACCTCGAGGATACGCGGAAGATGGACGAGGGCCGCGTCCCGCAGGCCGCGTACGTCTATCAGGGAAAGGATTGAGGCGCCGGGGCCGCAGGGCGCGCCTCGGCCTCCGCTACGGTTTCGCCAGTACCTGCGGTCGAGTGGTCGGCCCCTAGCGTCGACTCGCCCCGGTCGCATCCCCTTGCCTTCGGCTCGGGGCCCCTGCTCCCAGGCTCGCGCCGCTACCGCTCGTCGAGCTTGATCTCGACGTAGGTCCGGTCGCGCTGCTGGCGCACCCAGTCCTGGAACAGCTCGTCGGACTTGCGCTGCCGCAGCGCGATCCGCGCCTGTTCGCGCTGACGCTCGGCGGTGATGTCCTGCGTCCGCCGCTCCTCCACTTCGATCAGGTGCCAGCCGAACGGCGTGCGCACGGGGCCGGAAAGCTCGCCGACCTTGAGGCGGCCCATCGCCTGCTCGAAGTCCGGCACCGTGTCGCCCGGCGATATCCAGCCGAGCTCGCCGCCCTTTGCCGCGCTGCCGTCCTCGGAGTTCAATTTCGCCTGCTCGTCGAACTTCGCGCCAAGGTCGATCCGGTCCTTGATGCGCTCGATCTTGATCTTCCCGTCGGCCTCGGACGTGATCTCGTTCACCTTGATGAGGATGTGCCGCACGCGCGTCTGCTCGACGACGGTCGGGGCGTTGCGGCTGCGGGTTTCGAGCAGCTTGACGATGTGGAACCCGTTCGCCGAACGAAGCACGCCCGAGATCTGGCCCGGCTTGAGGCTGCGCACCGGATCCACGAAGATCGTCGGCAGACGCGCCGGCGGGCGCCAGCCGAGGTTGCCGCCCTGCAGCGCGTCGGCGGCGTCCGAGAAGCTCGCGGCGACCTGCCCGAAGTCGGCGCCCGAGCGCACCTGCCGCAGCGCCTCCTCGACGCGACGCACGCGCGCCTCGACCTGCTCCGGCGTCGCCTGCTCCGGCACGAGCACGAGGATGTGCGCGAGCCGGTACTCGATGTCGCCCCCGGATTGCGCGTCCTGCGTGGCGAGGAAGAGGTCGACCTCCGCGTCGCTGACGTTGACGCGGCCATCCACCTCGCGTTCGCGCAGGCGCTGGACGACGATCTCGTTGCGGACCTCGTCGCGATACTTGGCGAAGGGCATGCCCTCCTTCTCGACGGCCTTGCGGAAATCCTCGGGCGACAGCTTGTTGTCCTGGGCGATGCGCGCGATCGTGCGCTCGATCTGCGTGTCGTCCACGCGGATGCCGGATTCCTTCGCGTATTGCATCAGCACGCGCTCGGTGATCAGGCGATCGAGCAGCTGCTTCTCCAGGACGTCGGGCGCGGGGGGCGTCACCTTCTGCGCCTTCATCTGCGCAAGGACTGAGCGCGTCTGTTCGTTGATGTCGTATTGCGTCAGTGCTTCGTCGTTGACGATCGCGACCACGCGGTCGATGAGCACGTTGCGGTCCGATGACGCGCCGGCGCGCACGGGCGCCGGCGCAGCCGACGGCGCGGCGGCCGGGCGTCACGCGCTGCGCCGAAACGAGCGCCGACGACGAGGCGAGTGCAACCGCGGCGATCCACGCCACGACACGGGCCGTACGGTGTGAGTTGGGCATGCCTGGCCTCAAAATTCCTGGAACAGATCGTCGCGCTCGCGCGGCGACAACGTCGGGTCGTTGGTCCGCTGGTATCCGGGAACGCTGCGGCGCAGGAGCTCGAGCGGGTTGGTGCCGAACCGCGCGAGCCCGTTCAACTCGATCTGCAGGTAGATGGACGTCGAATTCGTCTGCGTGGTCGTCGTCAGCCGCTGGCCAACGACCCGCAGCACCCAGCACCCGCGCATTATACTCGAGCCCCCCCACCGCCTCCAGCGTCTTGTTGTCGACCAGCGAGTAGTTCCAGCGGCCGAGCAACGTGATGGTTTCGGTGACCGGCCATTGAGTCGACAGGTCGAACTGCTTCAGCTCGGAGAGCAGCCCCACCTGGTCGACCTGCAGCCGCGAGTACCGGTAGCTCGCGTTGAAGGCCGTGCCGGGCGCCGGCGTGTAGCGGAACCCGAGGTCCAGTCGCTCGGTCTGCGACCGGTCGAAGTTGTACTGCATCAGGCCGCCCAGCGCCCACGCGTCCGACAGCCTCCCCTCGGCGCCGATCAGGAAGTCCGACGACGAGGCCGACCGCGGCGCCTCGTTCAGCGTCACGCGCTGATCCTGGAAATAGAAGCGCTCGCCGACGGCGACGCGCAGGCGCTCCGCGCCGGTGGTCGGATCGAGGAGCCGCGACGCCAACCCGAGCGTGATCTGGTTGGCGTCGCCGATCCGGTCGTTGCCGAGATATCGGTTGGAGCTGAAGAGCTGCGCGAAATTGTAGTCGTCGATGGCGGTGTCGAAGACCGGCGCCTTGCTCTGGTCCTTGTACGGAACGTAAACGTAGTAGGCGCGGGGCTCCAGCGTCTGCACGAAGCTCTGGCCGTAGGCGGACCAGTCGCGCTCGAAGACGAGGCCGGCATCGAGCGTGGTGATCGGGATCACGTAGTCCTGGCTTTCCCGGTCGGGGGTCGTGTCGTTGAGGCTGTAATGCCGCGCGTGTACGCCGGTCGTCGCGGTGAAGTACCACGCCGGTCCCTGCTTCGTCCACGCGACCGTAGGGTACGCGTACGCGCGCTGGCCCGTGACCAGCGTCGGATTGCGGAAGTCGGCGTATTCGGCCGTACCCGCGAACGTGAGGCCCCTCCAGTCGAGTTCCTGCAGCGCCGCCAGGAACTGCGGGACGCGATTGTAGGGCGGCGGCCCGGGCGGCAGGCTCGGGTCGACCAGCGTCTGGAAGGTCTGCGCGCGCGCGATCACAGTCCACGGCGCGTTCGTGTACGCGAGCCCGGCCTCGCGCGGCAGCGTCGTCTGCGACGTCAGCCCGACGCGGTCCGACAGGTCGGCGAAATAGGTGTCGTCGGAGACCTTGTTGAGGTTCCAGTAACCGACGAGGCCCGGCAGGAAGCTGAGGTTCTGCGTGTGCTTCCACGACACGCCCCATCGGGTTTCGCCGGTGACGCGGTCGTTGTACAGGTATTCGGCCGTCGCTTCGCCCTGCGAGGTGTCGAATAGATAGCGACCCTGACCGGCGATCTGCAGTCCGCGCTTGGTCATGAGCCGCGGCGCGATCGTCGCGTCGTAGTTGGGTGCGAGGTTGAGGTAGTACGGCTGCGCGTACTCGAAGCCGCGAATGCCCGACGATCCCAGCACCGGCGTGAGAAATCCGGACTTGCGCTCGCCCGACAGCGGGAATTCGAGCCACGGCGAGTAGACGATCGGTGCACCGAGGAAATAGACGGTCGCGTCGTGACCCGTGCCGATCATCCGCGACCGGTCGACCTCGAGCTCGTCCATCCGGATGTACCAGTCGTCGCGCGGCGCGACGCACGTCGTGTACCGGGCATCGGTGGCCTCGTACTGGTTGGGTCCCGTGAACCGGATCTCGGCCGCGGTGCCACGCGAGCCGTTCTCGCCGATGAAGAATCGCGGCGAGGAGAAGACGCCCGTCTCGGTGTCGCGCTTGAAGCGCAGCTCGGGCCCGGTGATCCAGTCGATGCCGCGGCGGATCAGCACGTCGCCCTTCCCCCAGATTTCGTCCGCGAGGAAATCGTACCGAAGCCAATCCGCGAGCACCGTTTCGCTGCGCGTGCGCAGCTCGACCTTGCCCGAGGCTTCGACGTACCTTTCGCTGGCCCCTTCGACCCGGTCGGCGCGAAGGAAGATCACCCCGCTCTGGAAGGGCGCCGCAGCGCGCGCGGGTCCCGGAGCCCGCGACACGCCGGCAGGCGCCGGAGGGATCAATTGCGGGGCCGACTTCAGCGCCGGCTCGGACATCGGATTGTCCGCTGCCTGCCCCGCCGGCGCCTGCTGCGCGGAAGTCGGCACGGCGGCCAACGCCGTGACGAGCGCAAGCGCGACGGAGGTGTGGCGTGCATTCATCCGTGGAGTCTCGTGCGGAGCGCGAAGCGGTCGTTGTAAAATGGTGCATTCTAGTGCACTGAGTCCAAAGCCTACCCGAGAGTTTGCCGAGGGTGCCCGCGCGCGGTCGACTCGACCGGGGCATGGCGCCGACTTCCGGCTTTCGCCGCTTCCACCCGCCGCCCGCCACGCCCGATGACTATCGCCTCGAGCGCCCCGGACCCGCGCCTCGACCTCGCACGGAACTGGATCTCAGTCGCGCTTGGCAGCGACGCGTTCGACCTCGCGCCCGCCTCCGCCGACGCGAGCTTCCGCCGCTATTTCCGGATCACGCCGCGAACGCCGTGGCGCGGGCACGCGACGCTGATCGCGATGGATGCCCCGCCACCGATGGAGGACTGCCGTCCGTACCTGCACGTCGCGCAGCTGCTCGCGAGCGCGGGCGTGCACGCTCCGGAAGTTCTCGCGGCGGACCTCGGGCGCGGGTTCCTGCTGCTGACCGATCTCGGGGGACGCACGTACCTCTCTGCGCTCGACGCCGCGTCGGCGCAACCGCTATATGCGGACGCGATCGATGCGTTGATCCGCTGGCAGGGCGCGACGCGCGAAGGCGCGCTTCGTCCCTACGACGAAGCGCTCTTGAGGCGCGAGCTCGCCCTCTTTCCCGACTGGTATGTGCGCAAGCACCTCGACCGGGAACTCTCGCCGTCGCAGGCGCAGACGCTCGACGACGCCTTTCGACGGATCGTGCTGCACAACCTCGCGGAGCCACGCGTCTACGTCCACCGCGACTATCATTCGCGCAACCTGATGGTGAGCGACCCGAATCCCGGCGTGCTCGATTTCCAGGATGCCGTCATCGGCCCGATGAGCTACGACCTCGTATCGCTGCTGAGGGACGCCTACATCGCGTGGGACGAGGAGCGACAGATCGACTGGGCGGTGCGGTACTGGGAACGGGCGCGCAACGCGGGCCTTCCGGTGCGCGACGACTTCGCCGCGTTCTGGCAGGATTTCGAGTGGATGGGCGTGCAGCGGCAGCTGAAGGTGCTCGGCATCTTCGCCCGGCTTCATCACCGCGACGGCAAGGCGGCCTATCTCGGCGACATGCCCCGTGTGATGGCATACCTGCGCGGTGCGTGCGGGCGTTACCGCGCCCTCGGGGCGCTCGCGGCGCTCATCGACGAGCTCGACGACCCCGCGCCGGCCGTCGGCCGCACCGCGTGATGCCCCGCCGGCCGCCCGTCGGCGCCATGATTCTCGCAGCCGGCCGCGGCGATCGGATGCGACCGCTGTCGGACACGACGCCGAAGCCGCTGCTCGAGGCAGGCGGCAAGCCGCTCATCGTCTGGCAGATCGAGGCGCTCGCGCGCGCCGGATTCCGTGAGATCGTGGTCAACGTCGCGCACCGCGCCGATCGCTTCGTGGATGAGTTGGGCGACGGTGGGGCGCTGGGCGTGAGGCTCATCTGGTCGCTCGAGCGCGAAGCCCTCGAAGCCGCGGGTGGCATCGCGACGGCCGTCCCGTTGCTGCCCGTGGGTCCGGCGCTGATCGTGTCCGGCGATGTCGTCACCGTGTTCGACTACGCATCGCTTCGGTCCCGTGCCGAAGCGATGGCCGAAACGCCTCGGCGCCGCGCGCGCATCTCGTGATGGTGCCCAACCCGCGCTACCACCCCGCGGGCGACTTCGTGCTGGCGAACGGCCGCATCGAGCGGCGGGGTGCGGCGCAAATGACCTATGCGAGCATCGGTTTGTACGACATTGGCCTCTTCCGCGAACTTCCGCGTGGCGCGAAGCTCAAACTGCTGCCTTGGCTCGAGCGATGGATCGCGGCCGGATGGGTATCGGGCGAGCGCTTCGACGGCCGGTGGGCGAATGTCGGCACGCCGGAGGACCTCGCGACACTCGACGCCACGCTCGGCGGTGGGGCGCCGGGACGTTCCGCATAGCGGCCGGCGGTCGGCGGGCCGCATCACTTACCGACGATCACCTGCAGTATCCTTTGCCTCGAGATCCGCATGAATGCCGACCCCAACGCCAATCCGTTGCTCGACTTTTCGGGCCTGCCCCGCTTCGATGCCATCCGGCCCGAGCACGTGACGCCGGCGGTGGACTTGCTTGTGGGCGTCGCGCGCGCGGCGGTCGACGCGGTTGCCACGGACACGGCCCCCGCCACGTGGGACACGGTCTGCGAGCCGCTCGCCGACGCACTCGACCGGTTGAGCCGCGCGTGGGGCGCCGTCGAGCACCTGAACGCCGTGGTGAGCACGCCCGGTCTGCGCGGTGCCTACCACGCGAACCTGCCGAAGGTCACCGCGTTTCACGCTGACGTGGCGCAGGACCTCCGGCTGTTCGGCCGTTATCGCGCGCTTGCCGCGTCGCCGTCGTACGCGGCGCTCGACGCGGCGAAACGCCGCGCGGTGGATAACGAGCTGCGCGATTTCCGGTTGGGCGGCGCCGAGCTTCCGGATGCGCAAAAAGCGCGCTTCAAAGCGGTCGAAGAGGAGCTCGCGGAGCTCGCGGCGCGGTTCGACGACAACCTGCTCGACGCGACCAGCGCCTGGGCGCTCTACGTCGACGACCGGGCCGCGCTTGCGGGTGTGCCGCACGACGTGCTGGCCGAAGCCAAGGCTGCAGCCCGGGTGGACGGCAAGCCCGGATGGAAGCTCACGCTGCGCGTGCCGTGCTACCTGCCGGTGATGAGCTACGCCGAGAACCGCGCGTTGCGTGCGACCGTGCATCGCGCCTACGCGACGCGCGCGTCGGAGATGGGCGCGGCGCCGCGCTGGGACAATACCCCGCTGATCCGGCGCATCCTCGAGCTGCGGCGCGAGGCCGCCCTGCTGCTCGGTTACGCGAACTACGCGGAGCTCTCGCTGGTGCCGAAGATGGCGGGAAGCGTCGACGAGGTGCTCACCTTCCTGCGCGACCTCGCGCGCCGCGCCAGGCCGTTCGCCCTGCGCGATTACGCCGAGCTCGTCGACTTCGCCCGCGACGAGCTCGCGATCCCCGACCTGGCGCCCTGGGACATCGCCTATGCGTCCGAAAAGCTGAAGGCGAAGCGCTTCGCGTTCTCCGAGCAGGAGATTCGCCGGTACTTTCCCGAGAACAAGGTGCTGACGGGACTGTTCCGTGTCGCCGAGACGCTCTACGGCATCGCGATCCGCGAAAGCCGGGCGCCGACGTGGCACCCGGACGTGCGCTTCTTCGACATCACCGACGCCGCCGGCGCGCTGATCGGCCAGTTCTACCTCGACACCTACGCGCGCGCGGACAAGCAGGGCGGCGCATGGATGGACGACGCGATCAACCGCCGCCGCATCGGCGCGCGGGTCCAGCATCCGGTCGCGTTCCTCACGTGCAACCTGTCGGCGCCCGTCGAAGGCCGTCCGGCGACGTTCACGCACGACGAGGTCATCACGCTTTTTCACGAGTTCGGCCACGGCCTGCACCAGCTCCTGACCCGGGTCGAGGTCGCAGGCGTCTCCGGCATTCAGGGTGTCGAATGGGACGCGGTGGAGCTCCCCAGCCAGTTCATGGAGAATTTCTGCTGGGAGTGGGACGTGGTCTCGCACATGACCGCGCATGCCGACACCGGCGATCCGCTGCCGCGCGCACTGTTCGACCGGATGCTCGCCGCGAAGAACTTCCAGAGCGGGCTGGCCACGGTCCGCCACCTGGAGCTCGCGCTGTTCGACATGCTGCTGCACTCGACCTACGACCCCCGCGGCGGCGCATCGCCGGAAGCGGTGCAGGACGCGGCGCGGCGCGAGGTCGCCGTCGTGCCGCGGGCGTCCTACGACCGCTACATGCAGTCGTTCGCGCATGTGTTCGCGGGCGGCTACGCGGCTGGATACTACAGCTACAAGTGGGCCGAGGTGCTCGCGGCGGACGCGTTCGCCGCGTTCGAGGAGTCGGGCGTGCTCTCGTCCGCGACCGGCGAGCGATTCCGCGACGAGGTGCTGTCCCGCGGCGGCAGCCGGGACGCGCTCGAGTCGTTCGTCGCGTTCCGCGGGCGCGCGCCCCAACTCGACGCACTTCTGCGGCATAATGGACTGCTCACGGCTGCGTGAGGCAGATCGAAGGAGAAGCCATGGCAAGCCTTTCCCAGCGAATTGCGCTCGCCTGCGGCGTCGCGGCCGCCGTGATCGCGGCCCTCGCGGCGGCACAGCAACAGGTCTACCGATACGTCGACAAGGACGGACGGACGATCTACACGGACCGTCCGCCGCCGGCGGATGGCAGGGACGTCCAGGCCAAGCGCCTCACGCCCAACTACATCGAGAACAACGACCTGCCGATCGCGACCGCGCAGGCCGCGCAGCGCTTTCCCGTGACGCTGTACACGTTTGCCTGCGGCACCGTCTGCCAGAATGCCGAGGCGCTGCTCAACCGTCGCGGCGTCCCCTTCACCACCGTCAACGTCGAAGAGCAGCAGGGCGCCGAGCAGTTGCAGAAGCTGACCGGCGCGCAGCAGGCTCCCGTGCTGCAGCTCGGCGACAAGCTGATCGCCAAGGGCTTCAACGAGGCCCGCTGGACGGCGATGCTCGACGACGCCGGATACCCGAAATCGCCGGCGCGCCGGGTCGCCGTGAAGGCGGCGGAGCCCGCGGCCGTGCCGGCTGCAACGGCGCCGGCGGCACCCGCCGAAGCGACGCAGGCCGTTGCAGTGCCAGGCGGCGGATACCCGAAGCCGTAGCGCCAAACCCCGTTCCCCTGAAGCTCGCCACCTGGAACGTCAATTCGCTGAACGTCCGCTTTCCGCGGCTGCTGGATTGGCTCGCCGGCGCGCAGCCGGACGTGGTCTGCCTCCAGGAAACGAAGATGGAGGACGCGAAGTTTCCGCATCGTGAACTCGCGGATGCCGGCTACGCCGCGCACTGCACGGGTCAGCGCACCTACAACGGCGTCGCGCTGCTCGTGCGCGACGGCGTCGGTACGGCGGAGGACGTCGTCAAGTCGCTGCCCGGTTTCGCCGACGAGCAGAAGCGTGTGATCGCGGCCACCGTCGGAGACATTCGCGTCGTCGATTTCTACGTGCCGAACGGGCAAGCGCTCGACTCGGACAAGTACCGGTACAAACTCGACTGGTGCCGCGCCGCCACCGCGTTCCTCGCGAGCGAGCTCGCGCGGCATCCGCGCCTCGCGGTGACGGGCGACTTCAACATCGCCCCGGAGGACCGCGACGTCCACGATCCTGACCTCTGGCGCGGGCAGGTGCTTTGCTCAGAGCCGGAGCGTGCGGTGTTTCGCGGCTGGCTCGGCCTGGGATTGACCGACAGTTTCCGCCTTTTCGATCAACCCGAGAGAACGTTCAGCTGGTGGGACTATCGCCAACTCGCCTTTCCGAAAAACCACGGGCTGCGCATCGACCATATCCTGCTGTCCTCGCCTCTCGCCGGCACCTGCACGGCTTGCCGCATCGATCGCAACGCACGCAAGGGCGAAAAACCCTCCGATCACGCGCCGGTGGTCGCCGAGATCGCGCGGTGACCCAAGGCGGCGCACGCCGCCGGCCCGCGCCCCAATGCCATGCGCCGCCTGCTGAATCGAATGAGAATGGCGTACCCACCGGCCAATGCGCCATTCGTCCCGCCGGGACACTTCTATTCGCCGATCGTCGATCGCGCGGCCGTCGCCGCCGAACGCGAGCGCCTCTGGCCGGAGCGGCCGGTCGTCGCCGGTATCGACTGGAACGACGACGGGCACCGGCAACTCCTCACCGGGGCCTTTCCGCGATTCCGGCCCCTCTACGACTACCCGGAAACGCTGCCGGACGGGCGCGATCTCGTCGACTTCTACACCCGTAATCCGCAGTTCAGCTGGCTCGACGCGCGCGCGCTGTTCGTGCTGCTGCACGCGTGGCGCCCGCGCCGGATCATCGAGGTGGGGTCCGGGTATTCGTCGCTGCTCATCGCCGACGTCAATCGGCGCTGGTTCGCCGGCGGCATCCACGTCACGTGCATCGAACCGTATCCGCGCGCGTTCCTCAGGAACCGGATCGACGGGATATCGCGGCTCATCGAGGCCAGGGTGCAGGACGTCCCGGTCGCGGAGTTTGCCGCGCTCGAAGCCGGCGACATCCTGTTCATCGATTCGTCGCACGTCGCGAAGACCGGCAGCGACGTCAACCACCTCTACTTCGACGTGCTGCCGGCGATCAATGCCGGCGTGCGCATCCACATCCACGACATCTTCCTTCCGCACGACTACCCGCAGTCGTGGGTCATTGACGACAACCGCAACTGGAACGAGCAGTACGTCGTGCGCGCGCTCTTGATGTACTCGACGGCGTTTCGCGTCGAGTTCGGCTGCGCGTACGCGTTTCACGCCTTTTCCGATCTCGTGGCGAGCGCGCTCGGGCATCCGAAAGGCCGCTCTTACGGCGGCGGCAGCCTCTGGCTCACCAGGCTCGCCTGATCGGCGGCCGTGCCGTGGCCGCCGGGGCGCTCAGTCGCCGGCGCGTGCGCCCTTCTTGAGCTCCTGCTCGAGCCCCAGCTCCTGGATCTTGCGCGTCAGCGTGTTGCGGCCCCAGCCGAGCCGCTGCGCAGCCTCCATCCGGTGCCCGCCCGTGTGTGCGAGCGCGCGCAGGATGAGCGTGCGTTCGAACTCGCGCTCGAGGCGATCGCCCGCGCCGCTCTCGCCGCGCGTCAGCGCCTGCGCGAGTTCCCGGTCGAGCAGGTTCCGCCAATCCGCATCGCCTGCCGCCGCATCGGGCGTGCCGGCCATCGGTTCGCGAACTTCCGCGGGCAGGTCGCCGACGTCGATCCGCTGTCCCGGCGCCATCACCGTGACCCAGTGGCAGATATTCTCGAGCTGCCGAACGTTGCCGGGGAACGGAAATGCCCCGAGCAGCTTCAGCGCGCCGTCCGACAGCACCTTCGGCTCGACGGCGAGGTCGCGCGCGCTCTTCTGCAGAAAGTGGCGCACGAGCGGCGCGATGTCTTCCTGCCGTTCGCGCAACGGCGGAAGCCGCAGCCGCACGACATTGAGGCGGTGGAAGAGATCCTCGCGGAAGAGCCCTTGGCGCACGCGCTCCTCGAGGTTCTGGTGCGTCGCCGCGATCACGCGAACGCTGGACTTCTGCGGCGCGTGCCCGCCCACCCGATAGTACTCGCCGTCGGCGAGCACGCGCAGCAGGCGCACCTGCAGGTCCGGCGGCATGTCGCCGATCTCGTCCAGGAACAGCGTGCCGCCCTCGGCCTGCTCGAAGCGACCGCGCCGGGCGCTCTGCGCGCCGGTGAACGCCCCGCGCTCGTGTCCGAACAGCTCGGATTCGAGCAGGTCCTTGGGGATCGCCGCCGTGTTGATCGCGATGAACGGGCCGGGCGCGCGCGGGCTGTGCCGGTGCAGCGCGCGGGCGACGAGTTCCTTGCCGGTTCCCGATTCGCCGGTGATGAGCACCGTCGCGCTCGACTGCGAGAGCCGTCCGATCGCGCGAAAGACCTCCTGCATCGCGGGCGCCTGGCCCAGCATTTCCGCCGCGTCACCCGGCGTGCTTTCGACGGGCGCGGCCGTCGGCGCCTGCATCATCGCGCGGCGGATCAGCGCGACCGCGTGGTCGACGTCGAACGGCTTCGGCAGATATTCGAACGCACCGCCCTGGAACGCGGCGACCGCGCTGTCGAGATCCGAGTACGCGGTCATGATGATCACCGGGAGCTGCGGGAAGCGCTCCTTCACCTTGTCGAGGAGCGCGAGCCCCGACTCGCCCGGCATCCTGATGTCCGACACCAGCACCGACGGCTGGCCGGCGGCGAGCGCCTGCAGCACCTCGTACGCGGACACGAAGGACTTGAAGGCGATGTCCTCGCGAGCGAGCGCCTTCTCGAGCACCCAGCGTATGGAGCGGTCGTCGTCGACGATCCAGACGGGCTTCATCGGGGCCTTCCGTGCGCGGTCAGGTTCACTTGTGCCTGGCGCATCCGATCAGGCCTGCGCTCGCGGAATGCCCGCGTCGACCGGCAGGAAGATCGTGAACACCGTCTGCCCGGGAACGCTTTCGCATTCGATCGCGCCGGAATGCTGGGCGATGAACGCCTGCGCGAGCGTAAGCCCGAGTCCGCTGCCGCCTTCGCGTCCCGACACGAGCGGGTAGAAGATCCGGTCGCGAATCGCTTCCGGAATGCCCGGACCGTTGTCCTCGATCGACAGCGCGAGCGCAATCCGGTGCCGCTTCTTCGCCAGCGTCACGTACCGCGCGACGCGAGTGGTCAGGCGGATTTGCGGCTCCCCGGTCCGCTCGAGTGCCTGGGCCGCGTTGCGGACGATGTTGAGCGCCGCCTGCGTGAGCTGCTCCGGATCGGCATCGAATTCCGGCAGGCTGATGTCGAAGTCGCTGACGATCGCCACCTGGGGGAACTCGGCCTGCACCACGCCGCGCACGCGCGTCAGGATCTCGTGGATGTTCGTGCGCCGGAACGTCGGCAGCCGGTGCGGCGTCAGGAGCCGGTTGACGAGCGACTGCAGCCGGTCCGCTTCGCCGATCACGACCTGCGTGTACTCGATGAGCTGCGGCCGGTCGAGCTCGCGCTCGAGGAGCTGCGCCGCGCCGCGAATGCCGCCCAGCGGATTCTTGATCTCGTGCGCGAGGTTCCTGATCAGCTCGCGGTTGGCCTGCTGCTGCTCGTTCAGCCGCTCTTCGCGGGCGATCTTCAGCTGCTGGTCGATGTGCCGGAACTCGAGCAGCAGCGCGGCGTCCTTCGTCTCGATCGGCGACACCGTGCAAGTGAGGTGGAGCTTCGGCTTGCCGCTGACCGCGAGCTCCAGCTCCTGTTCCGTGTAGGTCGCACCGCTCATGACCGCCTTGTCGATCGCGGCGGAAAGGCCGGTCGCATCGGCGAAGACCTTGCCGGGCCGATGGCCGACGATGTGCTTCTTCGACAGCGCGAAAAGGTTCTCCGCCGCCGGATTGGCGTAGGTCACGCGCCGCGTGCGGTCGAGCAGCAGCACGGCCGTGGCGAGCAGTTCCAGGCCCGCGAACGCGCCCTTGACGTCATCGCCCGCAAATGGGAACAGGTGCGCGAAACTCACGATGCTGATTCAGGCTGACGGATGGGGGCGGGCGGGAAACGGCTGCAACGGATACCATAGCAATATCCGCGCCCGGTCGAGCCGAGGCATCACTTGATCGCGGCGAGTTCCTTCTTCAGCGCCTCGATGTTCTTTTCGTGCACGTTCACGCTCTGGCGCAGGCGCGCGATGCGCACCCTGTACTTCTCCGCATCCGCCCGCTCCTCGGGCAACGGCACCGGCGCTCCGTCCGCGTACTGCACGCGCGTCTCCGACAGCAGCTTCTCCTCGGCGGCGAGCTCGTCCGCGAGTACCTTGCGGCGGACGTCGTCGCGTCCCTTCTGCGTGTCCGGATCGACGCGCGGGAAGCCCGCAGGTGTGGGCGCCTTCGACGAGCGCGGCGCCTGCGCCCCGCCCGCGCCGGGCACGTTGAAATACGACGACGCGCCGGACTCCGTCGCGCAGCGATACATGTCGCCGGCAACAAACACTGGCTTGTTGACGCACCCCGATTCCTTGGCCTTTTCGCCGAGCGTCACCGCGCAGGCGTTGCTGCCGGCGACAAGCGCCAGAAAGACGACCAGGCGCGTCCGCCGTGCGATCCGCTGCGCATCGTCGCGATCCGATCTTCGACAAGACATGCGAGGGAGTGTATTGAAATATCCCCGCGCAGGCAAAACTCGGGCGGACGCGCGGCCCGCCCCCTTCGCAATACCGCGCCTCCGGCCGATGCGCCGATTACAGACTGTAATACATGTCGTATTCGACCGGATGCGTCGTCATCCGGAAGCGCGTGACCTCTTCCATCTTGAGCGCGATGTACGCGTCGATCATGTCATCGGTGAACACGCCGCCCTTCGTAAGGAACGCGCGGTCGCGGTCGAGGTTGTCGAGCGCCTCGTCGAGCGACGCGCAGGGGTGCGGCACCTTCGCCGCTTCCTCGGGCGCGAGGTCGTAGAGGTTCTTGTCCATCGGGTCGCCGGGATGGATCTTGTTCTGCACGCCGTCGAGGCCGGCCATGAGCATCGCCGAGAACGCCAGATAGGGATTCGTCGTCGGATCGGGGAAGCGGACTTCGATGCGGCGGCCCTTCGGGCTCGCGACGTACGGAATGCGGATCGCCGCCGAGCGGTTGCGCGCGGAGTAGGCGAGGTTGATCGGCGCCTCGAATCCCGGCACCAGTCGCTTGTATGAATTCGTGCCCGGATTCGTGATCGCGTTCAGCGCCTTCGCGTGCTTGATGACACCGCCGATGTAGTACAGCGCAAAATCGGAAAGGCCCGAGTAACCGTCGCCGGCGAAGATGTTCTTGCCGTCCTTCCACACCGATTGATGGCAGTGCATGCCCGAGCCGTTGTCGCCGACGATCGGCTTCGGCATGAACGTCGCCGTCTTACCGTACGCGGCCGCGGTGTTGTGCACGGCGTACTTCAGAATCTGCAGCCAGTCGGCACGCTTCACCAGCGTCTCGAACTTGGTGCCGATCTCGCACTGGCCGGCGTTCGCGACCTCGTGGTGGTGCACTTCGACCTCGACTCCCATCTGCTCCATGGCGAGGCACATCGCCGACCGGATGTCCTGCAGCGAATCGACCGGCGGCACCGGAAAATATCCGCCCTTGACCGTCGGGCGGTGGCCCATGTTGCCGCCTTCGAATTTCTCGGCGGTCGACCACGCCGCTTCGGACGAAAACACCTTGCAGTAGCTCCCCGACATATCGACCGACCACTCGACCGCGTCGAACACGAAGAACTCGGGCTCGGGCCCGAAATACGCGGTGTCGCCGAGGCCCGTGGACTTCAGATACGCCTCGGCGCGCTTGGCGAGCGAGCGCGGGTCGCGCTCATAGCCCTTGCCGTCCGACGGCTCGACGACGTCGCACGTGATGTTGAGCGTCGTCTCGTCCATGAACGGGTCGATGTATGCGGCGTTCGGGTCCGGCATCAGCAGCATGTCCGACGCCTGGATGCCTTTCCAGCCGGCGATCGACGAACCGTCGAACGCGTGGCCGCTCTCGAACTTGTCCATCCCGAACTGCTTGGTCGGGACGGAAACGTGCTGCTCTTTGCCGCGGGTGTCCGTGAAGCGCAGGTCGACGAACTTGACCTCCTTGTCTTTGAGCATCTTGAGCACGTCGGCGGGGCTGGTCATGCGAATCTCCTTGGTGGGCGGCTTGATCTGCGGTGCGATGCAAAATGGCGCGGAGACAACAGCGAGAACTATGCCATATCCGCAACCGACCGAAAGCCCTTGCTCCGCAAACGATTCAGTGGGCGCAAGTGGAAAGGCGCCGTGGTTGTGCACCACTTCTGTGCGCCCGACCGGTAGATGGTTCCAAAATGGTGCGCGCTTCGGCCATGTCTGCAGTTTGGCGTGCTGCAGCGCATCAAGTTCTGATGCACGGGCAGCGCTTCGACCAGGATTTCCCGACGGCTACGCGTGCTTAACAAATAAGTTATTGTTCTTGCATACTTTTCTACCCAATCTCCAGTTCGGATCGACGCACCAGACCGGTGCATCAAGGTCGGTCCCGACCGATGCGCCGCTTTGATCATGGGTAGAACATATAGAGTCGGTAGCCGGCCTGCGCCGTTGCGCTGGCGTCGATGAAGACCTTGAGGGCAATCTCGCCGTTCGCGGCGATCCCTGCGGGCAGGTCGGCCGTTCCGCCAGCATAGTCGACGGGTGCGAGCGCCCGGCGCACGACGACCCGGTCCTGGGCGTCGGTCAGCGTCAGCTCGAGATACGGATAGGCAACGGCCCATGCGGCACGGTTGCGCAGCGTGGCCGTCAGGATCAGCAGTCCGCGATGGGCGGGGTCCGCCTGCAGGTCGGACGCATCGATCGAAAGGTACGTCATCGCCGCGTCGCGAAGCGGCCGGATCGCGCAGCCGGCCACGTTGCACATCCCGACGAGCGCGGGTCGGAGCGGCGGCCAGCGCGCGGCGATCATGTCGCGAAAGTGAAAGGTCGCCTGGGCGACGATTGCAACGACCAGCAGCACGATCCCCGATCCGAGCACGGCCGTTCGTTTCCGCTGCGGCATTTGCCTGGATGTCGACGAAAAGCGATCGTCGTACGAATTCACGGCGGCTTCGTCGTCGTCGGCCGCCACGGAACGCTCGGCAGGCGCGGCGGGCGCCGTTTCGAGCGCCTGCGCATCGCGCAGCGTGACCGTCGGGGGGCCGAGCGCGGCCTCGCCGATCGGCGTTTCCTCGATGTCGGCGGCGGCGGGCGCCGCCAGCGAAACGGCTTGCGCAACGCCGTCGAACACCGTCTTGCAGTGTCCGCAGCGCACCTGTCCATCGCGCAGGGCGAGCTGGTCCGGCGTCACGCGGAACACCGTCGCGCAACCGGGACAGCGGGTGTATTTTTCCTCGGGCATCGGGGTCAGGGCCTGTTCACACCCTCTCTGCAAGACAAGCTGCGCGTGAACACCGCCCCGGCCCGACGTGGACGCAGCGGCGTCCGCCGTGCGACCGAGTCAGCCGGCGCGTACCGCGGCGCGGCGCGTCCCGGCCAACGCAACCCAGCCATCGTCGCCTTCGCAGACGCCGATATTAAACCACCGCCGATACACCGTCATGACGGCGGCGGCCTGCGCGTCGAGGATGCCCGACAGCACGATGCGCCCCCCGCCCTTCACGCGGGCGGCGAGCGCGGGGGCGAGGACCTGCAGCGGATTCGCGAGGATGTTTGCAACGACCACGTCGAAGGGCGTTCGCTCGTCGGCGGCCAGCCGATCGGGTGCCAGGAATGTCGCGTCCACGCCGTTGCGCTGGGCGTTGGCACGACTGGCAGCGAGCGCCTGCGGATCGATGTCGGTGCCGACGACCCGGCCCGCGCCGAGTCGGCTGGCGGCGATGGCGAGGATTCCGGACCCGCAGCCGTAGTCGAGCACCGATTCGCCGGCGCGCAACTCGCGCGCGAGCCACCGCAGGCAAAGGCGGGTCGTCGGATGCGACCCGGTCCCGAACGCGAGTCCCGGGTCGAGCGACAGGTTGATGGCGGTCGCGTCGACGGCGGCGCACCACGACGGGATGATCCACAGTCGATCGGCAATCCGCAGCGGACCGAACTGCGCCTGCGTCGCGCGCACCCAATCCTGCTCGGCGACCGTGAACGTTTCATGCGGCGGCAGCACCCTGCCGGCCGCGGCCAGGCCAGCGAGCGCGGCGTCGACGTCGGCGGCGAGCGCAAAGAGCGCCGTAAGCCGGGACACCGGCCACAATCGCGGCGCCGCGACGCCCGGCTCGCCGTAGAGCGGCGACTCGTCGGCCGTGCCGGCATGCGGATCGGCGACATCGACCGAGAGCGCGCCGGCGTCAAGAAGCGCGTCGGCCCACGCCTCCGCGATGCCGGCGTCGATGTCGAAGGAGAGGGCGACGTAGCTCACGCGCGATCGATGCCGGCCGAGTTCAACGCCGGACGGGAGGAAGCGCCACGCCCGGCGCGACGGTGTCCCGCCGCTTGGCGGGATTGCGCGAGATCGGCCACCGGCTAACCTGCCTGCTTGCGCTTCGCGAGCTTCTCTTCGAGATAGTGGATCGACGTCCCGCCGCGCAGGAACTTCTCGTCGAGCAGCAGCTCCTGGTGCAGCGGGATGTTGGTCTTGATCCCCTCGACCACCATTTCGGACAGCGCGATGCGCATCCGCGCGATCGCCTGGTCGCGGTTATCGCCATAGGCGATGACCTTGCCGATCATCGAGTCGTAATAAGGCGGAACGAAATAGTTGTGGTAGACGTGGGAGTCGACGCGGATCCCCGGGCCGCCGGGCGCGTGGTACGACGTGATGCGTCCCGGCGACGGCACGAACGTGTAGGGATCCTCGGCGTTGATGCGGCACTCGATCGCGTGGCCGCGCCGCACGATGTCGCGCTGGCGGAAGCGCAGCTTCTGCCCGGCCGCGACGCGGATCTGCTCCTGCACGAGGTCGATCCCGGTGGTGAGCTCGGTGACCGGATGCTCGACCTGGATCCGCGTGTTCATCTCGATGAAGAAGAACTCGTCGTCCTGGAACAGGAACTCGAACGTGCCGGCGCCGCGATAGCCGATCTTCCGGCACGCGTCGGCGCAGCGCTCGCCGATCCGGGTCAGCGCGCGAACGGACACACCCGGCGCCGGCGCCTCCTCGATGATCTTCTGATGGCGGCGCTGCATCGAGCAGTCGCGCTCGAACAGGTAGACGGCATTCTTGTGCTCGTCGGCCAGCACCTGGATCTCGATGTGCCGCGGATTGCCGAGGAATTTCTCCATGTAGACCTGCGGATTGCCAAACGCCGCCTGTGCCTCGGAGCGCGTCAGCGTCGTTGCCGAGACCAGCGCAGCCTCCGTGTGCACGACGCGCATGCCCCGCCCGCCGCCCCCGGCCGCCGCCTTGATGATGACCGGGTAGCCGATCGCGCGCGCGATCTTGACGATCTCCTTCGGATCTTCGGGCAGCACGCCCTCGGAGCCCGGCACGCACGGCACCCCGGCTTTGATCATCGCCGCCTTGGCGCTGATCTTGTCGCCCATCAGCCGGATGGTGTCGGCCCGGGGACCGATGAACACGAAGCCGGAGCGCTCGACCTTCTCGGCGAAGTCCGCGTTCTCGGACAGGAATCCATAGCCGGGGTGGATCGCCTGTGCGTCCGTCACCTCGGCGGCCGCGATGATCGCCGGCACGTTGAGGTAACTCGCCGACGACGCGGCGGGCCCGATGCACACCGATTCGTCGGCGAGGCGCACGTACTTCGCTTCGCCGTCGGCCTCCGAGTGGACCATGACCGTCCGGATGCCGAGCTCACGGCACGCCCTCTGGATGCGCAGCGCGATCTCGCCGCGGTTGGCGATCAGAACCTTGCCGAACAGCTGGTCCGGATTCTTGGCCACGATGGGCGACGACGGAGGGCGAAGCGGCGGCAAGTCAGACGATCACGACGAGCGGCTGGCCGTACTCGACGGGCTGACCGTTCTCGGCGAGCACCTGTTTGACCACCCCCGCCTTGTCCGCCTCGATCTCGTTCATGAGCTTCATCGCCTCGATGATGCAAAGCGTGTCGCCGACCTGAACCGTATCGCCCACCTCGACGAAGGGCTTGGAGCCCGGCGAGGCCGCGCGATAGAACGTTCCGACCATGGGACTCTTGACGAAATGCCCTTCGGACTCGACCGGAACCGGCGCCGCTTCAACCGGTGCCGGAGCAGGTGCAGCCGCCGGCGCGGCGGCCGCAAACACCGTACTGGGGGCAACCGGCGCGGCCCCGTGCGGCACGGCGCGCGTGATCCGAACCCGCTCCTCGCCTTCCTGGATCTCGAGTTCGCCGATGCCCGAGCTCTCGACGAGCTCGATCAGCGTCTTCAGTTTGCGTAGATCCATTGCGTCACCCCGGCAGCGGCGTGGAACCGCCGGCCGGCGTAGCGCGTCTGCGCCAGGAGAATGGCGATTTCCCATCGCGCGATGCGTCGAGCGGATGGCCGCGCGAGGCAGTCCTTGCCGCAATGATCCGGACCGCCGCCCTGTTTTCTGGAGTTGCCATTGGCTGCGGAGCCCCCTGATTCAATCGAGCCGGGAGTTTGGCGCAGATCGGTCCAAATTGTCCAGCGATCGCGCAAGATCGACACAATCGTCCGGGTGCCACCGCTGCGAGCGTCGATTCCGGGATCCGGCGGCCGCGGCGCGACCACCGTTCCGGCGACCCGTGATGGCCGAGGCTGATGGGGAAACAGCAGCGCCGTTTGAACGCAGTATTTAGCTGTATTTCACAGCAGTTGGCCGACGATGGACCGCAAATTTGCCTCTTTGAGCGGCCCCAACTGCGTGTGTGCGACCCGTCCCGAGCGGTCGACGATCACCGTGAAAGGCAGTGCGCCGATGCCGTTGCCCAGGGTTTTCGACAGCTCCATCGCGCCGAGCCCGCCGATGAGCGCCGGATAGTTGAGGCCGATCTCGGCCGCGAATGCGTCGACCTTGTCCGGCTGGTCTATCGCGATGCCGACGAATTGCAGGCCGCGGTCACCGAATTCCCGCTGGGCTTTCACGAACTGTGGCATTTCCTCGCGGCACGGGACGCACCACGTCGCCCAGAAGTTGACGACCAGCACCTTTCCTTTCCACTTTCCCAGCGGATGCTCGAGTCCTTTCGAATCCGGCAACGAAATGCCCAGCAGGGCCACCGCCTCCCTGCCGCGGACGTCGGAGGTCGCCGCGTCGCGACCGAAATGGATGCCCGCCGCGAGCGCAACCAAGCCGGCCAGGGCAAACCCGGCCACGAGTCGCCATCGCCGTGCGGTCAGCTTCATTCCACGATCAGAGTGTGCGCTTACACAGGCGCAGCCCGAGACGGGGTGCGCTTGTGCAGCGGGTCAATTGAACCAGGATTTGCGCGCCGGAGTGGCGGCGACCGGCGCGCCCGGCGGCGCGCCCGGCAGCGGCAGCGTGACCCGGACGTTCTGTACCTGGGGCGGGTAGCAGATGCCGGCGTCCGCGCAGCCCTGGGACTCGGCGCGCACCGTGACGTCCCGGCCGAGCTCGGTCGGGTCGAGGGCCAGCCTGATGGCGACGAGGCCCCGGTACGTTTCCACCTTGCCGAAGAACTCGTCATTCTTGACCATGCCGTGCGGCAGCGTCGGCACAGCGGCGAGCCGCGCGGGCTCGACGGTGAACTTCAGCTTCTCGCGATAGAGGTAATAGCCACTGGCGACAGCGAATCGCGCCTCGAGCGTCCGGTCGTCGAGCGCCTGGACGCTGAACGCGAACGCACGCTCCGGCTCGAGCAGCTTCGGCCGCGCGTCCGCGGCGACGGCAACGCCCGTCGCGAGCAGGGCTGCCGCCGCCACGAGCGTCAGGCCAACGGGTGCCCGCGGGTCAATTCGCCGCCGTTTCGCTGGCGATCCAGTCGAGATAGGGAACCAATCCATGGATGAGGGGGACAGCGAGGATCTCCGGAAGTTCGTACGGATGGGAGGCCCGGATCGCCGCCTCGACCTCGGCGTAGCGCTCGGTGCGCGTCTTGATGGTGACCGGCACTTCCTGCGCAGTTTCGATTTCGCCGCGCCAGTGATAGAGTGATTCCACCGGGGCGCCGATGCTGACGCATGCCGCGAGACGGGCTTCGACGAGCGAGCGCGCCAGCGATTGCGCCGACGCGCGGTCGGGCATCTGCGTCAGGACGAGGATCGCCGCGCCGGTCAAGGAGTTTTCATGCGCATCTTGCTGTTGTTGATTGTACTGGGTTTCCCGCTCGTCGATCTGTACGCGACGATCCGCTTCGCGCGCTGGACCGGCGTGCCCGTCTGGGGCTGGCTCCTGATGTCGTTCATCGCGGGGGCCTACCTGCTCCGCAACGAGCGGATGGCGTTTCGCGCCAACACGATCGCCGCGATGCACGGCGAGCAACCCCTGTTGCGCGGCTTGCTCGACAGCGGGCGCAAGGTGCTGGCCGGCGTGCTGTTCATGCTGCCGGGCGTCCTGAGCGACCTGATCGCGCTCGTCCTGCTCGCGTTGCCGCTCAACCTTGGCCGCGAATTCGGCCCGCGCACGGTTCCCGCCGGACAATACGGCGGACCCGGCAAGGCGATCGACGGCGAGTTCCGCCGGATGGAGTAGCGGCGCGAGCGTGGGAGCAGGGGCCCGGTGAGCCGAGCGAGCGGGGATGCGAGCGGGGCGAGTCGCGGCGTGAGCGGCGCAAGGAGGCCGAGGACGCTTTAGGCCGACAACGCGACCGCGGTAGCTTGCGAAACCGATGCGCAGGCCGAGGCGCGAGCCGCGAGGAATCGCAAGACCCTACTTCATCCGATCGAGCAGCGTCGGCTCGTCCTTGTCCGCACGGCGATAGGACCACAGCATCATCGCCGCGCCGATCGCGATCATCGGCAACGACAGCCACTGACCCATCGTGAGGCCGAGCGCGAGATAGCCGAGGAAGCTGTCGGGCTCCCGCGCATATTCCACGACGAATCGGCACACGCCGTAGCCGACGAGGAAAAGCCCCGACGCCGCGCCCAGCGGACGGCGCCGCCGCGTGTAGAACCACAGCACGGTGAACAGCAGCAGACCCTCGAGCGCGAACTGGTAGAGCTGCGAGGGATGCCGTGGCTCGGGGCCCGCCTGCGGGAAGACCATCGCCCACGGTCCGCTCGTCACGCGTCCCCACAGCTCGCCGTTGATGAAGTTGCCGATCCGCCCCGCAGCGAGCCCCAGCGGCACGAGCGGCGCGACGAAATCCGTGACGGCGAGCCAGCGCTTGCGGCGGGTGCGCGCGAACAGCCAGAGGGCGATCAGCACGCCGAGCAAGACCGCCGTGAAAGCTCATGCCCCCTTGCCACACCCAGAGAATCTCCAGCGGATGCGCGAGGTAGTAGAGCGGCTTGTAGAACAGCACGTAACCCAGCCGCCCGCCGACGATGACACCGAACACGCCGTAGAGCAGCATGTCGTCGACGTCGCGCGGATGCCAGCCGGTGAGCAGGTTCTGCCGTGCCCGATACCTGCCCAGGACCGCGAACAGCACGAATCCGACGAGATACATGAGCCCGTACCAGCGGACCGCCACGGGCCCGATCTGAAGCGCGATCGGGTCAAACTGCGGATGGACCAGCATGCGCGGCCGTTTCGTCCGATTCGCGGCTCATGAGGGGTCTTGCATCAGCCTGCTAGAATTGTGTCGGCCGATTATACGCAGTCGCGCCGCTCGCTTACGCCGCCGGCGCGTTACCGGCCGCATCCCTCACTCCGGAGTCACGCCATGTCGTACAACCGTCGATCGAGGCTCATCACGCAGGGCGTCGCCCGCTCGCCGAATCGCGCGATGTTGCGCGCCGTCGGATTCGGCGACGGCGATTTCGACAAGCCGATCGTCGGCGTTGCCAACGGCCACAGCACGATGAATCCGTGCAACGCCGGCATTCAGCCGCTGGTCGATCGCGCGATGGCCGCGCTCAAGGAGGCGGGCGCGATGCCGCAGGTCTTCGGCATCCCGACCGTCACCGACGGCATCGGCATGGGCACCGAGGGGATGAAATATTCGCTGGTGTCGCGCGAAGTGATCGCCGACGCGATCGAGACCTCGGTCAACGGCCAGTGCATGGACGGCGTGCTCGTCGCCGGCGGCTGCGACAAGAACATGCCGGCCGGCATGATGGCGATGGCGCGCATGAACGTGCCCGGGATCTTCGTCTACGCGGGCACGATCAAGCCGGGCCGGTGGAAGGGTCAGGCGCTCACGATCGTCTCGCCGTTCGAGGCCGTCGGCGCATTCACCGCCGGGAAGATGTCGCAGGAGGACTACGACGGGATCGAGCGCAATGCCTGTCCGAGTGTCGGTGCCTGCGGCGGAATGTACACGGCGAACACCATGTCCTCGTCGTTCGAGGCCCTCGGCATGAGCCTGCTCGGCAGCTCGCAGATGGCCGCGCCGGACCCCGAGAAGGCGGACTCCGCCGCCGAGTCGGCACGCGTGCTCGTCGAGGCGATCAAGCGCGACCTGAAGCCGCGCGACATCATCACGCGGAAGTCGATCGAGAACGCGATCGCGCTGGTGATGGCGACCGGCGGCTCGACGAACGCCGTCCTGCACTATCTCGCGATCGCCTCGGCGGCCGAGGTGCCGTGGACGATCGACGACTTCGAGCGGATCCGGAAGCGGGTGCCGGTGCTGTGCGAGCTCAAGCCGTCCGGACGGTTCGTCGCCGTCGATTTCCACCGCGCGGGGGGCGTGCCGCAGGTGCTGAAGATGCTGCTGAACCACGGCCTGCTGCACGGTGATTGCACGACCATCACGGGCCGCACGATGGCCGAGGACCTCACCAACGTTCCGGACGAGCCACGCTCCGACCAGGAAGTGATCCGGCCGTGGGGGAAGCCGATGTACGCGCAGGGGCACCTCGCGATCCTCAAGGGCAATCTCGCGCCAGAGGGCTGCGTCGCGAAGATCACCGGCCTCAAGAACCCGGCGATCACGGGGCCGGCGCGCGTGTTCGACTCCGAGTCCGCCGTGATGGACGCGATCATGGCCCGCGCGATCAAACCCGGCGACGTCGTCGTGATCCGCTACGAAGGGCCGAAGGGCGGCCCGGGAATGCAGGAGATGCTGGCGCCGACATCGGCGCTCATCGGCCAGGGTCTCGGCGAATCGATCGGGCTCATCACCGACGGCCGCTTCTCGGGCGGCACCTGGGGCATGGTCGTCGGCCATGTCGCGCCCGAAGCCTACGTCGGCGGCACCATCGCGCTGGTCGAAGAGGGCGATTCGATCACGATCGACGCGCACCGCCTCCTCATCCAGCTCAACGTCGGGGAGGACGAGCTCGCCCGCCGGCGTGCGGCATGGCGCCCGCCGAAGCCTCGCTACACGCGGGGGCTCCTGGCCAAGTACAGGCGCCTCGTCTCGACCGCGAGTCTCGGCGCGATCACCGACGCCGGCGACTAGCACGGCGTAGTGGCGCCGCCGTCACGGAATCGCCGCCGCCGCTGCGCTGTTAGCCCCTCGTTGAGGCAAGGAGGCACCCATGGCTGCATTTCCGCGCGTGCTGCAAATCGCTCTCGTCATTTCGGCCCTGGCGGGGCTTGCCGGTTGCGCCGGCGTCAACAGCCAGGGCTCGGGACCGGCTGCGGAGGCGCCCGCCTACCGCGTCGGCGACCGCTGGGTCTATCACGTGGAGGACGGGTTCCGGCAGAAGACCGTGTGGGACGAAACGCACGAGGTCCTGGCGATCGGCGCCGACGGCATCACGGTGCGGATCACGCAGAAGGGGCCTGCGACGGACGTGGCGCGCACCGAGATCTGGTCCGCGCCGGGGCAGGTCAAGGTCGGCGCCGTCTACGACAACGAGACGCGGCGCTTTGCCGTCCCGCTCCAGCGCTACGACTTTCCGCTCGCCGACGGCAAGATCTGGAACCAGCGCGTCGACAACTACAACGAGGCCACCAAGGCAGACGGCAACATCAACCGCTACGTCCGCGTCGGCGGCTGGGAGAAGGTCACGACAAGGGCCGGCACCTTCGACGCCATCTCGATGCAGGTCGTCATGCACCTCGACGACGACGACGTTCTGGCGCACTGCGACCTCCGACTGCAACTACCTGGTCTGGTATGCGCCCGCCGCACGCGGCGTCGTGCGCGAGGAGAAGAACGCGGGATACCTGGAGAAGGGCGGCGACGACAAGTCCGGCGGCGGGTTCATCCGCACGCAGCACGCGACGGTCGAGCTCGTCTCGTTCGCGCCGGGCAGGTAGCGCAGCGGCTCGGCCGTCCTCGCGAAGGGCGCCCGCGGTGCGGGTGGTCGGCCAATGCGGGCCGCGCGAGACGCGGCGCCCTCGCCCTGGATTCAGAGTCCCAGCCGCTGCCAGATCGTCGTCGTCAGCGAGGCCTGGTTCAGCGTGTAGAAGTGCAGCCCCGGCGCGCCGCGCGCGAGCAGGCCGTCGGCGAGCTCGGTGACGACGTCGAGCCCGAACGCGCGTACCGACGCGACGTCGTCGCCGTAGCCCTCGAACCGCTTGCGGATCCAGCGTGGTATCTCGGCGCCGCAGGCGTCGGAAAAGCGCGCGAGCTTCGCGAAGCTGCCGATCGGCATGATGCCCGGCACGATCGGCACCGTGATGCCCGCGGCGCGGCAGGCATCGACGAAATGCCAGTACGCATCGGCGTTGTAGAAGTACTGCGTGATCGCCGAGTCGGCGCCGGCGTCGACCTTCCGCTTGAACGCCTCGAGGTCGTCCTGCGCGCTTCGCGCCTGCGGATGGCACTCGGGATACGCGGCCACGTCGATGTGGAAATGCGCGCCGGTCTCCTGCCGAATGAACGCCACGAGCTCGCTCGCGTAGCGGAAATCGCCGGCGTCGCGCGAACCGGAAGGAAGGTCACCGCGCAGGGCGACGAGATGCCGGATGCCGTGGGCCTTGTACTGCGCGAGCACGTCGGCGATCGAGGCGCGCGAGCCGCCGACGCACGAGATGTGCGGCGCCGCCTCCATGCCTTCGGCGCGAAACTCGAGCACGGTCGCGAGCGTGCCCTCGCGCGTCGAGCCACCCGCGCCGAAGGTCACCGAGCAGAACGCCGGCTTCAGCTGCGCCAGTTGCCGGCGCGTCGCGCGGAGCTTCTCGATGCCCTCGGGCGTGCGCGGCGGAAAGAACTCGAGGCTGAAGAGCCGTTTGGCGGTCGTGCTCATCGCGGCGATCGCGGATCCGTGGCGCCGGTCATTCGCGCCGGCTCGGCAGGAGCGCGGAGAGGAGCCACGAGATCAGGCTGTAGACGATCGCGCCGAACACTCCCGACCAGAAGCCGCCGACGTGAAATCCGTCGACGAAGGAGCCGACCCACCAGAAGAGGAGACCGTTGATCACGAAGATGAAGAGGCCGAGCGTGAGCAGCGTCGCCGGCAGCGTCAGCAGGATCAGCAGCGGCCGGATCAGCGCATTGATGAGGCCGAGCGCCAGCGCCGCGATCAGCGCGGCGGTGAATGTGTCGACCTTCACCCACGGAAAGACGTAGGGAAGCGCCAGCAGCGCCAGCGCGTTGACAAGCCAGACGAGGAGGAGGCGCATGCATTGGATTCTCCGATGGTGCGGCGGCGTCAGCGCGGCGCGCCCGCGCAGTACGGTTTCAGCGCCGCGTAGAGCGTCGCGTTGACCGGCGCCGGAATGCCCGCCGCCGCCGCCATGCGGGCAACCGCGCCACAGAGCCATGGCGCCTCGAGCCGGTTGCCGGCGGCGAGGTCGTTCTGCATCGACGACTTCATCTCCGCAGGCAGGGCGTCGGCGAACTTCATCTGCTCCTCGACGAAATCGTCGGCGAGACGCGATGCGCGAGCGTGCGACCGAGCGTCCATACCTCGCGAATCGCCGACTCGAGCACGGCACGCGAATCGGGATCGCCGCGCACCACGCCGAGCGGTTGGCGCGACACGCTCGTGATCCCGGAGAACGCGGCGAGGAAGACGAACTTCTCCCACAGCGCGCGGCGGATGTCCGCGGACAGCTCGGCCTCGATGCCGGCACCTTTGCAGGCCGCGAGCAGCGCCTCGGCGGCGGCACGCTGCTCCGGGCAGCACCGGGCCGAAGCGCAGGCGCGCCATCGTCCCCGTGTGCGCGATGACGCCCGGCTCGGCGATCGTCGCGGCGATGTACGCGACGCCACCCATCACGCGCGCCGCGCCGACGACCGCGCCGATCCGATCGATGCTCTCGACGCCGTTCTGGAACGGGACGATGACGCCGCCCCTCGCGACGAGCGGGCGGACGGCGTCGGCGGCGCTTTCCGTATCCCAGAGCTTGACCGCGAACAGGACGACGTCGGCAGGGTCGAGCGTCGCCGGGTCCTCGGTGACGTTCGGATGCGCGAGCCGGACATCGCCGTTTGCGCTCTTCACCGCGAGGCCGCGCTCGCGCAGCGCCGCGAGATGCCGGCCCCGCGCGATGAACGCGACGTCGTGTCCGGCGTGCGCGAGCCTGGCGCCGAAATAACCGCCGACGCCGCCGGCGCCCATCACTGCGATGCGCATGCCGCTCTCCTCGTCCGGCCTCGATCAGTATCGATACGTCTCGGCCTTGTACGGCCCGGCGACCTCGACGCCGATGTAGCGCGCCTGCTTCGCCGAAAGCGCCGTCAGCATCGCGCCCAGCTTCGACAACTGCAGCCGCGCGACCTTTTCGTCGAGGTGCTTCGGCAGCACGTAGACGCCGACCGGGTACTTGCCGGCGCCGCGCTGCGCGTCGCCCCACAGCTCGATCTGCGCCATCACCTGGTTCGCGAACGACGAGCTCATCACGTACGACGGGTGGCCGGTTCCGCAGCCGAGGTTCACGAGCCGGCCCTCGGCGAGCAGGATGATCCGCTTGCCGTCCGGGAAGATCACGTGGTCGACCTGCGGCTTGATGTTCTCCCACGCGTACTGCTTGAGCGCCGCGACGTCGATCTCGTTGTCGAAGTGGCCGATGTTGCAGACGATCGCGTTGTTCTTCATCCGCTTCAGGTGCTCGTGCGTGATCACGTCGATGTTGCCCGTCGCGGTGACGAAGATGTCGGCCTTGTCGCACGCGTAGTCCATCGTGACGACGCGGTAGCCTTCCATCGCGGCCTGCAGCGCGCAGATGGGGTCGATCTCGGTGATCCACACCTGCGCCGACAGCGCGCGCAACGCCTGCGCGCTGCCCTTGCCGACGTCGCCGTAGCCCGCGACGAGCGCGACCTTGCCGGCGATCATCACGTCGGTCGCGCGCTTGATGCCGTCGACCAGCGACTCGCGGCAGCCGTAGAGGTTGTCGAACTTCGACTTCGTCACCGAATCGTTGACGTTGATCGCCGGGAAGCCGAGGCGGCCTTCCGCGTGCATCTGGTAGAGGCGTTTCACGCCCGTCGTGGTCTCCTCGGTGACGCCCTTGATCTCCGCCTTGATCCGCGAGTAGAACGTCGGGTCCTGCGCGAGCTTGGCGGCGATCGCCGCATAGAGCGCGGTCTCCTCCTCGCTCGTCGGCTTCGCGATGCATCCGGGGTCGGTCTCGGCCTTCGCACCCAGGTGCACGAGCAGCGTGGCGTCGCCGCCATCGTCGAGGATCATGTTCGGGGCGCCTGCCGGCCGGCCATTCGAAGATCCGGTGCGTGTACTCCCAGTATTCCTTCAGCGACTCGCCCTTGTAGGCGAACACCGGCGTGCCGCGCGCGGCGATCGCGGCGGCCGCGTGGTCCTGCGTCGAGTAGATGTTGCACGATGCCCAGCGCACCTCGGCGCCCAGCGCCTGCAGCGTCTCGATCAGCACGGCGGTCTGGATCGTCATGTGCAGGCTGCCGGCGATGCGCGCGCCCGCGCAGCGGCTGCTGCGGCGCGAATTCCTCGCGGATCGCCATCAGGCCGGGCATCTCCGTCTCGGCGATCGCGATCTCCTTGCGGCCCCAGTCGGCGAGCGCGAGGTCGGCGACCTTGAAATCGGCGAGGCCCTTGATATCGGTTGCAGCGTTCATCGGTCACTCCATCGTTGGTGACCGCGCGGCGGGCAGAGGCGGGAAGCGCTCTCGTCACCCCGTGCGCGGGCACGGTTCAACGAGCGCGGTTGCATTGGGTGGATACCCCGAGCCTGGCAGGGCGGCGGGCCGTCCTGTTGCAACGCTCCTCGGGGAGAGGCGGCATTCTACCCCGGCCGGGCGATGCGCGTCGACGGGGCGGGGGCGCCGGGTCAGAGCAGGCGTCCCTGGGGGTTTTCGATCGCACTCTCCTGCCGCAGCAGCGCGTTCGCGAGCGTCGACTCGCGCTTGTAGAAGCCCTCGGTGTGGAAGGTCTCGGGCAGCTTGTAGAGCTCGTAGTCGAGGTGGTGGCAGAGCTCGTGGACGAGCGTGCGCAGGAACGTCTTGAACGCGACGACGTCCCGGCGCGCCGCCGTGCGCATCCAGACCGTGATGCGCGCCGGCACCGCTGCGTCGTCCGGCTCGTACAGGCCGTGCAGCTCGCCGGTCTCGTCGGCCGGACGCTTCGCCAGCACCCGGACGCGAACCTTCGGGACGGCGTAACCGGTCGACGAGCGACTCGATGAGGCGCTGGCTCGCGGTCTGCACGGTGGCGCGGTCGTCGTGACCCAGGCCTTCGCGGATCCGGGCGACCCACGGCCCGGCCAAAACGCCCGTCGGGAGCTCGAGCGACTGGATCGCGTCGCTCTGACGGTAGATCCGCTGGCGCGCTGGCGATAGCTTGGCGTAATACGCGAAAGGCATGGCTGTGTCGAATTCGTTCCGCGCCGTCGCGGCCCGCTCCGTTTCACCGTCGAGTCGTGCCGCATCTACACGTCGACCCCGGGCGTCAAATGGAAAGGGCCGCATCGCGGCCCCTCGCATGGGATCGGCGCGGTCCGCGCCGGAAAAGGCGTTACGCCTTCTTGATCTTCTCGAGCATCTTGAAGACGCCCTTCGTCGAGCCGACGAATAGGCGCTTGTAGGACTTGCCGAGGCAGCGACGCTCGAGGGTGTTGCGGCGGGTTCGGGTTCGTTCGGCCATGGCGATCTCCTTGTGCAGTTGCGGACTCGCGGGTCGAACTTGCGCAGCGACGAATCCGGTCAAATTTGGATACTAGCAGGAATCCCTGTCGGATGAAAGGCTTGCGCACGAACCGTCAGCGTTGTCCGATCCGCAGACCGCCGAAAATTCCGGCCATCTCCTTGGTCAGCGATCTCGCATACTGCGGCGCAGCCGACACCGTGCCGCCCAGCGCGGCGGCCGCGCGCCATGGCCAGCGCGGATCGCGCAGCATCGCGCGGGCGAGCGCGACCAGATCCGCGTCGCCGGACGCGATGATCGAATCCGCGTGCTCCGGATCGGTGATGAGGCCGACTACCATCGTCAGGATGCCGGTCGCGCGCCGGATCTCGCGCGCATAGGGAACGTGCACACCCGGTGTCGGCTTGGGAATTCGCTGCGCCGGCGACACGCCGCCCGCGGAGACGTCGATCCAGTCGCAGCCGCGCACCTTGAGGATCCGGGCCAGTTCCACCGATTCCTCCAGCGTCCAGCCGCCGTCGACCCAGTCCGTGGCCGAGATCCGCACGCCGAGCGGCCGGTTGGCCGGCCAGGCGCCGCGCACCGCATCGAAGACTTCGAGCGGAAATCGGATCCGGTTCGCAAACGCGCCGCCATAGGCATCGTCGCGCCGGTTGGCCAGCGGCGAAAGGAATTCGTGCAGCAGATAGCCGTGGGCCATGTGCAGCTCGACGGCGTCGATCCTGCTGCGCTCGGCACGGCGCGCCGCCAAAACGAACGCTTCGCGCACGCCGTCAAGGCCGGCAGTGCCGAGCGCTGTCGGCGGGGGCTCGTCGTCGGCATGCGGAGCGGCCGACGGCGCCACCGGCGTCCAGCCGCCCTCGCCCAACGGCACGAGCATTCCGCCTTCCCACGGACGCGCCGACGACGCCTTGCGCCCCGCATGCGCGAGCTGGATCGCGACGGGCATCGGCGGCGCCTGGCGTCGCGCGCGGGCGAGCCGCGCGGCGAGCGCGTCCTCGGTCGCGTCGTCGTAGAGACCGAGGCAGCCGTGGGTGATCCGGCCCTCCGCCGTGACCGCGGTCGCTTCGATCGTCAGCATCCCCGCACCCGACAGCAACATCTGGCCCCAGTGGATCAGGTGCCAATCGGTGGCGCAGCCGTGCTCCGCCGAGTACTGGCACATCGGCGAGACGACGATCCGATTGCGCAGCGCGACGCCGCGCAGCGTTATGGGGTCGAACAGATGCATGGGTGTACTCCCGGCGGCAGGCGGCCCGGGCGCCGCGCGCGTCCGGCGATAGGGCCGGTCAGAGCCCCGCCGCCGCTTTCAGCGCTGGTGCCTTGTCGGTCGCTTCCCAGGTGAACTCGGGCTCGTCGCGTCCGAAGTGGCCGTACGCTGCGGTCTTGAGGTAGATCGGACGCAACAGGTCCAGCATCCGGATGATGCCCTTCGGCCGCAGATCGAAGTTCGCGTTGACGAGCGCCGCGATCTTCTCGTCGGATATTTTGCCCGTGCCCTCCGTGTAGACGGTCACGTTGATCGGACGGGCGACGCCGATCGCGTAGGAAAGCTGCACCTGGCATTGCGTGGCGATCCCGGCGGCGACGATGTTCTTCGCGACGTAGCGCGCCGCGTAGGCCGCCGAGCGATCGACCTTCGACGGGTCCTTGCCGGAGAACGCGCCGCCGCCGTGCGGTGCCGCACCGCCGTAGGTGTCGACGATGATCTTGCGGCCCGTGAGCCCGGCGTCGCCGTGCGGGCCGCCGATCTCGAAGCGGCCCGTCGGATTGACGAGGTAGCGCGTGCCCTTCAGCATGTTCGCCGGCAGCACCGGCTTGATGACTTCCTCGATCACGGCCTCCGACAGCTCCGCCTGGCTGTCGTTCATGCTCGGGTGATGCTGCGTCGACAGGACGACCGTGTCGATCGCGACGGGCTTGCCGTCGACGTAGCGGACCGTGACCTGCGACTTGGCGTCGGGGCGCAGCCACGGCAGCCGGCCGTCCTTGCGCACTTCGCTCTGGCGCTGCACGAGGCGGTGCGCGTAGTAGATCGGGAACGGCATCAGCGACGGAGTCTCGTCGCATGCGTAGCCGAACATCAGGCCCTGGTCGCCGGCGCCCTGGTTCAGCTGGTCGTCGGAGGCCTGGTCGACACCGCGCTTGATGTCGGGCGATTGGCGGCCGTAGCAGACGAGCACCGCGCAACCGTCGGCATCGAAGCGAAGCTCGGGATCGTTGTAGCCGATTCGGCGGACGGTCTCGCGCGCGATCCGCGCGTAATCGTGCATGATCCCGGTGGTGATTTCGCCGGTCATCACGACGAGGCCCGTCGACACCAACGTCTCGGCCGCGACCCGGCCGGTCGGGTCTTGCTCTAGAATCGCGTCGAGCACCGCGTCGGAAATCTGGTCCGCGACCTTGTCCGGATGGCCCTCCGACACCGATTCCGACGTGAACAGAAAATCACTCATTGCCGCTCCTTGCCGCCGCCGCGCACCGGTTCGGCGCAACGCGCAAAAGCTTGAATTCTAGCAGAGTCCGTACGTCTTTCCGATGCGGCTACGACCCTCGCGGCAGCAGGGTCGTCGTCGCGGCACTCGCGCATTCACAGCGCAACCTGGACGAGCGATGAGTGCCGCCATCGAGCGTCCGACCCGGGCCTCGATCGCGCGTGCAGCGGACCTCCTGCGCGCCGGCGAACTGGTCGCATTTCCGACCGAGACTGTCTACGGCCTCGGCGCGGATGCCCGTCGCGTCGACGCCGTGCGCCGCATCTTTGCCGCGAAGGGCCGCCCCGCCGATCATCCTGTCATCGTTCATCTGTACGGCACAGCGCCACTCGACGACTGGGCGCGCGCGGTGCCCGACGGTGCGAGAAAGCTAGCCGCCGCGTTCTGGCCCGGACCGTTGACGCTGATCCTGCCGCGCGCGGCGCACGTGCCCGATGTAGTCACCGGCGGTCAGGACAACGTCGGCCTGCGCGTTCCGTCGCATCCGGTCGCACGCGCGCTGCTCGCGGCGTTCGGCGGCGGTATCGCAGCGCCTTCGGCGAACCGCTTCGGCCGCATTTCGCCGACGACGGCCCAACACGTCGCCGACGACCTCGGCGACGCAGTGTCGATGATCCTCGACGGCGGGTGCTGCGACATCGGCATCGAGTCCACGATCGTCGCGTTCGCCGGCGACGAGCCGATGCTGTTGCGCCCAGGCGCGATCGGCCCCGCGGAGCTCCGTCGCGTTCTGGGTCGGCGGCTGCGCTCGCCGGCGGCCGCCGCACCGCGCGCGCCCGGAACGCTCGTTTCGCACTACGCACCGAAAACACCGGCGACGCTCGTTGCGCCGGCATCGCTGCACGCCGAAATCGCCCAACTCGCGGACCGCGACGAAGTCCTGGCGGTGCTGGCGCGCACCGTCGCGCGACCCGACGGCTTCGCCGACATGTGGATCGACGCGCCGGTCCACGCGAGTGCGTACGCGCACGACCTTTACGCGAACCTGCGCGCGCTCGACACCACCAACGCCGACGCGATCCTCATCGAGGAAGTGCCGGCCGACGACGCGTGGTTCGCCGTGCGCGACCGACTGACGCGCGCGACCAGCGGCGAGGACGACGACCGGGACTAGGCCACGCTCGATGCCTCACTTCGGGCGGGAAAGCGAGTCAATCCGCGGCGACCGGCAATGGCGGCCCCACGAATGCGACCGGCTCGATGCGCGCTTGCGCCCGCTGGCGCTCGAGGTTGGCGACCTGCGCCTTCCGCATCTCCTCGAGCCTTTCGCGGGCGGCGTTGCACCGGATTTTCAGAATCCATTCATTCCTGCAGGTGACGTCGTCGACGACGTAGCGGGCGTTGGCGGCCTCCGCTTCGAGGCGCGCACGTCGCAGGCGGCGCCCGGCGGCTCGGTGAAAATTGCGAGCTGCTCGGTGGTTCCGTGCTTGAGCGTCGCGCAGCCGGCGAGCGCTACCAGAGGGAGGATTGCGCAAGCCCCGATGAATCGCGACATCGGCGTCCTCCCGAACGAGACGTGCGCCAATCTGCAGGGGCAGCTATCGTATGCCCGCCCGGCACTCGCCGGCAAACGCGCGGGGAAGGAACGCCGCGATCGCCGCCACCAGCTCCTTCTGCCGGTCGTCGAAATAGTGATCGGCGCCGGGGATCGTCACCTGCCGCGAGCATCCGTCCGTCGGCAGCGTCCGTGCGCGCGCAGGCGCGGATTCCGCGACCAGATCGATTTCACGCTCCGCGATCACGTCGAGCACCGGCTCCCTGGCGGGCACAGCGAATCCACCGAACATCCCGACGGGCACCCAGGCGGCAATCGGCGACGCATTCGGCCGTGCGAGATAGGCGTTGACCATCGTCGCGCCCATGCTGTGCGAAACGATCGCGATCGGCGCGACGCTCTTGCCGCGGAGAAGGAGGATCGCCGCAGCGACCCGGTCGCCCGCCTCGGGCAACGTTTCGCGATAGTCGTCGCGCGGCGCCGTGGCGGCGAGCACCGGCATCTGCACCGACAGCGTGATGTAGCCGGCTTCGGCGAGCCCCGTGCGCAGTCCTCCGATCAACCCCCAGTCAGGGTGGACACCGAGTCCGTGAACGACGACGACGCCCCCCTTGGCCGGGCCGCTGGGCTCGGTGAGAATCGCCAGCACCTTCGCGCGGGTCGGCGTTGCGAGGTACACGGCGTCGCCGACCACGAGCGCCGGAACGATCTCCTGCGCCCAGCGTTCCTCGCGCGCGTAGTCGGCGGCATGCGACGCGCATCCCATGGCGACGAGCACCAGCGCGAGCGGCAGCCTTCTCCGCGACGGCCGTCTCCGGGCAGCGGCGCCGGCTGTTAGGATGGCGATTCCCCGCATGACCGAAAAATCATACGCCATGCCTGCCGCCAGTCCGCCGGTCGTCGTCATCGCGCCGGACTCCTTCAAGGGCTCGCTGGATGCGCGCGCGATCTGTGCCGCGATCGCGCGCGGACTCACGCGGGTGTGGCCCGACGCCGAGATTCGTTCATGCCCGATGGCCGACGGCGGCGAAGGCACGCTCGACGCCGTGTTGTCACGCGGCGGCGACCGGCGCCGGCACGAGGTCACGGGCGCCGGCGGAAAATCACGCGCCGCCGCGTATGGCATCATCGGGACGCCGCAGGGCGCCACCGCGGTCATCGAGGCAGCCGAGGTGGTCGGCATCACCGACCCGGATGGCATGGCCGCGCCCATCACTGCCCGCGCGACCCAGGGCATCGGACAAATCATTCGCGCGCTGCTCGATGACGGCATTCGCCGTTTCATGATCGCACTGGGCGGCAGCAGCACCAACGACGGCGGCGCGGGAATGCTCGTCGCGCTCGGCCTTCGGCTCGTCGATGCCGCCGGGCGGGATGTCGCCCCGACGCCGGCGGGACTTGCGTCGCTGGCGCGCGTCGACGCGCGCGGACTCGATCCCCGGCTCCTCCAGTCCGCGATCACCATCATGTCCGACGTCAACAACCCGCTTTGCGGCGTGCACGGCGCCACGGCGATCTTCGGACCCCAGAAGGGAGTGCCGGCCGCCGACATCGCGTCGATCGATGCGCTGCTGCAACGGTATTCGGCGCTGGCTGAGCAGGCCGTGGGAACGAGTGCGGCCGCGAAGCCCGGCGCGGGTGCGGCCGGCGGCCTAGGGTTCGCATTGCAGCTGGTGGGCGGCGCGTTCCGCTCCGGCGCGGAGGTCGTCGCGGATCTGATCGGCCTCGACGGCGCGCTTGCCGGCGCCGACTGGGCCTTCACCGGTGAAGGCCGGACCGACGCGCAGACGCTCCTGCGCAAGGCACCCTATGTCGTCGCGGAACGCGCGCGCGCCGCGGGCGTGCCGATCACGCTGCTCTCCGGTGCGATCGACGCCGCGGCGTTGCCGGAGCTGGGCCGCGTCTTCGCGGGCTGCTTCGCGCTGCCGGCCGGGCCGATGACGCTCGCCGACTGCATCGCGAATGCCGATGCGCTTCTCGCCGATCGCGCCGAACAGATCGCGCGCGCCTGGTCTGCCGGACGACGCGCTTAAGGCGGCGGATCGCGCGCGGCCAGCGCCAAGATGCGTTCGAGGCCGGTATCCGGAAGAATCTCGGCGATGCCGCCCCAACTGGCGAAGTGCCGAACCGGCTGGCCGATGAGGCGGTCGTTCTCGACGAGCGCCGCGATTTCCCGTTCCGGAAGCCCCAGCACCCGGGCGATCGCCCGCGGCTCCATCGCCACGACGCGCGCGCCGGCCAGCGCATAGACCAGGTTGGCCTGAAGCGCGCTCGCGAAGAAGGCCGCGCTGTGCCCGATGTCGGTGAGGATTCCGCGCACGCGCACACCTTGCGTTCGAACGAGCGCCACCACCGCCGCGATCTGCGCGAGGTACTGCGCGACGCACAGCGACTCTGCGCGGCGCGACGCCTCGTGTCCGTGCGAATCGCCGACGACCAGCAGCGTGCGGGCGTCACGCGTGGATCCGACTGCGACGTTCGCGAGGAGCGCGGCGGCGAGCCCGTGTGCTTCGCGCGGACCCAGCGTCGCCGCGCCGAGCGCGCGGGTGATCCACACGGGCCGATCGCGGACGCGCCACACCCAGCCCGCGGCATCGCAGGGCTCGGCATCGGCGTACAACGGGGCCGAGGACGCCGGCAGCAGCGGCATCGCGTGGCCGGCGCCGGGTCCGGGGGCGGCCCCCACTTGCGCACCCGGCATCGCTTCGAGGCGCGCGGCGAGCCGGTCCTGAACTGCGCGCACCGACACGGCGAAAGGCAGCGACGCACCGAGGCACGCCGCGATCCAATTGCGCAAGGCCTTCGCCTCATCGACCACGAGCTCCGCATGTCCTGCGGCAGCGCGCGCCTCGGCCCCGAAAAGTGCGGCGACGGCGCCCGCGTCGCCAGCGTCGACCTCGGTGCGGCCGTGCGCGGTCTCGATCACGGCGGGCCCCGAGAGTCCCAGCCGGGTTCCGGCCAGCAGCGCGGTCCGTTCCGCGGCGCAGGCAAGCACCGAGGCCCCGCCAAAGGTATCCGAGACGCAAGCGGCCAGCACGGGTATGGCGGCGGAACGAAGGTCGAGCAGTGCCGCGAGCGCACGCGCGAGCGACCACTCCGCGGGGTTCGCCTCGTGCAAGCGCACCCCGCCGGATGCGGCGAGGAGGACGACCGCCGCCGGGCGCACGACGTGCGCCCGTTCGAACAGCCGACGCAGCGCCTCGGCGTGATTCGCACCGGCGCTGCCGCGGAGGAAGCGCTCGTCCTGCGCGGCGATCAGCACCGGGGCACCGCGAATCGCGGCGCGCGCGATGACGACGCCATCGTCGTCCTGCGGTGCAATGCCCCAGCGGGCGAGGTGCGGCGACGGTCGCGGCGCGTCGAACCATGCGTCGACGGGCCCCACGCTTCCCGCGTCGGCGATCGCCACGATGCGTTCGCGCGGCGCAAGCGCACGGAGCGAGGTTCTCCTGGTCACGCCGGGGCGCCGGATCCCGCGTCTGCCCGCTCGCGGGGTCCCGCGGCAGCGAGGCCCCAACGCTTAACGCGGCGCGCCAAAGCCGATATGCTTCGTGTACACGGGACAACAATATAGCGTGTGCCGGACAACTCTGCCATTGTCCCGACCCCATTGGAGGAAGCCATGAAACTCTCTCGTCGACGCCTGGTTGCGGGCGCGTTCGCCCTTCCGCTGGCCGCTGTAGGTGCGCGCGCATTTGCGCAGGCCCCGACCACCCTCAAGATCTCCCATCAGTTCCCCGGCGGGACGATCGACGCGGGCGACTTTCGCGACCGGCTCGTGCGCAAGTTCGCCACGGAGGTCGAAAAGCGGACCAACGGCACGCTCAAGTTCGACATCTATCCGAATTCGTCTCTCGTGAAGGTCAACTCGCAGTTCAGCGCACTTCGCCGCGGGGCGCTCGATCTGTCGCTCGTCCCGCTGTCGTACGCGGGCGGCGAGGTTCCGGAAACCAACATCGGGCTGCTGCCCGCACTGGTGCCGTCGTACGAGATCGGCAGCAAATGGAAGAATGCCGAGGTCGGCAAGTTCCTGTCGCAGTTTCTCGCCGAGAAGGGCGTCATCGTCGTCACTTGGATCTGGCAGGCCGGTGGGGTGGCGAGTCGCACCAAGCCCCTCGTCACGCCCGACGACGCGAAGGGCATGAAGGTGCGGGGCGGAAGCCGCGAGATGGACATGATGTTCAAGGATGCCGGCGCGTCCGTGCTTTCGCTCCCTTCGAACGAGATCTACGCGGCGATGCAGACCGGCGCGATGGACGCGGCGCTGACGTCGTCGACGAGCCTGATTTCATTCCGCCTCGAGGAGGTGTCGAAGGGGCTGACCAGCGGACGCGGCAAGTCCTACTGGTTCATGTTCGAGCCGCTGATGATGTCGAAGCAGGTGTTCGACAAGTTGTCGAAGCCGCAGCAGGACGCGATCATGGCCGTCGGCGCCGAACTCGAGAAATTCGCCGTCGACAGTGCGAAGGCCGACGACGCCGCGGTGGCAGCCGTCTACGCCAAGGTGGGCGCGAAGGTCGCAGACCTCGACGATGCGGCGCTCGCCAAATGGCAGGCGCTTGCGAAGCCGGTCTGGAAGGACTACGCCGACAAGAACGAGAATTGCGCGAAGCTCCTGGCGTTGGCACAAAAGCTGTTGTGAACGCGGCGAGCGATCCGCCCGGCGTGTCGGCGGGCCCGCCGTTCCGGCGCGGCGGTGTGCTGGGCGCGCTCGAGCGCGCGCTGGGTGTGATCAACCAGGTGATCGCTTTTCGTCGGCATGATCGCGCTCGTCGTCGCGTCGTTCGTGCTGACGTACAGCGTGTTCTCGCGCTATTGGTTCAAGGCCGCCACCGACTGGCAGGACGAGGTGGCCGTGTTCTGCATCGTGGGCGCCGTGTTTCTGTGCGGCGCTTGGGTGCAGGCGCAGCGCGGGCACGTCGGGATCGAGGCGGTCGCGGGCATCCTTTCTCCCGGTGCCAATCGGCTTCGCATGATCGCGGTCGACTTGATGTCGCTGGCGTTCTGCGCCTTTTTCGCATGGAAGTCGTGGACGCTGTTCCACGAGGCGTGGGTCGACAAGATGACGACGTCGTCGACCTTTTCGCCGCCGCTCACGATCCCCTACGGACTGATGGGCACCGGGATGACGCTCCTGGTCGTTCAGCTGCTTCTGCAGTCGGTTGCGGACCTGGCGGAATCGTGGACGTCGGAATGAATACCGGCGGGGCCGAGGTCGGCAAGTGAGTAGGGCGGGCACATGAGCGTCCTCGCGCTGGGCCTGCTGTTCGGCGGTGTCACGCTGATCGTGATGTTCTCCGGGATGCCGATCGCGTTCTCGCTGGGCTTCGTCGCGGTGCTCTTCATGGCGCTGTTCATGCCGGCCTCCTCGCTCGACACCGTGACGCAGAACGTCTACGAGGAGATGGCGAGCATCACGCTGCTGTCCATTCCGCTCTTCATCCTGAAGGGGGCGGCGATCGGCCGTTCCGACGCCGGCCGCGACCTCTATCTCGCGATGCACGCGTGGATGCAGCGCATCCCGGGCGGCCTGGGCATCGCCAACGTCTTCACCTGCGCGCTGTTCGCGGCGATGGCCGGGTCGAGCCCGGCGACCTGCTCGGCGATCGGCAGCGCGGGCATACCCGAGATGCGCAAGCGCGGCTACTCGCCGGGCTTCGCGGCCGGGATCATCGCCGCCGGCGGCACCCTCGGCATACTGCTCCCGCCGTCGATCACGATGATCCTCTACGCGGTCGCCGCCGAGGTCTCGCTCGGCCGCCTGTTCCTCGCCGGCATTGGCCCCGGTCTGCTCCTGGTCGCGCTGTTCTCGCTCTACGCCGCCTTTCGGTTCAGGAAGGAGTACAAGGCCGCGCATGTCGCCTTCCAAAGCGCGGGGACGAGGTCGGCGTATCTCGACGAGCGGATCTACACGCTGCGCGAAAAGGTCGAGATGCTGCCCCGCGTGCTGCCGTTCGTGGTCCTGCTGATCGGCGTCATGGTGGCCCTTTACGGTGGCTACGCGACGCCCTCGGAAACTGCCGGGCTGGGCGCGGTCCTGGCCCTCATGTTGATCGCCGCCATCTACCGCGTCTGGCGGCCCGCCGACGTGAAACCGATCCTCGCCGCCACCGTCAAGGAATCGACGATGCTGATGTTCATCATCGGCATGTCACTGCTGTTCTCGTACGTGATGAGCTACCTGCACATCAGCCAGTCGGCGGCGGAGGGCATCGTGGCGATGCACCTGTCCAAGTGGTCGCTGCTGGCGGCGATACTGCTGATGGTCGTCATCCTCGGCTTCTTCCTGCCGCCCGTGTCCATCATCCTGATGACGGCTCCGATCATCCTGCCGCCGCTCAAGGCCGCGGGCTTCGACCTGATCTGGTTCGGCGTGCTGATGACCATCGTGATGGAGATGGGTCTCATCCACCCGCCGGTGGGCCTCAATCTCTTCGTGATCAAGAACATCGCCCCCGATATTCCGCTGACGGACGTCGTCTGGGGCGTGCTGCCGTTCGTCGGACTCATGTTCGTGGCGATCGTGCTGATCTGCGTCTTCCCCGGCATCGCCAACGGCTTCCCCGATCTCGTCATGGGACGGCCGAAGTGACTGCCGGGACAACCCCGCCCGGCGTATGGGAAAGGCGAGCGCATTGGGCGTAACATACCGGCGAACCCGAAAGAGAAGTCGGCTCGCTCGGCGGCATCGCCAGCGGCGTACCGGCACCCTGGGGACCCATAGCTAGGAGGAATAGAAATGATCATCAGGAATTCTGCGAGGACATCGCTCGATGGCTCGCCGGTTTCGCGCCGGCGGATGCACGGAACCGCGGGCGACACGGGCTCGAGTTCGCGGAAGGTGGCGGCACTGGCAGCGATGGCAGCTGCGCTCGCCCTGCCGATGTCGGCATCCGGCTGGGAGCCGACCAAGCCCGTGGAGTTCATCGTTCCCGCCGGCACCGGCGGCGGCGCCGACCAGATGGCGCGCTTCGTGCAGGGCGTGATCACAAAGAACAACCTGATGAAGCAGCCGATGATCGTCGTCAATAAGTCCGGCGGCGCCGGCGCCGAAGGCTTCCTCGCGATCAAGGAAGCCAAGGGCGACGCGAACAAGCTCATCATCACCCTTTCGAATCTGTTCACCACGCCGCTCGCCACCGGCGTGCCGTTCAACTGGAGGGACCTGACGCCGGTGGCGATGCTGGCACTCGACCAGTTCGTGCTCTGGGTCAATGCCGACACGCCCTACAAGACCGCCAAGGACTATCTCGACGCCGTGAAGGCGGGCGGACCCAACAAGTTCAAGATGGGCGGCACCGGCTCCAAGCAGGAGGACCAGATCATCACCGTCGCCATTGAAAAGGCCGCCGGCGTCAAGTTCACGTACATTCCGTTCAAGGGCGGCGGCGATGTGGCGGTGCAGCTGGTGGGCAATCACATCGACTCGTCGGTCAACAATCCGATCGAGGCGGTCGCGCAGTGGCGCGCCGGCAAGCTGCGCGCGCTGTGCGTGTTCGACGACCAGCGGATGCCCTACAAGAACAAGGTAACGGACACGATGTCCTGGAACGACATTCCCAGCTGCAAGGAAGCCGGCGTTCCCGTCGACTACGTGATGCTGCGCGGCGTCTTCATGGCCCCCGGCGTGACGCAGGACCAGGTCGATTTCTACATCGACCTGTTCAAGAAAGTGCGCGAGACCGCGGACTGGAAGAAATTCATGGAGGACGGCGCGTTCAACACGACGTTCATGTCCGGCCCCGAGTACGCGAAGTGGGTCGAGAAGGCGGAAAACACGCACAAGGATCTGATGCGCGAAGCCGGATTCCTGGCCAAGCCCTGACGCCCCGCCGGGGCGCCGCAGCCCGCGCGGAGCGGCGCCCCGCCTGACGCCCGCCCGACCGGCCGGGCGCCGCCTGCGTCCGCCGCCTGCCACTCCTTCCCCATGAATGACGAAAACCGCTCCGGCGACCAAACCGGGATACTGACACGCACGGTCGAGGTCGTGGTCGCCCTGCTGCTGTTCGCGTTCGGCGCGACGGTCATGGTCGACAGTCACCGACTGGGCTCCAGCTGGGGGAGCGACGGCCCGCAATCGGGCTATTTTCCCTTCTACATCGGGCTGCTCATCTGCGTTGCCGGCCTTGCAACGCTGGCCCAGGTGCTATTCGTCCAGTGGCGCGACCGCAAGAAGACGTTTGCCGGCGCGGTCGCCCGGCAGCGGGCCCTGTTCGTCGGCTGGGGACCGCTGCGGCAGGTGATGCTGGTGCTCATCCCGGCGCTCGTCTACGTCCTGTTCGTCCAGCTGATCGGAATCTACGTCGCGTCCGCCGTCTACATCGCGGTGTTCATGGTGTGGCTCGGCAAGTACTCATGGCTGCGGAGCGTGGCCGTGGGATTCGCCGTCAACGCGGGCTTCTTCGTGATGTTCGAAATATGGTTCAAGGTGCCGCTGTTCAGGGGCAGCTTCGACCCGCTCTGGTGGCTCGGCTACTGAGCCCCGCCGCTCGGCCGGCGCTCTCCCGATCCGCGACCTTTCCGACGAGAGATGCCCCTTGGTTGAACTGTCCGCGCTGTTCCACGGTTTCGCAGTAGTCCTCACGCCCTTCAACATGCTGCTGATGCTGATCGGCATCGTGCTGGGCGTCATCATCGGCGTGCTGCCCGGACTGGGCGGCGCCAACGGCGTCGCCATCCTGCTGCCGCTTACGTTCTCGATGCCGCCGACCTCGGCGATCATCATGCTTTCGTGCATCTACTGGGGCGCGCTGTTTGGAGGCGCGATCACGTCGATCCTCTTCAACATCCCCGGGCGAACCATGGTCCGTCGCGACGACGTTCGACGGCTACCCCATGGCGCAGCAGGGTCGTGCCGGCGAGGCCCTGACCGCCGCGTTCACCTCGTCGTTCGTCGGCGCGTTCTTCGCGGTGCTGATGATCACGTTCCTCGCGCCGATGGTCGCGAAGTTCGCGCTGCAATTCGGGCCGCCGGAATTCTTCGCGGTCTACCTGCTCACGTTCTGCAGCTTCATCGGGATGGGCAAGGGCTCGCCGTTCAAGACGCTGGCGTCGATGATGCTCGGCTTCGCACTGGCGGCCGTCGGCATGGACACGGTCACGGGGCGGCTGCGGCTCACCTTCGGCTTCACCGACTTGATGCGCGGTTTCGATTTCCTGATCGCGGTGATCGGCCTGTTCGGGATCGGCGAGATCCTGCTGTCGATGGAAGAGGGGCTCTCGTTCAGCGGCAAGTCCGCGAAGATCGACCCCAAGGTCGTTCTGTCGACGTGGAAGAAGCTGCCGGCGCTACTGGATCATCTCGCTGCGCAGCACGCTGATCGGCATCTGGATGGGGATCACGCCGGGCGGCGCGACGCCGGCGTCGTTCATGAGCTACGGCGTCGCCAAGCGGATGTCGAAGAACGGCGACAAATTCGGCACCGGGCAAATCGAAGGCGTCATCGCGCCCGAGACCGCGGCGCACGCAGCGGGCACCAGCGCGCTGCTGCCGATGCTGGCGCTCGGCATCCCGGGCTCGCCGACCGCCGCCGTGCTGCTGGGCGGACTCCTGATCTGGGGCCTGCAGCCTGGGCCGCTGCTCTTCGTCGAGCAGAAGGACTTCGTCTGGGGCCTGATCGCCAGCATGTATCTCGGCAACATCGCGGGGCTCATCGTCGTCCTGACCTGCGTGCCGCTGTTCGCGGCGATCCTGCGGATCCCGTTCTCGATCATCGCGCCGGTGATCATCGTCATCTGCGCGATCGGCGCGTACACGGTGCACAGCGCGATGCTCGACATCTGGTTCATGATGCTCTTCGGCGTGGTCGGCTACGTGTTCAAGAAGCTCGACTACCCGCTCGCGCCGCTGGTGCTGGCGCTGGTGCTGGGCGACCGCGCCGAGGACTCGTTCCGCCAGACGATGCTGATCTCGCAGGGCGACATGCGCATCTTCTTCTCCAACGGGCTGGTCGGCGGCATCACCGGGCTCGCGCTCGTGATGCTGTTCTGGCCGCTGATCTCGCTGCCTGTCGCGCGAAGTCCCGCGTCCGGTACTAGGCGACGCTCGCGCCCGGCGCGCTACTCCGCGACGGGCGCACCGGCGTCCGCAGCTCGCTAGCCCGCCCCGCCGTACCCCTGCGCCGGGCTGCGGCGCCGCCCGCCGTCACGCGCACCGCGCAGTACTTGAACTCCGGAATCTTGCCGAACGGATCGAGCACCGGATTCGTGAGCAGGTTCGCCGCCGCCTCGTAGTAGCAGAACGGGATGAAGACGGCGCCGCGCGGCGTGCCGTCGTCGGCGCGCGCGCGAAGCGAGATGCTGCCGCGCCGCGACGCCACGGTGATCATGCCGCCGGGCGCGACGCCGAGCTCCGCGAGGTCCCGCGAATGCAGCGACGCCACGGGATGCGGGCTCGATCGCGTCCAGCACCTCCGTGCGCCGCGTCATGCTGCCGGTGTGCCAGTGCTCGAGCTGCCGCCCGGTGATCAGCACGAACGGATACGCGGCGTCGGGCCGCTCGGCCGCGGGGATCACCTTCGCGGGGACGAACCGGCCCTTGCCGGTCGCCGTCGGGAACGTCTCGGTGAACACGACGCGCTCGCCCGGATCGCCCTCGCTGCTCGCACGGATAGGTGACCGCGTGCTCGCGCTCGAGCCGCTCCCACGTGATGCCGGCGATCGACGGCATCGCCTTGCGCATCTCGTCGAACACCTCGCGCGGATGCGCGTAGCGCCAGTCGAGGCCGAGCCGCTTCGCCATCTCGACGATGATCGAGAGGTCCTGCCGCGCCTCGCCCGGCGGCGCCAGCGCCTGCCGTCCCGAGCTGCACGAGGCGGTCGGTGTTCGTGAACGTCCCGGTCTTCTCCGGGAAACGCCGACGCGGGCAGGATCACGTCGGCGAGATACGCGGTCTCGGTGAGGAAGATGTCCTGCACGACCAGCATCTCGAGCTCGGCGAGCGCCTGCCGCGCGTGTCGCGACGTCGGGATCCGACATCGCCGGGTTCTCGCCCATGATGTACATGCCGCGGATCTTGCCCGCGTGCACCGCGTCCATGATCTCGACGACGGTGAGCCCCGCCTTCGGGTCGAGCGCGTGTCCCCACAGCGCTTCGAAACGCCGCGCGCACCGGCGTTGTCGACGCGCCGGTAGTCCGGAAACATCATCGGGATGAGGCCGGCATCGCTCGCGCCCTGCACGTTGTTCTGGCCGCGCAGCGGATGGAGGCCCGTGCCGGGCCGTCCGACCTGCCCGGTCATCAGCGACAGCGCGATCAGGCACCGCGCGTTGTCGGTGCCGTGCACGTGCTGCGAAATGCCCATGCCCCACAGGATCATCGACCCGCCGGACGTCGCGTAGAGGCGCGCGACCTCGCGGATCGTCTCCGCCGGAATGCCGCACACCGGCGCCATCGCCTCCGGGCTGTGGCCGGCGACGTTCTTCGCGCAGCTCGTCGTAGCCGCTGGTGCGATCCGCGACGAAGCTCGGCGCGACGAGGCCCTCCTCGACGATCGTGTGCATCATCGCGTTGAGGAGCGCGACGTCGGTGTCGGGCTTGAACTGCAGGAAGTGCGTCGCGTGCCGCGCGAGCTCCGAGCGGCGCGGCTCGGCGAGGATCAGCTTCGTGCCGCGCTTGACGGCGTTCTTGATCCACGTCGCCGCCACCGGATGATTGACGACCGGATTGGCGCCGATCAGCAGCACGACCTCCGCCTTCATCACGTCCATCACCGGATTCGACACCGCGCCGGACCCGATGCCCTCGAGCAGCGCCGCGACGCTCGACGCGTGGCAGAGCCGCGTGCAATGGTCGACGTTGTTGGTGCCGAAGCCGGTGCGCACGAGCTTCTGGAACAGGTACGCCTCTTCGTTGGAGCCCTTGGCCGAGCCGAAGCCGGCGAGCGCGCCGCCGCCGTGCGCGTCGCGAATCCGCGCAGCGTTCCGCCGGCGAGATCGAGCGCCTCGTCCCAGGTCGCCTCGCGGAAGACCGAGAGCGGATTGGCCGGATCCATCGACGAAGTCGGCCGATCTTCGGCATGCCGGGCTTGCGGATCAGCGGCTTCGTCAGGCGCTGCGGATGATGCACGTAGTCGAAGCCGAAGCGGCCCTTCACGCACAGGCGCTCGTGATTGGCCGGCCCGTCGCGGCCTTCGACGCGGACGATCGCGTTGTCCTTGACGTGGTAGGTGAGCTGGCAGCCGACACCGCAGTACGGGCACACCGACGCCACCTCGCGATCGGTCGGCACGAGGTAGGCGTCCTGCGCCGGCGCGAGCGCGCCGGTCGGGCACGCCTGCACGCATTCGCCGCAGGCGACGCACGTCGACGCGCCCATCGGATCGTCGAGGTCGAACACGATCTTCGAATGCGCGCCGCGGAACGCGTAGCCGATGACGTCGTTGACCTGCTCCTCGCGGCAGGCGCGCACGCAGCGCGTGCACTGGATGCAGGCGTCGAGGTTGACCGCCATCGCCGGGTGCGAGAGATCCGGCGCCGGCTGCGCGCGCGCCGCGAAGCGCGGCTTGCCGATGCCGAGCCAGCGCCGCCAGTGCGCCAGCTCCGAGTCGGGCTTGTAGACGCGCTCCGGCACGTCGGCCACGAGCATCTCGACGATCATCTTCTGCGCGTGCACGGCGCGCGCGCTGACGCTCGACACGTCCATTCCCGGCGCCGGCGCGCGGCAGCACGACGGCGCCAGCACGCGCTCGCCCTTGATCTCGACCATGCACGCGCGGCAGTTGCCGTCCGGCACGCATGCCCGGCGTGTAGCAGAGGTGCGGAATCTCGACGCCGTGGCGCTGCGCGGCCTCGATGATCGTCTCGCCCGCGCTCGGCGCGCGACCTCGACGCCGTTCAAGCGGAAGCGAACGTCGTCGCCGCTCATTTGCGTCCTTCGGGCTCATCGAGTTCCTCGGGAAAGTACCGGATCGACGACGCGATCGGATTGGGGGCCGCCTGCCCGAGGCCGCAGATCGACGCGTCGGTCATCGCCTGCGACAGCTCGTCGAGCAGCGGCGTGTCCCACGTGCGGCTGCGCCAGCAGCGCCACCGCCTTCTCGGTGCCGACGCGGCACGGCGTGCACTGGCCGCAGGATTCGTCGGCGAAGAAGCGCATCAGGTTGAGCGCGGCGTCGCGCGCGCGATCGTGCTGCGACAGCACGATGACGGCCGCCGAGCCGATGAAGCAGCCGTGCGGCTGCAGCGTGTCGAAATCGAGCGGGACGTCGCCGAGCGACGCCGGCAGGATGCCGCCGGACGCGCCGCCCGGCAGGTAGGCGTAGAACTCGTGGCCCGGCAGCATGCCGCCGCAGTACTCGTCGATCAGCTCGCGCACGGTGATGCCGGCGGGCGCGAGATGCACGCCCGGCTTCGCCACGCGGCCCGACACCGAGAACGAGCGCAGGCCCTTGCGGCCGTGGCGGCCCTGGCCCGCGAACCAGGCGGCGCCCTTCTCGAGGATGTCGCGCACCCAGTAGAGCGTCTCCATGTTGTGCTCGAGCGTCGGGCGCCCGAAGAGCCCGACCTGCGCGACGTACGGCGGCCGCAGCCGCGGCATGCCGCGCTTGCCCTCGATCGACTCGATCATCGCCGACTCTTCGCCGCAGATGTACGCGCCGGCGCCGCGACGCAGATGCAGGCGCGGCAGCGGGCACGGCGGATCGGCCTCGAGCGCGGCGATCTCGCGGGTCAGGATCGCGCGGCACGCGGCGTACTCGTCGCGCAGATAGACGTAGACGTCGTCGATGCCGACCGCCCACGCGGCGATCAGCATGCCTTCGAGGAAGCGGTGCGGATCGCGCTCGAGGTAGTGGCGGTCCTTGAACGTGCCGGGCTCGCCTTCGTCGATGTTCACGGCCATCAGCCGCGGCGCGGGCTCGCCGCGCACGATGCGCCACTTGCGGCCGGCCGGAAAGCCGGCGCCGCCCAGGCCGCGCAGGCCGGAATCCTCCAGCGCCGTCAGCACGCCGTCGAGCGGGCGCTCGCCGCGCGCGCACGCGCGCGAGCACGCGATAGCCGCCGTCCGGCGCGATAGGCGGCGTAGTCGACGTACGCGGGATAGCGCGGCTCGGTGCGCCGCTGCCGCGACCGCGTCGATGCACCGCGTCGACGGTCGCGCGGTCGACCGGATTGCGGCCGACGACGGCGGCCGGCGCATGCTCGCAGCGGCCGATGCACGGCGCGCCGATCACGCGCACGTCGCGCGCCGCAGGCGCGCGCGACGCGCGGCGTGCAGCGCCTCCGAGCCGGCCATCCGGCACGACAGCGTCTCGCAGACGCGCACGGTCAACGCGCGGCGGCGGCGCTCTCGCCTTCCTTCACGACGTCGAAGTGATGATAGAAGGTCGCGACCTCGTAGACCTCGGTCATCGCGAGCGCCATCTCCTGCGCGAGCGCGACGATATGCGCGGCCGAGATCGATCCGTGAGCGTCCTGGATCCGGTGCAGGAACTCGATCAGCAGATCGCGCCGCCGCGGCGCGTCGCCGAGCAGCGCCCGCACCTCGGCCAGCGCCGCGGATCGACCTGCCGGCCCTTGGGACGGCCGCGCGCCGCCGCCGCGCTTGCCGCATGCCCGAGACGTCGATCACGGCTTTCTGCATCGCGTTCCTTTCCGCGCGCGTCGGTGCCCGCCGGCCATCGCGCCCGCGGCGTGCGCCGGGGCCGCTCACCCTAGTCGAGAAAGTCGCAATGCTTTTCGACGTGCGCGGCGAGATCGAGCGAGTGCTGGCGCACGAGCCGCTCGGCCAGCTCGGTGTCGCGCGCCTCGAGCGCCTCGATGATCCGCATGTGGTCGATGATCGAGCGCGCCGCGCGGTCGCTCTGCGAGATCGTCATCTTGCGGATCGCGCGGACGTGGATGAAGAGGTTCTCGATCGTCTTGCCCATCAGGTGCGAGCCGGAGAGCCGGATGATCGCCTGGTGGAACGCGATGTTGGCGTCCGAGTACTCGTCGATGTGGTCGGCCGGCGTCGTGGTCCGGAACTCGTCGAACATCCGCCGCAGTTCCGCGATGTCCGCGTCCGACGCGTTGATCGTGGCCAGGCGCGCCGCCATGCTCTCGAGCGCCGCCCACATCTCGATCATCTCGATGATCTGCTTCTTCGTCTTGCGGACGATGAAGATGCCGCGGCGGGGCTCGGTGCGCAGGAAGCCTTCCTGCTCGAGGAGCGTCATCGCCTCGCGGATCGGCGTGCGCGACACGCCCAGCGCCTGCGAGAGCTGGCGCTCGTCGAGGCGGATCTCCTCGGGGTGCGCGTAGATGTCCGCGTCCATGATCATCTGCTTCAGCGCGGCGTACGCCTGGTCGCGCAGGCTGACGCTGGCGCTGATCGGCGTCAGCGGCGGCAGCACGGCCTCGGTGGTGGTGTCCATGGCGCGAAAGCGGGGCTAGGAGGCTACGAAGAGGGGCGTACGACGGGCGGTTGCAACAGTGCGAGCGCCCTGCGAGCACGGGGCGTTTGTCGGGGGCGTTTCCGGGCCCGGACATCCGGGGGATCATCCGCACGGCGTCATCGACGGACAGTTCGCGGTGGGTCGCCGCAGTTGGGTCGAAGGCTGTTGACAATCGGTGATATACCACATACGTTACGCCGAATATCAAAAGAAGCCAACACGGCTAGGCTGTATTTCTTGGAGGAAATGCCGGCGTCCCGAAGCTTTGGGGCGCTCACATTACGTAGCCGCGGCACGACCCACTCGTACGCGGCGCCGTCTCGAAACGGCCGCGCGCGGCGCCGACCTCACCACCGCCGCTGCCGCCTGATCGGAGAACTCACATGGACCACGTAGCCACCAAACCTGCGCAGCCGGCGGCGACCACCGCCGACGACACGCCGAAGATCGCCAGCGGCGGCGAGATCGATCGCCAATCCGCAGGAAACCGACGGCTTTCAGCTGGTCATCGATGCCCTCAAGCTGAACGGCATCGATACGATCTTCGGTCTGCCCGGCATCCCGATCACCGACCTCACGCGCAAGCTGCAGCGCGCCGGGCTGCGCGTGATCTCCTTCCGCCACGAGCAGAACGCCGGGTATGCCGCTTCCATCGCCGGCTTCATGACGGACAAGCCCGGCATCTGCCTCACCGTGTCCGCCCCCGGTTTTCTGAATGGACTGACGGCGCTCGCCAATGCCACCACCAACTGCTTTCCGATGATCCTCATCAGCGGCTCGAGCGAGCGCGAGATCGTCGACTTGCAGCAGGGCGACTACGAGGAGATGGACCAGCTCGCCATCGCCCGGCCGCACGCCAAGGCCGCGTTCCGGGTCCTGCACGCCGAGGACATCGGCGTGGGCGTGGCGCGGGCGATCCGTGCTGCTCTCTCCGGCCGTCCGGGCGGCGTCTATCTCGACCTGCCGGCCAAGCTGTTCCCGCAGACCATCGACGCGGAAGCGGGGAAGAAGTCGCTGATCAAGGTGGTCGATCCGGCGCCGCGCCAGATCCCGGCGCCGGACGCCGTGCAGCGCGCGCTCGATCTGCTCAGGACCGCCAAGCGTCCGCTGATCATTCTCGGCAAGGGCGCGGCGTACGCGCAGGCCGATGCGGACATTCGCGCGCTGGTGGAAAAGACCGGCATCCCCTACCTGCCCATGGCGATGGCCAAGGGCCTGCTGCCCGACACGCACGAGCAATCCGCAGCCGCGGCGCGCTCGTACGTGCTGCCGGAAGCCGACGTCGTGATGGTGATCGGTGCGCGCCTGAACTGGCTGCTTTCGCACGGCAAGGGCAAGACGTGGGGCGGCAACAACGCCAAGGAATGGGGCGGCCAGAAGTTCGTCCAGATCGACATCTCGCCACAGGAGGCGGACAGCAACGTCCGTATCGATGCGCCCGTCGTCGGCGACATCGGCTCGTGCGTCTCCGCCATGCTCGGCGCCATCAACGCAACTGCGGGATCGAACTGGCCGAAGCCGCCCGCCGAGTGGCTCGACGCCATCGCGGAGCGCAAGACCAGGAACGTCGCGAAGATGGCGGAAACGCTGGCGAAGAACCCGACGCCGATGAACTACCACAGCGCGCTCAACGTCGTGCGCGACATCGTCAAGGCGAATCCGGACGCCATGCTCGTCAACGAGGGCGCGAACGCGCTCGACTTCACGCGCAGCATCGTGGACATGTACAAGCCGCGCAAGCGCCTGGACGTCGGCACGTGGGGCGTCATGGGCATCGGCATGGGCTTTTCGGTCGCGGCGGCCGTGGTCAGCGGCGAGCAGGTGATCGCGGTCGAGGGCGACAGCGCCTTCGGCTTCTCCGGCATGGAAGTGCGAGACGATCTGCCGCTACAACCTGCCGGTCTGCGTCGTGATCCTGAACAACAACGGCGTCTACCGCGGCGATGAAGTGAATCCGACCGGAGGACGCGATCCGTCGCCCCTGGTGTTCGTCAAGGGCGCGCGCTACGAGAAGCTGATGGAGGCCTTCGGTGGCGTGGGTGTGCTGGCCACGACGCCGGCCGAGCTTCGCAACGCGATGGAAGAAGCGATCCGCTCGCGCAAGCCTACCCTGATCAACGCGGTCATCGACGAAAAGGCGGGCACGGAAAGCGGCCGCATCACGAGTCTCAATCCCGCCGCGAAGAAGAAGCCGTGACGGCCGATCTCGCAGTGCGGCGATCAGCGCCGTTCGCGCATCGACTGGCATTGCATAGGGGAACGTAATGGGCAAGGCATTGGACGGCGTCCGCATCCTGGACTTCACGCACGTGCAATCGGGGCCGACGTGCACGCAGCTGCTGGCGTGGCTCGGCGCCGACGTGATCAAGGTCGAGCGCGCGGGCGAGGGCGACATCACGCGCGGGCAGCTGCGCGACATTCCCGGACGTGGACAGCCTCTATTTCACGATGCTGAACCACAACAAGCGCTCGATCACCGTCGACGCCAAGCACCCGAAGGGCAAGGCGATCCTCGAGGCGCTCGTCAAGAAGTGCGACGTGCTGGTCGAGAACTTCGCGCCCGGCGCGCTCGACCGCATGGGCCTCACGTGGGAGCACATCCAGACAGCTCAATCCGCGGATGATCGTCGCGTCGGTCAAGGGCTTCGGCCCCGGCCCGTACGAGGACTGCAAGGTCTACGAGAACGTCGCGCAATGCGCGGGCGGCTCGGCGTCGACGACCGGCTTCGACGACGGCCCGCCGCTCGTCACCGGCGCGCAGATCGGCGACTCCGGCACCGGCCTGCATCTCGCGCTCGGCATCGTCGCCGCGCTCTACCAGCGCAACACGACCGGCCGCGGCCAGAAGGTGCTGGCGGCGATGCAGGACGGCGTGCTCAACCTCTGCCGCGTCAAGCTGCGCGACCAGCAGCGGCTCGCGCGCACCGGCGTGATGGAGGAATATCCGCAGTATCCGAACGGCAAGTTCGGCGACGCCGTGCCGCGCGCCGGCAACGCGTCGGGCGGCGGCCAGCCGGGCTGGATCCTGAAGTGCAAGGGCTGGGAGACCGACCCCAACGCCTACATCTACTTCATCACGCAGGCGCCGGTGTGGAAGGACATCTGCGAGGTGATCGGCCGGCCGGAGTGGCTCACCGATCCGCGCTACGCGACGCCCAAGGCGCGGCTGCCGCACCTGATGGAGATCTTCGGCGAGATCGAGGAATGGACGAAGACCAAGACCAAGTTCGAGGCGATGGACATCCTCAACAAGCACGACATTCCGTGCGGCCCGATCCTGTCGATGAAGGAAATCGCCGAGGAGCCGTCGCTGCGCAAGACGGGAACCGTCGTCGAGGTCGATCACCCGACGCGCGGCAAGTACCTGTCGGTCGGCAACCCGATCAAGATGTCCGACAGCCCGACCGAAGTCGACGCGCTCGCCGCTGCTCGGCGAGCACACCGACGAAGTCCTGGCCGAGCTCGGCTACGGCAAGGACGCAGATCGCGGCGCTGCGCGCCGAAAAGGTGATCTGACGCACGCGATCCGGGCGGCGGCGCCGCCGGCGCGCCGTAATCGACATTCCAGAGGAACGAGCGATGGCGAACGACAAGACCGAAGTCCGGCGGATTCTCGACGCGGTGAAGGCGGAGGGACGCACGTCGCTGACCGCGCCCGAAGGCAAGCTCGTCTGCGACGCCTACGGCATCGCGACGCCGAAGGAAGGCGTCGCGACAGTCGGCCGCCGAAGCGGCGAAGCTCGCCGCGGCGATGGGCTTCCCGGTCGTGCTCAAGATCGTCTCGCCGGAGATCCTGCACAAGACGGAAGCGGGCGGCGTGCTCGTCGGCGTGAAGAGCGCCGCGGACGTGCGAGAAGGGCTTCGCGACGATCATGGCGAACGCGACGAAGTACGACGCGCAAGGCCACGCTGCTCGGCGTCCAGGTCCAGCAGATGCTCGCGCGGCGGGCAGGAAGTCATCGTCGGCGCCGTCACCGATCCCGCGTTCGGCAAGCTCGTCGCGTTCGGGCTGGGCGGCATCCTGGTCGAGGTGCTGAAGGACATCACGTTCCGCCTCGCGCCGGCGTCGCGCGACGACGCGCTGTCGATGCTGGACGGCATCGCGGCGGCCGAGATCCTGAAGGGCGTGCGCGGCGCCGACCCCGTCGACCGCGCGGCGCTCGCGGCGATGATCGTCAACGTCTCGCAGCTCGTCGCCGACTTCCCCGAGATCGCCGAGATGGACCTGAACCCGGTGTTCGCGACGAAGAGCGGGCGCGATCGCCGCCGACGTGCGCATCGTCGTCGACTTCGCGCCGCAGCCCGCGCGCTACCGCCCGAGCCAGGAGACGATCGTCCGCCAGATGAACCGGATCATGAAGCCCGAAGCGGTGGCCGTGATCGGCGCGTCGTCGGAGGAGGGCAAGATCGGCAATTCGGTGATGAAGAACCTGATCAACGGCGGCTACCAGGGCGCGATCTACCCGATCAACCCGTCGCGCCGACGAGATCATGGGCAAGAAGGCGTACAAGAGCGTCAAGGACGTGCCCGGCGTGATCGACGTCGCCGTGTTCGCGATTCCCGCGAAGTTCTGCGCGGCGGCGCTGATCGAAGTCGGCGAGAAGAAGATCCCCGGCGCGGTGCTGATCCCGTCCGGCTTCGCCGAGACCGGCAACGTGGCGGGCCAGCAGGAGCTCGTCGACATCGCGCGCAAGTACGACGTGCGGCTGATGGGCCCGAACATCTACGGCTTCTACTACACGTGGAAGAACCTGTGCGCGACGTTCTGCACCGCCTACGACGTCAAGGGCCACGCGGCGCTGTCGTCGCAGTCGGGCGGCATCGGCATGGCGATCATCGGCTTCTCGCGCTCGGCCAAGATGGGCGTGTCGGCGATCGTCGGCCTCGGCAACAAGTCGGACATCGACGAGGACGACCTCCTCACGTTCTTCGAGCAGGACGACAACACGCACGATCATCGCGCAGCACTGCGAGGACCTGAAGGACGGCCGCTCGTTCGCCGAGGTCGCGAAGCGCGTGTCGAAGAAGAAGCCCGTGGTGATGCTGAAGGCCGGCCGCACGAGCCTGGGCGCCCGCGCCGCGAGCTCGCACACCGGCGCGCTCGCCGGCAACGACAAGATCTACGAGGACGTGCTGAAGCAGTCGGGCGTCATCCGCGCGCGCAGCCTGCGCGACCTCCTCGAGTTCGCGCGCGGCATCCCGGTGCTGCCGACGCCGAAGGGCGAGAACGTCGTCATCATCACCGGCGCCGGCGGCTCCGGCGTGCTGCTGTCCGACGCCTGCGTCGACAACAAGCTGTCGCTGATGGCGATGCCGCCCGATCTCGACGCCGCGTTCCGCAAGTTCATCCCGCCGTTCGGCGCCGCCGGCAACCCGGTCGACATCACCGGCGGCGAGCCGCCGAAGACCTACCAGAACACGATCCGCCTGGGGCTCGAGGAGCCGCGGATCCACGCGCTGATCCTCGGCTACTGGCACACGATCGTCACGCCGCCGATGGTGTTCGCGAAGCTCGTCGTCGAGGTCGTCGACGAGATGAAGGCGAAGGGCATCGACAAGCCGATCGTCGCCTCGCTCGCCGGCGACGTCGAGGTCGAGGAAGCGGCGGAGTACCTGTACCAGCACGGCATTCCGGCCTACGCGTACTCGACGGAGATCCCGGTCGCGGTGCTCGGCGCCAAGTACCAGTGGGCGCGCGGCGCCGGGCTGATCTGAGGCGATCCCGGGCAGTGCGCACCGCGCTGAGGCCGGGATGACCGCTGCGCCCGCGAGGCCGTGCCCGTCACGCCGGATGCGCTGCGCACCGTGCCGGCGGCGGGCAGCGCGCCGCGGCGTTGTTGTAATGTCCGCGTTGCCGCATCGCCTGTTGCGACATCCGACGTCGCGCATGAACGCCAACCTCTACGCGCTGCTGCGCGGCCATTTCCCGAGAGCGCCGAGCAGCCGTGCCTGCTGATCCCGGACGGGCCGGTCGTCCACTACGAGGAGCTCGACGCGACGTCGGCGCGCATCGCGCACGCGCTTGACCGCCGCCGGGTGCGCGCCGCGGCGACCGCGTCGCCGCGCAGGTCGACAAGTGCTGGGAGGCGCTCGCGCTCTACCTCGCCTGCCTGCGCGCCGGGCTTCGTCTACCTGCCGCTCAACACCGGGCTACCAGAAGAGCGAGCTCGCGCTACCTCTTCGGCGACGCCGAGCCGTCGCGTCATCGTCTGCCGTCCGGAGGCCGCCGAGCGCGTCGCGCGCGCTGCGGCCGCGAAGCGCACGGTGCTGACGCTCGCGGGCGGCGACAGGCACGCTGCTCGATCGCGCCGACGGCCAGCCCGCGGACTTTCGAGACGGTCGTCTCGCAGCCGGACGACCTCGCCGCGATCCTCTACACGTCGGGGACCACCGGCCGGCCGAAAGGCGCGATGCTGACCCATCGCAACCTCGCGCAGCAACGCGCTCGACGCTGGTCGAGTGCTGGGGCTTCACGCGCGGCGACGTCCTGCTGCACGCGCTGCCGATCTATCACGTGCACGGACTGTTCGTCGCCTGCCACTGCGCGCTGCTCGCCGGTGCGCGGATGCTGTGGCTCGCCAAGTTCGACGCCGAGGAAGTGCGCGCGCTGCTGCCGCGCGCCACCGTGATGATGGGCGTGCCGACGTTCTACACGCGGCTGCTCGCGCTGCCGTTCGTTCGGCGCCGAGGATTGCCGGTCGATGCGGCTGTTCGTGTCGGGCTCGGCGCCGCTCCTGCCCGAGACCTTCGACGAATTCCGGCAGCGCACCGGGCACACGATCCTCGAGCGCTACGGGATGACCGAAACCGGCATGAACACGTCGAATCCGCTCGACGGCGAGCGCATCGCCGGCACCGTCGGGCCGCCGCTGCCGGGCGTCTCGGTGCGCGTCGTCGACGCCGAGGGCCGGCCCTGCGGCGCCGGCGAGGTCGGCGGCATCGAGGTCAGGGGCCCGAACGTGTTCGCCGGCTACTGGCGCATGCCGGACAAGACGCGCGAGGAGTTCACCGCCGACGGCTATTTCCGCACCGGCGACGTCGGCGAGCTGCTGCCGAACGGCTATCTGCGCATCGTCGGGCGCGCGAAGGACCTGATCATCACCGGCGGCCTCAACGTCTACCCGAAGGAGATCGAGGAGAAGATCGACGCGCTGCCGGGCGTCGTCGAATCGGCGGTGATCGGCGTGCCCGACGCCGATTTCGGCGAAGCGGTGGCGGCGATCGTCGTCGCGCAGCCCGGGCAACGCGCTGACGGAGAGCGGCGTGATCGCCGCGCTCAAGGGCGAGATCGCGAGCTTCAAGATCCCGAAGCGCGTCCACTTCGTCGCCGACCTGCCGCGCAACGCGATGGGCAAGGTCCAGAAGAATCTGCTCCGCGAGCAGTTCGGTACCCGGCGGTAGCCACGTCGTGCCGGAGCCCTACCGAGCGCGGCATGCACAGGGCAAAAGGGAGCAGGCGTCATGAGTGAACAATCGGTCACCACGCCGGGCGGCAACGCGCTGCGTTTCGATACGGTCGCCGGCCTGACCGCCGCCGCCGTCGTGCTGCCCAAGGCGATGGCGTATGCCACCGTCGCCGGATTGCCGGTCGCGGTGGGCCTGTACACGGCCTTCGTGCCGATGGTGATCTATGCGCTGCTCGGCTCGTCGCGGGTGCTCAGCGTCAGCTCCACCACCACGCTGGCGATCCTGGCCGGCACGCAGCTGGGGCTGGCAGTTCCGGACGGCGACCCGGCAAAGCTCGTCACCGCGACGGCCACGCTGGCCGCGCTGGTCGGCGCAATGCTGCTTCTGGCGAGGCTGATGAAGCTGGGGTTCGTGGCGAACTTCATTTCCGCGCCGGTGCTGACGGGCTTCAAGGCGGGGATCGGCCTCGTGATCGTGCTGGACCAAGTGCCGAAGCTCTTGGGAATCCACATCACGAAGCAGGGGTTCTTCGCCGATCTCCTCAGTGTCGTGCAGCACGTTCCCGGCACGTCGCTCTTGACGTTGGGGGTGGCCGTGGCGACGTTCGCGGTGCTGATCGGCATGGAGCGGCTGTGGCCGCACTCGCCGGCGCCTCTGGTCGCCGTGGGGGGCGGCATTGCCGCGTCGTGGTACTTCGGCCTGAAGGCGCTGGGGGTCTCGACCGTCGGCCTGATTCCGCAAGGATTCCCGTCGCTCACGCTGCCGGACCTTGCGCTGATCGAGCAGCTGGTGCCGGGCGCGCTGGGGATCGCGCTGATGAGTTTCACCGAGACGATCGCCGCGGGTCGGGCCTTTGCCCGGCCGGGCGAGCCTCCGATCAACGCAAACCGCGAACTGGTCGCCACCGGTGCGGCCAATCTCGGAGGCGCGCTGTTCGGCGCGATGCCGGCGGGCGGCGGCACTTCGCAGACCGCCGTTGTGCGAGCGGCCGGCGGACGGTCGCAGAAGGCATCGTTGGTCACCGCGGGTGCCGCGTTGGCGACGATGCTGCTGCTGGCGCCCGTGCTGGGCCTGATGCCGCACGCGACGCTTGCCGCGGTCGTCATCGTCTACTCGGTCGGGCTGATCCAGCCCGCGGAGTTCCGTGCCATCCGCAGCGTGCGTTCGATGGAATTTCGCTGGGCACTGATCGCCTGTGTCGGGGTTCTGGTGTTCGGCACCCTGAAGGGCATCGTGGTAGCCATCATCGTGTCGATGATCGGCCTGTCCAGCCAGACCGCCCATCCTCGCGTGTCCGTGATCGGCCGCAAGCGAGGAGCCGACGTGCTGCGGCCGCTGTCGCCCGAGCACCCCGACGACGAGACCTTCGAGGGCTTGCTGATCGTGCGGCCGGAGGGGCGCCTGTTCTTCGTCAATGCGCAGTATGTGGCGGAGCGGATCGACGCGCTGGTCGCGCAGCACAAGCCACGCGTGCTGGCAGTGGACATGAGTCGGGTGCCCGACATCGAATATTCGGCGTTGCAGGCGCTGATGGAAGGCGAGAAGCGTGCGACCGAACGCGGCGCCGTCGTGTGGCTGGTGGGGCTGAACCCCGGCGTCCTCGAGGTCGTGCGCCGCGCCGGGCTGGACCAGCGCCTCGGCCGCGAGCGCATGCTGTTCAACGCGCGCGCGGCGATCGAGCGCTTCCAGGCGCTGCCGACGCCGGCGAGCGGGGCGTCACCACCCGCCACACTCTGAGCGACGCCGACAGGCGCTACAGCCTGACGTCGGCCCAGTCAGCTCCCGTCAGGCTTCGAAGCTGATCGGGCTTGACGGGAAACACCGAAAACGGCGTGCCACCCGCCGCCCAGACCGCCTCGAACCTCCGCAGGTCTTCATCGAGCAACAGCTTCACTGGCTGCGAATGGCCAATGGGCGCCACGCCGCCGATGGCATAGCCGGTGGCCGTCCGCACGAAGTCCGCGTCGGCGCGCGCCAGGGGCTCACCCAGCTTCGCGGCAACCTTGGCTTCGCTGACGCGATTGTCGCCGCTTGCGACGACGACGACCGCCTGGCCGCTGGTCTTGCCGCGAAACACGATGGACTTGGCGATTTCCGCAACCGAGCAGCCGATCGCGGCGGCGGCCTCGGCGCTGGTGCGCGTGGGCTGTTCGAACTCGACGACATCGGTGTCGATTCCGGCGTCGCGAAGGAGCTGCGACGTGCGCAGGGCCGTGGGGTGCCGGGCGGGCTTCATGGGACAGTGGGCGGAACGAAAGCCGTGATGGTAACGCGAAGGCCTGATGGCCGACGCGACGGAGTATCCGGGCATGAGCGAGGGCACGCCGCCCGGGACGTCATCGGCCCTTGATCCCCGTCAATGCCGGCAGAAACGGCCGCGGTGCGCTGCCACGTTGATGGCGCCCTCGCGCTAGACTTGTCGGCGCAGCCCCGCTTCCTGCGCGAAGCGGCCCATCCGGCGCCCATGAGGAACATGATGAACGACACCGTCAAGTACGTCCTCGACGAATCGAGGATACCGAAGTTCTGGTACAACCTGCAGGCGGACCTCCCGAAACCGCTGCCGCCGGTGCTTCATCCGGGGACGCTGAAGCCGCTCGGCCCCGACGACCTCGCTCCGCTGTTTCCCATGGCGCTGATCCTGCAGGAGGTCACGACCGAACGCGAGATCGAAATTCCCGGTCCGGTCCGCGACGTGTACCGGCAGTGGCGGCCGACGCCGCTCTATCGCGCGCGGCGGCTCGAAAAGGTGCTGCAGACGCCGGCGCGCATCTACTACAAGTACGAGGGCGTCTCGCCCGCCGGCAGCCACAAGCCCAACACGGCGGTCGCGCAGGCCTTCTACAACAAGGAAGCCGGCGTCAAGAGGCTGATCACCGAAACGGGCGCCGGCCAGTGGGGCAGCTCGCTCGCGTTCGCCGGCGCGCTCTTCGGGCTCGACGTCCAGGTGTTCATGGTTCGCGTGTCGTACGACCAGAAGCCGTACCGGCGCGCGCTGATGGAGACCTACGGCGCGCGTTGCATCGCGTCGCCGTCGAGCGAGACACAGTCGGGCCGCGCGATCCTCGCGCAGCGCGCCGACCATCCGGGCAGTCTCGGCATCGCGATTTCCGAGGCGGTCGAGGTTGCCGCGCAGCACGACGATGCCAAGTACGCGCTCGGCAGCGTTCTGAACCATGTGCTGCTCCACCAGACGGTGATCGGGCAGGAAGCCATGGCGCAGATGGAAATGGCCGACGACTACCCGGACACCATCGTCGGCTGCACCGGCGGCGGCTCCAATTTCGCCGGCATCGTGTTCCCGTTCCTCGGTGCGCAGCTGCGCGGCGGCCGCAAGGTGAACATCGTCGCCGTCGAGCCAGCCGCGTGCCCGAGCTTGACGCGCGGCACCTACGCCTACGATTTCGGCGACACCGCACACCTCACGCCGCTCACCAAGATGCACACGCTGGGCTCCACGTTCACGCCGCCGGGATTCCACGCTGGCGGTCTGCGCTATCACGGGATGGCCCCGCTGGTGTCGCACCTCAAGGAGCTGGGGCTCATCGGCGCGACGGCCTATCAGCAGACCGCGGTGTTCGACGCCGGTGTGCAGTTTGCGCGTGCCGAGGGCATCCTGCCGGCGCCGGAAGCCAACCATGCCGTCAAGGGCGCGATCGACGAGGCGATCCGCTGCCGCGAGGAAGGCGTCCCGCGCGCGATCCTGTTCAACCTGTGCGGCCACGGCCACTTCGACATGCAGGCGTACATCGACTACTTCGGCGGCAAGCTCAAGGACCTCGATTACGACGAGAAGGAGCTCGCGATGGCGCTGGCCGGGCTACCCTCGGTGAAGGAGGCCGCGTAACGCGGCAGGAACTCGAAGCCGAGCCGTCAAGACAGCTCGAGCGTCAAGGGATCGTACGCGCCCCCGCAATACTTGCGCAGAGCGTCCTCGAAGACCTGGTTGTCGGGCGTCGCATGCGCGAACAGGGTCATCGACGACCGGAACTTCACCTCGTCGGGAAAGCCGAAAATCTGCTCGAGCGTTCGCCCTTCGACGAGGTTGACGAGCCGGGTGCACTCCCTCAGCCTCGGCCCCAGCACCGGATGCTGCAGATACGCCTGCGCCTCCTCCCGCGAAGCGATGGCGAACCTGCGTGCCGTTGCGCTGTGGCCCAGGCCCGCGATCTGGGGGAACACGAACCACATCCAGTGCCCCCGCTTTCGGCCCTGCCGCAGTTCGGAACACACCTGCTCGTAGACGGGGCCTTGCGCGTCGACGAACCGCTGCAGATCGTGGGGGTCGATCACGTCGCGCTCCTGCGGCACGGACGCCGCGCTCCCGCCGGCGCCCCGCCATGATCGCGGCACACTTCTTGCTCGATTGCGGTCGAGGGTACAACGAATGACGCGCCTGCAATATGCCACACCACCGTCACGCGCATGAAGCGCACGCTGTAGTCCACGTTCGCCCGGCACCCGAGCGGCTGGATTTCGAGCTGTCGCCAAGTGTTCCGACGCAGGAGGAGATCGAGATCGCCGACGAGTTGCGCCACGACCTCGAGTTGAAATACCTCGGCAAGGCCGACCCCTGCTGGGATTCCGGCACGGCACATTCGCGCCGGAGAGCGGACGAGGACGCCTGACTCGTGAAGAAGCGCAATACGCTGAGCCAGCGCCTCGCCCGAGAGGTGGAGGCGTCCAAGGCCGCGTTGACGGACCTCGGTCCCTCCGTTGCGATCTTCGGCAGTGCCCGCGTCACGCCCGAAAACAGCTATTACATCGCGGCCCGCGAGACGGCGCGGCTGCTGTCGGCGCGCGGGATCGCCGTCATCACCGGCGGCGGTCCCGGCATCATGGAAGCTGCCAACGAGGGCGCCAAGGCGGGCCGCGGCGGACGCAGCGTCGGCCTCTCGATTCGGCTTCCCGTCGAGGAAAAGGTGAACCCGAACCTCGACGTCGAGGTGAATTTCGAGCACTTCGCCTCGCGCAAGGTGGCGTTCTGCCGGCATTCGCAGGCCTTCCTGTTCTTTCCGGGAGGCTTCGGCACGCTGGACGAACTGGGCGAGGTCCTCACGCTCATTCAATGCGGGAAGTCGCCGCACGCGCCGGTGCTGCTCTACGACAAGGCATTCTGGCAAGGGATGCTCGACTGGATGCGCGACCGCATGCTGGCGTCGGGCCTCATCGGTGAAAAGGACCTCGACCGGCTTCTCTTCTGCAACCGGCCGGAAGAAGCCATCTCGTCGTTGATGCACGAGGACGGCAAGCTGCTTTGCGCAGCCTGAGGTCGATTCATCGTCAAGCTACGGTCTGACGACCACCTCGGTTGCCACGATGCGGTCGCGTCGGCCCTTCCTGCCGGCCATACCGCTCCGTGCCGCATCGCGAGGTTTCGCGGTTGGGAACATCCGGCGAGAGCGACGACACTGCGTAGGCACCGGACCCGGTGGGGCACGGCTCAACGCTGCCAAGTCTGATAGGACTTGAGCAACATGTAGGCGGCGAGAGCGTAGAGCACGATCGCGAACGACCGCTTCAGCGCCTTGACGGGCCAGCGATGGGCCGCGCGCGCACCGATCGGCGCCGAGACCACGCTCGCCGCAACGATTGCGAGCAGCGCCGGCACGTGGACGTATCCGATCGAATGCGGCGGCATTCCCGGTTGGCCGAGCCCGGCGACGACGAAACCCAGCGTCCCCGCAACGGCAATCGGCAATCCAAGCGCCGCCGAAGTCGCGACGCAATTCCGGATGGGAACGTTGCAGGCGGTCATGAACGGCACGGAAAGGAACGCGCCCCCGGCGCCGACCATGCTCGAGATGAGGCCGATGCCGCCGCCGACCGCCAACAGCCCGCCCTTTCCGGGCAGCTCGCGCGTGGGTTTCGGCTTCCGGTCCAGCAGTATGTTGGTTGCCGCCACCGCGACGAACACGCCGATGAACGCCGCCAGCACCGCCGTCGACATGCCGCCGACGAACTGCGGGCCGAGGAGCGAGCCGACGATGATTCCCGGCGCCAATCCCGCGACGACCGGCCACCGGATCGCGCCGTGCCGCTGATGCTCGCGCATCGACGCGATCGACGTGAACAGGATGGTCGCGGTCGCCGTCGCGACCGCCATGTGCACGATGTGTTCCGGCGCGAATCCCTGCCGCGTGAAGACGAGCGTGAGCAGCGGGACCATCGTCATCCCGCCGCCAAGTCCGAGCAGACCCGCGAGAAAACCGACGACCGCGCCCAGGGCGAGGAACGCGACGACCAGCACCGGGTCCATCACCTCACTGCCCGCCCGGCCGTTCCCAGCACGCTGATGGCACCCCTCGAGGGAGGTCGAGCACGGTGAGTACGGGGGCCGATCATTTCACGCCTTGCGCTTCGCGATCTTCAGCACGAACGTCCACTCGGCCGGATCGACCGGAGTGATCGACAACCGGTTGCCGCGTTGCAGGACCCGCATCCGCGCGAGCTCCGGATGCGAGCGCAGCTCCGGAAGGGAAATGAGGCGCAGCTTGTCCTGCAGCGTGACGTCGACGCTCACCCAGCGCGGCGCGTCGCGCGAGGCCTTAGCATCGTAGTACGGGCTCTTGCGGTCGAACTGCGTGGCGTCGGGATACGCTGGGCCGGTGACCTCGACGGTGCCGGCGATCCCCGGTTCCGGGCAGCTCGAGTGATAGAAGAATGCCCGATCCCCGACCTTCATCTGGTCGCGCATGAAATTGCGCGCCTGGTAATTGCGCACGCCGAACCACGACGTGGTCCGGCCCTTCGCCGCGGCGAGGTCGTCGATCGAGAACTCGTCGGGCTCCGATTTCATCAGCCAGTAGCGCATGTCAGCTCCATCAGGTTCCGCGGATGTCCGTCTCGTCGCGGCGCAGGATTCGCCCGGTCATTCCGGCGACGGAGAGGCGGCCCGCGCACGGCGGCTCGAGCGCAGTACATGGATGCCTGAACCGATCAGAAGCACGATTCCGGACCATCCGAGCGCGTTCGGGGTGTCGCCCCAGACGACGAAGCCCACGATCGTCGCGAACAGGAGACCCGAGTAGCGGAAGGGCGCGATGAGCGAGAGATCGCCCTTCCGCGTGCTGCTGACGATCAGGAAGTAGGCGGTGGCGAGGAAGGCCGCGGCGATGGCGAGGAGCCCGAGGTCGAATGCGCCGACCGGGCTCCATCCTTCGAGCAGCGCAAGTGCGCCCGCGAGCAGCGTCACCGCGACGGTCGTCGAGAGCGTCACGAGAATCGACGGAATGCCGACATGCACCCGCCGCGTCAGCAGGTCGCGGACGGAAAGGAGCACGGTTGCGAGGGCACAGAGAATGGCGTAGCCGTTGATGCCTTCGGTTTGCGGCTGGACGATCAGGAGGACGCCGATGAAGCCGACCGCCGTGGCGAGCCACGCATGCGGGCCGACCCGTTCGCCGAGCATCACGGCCGCGAGCGCCGTGATGATCAGCGGCGACGTCATGTTTATCGCCGTGGCGCTGCTGATCGGAAGATGAAACAGCGACACGAGATAGAGCATCGACGCGACGGCATCGACGATGGCCCGCGTCAACACCCATCCGCGTGCGATTTCCCTGATTCGCGCCGTGGCGCCCATCGCCTTGGCCACCGCCAGCACCAGCGTCGATGCCATGACGCCGCGGACGAGGATGAGCTGTGCAGACGGCATGGTCTGGCTCGCGTACTTGACCAGCGCATCGTTGACGATGAAGCAGGCCATCGCGCCGACCATCGTCAGGATGCCGGTGCGGTTCGCGCGGGCAAAGGGCGCGTGGTCGCCCGCGGTCAGCAGCCGGTGGCGCATCGCAAAAAAGCGGCGCCGTTGCCGGCGCCGCGCCTGTCTCGACGTCCGCCGCTCGGCGGGCCATTGAATAGGGTGTTCCCCACCTGTGCCGTGCCGCCCTCATCTTGAACCTGAGTTCAAGAGGGTCGCCTGCCGGGGCCTTCAGGCGCTTCCGCGTAGGAGCGCACACCAGCCCGCTAAAGGCGCGGCAACCTCGCCATATGGCATTGGTTCAAAGAGTATACGGACAGCTCGAACACCGCAGGGAACATGGAGCAAGCCCGCACTGCGCGAACGGCGGCGCAGTGCGTCAGAGCAATTTTTCCTGGCCCGCAAGCGCCTGATCGATCGCGGACCGCATGCCGGCGATTCTACGCCGCGCGGCGGTAGCGTCAATGAGGGCGGATCCGTCCGCGGCATTGGACCGGGCGGCGCGCCCGCGCTGGAAATCGTGCGCCAGGTTCAACGCGGCCATCACCGCGATGCGCTCGGGCGAACTGGTCTTGCTGCTCTCGCGGATCTCGCGCATGCGACCTTCGAGAAAGGTCACGGCATCCATGAGCGCGGCTTCCTCGCCTTCCTTGCACGCGACCTTGTACTCGCGGCCGAGCAGCGAGACGTCCAACGTGACCATGCGCTCGCCGGGCGCCGCGGTCTTGCCCTTCATTCGGCGGGCTCGGGCAGGCGCGCAACCAGGGCGTCGAGCCTTCGCTTGGCTTCGGCAACGCGCTCGGAAAGCGCCTGGTTACGCTCTTCGGCAGCCGTGAGGCCGCGGCGCAGCGCCTCGTTCGCCGCGCGCAGCCCGCGCGCGTACGCGAGCAGCGACGCAAGCTTCTGCTCCAGCGCTGCGAGTTCGCCGTCGATGGCGGCGTCCGACGCGGGTTCGGCAGGGGGAAGCGGCGCGGTCATCGATGCACTCTAGTCTTTCGGTGCGCGCGTCGTCAACTCGCCGGCCCGGCGCCTGTCGCGAGCGGCGCATAGCGGACGTCGACGATTTCGAGCTCCTCGGCGCCGCCGGGCGTACGCAGCGTCACCGTATCGCCTTCGCGCGCCTTGAGGAGCGCGCGCGCCATGGGCGACACCCAGCTGATGTAGCCACGCGCCGTGTCGATCTCGTCGATGCCGACGATGGATACCGTGCGCGGTTCGCCCCGCGCGTTGCGTACGTCGACAGTCGCCCCGAAAAACACTTGGCTGGCCGCTTCCTCGTCGCGGGGGCCGGCGGGGTCGACGACTTCGGACGCGTCGAGTCGCTTGATGAGGAACCGGATTCGCCGGTCGATTTCGCGCAGGCGCTTCTTTCCGTAGATGTAGTCGCCGTTCTCCGAGCGATCGCCGTTGCCGGCCGCCCACGCAACCGTGGCGACGAGCCCGGGCCGTTCCTTCTGCACCAGGCGTTCGAGCTCGGCAGAGAGCCGCGCGAACCCGCCGGGCGTCATGTAATTGCGGGCGCCGACGGGCAGCGGCGAGACGGCTTCGATGTCGTCTTCGTCGTCGGCCGTTTCGGATTCGCGTGTGAAGGCCTTGTTCATCGTGGACCCCACGGCCCTTCGGGCAGGCCCGTAGGAAAGCGGGAATTATAAGACCCGCCGGCGCGCCAAAGGTTTCGCTGGCGCTGTTGCATCTGCGCCGAGAGGCGGGCGAACACTATAATCCGCTCTCACCGAAGACCCTGGCGTCCCGTCCGCCTTCGGCGATCCACCATGTCCGCACCGCCGCTTCCCGGCCTCGCCACTCCCGCCCGACGCGTCGCGATACTCGCTGCCCTCGCTCTCGCCGCGCTTCTCGCACTGGTCCTCGCCCTCGCGGTCGGCAGCATCGACGTCGACGGCAAGGCGATCCTCCGCGCGCTTGCGGGCGACACTTCGGGGACCGCGGCGACCATCGTCCGCGAGCTGCGCCTTCCGCGTGCGCTCGCGGCCTTTGCGGTCGGCGGGCTGCTGGCCCTTGCCGGGGCCCTGATGCAGGTGCTGCTGCGCAATGCGCTCGCCGACCCTTACATTCTCGGCATCTCCGGCGGCGCGGCCGTCGGCGCGCTCGCTGCGATGCTGGCGGGCGCGGCAGCGCTCGTCACGCCGGCCGCGCTGGCCGGTGCACTCGCGTCGACGCTGCTCGTATTCGGCCTGGCGCGCGCCGGTGGCGACCGCGCGCCATGGACCACGACCCGCCTGCTCCTCACGGGCGTCGTCGTAGCAGCGGGATGGGGCGCGCTGATCGCGCTATTGCTGACGCTGGCGCCCGATGCGCAGGTCAAGGGCATGCTTTTCTGGCTGATCGGCGACCTCGGGGGAACGACGCTCGCGACCCCGGCGCTGATCGTTCTCGCTTTGAGCCTCGCAGGCTCGCTGGCCTTCGCGCGGGACCTCAACGTGCTTGCGCGCGGCGAGGACGTCGCCGCGGCGCTCGGCGTCGCCGTCGCCGGCACGACGTTCCTGCTCGCGGCGCTCGCGGCGCTCGCGACCGCGGCCGCCGTCACGACCGCCGGCAGCGTCGGGTTCGTCGGACTCGTCGTGCCGCATGCGCTGCGCCTCGTCATCGGCAACGATCAGCGCGTGCTGCTGCCGGCCAGCGTCCTCGCAGGCGGCACGCTGCTCGTCCTCGCCGACACGCTGGCGCGCACGATCGCCGCACCGGTCCAGCTGCCGGTCGGCGTGATCACCGCGCTCGTCGGCGTGCCTGTGTTCCTGACGCTGTTGTCGCGGGGCCGGCCATGACGGGCAGCGCGCTGCGCCTCTCCTGCCGCGGCCTTTCGCTGTACGTCGCCGGCCGATGCCTCGTTGCCGATCTCGATCTCGACGTGCGCGCCGGCGAGTGCTGGGTGGTCGTCGGCCCGAACGGCGCCGGCAAGACGACGCTCGTCGCCACGCTTGCCGGGCTGCTGCGTCCGGCCTCTGGCGAAATCGCCTACGAGGGCACTGCCCTTGCCGCGCTCCGCCCGCGCGAACGCGCCCTTCGCCGCGGCTACCTGCCGCAGGACAGCGTCGACTTCTTTCCGGCAACGGTGCTCGAGACGGCGCTCGTCGGTCGCCATCCCCATCTGTCGCGCTGGCAATGGGAATCCCGGAGCGACATTGCGCGCGCCCGTGACGCGCTGGCGGCGTTCGGGCTCGAGGGCCTCGACGCGCGCGACGCGCGCACGCTGTCGGGCGGCGAGCGGCGGCGCCTCGCGCTGGCCGCGATCGTCGCGCAGAATCCAGACCTCCTGCTGCTCGACGAGCCGTCGTCGCACCTCGATCTCGGCCAGCAGGTCGCGGCGCTCGACGTGGTCTCGTCGCTGGCCAAGCGCGGCGGCAAGGCGATCGTGATGGTGCTGCACGACCTGCATCTCGCGTTGCGCTACGCGGACCACGCGATCGCGTTGGGCGGCGGGCAGGCGCGCGCGGGCGGGGCCGCCCGGATCCTCACCGCCGATGCGCTGTCGGAGCTTTTCGGTCATCGGCTCGTCCCCGTGGGTGAGGGGACGGCGGCGACCTTCGTGCCGGCGTAGGGCGACTTACCGTCGTCGGCGCCCGCATTCGATCAGATCGTTCGCCGGCGCCGCTCCTCCAGCAACCGCTCCAGCAGCAGCATGTTGCGTTTGACCCCCTCCATGTTGGGGTTGACCGCGATCGCGCGGCGCGAATACTCGAGCGCGCGATCGTAGTACTCGAGCCGGATGTAGATCTGCACGTACCCGGCGAGGGCACCGAAATGGTAAGGATTGCGCTTGATCACCTCGTCACAATCGGCCAGCGACCTGCGCAGCTCCCCCGTCATGAAATAGAGCGTGGCGCGCTTGTTCCACGCCTCGGCGAAATCGGGCTTCCGCTCGATGACCCGGGTGAAGGTGGCGATGCCCTGGCGGAGCTCGCCGGCCTCCATTTGCCGAACGCCGGTTTCGTAGAGGCGGTCGACGTCGGCATCACCGGAGCGCCCGAAGATGCGCCACATCGCCTGCTCCGCATTGTCGCGCGTATCTTCATCGACATCGCGCAACGCGCGCACCAGCAACGACAGATCGGCCATCGTGCCGATTTCGCCCAGGCGATTTGCGGCCTCGCGGCGCAAGCGGGGGTCCGCGTCCGAGAGCGCCTGCGCGGCGTCCGCGCGGCTTTGCCCCTGCGCGTGCGCAGCCGGGCCGATGAGCAGGAGCATCGACATCAGAACGGAAAACAGCGCACGCATGTTCGTTGTCCGTTTCGCGGTTCGCGCTGTCGCGGCCGCATACGACGCCATCGGGCAATGATACGACTAACGCCGGCGGGCGCGCGTTTCGTCCAGCGCCGCGCACAGGCCGCCGACACCGTCGAGAAACCGCGGTCCCGGACGATGCAGCAGATTGGCGTCGACGGTGTAGAGATTGTCGCGCGCGACGGCAGGCAGCGCGGCCCAGCGCTTCCAGTCGTCGAGCCACGCCGGGCGGACGCCGCCATCCGCGCCGGCGATGATCGCCTCGGGCTGCGCCGCCAGCACCGCCTCGACGCTCACGCCTGGCGCGGGAAGCGAAAGCGACGCGAACACGTTCTCGCCGCCGCAGACGCGGATCGCTTCGGTGATGAGATGCTTGCCGCCGATCGTGTAGAGCGGCTCGTTCCAGATCTCGTAGAACACGCGGACGGGGCGCGTTTCCGCGCGGCCCGTCGCCAGGCGGGCGAGCTGCGCGCGGAACTGCTGCGCGCGCGCAGTCGCAACGGGCAGCGTTCCGGCGAGCGTCGCCCAGACGCTCGATGTCATCGGCGATGCCCTTGATCGTCGTCGGATCGGTGACGAACACCGGAACGCCGCGCGCGCGAAGCACGGCGACCTGCGCGGGCGTCAGGTAAGGCCAGGTGACGACGAGGTCGGGGGCGAGCGCGACGATGCGCTCCATGTCCAGCCGATGCACGTCGCCGACCTTCGGCTTTGCCGCGGCCTCCGGGGGCCAGTCGGACGTCGAGAGCACGCCGACGACGCGGTCGCCGGCGCCGGCGGCGTACAGGAGCTCGGTCGCGTGCGGCGTGAGACTGACGATGCGCCGCGCCGGCGCACCGATCGCGACGGCGGTGCCCTCGTCGTCGGTGACGCTGATCGCGGCATCGGCGGCGGCAGCTGCAAAGAGCGCGGCCGCGAAGGTCAGCGCGCGAGCGCCCGTCACGGCCGCCATCGCAGTCCCGCGAACAGCGTTGCCCCGCCGGTCGAGAAGTCGGCGGCGAGTTGATAGTCCTGGTCGAAGACGTTGTTCGCGCGCGCGAAGACCGTCCACCCGTTCGCCACGTCCCACTCCACGGTGAGGTTGAGGATGCCGTAGCCGGCGAGCCGGCGCGTGTTCTCGGCGTTGTCGTAGCGGTACGACGACGCGACGACCTCGGCGCCGATCCGCACGCCGCCGATCGTGTGTCCCAGCGTGAGCGCGCCGTGCTGCCGGGCGCGGCGGGGGAGAAGGAGCCCGGTCACCTCGTCCTCGGGATTGCCGAGGTCGAAGCGACGCGGCGATCGTCGTGTCGCCGAAGCGGGCGTTGAGGCCCAGCGTCACGCCTTCGAGCAGCGCGCGTGCGACGTTGTGCGGAATGCAGTTGAAGTCGACGTCGCATTCGAGCACGATCAGCTGGCTCACCCTGTTCCGGTACGCGATCGCCCGTGCCTCCCACGTTCCACCCCACGCCGTCCCGTACCCGTACAGCGCCGACCTCGACGTTGCGCGAGGTCTCCGGTTCCAGCGCTGCGTTCGAGAATCCGGGAAAGTAGAGGTCGTTGAACGACGGCGCCTTGAAGCCGGTGCTGCCGCCGGCGGTCATCCGGAACGACGGCGCGAACTGGTAACCGAGCGCCACGGCGCCGGTCGTCTTCCCTCCGTACTGGCTCGAATCGTCGCGGCGCAGGTTGGCCTGCAGCGAGCCGCCGCCGTGCTGGAGCTGGTAGATGCCGAACGCGGAGTCCGTGTTGCGCGAGGTCACGGCGAAGCTGTCGTTGGTCGTGACGCGCTCCTCGCGCCGCTCCAATCCGGCGGTCAAGCGGCCGAGCGGCAGCGTGAGCTCGTTCTGCCAGGTGTACTGCCGCTGGGTGGTCGTGAACGGGAAATCGCCGAAGCCCGTCTGCGAGACGCTGTCGTCGGTCCCCTCGCCCGCGGCAAGCTGCGACACCCAGTACGGCGCGAGCCGATTGCGGCTCGCGACCTGCCACGTCTCGACCGTGGTGATCGTGCGGTCGTCCGACCCCGGGCCGCCGTCGTACTGGGCATTCAGCCGGTTGCGAAGGTACTGTGCCGTCAGCTGCTGTCCCTGCGCCCAGGGTAGCGCCGCAAACGCGGAAACGTTGTCGCTCTCGTAACCGTCGCGGATCGTCGTTGTAGAGGAAATTCGCCGGATTGACGACGGCGTTGAAGCCGGCGCTCTTCGTCGCGCCGCCTTGCACGGACAGGCGCAGTGGCCCCGCGCTGCCCGAAATGCCGCCGCTCACGGTCGAGGTCGAATAGGTGCCGTAGCCGGCGCTCACGTTCGCCGAAGAATCCTGCGTGCCGCGCCGCGTGAACACCTGGATCACGCCGCCGATCGCGTCGGCGCCGTAGAGGCTCGACGCCGGTCCGCGCAGCACCTCGATGCGCTCGATCTGATCGAGCGGAATGGCGGAGAGCGTCGTCGCCCCGGTCGTCGCCGATGCCACGCGCACGCCGTCGACGAGGACCAGCGTCTGCTGGCTGTTGGCGCCGCGCAGGAACACGCCGGACACCGATCCGGGACCGCCGTTCTGGACGATTTCCGTTCCCGGCTGCCGCTGCAGGAGCTCGGCGAGACTTTGTACGCCCGACCGCGCGATCTCGTCGCGCCCGATGACGGTGACGTCGGCGAGCAGCTCCGTCGTCGGCTGCAATCCCCGGGTCGCCGTCACCGAGACCGGATCGAGCCGTTGGGGATTGGGCGGTGCCGCAACTTGCGCGCGACCGGAACCGAGGTGGAAGGCCGCAACGCATGCAAACACGAACGACGAAAATGCACGCTCCGCGTTGAAACAGCCGGGTGAGACGGACATCGAAGCTCTCCGCGTCGACCGCGCGACCCCGCACGGCAGTGCGAACACGCGACGCGGAGAGGGGCGGTGCGAAGCGCGACGGCGAGCGCCGGCAGATCGAACCTGCGAGCGATTCGCCATCCGCGACCACCGCAACGCTACCCGCATTGCATGTCGTCCCCGGTTCCGCGGCACATCGACGCGCCACGAAACCGGGCGCAGGCCGGTCTCCGGGCTCGCCAGTCTTGACCGCCCGCCTTCCCGTCGTCGCGCTTCGCAGGAAGCGTGCCGACAGTGGCGCATGGGGCGGTCCGCACTCGCTCACCGTTGCGGGGGCAGCCGCGGGTTGGCGCGGGATCGACCCGCGCGGCACCGCATTCCCGTTTCACCCGCCGCGAGGGATTCGCGGCGGACACCTGCGTCGTTCCATTCTACTGCGGCTGCGGGCCGCCTCGAGAGGCGCGCCGACCGCCCATCGCCGCGACTGCGGCCTGGCGCGGCTCCCTGCTATAATCCGCGCCCTTTCAACGAGTTGGGCAGCAGGCCTCACGAGGCTACCTCGCGCGGCCCCCTCCGTGACGCAAAAGCTCTACATCCGCACCTTCGGCTGCCAGATGAACGAGTACGACTCGGACAAGATGGCCGACGTGCTCGAAGCCTCCGACGGCCTCACGCTGACCGAACGTCCCGAGGACGCCGACGTCATCCTGTTCAACACCTGCTCGGTGCGCGAGAAGGCGCAGGAGCGCGTGTTCCACGATCTGGGCCGCGTGCGCGCGCTGAAGGCGGATCGGCCGGACCTCATCATCGGCGTCGGCGGTTGCGTCGCGAGCCAGGAAGGCGCGGCGATCGTCGGGCGCGCGCCCTACGTCGATGTCGTGTTCGGCCCGCAGACGCTGCACCGTCTGCCGGCGCTCATCCGCGCGCGCCGCGCCACCGGCAAGCCGCAGGTCGACATCGCGCTTTCCCGCGATCGAGAAGTTCGACCACCTGCCGCCGGCGCGCGTCGACGGACCGTCGGCGTTCGTGTCGATCATGGAGGGCTGCAGCAAGTACTGCACGTTCTGCGTCGTGCCGTACACGCGCGGCGAGGAAGTGTCGCGGCCGTTCGACGACGTGCTGACCGAAATCGCCGATCTCGCCGACCAGGGTGTGCGCGAGGTCACGCTGCTCGGCCAGAACGTCAACGCGTACCGCGGACCGATGGGCGACGCGCGCCGAGTTCGCCGACCTCGCGACGCTGGTCGAATACGTCGCCGAGATTCCCGGCATCGAGCGCATCCGCTACACGACGTCGCACCCGAAGGAGATGACGCCCGCGGCTCATCAAGGCCTACGGCCGCGTCGACAAGCTCGTGTCGCACCTGCATCTGCCCGTCCAGTCGGGGTCGGACCGCGTCCTCGCGGCGATGAAGCGCGGCTACACGGCGCTCGAGTACAAGTCGATCGTGCGAAAGCTCAGGGTCGAGCGGCCGCAACCTCTCGCTCACCTCCGATTTCATCATCGGCTTCCCGGGCGAGACCGACGCCGATTTCGCGCTGACGATGAGGCTCGTCGAGGACGCGAACTTCGATGGCGCCTTCAATTTCGCCTACAGCGCGCGCCCCGGCACGCCGGCCGCGTCGCTGCCGGACCAGGTGCCGGCCGAGATCAAGCAGGCGCGACTCGAAGCGCTGCAGGCAAGGCTCGACGTCCAGTACCGCGCCTTCAGCGACGCGATGGTCGGCACGCGCCAGCGCGTGCTGGTCACGGGCCGCTCGGTGAAGAATGCGGACGAGCTCCAGGCGCGCACCGAGAACAACCGGGTCGTGAATTTCGCCGGCGACGTCGCGTCTGTCGGCAGCTACGCCGACGTCACGATCACGGCGGCGCACGCCCACTCGCTGCGCGGCGAGCTCGCACCGGCCTAGCCCTACGCGATCGCCCGGCAACCGACTTCCAGCACCGTGGCACCGCCCACCGACCGTTCGCTCATTCGTTCGAGGTCTTTCATGCCGAACCGAGCCCGCGCTTCTATCGCTCCCGCCGATACGGTGGAGCGGCACTGCGCTGACGATCGCCGCGGTTGTCGTCGTGCTTTCCGGCTGCGCGACCGCCCCCGCATCCGAATCGACCTGCCGGCACCGGCACCGACGCCGCGGATGCCGCACGGACCGGCGTGGCTGCCGCCCAGGCCGCAAGCGGCACGGCACCGAAATCGGCCGCGCCGGGTGCGGCCGCCACCGGGACCCCGCCCGCGGCGGCTGCCGCCGCCGCGGCCGCCGCCGCGGCCGTCACGGCGGGCCAACCGAAGCCCTTCGCCGACGTCGTCAAGGACGCGAAGGAGATTCCCGGCCTCTTCAAGCTCTGGCAGAAGGACGACAAGGTCTGGATCGAGATCGCGCCCGACCAGTTCGACCAGATCTACTTCTTCCAGGCGAACGTGAGCCAGGGCATCGGCGAGAACCGGATCTACGGCGGCATGATGGCCGGGTATCCGTTCGGTCCCGAGCAGGTCGTCGCGTTCCACAAGATCGGCAACACCGTCCAGCTGCTCGCGAAGAACGTCAAGTACACGGCGAAGGCGGGCACGCCCGAGGCGCGCGCCGTCGCGCAGGCGTTCTCGGACAGCCTGCTCGCGAGCACGCCGGTCGTCTCGCAGCCGCATCCCGGACCGCAAGTCCGTGCTGATCGAAGCCAATGCGCTGCTGCTCGCCGACATCCCGGGCGCGACGTCCGTGCTGGAGCGGATCTACCGCCAGTCGTACTCGTTCGACGCGCGCAACTCGTCGCTCGCCAAGGTGCGCGGCACGCCGGAGATGGTGACGTTCGCCGTCACCGCGCACTACTCGCTGTCGCGCATCTCGCTGCCGCCCGCGCACCCAGCCCCCGGTTCGCCGCCGCCGACGGAGCCGCCGTCGACGCTGCCGGACATCCGCAGCATGTTCCTGGGCTTCCACTACAGCCTCGCCAAGCTGCCCGACGAGCCGATGCGGCCCCGCGCGCTCGACGAGCGGATCGGCTATTTCTGGACCGACCGCTTCGACTACACGTCGGACACGCCGCGCGCTGCCGATCGTCCGCTACGTGAACCGCTGGCGGCTGGAGAAGAAGGATCCGGCGGCCGCGCTTGTCCGAACCGAAGCAGCCGATCGTGTTCTGGCTCGAGCGCACCATTCCCGAGCGGTACCGCCCGGCCGATCCGCGAGGGCATCCTCGAGTGGAACAAGGCGTTCGAGAAGATCGGCTTCAAGGACGCGATCCGCGTCGAGATCCAGCCCGACGACGCCGACTGGGACGCGGGCGACGTGCACCGCGCATCGGTGCGCTGGATGACCACCGCGCGCCCGGGCTTCGGCGCGATCGGCCCGTCGACGGTCGATCCGCGGACCGGCGAGATCCTCGACGCCGACATCGGCTTCGACGCGAACGCCGTCCGCAACGTCCGCCACCTGCGCGTCGAGCGCATTGCGTCCGGCGCCCTCGAGCCGCCCGCGGCACCCGCGAGCACCATGCGCTGCGAGTACGCGGACGGCGCAGCGCAGGAGGCGGGCTTCGCGCTGGACCTGCTCGAGGCGCGCGGCGCGATCGCGCCCGACAGTCCCGACGCCGGACGAGTTCGTCAACGCGTACGTCAAGGACGTGATGATGCACGAGGTCGGCCACACGCTCGGCCTCACGCACAACTTCCGCGCGTCGACCGTCTACACGAACGCGCAGCTCGCCGACGCCGAATTCACCCGGACCCACGGGATCGCCGGTTCGGTGATGGAGTACAACCCGTTCAACATCGCGCTCGTCGGCCAGCGTCAGGGCGCCTACAACATGCGCACGCTCGGCCCGTACGACTACTGGGCGATCGAGTACGGTACAAGGAGATTGCCGCCCGAGCGCGAGAAGGACGGAGCTCGAGAGGATCGCGTCGCGGTCGAACGAGCGCGCAGCTCGCGTTCATGATGGACGACACCATCTTCGCCAGCGGCCTCGACCCCGACGTCAACATGTTCGACCTCGGCGACGACCCGCTCGCCTATGCGCGCGAACCGGCTCGACGCTCGTTCGCGAGCTGTGGGCCCGCACCGAGCGAATGCCGCTCAAGGTCGACGAGCAGTACGCCGTCCTGCGGCGCAACCTGTCGCGCGGGCTCACCGAGGCGAGCACCAGCGTGCAGCACGCGGCGAAGTTCGTCGGCGGCGTCACGATCCTGCGCGACCGGGCCGGCAGCGGCCGCACGCCGCTCGATCCGATGGCCCGCGGCGAAGCAGCGGGCGGCGCTGAAGATGCTCGCGACCGAGGTCTTCTCGGTCGACAGCTTCCGCTTTCCGCCGGACTTCCTCGCCGCGCCAGCATCAGCTCTTTCGACATCGCGAACAGCAGCGAGGTCGGCGTCGCCGTGCCGACGCCCGACATCGCGATCGACCAGCAGGTACTCGCGCTGCAGCGGGTCGCGCTCAACCAGCTGATGAGCGACACGGTCGCGCAGCGCCTGCTCAACAACGAATCGAAGTCGACCGACCCGAAGGACGCGCTGCGGCTCGCCGAGCTCTACGAGACGCTGCACGCCGCGATCTGGAGCGAATTGAAGTCCGGCAGGGACATCCCGCTCTTCCGCCGCAACCTGCAGCGCGAGCACGCGACGCGGCTCGCGAGCGCGCTGCTTGCGACCGTCGGCGTCGATGCCCACCGACGCGCGGGCGCAGCTGCGCGCCGATGCGAAGCGGCTGCGCGCCGAGCTCGCGGCGGCGCAGACGCGGAACGGACTATTCGCCGGAAGCGCGGGCGCACCTCGCCGAGGCGCTGGCGATGCTCGACGAAGCGCTGAAGGCGCCGATCGTGCGGCAGGGCGTCTGAGGACGGATTGCGGAGGCCGGGCAGGGCGGGGAGGCCCGGCGCCGGCGACGACACAACGGGGAGCCACGAGCCGATGACGACGCGACGCGAGCGCGAGGAGATCGTGCTGTCCCCGCTCGACAACCGCGCGCTCGCGAACCTCTGCGGGCCGCTCGACGCCAACCTGCGCCAGATCGAGGCGGCGCTCGACGTCGCGATCGCGCACCGCGGCGGCAGCTTCACGCTCGCCGGCGCGCCGGCGCAGACGCGCCTCGCGGCGGAAGTCCTGCGCCGCTTCTACGCGCTCGCCGAGAAGCCGCTGTCGGTCGACGACATCCAGCTCGGCCTGATCGAGCTCACGACGCAGCGCTCCGCCGGGCCCGGCTGCAGCCGCCGGCGACGACGACGGCACGCGGCTGCGCACGCGCCGCGCCGACCTGCACGGCCGCACCCCGAACCAGACGCTGTACCTCAAGCACATCCAGGAGCACGACATCACGTTCGGGATCGGCCCGGCCGGCACCGGCAAGACCTATCTCGCCGTCGCGTGCGCGGTCGACGCGCTCGAGCGCGACACCGTCAAGCGCCTCGTGCTCGTGCGGCCCGCGGTCGAGGCGGGCGAGCGGCTGGGCTTCCTGCCCGGCGACCTCGCGCAGAAGGTCGATCCCTACCTGCGCCCGCTCTACGACGCGCTGTACGACCTCATGGGCTTCGACAAGACCGGCAAGCTCTTCGAGCGCGGCACGATCGAGATCGCGCCGCTCGCGTACATGCGCGGCCGCACGCTCAACCACTCGTTCATCATCCTGGACGAGGCGCAGAACACGACGCCGGAGCAGATGAAGATGTTCCTGACGCGCATCGGCTTCGGCACCAAGTCCGTCATCACCGGCGACGTCACGCAGATCGATCTCGCGCGCGGCCAGAAGAGCGGCCTCGTCGAGGCCGACCGCATCCTGGCCGGCGTGCGCGGCATCGCCTTCACGCGCTTCACCAGCGCCGACGTCGTCCGCCACCCGCTCGTGCAGAAGATCATCAGCGCCTACGAGCGCGACATCGAGAGCAGGAAGGGGAATGCGTGAGCGCCGCAGCCAAAGGCTCGGCTCGGAGGACGCCTCGCGTGTCGCTCGCCGTCCAGTACGCGGTCGCGCCGACGACGCTGCCGGCACCGGCCAGCACTGCGCCGCTGGGCGCGCGCCGCCGTCGAGCGCGACGCGACCGTCACGCTGCGCTTCGTCGGCAAGCGCGAAGGCCGGACGCTCAACGCACGCTACCGCGGCAAGGCGTACGCCACCAACGTGCTCGCGTTCGTGTACGATGAAGCGAATCGGATCGAGGGCGACGTCGTCTTGTGCGCGCCGGTCCTGCGGCAGGAAGCGAGGGCGCAGGGGAAGCCGCTCGCCGACCACTGCGCGCATCTCGTCGTCCACGGCATGCTGCACCTGCAAGGCTACGATCACGACACCGACCGCGCCGCGCGCGTGATGGAAGCGCGCGAGATCCGCGATCCTCGCCGCGCTGGGCGTGCCCGACCCCTACCTGCAGGTGACGCGGCGCGCCGCGCTGATCGATGAACGACGACCGCAGCGACAAGCCCGACAAACCGACGCTGCTCGAGCGGCTGTCGGCCTTCCTGACGCGCGAGCCCGAGGACCGCGAGGAGCTCCTCGAGCTGCTCCACGGCGCGTTCGAGCACAAGCTGCTCGACGCCGACGCGCTGTCGATGATCGAGGGCGTGCTGCAGGTCTCCGAGATGACGGTGCGCGACATCATGATCCCGCGCGCGCAGATGGACGTCGTGTCGATCGACGACGACCCTGCCGACTTCCTGCCGCTCGTGCTCGAGACCAAGCACTCCCGGTTTCCGGTGATCGGCGAGAACAAGGACGACGTCGTCGGCATCCTGCTCGCCAAGGAGCTGCTCAACTTCTACCGGACGCCGGACAGCTTCAGCCTGCGCGAGACGCTGCGGCCCGCGGTCTTCGTTCCGGAATCCAAGCGGCTCAACGTCCTGCTGCGCGACTTCCGCGCCAATCGCAACCACATCGCGATCGTCGTCGACGAGTACGGCGGCGTGTCCGGGCTCGTCACCATCGAGGACGTGCTCGAGCAGATCGTCGGCGACATCGAGGACGAGTACGACTTCGACGAGAGCGAGGACAACATCATCGCCGAGGCGAACGGCCGCCACCGCGTGAAGGCGCAGACGGAGATCGGCGACTTCAACGAGCATTTCGGCAGCGACTTCGCCGACGACGAGTTCGACACGGTCGGCGGCCTCGTGCTGCAGGCGTTCGGCCGGCTGCCCAAGCGCGGCGAGACGGCCACCATCGGCGATTTCCTGTTCCGCGTCGTCCGCGCCGACAGCCGCCGCCTGTACACGCTGCAGGTCGAGCCCGCGCTCGCGAAGGCAGCGTCCGCCGGCGCGGCTCCGGCTCCCGGCGGACGTTGAGCGTGCGCCGCGCCTCGGCGCACGGCGCCGACGCCCGCGCATGACGCCGGCGCGAACGCTGCCGCTCGCACTCGCGCTCGTCGCGGGCGCCGCCACGGTATTCGCATTCGCGCCGTTCGGCGGCGCGGCGCTGCCCTTGATCACGCTGGGACTGCTCATTCTCCTCTGGCAGGGCGCGGCGACCGCGCGCGGTCCGCGGCGGCGATCGGCTTCGCGTTCGGTGTCGGGACTCTTCGGTGCCGGCGCGTCGTGGGTCTTCATCGCGCTCCACACCTTCGGCGGCATGCCGTGGCCGCTGGCGGGAATCGGCACCGCCGGGTTCTGCGCGTTTCTGGCGCTGTATCCGGCCGCCGTCGGATGGCTGGCCGTGCGGTGGACCGCGCAGGGTTCCGGGCCGCGCGCGCTTGCCGCGGCCGGCGCGTGGACCGTTGCCGAGTGGGCACGCAGCATCATCTTCACCGGCTTCCCGTGGCTCTCGCTCGGCTACGCAGCGTTGCCCGGGGGGCCGCCGACGCCGCTTGCCGGCTACGCGCCGCTCGGCGGCGTCTTCCTCGTGTCGCTCGTCACCGCGCTCGCCGCGGCCGCCGCTCGCGCTGGCGATCGATGCGCTCGCGCGTCGCCGCACGGGCGCGCGCCGCAGCGCTCGTCGGCGCGGCAGTCGTCATCGTCGCCGGCGGCGCGGCCCTGTCGCCGCATCGAATGGACGTCCGCGGCCGGAACTCCGGTCGCCATGTCGCTCGTTCAGGGCAACGTCGCGCAGGACCTGAAGTTCGATCCCGATTTCCGGGCGCGGACGTTCGACCTCTACACCGACCTCGTCGCCGCAAGCCGCGGACGGCTCGTCGTGCTGCCGGAAAGCGCGTTCCCCGTGTTCGCCGACGAGGTTCCCGACGCCGTGCTCCTGCGCATCATCGGCACCGTCGTGCCACGCGACGGCGACGCGATCATCGGGATGTTCACGTCGGAACCGCCGCTGGCGCCTGGCGACGGCCCGCGTTACTACAACAGCGTGGTGAGCGTCGGAACGGCCCCGCCGCAGCTCTACCGAAAGCGGCACCTCGTCCCGTTCGGCGAGACGATCCCGCTGGAACCCGTCGTCGGCTGGTTCATTCGCCGCGTGCTGGCGATCCCGCTCGCGAGCCAGGCGCGCGGGGACCCGGACCCGCCGCCCCTTCGCCTCGCCGGAGAGCAGCTTGCCGTCAACATCTGCTACGAGGACGCGTTCGGCGCCGACATCCGGCGGCAGGCGCGGGAGGCGACGCTGCTCGTCAACGTGACCAACGACGCGTGGTACGGCCGCTCGCTCGCCGCCGAGCAGCACAACCAGATCGCCGCGATGCGCGCGCTGGAGAGCGGTCGCCCGCTGCTGCGCGCGACCAACACCGGCATCACGTCGGCGATCGGCCACGACGGACGCGAGATCGCGCGCCTGCCGTGGTTCACGCGCGGGATTCTCGAGGTCGAAATCGCGGGGCGGCAGGGCGCGACGCCGTACGTCCGATGGGGCGACGCTCCCGCCGGTCGCGATCGCATTGGCGCTTGTTCATCGCAGCGCTCGCGTTGCGCCGTCGCGACGGAAAGCCGGCCGCCTGACGCCGCCGCGCTTCGTTCGCCGGGGCGATGCCGGTAAACTGCGCGCTTGCCGCAGCTCGCCCCCGCGCCGCACGATGCATACCTTTCAGCAGATCATCCTCGACCTCCAGGACTACTGGGACCGGCAGGGCTGCGCGCTGCTGCAGCCGTACGACATGGAGGTCGGCGCCGGCACCTCGCACACGGCGACCTTCCTGCGCGCGCTCGGGCCGGAGCCGTGGCGCGCCGCGTACGTGCAGCCGTCGCGCCGCCCGAAGGACGGCCGCTACGGCGAGAATCCGAACCGGATGCAGCACTATTACCAGTACCAGGTCGTGCTGAAGCCCTCGCCGGCGGACATCCTCGAGCTCTACCTCGGCTCGCTCGAGGCGCTCGGCTTCGACCTCACGAAGAACGACGTCCGCTTCGTCGAGGACGACTGGGAGAATCCGACGCTGGGCGCCTGGGGCCTCGGCTGGGAAGTCTGGTTGAACGGCATGGAAGTGACGCAGTTCACCTACTTCCAGCAGGTCGGCGGCCTCGACTGCAACCCGATCACCGGCGAGATCACCTACGGCCTCGAGCGCCTCGCGATGTACCTGCAGGGCAAGGAGAACGTGTTCGACCTCGTCTGGACCGAATGGAAGGAGCGGGGGGCGACGCGACAGCTCACCTACCGCGACGTCTACCACCAGAACGAGGTCGAGCAGTCGACCTACAACTTCGAGCAGTCGAACGCGCCGAAGCTGTTCGAGCTGTTCGCGTTCTTCGAGTCCGAGGCGAAGCGCCTGCTCGAAGCGAAGCTGGCGCTGCCGGGCTACGAAATGATCCTCAAGGCCGCGCACACGTTCAACCTGCTCGACGCGCGCGGCGCGATCTCGGTCACCGAGCGCGCCGCCTACATCGGCCGCATCCGCACGCTCTCGCGGCTCGTCGCGCAGGCCTACGTCGATTCGCGCGAAGCGCTCGGCTTCCCGATGCTGCCCGACGAATTCCGCGTGCGTGCGGCATGACCGGCACGGCGACACTGATCGTCGAACTCCTCACCGAGGAGCTGCCGCCGAAGGCGCTGAAGCGGCTCGGCGAGGCATTCGCCGACGGCATCGTCGACGGGCTCGCCGACCGCGGCTTCAGGACCGCGACGAGCACGGTCACGCCGTACGCGACGCCGCGGCGGCTCGGCGTGACGATCACGCACGTGCTGGCGCTGTCGCCGGACGAGCCGTTCACGCAGAAGCTGATGCCGAAATCCGTGGCGTTCGATGCCGAGGGCAAGCCGACCGTCGCGCTGCAACGAAAGCTCGCCGGGCTGGGCCGCGCGCACCTCGCCGACCTGTGGCCGAACGCCGACGGTGCCGACAGCCTCGCGATCGAGTCCGACGGCAAGGCCGACGCCGTGTTCCTGCGCTCGATCGCCACGGGGAGTCTGCTCTCGAACGGCCTGCAGGAAGCGCTCGACGACACGCTGCAGAACTGCCGATCCCGAAGGTGATGAGCTACGCCGGCGCCGGCAGCTACTACAACGATGTCAAGTTCGTCCGCCCGGCGCACCGCCTGCTCGCGCTGCACGGCGCCGACGTCGATCGGCGTTACGGCACTCGGGCTCGACGCCGGTCGCGTCACCGGCGGACATCGTCCTCTCGCGGGCGGATATCCGGGTCGCGACCGCCGACGCGTACGACGAAACGCTGCGCGCCGAGGGCAAGGTGATCGCGAGCTTCGCCGAGCGCCGCGCGGCGATCGTCGACGGACTCGCGAGGGCGGCCCGGGACGCGACCGTCATCATGCCCGACGCGCTGCTCGACGAAGTCACCGCGTTGGTCGAATGGCCGGCCGTCTACGAGGGCAGCTTCGATCCAGCGTTCCTGGCGGTGCCGCAGGAGTGCCTGATCCTGACGATGCAGCAGAACCAGAAATACTTCGCGCTCGCCGACCCCGGCGGCAAGCTCGTTCCGCGCTTCCTGGTCGTCAGCAACCTCGAGACCGCCGACCCGACCGCCATCGTCCAGGGCAACGAGCGCGTGCTGCGCGCGCGGCTCGCCGACGCGCGATTCTTCTTCGACCAGGACCGGAAGAGCCCGCTCGAAGCGCGCGTGCCGAAGCTCGCGAGCGTCGTCTATCACAACAAGCTCGGCACCCAGCTCGAGCGCGTATCACGGGTGAAGCGCCTCGCCGGCGAGATCGCGCGCCTCGTGGGTGCCGACCGCGGCGAGAGCGTGCGCGCCGCGCATCTCGCGAAGGCCGATCTCGCCACCGACATGGTCGGCGAATTCCCCGAGCTGCAGGGCCTGATGGGCCGCTACTACGCCGAGCACGACGGCGAGCCCGCTGCAGTCGCCGCGGCGATCGAGCAGCACTACTGGCCGCGCTTCGCCGGCGACGCGCTGCCGGAAGGGCCCGTCGCGCAGGCGGTCGCGCTCGCCGACAAGCTCGAGACGCTCGCCGGCATGTTCGGCATCGGCGCGCAGCCGACCGGCGACAAGGATCCGTTCGGCCTGCGCCGCGCTGCGCTCGGCGTGATCCGCATCCTCATCGAGCGTCGCTTGTCGGTGCTGCTGCCCGCGCTGGTCAGCCTCGCGTTCGAGGCGTTCGCGGGCGTGCCCGCGGTGCAGCCCGCGCAGGGAGCGCTCGAGAACTTCATCTACGATCGCCTGCGCGGCTACCTGCGCGACCTCGGCTACACCGCCAATCAGATCGCGGCCGTCGTGGACTCGCGGCCCGCCGAGATTCGACCTCGTGCCGGCGCGCCTGGCCGCCGTGCAGTCGTTCGAGAAGCTGCCGGAAGCGGACGCGCTCGCCGCCGCCAACAAGCGGATCATCAACATCCTGCGCAAGGCCGACAGCGATGCGGCGACCGCCGTCGACCGGGCGCGGCTTGCCGACGGCGCCGAACACGACCTCTATCTCGCCTTTCAGAAGCTGCAGCCGATCGTCGACGACCGCTGCGCGGCAGGCGACTTCGCCGGCGCCCTGCTGGCGCTCGCGACCGCCAAGCCGGCCGTCGACCGCTTCTTCGACGACGTGATGGTCATGGCCGACGACCCGGCCGTCCGCGCCAATCGCCTTGCGCTGCTGCGCGGCGTCGCGGCGACGATGAACCGCGTCGCCGACATCTCGAAGCTGGCCGCGTAGCGACATGGTCCAGCTCGCCTCCGAAGCCGTCGCGCCCACGCGCGCACTCAAGCTCATCGTGCTCGACCGCGACGGCGTGATCAACCACGACAGCGACCAGTTCATCAAGTCGCCGGACGAATGGCGGCCGATCCCGGGGAGCCTCGAGGCGATCGCGCGGCTCAACCACGCCGGGTTTCGCGTGGTCATCGCGACCAACCAGTCGGGCATCGGCCGCGGCCTGTTCGACATGGCGACGCTCAACGCGATCCACGAGAAGATGCACCGGGCGCTGGCGCTGGTCGGCGGCCGGATCGACGCGCTGTTCTACTGTCCGCACACGGCGGATTCGCAATGCGAATGCCGCAAGCCGAACACCGGGATGCTGAAGGAGATCGGCGTGCGCTTCGGCGTCGACATGACCGGCGTGCCGTGCATCGGCGACTCGGTGCGCGACCTCCTGGCGGCCGACGCCGTCGGCGCGCAGCCGATGCTGGTGCTGACCGGCAAGGGCGAGAAGACGCTGCGCGACGGCAACTTTCCGAAGAACACCGTGATCTTCCCCGACCTCGCGTTCGCCGCGTCGGCGCTCCTGTCCAGCGAGTGACGGCGGCATGTCGGCGATCCGATCGCTCGTCTTCCTGCTGTTCCAGATGGTCGTCACGCCCATCTATGCGGCGGTGATGCTGCTGCTGTTCTGGCTGCCGCGCGTGCCGATGTACCGGATCGCGGCCTCGTGGTGCCGCGTCAACCTCTGGGGCGCGCGCTGGATCTGCGGCATCCGCTACCGCATGGTCGGGCGCCGAGAACATCCCGACGACGCCGCACGTCGTGCTCTCGAAGCACAGCTCGACCTGGGAGACGCTGGCGCTGACGATGTTCTTTCCGCCGCTCGCGTTCGTCGCCAAGAAGGAGCTGCTGTCGATTCCGTTCTTCGGCTGGGGCTTCGCGCTCGCCTCGCCGATCACCATCGACCGCAAGGCGGGCACCGACGCGATGCAGCAGATCGCGACCCAGGGGCGCGAGCGGTTCCGTCAGGGCTTCTGGATCGTGCTCTATCCCGAAGGCACGCGGATCCCGGCCGGCCGGCGCGGCAAGTACAAGACCGGCGGCGCGCGCCTCGCGATCGAGCTCGGCGTGCCGATGCTGCCGGTCGCGCACAACGCCGGCTACCTGTGGCCGAAGGGCGTCTTCGGCAAGCGTCCCGGAACCGTCACCATCTCGATCGGCAAGCCGATCCCGCCCGACGGCGAAGGACGCGCAGACGCTGATGCAGGAAGCCGAGACGTGGATCGAGACCGAAGTCGCGCGGCTCGGCAGGCCCGACGGGCGCACCGGCATGACCCGATCGCGAGCCACCCTTCCCAACGGCCCGGGCGCTCCGGGAGCGCGCGCTTGCGCCTGCGCGACATCTTCGGCGGCGATCCGGCGGGCAGGGGCCGGCCGCGCGACGAGGGCCAATTGCGTCGGATCGTGCTCGCGAGGCAGGACGTCGACTACCGGCTCATCCGCGCGCGCCGCCGCACGATCGGGATGCAGATCGGGCTCTCGGGGCTCACCGTCCGGGCGCCGCGCTGGGTGACGATCCGCGAGATCGAGCAGACGCTGGTCGAGCGCGATGCGTGGATCGTCCGCTCGCTCGCCGAGTGGCGGGCGCGGCGACGCGACGTGCTGCCGCGCGCGTGGAAGACCGGCGCGCCGATCCTCTATCTCGGCCGCGAGCTGACGCTCGCCGTCCATCCCGCACGCAAGCGGGAGATCGCCGCCGATCTCCTCAATCTCTCGGTGCTGCACCCGGCCGCGGAGGACGAGCGGCAGGTCGCGACGTTCGTCGCGCGCTGGCTGCGCGAGGAGGCGCTGCGCCTGCTCGCCCCGCGGGTCGCCGAGTTCGCGGGACGCATCACGACCGATGCCCCGACGCTGAAGCTATCCAACGCCCGTTCCGAGTGGGGCAGCTGCAACCAACACGGCGTGATCCGCCTCAACTGGCGACTGGTCCAGCTGCCGCCCGAGCTCGCGCTGTACATCGTCGCGCACGAAGTCGCGCATCTCGTCGAGCTCAACCATTCGCCGCGCTTCTGGAAGCTCGTCGAAACGCTCTTTCCCGGCCACGCGGACGCGCGGCGCACGCTCGACGATTGGACCGCGCTCCTCGAAGCGTAGTCGTCGCCGCCGCCGAAAACGGTGCTCGGTGCCCTCGCGTTCCCTGTTAGGATTCCCTCCGATGTCCCGCGACCCCATCGCCCGATTGCGCCGCGCCGCCTGCACGCTGGCCGCGGCCGCGGCGATCGCCGCCGTCCCGCTCGGCGGATGCGGAGTGAAGGGTCCCCTCAAGCTCCCGCCGGCGTCGACGCCGCCCGCCGCGACGGCACCGGCGACCGAGACGCCCGCGACGCGATCGATGTGGACGGAACCGCCCGCGGCGCCGCCTGCGCAGCCTGACGAGCGCAAGCCGTGACCGCATTCTCGCGCTTCGCGCGGCGAGCTCCATGCCGAAGGCGTGCCGCTGGCGGCGATCGCCGAGCGCTTCGGCACGCCGTGCTACGTCTATTCGCGCGCCGCGCTGGAACAGGGCTACCGCGCCTTCGACGCGGCGTTCGCCGGCACGCCGCACCTCGTCTGCTACGCGATGAAGGCGAACTCCAATCTCGCGGTGCTGAATCTGCTTGCGCGGCAGGGAAGCGGCTTCGACATCGTGTCCGGCGGCGAGCTCGAGCGGGTGATCGCGGCGGGCGGCGATCCGGGGAAGACGGTGTTCTCGGGCGTCGGCAAGACGCGCCGCCGAGATGGAGGCAGCGTTGGCGGCGGGCATCCGGTGCTTCAACGTCGAGTCGGCCGCAGAGCTCGAGGTGCTGAACGCGGTCGCCGGCCGTGCCGGCAAGGTCGCGCCGATGTCGCTCCGCGTGAATCCCGACGTCGATCCGAAGACGCACCCGTACATCGCGACGGGCCTCAAGGAAAGCAAGTTCGGTGTCGCCTACAGCGATGCGCCGGCACTGTATCGGCACGCCGCGGGCCTGCCGCACGTCGACGTGCAGGGGATCGATTGCCACATCGGATCCCAGATCACCGACCTCGACGGTCTACGTCGAGACCGCCGAGAAGATGTTCGGCCTCGTCGACGGCCTCGAGGCCGAGGGCATCGCGCTCTCGCCACATCGACCTCGGCGGCGGGCTCGGCATCCGGTATCGCGACGAGACGCCGATCGAGCCGGACGCCTACGCGCGCGCCGTCCGGCGCGCGCTGGGGTCGCGGCGGCACGAGCCTCTTGTTCGAGCCGGGCCGCTTCCTCGTCGGCGCGGCCGGCGTGCTGCTGACGCGCGTCCTGTACCTCAAGCCGGGCGCCGACCAGGACTTCGCGATCGTCGATGCCGCGATGAACGATCTGCTGCGTCCGGCGCTGTACGACGCCTGGCACCCCGTCGAGGCGGTGCGTCCCGCGCGTACGGGCGAGGCGCGCCGCTGGCAGATCGTCGGACCCGTGTGCGAGAGCGGCGATTTCCTCGCCCGCGACCGCGAGCTCGTCCTCGCGGCCGGCGACCTGCTGGCGGTGCGCGCGGCCGGCGCCTACGGCTTCGTCATGAGCTCGAACTACAACTCGCGGCCTCGCGCCTGCGAGGTGATCGTCGACGGCGACGGAGTCCATCTCGCCCGTCCGCGCGAGCGCGTCGCCGATCTCTTCGCGCACGAATCCATGCTGCCGTGATGCACCGCATGCGCACGAACCTGCGGCCCGCATCCGCCGTTTTTTCTTGTGTGCGAATTCGCAACACTCGCGCATGCAAGGCTAGGAATTGCCGGAGAATTCTTGCAATTCAATAAAATGTGGCTAGAATTCAGGCAGCAGGTAGCAGTGGGTTTGTCAAGAGGTTGCAGTCCGTTTCGACAGACCCAGCGCCGCTTGCGCGAAGCAGAAGCAACATAACAGTTACAGCAACTCAGACAGGAGAAACGAAATGGCTGACATGATGTCGATGATGACGCCGGCCGCTGCGGCCCCGGCGCCCAAGAAAGCGACGAAGAAGAAAGCGACCAAGAAGAAGGCGACGAAGAAGAAGGCTGCCCCCAAGAAGAAGGCAGCGAAGAAGGCGACCACGAAGAAGAAGGCCGCCCCCAAGAAGAAGAAGGCGGCGAAGAAGACGACCAAGAAGAAGGCAGCAAAGAAGACGACCAAGAAGAAGGCAGCAAAGAAGACGACCAAGAAGAAGGCGGCGAAGAAGGCGACCAAGAAGAAGGCGACGAAGCGGAAGGCCGCCCCGAAGAAGAAGGCAGCGAAGAAGGCGACCAAGAAGAAGGCCGCCCCCAAGAAGAGGAAGGCCGCCAAGAAAAAGGCCAAGAAGTAACTCTTCCGTGGCTGCCAGCCCGCGTTCGGATGGATGCGGGCGACAAGACAGGCGACGCATTGCGCGTCGCCTGTTTTCATTCATGGGCGCGTCGCGCCCGGAGCCGCTCGCCTTACCCTACCCGCCCGCGATCGCCTTGGCTTTGGCGGTCGGGGCGCCGGTGCCCATCTTCGCCGCGGGCTTTGCACCCTTGGCCTTCGGCTTGACCGCGACCGTCGACGCTTTCCTGCCGGCGGCACGCTTCGCCTTGCCGGCGTTCGGCGCGAGATCGCTGGTGATGCGCAGCGTCTGGCCCACCTTGACGCTGCCACCCGGCGCGAGGTCGTTCCACCGGCGCAGATCCTGCGCCGACACCGCGTACCGTGAAGCGATGCCCGTCAGGGTATCGCCGCGGTTTACGCGGTAGTAGAACGTCCGGCCCTGCGGAACCGTCGTGAACACCGCTTGCGACAGCGTCTCCGCTGCGGCGTCCGCCGGGCCCTGCGACGGAACGAGCAGCGTGTGCCCGACCGGCACCTTCGCCCTCGTGCCGATGCCGTTGACGGCGCGCAGCGCGTCCACCGACATGCCCGAACTTCGCCGCCACCTGCGGCAGCGTCTCGCCGTTGCGCAGCCGATACGCCTGCCACGACACCAGCGGCTGGTCGGCGAGGTCGAGCTTCGCGGCGAACACCTCGGCCTTGTCGATCGGCAGCAGGATCGTGTACTCGTCGGCGCCGGCGATCACGGGCCGGTTGTGCTGCGGGTTGAGATACTGGAATTCGTCGATCGACATCTCGGCGAGCGCCGCTGCCGCCTTGACGTCGATCTTGCGGGTGGTCTTGATCACGGCGAAGTACGGCGCGTCCGGAATGTCGCCGAGCTCGACGCCGTACTTCTCGGGGTCGCGGACGATGTTCTTGAGCGCCTGCAGCTTGGGCAGGTAATTGCGCGTCTCGTCCGGCATGCTGAGGCTCGCGTAATCGGCCGGCCGGTTCGCCGCCTGGTTCTTCGCGATGGCGCGGCGCGACGTTGCCTTCGCCCCAGTTGTACGCCGCGAGCGCCAGCTGCCAGTCGTCGAAGTCGGCGTGGAGCTTCTCCAGATAGCTCAAGGCGCCTTCCGTCGCGGCGATCACGTCCCGCCGCGAGTCGAACCAGAAGTTCTGCTTGAGGCCGTAGTGCGTTCCCGTCGACGGCATGAACTGCCAGATGCCGGACGCGCGGCTCGACCGACACGGCATTCGGGTTGAACGCGCTCTCGACCATCGGCAGGAGGGCGATCTCCAGCGGCATCCCCTTCTGCTCGACCTCGACGACGATGTAGTAGAGGTAGCGGCGGCTGCGGTCGATCATGCGCGCGACGTAGTCGGGGCGCGACGCGTACCACTGCTCCCACTTCGCGACGAGCGGGTCGTCGATATCCGGCATCGCGTAGCCGCGGCGGATCCGGGTCCAGAGATCCTCGGCCGGCGCCGGCAGCGACTCGAGTTCGGTGTCGTCCGGGAAGGGAAATGGAATGGATTCGCCGCGAGCCGCTTCCGGAGTCGCAGCAACCGGCGGAGGCGGCGCGACGACCTGGGGGGCTGCGGGTGGCGGCGCTTCGGGCGCCGGAGTCGGCGTCGCGCACGCGGCGACGAGCGCCGCGAGCAGGACTGAAACGATGGAAGGGCTGAGACGCAACTCGATAAGCCGTGGGGCGCGGAACGCTGCGGCGATGGTAGGCGTCGCCCGCACCACCGTCAACCTCATCCATCGGGCCGGCGCCAGGCGTCTCCCGCCCCAGCCGACGGGTCGGCGACGTCAGCGAAGCCCGTTCTTCCACTCGTGCACGACAGTGAACGCGTCGACCGCGTCGGCGAGCTTGCGCCCCGGGTGCGCCTCGGCGGCGGTGAACACCGCGGGCAATCCGGCGCGGCATCGCCGGGGTCGACGACCGCGGCCTACGCGCCCTTGCGCATTTGGCCAGATGGAGTTGTCGGTGAACACGGGGATGGGGATAATCGTCGGCATGGAAGCATCTTCCGGGGGGCGGGCAGCGTTTCAACGACGCTCGCCGACTGGTTCGCGACGCCGCTCGGTCGCTACCTCCACGCGCGCGAGCTGGCGTGGTTCGATCGCACCATCGCCGATATCTTCGGGTTTCAGGCCATCCAGATCGGGTTGCCGGGCTACTCGTTCCTGGGGCAGAGCCGCATCGCCGCGCACTGGACGGTCGACCCGGAAGCGCCCGCGCAGATTCTGGCCGACCCGCATTGGCTGCCCTTCCCGGAGAACTCGCTCGATCTCATCGTCCTGCCGCATGCGCTCGAGTTCACGAGCGATCCGCATCAGCTGCTGCGCGAGGCGTACCGGGCGATGCGCGCCGAAGGACAGATCGTGATCTCGGGATTCAATCCCTTCAGCCTGTTCGGCGCGAGACGCTATTTCGGACGCGGGGAGACCGCGCCGTGGAATGGCAGCTTCATCGCTTTGTACCGCCTGAAGGACTGGCTCGCCCTGCTCGGCTTCGAGGTCACCGGCGGGGCTCTCGACTGCTACGTGCCGCCGTTCACGAGCGAGCGATGGCGCGCGCGCTTCCGCTTCTTCGAGTCGGCGGGCGACCGGTGGTGGCCGATCGCCGGTGGCGTGTACTACCTGCGCGCGACGAAGAAAGTGCTTGGGATGCGCATCATCACGCCCGCGTGGGAGCGCCGCAAGAACGGCCTCGCGACGGCTCCGCGGCAGGCGCGCCAGTGCATCGAGCGCGTCGAATGACGGGCACTGTCTCGATCTACACGGACGGCGCGTGCAAGGGAAATCCGGGGCCCGGCGGCTGGGGCGCCCTCCTGGTGTGGGGCGATCACGAGAAGGAGCTCTTCGGCGGCGAAGCGGACACCACGAACAACCGGATGGAGCTCACCGCCGTGATCCGCGCGCTCGAATCGCTGAAGCGCGGCTGCGACGTCGACATCTACACCGACTCGCAGTACGTGAAGAACGGAATCGAGACCTGGATCCACGGCTGGAAGCGCAACGGCTGGAAGACCGCGGACCGGAAGCCCGTCAAGAACGCCGGGCTCTGGCGCGAGCTCGACGCGCTTTCGGCGCAGCACCGGATCCACTGGCATTGGGTCAAGGGCCACAACGACCATCCCGGCAACGATCGCGCCGACGCGCTCGCCAATCGCGGCGCGATGGCGGGCATGGAAGGTAGGCCGCGGAATTCGTGAGCGCGGGTGCCGGCGGACCGCGGTGCCGGCGCCTAGCGCAGGATCAAGTCGCCGGACTGGCAATTGATTCGGCGCATCGGGTACGTGATCTCCTTGTCAGCGCCCTTGACCGTGCCGGCGACCGTCGCGTACAGCCATCCCTGCGCGCCGTGACGGTAGGTGATCTTCCTCGGGAATTCGAGCGCAGGATTGGTGAAGACGAATTCGTCGTCCGCGCCAGCGGCCGGCTGACTCGGTGAGCTTGTAGGCGGTCTCGTTCCGACCCGGCGGAAGGATGACGTAATAGACGCCGTCCGCGCGCGGTTCGACGCGCAGGTATTCGAAATCCAGCGTCTTGTCCTTCATGACCGTCTGGCTCACGCCGACCATCAGGTTGCCGCGCAGCGGCATCCAGTGCTCGCGGAACTCGCGCCTGTTCGCGCTACCGCGCCAGCAGCCTTCCAGCCAGGCGAGTGGCGCGAGCGGACTCGGTTCGGACGCCTGCGGCGCCGCGGCTTTGGCTTCGGGCGTCGGGGGCGTCGGGGGCGTCGGGGGCGTCTGCGCTGCCGCTATGGCGGCGCCGAGCATTGCGGCCGAGAGTGCAGCGAGGATTCCGGCGGACCTGCGGAGCGAAATGGGGATCATGGTTGCGATCGGGTCATTGGGGCCGCGCGAGCGGCAGGTTGAGCAGGAGGTTCTGCGGCTTCAGCGTGAGCCGTCCGCTGGCGTCCATTGCCATCGCCAGATAGACCGGCCGGCCCGCGATCTGGGGCCGCATGTCGGCGGGGTTCGCGAACGTCAGCTCGAACAGGCAGAGCAGCCGCCGCATCCTCGCGTCGTCGACCTCGGCGCGATTGTACAGGTCGTTGAGCAGCGCGCTCGCCTCGGCGTCCAGCCCGACGTGCCACACCCAGCGACCATCGTCGATCTCGCCCTGCGGGCGGATCGTCACCGAAACCCCGAGGAAATGCGCGATCCACCTTTCCAGCACGCGGCAGAGCGCGCCGAGCGCCGGGCGGCCGCGGTTCAGGCTGACGGCGAGATCGTGGCGCTCGTCGCGACCCCAGTACGCGGTGGCGTTGTCGGCATCGAGCGTGTCGAGATCGACGGAGCGCACCGGCGTTCGATTCTGCTGCAGGAGCTCGCCGAGGCTTCCGAATCCGCCGGTCGAGGCGAAAAGCTCGACCGTGGCCTCGTCGGCGGCCATCACGGCGCCGTCGTCGGTTACCGCGATCTTCTGCGTTCGGAACAGCATCTCGGCGGCGCGCGCTTCGATCGGGTCGGCGGCCGTGCCCAGGATGTGGCGAAGCAGGATCTCGGTCAGCTGGTGGACGAGCAACGGCGCTACGTCGACGCCCTGACGGAACAGGGAGAGGTAGGCGGCCTCCAGCGAAGGCGCCGCCGTCAGCCGCTCGCGGAAACGCAGCCAGACACCGTAGTTCGAGCGGGCGTCGTCGTCGGCGATCGGCGCGACCTCGGCCGAGGCGACGACGGCGCGTGGCGCCGCCATCAACTTCTCGTGCAGCGCGAGCTCGGCCGCGCAGGATTCGGGAATCGGCGCGAGTTCGGGCCGCAGCAGCGAGGCGCGCAGGAAATCGTCGGTGACGACGAGCCGGCCGTCGGGGCCGACCGTCAGCAGCCGGTAACCGCAGGAGGACCAGAAGTCAGGCACACCGTAGTGCCGGTAGCCCGTTCAAGCGCCGAGCATCGCCTTCTTGAGGTCGGCCTGCACGGGCTTGTCGCCGAGCCAGATCTTCGTCAGCGCCTTGTTGAACGCTTCGCCCGGGATCGTTCCGCGCGCCGCGCCGTTGAAGCCGACGGCCGTCGCGCCGTCGACGAAATCGAGCGTCACGACGTTGCCTTCCTTCGCCTCGCCGAACGCTTTCATGATCGAGGTGAGCTGGTCGGCCTGCGCCTTGACTGCGGCCATCTCGGCTTCAGTATTGTTCTCCTTGAGGCCCTCGTTAAGCGCGTCGACCAGCTGGTCGGCGGCCAGCGTGCGCAGCAGGTTCATCTGGATGCGCCGGGGTGCCTTGGCGAGTACCCCGGACAGATCGGTCGCCTTCGCGGGCAGATAGAGGCTCGCGACGTAGACCTTGAAGACCACGCGCGTGCGGATCCCCGCGCCGTTCAGCACGAGCTCCTGGCCGCCCAGCGCAACCTTCTCGTCGAGCTTCACGCCACCCACTTCGGCGGCGAACGCGGGCGCGCCAACGCATAGCGCCAGCAATGCAATGATCCAAATGCGCATGATCCTGCCCTCCTCGTCGATGCATGTGGCCCCGGGACGGGGCCTCGACACGAAACGTCCGGACTCCGTCACGCCGCGATCCTCGACAGGGGGCTCGCGGTGGAAAAAAGGCGGCCGGGGTTGCCCGGCCGCCGCGATGTAAGCGAATGCGCCCCCGGTGGCGTCAGAACGAGTACGCGACCTGTCCGGAGAAGATGATGAAGTTGACCTTGAAGCTTCCGTCGATCAGGGCGTACTGAGCCGTGCTGCCGGCATTCTGGTGGATGGTGGGGTCGTCGTTCGCCCAGCCGTAGGCGACGCCGAAGTCGAAGACCCACTGGCGGTCCATCTTGTACTGGGCGCCCGCCGCAAGCCAGATGCGGTCGCCGTCCGGGAGCCGCGGGGTGCGATACGCATCCGACACCGGCGACTGGTCCCAGGCAACGCCGCCACGGAACAGCCACTTGTCGTCGTAGTGGTAATTGGCACCGACCGAGTACCGCCACACATCGTCCCATCTCTCGGGAGTGGTCGACAGCACGGTGCCGGACGCAGGCCCGCTCGTGCGCGTGAATGTCAAGTCCTGAATCTTGCTCCACCCTGTGTATTGAATGTCCGCCATGATGTCCCAGCGGTCGTTGAGCTTGCCGAAATATGAAACGTTCACGATCTCCGGCAGCTCGATGTCCGAGCTGACGCTCCCGTTGTACAGGCCCCCCGCGTTGATCGCGGCCGAGAGCCCGGCGACGACCGGCGCAATCGGCGACGGTACCGGCGGCAGCGTCGGATTCACGAACGTGGCGTTGCCGACCACGTTGTACTTGATGCTCGACCGGTAATGGGCACCGATCCGGTTGTTCTTGTCGATGTCCCACAGCACACCCACGTTCCAGCCCCACGCCCAATCGTCGCCGGTGACGTCGACGCTTGATTCGAGGCCAGGCGTGGATTGCGCGATCGCGTTGTAGGTTGCCGAACCCGGGGGAATGCCCAAACCTCTCGGGGGCGGTGCGGCAGCGGTTCCAAGCAGCGCGACCGAGTAGTTGTATTGGCTGGTCAGCGTGGCCTTGATCTGCTGATAGTCGGCGCCGAGGCCGACCGCGAAGCTCTCCACCGGCTTCCAGGAGATCGCGGGGTTGATGTTCATCGTCTTGATATCGGACTTGACCCCCTGAAAGCGGCCGATCCAGCTGGTGTCGTACTCGGTGACGAGCCCGAACGGCGCATTGACGCCGATTCCGAACGCCCACTGCTTGTCGATGGGCATCACGAAGTACATGTTCGGAACGACATTGAGACTGCCCGCGTCGCCGCCATCGCCGCCAAGCGGCTGCTGTGCGGCCGCTATCGACGCGCCGTTGCTGAATTTCATCGACGGCGTGAGCAGATAGATCGTTCCCACCAGCTGATTGGTGCCGATGCGCGACATCCCGGCCGGATTGGCCCAGACGGTATTCGCGTCTTCCGCTACCGCAGCGCCGCCGGCAAACGCATTTCCGAGGCCGCTGCCGGCGTTCTCCTGCAGCGCGAAGCCGGCGCCCATGACCTGGCCGGACGTCAGCGCGAACGCGATCCCGGCGAGGGCCGCGGCAAGGGGGGTGCGACGAAACGGGTTGGTCATTGCGGATCTCCTCGTGTTGGCAGTTCGAGGCGTGGCCTCAGGGCGACGCACGCCGGTTGCGGGATTTCTTTCGGACTCTCGACCCGGTCGCCGACCCGGCAACCGGGTGCGGCCGCTGCTCTGCGGCGACTATACACCGGGCCACGCGGCCTCGGGCCGCCGCGGCAGACGCCGCCGGGCCGGGTCGACCACGTGTTGTTTTCTGGGCAATCATGCGGACAGACACCACTCACTCGGCGGGCAGCTCGCGCGGTCGCCGGTCCATTCCAACCGCAACATACGTGAGGCTCGCCTCCGTCACCTTGACGCAGATCACATCCCCGGGGTTTCGCTGCGCGAAGACCTCGACGTCGACGGTGATCGACGTCCGCCCGATACGGGTGATCGTGGCGTAGAAGCTCACGACATCGCCGATCATCACCGGCTGCTTGAACACGAACGAGTTGACGGCGACCGTCGCCACCCGGCCACGGGCGCGGTGGGATGCCGGAATCGATCCGGCGATGTCGACCTGCGACATCACCCAGCCGCCGAAGATGTCGCCGTTCTGGTTGACGTCGGCGGGGAGCGGAACCACGCGCAGCGTCGGCTCCCGGCCCGGCGGCAAGACGGAGGCGTCGGCCATGATCGGATTCGATGCCGTTCCCGGCCTCTAGGCGGCGACCTTCTTCACCTCGTCGCGCAGCTCACGCCGCAGAATCTTGCCCACGTTGGTCTTCGGCAGCTCCTTCCGGAACTCGACTTCGCGCGGCATCTTGTAGCCGGTGAGCTGCGTGCGGCAGTGCGCGAGCAGCCCCGCGGCGGTCAGGCTCTCGTCCCTCTTCACGACGAAGAGCTTCACCGCCTCGCCGGACTTCTCGTCCGGAATCCCGACCGCCGCACATTCCAGGACGCCAGGATGCATGGCGACGACCGCCTCGATCTCGTTCGGATACACGTTGAAGCCGGAGACCAGGATCATGTCCTTCTTGCGGTCGACGATCCTGACGTAGCCGCGATCGTCCATCACGCCCACGTCGCCCGTCATGAAGAAGCCGTCTGCGGTCATCACCTTCTCGGTCTCGTCGGGCCGGTTCCAGTATCCGGCCATCACCTGCGGACCGCGGATGCAGATCTCGCCGGGCTGGCCGAGCGGGACGTCCTTGCCGGCATCGTCACGAAGTACGACCTCGGTCGAGGAAATCGGCAACCCGATCGTGCCGTTGTACGCGGGGATGTCGAGCGGATTGATGACGGCCGCTGGCGAGGTCTCGGTGAGCCCGTAGGCCTCGATCAGCGTGCAGCCGGTCACCTGCTTCCACTTCACGGCGACGGCTTCCTGCACCGCCATCCCGCCACCCAACGTCAGGCGCAGGTGCGTGAAATCGAGCTTGCCGAACTCCGGGTTGTTCACGAGCGCGTTGAACAGCGTGTTGACGCCGGTGAACGCAGTGAACTTGTAGCGGGCCATCTCCTTGATGAAGCCCGGAATGTCGCGCGGATTGGGGATCAGGATGTTCTCACCGCCCAGCGTCATGAACGTCAGGCAGTTCGCCGTCAGCGAGAATATGTGGTACAGCGGCAGCGGCGTGACGATCACGTGGCGCTCCGCGCCGAGGAACGGGCTGATCCACGCGCGCGCCTGCAGGAGATTGGCGACGATGTTCCGGTGCAGCAGGATCGCACCCTTCGCCACCCCCGTCGTGCCTCCGGTGTACTGCAGGAACGCGATGTCGTCGTGGGCGAGCGGCGGCCGTTCGAGGTTGCGGCGGCGACCCGCCGCGAGCGCGTCGGACAGCCTGACCGCGTCGGGCAGGCTCCACGCGGGGACCATCTTCTTGAGGTGGCGGATCGCGAGGTCGACGGCGATGCCCTTGAAACCCAGCAGCTCGCCGATGCTCGTCACGATCACCCGGCGCACCTTGGTTCGGGCCAGGACCTCCTGCACGGTGCGCGCGAAATTCTCGACGACGACGATGACCTCGGCGCCCGAGTCGGCGAGCTGGTGCTCGAGCTCGCGCGCCGTGTACAGCGGATTGACGTTCACCACGGTGCACCCGGCGCGCAGAATGCCGAACAGGCACACCGGATACTGGAGGATGTTGGGCATCATCAGCGCGACGCGCGTGCCCTTCGCGCAGCCGTTGGCCTGGAGGTACGAGCCGAACGCGCCGGACAGCGCATCGAGCTCGCCGAAGGTCAGCGTCTTGCCCATGCACGTGAACGAGGGGCGATCCCGGAACTTCGCCACGCTCTCCTCGAACACCTCGCGGACCGACGCGTACTCGCTGACGTCGATCTCGGCGGGCACGCCGTTCGGGTAGTGCTTGAGCCAGGACTTTTCCACGAATCTCCTCCATGCCCTTCGATGGGGCGATCGAACACCGCGATGGAGGTGCCACCGGGCGCAGCGTTAGTAGTGCCCGCGCGCGTTGCTCGGCCGCTTCAGCCGTGCAGCTCCTCCCACGCGGCGCATGCTACACCAGAAGACGTCGCGCGGCGGGCGGGTCCTGACGGCGACGGAGGCCCCGCCGTGGACGTTCCCGCATTCGTTCGGGACCGCTCAGCCGGAAGCTGCGCCCGCGGCGGGTTCGCCGATCGTCTGCGCGTAGTGAAGCGGGCCGCCGCGGAACGGTGCGAACCCGGTGCCGAAGATCGCGCCCGCGTCGACGAGATCCGCATCGGCGACGATGCCCTCCCGGAGCGCGGCCTTCGCTTCCGCGACGAACGGGTCGATCAGCCGCCTGGCAAGCCCTGGCGGCACTGCGCCGGCCGACTGCTTCGCCGGCTTGCCGGTGGCGTAGTCGTAGAACCCGCGCTTCGTCTTGCGCCCGAGGTGCCCGGCCGCGACGAGCTCGGTCAGCTTCTTCGGCGGCACCGCGTCGGCGGAGAGCATCTTGCCGACGGCAACACAGATGTCGAGGCCCACCGTGTCGGCGAGCTCGATCGGCCCCATCGGCATCCCGAATTCGAGCGCGGCCTCGTCGATCGTCTCCGGCGCGATGCCTTCGTCCACGCACCGCATCGCCGTCATCAGGTAGGGGGCGAGCACGCGGTTCACCAGGAATCCCGGAGCGCTCATCACCGGCAGCGGCAGGCGGTCGATCTGCCGGACGAACGCAGCCGCGGGCGGGATCAGCGCGGCACTCGTCTGGCGGCCGTGCACGATCTCGACCAGCATCATCTTGGCGACCGGGTTGAAGAAATGGAGCCCGACGAGCCGCGTCGGGTCGGCCATCGCCGTCGCGATGTCCTCGAGCGGAATCGACGACGTGTTGGTGGCGAGAATCGCGGCGGGCTTGGCCTTCTTCTCGAGCGCGGCGAACAGACTGCGCTTGGCGTCGACGTTCTCGAAGATCGCCTCGATGATCACGTCGGCGCGCGCGACGCCGTCGCCGGCGACGTCGGGGATCAGCCGGTCCACCGCATCGCGGACGCGGCGCGAATCGCGCAGCCGGTCCGCAAACAGTTTCGCGGCGCGGCCCATCGCCGGCGCGAGCCGCTCGGCGTTCTGGTCCTGCAGCGTGACGGTCAATCCCGCGCAGCGCGCACCATGCCGCGATGTCGCCGCCCATCGTACCCGCGCCAACCACGTGCACGTGCGCGGCCTTGAATTCGCCTTCCTTGCCGAGCGCCTTCAGCCGCTCCTGCAGCTTGAACAGCCGGATCAGGTTTCCTGCCGTCGGCGTCCGGAGGAGCGACGGAATCGACGCCGGATCGGACGGCGGCACCGCGAGCGCATTGCCGTCGTGCTTGACCCAGATGTCGAGGATTGCGTACGGCGCGGGATAGTGTTCGCGGCGCGCGCGCTTGGCCACCTGCTTTCGCGCCTGCGAAGCGATGATCCGGCGCACGATCGGATTCAGCGTGAGCGATTGCGGAAAGCGGAGCCGCCGTGCCGCCGGCAACGCCTTGAGGATGCCGCGCACGGTGTTTTCCATGATCCTCGCCGGCACGCACTCGTCGGCGATGCCGAGCCGTTTCGCGCGCCGCGCATCGATGGTGCGCCCGGTCAGCATCAGGTCGAGGGCCGCCGGCGCGCCGGCGAGCCGCGGCAACCGCTTCATGCCGCCCCAGCCAGGCACGATTCCCAGCATCACCTCGGGCAGGCCGAGACGCGTTCCGGGCTCGTCGACGACCACGCGATACCGGCAGGCGAGGGCCAGCTCGAGCCCGCCCCCAAGGCAGAAGCCGCGGACGAGCGCGACCGTCGGATACTTGACGGCGGCGAGCCGCTCGAAGCTGTCCCATCCGCGCTTGACCAGCGCGATCGCCCCCGCCTCCGTTTCGATCTCTCCGAACTCGTCGATGTCCGCGCCGGCGATGAAGCCATTCGCCTTGCCCGACGCGATGACGAGCGCGCGCGGCGGGTCGCGTTCGAGGTGGTCGAGCGCCTCGTTGAGCTCGGCAAGCACCGCGGCGCCGAGCGTGTTGGTCGTCGCTCCGGCGCGATCGAACGTGAGCCGCGCGAGGCCGTCGGCGTCGCGCGTGAGGGTCCAGTGTTGCATCGGGTTCGTGCCTTCTCGTTGCCTACATTCGTTCGACGAGCATCGCGCCGCCCAGTCCGCCGCCGATGCAGATCGCGGCCATGCCGCGCCGGCCGCCGGTGCGCTTCAGCACGTTGAGCACGTGGAGGACGATCCGCGCGCCGGACGCGCCGACCGGGTGGCCGAGCGCGATGGCGCCGCCGTCGACGTTGAGCTTGGCGTCATCGAGCGCGCCGAGCGCGGCCGGGAGTCCGAGCGCCCGTGTGCAATAGTCGGCGTCCTGCCAGGCGCGCTCGCAGGCGATCACCTGCGCGGCGAACGCCTCGTTGATCTCCCACGCATCGAGGTCGTTGAGCGCGAGGCCCTGGCGCGTGAGGATCGGCGTCGCCGCGTGCACGGGGCCCAGCCCCATCTCTGCCGGATCGAGCCCCGCCCATTCGGAGTCGACGATGCGTCCGATCGGCGTCAGCTTGTGCTTGTCGACCGCCCGTTCCGACGCGATCACGAGCCACGCGGCGCCGTCGGTGATCTGCGAGCTGTTGCCGGCGGTGACATTGCCGTACTTCCGGTCGAAGAAGGGCTTGAGCTTCGCCAGATTCTCGGCGGTCGAGTCCTCGCGCACGCCGTCGTCCTGCGCGTAGAGCTTGCCCTTCGCGTCGTACAGCGGGACGACCTCGCCGTCGTAGTGACCCGCCTTCTGCGCGGCGAGCACGCGCGCGTGGCTGCGCGCCGCGAACGCGTCCATCTCGGCGCGTGTGATGCCGAATCGGAACGCGAGATTCTCGGCCGTCTGACCCATCAGGAGGCCCACGATCGGGTCGGTCAGGCCCTTCATCAGTCCGATCACCGGCGCGAGGTACGAGAGCTTGAACTGCGCGAGGAGCGCGGCGCGCTGGCCGAGCGACTTCGCGGCGTACCAGTTCGACAGCCAGAGCACCATCGCATCGGCGAACAGCAGCGGCGCACGCGAAAGCGCGTCGACGCCGCCGGCCAGCACGAGATTCGAGCGGCCCGCGCGGATGTTGCTGATCGCCGAGTCGATCGCCTGCATGCCGGACGCGCAGTTGCGCATCACGGTCCAGCCGGGCACCTTCGGCCCGCAGCCCATCCGCAACGCGACCACGCGGCCGATGTTCACTTCGTCGACGGACGGCGCCGCACACCCGAGGATCACCTCGTCGAGGTCGGTCGGCGCAAAGGGCTGGCGAACGAGCACCGCTCGCCCGGCCGCGGTGGCGAGGTCCGACGCCGCGAACGGTCCCGGGCGGTTGCGCGACTTGAGGAACGGCGTCCGCGCGCCGTCGATGATGTAGATCGGTTCGTTCATGTCGTCGTTCGTCCGATGATCGGCGCGCGCGCGGGAGCGGCTGCACTCAGGCGGCGGCCTTGTGCATCACTTTCGGCGCGACCGGTGCCTGGGCCAAAGGGGCGTCCTGCTTCGTCTCCGATGCGCCGAGGTCCTGCGCGAAATCGTCGACGCGGATCACCGTCGCCGTGAGCTCGTGCGCGACGACGATCGCCTCCGCCTCGGCGGCGGTGATCACGCCGGCAACCTGCGCGCTCGCGACGAGCGCGTCGAGGCCCGCGCCGGGCGCCTGCTTCGCGTCGAGACGCCCGCTCTTCATCGCCGATCGCAGCTTGTGTTCGGCCGGCTCGGCGGCGACGGTCGCTGCCAGCGCGCGCTCGATCTGCGCGACCGGGTTGTCCTTTGATCCCGACAGGTACATTCCGGCCGTCAACCGGTCGCGGGTCGCCGACGGCTCGATGAGGATCCGCGCCACGCGCTGGCCCAGCCGGTCCGACGGCACGACGTACGGGCGGCCGATCGGGAACGCCGCGGCGCCCATCAGCGTGGCGACGAACCGGTTCGGAAAGTTCGATATGACGCCCTCGAACGCGTTTTGCGCCTTGAACATCGCGTCCCAGATCGCCCAGTGCATCAGCGGCGCGTCGCCGTGCTGCCGGCCTTCCGCCTCGAAGCGCTTGAGCGTGGCGGAGCAGAGGTACAAGAGCGACAGGATGTCGCCCAACCGGGCCGACAGCTTCTCGCGGCGCTTCAGCGTGCCGCCGAGCGTCCCCATCGACAGGTCGGCGAGGAGCGCGAACGCCGCCGAGAACCGCGTCAACTGCTGGTAGTAGCGGCGGGTTTCCGGTGCGATGCCCGCGGGCACGCGGACGAAGTGCGCGCCGGTCAAGCCCATCACGAACGTTCGCGCGAGGTTCGACAGCGTGAAGCGCAGGTGGCCGAACAGCGCTGCATCGAAGGCGACCGACGCCTTCTCGTGGTCGGTCTCGCGCGTCGCCTCCATCTCCTTCAGCACGTACGGGTGACAGCGGATCGCGCCCTGCCCGAAGACGATGAGACTGCGGGTCAGGATGTTGGCGCCTTCGACCGTGATCGCCACCGGAAGCTGCATGTACGCCGCCCCGAGAAATTCGACGGCCCCATGCAGATGCCCTTTCCGCCGACGATGTCCATGCCGTCGTTGACGACCTGGCGAGCGCGTTCGGTGAGATGCAGCTTGGTGATCCCGGAGATCACCGCGGGCTTCTGGGCGAGGTCGATCGCGGTCGCCGTGAGCACGCGCGTCGCATCCATCATGTACAGGTTGCCGCCCATTCGCGTCAGCGCTTCCTCGATGCCTTCGAAGCGGCCGATCGACGTCTTGAACTGCTGGCGCACGCGCGCGTATCCGCCGACCGTGCGCACCGCCAGCTTTGCCATGCCGGTAGCCGATGAAGGCAGCGAGATCCCGCGGCCGGCGGCGAGGCATTCCATCAGCATCCGCCAACCGCGACCGAGCATCGGCTGGCCGCCGATCACCCAGTCCATCGGGATGAACACGTCCTTGCCGTAGTTCGGGCCGTTCTGGAACACGGCGGAAAGCGGCATGTGGCGGCGGCCGATCTCGACGCCGGGATGCGTGGTCGGGATCAGCGCGCAGGTGATGCCGATGTCCTCGCGATCGCCGACGAGGTGCTCGGGATCGAACGCACGGAACGCGAGGCCGAGCAGCGTGGCGACCGGCCCCAGCGTGATGTAGCGCTTGTCCCAGGTGACGCGAAGGCCGAGCACGCGCCTCCCCTCGTGCTCGCCCCAGCACACGATGCCGTAGTCGGGGATCGACGCCGCGTCCGAGCCCGCGGTGGGACTCGTCAGCGCGAAGCACGGGATTTCGAGCCCCTTGGCGAGCCGCGGCAGGTAGTAGCGCTTCTGCTCGTCGGTGCCGTAGTGGGCGAGGAGCTCGCCCGGGCCGAGCGAATTCGGCACCATCACGGTCACCGAGACGGCACCCGAGTGCGTCGACAGCTTCGTCATCACCTGCGAGTGCGCGTACGCGGAGAAGCCGAGCCCGCCGTACTCCTTCGCAATGCTCATCCCGAGGAAGCCGCGATCCTTGATGAACTGCCACACCCGCGGGGGCAGGTCGCGGTGGACCTGGGTGGTCTCCCAATCCGTCACCATCGCACAGAGCTCCTCGACGTCGTTGTCGAGGAACCGCTGCTCTTCGGCCGTGAGCGCCGGAACGGGCGTGTCGAGCAGCCGCTGCCAGTCGGGCCGGCCGGAAAACAGGTCGCCATCCCACCAGACGGTGCCGGCCTCGATCGCGTCGCGCTCGGTCTGCGACATCGGCGGCATCACCTTGCGGAACGCGGCGAGCACGGCGTCGCTGATGAGCTTGCGCCGCAGCGCCGGGATGTTGAGCGGAATCGCCAGCAGCACGAACGCCAGCGTCAGAATCAGTGCGAGCCAGCCCGGGATCGTGTGCGCACCCCAGGCGACGATGAGCGCAACGGCGATCGCCACGGTGAAGACACGCCCGGAGGCATTGACGTAAGCGAGCGCCAGGGCGCCGACGAGAACTGCTGCGAGCCAGATGACGGTGAGCATCGAATACTCCTTCCGGGACGGCGATCAGGCGGGATCGGTGGGGCGCTCGCGGCCGCGCGCGCCGTGTTCAGGTGAGCGGGCGACCTCCGCGAGGTCGGGCACCGGCGACTGCAGCCCCGCGAGCAGAAACGGCGCGAGCCGATGGAGCAGGAGCTCGTCGTTCGCGCTCTCCGCGGGCGTGAGCTCGGCGATGAGGCGCAGCGCGTCGGTGCCGGCAAGCGTGTAGGACAGCGCGCCCATGATGAAATGCAGGCGCCACGACAGCTCCTTCTTCGGCAGGTCCGGCAACGCCCGCGCGAAGGCTGCCTTGAAGCGCGCGATCATCACCGCGTACTGGCCGGCCAGGAACTTCCGGATGAAGGGAGCGGGGTCCGCATACGCCCGTCCGAGCAGGCGCAGGAAGTCCTTGCCGCCGCGCTCCGGGTCGCGCGCGAGCTTGAGCGCCGGAACGAACATCGCGGAGAGGATCCGGTCGCAGGGCAACGGCGCGGGCGCCGCTTCGTTCTCGAGCCGGGTCAGGATGTCGACCCGCTCCTGGTTCATGGGATCGAGCCTTCGCGTGAGCACGGCCTGGAACAGCTCTTCCTTGCTTCCGAAGTGATAGTTGACCGCGGCCAGATTGACGGCCGCGGCGGCGGTGATCGCCCGCAAGCTCGTCGCCTCGAAGCCGTGCTCCATGAACAGCGCCTCGGCGGCGTCGAGTATCCTCGCCTTGGTCACGGCCGACCCGCGCGCTTCCGCAATCGGTACAACGCTTCCCGGCATCGCTGGCACCCTCTTGTCGTCCATGGATCGGAGCCGTTTCGTCCCAGACAGAGTGGCTTGCAGACCCCGGCTCTTCCGGACGAGCCACCGCCGACCGGCACCAATTTCGATTAAACGTTCGTTTTAATGTTAGAGCGCCTCTTCGAGCGTTGTCAACCACCACGCGGAGATCCCGGCGGCACCGGCGCTGGTCCGATGGGCGCTCGGTCCACGTCGCCGCCGAGTGTCGGCCGCGGCGACCGTCGGCATCAGCCTGCGCGTCGCGCCGGCGCGGCTCGGGCGGCGCATGGACCGCGCCGCGGCGCTGCCGGCTACGCGCCGCGCTTCCGCCGTCCGACCCCCCTTGGCTATACTGCGCCGTCGTCTGGGGGATGCCGCATGGCGTTGATCGCGATCGAAAAGGACCACCATCTGTCGCACAAGAAGGCCAAGGAGGCCGCGGAGAAAGTCGCCGAGGATCTCCACGCGCGCTTCGACCTCGAATACAAGTGGAAGGGCGATGCCATCGAGTTCCGGCGCCCGGGCCTCACCGGCGCGCTCCATGTCGGCAAGGACGATGTGCGCCTCGATTGCGAGCTCGGATTCATGCTGTCGCTGCTGAAGCCGACGATCGAAACCGAGGTGCACAAGCAGTTCGACAAGTACTTCGGCAAGTCCAAGGCGAAACGCGCGTAGAGCTGCCCGCCCGCGGCCACGGCGAGCGCCCCGCGCCCCATGGCGTCGGATCCGGGCCTCCGCTACCGGCCGAGGGGGTCCGGAAACGGAGCGTCGGCGCCGGCGAACATCGCGTCCATCAACTCCCGTTCGCGCCGATCGATCGTCGCCAGGAAATCGGCGGCGCCGTGCATCTTCCGAAACGCCGTGAAGCCGCGCTCGAGAAAGTCCTGCAGCGCGGCGAAGCCCGCGAGCCGCGCCGGCTTCCGCATCATCGACGAGCGCAGCACCGATGAACGGCTTCCCGACGTAGACGTCGAGGCCCGCGCCGATGTCGCCGATCAGCTGGATCTGGCGCACGCGCATCGGCCGATTGCCCGACGCGCGATAGGCGCGGCAGTAGTCGACGACGGTCGAAGTGCCGTCCTGCCGGGGCAGCTTTCCGAGCAGCGCCCGATCGAGCTCCTGCGACAGCGCATTGAGCTCCATCGCCTGCGCCACCGTCGCGATGACGCGCGCGGGCAGCATCCGCACCAGCAGCGGCACGACGCGCGAGAGATCCGCATCGCGGCGCGCGAAGTCCGCGTTCCCGTAGAGATCGGACTCGAAAAACAGGATGGCATCCGCGTAGCGCGCGTCGCGGGCGAGATCCGCGTAGGTGCCGCCAGCCGCTTCGCCTGCCACGCTGCGAGTCGCTCGAGCGCGCGCGCCGCGGCGGATCCGCGCCGCGCTCGGCGTGCAGCCGGGACACGTGCGCGAGCTCGCGGACGAGCGCCGCGGCGGCGGAGGATGCGAAGACGTGCTGAATCGGTGGTGTCGGGCACGACGAGAGGCATTCGAAGGCTCGCTGGCACGCGAACGGCGAATCCGGACGGGCAACAGAAAGTCTAGCAGGCCGCGAGGCGCATCGTCGGCTTTAGTGTGTTTCCTCTAATCGATGCCGGTAGATTGGACTCAATCGCCAATGCAACGCGAGACCTCTCCACCCTCTTCGAAGGAAACGACCATGCTGAAATCCAACCTCAACTTCCAACCCAACCGCCTTGGCGAAACCGCGATCAACGCGTCGCGTCAGATGTGGCTTGCCGAGCCTGGGCGCGGCCGTCGTCACCCGCGACTGGGTGCAAAGCGAAGCCGGCGACGTCTTCCGGACACTGGTCAAGGAAGGCACCGTCGTCGAATCGCGCGCGATTCGATTCGTCGGCGACCGGATCGAAACGTCGGTCTCCATCGCGAATTCCGTGTGGAAAGAGACCCGCAAGACCGTCGAGTCGACGGTGAAGCAGGCGGCCGACACCGCCGTCAGCATCGCGCAACAAGTCCTCCCGAAGTCGCTGCCGGCGTTCGAACTGCCGGGCGTGACGATGGCGCGAAGGCCCGCAAGCGGCCGTCGAGTCCGGCAAAGCGTTCCGTCAAGGCGGCGAAGAAGCCGGCCCGCACGGTCAGTCGAAGACCGCGAAGCGCGGCCGCAAGACGGCGACGAAGCGCGCGTAATACGGTAGCATTGCGCCCGCCAATAACCGCCGAAGGAGGTCCATGCCGGCAGAACGGCAACCGGACGCGTGAAGCGTGTCCGGAAGCAGGGACGCGCGCGTCCCCGCATGGGCCTCGCGTTGGCCGGCGGCGGTCCGCTCGGCGGGATCTACGAGGTCGGCGCGCTGCTCGCGCTGACCGACTCGCTCGACGGCATCGACTTCAACGATCTCGACGTCTACGTCGGCGTCTCGTCGGGTGGATTCGTCGCCGCCGCGCTCGCGAACGGCATCTCGCCGACGCAGATGTATCGGTTCTTCATCGACGACGGCGCCGATGCCGCGCTGACGCCGGACGTCTTCCTCCGTCCCGCGTTCTCCGAATTCGCGCAACGAGCAGCGTCCGTGCCGTGGCTCGATCGTGCGCGCGACGACTGCAATGGCTGCGCGACCCGTTCCATCACGGCGCGATGGAGTCGATGGCGACGCTCGCGCATGCGGTGCCGACCGGCCTCTTCGACAACCGGTCGATCGGCGATTTCCTGCGTCGCCTGTTCGCGGCCTCCGGGCGCACCGACGATTTCCGCAAGCTCGGCCGCAAGCTGTTTCTGGTCGCGACCAACCTCGACACCGGCGCGTCGGTAACCTTCGGCGCGCACGGGCGCGACCACGTGCCGATCTCCATCGCCATCGAGGCCTCGGCGGCGCTGCCCGGGCTCTTTCCGCCCGTCCTGATCGGCGGCGAGTACTACGTCGACGGCGCGCTCAACAAGACACTGCACGCGTCCGTCGCGCTGGACGAAGGCGTCGACCTCCTGCTGTGCGTGAACCCGCTGGTGCCGTTCGACGCGAGCGGGGCCGGCAGGAACGGGCACCTCACCGTCAGGAAGCTCGAGTCATGGCGGACTGCCGCATCGTGCTGTCGCAGACGTTTCGCGCAATCATCCATTCGCGGATGCGGGTCGGCATGGAAAAGTACCGCCGGCAGTACCCCGACGCCGACGTCATCCTGTTCGAGCCGGACCGCGAGGACGCCGACATCTTCTTCGCCAGCATCTTCAGCTACGCGCAGCGCAAGCGGCTCTGCGCCGCCGCGTACCACAAGACCCGGCAGAAGCTCGCCGCGCGCGCCGAGATCCTCGCGCCCCAGCTCGCGAAGCACGGCATCGCGCTTCGCCGCGACCGCCTGGCCGACCGCGACCGCGTCGTGACCGACGCCCTCACCGACGCTCGTCCGCTTCATGCGGGCAAGGAGCGCGGCAGCGAAGTGCGGCAGACGACGCGCGACCTCGCGCACACGCTCGATCACCTGGAGCGCTGGCTCGCCGGCGCGCGCTGACCGCGCGCGTCTGACGCTGCGCGCATTGCGGCCCGCGCGGCCGATGCGCGCCGACACGCCGAGTGGCGCATCGGCCTGCTAAACTCGATGCGTTCCCCCCACCGCTGCCGGTCATGGCGGAAAAAAAACGTCCCCGCCGCACCCGCGAACGGATCCTCGAGACCAGCCTCGCGCTGTTCAACCGCGACGGCGCGCCGCACGTCACGACGGCGAACATCGCCGACGAGATGAACATCAGCCCCGGCAATCTCTACTACCACTTCGCCAACAAGGACGAGATCGTCATCGAGCTGTACGCGGCGTACGAGTCGCGAGATCGCGCCGCTCTTCGCCGACCCGCGCGGCCGCCATCCCGGTGTCGAAGACCTGTGGCTGTGGCTGCACCTGCTGTTCGAGCAAATGTGGGACTACCGGTTTCTCTACCGCGACCTGGACGAGCTCACGTCGCGCAACCGCACGCTGGGCGCGCGCTTCGGCGCCCTCCTCCGCAAGGGGGCGGCGACCATGGTAGAGTGGTGTCGCAGCGATGGTCGCGGATGGGACGATGCGCGCGTCCGACCGCGAGATCGACGCGTTGGCGCAGAACGTGATGCTCGTCGCCGCCTACTGGTCGTCGTACGACCGGATCCGCCGTGCGGCGCACGACGCCGCGCGGGAGGCCGACGCCGGCCGCTCGGCCTACCAGGTGCTGGCGCTGTTCGGGCCCTTCTTCACCGGCGAGGCCCGTGCGCATCTCGACCGCCTTTCCGCCGGTTATCTCTGACGGAGCATTCGCATGGCGAAGAAATGGGCGGCGTTTCCCTATCCTGACAAGGCCTACGTGCACGACGCGGCCGGCCTCAAGAAACACTGGGCGCGCCTGCACCGCGGCGACTGCGAGCCGTTCCCGAAGGAACCCGGCGTGCTGGACGCGTGGCGGCACTTTCACGCCGGCGCGTTCGCCGACGCCGTCGACGCGGGACGCAAGGCCGGCGGCGCGGGGATCGACGCCGCCGTCAAGGCGCAGATGATCTACGCCAACTACCTCGAGAAATCCGACAAGGCCAAGCTCGTGCTGCTCGAAGAGGCCGCGGGCTGGGCCGAGGAGCGGCGCGGCGCGGCGCCGAAGCTCGCCAACGCCCACTATTTCTACGCGTACGCGCTGGGCCGGTACAGCCAGGGCATCTCGATCACGAAGGCGCTGGCGCAGGGCTTCGGCGGCAAGGTCAAGGAGGCGCTGACCGCCGGCGCTGAAGCTCGAGCCGAAACACGCGGATGCCCACATCGCCTACGGTTCGTACCAGGCCGAGATCATCGACAAGGTCGGCGGTCTCGTGGCGGGGATGACCTACGGCGCGAAGAAGGACTCCGCGCTCGAGCATTTCCAGAAGGCCCTGAAGCTCAACCCCGATTCGGCGATCGCGCGGATCGAATACGCGAACGGCCTCATCATGCTGTTCGGGAAGGCCCGGATCGCGGACGCCGAGAAGCTCTACGAGGAAGCCGCCGCGTGCAAGCCGGCGGACGCGATGGAGAGGCTCGACGTCGAGCTGGCGCGCAGCGAGCTCGAGTGACGCCGACGGCCGCTACGCGCCGACCGGTCTCACTCGAGCTCGCGTCGCGTCACGTCCGCACGTGTCGGCCCGCAGCGGCGATTCGCATTTGCTCGCATCCCCCTGCCTTCGGCTCGGGGCCCCTGCTCGCTGCTCACGCCGCCACGACCCGCGCGGCGATCGCCGGATCGAGGTCGCCGTCGCGCGGCCACGGTGCCAGCAGCGTCGTCAGCACGAGCTTCTCGAACTCCGGGCCGAAGCGCGCGATGATGCGCTCGGGATCGGGACACAATTTCGCGTCGGCGATGAGGCCGAACTGCACGTGGCCGGCGTAGGACAGGATCGATACGCCCACGCCGATGTCGCCGGATTGCGGCACCCAGAACAGGAAGCGGTCGATCGCGGCGCCGGCGAAATAGAGCCGCTGCTGCGGGCCGGGCACGTTCGTCATCACCGCGCTGCCGTTGCGCGCCAGCGCATGCAGCAGCTGCTCCTGCAGCACTTTCGGCCCGGCGCCCATCGCGGCGAGGAGACCCAGTGCCAGGACCGGCTGGTAGCTGTCCTTCAGCGCGTTCATGTTGGCTCGCACGGCGTACAGGCGCTCGATCGGATTCTCGATGCCGAGCGGCAGGTCGAGAAATACGAGGCCGAACTGGTTGCCGAGGCGATACGCCTTCTCGAGCGGTCGCAGGTTGACCGGCACCAGCGCCCGTATCATCACGCCGTCGGTGACGTCGCCCTTCCCGGCGAGATACGCGCGGAGCGCGCCCGCGACGCACGACAGGAGCACGTCGTTGACCGATGCCGCCAGCGCCCTGCTGACGGCCTTCACCTCGTCGAGCCGGATCGGCTCGGCCCAGGCGACGCGTTTTGTCCCGCTCGGCCTGCCCTTGAACCGCGTCGGCGAATCCTGCGGCATCAGCGCGAGCTTGGCGATCTCGGCGGTCAGCGCGCCGCCCTGCTCGGCCAGCGCAACCGCCTGTGCCGGATCGGACCAGATCGCGGCCCCGTTCTCGATCAGCGTCGTTCCCGCCATGCGCGCGAGCTTCATCACGCCTGAGAGCGGCTGCATCAGCTGCAGCAGCGGATCGTCGGGGTCGTTGCGGCGCCGGCGCGCCGCCGGCTCGAACGGCATCGCCGGCGGGCCCTTGGGCGACGCGTCGGTCATCGACATCAGCACTCGCACGAGCGCGATGCCGTCGGCGTAGCAGTGGTGGATGCGCTGGATCAGCGCACTTCCGCCCGCGAAGTCCTCGACCAGATGGAATTGCCACAGCGGCCGCTCCGGATCGAGCGGCGTACCGGCGAGTCGGCTGACCAGCGCCTGCAACTCCCGCTTGCCTGCGCGGCCCGGAAGGGAGATACGCTGGACGTGCTCGGCCATGTCGATGCGGGGCACGGTCTCCCAGTACGCGGCGCCGAGCGATTGCACGGGGCGCTGCCGGAACCGGTGGAACTTGAGGAAGCGCTTCTCGATGAGCCGCGCCATTCGCGCGTAGCGGACGCGGTCGGCAAAGAGCATTACGCCGCAGATCATCATCAGATTGCTCGACCGGTCCATCCGCAACCACGCGGTGTCGACCGCCGAAATCTTTTCGCGTCTTGGGGCTTGTCATGCGGGGAAGCGAGCGAAGTCGAACGGGAGCCGCGTATGCCGAGGGATTCGGTGCGCGGACGCACGGCGAATTGCCTGCGCTTTCGGCTTCGCGCTAAAGTAGCACAAACCCCGCGCCCGGGGAAAACGCTGCCCGGAGGAGGATCGGCGATGGCTGCCCCGAAGAAGGACGACATCAAGGCGAAGTTCGAAGCGGCTGCCGCGGCCGCCAAGCAGACGCGGAAGAAACCGGACAATGCGACGCTGCTGAAGCTCTATTCGTACTACAAGCAGGCGACGGATGGCGACGTGAAGGGCGAGCGCCCGGGCGGCTTCGATTTCGTCGGCGGCGCAAAGCACGACGCCTGGTCCAAGCTCAAGGGGATGAGCAAGGACGAGGCGATGCAGAACTACATCAAGCAGGTCGACAAGCTGAACCGCGACTAGCGTCCGCGACTACCCTCTGCAGAACGGCCGGCCGCCCTGACCGGCTCGGCCCTGTGCGCTATCTGGCGGCACCCTTGCGCGCCGCCCCGGGCTTGGCGGCCGCCTTGTCTGCGCGCCGCTTCGCAGGCGCGGCCTTCGCCGCTGCCGCGGCTTTTCCGCCCGACGCCACGATGAGCTTGTTGACGGCGTCGGCGAGTTCGTCGACGCGCGTGGCGAGGCGCTGCACGTCGTTCTGCGTGTAGACGCCGAGCTTCGACAGCGCGCGCGCGACGCGATCCTCGAACACCTGTTCCAGCTTGTCCCACGTTCCGCCCGCCATCTGCTGCATCTCCTTTGCCTTCGCCGTCGCGGCGCCCCGCGCGGCAGCCGCGGTTTCCGTGGCGACCTGCCTGGTGCGGTCCTGCAATTGTTCGCCCTGTTTCACCAACGACTCGAACACCTTGGTGCCCTCGCGCTGCGCCGTCGAGAAAGCTCCCAGTCCGGCAAGCCAGATCTTGTGCGAAGAATCGAGCACGCCCTGCGAGAAATCCGTCGACGCGACCGTCTCGCCGGCCTCGATCTTCGCCTTCGCTTTTTTCAACATCCTCCGGTCTCCTTGAAAGGCCCGCGATTGCCGTCGCGCGTCGCGCGCGGCCGATCGTCAAACAGACGGAATTCTAGGCCGACCCGGCTAGAGCAAACAAACTAATCCGGGCCGTTGCGCGCGGAACGGATTCTGCAGCAGCGGGGCGCGGAAGCCCACGCACCTGACCACGCGCTGCGAGTTACAATCGCCGTCGGCGGAATCCGGCGCGGCGTCCGGGTCCGTCCACGTTCCGGGACCCCTCGCAGAAGCCGGGCCCCGGCGCCCCCACCGGAAGGAGACTCCAGATGGCTTATTTCGTCACCGGCGCGACCGGCTTCATCGGCCGGTACCTCGTCGAAAACCTGTTGAAGCGGGGACGCCCGGTCTACGTGCTCGTCCGCAAGGGCTCGGAGAAGAAGCTCGTGGCGATGCGCGAGCGGTGGGGTGCCGACGACAAGCAGGTGATCGGCGTCAACGGCGATCTCGCGAAACCGGGCCTCGGCGTGGCGGCCGCGGACGTGAAGAAGCTCAAGGGCAAGATCGACCACTTCTTCCATCTCGCCGCGATCTACGACATCGCCGCCAGTGCGCAGGACCAGGAGATCGCGAACGTCGAAGGCACGAAGAACGCCGTGCGGTTCGCCGATGCCGTCAACGCCGGCTGCTTCCACCATGTGAGCTCGATCGCCGCCGCCGGCCTCTACGACGGCACGTTCCGCGAGGACATGTTCGACGAGGCCGAAGACCTCGACCACCCGTATTTCAAGACCAAGCACGAATCCGAAGGCGTCGTGCGCCGCACCTGCAAGCGCCCTTTCCGCGTCTACCGCCCCGGGTTCGTCGTCGGGCACTCCAAGACCGGCGAGATCGACAAGATCGACGGGCCGTACTACTTCTTCAAGACGCTGCAGAAGCTGCGCCAGATGCTCCCGCCCTGGATGCCGATGGTCGGCATCGAGGGCGGCCGGATCAACATCGTGCCGGTGGATTTCGTCGCGGACGCGCTCGATCACCTCGCGCACAAGAAGGGCCTCGACGGCAAGTGCTTCCACCTGACGGACCCGGAGCCGCACCGGATCGGCGAGGTGCTGAACATCTTCGCCAACGCGGGACATGCGCCGCAGATGACGATGCGCGTCAACGCCAAGATGTTCGGCTTCATCCCGGCGCCGATCCTCTACGGCCTCGGCTCGCTCGCGCCGGTCAAGCGCGCCATCCGGGTCGTGCTGACCGATCTCGGCATTCCGCGCGACGTGTTCCAGTTCATCAATTGGCCGACGCGCTACGACAATCGCGAGGCGGCCAAGGCGCTGAAGGGCTCGGGCATCGCGGTGCCGCCGCTCGAATCCTACGCGGCGAAGCTCTGGGACTACTGGGAGCGCAACCTCGACCCGGACCTCTTCATCGACCGCTCGCTCGCGGGCCGCGTCAAGGACAAGGTCGTCGTCGTCACCGGATCGTCGTCGGGCATCGGCAAGGCGACGGCGCTGAAGCTCGCGGAGGCCGGCGCGAAGGTGATCCTCGTCGCGCGCGGCGAGGACAAGCTCCTCGAGACGAAGAGCGAAATCGACCGGCTGGGCGGCAAGGCCTGGATCTACACGGCCGACATCGCGGACATCGCGTCGTGCGACGCGCTCGTGGCCCGCGTGCTGAAGGAGCACGGCGGCTGCGACTACCTCGTCAACAACGCCGGCCGCTCGATCCGCCGCGGCGTCATCAACTCGTTCGACCGGTTCCACGACTTCGAGCGGACGATGCAACTCAATTACTTCGGTGCGCTGCGCCTCATCATGGGCTTCGTTCCGAAGATGATCGAGAAGAAGCGCGGGCACATCATCAACATCTCGTCGATCGGCGTGCTGACCAACGCGCCGCGATTCTCGGCGTACGTCGCCTCCAAGTCGGCGCTCGACTCGTTCTCGGCGTGCGCGGCCTCCGAATTCATCGACAAGGGAATCAATTTCACGACGATCAACATGCCGCTCGTGCGCACGCCGATGATCGCGCCGACGAAGATCTACGAGAGCGTGCCGACGCTGTCGCCCGAAGAGGCGGCCGACCTCGTCGTCAATGCCATCGTGCACCGTCCGGTGCGGATCGCGTCGCGCCTCGGCATCTTCGGCGCGGTCTGCCACGCGGCGGCGCCGAAGCTCACCCAGGTGCTGCTCAACACCGCGTTCAACATGTTCCCCGATTCGAGTGCGGCCATCGGCAAGAAGGGGGAGCCGCAGCCGCTCACCGCCGAGCAGATCGCCTTCGCCCAGATCACGCAGGGGATACATTGGTGAGGAGGTCCTGGTCGCGCGCGGCCTCCCGCGCGACGTGCGCCAATTCCGCGGCGACGAGCGCATAGACGCGTCGATCGCCGAGGATCGCGTTGTGGCCGATGCCGATCAGCTCGATGTTCTCGGCGCCCGCCAGCCGCGAGCTCGTCTGCGGCGCCACCATCGAGTCGTGCCATGACCAGAGCGACACCAGCCGGACCGGCGGTGGCGCGCTCTCGGCACGATTGAGCTCCGCGAGCCAGGCACTGCCGCGGCCGGATCTGGCCGAGGCAGATCCCGGGGAAGAGCCACGCGTGCACGCTGCCGTGGTGCGGCGCGCCCAGTGTCATCAACGTCGCGATCCTGTCCGCGCCATGGCGCCGCAGATACGCGCGGGCGACGATCCCGCCCATGCTGTGGCCGACGATGGCGACGCGCGCGGCGCCCGTGGCCCGGAGAATCGCCTCGACCTTCACTGCGACCTGGTCCGCGAAGGCGTCGATCGACGCCAGCGGCGGGCCGTACGACAGCGTGTACACCGGTCCGATCCCCCGCGCAGCGAGGTCCGCAAGCAGCCCCCGCCAGACCCCCGCGTTGCAGAGCACGCCGTGCAGCAGCAGGACCGGCGCCGGCGCGCGCGCCGGCTCCGGATCGCGGATCAGCCAGCGGTAGAGCGCCATCCGTGGGCCGGACCGGGCAATCGCGCGAAGCTCGGTCCAGAACAGGCGCGCGCTCGCCGCAATCCCGATGCGCGCGTGCGGCGGTCGCGGCGCGCGAAATATCCAGGCAAGCGCAAACCAGCTCGAGGTGATCGTCGACAGGATCGCCGCATAAGCCAGCAGCGCGCCACCGACGTACCACCACGGATTGGCGCCACCGGCGACGGCGAGGCTCGCCCAGACGACGTATGCGGCGACTCCGCCGCCCATCAGCACCCAAAGCGCGATTGCGGTCGTCATGGCGGGCGATGATAGCGCTCCGTCCGTCGACCCGCCGACCCGCGGCCATTGCCCGGGACGGGCGCCCGGGCCGGTGCGCTGTTATGAAAGCCTAGAGGGAGCGGCGCCGCAACGCGAGCCCGCCGGCAGCGGCCAGCATGAGCAGGGTCGCCAGCAGCGCCCACCGATCGAGCGCGGGAACGGAGGGCGCCGGATCAGTGCGGCCGCAGCTTGCGCCGTCTGCGGGCAGCTGCCGTAAGTGCCGTAGCACGAATAGAGCACCTGGCGCGTGGAGCAGTTGTAGTAGACGAAGAACTCGGCCGTGTCTGACGCGTTGGGGGACGTCCCGCCGACGGAGGCGTACGAACCGACCAGTGTGTCGGGAGGCTGTACGACGTTGAAGCCGCTCGGGCCGATCTTGAATCCCTGAAGGTCCCATTGAAGTTGGACACCCCGGTCGGGCCTGCGCCCTGAATAAGCGTCGCGCCAGCAAGGTTGGTCGCAAGCCAACCGTCGGAACTCGCGCCGGTGGTCGTCAGCGTGATGTCGAGATCCCCGCGGTTACAACCCGCGGCCGCATTGAGTGCCACGCCCTGTGCAGTGGCATCGGCACGCGCGTGCAGCGGCGCCAGCGCGACGAGCGCCAGCGCAAAAAGAGGAATAATCCACGCGGATTGGGCGTATCGGCCCATATCCCACCTTTGTTCATTGCTTGATCGAGTTCAATCATGCGCCTTCCGAGTGGCTTGCCGCAAGCGCAACTTCGCGAAAACAGCAGCGCACAGGACCTGGCAAGACCACTTTTGTGTTGGATTCGAGCCACAAATGCGGGCTTGCCGCCATTCGTCGTCGCCGCCCGACACTTTTTTGCGTTGTCGTCTGCCGACAGCGCCTGTGCGGAATGCGGATCGGCCGAGCGCTGACCGCCATGCCTCGAGCGCCCCGCGCGTCCCGGCGAGGTCGCCCGGAACGAGCAGGACGCCCGGCAAGGTCTTGCGCACGCGTCGTGTCATCTCGCCGCCAGCCCATACCGCGATGATCGGCGGCAGTTGGCGACGCAGTGCGGCGAGCCCGTCGCCGGCCTGCCGGACCGGAAACGCCGCGGAAAACGAAAGCGCCACGACCTGTGCGTCGTGCGCGAGCGCCGCGCGGCGGATGTCCTCGATCGGCGTCTGCACGCCAAGCGAAATGCACGGCGCGCCTTCGGGGACGAGCAGCGCCTCGACCATCAGCAGGCCCATCGCCGTGCTGCTCGCCGGGGAAGGTCGTCAGCAGCACCTTGGGGCGCCGGATCTGCCGGGGAAACGCGTTGATCACCGTGCGCAGCGCGACCTGGACCTGCTCGGTGTACAGGTGCTCCTCGAACACCGCGAGCTCGCCGCGCATCCACGCGTCGCCGACCGCGCGATTCAGCGACGACAGCGTCTCCTGCACGAATCTCTGAGATCCCCTGCCGCATCAGCAGATTCGCCAGCGCATTCTGGAGCGCCGGAGCGTCGTGGCCGGTCAGCAGCTCGAGGATCTCGCGCTCGACCGCCGGCGCGGCGGGCTCGCGCCTCGGTGCGATGCGTCCGTCGGCGATCGCGTTCAATTCGTCGAGCGTGCCGCGGATGATCTTGCCGGGACGCAGACCGACGTCCATCAGCCGCTTGATCGCGCGAAGCTTGGCGACTTCGGCGGCCGAATACTGCCGCTCGCCGTTTTCGTCGCGCGACGGCTTGGGAAAGCCGTAGCGGCGCTCCCACATCCGAAGGACGTCCTTGGACAGGCCAGCTTCGCGTTCGACGGCGCTGATGTTGAGGGTGAGGCCGGCATTCTCGGTGGGCGGGTTCATGGCATGGGCATGGGTACAGTGGTTGACGCTGGCGGCGAGGGCCCCTATCGTATCGCATGTACCGCATCTTGTCCAGGACAATGATGCACACATTCCGAGAAATTTTGCTCCGCGCCCGTCGCGTCCGCGACGTCGGCTGCCAGCCTTTCGTTGCACGCAGGCGACGCGCTTCGGGGCGATCGCCCTCGCGGTCATGGCCGTCGGCGCCGCCGGAGCCCTGGTCGGCATTGGACTGTCCCGCGCACCGGCGGCCGACACCGTCGCCGCCGATTGCCCGCCGCTGCTGCGTCACACCTACAACGGCCTGCAGACCGGGAAGCCGCAATCGTTGTGCGACTACCGCGGCAAGGTGCTCGTTATCGTCAACACGGCGAGCTACTGCGGGTACACGAAGCAGTACGAGGGGCTGGAGGCGCTGTACCGCAAATACCGGGACCGCGGGCTCGTGGTGATCGGTTTCCCGTCGAACGACTTCGGCTCGCAGGAGCCCGGGTCGAACAAGGAGATTGCGGAGTTCTGCCGCACGACCTACGGGGTGGAGTTCCCGATGTTCGAGAAATCGAGCGTCGCGCGTCTCGAAACGCAACCGCTCTACGCGACGCTCGTCAAGGCCACCGGGCAGGCGCCGCAGTGGAACTTCCACAAGTACATCGTCGACCGCACCGGCACGCGGATCGCGAGCTACGCGAGTGCCGTGGAGCCCGGCCAGCGCGAGTTCGTCGCCGCGATCGAGCGACTGCTCGCGGAGCAACCCTGACGCCCAGCCGGTGCGCTTTGACCCGCCGCGGCCGGATCGCCTATACTTCCGGCCCTTGGCGAACTAGCTCAGCTGGTTAGAGCAGAGGAATCATAATCCTTTGGTCCGGGGTTCGAGTCCCTGGTTCGCCACCCTTCCCGCGCAGGTCGTTGACGCTCGACAATCAACGGGTTGCGAAGCAAGCGTCGAACGTCGAGCTGCGGCACGCCGTTGCTGCACCCGGAATCGTGCCGCCTTGCGCATTTCGATCCGGTCGTCGATCGCATGGCAGCTGCTCCTGCGTCGGCACCTTTGGATTATTATGCCCGGTTCGCCCCGCCGTGCGCCATGTCCGCCGCCGATTTCTCGCATGACCTCGACCAGCACCGCGGGTATCTGCTGCGCGTGGCGCGCCTGCAGCTGCGCGACGAGGCGCTCGCTGAGGACGTCGTCCAGGAGACGCTGCTCGCCGCGCTTTCGGGCAGCGGATTCTCGGGCAAATCGAGCCTGCGCACCTGGCTGACCGGGATCCTGAAGCACAAGATCGTCGACGCGATCCGGAAGAAGCAGCGCGAGCCCACGGTCGCCTCGGCCTTCGGCGACATCGACGCCGAGCTCGACATCGAGGACTTCGACGGCCTCTTCAAGGAAAGCGGGGGGTGGGAGACGAAGCCCGCGGATTGGGGCGATCCCGACGCGGCGCTCTCCCGCCGGCAGTTCTTCGACATCATGGACTTCTGCCTGGAAAAGCTGCCGCCCAATACGGCGCGGGTGTTCATGATGCGCGAGGTGATGGAGCTCGAAACCGACGAGATCTGTAAGGAATTGACGATCACGGCGAATAACCTGTGGGTCATCCTTTACCGGGCCCGGATGTCGCTGCGCGAGTGCCTCGAACGGAACTGGTTCGCGGACAAGGACGCGGGGACCTGACCACCACGATCCACCGCAACCGATGATCCGCAAAGCGCTCGGCCACATCATTTCCTGCAAGGACGCGTCGCGTCTCGTCTCGAAGCAGGAGGACGCGCGCCTCACCTGGTGGCAGCGGGTCACGTTGCGCCTGCACCTGTCCGTCTGCGCGGCCTGCACACGCTTCGAGCGGCAGATCCGCTTCCTGCGCACCGCGATGCGCCGGTACACCGAGTAGCCGGCTAACCGCATTCCCGCCGCGGTATCATGGGCGGCGATGCAGCTGACCATCAACGGAACGCCCCGCACGTTCGACCATCCGGTCCGCACGGTGGCTGACGTGATTCGCGAGCTCGCCCTCGAGGGCAAGCGCATCGCCGTCGAGAAGAACGGCGAGATCGTCGCCCGCAGCCGCTACGCCGACACCGCCGTGGACGTCGCCGACCGCCTGGAGATCGTCGGTGCCGTCGGCGGCGGTTAGCCGTCGGGCGGCGTATTATTTCGTCCATGAACGCCCCAGACGTCCCGTCGCCCGCGATTGCCGACCCCCTGCTCGTCGCCGGCCGCGCGTACCGGTCGCGCCTGCTCGTCGGCACCGGCAAGTACAAGGATTTCACCGAGACGCGCGCGGCGGTGATCGCTTCCGGTGCCGAGATCGTCACCGTGGCGATCCGCCGGACGAACATCGGCCAGGATCCGAACGCGCCATCCCTCCTCGACGCGCTGCCGCCGTCCGAGTTCACCTACCTGCCGAACACCGCCGGGTGTTACACGGCCGACGACGCCGTGCGCACGCTGCGGCTCGCGCGTGAGCTCCTGGACGGCCACACGCTGGTGAAGCTCGAGGTCCTGGGCGATCCGCACACGCTGTTCCCGAACGTGCGCGCGACCCTTGCCGCCGCGGAGACGCTCGTGAAGGACGGGTTCCAGGTGATGGTCTACACGTCCGACGACCCGATCATCGCGCGCGAGCTGGAAGCGATCGGCTGCGTGGCGATCATGCCGCTCGCGTCGCTGATCGGCTCGGGAATGGGAATCCTCAACCCCTGGAATCTGAAGCTCATCATCGACGCGGCCAAGGTGCCCGTGCTGGTCGACGCCGGCGTCGGCACGGCCTCCGACGCGGCGATCGCGATGGAACTGGGTTGCGCGGGCGTGCTGATGAACACCGCGCTCGCCGCGGCGCGTGATCCGATTCGGATGGCGCGCGCGATGAAGCTCGCCGTCGAGGCCGGGCGCGAGGCGTTTCTCGCTGGACGCATGGCGCGCAAGTTCTACGCGGCGAGTCCGAGCTCGCCGACGACCGGACTCATCGGCTGATCGCGGTGGCGCGTTACCCGAACGCCCGGTTCGCGGTGCGCGCCGCGCTCGGCCTCGTCGCCGCGCTGGCGGCCGTGGCGCATGCCGTCCCGCTCACGCCGGAAGAGCTCGCCAAGGTCTGCGCGCAGGCGGATGATTCGTCGCACTGCGGTCGCCTGGTCGAGGAGGTGCAGTTGAAACGGCTGCCCAGCCTTGCGACCCGTGACGGCCTGTCGCTCAAGGTCTCGCTTTTCCCGTCGGGCTCGGTGACGTTCGCCGACACGGAGGCCGTGAACGGCGGGCGCTCGTACAGCCTCTGGGACTACGTCAACGAGATCAACGCGGTCGTGCTCTACACGACCGATGGCGACGACGTCACGTTCACCGTGCTGCAGCGCGCGACGGGCCGCAAGACCGAGCTCCCGGCGGACCCGAAGGTCTCGCCGGACCGGGCGCGCCTCGTCACCGCGGATTTCTGCGACAAGCGCTGCGTCAACGAGGTCGCGGTGTGGCGCGTGACGCGCGACGGCATCCGCAAGGAGTGGACCTGGAAGCCCGGGGAAGCCTGGTCCGACGCGGTCGCGGGCTGGAAGAACTCGGAAATCGTCACGATCGAATTTTCAATTGCCGGCGCGCAAGCCCGGACGCGCGCGGAGCGGCGGCTCGGCGATGCGAGCTGGGTCCGCGCGGTCGCACCGTGAGGCCATGGCGGCGCAGACGGCGCCCGTGAATCCCGTCCCGGTCGCGGTAGCGGCGGCTCGGTCTGCACCGTCCCGTGCGGAGCTTCGTGCTGCGCCAGGGTCGCTTGTCGCCGGCGCAGCAGCGGGCGCTCGACACGCTGATGCCGATCTACGGCATCCCGTTCACCGATACGCCACTCGATTTCGACCGGGCATTCGGCCGCCGCGCGCCGCGCGTGCTCGAAATCGGCTTCGGCATGGGCGAAACCACGGCGGCCATCGCGCGGATGCGCCCGGACAACGACTTTCTCGGTATCGAGGTGCATTCCCCGGGGGTCGGCAGCCTGCTGCGGCAAGTGAAGGAGCAGGGTCTCACCAACGTTCGGGTGATCCAGCACGACGCGGTGGAGCTCGTCGCTGCGATGATCCCGCCGGCATCGCTCGCCGGCATCCACGTCTTCTTTCCCGATCCCTGGCCGAAGAAGCGCCATCACAAGCGGCGTCTCCTCAAGCCGGCGTTCGTCCACGACCTCGCGCAGCGGCTCGCCCCCGGAGGTTACCTGCACACGGCGACCGACTGGGAGGACTACGCGCACGAAATCCTCGCCACGCTGACGGCCGAGCCGCTGCTCGCGAACGCGGTCGACGGCTTCGCGCCGCGACCCGACTACCGGCCGCTGACGAAATTCGAGACGCGCGGCCTCAAGCTCGGGCACCGCGTGTGGGACGTGCGTTTCCTGCGGCGGTGATGGCCCCCATGCCCGCCGAGCGTGCGACAGCCGTCCTGCACATCACCACGACGAGCGGCGGCGGCTCGGATCGCTACGTCAGGGATATCGCGGCGAGCTCGGCGCGCCGCCACTACGTGCTGCACGCCGGCCCCGGCCTCGTCGTGCTGGAAGACGTCGCGGGCGGGCGATTCGCGCCGTTGCGCGACATCACGGCGGCGACCGCCACGGAAACGCTTGCGCGCTGGCTGCAATCAGCCGGTGTCGGCATCCTCCACCTGCACGGCGTCGACCGGCGCTGCCGGTCGCATCTCGACGCGCTGCTGCGGGCGCACGCGCTGCCGTACCTCGTCACGCTGCACGACCTTCAGTTCGTCAATCCGCGGGCCTTCGATGCGGCCGGGATGCCCGACGCGGATCCCGACTGGATCGTCGAAATCGGCCCCACGCTGGAACGCGCGGCGACCGTGATTGCGCCGTCGGCGTTCATCCTCGACATCGCACTTCTGTGCTCGCCGGGGATTCGCGCGACGATCATTCCCCCCGGCGTGCGCGTTGGCCCTGCCGGTGAGGTTCCAGCGACACCGGCGGACTTCGCCGCGCAGGCGCCGCGGCACGTCGTCGGCGTCGTCGGCGCGGTCGGCCCGCACAAGGGAAGCGGCGTGCTGGAGGCGTTGGCGGCGGCGCTCGTCGGCAGCGACATCGGAATCGTCGTGATCGGATACACCGACACGCACCTCACGCGAGGCTGGCTCGTTCCCGGCGCCCTCTACGTGCACGGCGCCTACCAGGACGGGTCGCTCAACGGGTGGCTCGCGGCGTACCGCGTGGAGACGGTGCTGTTTCCGAATCGGCTGCCCGAGAGCTTCAGCTACACGCTGTCGGAGGTCTGGGCGGCCGGCCTGCCCGTCGTCGTGCCCGACCAAGGCGCGCTCGGCGAGCGCGTCGGTCGGGACGGCGGCGGCTGGCTTCTGCCGGCAGGCTTCGACAGCGACGACGCCGCCGCCCTCCTCGTGTGGTTGGCCTCGGCCGAGGGCGCAGCGGAGCGCACCCGCGTAAAATCGCGGATTGCGCCGGGCGATGCCCTGCGCGTCCCGACGCTCGACGCCATGTCCCGCGACACCGACGCCCTCTACGAACGTTTCGGCCTGGCCCCTGCCGATGCGCCGGACGCCGCCCGCGCGGTCGAGGCGCTCGCGCCGCTCCTCGCGGCGAACCTCGACGGCTTCGCGTTCCGCAAGGAGCTCGTCAATCTGGCGGGCGAGGTGGAGCAGGCCAGGGCCCGCCTGGCCGAAGCGCAGCAGTGGAACGAGGAACTCCAGCGCAATTCCACCGCGTGGGCGGCCAAGCTTGAGGCCGACATCGCCGCGCTTAAGCAGGACGTCGACCGGCTCTTCGCCGAAACGCAGGATCTCGCCAGGTACAAGGCCTTCTGCGACCGCTTCCCGAAATTCGTCCGTTCCTACCTTTTCGAGCGGGACTCACGTGCGCGCCGTTGACGTCAGCATCGTCACGTTCCGCCCCGACATCCCGCTGCTTGAAAAGCTCATCGCGAGCATCGCCGAGCAGGCGACGGGGCTCAACGTCAACGTCCTGATCCTCGACAACAGTCCCGAAACCGAGACGCCTGGCGCGCATTTCCGCGTTGCCGCAACTGCAGCCGGCGGCGCCTTCGCGCGGATGGACATCCGCCGTTCGCCGACCAACGTCGGCTTCGGCCGCGGGCACAATGCCAATGCCGCCCGCTGCACCGCGCCTTTTCTGTTCGTGCTCAACCAGGATTGCATCCTCGAGCCGGGCGTGCTCGCGCCGCTGCTCGAGCTCGCCGGCTCCGACGAGCGCCGTGTCGCCGCGTGGGAGCTCCGGCAAATCCCGTACGAACATCCGAAAGCGTACGACCCGGTGACCCTCGACGTGCCGTGGGTGAGCGGTGCGGCGGCACTCTTCCGGCGGAGCACGTTCGACGCGGTCGGCGGCTTCGATCCCGCGTTGTTCATGTACGGCGAGGACGTCGATCTCTCGTGGCGCCTTCGCGCGCAAGGGATTTCGCTTGCGCTACGTGCCGAAGCTCGCGGTCGTGCACCGCACCTACGCAGTCGCCGGCGAGGTGAAGCCGATGCAGGTGCTGGGCGGCGTGCTGACGAACCTCTGCCTGCGCGCCCGCTACGGCGGCGCGTTGCGCACGCTGCAGGGACTGTCGATGCTCGCCGGCGAGCTGCTCGTCCCGGAGGACTTTCCCGGGCGCCGGCGCGGGCTCGTCAAGGCCTTCTTCCGCTTTCTCGCGAAGTGGCCGCACTTCGCGATGACGCGCATCCACCCGACCGCGCGTTTCAGGCCGGTGTTCACGGGCTGGTGTTACGAAGTGCGCCGCGACGGCGCGTTCGTGGCATTCCGGTCGCAGCGCGAAGAGCCGCGCCGCGACCCGGCCCTGGTGTCGATCCTGATCCGCACCGTCGGCCGCGGCGCGTGGCTGAGGCAGGCGCTGGAATCGGTCGCGCGGCAGACATGGCCCAACATCGAGGTCGTCGTGATCGAAGACGGCCCGCAGAAGTCCCAGACGATCGTCGACGAGTTCCGCGGCCGCCTCGCGGTCCGCTACCGGGCGACCGGCGAGAAGGTGGGGCGCGCGCGCGCGGGCAACCTGGCGCTGGCCGATTCCCGTGGCGAATGGCTCAATTTTCTCGACGACGACGATGTGCTGTTCGCCGACCACGTCGAAGTGCTGATGGACGCGGTGGCGGCGGCCGGCGCGCAGGGTGCGTATGCGCTCGCCTGGGAAACGTTGACCACCGTCATCGACCGCGACCGCGCGGATTACGCCGAGACGGCGCACTTCACGCGCCACCGCCAGCCGTTCAACCGACTGACGCTATGGCACCACAATTTCCTGCCCATCCAATCGGTGCTGTTCCACCGCGACCTCTTCGCAAAGTACGGTGGCTTCGCCGAGGACATGGATCAGCTCGAGGACTGGAACCTGTGGACGCGCTACACGCTGGAGGACGATTTCGTGTTCGTCGAGAAGACGACGTCGAAATACCGCGTGCCGGCGGGCGCACGCGATGCCGCCGGCCGTCAGGAGCTGCTCGATCGGGCCTATCAGGATGCCATCGACCGGCAGCGGGCATTGACGGTGACGCTTTCGCCGTACCAGATCTCGCGGATGGCGGAGGACTACGCGCGCAGCCAATCGGTCGTCATGGTCAGCCGGGGCGATCTGCGCCGTTACGTAAGGTCACGCCCCTGGCTTGCGCGAATCGCGGCCTGGCGGCATCCGCTCGCGCGGCGGCTGAAACGGCGCGGCGCGGTGCAGTGAGCGACGCGGCGGAGCGAGCCGGCATTGCGTCAGCGGCGCGTCGACTCATCGCCGCGTTCCGCGGGCCAACAGCCCCTTGAGGCGAACGAACGGCAGCGCCAGCCACCACCGCACGCTCTGCCGGTGCACGATGACCCGCTCCTGCGCGGCCTGCACGGCCTCCCGGCGCGCGAGCTCCTCGCCGGCCGCGGCAAGTGCGGCGTTGCTGGCGGCGAGCGCCGCGTCGCGCTCCTCGACCAATCCCTGCAACCGGGCGATTTCGCGATGCGCGGCGGCGAGCCGCGTGGTCGCGACCTCGGCAAGCCCGGTCAGCGCCGCGAACGCCGCGGCGCCGGTCCAGTCGCCGGTCCAGCGCAGCGTCACGCTGGCACGGTCGACGGTCGCCGCGATCTCCGGCGCAAGCCCCGGGGCGACCCACGCGTCGGGGCGCACCAGCGCATAGGCGTCGGCATCGAGCGCAACCGTGTCGGGCCCCGCGTCCAGCGTGTCGCGGGGAGCGCCGCGGCGCCACACGAGGCGCTCGCCGGCGAACAGCGTGAATTCGTCGATGAAGACGACGCCGATGCGGTCGGCGAGGAGCAGGCGCAGCGCCGCGTGGCCGGGCGCGAAACGCCACTCGAGCGTCGCCGCCTCGCCGCTGGCCGGTATGAACCCGCGCTCGGCCTCCTCGAGCGACAGCGCTTCGCGACCGGGACCGTGCAACAGCCGTATCGGCACGCGCTCCCCGCCGCTCTGCGCGGGCGGAACGGGAATGCTCTCCATCGTGCCGGGCGTCGCGCGCACCAGCCACTGGTACGCTTGATGCCGGGTGCCGGGCCCGAGCGCCGCGCGCAGCGCAGGCGACAGCGCTTCGACGCGCACGCGGAACTCGCTCGCATACGGGGTGAGCTCGGTCGCGTCCCAGGCGCGGATCGAAAAGCCGGCGTCGCGCAGCGCGGCGGCCAGCGAGCGCCACGTATAGAGATGCAGGTGCGTCGGGTCGAGGAGCCCCTCGCCGCCGTAGTCGAAGCGATCGTCGAAGAGGCTCGCGATGATCGCGGCGTGCGCGACGTTGGGGACCGACAGCAGCAGCTCGCCGCCCGGGGCGAGCAGCGGTCGCAGCCGTGCCAGGAGCCGCGTCCCGTCGCGCAGGTGCTCGAGCACGTCCGCGCAGACGATGTACTCGTAGCGCGGGGCCGCGCCGTCGCGGGCGAGCATGGCCTCCCAGCCCTCCGCGTCGAGATCCGCGACCACCACGCGCCGCGCGAACGGCTCGGCCGCGTGCGCTGCCGCGGGATCGATCTCGAGCACGTCGACCGTCGACCCCTGCCGCTGCAGCCACTCCGTGAAGTAGCCGGCTGCGGCACCGAGCTCCAGCACCGTCGCCCCGGGGCGCACCCAGTGCGCGAGCCGAGCCAGCGAATCGCCGCTTTGGGGATCGAACGTGCGCCGGTAGATCATCGCACCGTCTCCAGCTCCGCCGCCGCTGCCGCGTACGCCGGCAGGAATTGCCAGAAGTGCCACGCGCCCGGCGCGGCGTCGATGCGGGCGCCGAATGTCGAGGCGATCGCGGCGACGTCCGTGGTGGCGAGCCGTTCCGCGAGCACATGCCGACGGCCGTCCGGCGCGCAATGCGCGGTGAGCAGCAGCACATCGGCGCCGGCCGCATGCGCGGCGTCCACCAGACCCGGCGGCCAGTACACCGGCGCACCCAGGAACGTGCCGTTGGCCGAGGCGGCCGAATCGGCAGGCACGTCGATGAGCCCGTACACGGCACCGCCGTCCCGCAGCGTGGCGGCAATTTCGCCGCGCGCACCGCCGGTGTAGATGACCGGCGCCCCCGCCAGTCGCTCGACCATGCGCATGCGCAGCCGCGCGTAGAGGTAGCTCAGCCGGCTGTCGAACGACGCGGCGTCGAAGCGCAACGACAGGAAGCGCACCGGCACACCGGCCGCGCGGAGCCACGGCAGCAGCCACAGGCCCTGGCCGTAGTGCATGCTGATCACCACCAGCGGCCCGGTGCCGATGAGCGGCCGCGCGTCGAGGTGCGAGAGCAGGGACCGCTCGCGCCGCGTCAGCGCCCAGAACAGGTCGGCGTGGTCGATGAGCTGCGCGAAACGGAAATCGACCAGCCAGCGCCGGGCGTCGCCGCGCGGGCGCGCGGCCCGGAACTGCGCCTGCCCTGCGCGGGCGGTCTCGTCGTAGAGCGGGAGCGTGCGCGCGCACCAACGGGCCAGCGCCAGGCCCGCGCGATAGGGGAGGAGTGCCACCGCGATCGGCAGCAGCCAGAATTCCCACAGGCAGACGAGCTCGCGTGCGGGCCGGGCCATGACCGGGTCAGCGCTCCGGTGCAGCCGCGGGCTGCGACGTTGCGGGGGTGTCGGCCCACGCGTGCGGCAGCCGCGCGTAACCCAGCTCGCGCGTCGTGCCGGCGACCACGAACGGCACTTCGTGCGTGTCGAAGAGGCGCAGGCCCTCCGGATCCATCGCGTGCGCGCGCAACCGGTAATGCCCCGGCAACAGCGCAAGCCGCTCGAAGCGCACCGAAAACGCGTAGCGCATCGGGCCCAGCCGCACGGGCGCCGCGCCGTCGATCTCGCTCGTCGTGCCGTACACCGGCGTGCCGTCGGCGCGCACCACACCCACCGCCAGCACCGGCTCGCGGTCGTCGGGCGAGCGCACCTCGGCATCGACGCGGAAGCCGCGCGCGGGATCGACTTCGCCGCCGCCGTCCACTGTCAGCGTGACGCCGGTGACGACGTACGCGCTCGCGGGCGGCGGCGCCTTGACCGTTTTCGCCGCTTCCGCCGTGCGCGCCTCGTGCCAGGCGAGGTACTCGCGCGCGACGTGATCCGCATCCCCGTAGAGTCTCGGCCGGCCGTGCTCGAGCCACAGCGCGTATCGGCACAGCTTCTGCACGTGATACATGCTGTGCGACACCAGCAGCAGCGTGCCGCCGCCGGCGAGGTAATTCTCCATCCACGCGATGCACTTCTTCTGGAACGACTCGTCGCCCACCGCCAGCACTTCGTCGGTGATCAGGATGTCCGGAGTCAGCGTGGTCGCGACGGCGAATCCCAGGCGCACGATCATCCCCGACGAGTAGTGCTTGATCGGCTCGCGGATGTGCTCGCCGATGTCGGCAAACGCGATGATCTCCTCGCGCCGGTCGGCGATCTGCGCCGGCGTGAGACCGAGCAGCGCCGCGGCGAGGTCGATGTTGGCGAGCCCCGTGTAATCCGGGTGGAAGCCCGAGCCCAGCTCCAGCAGCGCGCCGACGCGCCCCTTGACGACCACGGCTGCCCCGCGTAGGCTTGATCACCGACGCCACCACCTTGAGCAGCGTCGACTTGCCGGCGCCGTTCTCGCCGATGATCCCCAGCGACTGGCCGCGCTCGAGGCGAAACGACACGCCGTCGAGCGCCGTGAACACCGTGGCCGCGCCGCGTCCGCGCAGGAGGTCCCACACCAGGCGCACGCGACCGCCGTGGGCGTCGACGCGCGCGTAATCCTTGCCGACGTTGTCGAGGGCGAGCAACGGGGTCACAGGAAGTCCTCGAACGTGGGCGACAGCCGGCGGAACACCCAGCGGCCGCCGAAGAAAAGCGCGGCCGCCACCGCCACCGCGACGACGTCGCCGGCACCGAGCGCGAGCCGCCCGTCGAGGAGCCCCGCACGCAGCCGCCCGACGAGGTAGCCGAAGGGATTGGCCGCGACGTACGGCCGCAGCGCCTCGGGCACCGCCGCCAGCGGATAGAGGATCGGGGTGAGGTACATCAGGATCATCAGGAGCGGCATCAGCACGTGCTCGACGTCGCGGATGAAGACCTGCAGCGCCGCGAAGCACAGCGTGAGTCCGGTGACGGCGACCGCCAGCAGCACCCACACCGGCAGCGCCAGCAGCAGCCCTTCGAAATGCACGGGCTGGCCGAAGAGCGCCAGCACGACGAGCACGGCAAGATAGCCGGCGAAATGCAGCGCGAGCGTGGCGGCCACCGACGCGTAGACGACGAGCTCGTGCGGGAATGCGACCTTGCGGATGAGGCCCGCATACGACGCGAGGCTCACGGTCCCCCGCTGCAGCGCCTCCTGCGCCGCCAGCCACGGCCACAGCGCGACCGCGACGAACGTCAGGAAGCTCTGTCCGCCGAAGCCGCCGGCGCGGAAGACCATCGTGAAGACGAACCAGTACACGCCGAGCAGCGCCAGCGGATGCAAGAGCGCCCACGCGAGCCCGGTCGCGCTACCGAGGTAGCGCGTGTTGAGCTCGCGACGGAAGAAGTTGCGGAACAGCGCGCGATCGCGCGCGCGGGCCGCGGCCATCTGCGGTGGCGCCAGCTCGGCCGGAGCGCTCAATGGAGGTCCAGAATCACCGGCTGATGATCGGCGGCCTGCGTCGCGCGGTCGACGCGCACGCCGGCGACGCGCGCCCTCAGGTGCTCGCTCACGAAGATGAAGTCGCAATGCAGCTCGGGCTCGCCGGGAACTTCCTTCTCGTAGATCTTGAACGTGCTGGGATGCGGCACGCCGGGATGCGCGACCTCCCACGCATCGAGCAACGGCGGCGTGCCGTCGGCAAACGATGCACCCATCCGCGCGTGCAGCGGGTTGTCGGGCTCGAGGTTGAAGTCGCCGGTGATGATCGTGGGCGCCGGCCGCAAGTACGTGTGGAACGGGCCGCCGGTCGTGTCGACGTTCGTGCCGGAGCGCGCATGGCCATGACCTTCGGCGTAGATCGCGCGCAGCGCCTCGATCTGCGCGGCGCGTTGCCTCTGCGAGTAGTACTCGAGGTGCGTGGTGATCACGCGCACGTCGCCGAAGGGCGCGGTGACGCAAGCCTCGACCGCGATCCGCGGCATCCCGTTCAGGCCCGGGTCGATGGGGGACGGAAGCAGGTGCCTGTACGCCTGCCGCACCGGCAGCCGCGACAGGATCATGTTGCCGAAGCGCCGGCGCCGACCCCCCTCCGCCGGATGATCGACCGCAACGCCCGGCACGGCGGTGTAGCCTGGCAGCAACGCCGCCAACGCGGCGAACTGGTCTGCGTCCGTGTTGCCGGCGAGCCGCGGATCCGGGAAATTGTCGGCGATCTCCTGCAGGCAGAGCACGTCGAAGTCGGCGAGCGCGTGCGCCTCCGCGGCGATCCGCGCGGGATCGACGCGGCCGTCGACGCCACGGCACCATTGCACGTTCCAGGTCATGAGCTTCATCGAATCCCCGCCCGCATGAAACTTTGCACGAATTGCCGCTGAAACAGAAGGAAGGCGATCAGCAGCGGCGCCGTCGTGATCAGCGTCGCCGCCGTGATGATCGACCAGTCGATGCCCTGGTCGCCCGACGAGAACACCTGCAGCCCGACGGTGAGCGGCCGCGACTCGACCGAATTGGTGATGATGAGCGGCCAGAGGAAATTGTTCCAGTGGTAGCTGACGCTGACGAGCGCGTACGCGAGGTAGACGGGCCGGGCGAGCGGCACGTACACCTTCCACAGGAGCGCGAGCGGCCCGCAGCCCTCGACCCGCGCCGCCTCGTCGAGCTCGCGCGGGACGGTCTTGAACGTCTGCCGCAGCAGGAAGATGCCGAACGCGCTCGCCATGTACGGAAGCCCGATCGCGAGGACCGTGTCCTTGAGGCCGAGCGCCGCCATCGTCCGGTAGTTCTCGACGATCAGCACGTCGGGCATCACCATCAGCTGCACCAGCATCAGCGCGAACAGGAGGTTGCGGCCCGGAAACTCGAACCGCGCGAACGCATAGGCGGCGAGCGTCACCAGCACGAGCTGCGCCGCGAGCACCATCGCGACCAGCAGCACGGTGTTCACGTAATAGCGCGCGAACGGCGCGGCCTCCCACGCCTTGGCGAAATTGTCGAACGTGAGCGGCGCGGTCAACGCGAAGCGCGTCGAGAACTCGGCCGGGTGGAACGCCGTCCACGCGGCGTAGGCGAGCGGCAGCACCCAGAGGAATCCGAGCAGCCAGGCGCCCGCGGTCTCCAGCGTGCGGGGAATGCCGCGCGTCGCGTACACGTGCGTCACTGGTAATGGACCTTGCGCTCGAGGAACCAGAACTGGGCGAGCGCCGCTGCGGCGAGCAGCGCCAGCAGCGACATGGTGAGCGCCGCCGCGTACGCGGAGTCCCAGAAGCGGAAGCCGATCTCGTAGATGTAGTAGAGCAGCAGCGAGGTGGCGTTGTCCGGGCCGCCGCGGGTCATCACGACGACGTGGTCGACCAGCCGGAACGCGTTGATCACCGCGTTGACCAGCACGAACAGCGTCGTCGGCATCAGCAGCGGAAACGTGACCCGCCGGAAGAAGTAGCCGCGCGACGCGCCCTCGATCGCCGCCGCCTCGGCGAGATTGGGCGACATCGACTGCAGCGCCGCCAGGTAGAAGATCATGAAGAAGCCGGCTTCCTTCCAGATCGTGACGACCATCAGGCACGCGAGGGCGGTGTCCTTGCTGCCGAGCCAGTTGTGCGTGCCCATGCCGAACACCGCGGTGGCCCTTTCGAGGAGACCGTACTCGGGCGTGAAGAAGAACAGCCAGATGTTGGCGACCGCGATCATCGGCAGCACCGTCGGCGTGAAATACGCGAGGCGCAGGAATCCGCGCCCCTTGATCCTGCCGTTGACCCAGACCGCCATCGTGAGCGCGAGCGCGATCGACGCCGGTATCGTGCCGAGCGCGAACCACAGGTTGTTGGCGAGCGCCTTCCAGAAGATCGGGTCGTCGGCGAGCTGCCGGTAGTTGTCGAGGCCGACCCAGGCGGCGCCGCGACTGCCCTTCGGCGTCGAATGAAAGCTGTGCCAGAGCGTGGCGACCGCCGGGTAGTGCGTGAACAGCGCGAGCAACGCCGCGGCCGGCAGCAGGAGCAGCCAGCCGTAGAGCCACTGCGCGCAGAGCGCGTCACCCGGCTATTTCTTGCGAACGGCCGCAGAGCCGCTCCGCCTCGCGCTGCGCGTCCTTCATGGCCGCCTCCGGCGTCTTGGTGCCGGTGAGCGCCGCCTGCAGTCCGTCGTTCAGCGCCTTGGTCACGCGCTGGTTGTCGTGCGTCGAAAGCTCGGCCTTCGCGAAGGGAAGCTGGTCGCGCGCGACCGCCGCCGCCGGGAATCCCGCCACGTATTGCTTCATGACCGGCGTCTCCCACGCATCCGCGCGCACCGCGACGTACCCCGTATCGATGCCCCATTGCGCCGCGCGCTCCGGCGTGGTGATCCACTTGATGAAGCGGAAGGCGGCCTGCTGCTGCGCCGGCGAGCTCTTCTTGAAGAGGTAGAAGTTGCCGCCGCCGGTCGGGCTGCCGCGCTGCTTGCCCGCCGGGAGCATCGCGACGCCGAAGTCGAACTTCGCGTTGGCCTTGACGTTGGTGAGGTTGCCGGTGGTCGTCCACATCATCGCCATCTTCTTCTCGAAGAAGTCCTTCGGCGTCGTCCCCCACTCGACGATGCCTTCCGGATGCACCTTCTGCTTGCGCGCGAGGTCGACCCAGTACTGCAGCGCCTCGATCACCTCCGGCTTGTCGTAGTAGGTCTCCGTCCCTGCGGCGTTCATCAGGTTGACGCCGTTCTCGATCGCCAGCGCCTGGAACAGCCAGTACGGAAAGCCCGACGACGGAATCTGCACGCCCCACTGCGTGACCTTGCCCGAGGCATCGCGCTTGGTGAGCTTCTGCGCATAGTCGGCCATTTCCTTCCAGTTCGCCGGTGCGCGATTCGGGTCGAGACCGGCTTCCTTGAACATCTCCTTGTTCCAGTACAGCACGATCGTCGAGCGCTGGAACGGGATGCCCCACGTCTTGCCGCCGGTCTGGCTGTTCTCCATGAACGCCGGGTAGAACGACTTGAGCCACGCCTGGTCCTCGGGCGTCTTGATGAGCTCGTCGAACGGGACGATCGCATCCTCGTCGATCAGCGTGAACATGTCCGTCGACAGCAGGATCGAGGTCACCGGCGGCTCGCCGCCCTTCACGGCGGTCAGCGCCTTGGTGATCGTGTCCTGATAGGTGCCCGAGTAGATCGGCTTGACCTTGATGCCCGGGTTCTCCTTCTCGAAGTCCGCCGCGAAGCCGTCGATGATCTTGGTGATCGGCCCCCCGACGGCGACCGGGAAGTAGAACGAGACCTCGACCGGCGCCTGCGCACGCGCGACCAGCGGCATGGCCGCCGCCGCGAGTGCGGCGACGAGTCCGGCGACCGCCTGGCGAATGAACGTCCTCAACATGGCTTCCTCCTTGGTGACGAATCTACGCGAACATCGTCGCGGTTTCCTTGCGAACGGGATCGGCGCGACGCGTCCCGTCGCGCTCGAACAGGTGTTGCGCCCCCGCGGCCCACGAAAGCCGCGCGGGGTCGCCGCGGGAGAGCCCGACGCTGCCGGCCACGCGGACGGCGAGGGTCGCCGAGCCCAGCCGGCAGGTGACGAGCGAGTCCGCGCCGAGATACTCGATCGCGGCGACCGTCGCCGCCGCGCCGCGGTCGAAGCCGAGCGCGATGTGCTCGGGTCGCACGCCGAGCGTCAGTCCGGCGCAATCGGCCGGAGCGACCGCGGGCCCGTCGGTGCCGGCGATCACGGCGCCGCCATCGCCGCTCTCGAGCGGCAGCAGATTCATCGGCGGCGTGCCGATGAAGCGCGCGACGAACGTGTTGGCCGGCCGCTCGTAGAGCTCGACCGGTGTCGCGTTCTGCTCGATCCTTCCGCGGTTGAGCAGCACGACGCGGTCGGCCATCGACATCGCCTCGACCTGGTCGTGCGTCACGTAGACCATCGTGATGCCGAGCTGCCGCTGCAGATGGCGGATCTCCGCGCGCATGTCCTGCCGCAATTGCGCGTCGAGGTTCGACAGCGGCTCGTCCATCAGGCAGACCGGCGCTTCGGCGATGATCGCGCGGCCGAGCGCGACGCGCTGCTGCTGCCCGCCGGAGAGCTGCGACGGCTTGCGGTCGAGCAGTTGCCCGAGGCCGAGGAGGTCCGCGACCCGCTGCAAGCGGCGCGCGACGTCGGCCGGGGCGACCTTGCGCACCTTGAGGCCGAACACGATGTTCTCGGACACCGGCAGGTGCGGAAACAGCGCATAGCTCTGGAACACCATCGCGATGTTGCGCTGCGCCGGCGGCAGGCTCGTGACGTCGCGGCCGTCGATCAGGATGCGGCCGCCGTCCGCCGGCTCGAGGCCGGCGATCAGGCGCAGCGTGGTCGACTTGCCGCAGCCCGACGGGCCCGAGCAGCACGTTGAGCGTCCCCTGCTCGAACGCGAACGACAGCCGGTCGACGGCGCGCACCTCGCCGTCGGCGGTCGTCCAGTGCTTGCTGATGTTTTCGGCGACGATGGCCGACACGAAGATGCTCCCCGATGACGCGGCGAAACCGACCGCAACGGCAGCGCATCATAGCACCGGCGCGGCCCGGCGCCGGGCCTCCGGCGTCAGGCGAACAGCGCCGCGAGCGCCGCGCCGGGATCGTCGGCGCGCATGAACGCCTCGCCGACCAGGAACGCGTGCACGCCGTGCGCGCGCAGCATCGTCACGTCGGCGGGACCGAGGATGCCGCTCTCGGTGACGACGAGCTTACCGGCCGGGACGCGCGGCAGGAGATCGAGCGTCGTCGCGAGCGACACGTCGAACGTGCGCAGGTTGCGGTTGTTGATGCCGACGAGCGACGTCGGGAGCGCCAGCGCGCGCTCGAGCTCGTCCGCATCGTGGGCCTCGACCAGCACGGCCATCCCGAAGCCGCGCGCGCACGCCTCGAGCGCCGCGAGCCGCGCGTCGTCGAGCGCGGCGACGATCAGCAGGATCGCGTCGGCGCCCAGCGCGCGCGACTCGGCGACCTGGTAGTCGTCGACGATGAAATCCTTGCGCAGCACCGGCAACGCGCACGCGGCGCGCGCGGCGGTCAGGTACTCCGGCGCGCCCTGGAAATAGTCGCGGTCGGTGAGCACCGACAGGCACGCGGCGCCGCCCGCTCGCGTAGCTCGCGGCGATCGCGGGCGGATCGAAATCGGCGCGCAGCACGCCGCGGCTCGGGCTCGCCTTCTTGATCTCGGCGATGACCGCCGGCCGCCCGGCGGCGATCCTCGCGCGGAGCGCGCCTTCGAAATCGCGCGGCGGGGGCATCGCCCGTGCGGCCGCCTCGATCGCGGCCGGCGGCCGCGCGCGCTTCGCCGCCGCGATCTCGCCGGCCTTGGTCGCGAGGATCCGCGCGAGGATGTCCGCCATCGCGCGTTCCCGGCTCAGCCGTTCGCCGCGCCGAGCTTCTGCGTGATCGCGACGAACTGCTCGAGCTTCTTCTTCGCCGCGCCGGAGGCGATCGCCGCGCGCGCGCGTCTCGATGCCTTCGCCGATCGAGCTCGCGACGTCGGCGGCGTAGAGCGCCGTCCCGGCGTTCAGCGTGACGATCTCGCGCGGCGTGCCTTCGACGTTGTCGAGCGCCTCCAGCACCATCGCCTTCGACTCCGCGGCGTCGGCCACCTTGAGCCCGCGGTTCGAAACCATCCTGAGGCCGAAGTCCTCCGGATGGATCTCGTACTCGCGGACCTCGCCGTCCTTCAGCTCGCCGACCATCGTCGCGGCGCCGAGCGACACCTCGTCCATCCCGTCCTTGCCGTAGACGACGAGCACGTGCTTGCTGCCGAGGCGCTGCAGCACGCGCACCTGGATGCCGACCAGATCCGGATGGAACACGCCGAGCAGCTGATTCGGCGCGCCGGCCGGATTGGTGAGCGGACCGAGGATGTTGAAGATCGTCCGCACGCCGAGTTCCTTCCGCACCGGCGCCGCGTGCTTCATCGCGCTGTGGTGCGACGGCGCGAACATGAAGCCGATGCCGGTCTCGGCGATCGACTGCGCGACCTGCTCGGGCTTCAGCATGATGTTGGCGCCGAGCGCCTCGAGCACGTCGGCGCTGCCGGACTTCGACGACACCGAGCGGCCGCCGTGCTTGGCCACGCGCGCGCCGGCCGCCGCCGCGACGAACATCGACGCGGTCGAGATGTTGAACGTGTGCGACGAATCGCCGCCGGTGCCGACGATGTCGACGAGATGCTCGCGGTCGGGCACCTCGACGCGGGTCGCGAACTCGCGCATCACCTGCGCGGCGGCGGCGATCTCGCCGATCGTCTCCTTCTTGACGCGCAGGCCGACCGTGAGCGCCGCGATCATCACCGGCGTCACCTCGCCGCTCATGATCCGGCGCATGATCGACAGCATCTCGTCGGGAAAGATCTCGCGGTGCTCGATCGTGCGCTGCAGCGCTTCCTGCGGGGTGATGGGCATGGCGGCTCCTGTGCTGCCTCAGTGTTGCGGTACGCGGTCCAGAAAGTTCCTGAGCAGCGCGTGGCCGTGCTCGGTCAGGATCGCCTCGGGATGGAACTGCACGCCCTCGACGGCGAGCTCGCGGTGGCGCACGCCCATGACCTCGCCGTCGTCGGCCGTCGCCGTCACTTCGAGGCAGGCCGGCATCGTCGCCCGCTCGATCGCCAGCGAATGGTAGCGGGTCGACGGTGAACGGCGACGGCAGCCCGGCGAACACGCCGCGGCCGTCGTGCGTGACCGGCGACACCTTGCCGTGCATCACGCGCTGCGCGCGGACGATGCGGCCGCCGAACGCCTGGCCGATCGCCTGGTGGCCGAGGCACACGCCGAGGATCGGAATCTTGCCCGCGAAGCGCTGGATCAGCGGCACCGAGATGCCGGCCTCGTTCGGCGTGCACGGCCCCGGCGAGATGACGATCGCCTCCGGCTCCCACGCGGCGACCTGGTCGAGCGTGATCGCGTCGTTGCGGTGGACGTGCACGTCCGCGCCCAGCTCGCCCAGATACTGGACGAGGTTGTAGGTGAAGCTGTCGTAGTTGTCGATCATCAGCAGCATAGGTCGAATCTGTAATGATAGAGCAAAAAATGCACGCGGTTTCGTGTGCGGACAATGCGCTTGCTCACCGCCGCCAGACGTCCGGCGCTTTCCACCGACGCAAGCAGTGAAATCCGCCGTGTTGCCTGGGCCAATGCGCACCGCCGAGGGCGACTTACACCTCTTACCTGTAGAATGGTGGCGTTTCCCCTCGTCATCACGGATCGTTGATGCTCAAGAAGAACGAATTCTGGATCCTCACCGCCCTGGCCGCGATCGGCCTCGTGCTGGCGGTCGCCAACATGGTCTTGTTCAGCCAGAACCGCACCGTACAGGCCGAGGTCACCGGGCGCGCGCAGTACATCCAGCAGGCGGCGCAGCTCGAGCCGCTGTACCGCGAGATGGTCAAGGCGCTGGGCGAGCTCGCCGTGCGCAACAACGACGCCACAGCTGCGCGACATGCTCGCCAAGCAGGGCATCACGGTGTCGCTGAATCGCCGGCGCCGGCCGCGCCCGCGGCGCCGGCGCCCGAAGCCGAAGAAAGCGGGGAAGTGACATGGCGCAATCCTCCGCCGCCGACACCGGCGCACAGTACGCCGAGCGCAGCCGCCGCGATTTCGGATACAGCCCGTTCCTGCCGCTGCTCCTGCTCGTCATCGCGGCCGTCGCGTGGCCGACGTTCCAGTGCTACCAGCTTGTCAACGAGAAGCAGGCGCTGGCGACGGTGATGGGCAATCAGAGCCGCCAGTTCGAGGACGCCGGCAAGCTGCGCAATTCCCTCGACTCGCTGGCCCGCGAGACGGCGCTGCTCGCCGACAAGGGCAACCCGGGCGCCAAGCTGATCGTCGGCGAGCTCGCGCGACGCGGCGTCACGATCAATCCCAACCCGCCTCCCGGCGCACCCGAGAAGGCCGCCAAGTAGCGGCGTCCACCCGGCACGCGACGCGATCGTCGCGCAGCGCCGTGCAGGCGTCGTCGCGCCGGCAGCGCGCCGGTCACGCGTCCGCGTCGAGACCCTGCTGCACCATCTCGGCGGCGCGCAGCACCGCCCGCGCCTTGTTCTGCGTCTCGGTCCATTCCGATTCGGGCACCGAGTCGTGGACGATGCCGGCGCCGGCCTGCGCGTAGAGCATGCCGTCCTTGATCACCGCGGTGCGGATCGCGATCGCCGTGTCCATGTCGTCCTGGAAGCTCACGTAGCCGACGGCGCCCGCGTAGACGCCGCGCTTCGACGGCTCCAGCTCGTCGATGATCTGCATCGCGCGCACCTTCGGGGCGCCGCTCACCGTCCCGGCGGGGAACGCCGCGCGCAGCACGTCGATGCTCGTGAGTCCCGGCTTCAGCGTTCCCTCGACGTTGGAGACGATGTGCATCACGTGCGAGTAGCGCTCGACCACCATCCGGTCGGCGAGCTTGACGGTGCCGATCTGCGCGACGCGGCCGACGTCGTTGCGGCCGAGGTCGACCAGCATCACGTGCTCGGCGATCTCCTTGGGGTCGGCCAGCAGCTCGCGCGCGAGCGCCTCGTCGGCTTCGCGCGTCGCGCCGCGCGGGCGCGTGCCGGCGATCGGCCGCAGCGTGACGGTGGATCCCTCCTTGCGGACCAGGATCTCCGGCGACGCGCCGACCACGTGGAAGCCGCCGAAATCGTAATAGAACATGTAGGGCGACGGATTGAGCGAGCGCAGCGCGCGGTAGAGCGAAAGCGGCGACGACGTGAACGGGCGCCGCATCCGCTGCGACAGCACGACCTGCATCACGTCGCCGGCGGCGATGTACTCCTTCGCGCGCCGGACCGCCTGCTGGAATCCTTCGGCGCCGAATTCGCTGTCGCTCTGCGTGACCGCGGTGGCGGTCTGAAAGGGAATGGACACGGGCTCGCGCAAGCGCCGGCGCAGCGCCTGCAGGCGCTCGCGCGCACGGTCGTACGCGTCGGGCTCGCCGGGATCGGCGTAGACGATCAGGTAGATCTTGCCCGCGAGGTTGTCGACGACGGCGAGCTCCTCGGTGAGGAGCAGGAGAATGTCGGGCACGTCGGCGAGACCCGGGACGGCGGGCGGCGCGTGGCCGGCGAGCTTCGTCTCGATGTGCCGGACGGTGTCGTAGCCGAAATAGCCGGCGAGCCCGCCGCAGAAGCGCGGCAGCCCCGGACGCGGCGCGGCGCGGTAGCGGCGCATGAACTCGCCGACGAACGCCAGCGGGTCGCCGTTGTGGTGCTCGACGATCGTTCCGCCGTTGTCGACCTCGATGGCCGTGCCGCGCGCGCGGATGCGCACGGCGGCGGGCAGGCCGATGAACGAGTAGCGACCGAACCGCTCGCCGCCGACGACGGATTCGAGGAGGAACGTGTACGGCGCGTTCGCGAGCTTGACGTACAGCGACAGCGGGGTGTCGAGGTCCGCGAACGACTCGAGGACGAGCGGAATGCGGTTGTAGCCTTGCGCGGCTAGCGCGCGGAATTCGGATTCGGTCATGATGCTTCGACGATCTCTTCAACGCGGGCGACGATGCAGTCGGAAGACTGCGGGAAGACTGCGCGGGGCTTCGCGCGAAGGGCGCGAGGCCGGAGTGCGGGCGATCAGCGCCAGCGGCGCCAGGCCGTCGCGTGCCGCCACCGCTTGACGCCGGCGGGGCGCGTGGGGTCGAAGATGTCGAAGCTCATCGGTGTCGGAGGGAACGTAGCGGACGTGATCCGCGACTGCCGCCAGCGATTCGACTATACCATCGGCGTCGAGGTTTTGCACCGGCTCGCCCTCGTTGTAGCCGTAGGGAACGACCAGCACCGGCGACCCGGCGGCACGCGCCGCGAGGACGTCGTTGATCGAGTCGCCGATCATCAGCAGGCGCTGCGGCGCCACGCCGAGCAGCGCCGCCGCGTGCTGCAGCGGGCCCGGATCGGGCTTTTTCGTCGGCAGGTCGTCGCCGCCGATGACGACGCGGAAGAAGTGCTCGATCCCCGCGTGCGCGAGATGCGGGCGCACGAACCGCGTCGACTTGTTCGTGATGACGGCGAGCGGAATGCCCAGCGCGGCGAGGCGCACGAGCCCGTCGCGCATCCCCGGGAACGAGAGCGTCCCGCGCCCGAGCTGCGCGGCGTAGTGCGCCTGGTACCGGGCGAGCGCATCGTCGAGCTCCGCGTCTTCGATCGCGTCGGGCGGGACGCCGGTCGCGAGCGCGAGCGCCCTGCGGACCAGGTTCGCGATGCCCTTGCCGATCATCGCGCGGATGGCGTGCTCCGGCAATGCGGGATGGCCGAGCTCGGCGAGCAGCGCGTTGACCGACGCGGCGAGGTCGTGGATCGTGTCGAGCAGCGTGCCGTCGAGATCGAACGCGATGGCGCCGACGTCGAAGACGCGCGCGCCGGCGTCCGGGCGCACGGCGGTGTCGCTCACCGCGCGCGCGCCAGTTCGGCGCGCATCCTCGCGATCGTCGCCTCGTAGTCGGGCGCGCCGAAGATCGCCGAGCCGGCGACGAACGTGTCGGCGCCGGCCTTCGCGATGGCCGCGATGTTGTCGACCTTCACGCCGCCGTCGACCTCGAGCAGGATCCTGCGGCCGGTCCGCTGCTGCGCGGCGTCGATCCGCGCGCGCGCGAGGCGCAGCTTGTCGAGCGCCTCCGGGATGAACGACTGTCCGCCGAAGCCGGGATTCACCGACATGATCAGCACGAGATCGAGCTTGTCGATCGTGTGGTCGAGCCAGTCGAGCGGCGTGGCCGGATTGAAGACGAGTCCGGCCTTGCATCCGCACTCGCGGATGAGCCCGATCGTCCGGTCGACGTGCTCGGACGCCTCCGGATGGAAGCTGACGATCGCCGCGCCTGCCTTCGCGAAGTCCGGAACGATGCGGTCGACCGGCTTGACCATCAGGTGGACGTCGATCGGGACGGTGGCGTGCGAGCGCAGCGCTTCGCACACCAACGGTCCGACGGTGAGGTTCGGAACGTAATGGTTGTCCATCACGTCGAAGTGCAGGAGATCGGCGCCTGCCTCGATCACCGCGCGCACCTCGTCGCCCAGGCGCGCGAAGTCGGCGGACAGGAGCGACGGTGCGATCTTGAATTCAGGCATGGGGTTTATAATCGACTCAGCAATGGGTTGCGCGATGCCTATGGCCGACGACAAGAAATACGACATCACGGTGGCGGTCAAATCGGCGTACCTCGCCGAACAGTCGGATCCCGCGCGAAGCCAGTACGTGTTCGCCTACACGATCACGATCACCAACACCGGCGCGGTCGCGGCCCAGCTCGTCAGCCGCCACTGGATCATCACCGACGCCGAGCATCAGGTCCAGGAAGTGAAGGGGTTGGGCGTCGTCGGCCAGCAGCCGCTGCTCGAGCCCGGCGAAAGCTTCGAGTACACGAGCGGCACCAGCCTCGCGACCGCCGTCGGCACGATGCGCGGCACGTACCAGATGGTGGCCGGGGACGGAACGGCGTTCGACGCCGAGATTCCGGTCTTCACGCTGTCGATGCCGCGCGTGCTCCATTAGCGCGGCGGGCCGTTGCGGATGTCGTTCGCGGTTCCGCGCGGCGGCTTGCGGCGCTTGGGGCCCATCGTCCACCACACGATGGCCACGGCGATGAGCAGCGCGACCAGCGTTTCGAGCAGAAACCATCCCATCGCGTCGGCAATCCTTCGCTCGCTTTGCGCGCGCGCGGCGTTTGCCGCGGCGGCGCTCGCCACCATCGCCGGTTGCGTCACCGCGCCGCCGGCTCCGCCCGTCCCCGTCACGCCCGCCCCCACCCACGGTGGCTCCGCCGGCGGTGCCGTCGCTGCCGGCGAAATACGCTCCGGTCGACTGGGCCGCGCTGCCGGGGTGGTCCGACGATCCCGTCGACGAGGCGTGGGCGGCCTTTCGCGTCGGTTGCACGGCGCTCGTCGCCTCGACCGCCACGCAGCCGCTGTGGCAAGGTCCGTGCACCGCTGCCGCCGCCGTCTCCCCGACGGACCGCAACGCCGTCCGTCGTTTCTTCGAGAGCCATTTTAGCCCATACCAGGTATTGACCGCCGACGGTCGCGACACCGGCATGGTCACCGGCTACTACGAGCCGCTGCTCAGCGGCAGCCGCACGCGCACGCCGCGCTACACCGTGCCGCTGTACGCGGCGCCGGACGACCTCCTGACGATCGACCTGACCGAGCTCTATCCGGAGCTCAAGGACAAGCGGCTGCGCGGACGCGTCGAAGGAAGGCGCGTGGTCCCGTACTGGCCGCGCGCCGACATCGACAGCGGCAAGGCTCCGTTCGATGCCAACGCGCTGGTCTACGTCGAGGATCCGGTCGAGGCCTTCTTCCTGCAGATCCAGGGCTCCGGCCGCGTGCAGCTCGAGGAGGGCGGCATCGTGCGCGTCGGGTATGCCGACCAGAACGGGCACCCCTACCGCTCGATCGGGCGCATCCTCGTCGAGCGCGGCGAACTGCCGCTTGAGCGCGCGTCGATGCAGGGCATCCGCGAATGGGGCCGGCGCAATCCGGAGAAGCTCGGTCCGTTGCTCGACGAGAATCCGAGCTACGTGTTCTTCCGCGAGGTTCCCGCGCCCGCGCCGGGGACGCTCGAAGCCGAGATCGACGGGCCGCTCGGCACGCTCGGCGTGCCGCTCCTGCGCGAGCGCACGATCGCCGTCGACACGCGCTCGATTCCGCTCGGCGCGCCGGTGTACCTGGCGACGACCTGGCCGCTGTCGACGAAACCGCTTGCCCGGCTGATGCTCGCGCAGGACACCGGCGGCGCGATCCGCGGCGCCGTGCGCGCCGACTTCTTCTGGGGCTTCGGCGACGACGCCGGGCGGCAGGCGGGACGGATGAAGCAGGACGGGCGGATGTGGATCCTGTGGCCGAAGGGCGCTCCCCCGCCGTCACCCGGCTGAGGCGAGCACTTCCTCGGCCTGCCGGTCGGCGTGATAGGACGAGCGGACCATCGCGCCGACGGCCGCGTGCCGGAACCCCATCGCGTACGCCTCGCGCTCGAACGCCGCGAACGCATCCGGGTGCACGTAGCGCAGCACCGGCAGGTGGCCGGCCGTCGGCTGCAGGTACTGGCCGATCGTCAGCATGTCGATCTCGTGCGCGCGCATGTCGCGCATCACCGCGAGGATCTCGTCGTCGGTTTCACCCAGGCCCACCATCAGCCCCGATTTCGTCGGGATGGCCGGATGGCGCCGCTTGAACTCGCGGAGCAGCGCGAGCGAGTGCGCGTAATCCGATCCCGGCCGCGCCTGCTTGTACAGCCGCGGCACCGTCTCGAGGTTGTGGTTCATCACGTCGGGCGGCGCGTCGGCGAGGACCTCCAGCGCGCGCTCGTGCCGCCCGCGAAAATCCGGCACCAGCACTTCGATCTGCGTGGCCGGCGAATGCAGGCGCACCGCGCGGATGCAATCGACGAAATGCTGCGCACCGCCGTCGCGCAGGTCGTCGCGGTCCACGCTCGTGATGACGACGTAGCGAAGCTTCAGCGCCGCGATCGTCTTCGCGAGGTTGCCGGGCTCGTCCGCATCGAGCGGCAGCGGCCGGCCGTGGCCGACGTCGCAGAACGGGCAGCGCCGCGTGCAGATGTCGCCCATGATCATGAACGTCGCGGTGCCCTTGGAAAAGCACTCGCCGATGTTCGGGCAGGACGCCTCCTCGCACACCGTGTGCAGCTTGTGCTCGCGCAGGATCGCCTTGATCTCGCCGAAGCGCGGCGACGACGGCGCGCGCGCGCGGATCCACTCGGGCTTCTTCAGCCGCTCGGCCGGCACGATCTTGATGGGGATGCGCGCGGTCTTCGCGTCGCCCTTGTGCTTGACGCCGGGGGCGTTGGCGGGGCACAGGGGGCGTGGTCATGTTCGCGTCGCGGCAGTGAGGTGCGCTTCGATGATCGGTGCGAGCTCGGCACCGGCCTCTTCGACGGTGCGCGCGACGCCGAGATCGGCCAGTTGCGTCACGGCGAGCCCCGGATAGCCGCAGGGATCGATGTCCGCGAACGGCGCGAGGTCCATCGCGACGTTGACGGCGAGGCCGTGGTAGGTGCAGCCATTGCGCACTCTCAATCCCAGCGCGGCAATCTTCGCCTCGGATGCGCGAAGTGCGCACGTAGACACCCGGCGCCGACGGTTTGCCGTAAGCGGAAACCCCCAACGAATCAAGCCATTCTACCACCGCCGCCTCGATGGTCCGGACCAGCGCGCGCACGCCGAGCCGCGGTCGTCTCAGGTCGAGCAGCAGATACGCGACCAGCTGACCGGGACCGTGGTAGGTGACCTGTCCACCGCGATCGACCTTGATCGCCGGGATGCCGTTGTCGCGCAGCAGGTGCTCGCGCCGCCCCGCGAGCCCCAGCGTGTAGACGGGCGGATGCTCGGTGAGCCAGATCTCGTCCGGCGTTTCGGGCGTCCGCGCGGAGGTGAACGCCTGCATCGCCCGCCAGGTGGACTCGTACTCGGTGCGGCCGAGCGCCCGAATGATCACGCCGTCCCTCCGATCGCTCGCGGCTGAATCGAGTACGGAGCGGCGCGGGAGGGGTCCGCAGGCGGGCGCATGAATCACCCTAAGCCCGCCTGCGAACCCCTCCCGCGCCGCCAGTCACAGCACCATCGCCACCATCGGGTGCGACGTGAGCTCGCGGTAGAGATTGTCGAGCTGGTCGCGCGAAACCGCGTTGATCGTGCACGTGAGCGACAGGTACTTCCCGGCGCTCGACGCGCGCATTTCCATCGTGGCGGGGTCGAAGTCCGGCGCGTGCTTCTGCACGACCATGACGATCGTCTGCGCGAATCCGTCCTGGGTGCGCCCCATGACCTTGATCGGGAACTCGGTTGGAAACTTGAGCAGCGATTCGGCCGTTTGCGGCATCGTGGCGATGTTCATCGGACCAACATGGCGCCGCCGGGCGCCGAATGCAACCCCGGGTGCCGGTCGTCCGCCTCAGCGTTGCACCGGCGCGTACATGTAGTCGCGCGTCAGCGGATGCGGCAGCCGTCCGTCGGGAAGGGGCTTGCCGGCGAGGATCTGCCACAGCGACAGCCAGCCGCGGTCGAACGCGTGCGCCGAGCCCGCGAGGTAGATCCGCCAGACGCGGTACTTTTCCTCGCCGACCTCGGCGCGCGCGGCGTCGGCGTTGGCCTCGAGCCGCTCGCACCAGCGCCAAAGCGTCTTGGCGTAGTGCTCGCGCAACGCCTCGGCGTCGATCACTTCGAGCCCCTGCGCCGCCATGCCCTCGATCACCTTCGCCACGTGTGCGAGCTCGCCGCCGGGGAACACGTACTCTTCGACGAAGTCGCCGAGGCCGCTGCCGAGGCTCTGCGCGCCGAGCGGATTGTGGGTGATCCCGTGATTGAGCACGAGGCCGCCCGGCTTCAGGATGCGGCAGATCTTGCCGAAATATCTCGGAAAGCGCGCGATGCCGACGTGCTCGAACATGCCGACGCTCGCGATCTTGTCGTAGAGCGCGTCCTCGGGAAGGTCGAGGTAATCGCGCAACTCGACCTTCACGCGACCGGCGAGCCCCCGCGCGGCGATCACTTCGCGCGCATGGTCGAACTGGTTCTGCGACAGCGTGATGCCGGTCGCTTCCACGCCGTACCGCTCCGCCGCATGGAACAGGAGCGCGCCCCATCCGCAACCGATGTCGAGAAAGCGCTCGCCGGGCTCGAGGCGCAGCTTGCGGCAGATGTGATCGAGCTTGCCGGCCTGTGCGTCGTCGAGCGTATCGCCGTCCGACCGGAAATACGCGCACGAATACACCATCCGCGAATCGAGCCAGAGCCGGTAGAACGCGTTCGAGACGTCGTAGTGATAGCCGATGTTCGCGCGGTTGCTGCGGTGCTGATGCCGCCACAGCCGCCAGCGCGTCCGGAGCGAGTCGCGGCCATGCGAGATCTCGCCGACCATGCCGTCCACGACGGCCATCACCCGGCGCGCGCTGCCGGTGAAATCGATGTCGTTGCTCACGTAGGCGCGCGCGAGGGCGCCCATCGCCGGCGACGCGAGCGTCTTCAGCCCGCGCCACGTCCGGGCGAGGATCTCGACCTCGGTTTCCGACGACAGCGGAACGCGGCCGCCGTCGGGCAGCACCAGCGTCACGGGCAGGTTGCGCCCGCCATACCGGTTGGCGATGATCTTCTGCAGCGGTTCGGCCATGGTCGCGCGTTGGGCCTGTTTGTGACGAGCGCCAGCATCCGGCGGTTGCGCCGCGGTGCGGGAATCCCTCCATCCACCCCATCCTGCACCCGCCGACATCAGTTTAGCAAGAACGGGCGACCGTGTCCGCGTTCGCCCGTGCGGCCCGGCAGGCCTTCCGGCCCCGGCGCTGCTACCATCGTGCCTTTGCGGCCTCTCGCCTCCGCGGCAGCTCCTTGACCAAGCCCACTCACGGCGGCCGTGCCGCACGCCGGTCGCCTTCACCGAACGCGATTTCCGCGACGCGCTCGCGCAGTTCGCGACCGGCGTCACGGTGATCTGCGCGCCCGGGCCGCAGGGGCGCTTCGTCGGCTTCACCGCGAACTCGTTCAACTCGGTCTCGCTCGATCCGCCGCTCGTCGTCTGGAGCTTGAGCAGCCGCGCCAACGATCTCGCCTACTTCCGAACGCGCCGAGCGCTACGCGATCAACGTGCTCGCGCATGACCAGGTGGAGCTCGCGCGCCGCTTTTCACGGCCGCATGCCGACCGCTTCGAGGGCGTTGCCGTACCGGCTGGGGCGGCGGGCGTTCCGCTGATCGAGGGCTGCGTCGCGTGGTTCGAATGCCGCCACCACGCGGCACACGCGCCGGCGACCACGTGCTGTTCATCGGCGAAGTCGAGACCTGCGAGCGGCAGCAAGGGTCTCGGGCTCGTCTTCCACCACGGTCGCTACGCGAACGACGCACCCGCTCTCTGGATCTGACGGGTCAGCGGCCGGCTTGTGCGCTGGAAGAGCGCGTGCATCCGGCGGAACACCGGGCCCGGCGTGCCGCCGGCGAACGGCCGGCCGTCGACGGTCGTCACCGCGAGCACTTCCTTGGTCGACGACGACAGCCACATTTCGTCGGCGACGAGCGCCTCCGCCTTCGGCACGGGGCGGACGACGAACGGCAACCCCGCGTCGCGCGCGAACTCGAACGCGGCGTCGTACGTGATGCCGGGCAGGATCAGGTTGTCCTTGGGCGGCGCGACGATCTCGCCGCCGATCACGACCAGCACGTTGGACGCCGACGCCTCGGTGAGGTAGCCGTCGCGGAACATCACGGTCTCGACGGCACCGGCGTCGGCGGCGAGCTGGCGCATCAGCACGTTGCCGACGAGCGAGATCGTCTTGAGGTCGCAGCGCCGCCAGCGGTTGTCGTCGGCCGTGACGACCGCGACGCCCGCTCGACCTGCTCCGCCGACGGCGTGGCGAGCGGATTGCTCATCATGAACACCGTCGGCGCCACGTCCTGCGGGAACGCGTGGTCGCGCTTCGCGACGCCGCGAGTCACCTGGAGATAGACGCCCTGGTCGTCGAACGGCTGCCGCGCGACGAGCTCGCCGATGATCGCGGTCCACTCGGCCTCGGTGTGCGGATTGGCGAGCCGGATGCCGTCGAGGCTGTGCTGCAGCCGCGCGAGGTGCTGCGGCAGCCGGAACGGCTGCGCCGGTAGACGGGAACGAGCTCGTAGACGCCGTCGCCGTAGATGAAGCCGCGATCGAGGACGGAGATCTTCGCCTCCTCGAGCGGGAGGAACCGGCCGTTCAGGTAGACGATCATGGCGATTCCTTCGAAAGCCGCATGCGGCGCGCTATTTGAGCCAGAGCCGCATCGTATCCCACGCGCGGCCGAAGATGTTCGCGAGGGGAACGTCGTTGAGCGCGACCAGCGGGAACTCGGCGATCGCCTTGCCGTCGAGCGAGACCTTGACCGTGCCGACGCGCTGGCCCTTCGCCACCGGCGCCACCAGCGGCTCCGTCGCGGTCATCGTCAGCGCGAGCTTGTCGGCCTTGCCCTTCGGCAGCGTGAGGTACTGGTCGGTGACGAAGCCCGCGGCCACGTCGCGGGATTCGCCCTTCCACACGCGCAGGCTCGACACCGGCTGGCCCGACGAGTACAGCTGGACCGTGTCGAACGCCTGGAATCCGTAGTTGAGGAGCTTCTGCGCTTCGCTTGCGCGCGCCGCGTCGGACGCCGCGCCCAGCACCACCGCCAGCAGGCGCCGCTCGCCGCGCTTCGCCGAGGCGATGAGGCACCAGCCCGCCGCGTCGGTGTGCCCGGTCTTCATGCCGTCGACGTACGGATCGATCCACAGCAGGCGGTTGCGATTGGGCTGCGTGATGTTGTTGTACCGGTATTCGCGGAGCGAGTAGAGCGGGTAGTAATCGGGGAAATCGCGGATCACCGCGGCGGCGAGCCGGGCGAGGTCGCCGGCGGTCGAGTACTGCTGCGGACTTGAAAGCCCGGTCGCGTTGACGAAATGCGTGTTCGCGAGCCCCAGGCTCGCGGCCTCGCCATTCATCCGGTCGGCGAATGCGGCCTCGCTCCCGGCGATGAGCTCGGCCAGCGCGATCGCGGCATCGTTGCCGGATTGCACGATCACCCCGTGCAGCAATTCGTCGACCGTGACCGCCTTCCGCGGCTCGATGAACATCCGCGAGCCCTCCGCGCGCCATGCGCCCGCGGACACCGGCACCATCTGCGCGGCCATGATCGCCTTGTCGCGCAGCGCCGCGAACGCGAGGTAGGCGGTCATCAGCTTCGTCAGCGACGCGGGCTCGCGCCGCTCGTCCGCATTCTCGGCGACGATCGCCTGCCCGCTCAGGACGTCGAGCAGAAGGTACGCGGCTGCCGTGATCGCCGGCGGCGGCACCGCCGCCGGAACGGGAGCGGGTACCGACGCGGGGCGCGCAGTGCTGCGGTTGCGCCGATCGCCAGCGCGATGGTCGCGAGAAGTCGAATGCCGTGCGTCAAGGGTAGTCCGTCACCAGGGGTAGACAGGAAGAATTCCGACAACATCGCCGGTCGTGCGTTCGACGAGCACGGTCATGTCGCGATTGCGCGCCTTCATCGGAAGGAAGCCGACGGCGTCCTCCGCGCGCCGTGCGCCCGCCAAAACCGATCGAATCGCCGCGGCGTCCGCCGGTTGGCGCTTGATGAGCTCGGCGAGCGGGTGCGCGGCTCGCGCGGCATCGGACCGGCCCCGCGCATACGGGAGGTAAAGGTCGGGCAGGTTCGCGAGGTCGGGGCCACCGTTCATCGCCTGCATGATGATGTCCGCCTTACGCTGCGGATCGTCGGGCTGGCGCGCGGCGACGATCCTCGGACCGGTGAGCGGGAGGCTCCCGAACTCACCCGCGGTCGCCTTGGCGAGCGAGGCCGCGTCGACCTGGTTCGCCGCCACCGCCTCGAAGCGGTCGACGACGAACACGTTGTACACCGGGCGCGCTTCGAACATCACGTGGCAGCCGAAGGCGAGCGCGGTGAGCTGCAGCGCCGCGATCACGCCGAGGTCGAACCGCAGGTTCTTCTTCGCGGTGTTGTAGACGATCAGCGTGATCAGCGGCCCGATGACCACGTCGACGCCGATGAGCAAAAGGATCAGCGTATCGCCGCCCATCGCGGTGAAGTAGGGCTGCGGGTACCAGAGGACAAGCATCAGCGCGACGACGGTGACGCCGATCGCGGCACTGATCCCGAGATGGATGAGCGAGGCCTGCCAGCGGTTGAGGGCGGCGAGATTCATGTCGTGCGTCGTGGCGCGTGAAATGCATGACCTGCGATTCTATTGAGCTTTTCGCAAATGACCAACTCGCGGCAAATCGGGTCATCCTCCCGAGGCAAACCCGAACTCGACATCCGGCTTGCGCCCGGCGATCACGTCGGCGAGCGCTCGTCCGGACCCGCACGCCATCGTCCAGCCGAGCGTTCCGTGCCCGGTGTCGACGTAGAGGTTGCGATAACGCGTGCCGCCGACGAGCGGCACATTCGACGGCGTCGCCGGGCGAAGCCCGGTCCAGAACTGCGCCGATTCGCGGATTCCGGCATCGGGAAACAGGTCGAAGGTTCGGTCGACCAGCGCCTTGCAGCGGACGGGGTCCAGCGCCATACCGTAGCCCGAAAGCTCCGCGGTGCCCGCGATGCGCAGCCGCTCGCCGAGGCGGGTGAAGACGAGCTTGCGCTCGAGATCCGTCAAGGACACGGTCGGCGCGCCTGGCGATCGCCGATCGCGATCGTCGCCGAATAGCCCTTGACCGGATAGATCGGCGCGGGCACGCCGATCGGCGCCAGCACGAACGGGCTGAAACTGCCGAGCGACACCACGTAGGCGTCGGCGGCGATCGTCTCGCGGCGGCGCGGCTCGCGATCATGCGCTCCCCGACACCGCGCACCCCGTACCGCGCCGCCGTCGGCGACTAGCGCCTCGATCGTGGTTCCCCAGCGAAACACCACGCCGCGCGCCAGCGCGAGTTGGGCGAGCTCCTGCGTGAAGCGCCGCGCATCGCCCGATTCGTCGGTCGCCGTGAAGATCCCTCCGGCGACGCGCAGCCGGCACGGCGCGAGCGCCGGCTCGATCGCCACGCACGCGTCGGGAGTCAGCACCTCGCGATCGCATCCATGTTCGCGGCATCAGTTGGGCAGCCTGCGCCGCGCTCGCGAAGGCCTTTGGGTCCGTGTAGAACTCGAGGATCCCCCGCGTCTGCTGGTCGTACTCGATGCCTGTGGCAGCGCGCAGCGCCTTGCAGGCAGTCGCGCGAGTACAGCGCGAGGTTCAGGCACTGCACCGTGTTGCGCCGCGTCCGCGATGGCAGGCATTCGACGAGGAATTGCAGCGCCCAGCGCCACTGCCGCAGGTCGGCCGTCGGCCGGAACAGCAGCGGGGCGTCCGCCCGGCCGAGCCACTTCAGGATCGTGAGCGGTGCGCCCGGATTGGCCCACGGCTCGGCGTGCGAGGCCGAGATCTGTCCGCCGTTTGCGAACGAGGTTTCGAGCGCCGGCCCCGGCTGGCGGTCGACGACAGTGACTTCGTGTCCGTCCGCGGCGAGATACCAGGCGGCGGTGACACCGACGACGCCCGCGCCGAGTACGACGATGCGCACCCGCCGGTCTCAGCCCGCTGCGGCCGGTGCGGGCGCTTCCGATCCGGCGTCGTCGGCATACTCGGCAAGCGGAATGCAGCTGCAGAACAGGTGGCGATCGCCGTAGACGTTGTCGACGCGCGCGACCGGCGGCCAGTATTTCGACGCGCGCAGCGACGGCGCCGGATACGCGGCGTCCTCCCGGCGATACGCGTGGGGCCACGTCGTCGGCCGTCACGGCCGACGCGGTGTGCGGCGCGTTCTTCAGCACGTTGTCGGCGCGGTCGGCGCGCCCTTCCTCGACCGCGCGAATCTCCGCGCGGATCGCGATCATCGCCGCGATGAAGCGATCGAGCTCGGCCTTCGATTCGCTTTCGGTCGGCTCGATCATCAGCGTGCCGGCCACCGGGAAGCTCATCGTCGGCGCATGGAAGCCGTAATCCATCAGGCGTTTCGCGACGTCGTCGACCGCGACGTCGCTCGTCTCCTTCAGCGGCCGCAGGTCGAGGATGCACTCGTGCGCGACGAGCCCGCCCGGCCCCGAATACAGCACCGGGTAGTGCGGCGCGAGGCGTTTCGCGATGTAGTTGGCGGCCAGGATCGCCGACTCCGTCGCGGCGGTGAGCCCCTCGCCGCCCATCATCGCGATGTACATCCAGGAGATCGGCAGAATCGACGCGGAGCCGTACGGCGCGGCCGAGACCGCGCCGATCGCCTCCGTCCGCTCGGGAAGGTACCGATGTCCGGGGAGGAACTTCGCGAGGTGGGCGCCGACGCCGATCGGCCCGACCCCGGGGCCGCCGCCGCCGTGCGGAATGCAGAACGTCTTGTGCAGGTTGAGGTGCGACACGTCGGCGCCGAATTCGCCCGGCGCGGCGAGCCCGACCAGCGCGTTGAGGTTCGCGCCGTCGACATAGACCTGACCGCCGTTCGCGTGGACGATCTCGCAGACGCGGCCGATGCCGCTCTCGAACACGCCGTGCGTCGACGGATACGTGACCATGATCGCCGCCAGGTTCGCGCGGTGCTCCCGCGCCTTCGCCTCGAGGTCGGCCGATGTCGACGTTGCCGTCGGCATCGCACGCGACGACGACGACGCGCATGCCCGCCATGTGCGCGGACGCGGGATTCGTGCCGTGCGCCGACGCGGGGATCAGACACACGTCCCGATGACCTTCGCCGCGGCTCGCGTGATACGCCCGGATGACGAGGAGGCCGGCGTATTCGCCCTGCGACCCCGCGTTGGGCTGCAGCGAAACGGCCGCGTAGCCGGTGGCCGCGCAGAGCATCCGCTCGAGCTCCGCGACCAGCTCGCGATAGCCTTCCGCCTGCCCGTCGGGCGCGAACGGGTGCAGCTCGCCGAACTCCGGCCACGTCACCGGGATCATCTCGGACGTCGCATTCAGCTTCATCGTGCACGACCCCAGCGGGATCATCGCGCGATCGAGCGCAATGTCGCGATCCGCAAGGCGGCGCAGATAGCGCAGCATCTCCGTTTCCGAGTGATAGCGGTTGAACGTCGGATGCGCGAGGAAGGTCGAGCTGCGTAGCAGTGCGGGGGGCAGCGCGTCGGCCACGGTCGCGAAGAGCGCTTCCTGCCCCGCTCCGGCGGCGGCCCCGCCGAACACGCGCCAGATCGCCTCGACGTCGTTGCGGGTCGACGTCTCGTCGAGGGATATCCCCAGCGTGCGCGCGTCGATGATGCGGAAGTTCATTCCGTTCGCCACGCCACGCTCGAGAATCGACCGCGTCGCGGCGCCGGTCGCGACCGTGAGCGTGTCGAAGAAATGGATGGTCGGCACCGCGTGGCCCTGCCGCTCGAGGCCCGCCTTCAGGATCGCGGTGAGCCGATGAACGCGCCGCGCGATGGTGGCGAGCCCACGCGGGCCGTGATAGACCGCGTACATGCCCGCGATCACGGCGAGCAGCACCTGCGCCGTGCAGATGTTCGAGGTCGCCTTCTCGCGGCGGATGTGCTGCTCGCGCGTCTGCAGCGCGAGCCGGTACGCGGGACCGCCGTTCGCATCGACGGTGACCCCGACGAGGCGACCCGGCATCGTGCGCTTGAAGTCGTCCCGCGTCGCGAGATAGCCGGCATGCGGGCCGCCATAGCCGATCGGCACGCCGAAGCGCTGCGCCGACCCGACGACGACGTCGGCTCCCCATTCGCCGGGAGGCGACAGCAGCGTGAGCGCGAGGAGGTCGGCGGCGACGACGACGAGCCCGCCCGCCGCGTGCACGTCGGCGACGAGCGCGCGGTAATCGCGGACGTCGCCATCGGCGCCCGGGTATTGCAGCACGACCGCGAAGGCGCCGGCCTTCGCCGCGTCCGCCGCGGGGCCGGTGACGATCTCGATCCCGAGCGGACCCGCGCGTGTGCGCACGACGTCCTGCGTCTGCGGGAAGACATCGGCGGCGACGAAGACGCGGCTGCTCTTGCTCCGGCCCATGCGCTGACACAGCGTCATCGCCTCGGCAGCGGCGGTGGCTTCGTCCAGCATCGATGCATTGGCGATCGCCATGCCGGTCAGATCGCAGACCATCGTCTGGAAATTGACGAGTGCCTCGAGGCGTCCCTGCGATATTTCCGGCTGGTACGGCGTGTACGCGGTGTACCACGCCGGACTCTCGAGGACGTTGCGCAGGATGACCCCCGGCGTGTGGGTCCCGTAGTACCCCTGGCCGATGAACGATCGCAGCACCTTGTTCTTCGCCGCCATCGCCGTGAGCCGCGCGAGCGCCGCGGCCTCGGTCATCGCGGCCGGCAGCGCAAGCGGCGCGCGGCGGCGTATGGCCGCGGGCACGATCGCATCGATCAGCGCCGCGCGCGACGGGTAACCGAGCGCCTCGAGCATCGAAGCCTGGTCCTCGGGCGTGGTGCCGACGTGGCGCGCGATGAACGCGTCGGTCTGCTCGAGCGAATCGAGCGTGTCCGCGGCATGGCCGCGGTGGGATCGGGAGTCGTTCATGTCGTCGACCGTCCGGTGGTTGCGCGGCGCGGGAATCGCCGTCCGAGGTGCAGCGAACGCTCCGGCGTCACGCGTCGCCGATCGTCGCCTCGTAGGCCCTGGCGTCGAGGAGATTCGCGACGGCGGCGGGGTCCGCCGGGCGCATCCGGAAGAACCATGCGGCGTACGCATCCTTGTTCACCTGCTCGGGCGCTTCGCTCACCGGCGTGTTGACGGCGACCACTTCGCCGGCGATCGGCGCGTACACGTCGGAGGCGGCCTTGACGGACTCGACGACGGCGCAGGCCTCGGCGGCCGCGAGCTTGCGCCCGACGTCCGGCAGCTCGAGATAAACGAGGTCGCCCAGCGCCGCCTGGGCGTGGTCGGTGATGCCGACCGACACGGTGCCGTCGGCCTCGGTGCGCACCCACTCGTGCGATGCCGTGTAGCGGAGATTTGCCGGAATGTTCATCGATGCTCCTCGATTCGGTACTTGCGGAGTGAAGCGGGTTTATGCGGGGAGGACCACCATCGCCTTGCCGTTCCGCGCGAAGGGCGGCTTCACGACGCGCGCCGCGAGCTCGCGGTCCCGGATGACGACTTTCACCGTATCGCCGGGCGCGACGCCCACGGGCAGCCGGGCGAGGGCGATGGACCGGTTGAGCGTGGGGGAAAACGAGCCGCTCGTGATCTCGCCGTCGCCGCGAGCGGTGTGCACAGCCTGATGCGCGCGAAGCACCCCACCCTTATCGACGAGGACGAGCCCCGCGAGCTGGCGCGTCGGCGGTCGCGCATTGAGCGCCGACTTCCCGACGAAATCGCGCGGACTCGCGAGGTCGACCGTCCAGGCGAGGCCCGATTCGAGCGGCGACACCGTTTCGTCCATGTCCTGGCCGTAGAGATTCATGCCGGCCTCGAGCCGCAGCGTGTCACGCGCGCCGAGGCCGGCAGGGCGCACGCCGGCCACCACCAGCGCCTGCCAGACTTCGGCGACCCGCGCCGCGGGGATCACGATTTCGAAGCCATCCTCGCCGGTGTAGCCGGTGCGCGCGATGAACGCTTCGCCCCATGGGGTCTTCGCGATTACCGCCGTGAACGGCGGGAGCGCCGCCGTCACCGCTTCGCCGCCGGGAACCGCACGCCAGACTTTCGCACGCGCCTGCGGGCCCTGGACGGCGATCATCGCGAGATCGGCGCGCGGCGTGAGGGTGAGCCCCGGCGCGCGCTCCGCAAGGAGACGTCGGAACCACGCGACGTCCTTGTCTGCGGTGCCCGCGTTGACGACGAGCCTGAAGAAATCCTCGCGGAGGAAATACACGATCAGGTCGTCGATGACGGTGCCGTCGGGCGTGAGCAGGCACGAATAGAGCGCCTTGCCCGAGGCCTTCAGCTTGTCGACGTTGTTGGCGAGCGCGTAGCGCAGGAAATCGCGCGCGCCCGCGCCGGCGAGATCGACGACCCGCATGTGCGAGACGTCGAACATGCCGGCGTCCGTGCGCACCGCGTGATGCTCGTCGATCTGAGAGCCGTAGTTGACCGGCATGTCCCACCCGCCGAAGTCGACCATGCGCGCGCCCGCCGCACGGTGGAGCGCGTTCAATGGTGTCTGTTTCAGCAAGAGCCTCTCCCGTCGGAAAAAGATAAAGGGGCGACGCGGTGCTGCCGCGTCGCCCCGTCTGTCCTTTTACCTGAGAGATTGCGGCGCGCCACTGCGCCGGTGCCCCTTCGGTGGACCGTCGCCGAACCGCGGCGCGGTCGCTCTCCAGATGCGAATTGCGTCCGTACAGTCCCTGTTGCCTGAGCGATTGCGGGAGTTGCGCCTTCGGCGGCGGCGCCGGCTGTCCGCCGGCGCCGCGCTCTCCTGCACGGACTCCGCAAGGGTACCGTCACCCCATCGCGGTGTCAAAGCGGCACGCTGCGCCGGGCCGCGGCGGCCCTCCGGCGCCGCGGCGGGCCTGACATGCGCGGGGAGTTCCGGCGTTGAAAACACCGTGCCGCGCGGGTCCGACCAAGAGTGTGCGGTTACTTCTTCAGTGCGAGGATGTAGGTGACGATCGACTTGAGATCGGCGTCCGAGACCGACGGATTCGGCGGCATCGGCACGGGGCCCCAGACACCCGACCCGCCGGCCTTGACCTTGGCTGCGAGCTTCGCGGCAGCGCCGGCGTCACCCTTGTACTTGGCCGCGACGTCGGCGTAAGCGGGTCCGACGACCTTCTTGTCGTTGGCGTGGCAGGCCGAGCAGCCGTTCTTCTTGATCAGGTCTTCGGCGGATTGGGCGAACCCAGCGTTGGACGCGAGGAGGCCTGCGGTGGCCAATACAACTGCGGCGATCTTCATCGAGACTCCGTCGGAAAAAGGGGTTGGGAAGCGGCGGCCATGGTACCGGAACGAATACCGGTTCGCCACTAGCGCCCCGCCGCGGGGACCGTTGACGTGCGCATGCATTCAACGCGCGATCTCGCGCTCGATGTCGGGCAGGCTCGCCATCGGGGGCAGGCATTGCGTTCCCCGGCAGACCCACGCGACCGCGGCCGCCACCGGCGCGGGGCCCTTGACGAGCTCGGGCGGCAGCACGATGCCGGCGACGTTGAAAATTCGAACCGACGGCCTCAGTGTCCGTTCGAGCGTGCGCTGCCAGCCCCCGCAGCCGTCGGAATCGCCGGCGAGCAGCACCGTCGTCGGCGGGGTCCGCGCCTCCTCGAGCGCCGTCAGCAGCGACGAGTATCCCCCGGGCGATTGCGCGAGCGCAGGCGCGAACAGTCGCAGCGTGCGCTCGCCGGCCTCGACGTAGCGCGATTCGGCGCACAGGTGGCCGAGGGCGATGAGCGCGGCTGCCGCGACACCGTTCCCGGACGGCGTCGCATTGTCATGGCCGGGCTTGGTGCGGTGAAAGAGTCGTTCGTGGTCGTGGCTCGTGAAGTAGAACCCGCCGTGCGCCCCGTCTTCGAATCTGTCCAGCAGCACGTCGGCGAGCGCGCGTGCCCACGCGTAGTCCGCGACGCGAAACCTCGCCTGCATGAGCTCGAGGAGCGCCGCGAGCAGGAACGCGTGGTCGTCGAGATACGCGTTGAGGTGCGCGTGCTCGCCCTTGCGTGTCGCGAGGAGCCGGCCGTTGTGCCATGCCGTTCGGCGCAGCGCGTCGGCCGCGCCCGCCGCGACATCGATCCACGAGGACACATCGAGCGCGCGCGCGGCGCGGGCAAGTCCCGCGATCGCGAGTGCGTTCCACGAGGTCAGGACCTTGTCGTCGAGCCCGGGTCGCACACGCAATGCTCGCGCCGCCCGGAGCGCAGCCTTCGCCGCCGCCAGCCGCGCGGTCGCAACAGAGAGCGGGATCGCGAGTCGCGCCGCGACGTCCGCAAGCGGCACCGTCACGCGCAGGTTCCAGGCGCGGCCCTCGAAATTCGGCGGCTGGTCGAGCCCGTAGTGCGGTTCAGCGACGGCGAACTCCTCCGGCGCGACTGCGGCGTGCACTTCGTCACGCGTCCAGACGTAGAACTTGCCCTCCTCGCCATCGCTGTCGGCGTCGAGGCTCGAAAAGAATGCGCCGTCCTGCGCGCGCATCTCGCGCGTCAGCCAGCCGACGATGCCGTGCGCGACCTCCGCGTGGCGCGCATCACCGGTCACTCGCGCGAGGTCGGCGTAGAGCGCAACGAGCGGCCCGTTGTCGTAGAGCATCTTTTCGAAATGCGGGATCGTCCACTCGGCGTCGACGCTGTACCGGCAGAATCCTCCACCGAGCTGGTCGTGGATGCCGCCGTCGGCCATGCGCTCGAGGGTGAGGCGTACCTTCGCGAGGGCCTCGGCGTCGCCGGTGCGCGCGTGCTGGCGCAGGCAGAATTCGAGGTCCGTGGCATGCGGAAATTTGGGCGCGGCGCCGAATCCGCCATGGACCGGGTCGAACCGCCGCTTCAGCAGCGTCAGCACCGTATCCGAGGTCGACTCCGGCAGTGCATCGGCGCCGGCGGGCGCGGGCTCGAGGCTTTCCAGCGCATCCTTCATCTGCGCGCTCTGCTCGGCGATCGCCGGTCCCTGCTCGCGATAGGCGGCGGCCACGCGGGGGAGGAGGTCGAGGAAACCGGGGAGCCCGTAGCGTCCCCGTTTCGGAAAATAGGTGCCGCCGAAAAACGGCGCGCCCTCGGCCGTCAGGAACATGGTGAGCGGCCATCCGCCCGACCGCCTCGTGAGCAGCGCGTGCGCCGCCTGATAGATCTGATCGAGATCCGGCCGCTCCTCGCGGTCGACCTTGATGTTGACGAAGCTCGCGTTCATCGCGGCGGCGACGTCGGGGTCCTCGAACGACTCGTGCGCCATCACGTGGCACCAGTGGCATGCCGAGTACCCGATCGACAGCAGGATCGGCTTTCCCTCGCGCCTCGCCTGCGTCAGCGCCGCGTCATCCCACGGCTGCCACTCGACCGGGTTGTCGGCGTGCTGCAGCAGGTAGGGGCTGGTCTCGGCCGAAAGGCGGTTGGGCATCGTGAGGGGCCGCATTCCGGCTCAAGGCGCACCGCGGCGCCACGGCGGGTCAGGTCGACTCTTCGAAGGCGACGCGCTCGAAATCCGTGCCGCGCTGCAGGAGCCGGACCAGCCGGAATCGGCGTCCGGCACCCGCGTCGAGCGAGCGCAGGACACGGCTCGGATTGAACGTTCGCGGGGGCAGCACGAGGCACGCCTTGTCGTCCGGCGTTTCGTCCAGGATCAGCGCCGGCACCGGCGCGTCCTCCGATCCTGCGGCCGAAAGCGGGCGCAACGCAATCGCCTTCGGCGCGCCGGACCACAGCCGCAGCACCAGCGCGAGCTCGGACGGGGCGTCCAGCGCGACGCGCGTCACGAAACCCACGCGCAGCCGCTCGCCGCTCCGTGTGATGGCGAGCTGTTCTAGCGTCCAGCGATGCACGGCGTCGGAGCTGCGCGCGATGGCGGCCTCGCGCCACTCGTATGCGCCCTGCCAGCGCTCCCACGCCCATTCGCGTTCGGCGTCCTCGCGGCCCCGGTCGTAATCCCGAAGGGTCGCGAGCGTCTGCAGTTGCTGCGCTTCCTCGACCGACAGCGGTTCGGCGGCGTCCTTGCGCTCGAACGTGCGGCCGCTGACCCGAAAATAGGCGGCGAGGAGGCCGCCCGCGCAAACGTCGACCATCGCCGTCGGCGCGTCGGACCCGCGCCGCGGGAGCTGGTACCAGCGGGCGTCCAGGTGCCCGAGGAGCGTCGTGCACTGCTCGGCACTGCAGTCGTGGCCCAGTTGCAACTCGGCCGGGTTCGCTCCGGTCTGCAGGCGCTTCAGGCGGCCCCGCACGCTGGTGGCGAGCTTGCCGGGATAGCCGTAGCGCAAGGACTCGGCGGGCTCGCGCGGAACGCCGGGAACGAGCGTCGCGCCGGTCCCACCGTCGAGGTCGACCAGGATGACCGGGCCCTCAGTCTCGCGCTGTCGCGCATAGGGAAACACCTTGCGTGCCCACATCGCGAGCCAGCGGTCGGTGAGCTCGATCTGCTTCACCGTCATCGAACAGGGGTCGGCGAGACCGAGCAGCAGCGCGTGGCTGTACGTCGAATAGCACGAGATGCCGACGGCGTTCGGCATCAGGTTATCGGAAACCGCCGTCACCGCGCAGTCGAGCATTTCAGCGAGCCGGAAGTACGCGTGCAGCTCGTGCCAGACGGCTTTCGGCACGGTCCTCCGCGCGAGCCCGTGGACCAGCACGAGCTGCTTGCCGACGTACACGCCTCGCTGCAGGATCTTCGCCTTGACGCCCGCGAGGTCCGGGTCGCTCTCCAGCAACGGCTTGAGGCAGGCGGAATACTGCTCCCAAAGACCCTGCCACAGCGCGATGGCGTGGTCGGCGGCCTCGAATTCGCGATCGACCGCGGGCTGTCCCTTGCCGGCGTAGCGCCGCGCCAGCTCCGTGTGCAGGTACGCGATCAGGTCGCGCAGGACCTCGGCGATCGTCGCCCGCTCCCGCGCCGGGAATGCCGCTATCGAAAGCGCCTTCAGCTGGCCCCGCACCGTTTCGCACACCAATGCGACATTGGTGAGCGGCAGCCCGTGCGCCCACTGTTTCGCACCCTCGGCATCCGAGAAGGCGAGGGCACGGACGTCGGCGTCGTGCGCGGCAGCGGCACCCGCCCGTACCGCGTCAGGGGAAGTCGGCTCGGTCATCGCAACGCGGCACGGCTCATTGCACCACCGGCGCGCCCAGCATCGCCGCAAGATCGCCGGCGAGCGACGCGACGAAATCGTCGGGGAGCGGACGCGACGCCGCATCCCTTTGCCGCGTTCCCCACACGGGCTGGGGGAAATGCGAGTCGTCGGCGAACCGCGGGATCAGGTGCCAGTGCAGGTGGGGGGTCTGGTTGCCGAGCGAGGCGAGGTTCATCTTGGTCGGCGTCAGCCGCGCCCGCAGCGCGGATTCGACCGCGTAGACGACGTGCATCAGGTGCGCGCGATTGGGGGCCGCGAGGTCGGTCATCTCGCGGACATGCGCATTCCAGATGACGCGGCAGAATCCCGGGAACGGTTCGTCGGTCAGCACGACGCGACAACGCGCGTCGCGCCACAGCGGCTGTCCGCCCTCGTCGTCGCAGAACACGCACCCGGTCGTCATCGTTGCCTTGCGCCCGCCTCCGCCGGGAGCCTCTCCCGGCTCCGTCCGGGATTTATAGCACAATCCCCGGATCAGACGAGCACGCGCTCGATGCCGCCCCGGTTGGCGTTCGCGACGTAGTCGGCCATCCAGTCCGGCCCGAGCAGCCGCCTCGCGATCTCGACGACGATGTAATCGGCCGTGATCGAGGCGTCCCCGGCGAAGCGCGACAGCCCCTGCAGGCAGGACGGGCATGAGGTCAGCACCTTGACGCCGCCACCGAACCCGTCGGCGCGCAGCGTCCCCGCCCCTTTCTTCATCTCGGCCTCCTTGCGAAAGCGGACCTGCGTCGAAATGTCGGGGCGCGTCGTGGCCAGCATTCCGGATTCGCCGCAGCAGCGCTCGTTCAGAGCCACCGGCGTTCCCATCAGTCCGTTGACGACCTTGACGGGCGCGTAGGTCTTCATCGGCGTGTGACAGGGGTCGTGATACATGTAGCGGACGCCGTCGACGCCGGCGAGCGCAACGCCTTTCTCCAGCAGGTATTCGTGGATGTCGAGCAGCCGGCAACCGGGGAAGATCCTCCCGAACTCGTACTTCTGGAGCTGGTCCATGCAGGTCCCGCACGACACGATGACGGTCCTGATGTCGAGGTAGTTGAGGGTGTTCGCCACGCGGTGGAAGAGCACGCGGTTGTCGGTGACGATCTTCTGCCCGCGGTCGTGGTTGCCGGAGGCCGTCTGCGGGTAGCCGCAGCAAAGGTAGCCGGGCGGCAGCACCGTTTGCGCGCCCACGTGCCAGAGCATCGCCTGCGTCGCCAAGCCGACCTGCGAGAACAGGCGTTCCGAGCCGCAGCCGGGAAAGTAGAACACCGCCTCGGAATCCTCGCTGGCGAGTCTTCGGATTGCGGATGATCGGGACGATCGTATCGTCCTCGATGTCGAGCAGCGCGCGCGATGTCTTCTTGGGCAAGCCGCCCGGCATGGGTTTGTTGATGAAATGGATGATCTGCGACTTCACGGTCGGCACGCCGACGGTGGCGGGCGGGCGTCTCGTCTGCCGATCGACGAGCCCGAGGCGCTTCGCGACGCCGTGGGCAAGCCGCTGTACCCCGTATCCCCAACCGATCAGCGTGCGCTTCGCGAGCTTGATCGTCGTCGGATCCGTCGCGTTCAGGAAGAACATCGCCGCCGCGGTCGCAGGCCGGAACGGTTGCCGGCCTTCCTTGCGCAGGAGGTTCCGCATCGCGATCGAGACGTCGCCGAAGTCGATGTCGACCGGGCAGGGTGACGCGCACTTGTGGCAGACCGTGCAGTGGTCGGCCACGTCGGAGAACTCGTCGAAATGGCGCAGCGACACGCCGCGCCGCGTCTGCTCCTCGTAGAGGAAGGCCTCGGTCAGGAGCGACGCTGCCAGGATCTTGTTGCGCGGCGAGTAGAGCAGGTTCGCGCGCGGCACGTGCGTCGCGCAGACGGGCTTGCACTTGCCGCAGCGCAGGCAGTCCTTGATCGAATCGGCGATCCCGCCGATCTCCGAAGCCTCGAGGATCAGGCTCTCGTGCCCGATCAGCGAAAAGCTCGGCGTGTAAGCATTCGCGAGGTCCGCGCCGGCGAGGAGCTTGCCGGCATTGAATCGTCCGTCGGGATCGATTCGGGCCTTGTAGCGCGCGAAGGGCGCGAGCTCGTCGGCCGTCAGGTAGCCGAGCTTGGTGATGCCGATCCCGTGTTCGCCGGAGATGACGCCGCCCAGCGCTCGCGCGAGCGCCATGATCCGCGCGACGGCCGCGTTCGCCTGCTGCAGCATCGCGTAGTCGTCGGAATTGACCGGCAGGTTCGTGTGGACGTTGCCATCGCCGGCGTGCATGTGGAGCGCGACGAAAACGCGGCTCCTCAGGATCTCGCGGTGGATCGCCGCGCAGCGCGCGATGACCGGCGCGTACGCGAGGCCGGCGAAGAGCTCCGTGAGCGGCGCCTTGAGCTCCGTCTTCCACGAAGCGACCACCGAGTGGTCCTGCAGCACGGGGAACGTGTCGTCGATGCGATCGAGGAGGTCCTGCCAGCGCGCGCGGACCGCGGCCACCAGCGCCCGCGCCTCGTCGACCTTCGCGTCGATCTGCTCGTCGCCGGGGCGCGCGTCGTCGCCCGGGTCCCACGCCTGTGCGAGCGCGGGTCCGGTGAAGAACGACGCGAGCGCATCGCACAGCGCGAGCTTGTTCGCGAGCGAGAGCTCGATGTTGATCCGCTCGACGCCATCGGTGTAGTCGCCGAGGCGGTCGAGCGGGATGACGACGTCCTCGTTGATCTTGAACGCGTTGGTGTGCCGCGCGATCGCCGCGGTGCGCGCGCGGTCCAGCCAGAATTTCTTGCGGGCCTCCGCCGACACCGCGACGAACCCCTCGGCGCCGCGCGCGTTGGCGATCCGTATCACTTCGGACGCGGCCCTTGCCACCGCGTCGTCGGACTCGCCGACGATGTCGCCCAGCAGCACCATCTTCGGCCGGCCGTGGCGCTTCGCCTTCGTCGCGTAGCCGACCGCCTTCACGTAGCGTTCGTCCAGGTGCTCGAGCCCCGCGAGGATCGCGCCTCCCGGACGCGAATCGAGGTAGCGCTTGATCTCGACGATCGCCGGCGTCGAATCGCGCACCTGCCCGAAGAACTCGAGGCAGACCGTGCGCGCGGCCGGCGGCATCCTGTGCAGAACGAACCGCGCGGACGTGATCAGTCCGTCGCAGCCCTCCTTCTGGATGCCGGGCAACCCGGCGAGAAACTTGTCGGTGACGTCCTTGCCGAGCCCTGCCTTCCGGAACGTCGCGCCGGGAATCGCGAGCGTCTCCCTTCGCGTCACCGTGGTCCCGTCGGTGTCGTACCAGGCGAGATCGAACGTCGCGACGTCGGCGTCGTGGATCTTGCCGAGGTTGTGATCGCGCCGGGTCACTTCGAGCCACAGCGCGTCGGGGGTGACCATCCGCCACGAGACGAGGTTGTCCAGCGCCGTGCCCCACAGCACGGCCTTCTTGCCGCCGGCGTTCATCGCGACGTTGCCGCCGATGCACGACGCGTCCGCGGAGGTGGGATCCACGGCGAAGACGAGACCCGCCGTTTCCGCGGCATCCATCACGCGCCTCGTGACCACACCCGCGCCGCAATCGATCGTCGGAACCGGGTCGCGACCCTTGACGATCGCGATCCGCTCGACCGCCGAGAGCCGCTCGAGCTTTTCGGTGTTGATCACGGCGGAGCGAGGGGTGAGCGATACCGCGCCTCCGGTGTAACCGGTGCCCCCGCCGCGGGGGATGACCGTGAGGCCGAGCTCGATGCACCCGGCCACGAGCCCACGCACTTCGTCCTCCGTGTCCGGGCACAGCACGACGAACGGATACTCGACGCGCCAGTCGGTGGCATCGGTCACGTGCGAGACGCGCGCGAAGCCGCCGAACGCGACGTTGTCGCCGTGCGTCGTCCGCGCGAACACGCGCAGCGCCTTCCTGCGCAGCTCCCTGGTCTCCGCGAACGACCGCTCGAACCGGCCGACCGCGGCTTCCGCGGCAGCGACGAGCTGCGCGACCTTCGCATCGCGCCCGGCGTCGGGCGCTCCGTCCGCGGGCGCATTCTCGCGGCGACGCTTGTCGATCTCCCGCAGCCGATGGCGCATCGCGTCGGCCAGCAGCTGCCGGCGCTTCGGATTGTCGAGGAGGTCGTCCTGCAGATAGGGGTTCCGCTCGACGACCCAGATGTCGCCCAGCACCTCGAACAGCATCCGCGCCGATCGGCCCGTCCGGCGCTCGCCGCGCAACTCCTCGAGAAGGCGCCACATCGGTGCGCCGAGGAGGCGAATCACGATCTCGCGATCGGAGAACGACGTGTAGTTGTACGGGATTTCGCGCAGGCGCGGATGATCCGCATGCGCTTCGTCGTCCACGAGCAGGTCGGCGCGGGCATTCATCGGGGAGCCAAGTCTACCGCAGCGCAACATCATGCGGCGCCGGCGCGGGCCCTACGCCGTCTCGCCGCTCACGCCTCGGCCTCCGCACGCTTGTCCAATGTCCCGAGTTCGCGTTGTCGGCCTCTGGCGTCGATTCGCCCCGGTCGCATCCCCACTCGCTTCGCTCGCGGGGCCCCTGCTCCCAGGCTCACGCCTCGGCCTCCGCACGCTCGTCCAGTGTCCCGAGCTCGCGTTTACGGCCTCTGGCGTCGATTCGCCCCGGTCGCATCCCCACTCGCTTCGCTCGCGGGCCCCTGCTCCCAGGCTCACGCCTCGGCCTCCGCACGCTCGTCCAATGTCCCGAGCTCGCGTTTACGGCCTCTGGCGTCGATTCGCCCCGGTCGCATCCCCACTCGCTTCGCTCGCGGGCCCCTGCTCCCGCTCACGCCGCCCAGTCCATCACGACCTTGCCGCTCTGGCCGGACAGCATGGTCGCGAACGCCGACTCGTACTCCCCGAATGCGTAGTGGTGCGTGATGATCGGCGAGAGGTCGAGCCCGCTCTGCAACATGGCGACCATCTTGTACCAGGTCTCGAACATCTCGCGCCCGTAGATGCCCTTGATCTCGAGACCCTTGAAGATCACCTGCGTCCAGTCGATCGCCATGTCCGGTGGCGGGATGCCGAGGAGCGCCACTTTGCCACCGTGGTTCATGTGCTCGAGCATCCCGGTGAAGGCCGCCGGAACGCCGGACATCTCCATCCCGATGTCGAAACCCTCGGTCATGTGCAGCTCTTCCATCACGTCGCGCAGGTTCTCGCGACCGATGTTCACGGCGCGCGTGGCGCCCATCCGCCGTGCGAGGCCGAGCCGGTACTCGTTGACGTCCGTGATCACCACGTGGCGCGCGCCGACGTGCCGCGCGATCGCCGCGGCCATGATGCCGATCGGTCCGGCGCCGGTGATCAGCACGTCCTCGCCGACGAGGTTGAACGACAGCGCCGTGTGCGTCGCATTGCCGAACGGGTCGAAGATCGAGGCGAGGTCGTCGGAGATGTCGTCGGGAATCCGGAACGCGTTGAACGCCGGGATCACCAGGAACTCCGCGAACGCGCCCTCGCGATTGACGCCGACGCCCACCGTGTTGCGGCACAGGTGCCGGCGGCCGGCGCGGCAGTTGCGGCAATGGCCGCACGTGATGTGCCCCTCGCCCGAGACGCGGTCCCCCACATGGAATCCGCGAACCTCCTCGCCCATCTCGACGATCTCGCCGACGTACTCGTGGCCGACGTGCATCGGAACGGGGATCGTCTTCTGCGCCCAGTCGTCCCACTTCCAGATGTGGACGTCGGTGCCGCAGATCGCCGTCTTGCGGATGCGGATCATGACGTCGTTGTGCCCGACCTCGGGCGTCTTGACGTCCGTGAGCGTCAGCCCCGGGGCACGCGTGAGCTTTGCCAGTGCTTTCATCATGTCAGTCGCCTCTTTCCCGATTCATCGGATCGCTTCGAGCGCCCTGCCCACCTTCGCGAATGCGGCGACCGCCGCGTCGATCTCCGCGTCCGTGTGCAGCGCGCTCATCTGCGTGCGGATGCGCGCCTTGCCCTTCGGAACCACCGGATACGAGAACCCGATCACGTAGATGCCTTCCGCCAGCAGCGCGTCGGCCATCCGCGTCGCGAGCGCCGCGTCGCCCAGCATGACGGGGATGATCGGGTGCCCGCCCGGAACCAGGTCGAACCCCAACGCCGTCATCTGGCGGCGGAAACGCTCGCCATTCGCGGCGACGCGGCGCCGCAGCGCACGCCCCTCGTCACCCTGCAGAAGCTCGAGCACGGCGAGCGAAGCCGCGGCGATGCAGGGGGCGAGCGTGTTGGAAAACAGATAAGGCCGGGAGCGCTGCCGCAAGCAGCTCGATGATCTCCTTCCGGCCCGCAGCATAGCCGCCCGAAGCGCCACCGAGCGCCTTGCCCAGCGTCCCGGTAACGATGTCGACGCGGCCTTCGACGCCGCAGTATTCCGGAGTGCCCCGGCCGGCCGGCCCGACGAATCCGACCGCGTGCGAGTCGTCGACCATCGTCAGCGCACCGTGCTTCTCCGCGAGCGCGCAGATCGATCCGAGGTCGGCGATGACCCCATCCATCGAGAACACACCGTCGGTCGCGATCAGCTTGAAGCGCGCACCCGCGGCATCGGCTTCCGCGAGCTTGCGAGCGAGGTCCGCCATGTCGTTGTTGCGGTACCGGTAGCGCCTCGCCTTGCACAGCCGGATCCCGTCGACGACGCTCGCGTGGTTGAGCTCGTCGCTGATCACCGCATCCTCTTCGCTCAGCAGCGTCTCGAACAGTCCCCCGTTCGCGTCGAAACAGCTCGAGTAGAGAATGCTGTCGTCGGTGCGCAGGAACGCGGCGAGCGCCGCCTCGAGCGCCTTGTGCACGCTCTGCGTGCCGCAGATGAAGCGCACGGACGCCATGCCGAATCCGAAGCGGTCGAGCCCATCCTTCGCCGCGGCGATCGAGCCGCGAATCGTCGGCGAGGCCCAGATAGTTGTTGGCGCAGAAATTGAGCACGCGGTGGCCGGTGGCGAGGTCGATCGCCGACGACTGCGGGCTCACGATCAGCCGCTCCGTCTTGTAGAAGCCCTCCGCGCGGATCTGGTCCAGCGACCGACGGACGTGGGTGAGATACGTTTCCTGCATGGCGTTTGACCTTCCCGGCCTTGAGTTCGACGACCGCGTACGGCGCCTGTCCGTCATTCGAGTGCCGGGCAGGCACCGACGCGTCCCCCGCGCCGGTTGCGATGGCGATGCGTTCGTCGATCATAGCGGTCTTGACGCGCGCGGGACACCCGGTGCGTCAACATCGCGCACGCAGGTGGCCGCCGCTGCGGCGGGAACTCAGGCCGCGTCCAGTGCAGCGTTGATGCCCTTCCACGTTGCGACGTAGGCCTTCAGCGCGTAGTCGTACAGTGCGAGCCGGTCGGTTAGGAACTCGCCTGTGATCGATGCCGCGCTTGCCGGCGACAGCGCGAGATGAGCGTCGACGTCGCCGGCGGCGGCGACGATGTCCATGCCCGACTTCCGCGCAATGTGCATGATCGCGGCGTTCTCCGCGAGGCAGTGCATGAACAGGGTCGAAACCCGGCGGTTGCGTGCATGCACCGCGGCCCGCTCGAACAGCGCGGTCCCGGCGCCGCGACTCCGCTGTTGCGGGAGGACGGAGATCCCCAGCTCGGCGACGTCGCCGCCGAACGCGACGTGCGCGACGCCAACCGCATCGAGCGCGTCGTCGAAGACCGCAAACACCGCGTCTCGGCCGAAGTCGATCGCGTCGACATACGCGGTGACGGCCTCGGCCGACAAAGACGCGCCGAAGCGCAGCCGCCGGTCGTCCGCCGGAAGGGCGAGGAAATGCGTCCTGAGAACGCGTCGCGCGCCATCATTCAGGCGCTGGACTTCCGCCGTCGTGAACCGTGGTTGACTTTGAGCTTCCAGCGCGACTATCAGTTTCGGAATTCACGTTGGCCCTTCGCATGTCCGGTTCCGTCGTCTTGTGCATCGCAGCAAATCTGCGGTAGAATCAATTGCATACGTTGCTGCCCGACGAGGACGGTAGACGTGAACGGAGCTTGAATCGAATCGGTCGATCCAGGGCTTCGATGGGAGCCGACCGAATCGTGGAGCTGACGTCGATTCATGGCATTCAAAATGCAATATATTCATATAGATATGATTATGCCGACCAAAGTCCAAGGTTCCCGGCGATCCGGGCTGCGGTTCCTGGCCGACCCGGCCGGCGTCCGCTGCCATCGCGCCGCGCCTGCAGCATGGTGCGGCGCAATAAACCTATTCGGTTCCTCGCCGCCGAACGTCGCGGCGAACGTCCATGGACCTCAATCACCTGCGCTCCTTCGTAGCCGTTGCCAAGTTCGGTCACCTGACCCGGGCGTCGGAAGCGCTGCATCTCGAGTCAGCCCGCACTCTCCAGCCACATCAAGACGCTGGAGGAGCAGTTCGGCGTGACGCTCTTCGAGCGTACGCCCACCGGCATGGAGCTCACGCCATCCGGCCGGCGCCTCCTCGTCGAGGCCGAGCAGATCATCGGCGCGGTCCGGCACCTCGCGCATTCGGCGCAGGACCTTCGCGGCCAGCCGACGGGCAACCTCAAGATAGGTACCGTCCTCGACCCGGCGATCCTGCGCGTCGGCGAACTGACGTCCCGCGCCTTCGAGCGCTACCCGCAGATCGAGATCGAGCTCTACCAGGTCATGTCGAGCGATGCCCTCGCTCGGGTTCGCAACGGGACGCTCGACGCCGCGTTCTACTTCGGCGCCGCGCCGGAAGCCGACCTCGCGAGTGTCCCGCTGCGCGACGTCGAGTATCGGGTGACGCTCCCCGCCGCATGGGCCGACCGCCTGCTCGACGCCCCGTGGGAAACCGTGGCCGAGCAGCCGTGGATCGTCGCACCCGCCCCGAGCTCGCACCATCAACTGGTGATGAACCTCTTCGGCGAAGGCGCGCCGCGTCCCGAGCGGATCATCGAAGCCGACACCGAGCAGGTGATCAACAACCTCGTCGAATCGGGGGTCGGCGTCAGCCTCATCCGGGACGAGATCGCTGCGCAATCGGTCGACGCCGCGCGCAGCGTCGTCTGGCCGGGACGGCACGTCACCACCAAGCTGTGGCTCGTGCACTCCGCGGATCGCCGAGACGATCCGCTGATCGGCGCGCTGCTCGATGCGCTCTGCGACGTCTGGGACATCGAACGGGACAGCCTGGCCGCCGGCGCGCGAGCACCGGCGGCCGTCTCCGAATCCGATCGTTGACGGTTTCGCGCCCGCAATCAGCGCGTTGCCGCTGATTCGACGCGGTTGCCGAACGCGGTCGCGCGCGCGGGCTCGGATTGGCCCGCCTCGGCGATGTCGACACGATTGAGCACGAGCCAGGATTGGCGCCACGCGTACGCGGCGACCAATCCGCCGGCGATTGCGCTCGCCAATGCCGTCACGGGACTCGCCTCGCCCGTGAACAACATGACGAGCCCGATGGCGAACGCGCTCGCGCCGACGAAGCCGCCGCGCAACCAGAGGCCGCTCGCCACAAAGGCCCGGTAGGCGGGGCTTCGGCGGTCGGGTATGAACTTCGGATCGATCATGGGGGTCGTCATGGCGCTTTCCTTTCGTGGGGGTTGCGGATGGAATGTGCCCGGCCTAGCGTCATCGGCCACGGGGCTTCACCAATAGCGATAGAGGACTCCGCGCTCGAGATCGCGAATCCGCGCTTCGAGGTCGTAGACGTCCTTCGCCTTGCCGAGATGTGCCTCCAGAGCGCGCTGCTCGCGCCTCCAGAACCACTGATCGAGCCGATCGAGGAAGCTTTTCCGCGGTGGCGCGTCGTCGGTTGGCTTGGCGTGCGCGGCAAGGTAGCCGCGCTCCAGCGCATCCGGACCCAGCGGCTTTATCGCGAGCGCCGTCGCCAAAAGGGCAAAGACGCCCAGGTCATAGAAAGGTACTCGGTTGGCATTCATTCGTGACTCCTATCGGTCGGTTATGAAGACCCTTGTGCACCCACTTGTGGTGCGTTGCACAAATGCAACTTAAGGGGCCGGCCAAAAGGAATCAAATCGTCGTTTTGGATCAATTACATTGGCGTATCCAATGATGGTAATAACCCATTGTTGCAACGCAATATTCTGGCGGCCGGGACCCCGGAGACAGCCGTAGGCGGCCCGTTGGACAGGCGGGGTTCCCGGCGCTCCGCTGCCTGAATTTTCGGCAAATCGGCGCCCCGAAGATCCTCGGGCGCGCTCACATCCGGTCAAAGCGCCGGTAGGCGACCGCCTCGGCCACATGCGGTGCGGCGACCGCGGCGCTGCCCGCGAGGTCGGCGACCGTGCGCGCCACCCTGAGGATCCGGTGGTACGCGCGTGCCGACAGCGAGAGGCGCGCCATCGCCCGGGCGAGCAACGCGGCACCCGCGGCATCGGGTGCACAATGAGCCTCGACCTCCCGCGGAGACAACCGCGCGTTCGGCTTGCCCTGACGCGCGACCTGCCGTCCGTGCGCGTTACTGACCTCGAGCTGCACGGCGGCGCTCGTAGGGGCGTTCGCCAGCGACCCCTCGCCGGCCGTCGCCGCAATCGCGAAGGCCTCCGCCGCCAGGGCGGGCACCTCGACGCCGAGGTCGATCCTGTCCAGGAGCGGGCCGGACACGCGGCCGCGGTAGCGCGCGATTCTCTCCGGCGCGCAATGGCAGCGACCGCTCGCGTGGCCGAGCCAACCGCAAGGACAGGGGTTCATCGCTGCGACGAACTGGAACTCGGCGGGGAAGACGCTTTGCCGCGCGGCCCGCGAGATGTGGATGACGCCCGACTCGAGCGGCTCGCGCAGCACTTCGAGCACGCGGCGATCCCATTCCGGCAGTTCGTCCAGAAACAGGACCCCGTGGTGCGCCAGCGAGATCTCGCCTGGGCGCGGGTCGCTGCCACCGCCGACCAGCGCGACGGCGCTCGCCGTGTGGTGCGGGGCGCGGTACGGACGCGTGCCCCACGCCGCCGCCGAAAAGCGGCCGGCCAGCGACGCGATCGCGGCGACGGCCAACGATTCGGCATCGGTGAGAGGCGGCAGGATGCCGGGCAATCGCTGGGCGAGCATCGACTTTCCCGTTCCCGGCGGGCCGATCATCAGCAGGCTATGGCCGCCAGCTGCCGCGATAGTGAGTGCCCGCTTAGCATGCGCCTGTCCACGGACATCGGCGAGATCCGGAACGGGCGGCGTATCGATTGCGCCAGGCCGCGACCCGACCAGAGGCGAGAGCGGTTCGCGGCCGGCGAGATGCCCGCACACGGCGAGGAGCGAGCTCGCGGGATAGACGACTGCGTCCTGAACGAGCGCAGCCTCGGCGGCGCTCGCGGCGGGCAGCACGAAGGCGCGGCGGTCGCGGCGCGCGGACAGCGCCATCGGCAGCGCGCCGCGAATCGGGCGCAGCGCTCCGCCGAGCGCGAGCTCGCCGGCGAACTCGTGGCTCGCCAGCGCGGCGTCGGGAATCTGGCGCGTGGCGGCGAGGATGCCGATCGCTATCGGCAGGTCGAACCGGCCCGACTCCTTCGGCAGGTCGGCCGGTGCGAGGTTGACCGTGATCTTTCGGGCGGGGAAGTCGAACTGCGCATTCTGCAATGCGGCGCGCACGCGATCGCGCGATTCCCGGACCTCGGTGTCCGGAAGCCCGACCAGGTTGAAAGCCGGCAGGCCGCCGGCGAGGTGCACTTCGACCGTGACCAGCGGGGCATCGAGCCCCGCAAGACCGCGCGAGAGGACGACCGCGAGCGACATGCATCAGAACCTGTCGGATGCGCACCGACAGGGACAAAGGGCGGTGTCCGCGGTGCGTCACCGAGCGTAACGCGGACCCGTCCTCCGCCGCATTCGGCCGGTTGGCCGAGAAAGGGGCGCTACGCGAATCGGCCCGGGAGGACCGCTGGGGCTTCGCGCCGACCGGGGCACCGACCTACGCGCGCAGGCGTTCGCGCGCGCGTCGAACCTCCAGCTGCAGGCGCTGCTTCTCGCCGAGCACCTTCGTCGCGTAGGCGTTGGATGCGTCGCCGGCGGACCCGTTGTAACGCTGCAATCCGGCGGTTTCGGTGCCGCCGCTCTTGATGTAGTCCTTGAGGACGTAGGCGCCGAGCCGGATGTTGGCGTGCGGATCGAGCACCGAATCGACGCCCGCGGCCTCGAGACGGTCCTTGTGGAAGCGCGGGATCACCTGCATCAGACCCTGCGCACCCATCTCGCTTTCCGCGATCGGATTGAACCTCGATTCCACCGCAATGACCGCGATGATCAGCAGCGGGTCGAGCCCGGTACGCAGGCCCTCGCGATACGCGGTGGCGACGAGCCCCCGCGTCGCAGCCGTCGAAATCCGGTACCGCTTCGCCAGCGAGGTCGCGACCGCCTCGATTTCGGGTCGCGTATCGCGCCCCGCGGACGGAGCGGCGCCCGCTACCGACGCGATTTTCCATTGCCGCGCGGATGCGTCGGTCGCCGGTGCGGTGACGAGCGTCGGCGTCAGACCGTCGCGCCGTGGCGCCGCAGTGGCGAGCAGCGCGAAGCTCAGGGTGACGAACAGGGCGAGGATGATGGCACGCGTGCGGCCGAGCTCGAGATGCAGGTCGTGGCCGACGGCCGTGGGGAACGAAGCGAACAAACGGGTCGTCATCGGATACCTCCTGACGGTTGTCCCGGCTGGCAGGCGATCGCCGGCATGGCGGCAGTCGCCACGGGCATGCCTCCGGGGGGTTACCTTGCTGCGGTAACGAACCTCCTCATTTCCGAACCCGGACGGCTGCCCGCGTAGTCGGATCGATCAACTCGGTGGATCAGGGCGAGCGGGCGGTCAAGCCAGGGCGCGCCGGATTGTTGCGTTGCAGCAACCGGCGGATTATACCGATTCCGCTCCGGTCGTCAAGGGCGTCGTCTCTTGGTCGGGTTTGCGACGAACGCGGGAGCCCGGCCCCGATTTGTTGCGGCGCAGTAACGCTGCGGCGAGCAAAGCGCTGGGCCGCGCACGCCCGCTCTTGAGGAAGCGGGGGCGCTACGCCGCCGGCGGCGGGAACCGGGCCTCGAGTTCGGCGAGGCGCTTTTCCAGCGCTTCGAGCTTGGCCCGCGTCTTGAGCAGTACCTGGGCCTGGACCTCGAACTCGGCACGTGGGACGAGGTCGAGGCGCGCGAGGCTCGAGGCCAGCATCGCCTTCACGTTCTTCTCGATGTCCTTGGCCGGCGAATTCTCGATGGCCTTGCCGATCCGTGCCGCGATGTCGTCGAACGCTTTGGTGTTCAGCATGACGGGCTCCTGCGATATGCGACGTCCCCGAAGGGCGATGTGACGCGAGTCTAGCAAACACGCGGTTTGCGCGACCTTACCGGGCACCGCCGATGCCCGCAGCGCCAACCGCACGCGGCGGAAAATGCCTGCCGCGCCGGCATGGTGCAGTGCAGCGCCTCGGCGCACCAAACTTGTGCATTCGATTCGGCGATCCGAGCGAGCCGCGGGGCCGTTATCTCCTAAGATATTGTTTCAAAACGTTTGTTTGCCTTGGCATACGACGTGCTGTGAAGGGATTGGATCACACGGTTTCGCGTTACCCCTTTTTCGTCACTCGAGAGGACTACGATGGTTTCCAATACCCGCACACGATCAACCCTCGCCGCATTGGCGTTTGCCGCAACGGTCCCAGCGGCGGCACTCGCCCAGACCGCGGCCGCGCCGGCCGCCGCGCCGGAACCGGAATGGACCGTTCACCGGCAACCTCGGTCTCTATTCGCAGTACGTCTTCCGCGGCATCTCGCAGACCAACGAAAAGCCCGCGGTTCAGGGCGGCTTCGACCTCGGCCACAAGAGCGGCTTCTACGCGGGCACGTGGGCGTCGAACGTCAGCTGGATCGCTGACGGATATTTCAGCCCACCGAACCCGCCGCCGGCCCCGTCGGCCAGCATGGAGTGGGACTTCTACGGCGGCTACAAGGGCAGCCTGCCTGCGGACTTCGCGCTACGACCTCGGCGTGCTGTACTACTGGTACCCCGGCAAGCTACCCGAGCGGCTTCACCAAGCCGAACACGACGGAGCTCTACGCCGGCGCTGACCTGGAAGTGGTTGTCGCTTCAAGTACAGCTGGAGCGCCAACGACAAGACGTTCGGCCTCGCCGATTCGCGCGGCTCGCAGTACCTCGACCTCACCGCCTCGTACGACATCATCGAGAAGGTCAGCGACGTCGATCGGCAAGGTGACGATCTTCGGCCACCTCGGCAAGCAGTACTTCCACAACAACAGCTTCTACGACTACAGCGACTGGAAGGTCGGCGCCTCGACCGAGATCTACGGCGTGACGGTCGGCATCTACGGCACCGGAACCAACGCCCAGGACGCGGCCTACACGAACATCTACGGCAAGAACATCTCCGCGAACCAGTTCGTCGGGTACGTCCAGAAGACGTTCTGATCCGGCGCACCGGCATCCGCTTACCGCATAGGGAAGGACACCATGAAACTCGTTACCGCGATCATCAAGCCGTTCAAGCTCGACGAGGTCCGCGAGGCCCTGTCGGCGATCGGCGTGCAGGGAATCACCGTCACCGAGGTCAAGGGATTCGGACGGCAGAAAGGCCACACCGAGCTCTACCGCGGCGCCGAATACGTCGTCGATTTCCTGCCGAAAGTGAAAGTCGAAGCGGCGATCAAGAGCGACCTGCTCGACCGCGTCATCGAGGCGATCGAGAAGGCAGCCAACACCGGCAAGATCGGCGACGGGAAGATCTTCGTCTCCGATCTCGAACAGGTCGTGCGCATCCGCACCGGCGAAACCGGCGCGGACGCGCTTTAAGGGGAAATGTCATGAAGCGATTCCTAGCATTGCTCGCGTTCGGCGTTGCACTCGTCGGAGGAGCGGCACCGGCCGTTTCCGCCGCGGCGTCCGCCGACGCCACGACGCCGATCGTCCTGGCGCAGGCCCCGGATGCCAAGGCGCCCGCCGCGGCAACTCCGGCGCCCGCTGCGGCCGCGCCCGCGCGGCGGCACCCGCGCCGCGGAGCCTCGGCCGCCGCGCCGCCGTCGCCCAACAAGGGCGACAACGCGTGGATGATCGTCGCGACGCTGCTCGTGATCATGATGTCGATCCCGGGCCTCGCGCTGTTCTACGGCGGGCTCGTCCGCTCGAAGAACATGCTGTCGGTCCTGATGCAGGTGTTCGTGGTCTTCTCGCTGATCATCGTGCTGTGGGTCGTGTACGGCTACAGCGTCGCGTTCACCGAGGGCGATGCCTACATCGGCGGGCTTCGACCGGGTGTTGCTGTCCGGCATCTTCTCGATCAAGGACGGCGTCGGATCGTTCTCGACCGCGGCGACGTTCAGCAAGGGCGTGGTGATTCCCGAGTACCTGTTCGTCGTGTTCCAGGCGACGTTCGCCGCGATCACCGTCGCGCTCATCGTCGGCGCATTCGCCGAGCGGATGAAGTTCTCGGCGGTGCTGCTGTTCGCGGTGCTGTGGTTCACGTTCGCCTACCTGCCGATCGCGCACATGGTCTGGTTCTGGCCCGGCCCTGACGGCATCAAGGACGCCGCGACGCTCGCCTCGGAATCGGCCAAGGGCGGCTGGCTGTGGCAGAAGGGCGCGCTCGACTTCGCCGGCGGCACCGTCGTGCACATCAATGCCGGCGTCGCGGGGCTCGTCGGGCGCCTACATGGTCGGCAAGCGCGTCGGCTACGGCCGCGACTCGATGGCGCCGCACAACCTGACGTTCACGATGATCGGCGCCTCGCTGCTGTGGGTGGGCTGGTTCGGCTTCAACGCCGGATCGGCGCTCGAAGCCGCCGACACCGCCGCGCTCGCCTTCGTCAACACGCTGATCGCGACCGCCGCCGCCGTGCTGGGCGTGGATGCTCGTCGAGTGGATGATCAAGGGCAAGCCGTCGATGCTGGGTGCCGCGTCGGGCGCCGTTGCCGGCCTCGTCGCGATCACGCCGGCGTGCGGCTTCGTCGGCACCTCCGGGCGCGCTCATCCTGGGCTTCCTCGCCGGCATCGTCTGCCTGTGGGGCGTCAACGGCCTGAAGCGGATGCTGGGCGCCGACGATGCGCTCGACGTGTTCGGCGTGCACGGCGTCGGCGGGATACTGGGCGCGCATGCTGACCGGCGTGTTCGCCGCGCCGAAGCTGGGCGGCCAGGGCATCTACGACTACGTCGCCAACAAGATCAGCGCCGACTACTCGATCGTCGACCAGCTGATCATCCAGGGCACCGGCGTGCTGACCACGATCGTCTGGTCGGGCGTCGTCGCGTTCGTCGCCTACAAGATCGTCGACCTCACGATCGGCCTGCGCGTGACCGAGGAAGAGGAGCGCGAAGGCCTCGACATCAGCTCGCACGGCGAGTCCGCGTATCGGATCTAGCCAGTTCTCTCCGTAGTGGCATTTCGGGGCGCCCCACGGCGCCCCTTTTTTCCGTCCCGGGCGGGATGCGGCGTTCGGCTACAATCGCGCCTCGCACCTTCTCCGTTCGCCGCCATGATTCCCCATCTCACCACCGCGCTCGCCGGCCCGCTGCTCGAACTCGAGCAGCGCTTCCTCGACCGGATGCCGGACATCGAGCGCTGGATGCGCACGCAATGGCAGGAGCACGCGGTGCCGTTCTACGCATCGGTGGATCTGCGCAACGCAGGCTTCAAGCTCGCCCCGGTCGACACGAACCTCTTCCCTGGAGGGTTCAACAATCTCAATCCGGCATTCCTGCCGCTGTGCGTGCAGGCGATCCAGGCAGCGGTCGAGCGCGTGTGCCCCGACGCGCGCGGCGTGCTGCTCGTCCCCGAGAATCACACGCGCAACACGTTCTACCTGCAGAACGTCGAGACGTTGCGCAGCATCCTCCAGCAGGCCGGGATGCGCGTGCGGGTGGGCTCGCTGATTCCGGGGCTCGACAGCGCCATGGCGGTCGAGCTGGCCACGGGCGGCCCGCTCACGCTCGAGCCGATCGTGCGCAACGGCCGGCGCGTGGGGCTTGCCGATTTCGATCCGTGCATGGTGCTCCTCAACAACGACCTGTCGGCCGGCGTGCCCACGGTGCTCGACGGCATCGATCAGCCGATCGCGCCGCCGCTCGAGGCCGGCTGGTACAACCGCAGGAAGTCGCATCACTTCGGCGTCTTCCATCGGGTCGCGAAGGAGTTCGCGACGATGCTCGGCATCGATCCCTGGCTGATCGATCCCTGCTTCGGTGTCTGCGGCGAGATCAATTTCCACGAGCGCGCCGGCGAGGAATGCCTCGCGTCGAACGTTTCGTTCCTGCTCGACAAGATCCGCGCAAAGTACGCGGAATACGGGATCACGGAAAAGCCGTTCGCGATCGTCAAGGCCGACGCCGGCACGTACGGCATGGGCATCATGACCGTGCGCGACGCATCCGAGGTCACCGCGCTCAACCGCAAGCAACGCAACAAGATGGCCGTGGGCAAGGAAGGGCTCGAGGTCACATCGGTGATCATCCAGGAAGGGGTGCCGACGTTCGAGTCGATCCACGACGCGATCGCCGAGCCCGTCGTCTACATGATCGACCGCTTCGTGGTCGGCGGTTTCTACCGCGTGCACACCGCGCGCGGCAAGGACGAGAACCTCAACGCGCCCGGCGCGCAGTTCGTGCCGCTGGCATTCGAGGCCCCGTGCATCCCCAATCTGGGCGAGCCCGCGGGGTGCGCGCCCAATCGCTTCTACGCGTACGGTGTCGTCGCACGGCTGGCGCAGCTCGCCGCGGCGGTCGAGGTCGAGGAATTGGCGCCGGCCGAGGATACGGTGCCCGCGTAACGCGCGTACCTGCGGGATGTCGGGGCATGCGCGGATGGCGGCGCGGTCCCGAACCCGCAACTGCACCGTCGGGAGGGCCTCCATGATCACGCCCGAGTACTGCCAGCTGATGGCGCGCTACAACCGCTGGATGAACGAGCGGCTGTATGCGCTGCTGTCGGAGCTTCCCGACGAGGAGCGCAAGCGCGACCGCGGCGCGTTCTTCGGCTCGATGCACGGCACGCTCAACCACCTGCTGTGGGGCGACCGGAGCTGGCTCGGGCGTTTCACCGACGAGCCCGTCGCCGTCCCGGCGTTCGGCGCTTCGATGTTCGCGGATTTCGCCGAGCTCGCCCGCGAGCGCGAGGTCACCGACAGGAAGATGCTGGAATGGGCCGGCAACGTGAGCTCCGCGTGGCTCGACGGCACGCTCTCGTTCGTGAGCAGGGTCGACGGACGCGCCCGCGAGATGCCGCGTGCGGTCGGCGTGCTGCAGCTCTTCAACCACGGCACCCACCACCGCGGCCAGCTGACCACGCTGATCCGCCAAGCGGGCCTCGACCCCGGCGTCACGGACCTCCCATGGCTGCCGGGCCTCGTTCGCCTGCTCGACTAGCGCCGCTTCTTCTTCGCCCGCGGATGCGCCGCATCGTAGGCCTTGGCGAGGTACTGGAAGTCGAGGTGCGTGTACACCTGCGTGCTCGCGATGCTCGCGTGCCCCAGCATTTCCTGCACGGCACGAAGGTCGCCGGAGGACTGCAGTACGTGCGATGCGAACGAGTGGCGCAGCATGTGCGGATGGACGTGCCGCCCCAGTCCCTGCCGGAGCGCCCAATCGGCGAGCCGGCGTTCGATCGACCGCGGCGTGATCCGCTTGCCACTGCGCCCGACGAACAGCGCTTTCGGATCCGCATTCCGCACGCCTGCGCGCACCGGGAGCCACGCGCGCACGGCCGCCGCCGCCGCGGCGCCGACCGGCACGATCCGCTCCTTCGCGCCCTTGCCCCAGACCCGGACTTCACCGGTCGCGAGATCGACACGCTCGACGTCGAGTTGGGCGAGCTCGGCCAGACGCAGTCCCGACGAATACGCGAGCTCGAACAGCGCGCGGTCGCGCATCGCCAGCGGATCGTCGCCGGCGATTTCGACGAGCCGCACCGCCTCGTCGGGCGAGAGTGCCGACGGCAGCTTCTTCGCGGACTTCGGCGCCTTGAGCCCCGCGCACGGGCTCTCCGTCACCGCAGCATCCCGGTCCTGCAACAGGCGATAGAACGCGCGCCACGACGAGAGCACCCGCGCCAGACTGCGCCCCGAAAGTCCCCGGCCGTGAAGCGTGGCCAGAAAGCGCCGCAGCTCGCGCGAGCCGAGGCGCGCCATGTCCGCGTCGCCGGCAAGCACGGCGAGCACGCGCGCGTCGCGGAGGTAGGCGCTGCGCGTGTGCACCGGCCGCGCGGCCAGGTGCGCCTCGAACGCCGACAGATGCGCGACGTTCGCCGGCGCAGCAATCGGGATCGGGGTGGCTGGTGGCACCGTCTTGCGCATCGCGACCGGCCCGGAGCTTGCGGCCGCTACGCCGGCGGCAGGTAGCGCGACGTCGCGACGCTCGCGAGCTCCGCGAGGCGCGTCAGGTACACCGTGCCCATGCCGGGATGAAAGCGCTCGGGGTCCTCGTCACCGAGTCCCAGGAGTCCGAACGTGTAGGCAGTGCGCAGCGGCAGGAACGCGAACGATTTCATCGCGTCGCCGGCGTCGAACCAGTCGCGCGACTCGAACGGTGCACTGGGGCCGCAGTACGGCGTGCCGAGGTGATCGGCGTATTCGCGCAGCTCCTGGCTCGTCGCCGCGAGCTCCGGGAGGTACGACTGCTCGGGCACCTTGCCCCAGAGCCTGCTCGCCACGTTCGGCACCCCGAAGTCTTCCTTCAGGCTGTGGTAGAGCACCGCGAGCGTGGTCTCGAGGTCGGGCGCGGCGATGAGCGCGAGCGTCGAGCGATGGAGCTTTTCGCTGATCTGGTCGTTCTCGGCGCCGAAGCGGATCATCTCCCGCAGGCGGTTCTCGAGCTCGGCGTTCTTCTCGCGCAGCGTGACGATCTGACGCTCGGCGATCGGGATCGCGTGGCCGCCGTGCGGGTGCGGGACGAAGATCTCCGCGATGACGTCGGCGTAATCCTCGAAGAAGTTCGGGTTTTCCTTCAGGTACAGCGCGACGTCGTTGGCGTCCATCCGGGGCAGTCCTGTCCTCGTCGTGTTGCGTCGTTCGGCCGCGCGCGTCACGGCGCGGGGATCTCCCACTCGCCTTCGAACACCGTCGTCGCGGGTCCTGTCATGGCGACCGGTGCGCCGGGACCGGGCCAGGAGATCGCCAGCCACCCGCCGCGCGTCTCGACCCGTACCGCCGAGTCGAGAAGCGCGCGCCGGATGCCGGTCACCGCCGCCGCGCACGCTCCCGTGCCGCAGGCGAGCGTCTCTCCAGCGCCTCGCTCCCACACACGCAGGCGAATGGTAGCGCGATCCACCACCTGCATGTAGCCCGCGTTCACGCGCTGCGGAAAGCGCGGATGGAGCTCGAGCTTCGGGCCCTGCGTGGTCACGGGCGCCTGCGCGACATCGGCGACGAGCTGGACCGCGTGCGGGTTGCCCATCGACACCACGGAAATCTCGACCGTCTCGCCGTCGACATCGAGGGGCTGCACCACCGCATCGGTCCCGCCGACGAACGGGATGTCGGCGGGCGCGAATCGGGGGACGCCCATGTCGACCGTCACTTCGCCGCCGTCGACGATTTCCGGAGCGATGATCCCGCCCTTCGTCTCCACGCGTAGCCGGCGCGACCGCGTATATCCGTGGTCGCGGACGAACTTCACGAAGCAGCGCGCGCCGTTGCCGCACTGCTCGACCTCGCCGCCATCGGCGTTGAAGATGCGGTAGCGGAAATCGACGTCGGAACGCGTCGGGCGTTCGACGACGAGCACCTGGTCGCAACCCACGCCCAGGCGCCGATCCGCGAGCCGCCGGTAGTGGGCTGGCGTGAGATCGACGGTCTGGGCGATCCCGTCGAGCACGACGAAATCGTTGCCGAGCCCGTGCATCTTGGTGAAGCGAAGCTTCGTCATCGCCGGCCGCGAATCACGTCACACGTTGAAGCGGAAGTGCATGACGTCGCCATCCCTGACGACATACTCCTTGCCCTCGAGGCGCATCCTGCCGTGCTCCTTCGCGCCGTGCTCGCCCTTGCAGGCGATGAAGTCCGAGTAGGCGATCACCTCGGCGCGGATGAAGCCCTTTTCGAAATCGGTGTGGATCACCCCGGCCGCCTTCGGCGCCGTGTCCCCGTGGTGGATCGTCCACGCTCGGACCTCTTTCGGCCCCACGGTGAAGTAGGTCTCGAGGCCGAGAAGCTTGTAGCCGGCGTGGATGACGCGGTCGAGCCCGGGCTCCGAGAGTCCGAGGTCGGCGAGAAAGGCGAGCTTGTCGTCGCCGTCGAGGTCGGCGATCTCCGCCTCGAGCGCGGCGCACACCGGCACCACCGGCGCGCCCTCCTTCGCCGCGTGCGCCTCCACTGTGGCGAGCAGCGGGTTGTCGTGGAACCCGCGCTCGGCGACGTTGGCCACGTACATCGTCGGCTTCATCGTGAGCAGGAAGAAGGGCAGCAGCACCTCCTTTTCCTCGGCGTAGAGGTCCGCCGTGCGCGCAGGCCGGCCAGCGTCGAGGACGGCCTCGACCTTCGCGAGCGCGGTGACGATCCGCTGCGCCTCCTTGTCGCCGGCGCGCGCCGGTTTCTCGTATTTGGCGATCTGCTTCGCGACCGCGGCGAGGTCGGCAAGCGCCAGCTCGGTGTTGATCGTCTCGATGTCGGAGATCGGGTCGATCTTGCCGGCGACGTGCACGACGTTGTCGTCGGCGAAGCAGCGAACCACATGGGCGATCGCGTCGGTCTCGCGGATCGTCGCCAGGAACTGATTGCCGAGACCCTCGCCCTTCGACGCGCCGGCGACAAGGCCCGCGATGTCGACGAATTCCACCGTCGCCGGCAGCACCTGCTCCGGGTGGGCGATCGCCGCGAGCTCCGCGAGGCGCGGATCCGGCACTTCGACGATGCCGACATTGGGCTCGATCGTGCAAAACGGGTAGTTCTCCGCGGCGATCCCCGCGCGGGTCAGCGCGTTGAAGAGCGTGGACTTGCCGACGTTGGGCATGCCGACGATGCCGCACTTGAGGCTCATGAATTTTCTTTCCGGGTGTGGAGCAGCAACATCGCGCGCTCGAAGTCGCCGGCGGCGATCGCCGGCCATGCGTCGAGGCTGCGGTCGAGCGCGTCGTCGATCGCCCTGCGGTCGTCGCGCGAGGGCGGCGCCAGCACGTAGTCGGCGACGTCCTGCTGCGGGATCGACGAGTCGCGCGGGTGACCGATCCCGAGGCGCAAGCGCCAGAACTCCGGCGTGCCGAACTGGGCCGCGATATCGCGAAGTCCGTTGTGTCCGGCGATGCCGCCACCGAATTTCATTTTCGCCTCGCCGGGCAGAAGGTCGAGCTCGTCGTGGACGACCAGGGTGTCGTCCGGCGCGATTGCGAAGAAGCGGGCGAGCGCCGAGACCGACCTCCCCGACAGGTTCATGTACGTGCCGGGCTTGAGCAGCCGCAGATCCCCTGCGACTTTCGCCACCTGGCCGTGGAACTTGCCCTCGCTGACGAACGCGGTGCCGAGTCGCGACGCGAGCGCGTCGGCAAACCAGAAGCCTGCGTTGTGCCGTGTCGCGGCGTGCTCGCGCCCGGGGTTGCCGAGCCCAACGACGAGGCGGATCGGTTGCATGGGGAGGACCGGAGTATGGCGTCGATGGTCACGAGGCTCCGCGGATCGGCGCGCGGCGAACGCCGGCCTTTTCGGCGCCCGCAACGAAAAGGCCCGCCGGTATCTGCGCGGCGGGCCCCGTGCCGTTGGACGAGTGACTACTTCTTCTTGTCGTCCTTGCCGGCTTCCTTCTTCTTGTCGTCCTTGCCGGCTTCCTTCTTTTCGGCGCCCTTTGCCTCGACCGCCGGCTTGCCCTCGGCGCCCGGCACTGCCGCGGCTGCCGCCGCTGCCGCTGCTTCGGCCTCCGGCGTGACTTCGGCAACTTCCTCGACGTGTGCCTTCGGCACCACCGCCGCGGCCACGACCGGGTCGAGCTTGCCGCGGGTCGCCACGGCGACGCCTGGCGGAAGGGTCAGCGCCGAGACGTGGACCGAGCTGCCGACGTCGAGCGTCGACAGATCGACCACGATGAACTCCGGCAGGTCCTTCGGCAGGCAGGTGACGTTGAGCTCGGTGAGCACGTGGCTCACGATCGCGCCGGAAATCTTCACCGCCGGCGAGCTCTCGCCATTGGCGAAGTGCAGCGGTACCTTCATGTGGATCTTCCGGTTCTCGTCGACGCGCTGGAAGTCGACGTGCAGGATCTCGTTCCTGAACGGATGCATCTGCACGTCGCGCAGCAGGACCTTCGTCGCGGAACCCGCGAGCTTCATGGTCAGGATCGACGCGTGGAACGCCTCGTTGCGCAGCGCGTGGAACAGCGCGTTGTGGTCGAGCTCGATGGGCTCGGGCGCGGCCGTTCCGCCGTAGACGATGCCGGGTGCCTTGCCCGCGCGGCGCATGCGGCGGGAGGCGCCGCGGCCTTCCGTCGTCCGCGCGAACGCGGTGAATTCGAATTGCATGTTCGGCTCCTGATGTCTGCGGCCTTCCAGGTGGGGGCGTCGTTCGAGTTGGCCCGGCTGGTCGTCCGCGGTTGGCGACACCCCGGAGTCGGCATGCGGCCGTACCCGGGAAAGTCTTGAAGTATAACTGAATTATTACGGGCGAGCCACCTTTGGCTCGCGCCTCGGCCTCCGCAACAGTTCAGGAATATTCCATGGTCTAGGTGTCGGCCTCCAGCGGCGATTCGCGATTGCTCGCGCCCTTCGGGCCTCGCCGCTCACGCCGCTACTCCGTGAACAGCGAGCTCACGGACTCCTCGTTCGACACGCGCGTCATCGTCTCGGCGAGGAGCTGTGCGCAGGACAGCGGCCGGATCCGAGGACAGGCCCGGGCCTCCTCCGTCAGCGGGATCGTGTCGGTGACGACGAGCTCGTCCAGCTCCGACGTCGCGATGCGCGGCACCGCGCCGCCGGAAAGAACGGGGTGCGTGCAATACGCGACGACCATCTTCGCGCCGTGCTCCTTCAGCGCGGTCGCCGCCTTGCACAGCGTGTTGGCCGTGTCGACCATGTCATCCATGATCACGCAGGTCCGGCCATTGACGTCGCCGATGATGTTCATCACCTCGGAGACGTTGGCGCGCGGGCGGCGCTTGTCAATGATGGCAAGTTCGGAGTCGAGGCGCTTCGCGATCGCGCGGGCGCGGACGACGCCACCGACGTCGGGCGATACGACGAGCAGATCGTCGTAGTTCTGCTTCCACAGGTCGCCCAGCAGGATCGGCGTCGCGTAGATGTTGTCGACCGGAATGTTGAAAAAACCCTGGATCTGGTCGGCGTGGAGGTCCATCACCATCACACGGTCCACGCCGACGGTGGTCAGGAGGTCGGCGACGACCTTCGCCGTGATCGGCACGCGCGCGGAGCGCGGACGGCGGTCCTGCCGCGCGTACCCGAAATACGGGATCACCGCGGTGATGCGCCCGGCGGACGAGCGCTTCAGCGCGTCGGTCATTACCAGGATCTCCATCAGGTTGTCGTTGGTCGGCACGCAGGTCGACTGGAGGATGAAGATGTCGCGGCCGCGGACGTTCTCGAGCAGCTCGACCATCACTTCGCCGTCGGAGAACCGGCCGACGACGCAACGACCGAGGCTGATGTTGAGATGGCGGCAGACGGCCTCGGCAAGCTTCGGGTTCGCGTTGCCGGTGAAGACTCTCATCCGTTCATAGGCCATTCAGGAAGACCTCGGCAACCGCGGCCCGCTTGGGGCCGCGCGACGTCGCGCCATTCGCGATGAGTGGCTGGGGAGGAAGGATTCGAACCTTCGAATGCCGGAATCAAAATCCGGTGCCTTAACCAACTTGGCGACTCCCCAGCGGGAAAACCGGCGCGCCCGAAGCGGCGCATTCTACCTGCGTGGAACCCGTTCCGTGCGTCAGGCGAACGCCGCCAGCGGATGGCGTGCAAGCGTTCGCGCGACAAAGCCCTGCATTCGTTGCGGCCGCGCATCGACCGCCGCGCGTGCCTCGGTTTCCGAAGCGAACGGGGCGAAAACGCAACCACCGGAGCCCGTCATCCGGGCGCATGGTGACCGCTTGGCGAGCGCCGCAAGCGCCGCGGCGATCTCCGGAAATCGCGCAACCGCGACCGGCTGCAGGTCATTCCGCCCGTAACCCTCGGAAAAGACTTCCATTTTCGCCGACGGACTGTCCCGTGTCAATTCAGGTGCCGCGAAGATCGAAGCAGTCGACACCGCGATTGCGGGCGCGAGCACGGCGAACCAACACGTCGGCAACGACACCGGTGTCAAACGGTCGCCGATGCCGCGCGCCAGGGCAGGCTCGCCGCAAAGGAAGAACGGCACGTCGGCGCCGAGCTCGACGCCGATGCGCTGGAGCGACGCGCGCGTCATTCCGAGCTCCCACAGACGATTGAGCGCAAGGAGCACGGACGCAGCGTCGGAGCTGCCCCCGCCGAGTCCTCCGCCCAGCGGGATCCTCTTGACCACCTGGATGTCGGCGCCGGCGGGACAGCCCGTCTCGCGCTGCAACGCCTCCGCCGCGCGAACGGCGAGATCGCGCTCCGGCGCCACACCCGGCACGTGGCCGACGCGGTGTATCGCTCCGTCGTCGCGCCGGGTGAGCGTCAGCGTGTCGCCGAAGTCGAGCGCGACGAACAGCGATTCCAGCGTGTGGTACCCGTCGGCGCGCCGTCCCGTCACGTGCAGGAACAGGTTGAGCTTGGCCGGCGCCGGTACGGTCAGCGTGCGCATCGAACCATTGTCGCCGCGAGCAGTCCGCTTCGCCAGCGCCTCACGCCGCGCGCCAGCGATCGATGACGATGCGCAACTCGAGGTCGTGGCACGTCACGCGGAGTCCCGACGGACGTCGTGCCGCATCGTCGGCGTACGCGTAGACGATCTCGCAACCGTCCTGCCGGAGCACGCTGGCGCGGCCCGCGGCATCGGTTTCGACGGTGTGCGCGGTGTCCGCGCGCGGCGCGCCTTGCGCCCACCGCGACAACGCCTCGACCGGCAGCGGAAACCCGACGACGCGCTCGCTCAGCGTCGCCCAGTCGCCTGCCTCGTCGCGCCGGCCGTCCGCGGTGCGCACCTCGACGCGCGGGATCGACGCGTCGCCCGTGAGCTCCGCGACCGATTGTCCGAGCGGCGTCGACACGACGAATTCGTCGCGCGGCGGCGCGTGCGTCCACGCGAAAGCGATGGCGACGGCATCAGGTCCACGCCGCGCGGAGAGCCGCCCATCGACGGCGAACGGCGCATCGCCAGCGAACACGATCGGCGGCGGCGGAATCGACGGCGCGCTCGCGCAGCCGGCGAGCACGAGCGCAAGCGCCGCGAGGAGCGGCCACGGCACCGCGCGCGGCATTCGGGACGTCAGCGCGTCAGCCGACGCACGGTTTCCTGCAGCACCGGATTGTCGGGCGTGCTCTTCAGCTGCGACTGCCAGACGTCCTGGGCGCGAGCGCGGTCGCCCTTCGCCCACAGCACCTCGCCCAGGTGGGCGGCGATCTCCGGATCCGGCCGCTGTTCCATCGCGCGCCGCAGATGCTTTTCGGCCTCGTCTAGCTTGCCCAGGCGGAAATTCGCCCAGCCGACGCTGTCGAGGATGAACGGGTCGTCGGGGGCGAGCACCAATGCGCGCTCGACCAGTGCGAGTCCTTCGGACAGGCGCGTCGTGCGGTCGACGAGCGTGTATCCGAGGGCGTTCAACGCGTGCGCGTTGGTGGGCTTCAACTCGATCAAGCGCGACAGCTTCTGTTCGACGACGTCGATCCGGTCGAGCTTTTCGGCGACCATGGCGAGGTCGTACAGGAGATCCGGGTCGTCCGGGAACGTTTCGAGCGCCGCCGCGAGAACCGTGTAGGCCTTCGCATTGTCGCCGGCATCGCGCAGGATCTGCGCATCCACCTGCTGGACCTGGATGCGCTCCTCGATCGTGACGGCCGGCAGCTCCGCGAGGTACCTGCGGGCCTCGTCGACCCGCCCGAGCTTGCCGTACATCACTGCGACGCGCAGTTTCGCGAGCCACCCGCGCTCGCCGTCGGGGACCTCTCGGAAACGCTCCAGCGCAAGCGCGTAGCGGCCGGTTTCCTCGGCGATCTGCGCGAGGTAGAAATCGACGACGCCTTCCTCGCCGTAGTCGGCGCGCTTCAATTCCTCGAACAGCGCCTCGGCGCGCGCCCAGTCCTTCATCTGGATCGCGAGCATCGCCATGCCGAAACGGTATTCGTTGTTGCTCTTGTCCTTCTCCCAGAGCTTCTCGAGGATCCCGATGGCTTCCCCGAACTGCTTCTGCCGGATGCGCACCTGGGCGAGCGCCGACAGCGCGCCCTTCGAATCCGGATCTTTCGCCAGGACCTCGGCGAGGTAGTCGGCGGCCCGTGCGGGGGACTCCTTGCCGAGGATTTCCACCTTGAGCGCGATCGCCTGCTCCCATCCCGGCTTCAGCGCGAGCGCGCGGTCGATGGCCTGCACCGCGACGGCGTTGGTCCCGATTTCCGCGAGGCCGGTGTTGTACGCGGCAAGAGCGACGGCGAACTGCGCCTCGGGGACGTTGGGATAAGGCTGCGCGAGCGCGCGGATGAGCTGCAGCGTCGCCGCCTTGTCGGGCTCGTTCGCCAGCAGTCGATTGAGCTGCAGAAACGCTTCCCCGAGGCGCGATCCGGAGGTCGCCGCCTCGGCGAGCGCACGCTCGAGCTCCGCCTGAAGACCGGATCCGAACGCCCGACCCTCTCCGCCGCTCGGACTCGAAAGCCCGGCGAGCACCTGCTTCGGGCGCTCCGCCGTCGGATCCAGCTCGGCCCACAGCCGTGCGGACTCGATCGCAAGCGGACGCTGGCGCGCGGCAAGGGCAATCTCGGTGGCGCGCCGCGCTATCCGTGCATCGCGCGTATCGCGGGCGACCTCGAAATAGGCGCGCGCGGCGAGCCCCGCATCGCCGCGCTGCAATGCGACGTCGCCGACGAGGAGTCGGTACATGAGCTCGGCGGTGAGCCCGTCCCGCCCGTCGTTCTGTGCGCCATTCGCGGGGGTTTTCCGATCCACGCCCGGGGAGGGCGGCGACTGCGCGGGCGCCGGCGCCGATGCGAGCGCCAGCACGGCAGCGAGGGCCGCAGCAGCCCGGCGGAAGGAGGAACGGGATTCGGCGATCATTGTGCGTCCTGCGGGATCGGGGGGTGAGCGTGCACGGCGGCGCTTCGCTCGGGCGGGAAGCGAGCCATCTTAGGGTATATTCGGCGGCCCAACAAACCGGCGCGACAGTCGTTTAGGCGTCCTGTCGCCCGCCCTCGCTCCCCACGGCCCCAATGCCGGAACTGCCCGAAGTCGAAACCACGCGCCGCGGCCTTGCCCCGCTGGTCGTCGGCGCACGGGTCATCGCCATGCATGTATACGACCGGCGACTGCGCTGGTCGGTTCCCGCGTCGCTTCCCCGTAGGATCGCCGGGCGGACGATCGACGCCCTCGACCGGCGCAGCAAATACCTGCTGTTCCGGTCTTCGGGCGACACGCTGCTCGTCCACTTCGGGATGACCGGCAGCCTGCGGGCCTACACGGACCCGCCGCCACGGCGCACGCACGACCACGTCGACATCGTGTTCGAGTCCGGCCTGACGCTGCGCTATCGCGATCCCCGGCGCTTTGGCGCGATGCTGTGGCTGCCCCCGCCCGCGGACGCGCATCCGCTGCTCGCGCGCCTCGGTCCAGAGCCGTTCGACGCGCGATGCGATGCGGCCTACCTCTGCCGCGCGACGCGCGCCCGGTCGGTGGCGATCAAGCTTGCACTGATGGACAATCATCTCATCGTCGGCGTAGGCAATATCTACGCCAACGAAGCGCTCTTCCGGGCCGGAATCCGGCCGACGACCCCCGTCAACCGGGTTTCGAAGATTCGGCTCGCGCGCCTCATCGGCGAGGTGCGCGGGACGCTGACCGACGCCATCGCGAAAGGCGGTTCGACGCTGCGTGATTACGTCGACAGCCGAGGCGAGCCGGGCTATTTCCAGCTCGACTACCTCGTCTACGGACGGCAGGGCCTGCCGTGCAAGGCCTGCGGTGCCACAATCCGGCAGATCCGCCAGGGCGGGCGCGCAACTTGCTTTTGCCCCGTATGCCAGCGCTGAGACCGGACCGCGTCACGTCCGCGAGCGCTGTGTTAGATTGACCGCGGCGCCGCTCGCCACAGTCGACGGGACAGAAAGGGACGGCAGGAAAACGCATGGTCCAATCGCGCAATCTCGCGGCGCGCTTCGACGCCTACGGCGAATGGAGGAAGCGCCTGGCGCAAGGGGTCACGGCGCTGCACGAGTGGCTCAAGCGGCAGGACCTCGCCGACGCTCAAGTCGACCTCAAGGTCTCCCGGCTGCTCGCGCGGCTGCACGAGGACAAGCTGATCGTGGCCTTCGTCGCGGAGTTCTCGCGCGGCAAGTCCGAACTCATCAACGCGATCTTCTTCGCCGACTTCGGCGAACGTCTGCTGCCGACGACGGCAGGGCGCACCACGATGTGCCCAACCGAGCTGCTTTACGACGCGACGCGGCCGCCCTCGATCCGGCTCCTGCCGATCGAGACCCGCCTCAAGGACGCGACGGTCACGGAGTTCAAGACCTTCGCCGACGAATGGGTGACGTTCCCGCTCGACCTCTCGGCGGCGGGCCGGATGAGCGAGACGTTGTCGAAGGTCGCGCAAATGAAGCGCGTGCCGGTCGTGCTCGCCCGCGCACTCGGGCTCTGCGACGATTCGGACACGGTGAACCTGCGGGACGGCGGAGGCGAGATCGACGTTCCCTGTTGGCGCCATGCGATCATCAACTTCCCGCACCCGCTGCTGCAGCAGGGGCTCGTGATCCTCGATACTCCGGGGCTCAATGCGATCGGCACCGAGCCCGAGCTCACGCTGAGCCTCCTGCCCAGCGCGCACGCGATTCTGTTCGTGCTGGCCGCCGACGCGGGCGTGACGAAGACGGACCTCGACGTGTGGAACCGGCACCTCGCCGGCGACGACGGCGCCCAGAAGGCCGGGCGGCTCGTGATCCTCAACAAGATCGACACCCTATGGGACGAGCTCAAGCCCGCGCCGGCGATCGCTGCGGAGATCGATCGCCAGATCGCGACGACCGCGTCGATGCTCGGACTGCCGCCGGCGCAGGTCCACGCGGTCTCGGCGCAGAAGGGGCTCGTCGCGAAGGTCAACGGCGACGACGCGCTGCTCGAAAAGAGCCGGTTGCCGGCCCTCGAGGCCGCGCTGTCGGCAAAGCTGATTCCTGGCAAGCGCAGCATCGTCGGCGCGGCGACGCAGGCGGAGGTGAGGGTGCTCGCGGAGGGAGTGCGCGCGTTGCTCGAAGCGCGGCAAGGAAGCGTCGGCGAGCAGCTCGCCGAGCTCCGTACGCTGCGGGGCAAGAACCAGGATGTGATCGCGCACATGATGGATCGCGTCCGCGAGGAAAAGGAGCGGTTCGAACGCGGATTGCAGCGCTTCACCGCGTTGCGCACGGTGTTCACGCAACAGACCAACGCATTGTTCGACGTGATCGGGCTCGAGGCGCTGCGCGCGAACGCCGGGCGCACACGCCGCGGCATCGAGCGAAGCCCGTTCACGAAGGGCGTCCGCACCGCGATGACCGATTTCTTCACGGCGATCCGCCGCGACTTCGACGACGCCGCCCGCAGGGCGGGCGAGATTCACGATCTGATGCGCGCGATGTATGCGCGCTTTTCGGCCGAGCAGCGCACCGAGCCTTTCGTGCCGCCGCCATTCTCGATGCTCAAGTACCAGAAGGAGATCGACCGGCTCGAGCGCGCGTATAACGAGCATTTCAACACGCTGTGGAACATGCTCTCCAAGGCCAAGTTCTCGCTGACCAAGCGGTTCTTCGAGACGATCGCGTCCCGCGTCAAGCATGTCTACGACATTGCGAACCGCGACGTCGAAAGCTGGCTGCGCGCCGTGATGTCGCCGCTCGAAACGCAGGTGCGCGAGCACCACCTGCAGCTGCGGCGCCGGCTTGAAAGCGTCCAGCGGATCCACAACGCGAGCGGGGAGCTCGAAGAGCGCATCGGCGAGCTCGAGCAGCAGGACGAGACCATCACGGCGCAGGTCGCCGCGCTCATGCGGGCGGCGGAGCTCGTCGACGGAATCGTCGACCAGCCCGATGCGCTGCCGGTGGCCGCTAACGCCTGAAAGGGCTCTGCGGGGTCCGGGCCGCGCCGGCCGCTATCCGGGGTCCGCCTCGGCCTTGGCCGCGGCCATCAGCCCCTCGTATTTGGCCCGCAGCTCTTCCTTGGTCTCGACGAAATCCGGGTTGACCGGTATGCAGTCGACCGGGCAGACCTCGACACACTGAGGCGTGTCGAAATGTCCGACGCATTCGGTGCATTTTCGCGGATCGATGACGTAGATTTCCGGGCCCTGCGAGATGGCCCCATTGGGACACTCGGGCTCGCAGACATCGCAGTTGATGCATTCGTCGGTGATGAGCAGTGCCATTGCGCGCGTTTCCGCTATTTCCGCACGGCGACCCGGGCCTTCAACCGCGCCAGCACCGCCGGATGGACGAACGACGAGACATCTCCGCCGAACTTGGCGATCTCGCGGACGATCGTCGCCGAAATGAACGTGTACTCCTCCGAAGGGGTCAGGAACAGCGTTTCGACCTCCGGAAAGAGGTTCCGGTTCATTCCGGCCATCTGGAACTCGTACTCGAAATCGGACACGGCACGCAGGCCGCGCATGATGACGCGCGCCCCCTGCTCGTGGACGAAGTCCATCAGCAACCCCGAGAAGGCCTTGACCTCGACGTTGGGGTAGGCGGTCAGGACCTCGCGCGCCATGGCGACGCGCTCTTCGGTCGGGAAGAACGGCTGCTTCGCGGCGCTGTCGGCGACGCCGACGATCACCCTGTGGAAAAGCCTCGCCGCCCGGCGCACGAGGTCCTCGTGCCCTCGGGTGAACGGATCGAACGTTCCGGGATACACGACGTCCAGCATGCGGTGCCCTTGGGCGTGGGGTCGGGAATCGAGCAATCGGGGTCGTATTCGAAACCGTTCACGTGCTGGCGCACGAGGCGCCTGCGAACGGTCACGCGTCGGACCCCGATTCGGTGAAAAGATGATAATGCACTTGCCCTGCCTTGTCGCTTCGCCAGCGGGCGAACCCGGGGGGCGGCGCGATCTGTCGTCCCGCCTCCGCGTAAACGAATCCTCGGGGGGCCAGTCGCGGGACGCATGCCGGCAGCAACCAGGGCCAAGGATCGTCGCGAAACGGCGGATCGAGGAAGATCACGTCGAAGCTGCGCGTCTCCCTGGCGAGGTACGCCCGCGCGTCCGCGATGTGCAGCTCCAGCGCGCTGGCGCCCAGCAAGGTCTTCGCGGCGGAGAGCGCGTCGACAAGCACGCGATTCCGGTCGACGGCAACGGCAAGCGCGGCTCCGCGCGACGCGGCCTCGAGCGACAGCGCGCCGGATCCGGCAAAGAGATCGAGGCAGCGTTTGCCCGTCAGGTCCTGTCCCAGCCAGTTGAACAGGGTCTCGCGGACGCGATCCGGCGTCGGCCTCAGTCCTTCGGCTTGAGGAAAGCGGAGCACGCGGCGGCGCCAGGTGCCGCCGATGATGCGAACGCGATTCGCGGAGGGCGCGGGCAAGGTGTCCTCGGGGCGAAGCCGGAACGCAATGCCGGCATTATGATGGCCCGCGGTCCCGGCCCGGTTAGAATTCCCTTCTTGACGTGCCGCCGGCACCGCTGCGCGCCGCGTTCGCCGCCGTTCGGTATCACCCGCCCGCCTGCCACGATGCTCGATCTGTTCAAGCGAAGACCCGCCGACGAGGAAAAGCGCCCGTGGACCGAGCGGCTCGCCGCGGGGCTCGCACGCTCGCGCGAAAAGCTCGCCAGCGCGCTGGGCAGCGTGTTCACCCGCAAGAAACTCGACCAGGAGACCCTGGACGAGCTCGAATCGGCGCTGCTCACCGCCGACGTCGGCGTTGCGGCAACGCAACACCTGCTCGACGACCTTTCGGCGCGTTGGAAACGCGCGGGCAGCGAAGGCGACCCGAAGGCGCACCTCAAGGCCGCCCTGCTCGAATTGATCGCCCCGCTCGAGAAGGCCCTGGTGATCAGCGATGCCCGACCGTTCGTCATCATGCTGGCGGGCGTGAACGGCGCCGGCAAGACGACGTCGATTGGCAAGCTCGCCCGGCTGTTCCAAGATCAGGGGCACTCGGTGCTGCTCGCCGCCGGCGACACGTTTCGCGCCGCCGCACGCGAGCAGCTGACCGTCTGGGGCGAGCGCAACGGGGTCACCGTGATCTCGCAGGCAGGTGGTGACCCGGGTGCGGTGATGTTCGACGCGATCGCGGCGGCGCGGGCGCGTGGGATCGATGTCGTGCTCGCGGACACGGCCGGCCGGCTGCCCACGCAACTGCAGCTGATGGACGAGATTCGCAAGGTCCAGCGCGTGATCCGCAAGGCCGACCCTGCGGCTCCGCACGAAACCCTTCTGGTACTCGATGCGAACACCGGCCAGAACACACTGACCCAGGTGAAGGCGTTCGACGATGCCCTCGGGCTCACGGGCCTCGTGCTGACCAAGCTCGACGGAAGCGCCAAGGGCGGCGTCGTCGCGGCGATTGCCAAGGAGCGGCCGATTCCATTGCGGTACATCGGGGTGGGCGAAGGTCTCGACGACCTGAAGCCGTTTGTCGCCGCCGATTTCGTCGAGGCGCTCGTCGGCTGACGGGCACCGCTGCAAGGGCCGGTTTTCAGGCCCGTGCTTCGGCCGGGCACCGCGGCGGCCGGTTAGTTAGTGCACACTGCCTGATAATCGTCCATCGTGCCTATCAGGCCACCCACGTCCACCGAAGGGCCTCCCCGCGCGTGGAGGGCGTGGTGGCGCGCCCCACTGGGCGACGAAACTGCTGAAACGACACAAACCCGACCAAATCTGTCGGGAACTTTCCCGGAGCCTTAGCACTCTCAGTGCCCGAGTGCTAAAATTCAGTTTGGGTGATGGAAAATCACAGCCGTAGGCGGTCCGTGAGGAGACAGATGAACATGACCGGTACTGCGTTGGCGTTGCCCACCCCGGCCTCGCTGGGAAGCTTGGACCAATACATCCAGGCGGTGAATCGCTTTCCGCTCCTTTCGCCCGAGCAGGAGGTCGAGCTCGGGCGCCGTCTCGTGCGCGACAACGACCTCGACGCCGCGCAGCGGCTCGTCCTGTCGCACCTGCGGCTGGTGGTCGCCGTCAGCCGCAAGTACCTGGGATACGGCCTCCCCCAGGCCGACCTGATCCAGGAGGGCAACATCGGCCTCATGAAAGCCGTGCGCCGCTTCGATCCGGAGCGCGGCGTGCGTCTGGTCTCGTTCGCGTTGCACTGGATCCGGGCCGAGATCCACGAATACGTGCTGCGCAACTGGCGGCTCGTGAAGGTCGCGACGACCAAGGCCCAGCGCAAGCTCTTCTTCAACCTGCGCAGGATGAAGGTCCGGTCGGCCGCGCTCTCGGACAAGGAGGCCCGCGCCATCGCCAAGGACCTGGGCGTCAAGCCCGACGAAGTGCTGGAGATGGAGATGCGCCTCACCGGCCGGGACGTCTCGCTCGACCCGCAACCGGACGAGGAAGGCGACGTCGTCACGCCGATCGCCTATCTCACCGACACGGACAACGAGCCCGTGCGGATCCTCGAGCGCGCGGAAACCGAGACGAACCGCGCCGAGGGGCTGAAGCGCGCGCTCGCGACGCTCGACGAGCGCAGCCGCCACATCATCGAGGCGCGCTGGCTTGCCGAAAAGGACCCGGCGACGCTGCAGGACCTCGCCGACGAGTACGGCGTGTCGGCGGAGCGGATCCGGCAGATCGAGGGCAAGGCGATCAAGTCGATGCGCGGGCAGATGGCCGCGCTCTGACGCACAAGCGCCAAACGCAACCAGACGCCGGCGTCGGGGCCGGCGTTTTTTGCGTTGTGGCCGCCGCGCAAATGCTCGCCGCTCGCGCCTCGGCCTCCACATAGGTTGTGCGAACTCCCGAGGAACCGCTAGAGCTCCACCTGGGTGCCGAGTTCGACGACGCGGTTCGTCGGAATGTGGAAGAAGTCGGTCGCCTTGACCGCCATCTTCGACATCGACACGAACAGCCGCTCGCGCCAGAGCGCCATGCCCGGAGCCACCGTCGGGATCAGCGTCTCGCGGGAGACGAAGAACGACGTCTCCATCATGTCGTACTCGAATTCGTCCTTGCCGATCGCTTCCAGCAGTTCCGGCACGTCGGGGTCTTCGGCGAAGCCGTAGTAGGCCTCCATCCGCCAGAACGCGCACCCGAGATCGGACAGTCGTATCCGCTCGGACGCCGGCACGCGCGGGAAATCCTGCGTGTGGATCGTGAGGAACACGACCCGGTCGTGCAGCACCTTGTTGTGCTTCAGGTTGTGCAGCAGCGCGTGCGGCACACGGTCGGCCGTCGAGGTCAGGAACACCGCGGTGCCGGGGACGCGCGGCGGCGGACTCGCGCCGATGCTCTCGATGAAGATGTCGAGCGGCATCGAGTCCTCGGCGAGGCGCGCCATCAGCAATGCCCGGCCGCGCTTCCAGGTCGTGAGCAGCGTGAACACGACGAGCCCGATCAGCAGCGGAAACCAGCCGCCTTCGGGAACCTTGAGCGAGTTCGACGCGAGAAACAGCACGTCGATCGTGAGCAGCGGCACCACGATCGCGATCGCCACGGGCCTGCGCCAGCGCCAGATCCGCCGCATCACGACATAGATCAGCACCGAGTCGATCAGCATCGCGAGCGTCACCGCGATGCCGTACGCGCCGCCCGAGGTTGTCGGAACGCTTGAAGCCGACGACCAGCAGCAGGACCGCGACGAGCAGCATCCAGTTGATGAACGGGATGTAGATCTGTCCGATCTGCCGATCGGAGGTGTGCAGGATCTTGAGCCGCGGGCAGTAGCCCATCTGGATCGCCGCGCGCGTCAGCGAAAACGCGCCGGAGATGACGGCCTGCGACGCGATCACCGCCGCGCAGGTCGCGAGCACGACGAGCGGAACCAGCGCCCACTGCGGCGCGAGCAGGTAGAACGGATTCTTGATCGCCAGCGGATTGGCGAGCAGCAGCGCGCCCTGCCCGAAATAGTTGAGCACCAGCGCCGGCATCACGAACGAGAGCCAGGCGCGGCGGATCGGCGCGGCGCCGAAATGCCCCATGTCCGCGTAGAGCGCCTCGGTGCCGGTGACGGCGAGGACGACGGCGCCCAGCGCGAGGAACGCGAGCCGCGGACTCGCGCCGACGAATGCGATCGCGTGGGCCGGATTCGACGGCGCCCAGCACCGACGGGTTGCCGACGATCTGATACAGCCCGAGTCCCGCGAGCACGACGAACCAGGTGCACATCACGGGGCCGAACATCCGCCCGACGCTCGCCGTCCCGCGCTTCTGGATCGCGAAGAGCGCGACGAACGATCAGCACCGTCACCGGGACGATGAACGGATGCAGGCTCGGCGCGACGATCTCGAGCCCCTCGACGGCGCCCAGCACCGAGATCGCCGGCGTGATCATTCCGTCGCCGTAGAACATCGCCGCGCCGAAGATGCCGAAGCCGACGAGCCACCAGCGCCGGCGCCCATGCGTTCCCATGCCGCGCGAGACCAGCGCCGTCAGCGCGAGGATTCCGCCCTCGCCGCGATTGTCGGCGCGCATGATGAGCGTCACGTACTTCGCGGTGACGATGATGATCAGCGCCCAGAAGATGATCGACAGGATCCCCAGCACGTTCGCCGGCGTCAGCGCCACCGGATGCTCGCCGGCGAAGCACTGGCGCAGCGTGTAGAGCGGCGACGTGCCGATGTCGCCGAACACGACGCCGATGGCGCCGATGACGAGCGGCGACATGCGTTTCGACGAGTCGGCAGAAGCGCTCAAGGGCCGTACGGGGAAGCAGCGGGAACGGGACCGGCGACCGCGTCAGCTGCCGACGCTGCTGTCGTCGCCGCGCCGGGCAAAGCGGATGGAAAGCTGTTTCAGCTTGCGGTAGAGGTGCGTGCGCTCGAGCCCGGCGCGCTCGGCGACGCGGCTCATGTTGCTCTGCTCGCGGCCCAGGAGCTGCTCGAAGTAGATCCGCTCGAAGGCCTCGCGCGCCTCGCGCAGCGGCAACTCGAAGAAGCGCGCGGTGATCTCCGGAGCGACGGCCTGATTCGCCGCCGCGGCCTCGCCGAGCAGGCGCTTCACGTGATCGGTCGTGATGTCGCCGGGGCCGGCGAAGAGCGCGAGATTGGCGACCACGCTCTGCAGATGATCGAGATTGCCGGGCCAGTAGGCGCCGGTGAGCGCGGTCATCGCCGCCGGCTGCAGCGTTCGCCACCAGCCGCACCGACGCCTGCTGCGCATTGCGCTCCTGTGTCGCGACTTCGTGCCAGAACCGCTCGATCAGCGCCGGGATGTCCTCGCGCCGCGCGCGCAGCGGCGGCAGCAGCACGGCGCCGGCGGACAGCGCCGAGAGCAGCGCCGCGTCGAACTTGCCCTCGGCCGCGAGGTTTCCGAGCATCTCCGCGCTGGTGCACACCAGCGTCACGTTCGCCTTGTCGAGCTTCGGCAGCAGGAACGCGAGTCCGCGCTGCTCGGCCTTCGTGTATTGGCCGATCTCGGCGCAGTAGAGCGTGCCGTCGCGCGCCTCCTCGAGCACCGCGAGCGGATTCGCGGCGAGCCGCGCGCCGCCCTGCAAGCGTGACGCGCGGCGTGTCCGGCGCGTGCAGCGCGCGCGCCGCCACGTCGTGCCCGGTGCCGGGCTCGCCCAGGATCAGGATCGGCTTGCGCGCGGCGAGCAATTGCTCCAGCTGCCGCTCGACGTCGCGCACCGGGGCGCTCGTGCCGAGCGCCGCGAGCGACACGCGCCGCGGCTCGCGCGCCGACGCCGTCTTGAGCGCGCGCGACACCGTGCCGAGAAGCTTCTGCAGTCCGACCGGCTTTTCGAGGAAGTCGAAGGCCCCGATCTTGGTCGCCTCGACCGCGGTCTCGATCGTCCCGTGGCCCGACATCATCACGACCGGCATCGTGAGCTGTCCGGACGCCGCCCATTCGCGCAGCAGCGTCACGCCGTCGGTGTCGGGCATCCAGATGTCGAGCAGCACCAGCGCCGGCTGCTCCCGGGAGCGATACGCGCGCGCGGCCGTGGCGTTCTCGGCGAGGCTGACGCGGTAGCCCTCGTCCTGGAGGATTTCCGAGAGCAGTTCGCGGATGCCGACTTCGTCGTCGACGATCAGGATTTCCTTGGCGGGCGTCATGAGCTCCGTATCCTACCCTGCTCGCGCGCCGCGCGGGAAAACCAGCGTCACGCGCGCCCCGCGCGGCGAGCGGTTGGCGAGCTCGACGCGGCCGTGATGCTCGTCGACGATCTTCTTCACGATCGCGAGGCCGAGGCCCGTGCCTTTCGCCTTCGTCGTCACGTAGGGCTCGAACGCCCGGTGCAGCACCGCGTCCGGAAAGCCCGCGCCAGCGTCGCCGAAGGCGAGCGCGACGTCGTCGCCGCGTGCCTCGAGAGCGATGTCGTAATGCGCGCTCCGGCGCGTCGGCCTGCGCGTCGATGGCATTCTGGAGGAGGTTGTGGAACACCTGGCGCAGGCGCGTGGGTTCGCCCTGGACGACGAGCGGTTCGGACGGAAGGGACAGCGCGATGTGCGGGCGCAGATTGTCGTACAGCGCGAGCACGTCGTGCAAGAGGGCGCCGAGGTCGACCGGCTGCATCGTTCCCGGGCGCGGCTGCCGCGCGTAGACCGCAAAGTCGTCGACCATGTGCTTCATCGCGGCGACCTGCGCGATGATCGTCTGCGTGCCGCGCGTCAGCGTCTCCCGGTCGGGCCCTTCGAGGCTCCCCGAGAGCTTGCGCTCGAGGCGCTCGGCCGAGAGCTGGATCGGCGTCAGCGGGTTCTTGATCTCGTGCGCGAGCCGGCGCGCGACCTCGCCCCACGCCGCGTCGCGCTGCGCCTGCGCGAGATCGGTGACGTCGTCGAACACGACGACGTAGCCGGCGACCGGCGTGACCGGCAGGCGCGAGCCGCGCATCAGCAGCGTGCGCATCAGGTTCGCGACCGACAGCTCCGACTGCTTCTGCCACTGCGCGTCGCGGCTCGCGCGAAAGCCCTCGGCGACGAGCTCGGCGAACGGCGCCAGCGCCGGCAGCTTGCGCCCCCAGTCGGCGAGCGCGGTGCCGGTCAGCTCGGCGAGCGGCTGCTGCAGGATCACCGCGGCGCTCGCGTTGGCCGTGCGCAGCCGGTAGCGATCGTCGAACGCGAGCACGCCGGCCGAGAGATTGCCGAGAATGCTCTCGAGGTATGCGCGCGTCGTCTCGGTCGCGCGGCGCGACTCCTCGGTCTTCTGCTGCGCCTCGGCGAGCTGCGCCGTCATCGTGTTGAACGATTCGGTCAGCACGCCGAGCTCGTCGCGCGAGGTCACCGGCTGCCGGCGCGTGAAATCGCCCTGCGCGACCGCGCGCGTGCCCTCGGCGAGCAGACCCGAGCGGCGCGGAGAAGCGCTCCGACAGCACGACCGCGAGGCCGAGCGCCGAGGTGAGCGCGAGCAGCAGCGTCAGCGTCAGCGTCACCGCGTAGAGGCGCTTCAGCGATTGCCGCGAAAACGAGATCTCCTGGTAGTCGCGCGCGCCCGCCTGCACCTTCTCGACGTCCTGGCCGAGGCCCTTCGGCACCGGCTCGATCACCTGCAGCACCTTGAGCGGCTCCAGCCGGTCGTCGCTGTTGACCGGCGCGACGACGCGCAGCACGAGGCCGCCGTCGGCGCGTTGCTCGATCGTCGTGACGGTCTGCTGCAGTCGCGCGCGGCGCAGCGCCTGCGCCGGCGGCGGTCTCCGGCGGCGCCGTCGAGCCGCCGATGCCGGCGACCGCGAGCACGCTGCCGGTCGACGAGAACAGCGTCGCCTCGAAGACGCCGGCCTGCTCGGCGGCGCGATTGAGCCGCGTCGACAGGCTGCCCGGCGCCGCCTCGCCGAGCGTCACCGCGATCTGGCCGGCCTTGTTGCCGTCTCCTTGAGCAGGTAGTCGAGCGCGTTGCGGCCGAGATTGAACCCGCCTTCGAGCGCGCGATCGACGCGCACGTCGAACCAGCTCTCGATGCTCTTGCCGAGAAACTGCACCGACACCGCGTAGACGAGCGCGCCGGGCAGCACGGCGACCAGCGCGAACAGCAGCACGAGCCGCACGGCGAGCCGCGAGCCGAAGACCCCCGCCTTCAGATTGCGCGAGAGCCGCCACAGCTGGTACCCGACGAGCAGCATCAGCAGCACGACCATGCGCGCCGTTGACCACGAGCAGGAGGTCGTAGCGGCGCGCGAAGAGCTCGGTGTTCGCGGACGCCGTGGCGAGCAGGAACAGCGAGATCGCGGCGAGGCACGCCAGCACCAGCAGCAGCCAGCGCATCCCGCGCGAGGGCAGGAGACCGCTCACGGCGTGAAGCTCCAGCGATACCATTCGGACTGCAGCGACCATTCGCGCGAGGCGAGCGCGTTCACCTGGAACGGCTTCGGCAGCTGGTTCACGTCGAGGCGCAGCCGGACCGCGGCCTCGTAGCGCGTGCCTTTCACGAGCTCGTCGCGCGCGCGCGACCGGCCGCGACGTGACCCGCGACAGGAACCGCTCGACCTCGTCGAGCGCGTCGAACGTCTGCCCGAGCAGGCCGCTCGCGACGCGATACTGCCGCGTCAGCGCGTTGTACGAGACGCGGTACTGCGTCGAGAACGACGAGCACCTTCTCGTCGAACCAGTACCAGCGCGGGCGCAGGAGCTCGAATTCGAGCACGAAGTAGAGCGGCACGCCCTTCTGCAGCGCCTCCTCGAGCGTCGGGTTGAGCGCGAGCTCGAACTCGGCGTTGAGCACGTAGGTGTCCTCGTCGGCGCGCAGCTCGGCCGACCTGACGACGATCGTGTCGGCGTGCGCCGGCCGCGGCCAGCGCCGCCAGCGCGAGCATCAGCGGCGACCGCGCGCGACCGCGCGCAAGCGCGCGGCGAGATCGGGCAGCGCGAGATGGGATCGGATCGCTGGGAGCATGCCGGCAGGCGGGGCGTCGAACGCGGTGCCGAGGGACCGTCGGCGTCGGGGCGGGCGAAGTCCGCGCGGCGGCCCGGCCCCGTCAGGGCTTGCGGAGCAGCGCGTAGAAGAATCCGTCTTGATTGTGGCTCGCGCCGGGGAGCGAAGGCAAGAGTTGTGCGCCGCGATGGGCAACCTCGGCGGCAAAGGTGAGGGATTCGCGCAACGCATCGGGGTGCCGCGCGACGAATGCGGCGATCTGCGCCTCGTTTTCGTCCGCGAAGACCGAGCAGGTCGCGTAGAGCAGGAGGCCGCCGCGCGCGAGGCACGACCACAGCGCGTCGAGCAGGCGCGCCTGCTGCCGCGCGAAATTCCCGATGTCCGATTCGCGGCGCAGCCACTTGACGTCGGGATGCCGGCGCACGACGCCCGAGGCCGTGCACGGGCACGTCGACGAGGATGCGATCGAAGGGACGCCCGTCCCACCACTCCGCGGGTCGCCGGCGTCGCCGGTCGAGCACACGGACGCGCGGGCCGGCGAGGTGCAGGCGCTCGAGGTTCTCGCCGCACGCGCGCGAGCCGCGCTTCGTCGCTGTCGAGCGCGACGCAGCTCGACATCGGCGAGCTCCGCGATGTGCGTGGTCTTGCCGCCGGGCGCCGCGCACGCGTCGAGCACGCGCTGCCCCGGCGCGAGCCGCAGCAGCGGCGCGGCGAGCTGCGCGCCCAGGTCCTGCACCGAGAACGCGCCGTCGCGCATACCCGGGCAGCTCGCTGAACCGGCCGGGGCGGCTCGACGACGATTCCGGCGTCGCCCGCGGGCGTGCGCGGCGACGCCCGCGCCCGCGAACGCCGTCAGCAGCGCCTCGCGCGTGCGCGACCCGCCGATTCACGCGCAGCGCGAGCGGTGGGCGCGTGTTGCCGGCGCGCGAGGATCGTTTCCCAATCCGTCGGGATATTCGCGCCGCACGCGATCGATCCACCATGCGGGATGCGACCAGCGCGCCACCGGGTCGTCGTGCACCGCCGCGTCCAGCGCCTCGCGCTCGCGCAGGTAGCGGCGCAGCAGCGCGTTGACCAGCGCTCTCGCCGCCGGTCGCGCGATCGCCGCCGCCGCGTTCACCGCATGATCGACGACGGCGAACGGCGGCGCGCGCGTGTGGTCGAGCTGATAGATCGCGACCGCGACGAGGCAGCGAGAGCGCCGGATCGGAAAACGGCTTCGCCGCGAGCTTCGCGGACCAGCGCGTCGAGCGTCCCCCAGTGGCGCAGCGTGCCGTACGCGAGCTCCTGGACGAGCGCACGGCGCCGACCGGCGGCGTCGCGCTCCGGCGGCGCGATCGCGGCGAGCGCGACCGGCAGCGTCGAGCCGTCCAGCACGCGCCGCACGACGAGCGCGGCCAGCGCGCTGGGCTTCCTGCACGTGCCGATCGGCCCGTTCGCCGAAAGCGTCAGCGCCGAATGCGATCCAGTCTCGCCCATCGCCGCCGGACGCCCCTACGCTGCATCCGGCTGCCGAACCGCGCGCCGCGTGCGAGACGGCGCCCGGCGACAAAGGCGGCGGCGCTCATCCGGCGGCCGCCGGCCGGCTGCAGCTCCACGACTCGCAGCGCCCGTCGCCGCAGGCGACGACGATGCCCGCGGCGGTCGACCGCGACGAGCGTCCCGGGCGGCCGGACGCGCCATGACCGGGCCGGGTCTCGCGCGCGCCACACCTTGACGATCTCGCCCGCGAGCACCGTGTGCGCACCCGGCGCCGGGTCGAACGCGCGCATCTGCCGATCGATTATCGCCGCGCGGCTGCGCCAGTCGATGGCAGCCTCGGCCTTTGTCGATCTTCGCGCGCATAGGTCGCACCCGTCGGCAGGCTGCGGCGTCGGCCGGAATCGGCTTCGCCCGCCGCCAGGCGACGCAGCACCGCGACCAGCGCCCGCGCGCCCGCCGCCGCGAGCTTCGCCTCGAGGAGCTCGCCGTGTCGCGTGGCGCCGATCGGAACGCGGACGGCGTCGAGCATCGGGCCGGTGTCGAGGCCCGCGTCCATCTGCATGATCGTGACGCCCGTTTCCGTCGTCGCCGGCGAGCAGCGCGCGCTGGATCGGCGCCGCGCCGCGCCAGCGCGGCAGGAGCGACGCGTGGACGTTGATGCAGCCGTGCCGCGGCCAGTGCGAGAATCGGCGGCGGCAGGATGCAGGCCGTAGGCCGCGACGGCAAGCACGTCGATCCCGGAGACGGCGCAACACGTCGCCGCGCCGCCTCGCCGGCAAGCGCTCGCCGGCTGCTGGCGACGGCAGCGCCTCGTTCGAGCGCCAGCCGCTTGACCGGCGACGGCTCGCGACCTGAGCCCGCGGCCGCGCGGCCGGTCGGGCTGCGTCAGCACGAACGGAACGGCGAAGCCCGCGTCGAGCAGCGCGGCGAGCACCGTCGGCCGCGAACGCCGGCGTGCCGGCAAATCCGACGTTCATCGCGGGGCCGACAGACGTCTCAGCCCGCGAGCCGCTGCTTCTTGCGCAGCCGCGCAGTGAGCCGCGCCTGCTTGAGCGGCGACAGGTGGTCGACGAACACCCGTCCCATCAGGTGGTCCATCTCGTGCTGGATGCACACGGCGAGCATGCCTTCGGCGTCGAGCTCGAACGGCTTGCCGCGGGCGTCGAGTGCGCGGACGCGGATGCGGGCCGCGCGCGTGACCTTGTCGTAGTAGCCCGGCACCGAAAGGCAGCCTTCCTCGCTCTCGGCCTCGCCGTCGGCGGCGAGGATCTCGGGATTGATGAAGACCCGGAGCTCGTCGCGCGCCTCGGAAACGTCCATCACGATGATGCGCTTGTGCACGTCGACCTGCGTGGCCGCGAGCCCGACGCCCGGCGCCGCGTACATGGTCTCCGCCATGTCGCCGAACGAGGCTGCTGCGATGTCCGGCGTGAACGCGTCGACCGGCGCGGCGACCTTGCGCAGCCGCGGGTCCGGGTATTCGAGAATTGTCAGAGCGGCCATCGGGTTTCGGGGTCCGCGAGGTGCCGTCGCCCGGCGGCTGCGTGGTCGCGGTGCGAGCCACGTCGGGCGAGACACTGCGCGCCTTTCGGCGCGCCTAGCTTGCAAAATGCAGACTGAGGATGCAGAATCCGCCGTAAGCCCTTATTTTGCGGCGCTTTAGGACGTTGGCAAGACCCGCCCCCACCGGAAGAGGCTTTATGCGTCAGAAGTTTAGCATAGCGAAATTCCTCGCTCGCGACGGCCGCGGCGATCCTGTCTCCTCGGCGCCGGACCGCCGCTCGCGCCGCCGACGTCCAGGTCAACGATCCGGTGTCCCCGACCGCTACACGGTGCAGAAAGGCGACACCCTGTGGGGGATCGCCGGCAAGTTCCTCAAGGAGCCGTGGCGCTGGCCCGAGATCTGGCGGATGAACCGCGAGCAGATCAAGAACCCGCACCTCATCTATCCGGGCGACGTGATCGTTCTCGACCGGGTCGACGGGCAGTGGCGCCTTTCGCTCGAGCGGCCGACGACGCGGCTGTCGCCGACGGTGCGCGTGACGCCGCTCGACGTCGACGCCATACCGTCGATTCCCGCCGGGCGACATCGAGCCGTTCCTGTCGCGGCCGCTCATCACCGGGTCCCGAAGGCCTCGAGAACGCCGCGCAGATCATCGCCGGACGCGACGCGCGCGTCATTCGCGGCGAGGGCGACGTCGTCTACGTCGTCGGCGTGGACGCCGAAGGTCGGGCGATCTCTGGAACATCTACCGCCGGGGTCGCGAATTCACGTCGCTCGACAGCGACGAACTGCTGGGCGTCGAGCAGCGCTATCGTCGGCAGCGCGAAGGTCGAGCGCTTCGCCGAGGTCTCCACGCTGCGCATCGTCGCCGCGAACGAAGAGATCCTGGTCGGCGACCGCTCGTCCCCGCGCCGCGCGGGCAGCTGATGAGCTACGTCGCCGCACGCGCCCGGACGCCCGATCGACGGCCGGATCATCGCCACCAACCGCGATGCCGATCGAAGCGGGGCGCGGCTGGATCGTCACGCTCGACAGGGGCGCGCGGGACGGCCTCGACGTCGGCGCGGTGCTCGCCATCTACCGTGTCGTCCCGCCGATTCCCGACCCGCGTCCGCCGACCGCAGCCGATCAGATCGATCCGGTCGACCGATGCTGACGCCGATTCTTCCAGCCCGACCGCTTGCTCCAGGTGCCCGACGAGCGCAGCGGACTGCTGTTCGTCTTCCGCGTGTTCGACCGCGTCTCGTACGCGATCGTGCTCAACACGACCGATCCGGTCGACGTCGGCGACTACGTCCGCAATCCCGTAGGCGTCCGCGCCGGTCGCGGCCGCGGCTGTCGGACGCCGATGAACGTCGACGCCCGCGCCGAGGCCTGGGCGCGGCTGCAGCTCTCCGGCGCTCCCGCCGCGACCGCTCGTCGACCTGCTGCGCGCCTTCGGCAGCCCCGAAGGCCGTGCTCGCAGCGACGCCCGGCGCAGCGCGGCGGCACGTCACCGCGACGCGCCGCCGCGCTGCTCGACGCGCCACCCGACGGAAGCCCGGCTGCGGCCACGCTCGCCTGGCTCGCGCGAACCCGGGCCACGGCCTCGTCGCGTGGGACGATCCCGACTATCCGCGCGCGCTGCTCGAAATCGGCGACCCGCCGCCGGTCTTCTACTGCCTCGGGCCGCCGCGACCTGCTCGCCGCGCCCGGCCTTCGCGATCGTCGGCAGCCGCAACGCGACGCCGCAGGGCTGCGCCGACGCGGAGGCCTTCGCCGCCGCACTGTCCGCGGCGGGCTTCACGATCGTCAGCGGTCTTGCGCACGGCATCGACGCCGCGGCGCATCGCGGCGGTCTCGCGCATGCCGGGCAGCAGCATCGCGGTGGTCGGCACCGGGCCCGATCGCGTCTATCCCGCGCGCAACCGCGATCTCGCGCACGAGCTCGCGGCGCGCGGGCTCGTCATCTCCGAGTTCGCGCCGGGCACGCCGCCGCTGCAAGCAGAACTTTCCGCGGCGCAATCGCCTCGTGAGCGGCCTCGCGCGCGGCGTGCTCGTCGTCGAGGCGACGCTGTCGTCGGGATCGCTCATCACCGCGCGACTCGCCGGCGAGCAGGGGCGCGAGGTGTTCGCGCTTCCGGGGTCGATCCACTCGCCGTTCTCGAAGGGCGGCCACCGGCTCATCCGCGACGGGCGCGAAGCTCGTCGAGACCGCACAGGACATCCTCGACGAGCTCGGGTTTCGCGCATCGGCGTCGCCCACGACGCCGGCGCGCTGCCCGCGCCAGCGCGTCGACGCCGACGCCGGCGCGACGCGCGATCGTCGCGGCGCTGGGCTACGACCCGGCCGACGTCGACACGCTCGCCGCACGCACGCGGGCTTCCGGCCGCCGCGGTCGCTGCGGCGCTGACCGCGCTCGAGCTCGACGGCCGGGTCGCGGCGCTCGCCGGCGGCCTCTGGCAGCGCAGTCGGCTGAACCTCGCGCGCCCGCGCCGCGCGCGCACGCGCGCGCGCGCGCTCGCGCGCGTTGGGGCGTCCCGGCCAAAGGTTTTCTTGCTCCGCGCTGCTTTTCCTTCGGTACTATCTGCCGCTCTTCGCGTCGCGCCCCCATGTCCGAAAACCCTGATCATCGCCGAAAAGCCTTCCGTCGCCGCGGACATCGCGCGTGCGCTGGGCGGCTTCACGCGCCACGACGATCACTTCGAGAGCGCGACTACGTGGTGTCGTCGGCCGTCGGCCACCTGCTCGAGATCGGGATGCCCGAGGAGGAGGAGGTCAAGCGCGGCAAGTGGACGTTCGCGCACCTGCCGGCCATCCCGTCCAAGTTCGCGCTGAAGCCGATCGAGAAGAACGAGAACCGGCTGAAGACGCTGCTGCGGCTCATCAAGCGCAAGGACGTCGGCGACCTCATCAACGCCTGCGACGCCGGGCGCGAGGGCGAGCTCATCTTCCGCTACATCGCGCAGTTCGCGAAGACGGCGAAGCCGATCCGCCGGCTCTGGCTGCAGTCGATGACGACGGCGGCGATCCGCGAGGGTTTCGCGCAGCTGCGCACCGATGCGCAGATGCGGCCGCTGGCCGACGCCGCGGTGTGTCGCTCCGAGGCGGACTGGCTCGTCGGCATCAACGGCACGCGCGCGATGACCGCGTTCAATTCCAAGTCCGGCGGCTTCCAGCTGACGACCGTCGGCCGCGTGCAGACGCCCACGCTCGCCATCCTGGTCGAGCGCGAGGAGAAGATCCGCGCGTTCCGCCCGCGCGACTACTGGGAAGTCCACGGCACGTTCCGCGCGAGGGCGGCGAGTACGCCGGCCGCTGGTTCGACGAGAGCATGGAAGAAGAGCGACGACGATCCCGACGCGCGCGCCGAGCGCCTGTGGGACGAGGCGAAGGCGCAGGCGCATCGTCGCGAAATGCGCCGGCAAGCCCGGTGACGGTCACCGAGGAAGCGAAGCCGACGACGCAGGGCGCGCCGCTGCTGTACGACCTCACCACGCTGCAGCGCGAGGCCAACGGCCGGTTCGGCTTCTCCGCGCGCACGACCCTGTCGCTCGCGCAGTCGCTCTACGAGAAGCACAAGGCGCTCACCTATCCGCGCACCGACTCGCGCGCGCTGCCCGAGGATTACCTCGGCACCGTGAAGGCGACGATGGAGGCGCTCGCGGACTCGACCGCCTACGCGGCCTTCGCCGCGCAGGTGCTGAAGCAGAAGTGGGTGCGGCCCAACAAGCGGATCTTCGACAACGCGAAGGTGTCCGACCACTTCGCGATCATCCCGACGCTCGTGCAGCCGAAGCACCTCAACGAGCTCGAGGCGAAGCTCTACGACTTCGTCGTCAAGCGCTTCCTCGCCGCGTTCTATCCGCCCGCGGAATTCATGGTGACCACGCGCATCACGCGCGTCGCCGGCGAGCCGTTCAAGTCCGAGGGCAAGGTCCTGGTCGCCCCGGGCTGGCTCGCCGTCTACGGCAAGGAAGCGCAGACCGACGACGAGCGCCGGCCGCGGGCAAGCCCGGCGAGAAGGGCACGCTCGTCGCCGTCGAGCCCGGCGAGAAGGTCGCCACCGCTGAAGGTCGAGGTCGCGCCAACACGACGCGGCCGCCCGCGCGCTTCAACGAGGCGACGCTGCTCTCGGCGATGGAGGGCGCCGGCAAGCTGATCGACGACGAGGAGCTGCGCGAGGCGATGCGCGAGAAGGGGCTCGGCACGCCGGCCACGCGCGCGCAGATCATCGAGGGCCTGATCGCGGAGAAGTACGTCCATCGCGAGGGTCGCGAGCTGCGTGCCGACGGCCAAGGCGTTCTCGCTGATGACGCTGCTGCACGGGCTCGGGCGTGCCGGAGCTCTTCTCGCCGGAGCTCACCGCCGAATGGGAGTTCAAGCTCGCGCAGATGGAGCACGGCAAGCTCAAGCGCGACGCCTTCATGCGCGAGATCGTCGCGATGACGCAGCACATCGTCGGCCAGGCCAAGGGCTACGAGAGCGACACGATCCCCGGCGACTTCGGCACGCTGTCCGCGCGCTGCCCGAAGTGCGGCGGCGAGGTCCACGAGAACTACAAGAAGTTCCAGTGCCAGTCGTGCGCGTTCGGCTTCTGGAAGATCATGGGCGGGCGACAGCTCGACGTCACCGAGGCCGACACGCTGCTGCGCGAGCGCCAGGTCGGCCCGCTCGAGGGCTTCCGCAGCCGGCTGGGCCGCCCGTTCACGGCGTCGATCAAGCTGAACGACGCGAACGAGGTCTCGTTCGATTTCGGCGACGGCAGCGCCGACGATTCCGGCGAGGCCCCGGACTTCACCGGCCTCGAGCCGCTCGGCCCCTGCCCGAAGTGCAAGTCGCGCGTCTTCGAGACTGCCGCAGGCCTACGTCTGCGAGAAGGCGGTCGGGCCCGAGAAGACCTGCGATTTCCGCTCCGGCCGCGTGATCCTGCAGCGGCCGGTCGAGCGCGACGCAGATGCAGAAGCTCCTCGCCACCGGCAAGACCGACCTGCTGCAGTTCGTCTCGGCGCGCACGAAGCGCGGCTTTTCGGCGTTCCTCGTGCGGCAGCCCGACGGCAAGATCGGCTTCGAGTTCGAAGCGAAGGACGCGACGAAGGGCGGAGCGCGGCGCGGGCGCGGCGCCGGCGGCGCTGCGCGTGCTGGGCCCGCACCCGCGCGACAAGAAGCCGGTCGAGCTGCACGCCGGACGCTACGGCCCCTACGTGAAGCACGGCGACGTCAACGCGACGCTGCCCGACCGCGACAAGGTCGATTCGCTGACGCTCGACGAGGCGCTCGCGCTGCTCGCGGAAAAGGACGCCAAGCAGGGCGCGCCCGGAGCACGGACCGCGGCGCGGAAGGGGCCCGCCGCGACGAAACCCCGCGCACCCGTTGCCGCGCCCGAGACCGCACGCAGGGGCACAACGGCCAAGCGCACGCCTGCAGCGGGCGCCAAGCCATCGGCCAAGCGCTCGCCGCGCGGCCGCCGGCCGCGCACTCCGTAGCACGGCGACGTCGCGCCGGCCGGCGTCCTTCAATACCCGCCGGACGATGTTCGAGCGAGTCCGACCTCATGGGCCTCCATCAAGTTCGCCGATCCTCTAGCCAAGCTGGGCCTTTCGTCCAATTCAGCCCGCACGCTGTCCACGAGCGAGCGCCGCGAGGAAGGGCAGGCGCAAGACCGCGGCCTGCCGTCAACGGAACTGTTCTCGGAAATGCTTGGCGTCGAGTGGCCGGCCGTAGCGATACTCGGTGATCAGCCGGTCCTCGTCGATGAGCTCGCCGGCTTCGTGTGCCTGCGCGAGGTAGTCGCGCACTGCGACGAGCGGTTTTCCGGCTAACAGTGGCCAGATCTGCGCGCCGTTGCGCGCCTCGGTGCGGCGGCCCAGATCGGATTGCGCCAGCCGCGCCAGGCGGGCGGCCGCGCGCTCGCGCAGTGCCGCGTCATCGATCAGCGGGCCCAGAAGGTAGCCGTCGAAGATCACGCTGTCCGGAAAGACGTGGGCGAAGGTGCGCACGACGTGGATTGAGCCGGTCGCGTTGAGGCCGATGCTGCCGCCTGGGTTCAGGTGCGCCTTCAGCTCCTCGAAGAACGCCCCCGACAGCAGATTGCTGGCGAACGCGCGCCAGGCGAAGGAGCTGTTCATGATGATCAGGTCGAAGCGTGCATCGGGGTTCTGCCGAAGCCAGCGGCGGCCGTCGGTGAATGCCCAGCGGATGCGCGCATCCTCCAGCGCGCCGCTGAGCTCGGGATAGCGCGCCGTCAGGTCGCGGTAGGCGGGGTTGAGCTCGACCACCACGATCTCGCCAACCTCGTCGAATTGCCGGATCACCTCCAGCCAGCTGCCGCTGCCCAGGCCGATCATGAGGACGCGCTGCGGGCGTTGAGCGAAAGCCATGCTGCGAAAGGCGCGCGATATGCCGTTGATGTCCTGTCCGGGATCGAGGTTCACCCGGCCGTCGTAGAGGTTGGCCCCGAACACCACATCGCCCGGATAGGGGTCGCGGGCGCTGTGGACCAGCCCGTGGCGGTTCTCGATCACGTGGCGGATCGCAGCAGCCCCGTCCGGGCCGGTCTCCAGAATGCGATTCAACAGCGAAGGGGGCGCAAGAAGGGCGAGGGCAATGGTGCCCACGGCGGCGGCCACCAGCGGCGCGTGCGGCCGCCGCCTCAGCGCGAACAGCCCGGTGACCACCGAGAGCAGGGCGACGAGACCCAGGGTACGCAACACGCCGAGGGTATCGAAGAGCCGATAGGTGGTGAGGATGGGGCCGAGCGTGGCGCCTGCGATGTTGGCGGTCACCACAACTCCGGCCCAGACACCTGGCGATCGGTCGCCCGGCGCTCGGTCGGCGATCGAGGTGAGGATCGCGCCCTTGCTGAGGCCGCTCGCAAACACCGTCAAGGCGCCCAAGGCGACCTTGGCGCCTCCGGCCGGGTCGAGGGCGAGGTATAGGCAGCCCAGGCCGATATCGGTCAGTCCAGCCACGACGAAGCAGATGGCGGCGGTCTCGTGACCGCTGTCGGCACGTGCGTGCCGCCGCAGCATTGCCCCGCCCGAAGCGAGGCCGAAGAGGAACCAGCCGATCACGAAGGGCGTCACCGTTGCAGTGCCGTGATAGCTATAGGCGAACAAGCGCAGCCAGCAAATCTCGGCCGCGAGCGCCAGGAGGCCAGACGCGAAGGCGAGCAGAACGGCCGTGAGCGGAGAGCGGGTACGGCCACCAACCCCATCCTCCGTTCCAGCCACTGGCGCGATGGCCGGCGCGGTTGCGGTTGCCGATCGCAGCGGGTCGGCCGCGGGGGCGTTGCGTGGCTCGAGCCAAAGCAGCAGCGCGCACACTGCTGCGGCCATGAGGTTGCCCGCCGCCGCGCATTGCAGGGTGGCGCGCAGACCGATCGCGCCGATCAGCACGAAACCCGCGAACAGGGCGCCGGCGGCGCCACCAAAGGTATTGGCGATATAGAGGGAGCTGAACGGCATCCCCCGCAGTCCAGGTCGCTGCTGGGCCGCGCCAGTCATCAGCGGCAGGGTGGCGCCCATCAGCACGGTAGGGAGGAGGAGCAGCAGGAAGGCGCCCAGCGCCGCCGCCGGACGCGGCCAGCGCACCAACGTGAGTGCAACGGCGTCGAGGACGTCGGCGCTCACCAGGCCGCAGAAAAGTATGCCGAGTTCGATCAGGCAGAACGCAACGAGGCGGCCCCTCCAGCGCGCCGCCAGCCAGGTGGCGAGCGCGCTGCCGCCGCCCAGACCGAGCATGAAGGCCGAAACCACCAGCGTGGTGGAATCGAGATCGACCCCGATCGCCGCGAATAGCAGTCGGTTCCAGCACAGCTGGTAGGTCAGCGCGGCCATGCCGGAGATGAAGAAGGCCAGCGCGAAGATCACGCGCAGCCCCCGTTTGCGCCCCGCGCCGGAGCGCGGGAGGGGCGATCGGCTCATGCGCGGACCGCCTTCGGAACCGACTGGCCAAGAGATACCGGCCCCACTCCGTAGGGGATGTCGTGCCCAGGCATTCTTCGCATTGACTACCGGGCTCGATTTCCCGTCAGCACGCGATACCGCGCCATGTGCCGAATGGCGTCCTTCGGCTTGCCGAGCTTTTCGCACAGCAGCGCCAGGTTGTAGTGACCATCGGCCAATGCCGGGTCCGCGCGCAACGCCGCCGCGTACGCGTCCATCGCCTCGGTCCACCGCTTCATGTCATCGAGCAGCACACCGAGGTTGAAGAGCAGCACGGGATCGTCGCCGCAGGCCTTGATCGCCTCGCGGTAAACGCTCTCGGCCCTGGCGAGGCGCTTGGCCTCGTGCAGCAGGCGGCCCAGGTTGATATAGGCATCGAGGTACGTGCGATCGGCGTCGATGGCATGTTCGTACGCCGCCAGCGCCGCGTCGACGTCGTCCCGCTCCAGCATCACGGCCCGGTCGAACCACGCTTCCGCCCCGCGCGACTCGTCGTCGGCGCCCCCGCGTTCAATCACGCTCAACGAGCCGTCGGCCGGATCGCCATCGAAGCCCAGCAGATATTGGCCGGACTCCGCCTGCCAGCGGCTGCCGCCTTCGCGCACGACGACGCGGTTGGCCACGGCGCCGATGTTGAGTCCGGACAGCGGCATCGTGTCGGGCAGATGGCGGCGCAACTCGCGCATCGAGCGCATGATCCGGCGCGGCGGCACGTTGGCATCGGCCAGCGCTTGCGCGGTGCGCAGCACGATCAGGTCCTGGAAGGAGAACCGCCACGCGCCGCGCGGTCCGCGCGCGGGCGTGACGAAGCCGGCGGCAATCAACGATCGGATCGTGCTGCGCGACAGGCGCAGCAGCTTCTCGACGTCCCGGACGCCGTAGGAGTGCACGGCCTCGGTGCGCCCCCTGATATCGCTTATTTCTTGGCCGCCTTGCGCGCGACCGGCGCCGGTGCGGCGACCTGTTGCGCACGCTTGGCGGGCTTGCGCGTCACCGGCTCAGGCTCCGCGGCAGCGGGCTTGGCGGAGGCCGCGCGCGCGGGGGCCTTCTTCTCGAGGCTGGCTCGCAACGCTTCCATCAAGTCGATGACCTGTGCGCCGCCGCCTTCCGGGGCCTCGGACATCGTGATCTCGTGACCCTCGACCTTCTTCTCCACGGCGGCCTGCACGCGCGCCGCTACTTCGTCAGTGTATTGCGACGGGTCGAACGTGTCGGAAGTCTGCTGCTCGATCAATTGTTGCGCGAGCTTCAGTTCCGCGGGCTTCACGTCGGTCTTCGGGATCTCCAGGTCCTTCATCGCCCGCACTTCGCCGGCATAGAGAAGCTGCTGCATGACGAGACCGTCCTCGACCGGGCGGATCATCACGATGTACTGCTTGCCGCGCGCGGCCCAGCGGCCGAGTGCGCAACGGTTGGATTCGCGCAATGCCGCTGCCAGCAGCGCATACGGCTTGGCGCCGCCCTTGTCCGGAGCGAGGTAATAGGCCTTGTCGAAATACACGGGGTCCACCGCTTCGAGCGGCACGAATTCGGTGATCTCGGCCATGTGCGTGCCGGCCTCTTCCATCGCCTTCAATTCTTCCGGCGTGAACATCACGTATTGGTCCTTCGCGAATTCGTAACCCTTGACGATCTCCTCGCGCGGCACCACCACTTCTTCCTTGATGCAGATGTACTGCTGCTTCAGCCTCGAGCCGCAGGTCTTGTGCAGCATGTTGAATGAAACAGCCTTGCTCGCCTCGGTGGCCGAATAGAGCTTCACCGGGATGGACACCAGCCCGAACGAGACCGTCAAACTGGCAATCGATCGTGCAGCCATGTTGCCTCCTGCCTGTGCGGCGTGCGGATGCGAACTGTGAAATATGTCAATCTTTTCCGCAATTTGCAAGCGTCAGTTCGAAGTTTTCGACAACGCCGCCTCCAGGCTTTGCTTCTTTTGCAACGCGTCCCGCCAGCGGTCCCCGGTCCGGGCCAGACGCTGGGGCGCGTTGGCGAGCGTGAAGTCGAGCGGATGCGCGCCGGCCAGCTCATCCCAGGTCAGCGGCATCGAGACCGGCGCGCCGGGCACGCCCCGCGGCGAATACGCGACGTTCAACGTCTTGCCGCGCACGTTCATGTTGTAGTCCATGAAGATCTTGCCGGTGCGCTTCGGAATGCTCCACTCCAGCGTGATGTCCTTGGGGTGCAGGCGCTGCAGATGCCGGCCGACCAGTTCCGACACGTGCCGCGCGGCGTCGAAGTCGATCGTGCGCCGGATCGGGACGAAGACGTGCAGGCCGGTCTTGCCCGAGGTCTTGACGATGGCTTCGAGCGACATGCCCTGCAGCAACTCGCGCAGCCAGAACGCGACCTCCTTGCCCTTCTCGAACGCAACGTTGTTCAGTTCGGGCTCCGCGCCCTTGGCCTCCTTGCCGGAATAGATGTACGGATCGAGGTCGAACAGCACGTAGTCGGGATAGTTGAGGACCGACGCCTCCAGCGCTTCGAGCGAACTCGCGTAGTCGGTGCTCTTCGAAACGGCATCGGCGCCCAACTTCGCCCGCGAATGCCAGACGTGGAACTCGAGCGTGCCCGATTGCGCAAGCCATAGCAGTGTCGGCAGGTTGTTGCACAACAGGTAGTCGTGCTGCTCGTCCTTGCTGCTCGAGAACACGGTGATGGACTCGACGAAATCCGGCCGCTCCTGCTCCCAGTGTTTCTGGAAGAACCGCTGGCCGCCGATGCCGTCGGGCATGCGGATCATCGTCAGCGGTCGATCGGCCAGGTGCGGCAGCATGCACGGCGACACTTGCGCGAGGTAGGTCAACAGATCGCGCTTGGTGAACGCGGGAAGGTCTTGCGCCGGATCGGCCGGCCAGTAGACGCGATCGAGGTGGGTGAGACGGATGCGATGCACGCCCACCGCCAGCGTGAACGCCGTCTTGGTGCTCGCGAGCTGGCTCACGACGTCGTCGATCGGGCCACCGGACGAATCGCCACCGCGGGGTCGGCTTCGGCACGTCGCACGGACGAAGGATCGATGTCGTCGCGAAGGCGCAGGAAGACCGGCGCGCGCAGGTGACCGTCCTCGGTCCAGCTCTGAAAGCTCACTTCGGCGACGGTTTCCGGCGCCACCCAGGTCGTCGGGCCATTGAGATCCGGCGTCTCGGCGAAGGGGCAGGTCTTGCGTTGCAACGGTTCCAGCCGGCCCTTGACCTGCTTCAGCGCGCGCTCGTCGAAGCCCGAGCCGACGTGCGACGCGTAGTGCAGCCTTGCCTTGGGTTGATCGCCATCCCAGTAGCCGACCAGGATGGCGCCCAGCGGCGCGCGCGCCCCCTTCCCGCGGGTGTAACCGCCGACGACGAAATCCGCGCTCTGCGTCGGCTTGACCTTCAACCACGATTGCGAACGGCGACCGTCCTCGTAGCGGCTTTGCTTGCGCTTGCCGACCACGCCTTCGAAGCCACTGGCGAGCGCCGCGGCGCTGAGCGCAACGCCGTCCTCGTGCGCGTGCACCAGTTGCACCAGCGGCGACGGCAGCAGGCATTGCGCAAGGTAGCGCCGGCGATCGGAATACGGCGACTTGCGCAGATCGATGCCCGCGAAATGGAGCAGGTCGAAGCAGAAGAAGACCACGGGCAACGACTTGTCGGCCGCGGCGATCTCGCGTTCCGTCTTCAGCCCTGCGCGATCCTGCAACGCCGCGAATGACGGCTTGCCGTTCGCGTCGAACGCGACGAGCTCGCCGTCGAGGATCATCCCGTTCACCGACTGTTGCGCGAGTTCCGCCACCAGGCGCGGGAACTTGGACGAAAGCTCGAGGCCGCGCCGCGAGCGCAGCTTGACGCCGTGCTCGTCGATGAATGCGAGCACGCGATATCCGTCGAGCTTGGGTTCCCACATCCACTCGGCGCGGTGGAACGGCTCGTCGCCAGCCTCGGCGAGCATCGGGCTCATCTTCGTGGGCATCGCCTCGACCTTGCCCGCCGGCGCGAGTTGCGCGGCGGGAATGCGCTGGACCGGCAGAAACTTGAGCTCCGTGACGGTCTTGCCCGAAAGCACCGAGTGATTCTGCCGCGTGACGTCGGTCGTCGTCACGAACCGATCCTTGTGCTTGATCATCAGCCACTGGTTCTTCTCCTTGGTGCGCACCAGCGCGAAGGAGCCTTTCAGCTTTTCGCCGCGCAACAGGATGCTCAGCTTGCCATTCTCCAGCCCGTCGCGAACCTCGCGCTCGGCCTGCGCGCGATCGTGGAAGAACGTCACGCCGCCTTCGTCGGGCGAATAGACGCCGCAATCCCAGACGACCACTTCGCCCGCGCCGTATTGCCCGGCGGGAATGACGCCTTCGAACGAGCCGTAGTCGTAGGGATGGTCCTCGACGTGCACGGCCAGGCGCTTTTCGTTACGATCGAGGGACGGACCCTTGGGCACCGCCCAGGACAGCAGCACGCCGTCGCATTCGAGCCGGAAGTCGTAGTGCAGCCGCGTGGCGGAGTGCTGCTGGACGACGAACAGCAGCGGCCCGCCGCCCGCGGCAGGCAGCGCCGGCGGCGGTTCGGGCGTGGCCGTGAAGGTCCGCTTCGCCGAGTATTCTTTGAGGGCGTTCTTGGCCATTCGGGAAACATACTGACGGAGGTCCCGAGTCATGACAACTGCGAAGCTGCTGGCGGGCGCGAGCGGCTATTCCTTCAAGGAGTGGAAGGGCGTCTTCTATCCGGAGGACATCAAGGCGGAGGACATGCTCGCCTACTACGCCGCGCAACTGCCGACGGTGGAGATCAACAACACGTTCTACCGGATGCCCAAGACCTCGGTGTTCGAGCACTGGGCGGCCACGGTGCCCAAGGACTTCCGGTTCTCGATCAAGGCGTCGCAGCGGATCACGCACATGTCGCGCCTGCGCGCGGAAACGGCGACGGAGCCTACGGGCTATCTGTACAAGAATCTCGCGGCGCTGGGGCCGAAGCGCGGGCCGGTGCTGTTCCAGTTGCCGCCGAACATGAAGAAGGACCTGGCGCGCCTCACCGAATTCCTCGGCCTGCTGCCGAAGGGCCACAACGCCACGTTCGAATTTCGCCACGACTCGTGGTTCGAGGACGACGTCTACGCTGCGTTGAAAGACGCCGGTGCCGCGCTGTGCCTGTCCGAGCGCGAGGACAGCGCCCCGCCGCCGCTGGTGGAGACCGCGCCGTGGGGCTACGTCCGGCTGCGCCTCGAAACCTACTCGGACACCGATCTCAAGAAGTGGGTGCGCAAGCTCGCGGCGACCTCCTGGCGCGAGATCTACGTGTACTTCATGCACGAGCCGACCGCGCCGGCCTATGCCAAGGCGCTGATGAAATTCGCCTCATGAGTGCCAAACAAGCTGTAGTCGCAAGCGCTGCAAAGGCGGTGACGATCGCCGTCGACGACGCCGCCAGCGTTTCCGGCTTGCTGCAGGTTCCGCCGAAGGCACGCGCGTGCTACGTCATGGCGCACGGCGCCGGTGCGGGCATGACGCATCCGTTCATGGCGAGCTTCGCCAACGACCTCGCCGAACGCAGCATCGCCACGCTGCGCTATCAGTTTCCGTACATGGAGCGCGGCTCGAAGCGCCCGGACACGCCCAAGCTCGCGCAGGCGACGGTGCGGGCGGCGGTGGCGGAAGCGTCCACGGCTGGTTCCCGAGCTCGCCCTGTTCGCCGGCGGCAAGTCCTTCGGCGGCCGCATGACGTCGCAAGCGCAGGCGGCAGCGCCGTTGGCCGGCGTGCGCGGCCTGGTGTTCGTCGGCTTTCCGCTGCATCCGCCGGGTAAGCCAGGCGACGAGCGCGGGGCGCACCTGTTCGACGTGCATATTCCGATGCTGTTCCTGCAGGGGACGCGCGACGAATTCGCCGAGCTGAGCCTACTGAAGGCGCTGGTCGAGAAGCTCGGCGCGCGGGCGACTCTCACGCTGTTCGACGATGCCGACCATTCGTTCCACGTGCCGGCGCGCTCGGGAAAGAAGGATGCGCAAATCCGGGCGGAAATGGCGGATTCGCTGGCCGCGTGGGCGCTCACGCTGGCGTTACGGTCGCAGTAACTCTTACGCTCGGGGTCACTAACTGTGTCGCGAATCTCAGTAACGGGGTCGCCCTACAGCCAGCCCCTCAGACACTCAGATGTCGAGATTGCGCACGCCCAGCGCATTGGTCTCGATGAACGCGCGGCGCGGCTCGACCTGCTCGCCCATGAGCGTCGAGAAGATCTCCTCCGACGAGATCGCATCCTCGATCTGCACCCGCAGCAGCCGCCGCACCGCGGGTCCATCGTCGTTTCCCAGAGCTGGGCCGGGTTCATCTCGCCGAGGCCCTTGTAGCGCTGCAGCGAGACGCTGGCGCGCGCGTCGGCGAGCAGCCAGTCGAGCGCCTCCTTGAACGACTTCACCGCCTGCTGCTTCTCGCCGCGCCGGACCGTTGCGCCCGGCCCGATCAGCCCCAGCAGCACCGCGGCCGCCGCGTGGATCTGCGCGAAGTCGCCCGACGCGATGAGATCGCTGTCGATCGCGGTGACGTGCGGCGTGCCGTGGTGCGTGCGCGTGACGACGAGGCGGCGCGTCTCGCTCACCGGATCGTAGCGCGACTCCACCCGCACGTCGGGATCGCCGATCGCCGCCTCCAGCGCCGCCGCGCTTGCGGCCGCCGCGGCGTCGGTCGACAGATCGATCCTCGCGCCGCCGAGCACCGCGTACAGCGCCGCGGGCTCGACGATCCGCGCGAGCCGTTCGATCACGGCATCGGCGAGCAGATACTCGCGCGCGACGCTCGCGAACGCGTCCGGCGCGAGCGCGGCCTTGCCGGCTCCCGGCACGAGCTCGGCGCCCTTCAGCGCGACCTTGAGCAGGTGCTGCTTCAGCTCGTGGTCGTCCTTGAGATAGGTCTCCTCCTTCCCCTGCTTGACCTTGTACAGCGGCGGCTGCGCGATGTAGATGTGGCCGCGCTCGACCAGCTCCGGCATCTGCCGGTAGAAGAAGGTCAGGAGCAGCGTGCGGATGTGCGAGCCGTCGACATCGGCGTCGGTCATGATGATGATGCGGTGATAGCGCAGCTTGTCGGCGTTGTACTCGTCCTTGCCGAAGCCCGTGCCGAGCGCCGTGATCAGCGTGACGATCTCCTGCGAGCTCACCAGCTTGTCGAAGCGCGCGCGCTCGACGTTGAGGATCTTGCCGCGCAGCGGCAGGATCGCCTGGAACTTGCGATCGCGCCCCTGCTTCGCGGAGCCGCCCGCCGAGTCGCCCTCGACCAGGTAGAGCTCGCACAGCGCCGGATCGCGCTCCTGGCAATCGGCGAGCTTGCCCGGCAGGCCCATCGAATCCAGCACGCCCTTGCGCCGCGTGAGCTCGCGCGCCTTGCGCGCGGCCTCGCGCGCCCGGGCGGCGTCGACGATCTTCGTGCAGATGATCTTGGCGTCGGCCGGATTCTCGAGCAGGAACTCGGCGAGCTTCGCCGCGACGATCTCCTGGACGATCGGCTGCACCTCCGACGAGACGAGCTTGTCCTTGGTCTGCGACGAGAACTTCGGTTCGGGCACCTTCACCGACAGCACGCAGCAGAGGCCTTCGCGCATGTCGTCGCCGGTGGTCTCGACCTTCGCCTTCTTCGCGATCTCTTCCTTCTCGATGTAGTTGTTGAGCGTGCGCGTCATCGCCTGGCGCAGACCGGTCAGGTGCGAGCCGCCGTCGCGCTGCGGGATGTTGTTGGTGAAGCACTGGACGTTCTCGGCGTACGAGTCGTTCCACTGCATCGCGACCTCGACGGTCGTGCCGTCCTTCTCGCCGACCGCGTGGAAGATCTTCGGATGCAGCACCGACTTGCTGCGGTTCATGTACTCGACGAAACCGCGGATGCCGCCCGAGTACGCGAAGTTCTCGCTCTTGCCGTCGCGCTGGTCGAGCAACTCGATCTTCGTGCCGTTGTTGAGGAACGAAAGCTCGCGGATGCGCTTCGCCAGGATCTCGTAGTGGATACTCGACGCGCCCGAAGGTCTCGATCGACGCCATGAAATGGACTTCGGTGCCGCGCCGGTCCGTGGTGCCGGTCACCGCGAGCGGCGCGACGGCGACACCGCGGCGGAACTCCATCTGGTGCGCCTTGCCGTTGCGCCAGATCCGCAGCCGCAGCCAGTCCGACAGCGCATTGACCACCGATACGCCGACCCCGTGCAGCCCGCCCGAGACCTTGTAGCTGTTCTGGTCGAACTTGCCGCCCGCGTGGAGCTCCGTCATCACGATCTCGGCCGCCGAGCGCTTGAATTCGTCGTCGTCCTTGATGTCGATCGGAATGCCGCGGCCGTTGTCGACGACCGACACCGAATTGTCGGCGTGGATGACGACCTTGATGTCGTCGCAGTACCCGGCCAGCGCTTCGTCGATCGCGTTGTCGAGCACCTCGAACACCATGTGGTGCAGACCCGTGCCGTCCGACGTGTCGCCGATGTACATGCCCGGCCGCTTGCGCACGGCGTCGAGGCCCTTCAGCACCTGGATGCTGGTCGAATCGTAGTCTTCGCCGTTGTTCGCCGGCTTGGGGCTTGCTTGGGTCATCGTGGCTTTCGGTCGTATTTCGTGCAGGCTCGAATGCACCGGCGCCGACTCGCGGTCGGCGCCGGCTCGCTGCGCGGATCGCCGGCGCTCTGCGTCAGATGCGCATCGGCATCACGACGTACTTGTAGTCGTCGCGATCCGGAACCGTGACGAGCGCGCTCGAATTGGCATCGCCGAACGCGAGCTCGACGCGTTCCATCGCCATGTTCTGCAGCACGTCGAGCAGGTACGTGATGTTGAAGCCGATATCGAGCGGCTCGCCCTTGTAGGCGACCTCGAGCTCCTCCTCGGCCTCCTCCTGCTCGCTGTTCGTGCAGATGATCTTCAACTGATCGTTGCCGAGCACGAGGCGCACGCCGCGGAACTTCTCGTTCGACAGAATCGCCGCGCGCTGCAGCGATGCCAGCAATTCGGTGCGCGGCGAGTTCGATGCGCTTGCCGTGGCCGGCCGGGATGACGCGGTTGTAGTCGGGGAACTTGCCGTCGACGACCTTGCTCACGAGCTCGATGTTGGCGAACGTGAAGCGGACCTGGTTCGCGAGGATGTCGAGCGTCACCGGGTCGTCGACGTCGGTGAGCAGCTTGCCCAGTTCCAGCACGGTCTTGCGCGGCAGGATCACTTCCTGCCGCTGGTAATCGCCGGCGATGGCGATGCTCGCCCACGACAGCCGGTGGCCGTCGGTCGCCACCGCCTGCAGCGAGCCCTTGTCGATGACGAGCAGCATGCCGTTGAGGTAGTAGCGGATGTCCTGCTGCGCCATCGCGAACTCGACCGACTTCAGCAGTCCGCGCAAGCTCGCGCTGCGGCAGCGTCAGCGCCTGCACCTGATCCTGGCCGACGCCGATTCGCGGATAGTCGGCGGCCGGCAGCGTCTGCAGATTGAACCGCGATCGACCGGCGCGCAGCGTCATCCGGCTGCCGGTGCCATCGATGGTCAGCATTGCGTCGTCCGGCAGCGCGCGCAGCAGGTCCTGCAGCTTGCGCGCCGCGACGGTTACCGCCTGCGATTCCTTGCCCGCGAGATCCGAATGCGCGGTGATCTGCATCTCGAGATCGGTCGCCGTGACGAAGAGCTGGCCGTCCCGGTGCTCGATCAGGACATTCGCGAGAATTGGCAGCGTGTGGCGGCGTTCGACGATGCCCGACACCGCTTGCAGGGGTTTCAGCAACGCGTCGCGGGCGATTTGTTTTAATTGCATTGATTTAAACCGTATAACAGCTAACAGGAGGCGACGCGGTTCCGGTACTATCCGGAAAAAGCCGTTATCTGTCAGCTGGTTGGAATTGGGCAAACCCTGTGGACAAACCGTGTAGCGCGCGGTGGATCGTTTGGGGACTTTTCTGGGAATATCGATCCGGCGCATTCAATCCACAAATTATAGATGCAAAAGCGGAAGTTATCCAGCGAAAAACGCGGTGGCGGCCGCGCTGAAGGCGTGACATCGCAGCCGTGGCGTCTGCCGGCGCGGCCGCGATTCAGTTGCGCAGGACCTGGAGCAGGAAATTGACGTCGTGGTTGAGTTCGGGGATCGTTTCGCGCAGTTTCGCGATCTGGCGGCAGGCATGCAGGACGGTCGTGTGGTCGCGACCGCCGAAGTTGCTGCCGATCTCCGGCAGCGAGAGTTGGGTCAGTTCCTTGGCGAGCGCCATCGCCACCTGCCGCGGTCGGGCGATCGCGCGCGAGCGCTTCTTCGAGTGCATGTCGGAGATGCGGATCTTGTAGTAGTCGGCGACGGTCTTCTGGATGTTTTCGACCGAGATCTGGCGGTTCTGCACGGCGAGCAGGTCGCGCAGCGCGTCCTTGGCGACGGCGAGCGTGATCTCCTGGCCGTGGAAGCTCGAGTAGGCGATGACGCGCTTCAGGGCGCCTTCGAGTTCGCGGACGTTCGAGCGGATGTGCTTGGCGATGAAGAACGCGACCTGCTCGTCGAGCTTGAGGCCCGTGGCGCCGGCCTTCGCCAGCAGGATGGCGACGCGCATTTCCAGTTCCGGCGGCTCGAGCGCGACGGTGAGACCCCAGCCGAAGCGGGAGATCAGCCGTTCCTCGATGCCGGAGATCTCCTTCGGGTAGGTGTCGCAGGTGATGACGACCTGCTTGTGCGCTTCGATCAGCGTGTTGAACAGGTAGAAGAACTCCTCCTGCGTCCGGCTCTTGCCGCTGAAGAACTGGATGTCGTCGATGAGCAGGAGGTCGAGCGAGCGGTAATAGCGCTTGAAATCGTCGAAGGCCTTGTGCTGGTAGGCGCGGACGACGTCGGAGACGTAGGTCTCGGCATGGATGTAGCGGATCTTCGCCGCGGCGTCGCGCTGCAGGATGTGATTGCCGATGGCCTGGATCAGGTGCGTCTTGCCGAGGCCGACGCCACCGTAGACGAACAGCGGGTTGTACGACGTCGGGTGCTCGGCGACCTGCATGGCCGCCGCGCGCGCCAGCTGGTTGGCCTTGCCGGCGACGAAGCTCGCGAACGTGAAGCTCGGGTTGAGGCTCGTCTGCTCGTGGCGCCGCGGCAGCGCCGGGGGATTCGTGAGGCCGGAGGGCGGCTCGGCCACCGGGGGCAGCGGCGCGACCGGCGCCGGGGCGCGAGCGCCGGCCCGCTCCGGGCGGCGTCCCCGCGCCGTCGGCGACGGCCAGCGCGATCGACACCGGATGTCCTTCGGTTTCGGCCGCGAGCTCGGTGATCCGGACGAGGAAGCGCTCCTTCACCCACTGCAGCACGAACCGGTTGTGCGCGAGCAGCCGATAGCCGTCGCCCGTGCTCTCGAGCGCCAGCGGCCGGATCCAGGTGTTGAACTGCTGGGGCGTCAGTTCCTCGCGGAAGGCGTCGAGACAGCGTTGCCAGAAAAGCGGTCCGGCGGACATGCGTTGTTCCAGTTCTGGGGGAGTCGTGCGGCGGGCGGGCGCGAAGCGACCGTCGGTGCCGCCATTGTAGAGCAGCGGCAAATAGGTATCCACAGGCGCGGGCCGCCAGCGGACCGGGCCGCGGCACTCGGCGGTCGCATGACGCTCGTCGAGCCCAGCCCGGCGACGAGTTATCCACAGGCCGCGCGGCGACCGTCGTGCGCGCCACCGATGTCGATTGACAGCGATGGTGTTAACGCGCTCTAATGTAAGGCTTTTTCACTTCGAGACTCCTCAACATGAAACGCACGTTCCAACCCTCCGTCGTCAAGCGCAAGCGCACGCACGGTTTCCGCGCCCGGATGAAGAGCGTCGGCGGCCGCAAGGTGCTCTCGGCGCGGCGCGCCAAGGGCCGCGCCCGGCTCGCGCCCTGATCGCCGGACCCGCCGCGGCGATGGTCGGGGCGAATCGCCGCTGCCGGCTCACGGGGTCGGGCGCGTTCGAGACGGTCTTCCGCAACGGACGGCGCCGCGAGGGCGAGTACCTGCAGTTCGTTTCGGTGGCGGCCGCCCGCACGACGCGGCCGCGTCGGTTTCGTGATCGGCCGCAAGGCGCTGCCGCTTGCGGTCGACCGCAACCGCGTGCGACGCATGCTGCGCGTCGTGTTGCGCGAAGCGCAGCCCGGCGATCGACGGTCTCGACGTGATCGTGCGCGTGAAACGCGGCGTACCGCGCAGCGAGTTCCCGCTGATCGTCGCTCGAGGCGGCGCGACTGCTCGCGACGCTGCGGAGCGCGGCGGGTCGCCATGAAAGCGATCCTGCTCGCGCTGATCCGGTGCTACCAGTACCTGTTCCGGCCGATGCTGGGCGCGAACTGCCGCTTTGCCCCGAGTTGCTCCGACTACGCGCGCGAGGCGATCGTCAAGCACGGTGCCTTGAAGGGTACGTGTGCTTGCCGTTCGCCGCGTCCTGCGGTGTCACCCGTATCATTCGGGCGGCTACGACCCCGTTCCCTGAACGTCGCTCCCATTTCCCTTTCACGCGCCCGCGACTTGCGGGCGCGCGGTCACCCAGGCTGTCATGGATACCCAACGTCTGATCCTGTTCGTGATCTTCTCGTTTTCTGCGTTGCTGCTGTGGGAGGCATGGCAGAAGGAGACGCGCCCCCCGCCGGCGCCGGCCGCCGTCGCGGCGCAGCAACCTAAGAGCGCGCCCGCGGAGTTGCCAAGCCCGCCCGGTCGCGCCCGCAGTGCCGCCGCAAGCCCCACGGCGCCCCGGGCGCCGTTCCGGCGGCGCCCGCCGCGGCGAACGGGCAGACGGCAGTGCCCGGGCGCCCGTCACGATCACCACCGATCTCTACCGCGCCGAGGTCGACACGACGGGCGGCATGATCACGCGAGGTGGCGCTCCTCAAGCACCGCGATCCGGACGACGAAGCGAAGCCCTACCTCGCGCTGCTGAGGACGCCCGAGCGCACGTACGTCGCGCAGTCGGGGCTCCTGGGCGAGGGAATGCCGAACCACCGGACGCGTCTACGAGGCGCTGCCGGGCCCGCGGGAGCTCGCGGCGGGCGCGGACCAGGTCGAGCTGCGCCTGCAGACGACGGCGCCGAACGGCGACAAGATCGTGCAGGTGCTGACGTTCCATCGCGGCACCTACGTGATCGACGTCGCCTACGACATCACGAACGTCGGCGCGCGCGCCGCTCGCGCCGTTCTGCCGTATTTCCAGTTGACGCGCGACACCAAGACGCAGGGCACGCAGAACTCGATGGCGCCGGTCTCGTATACCGGGCCCGGTCATCTACAACGAGACCGACAAGTTCAAGAAGGTCGAGTTCGGCGAGCTCGACAAGCTGGCGGCCGATCCGGCGCGCAAGCTCCCGTACACGAAGAACGCCGACAACGGCTGGGTCGGGATGGTCGAGCACTATTTCGTCGCCGCGTGGCTGCCGCGGACGACGACAGAAGTTGCCGCGCGAGTTCTATGCGCGGAAGCTCGACGGGGGCCTCTACTCGGTCGGGCATGATCGTGCCGGTCGGGACGATCGCCCCGGGCGCGACCGGCGAAGTCCGCGTTCCGCTCTACGTCGGGCCGCAGGAGCAGGACGAGCTCGCGAAGCTCGCGAAGGGGCTCGACCTCGTCGTCGACTACGGGATCTTCACGGTGATCGCGGCGCCGCTCTTCTGGCTGCTGAAGTGGCTGCACGGGATCGTGCACAACTGGGGCTGGGCGATCGTGCTGCTCACGATCATCATCAAGAGCGCGTTCTATCCGCTGAACCACGCGAGCGCGCGCTCGATGGCGAAGATGAAAGTGATCGCGCCGAAGCTGAAGGCGCTGCAGGAACAGTACGCGAACGACAAGCAGCAGCTGCAGATCAAGATGATGGAGATGTACAAGCAGGAGAAGATCAATCCGCTGGGCGGCTGCCTGCCGATCCTCGTGCAGATCCCGGTCTTCATCGCGCTCTACTGGGTGCTGCTGTCGGCGGTCGAGCTGCGCAACGCGCCGTGGATCGGCTGGATCACAGGACCTCTCGGCGCCGGACCCGTACTTCGTGCTGCCGGTCGTCTACGCGATCACCGCGTATCTGCAGGTGAAGCTGTCGCCGACGCCGATCTCCGATCCGGTGCAGGCGAAGGTGATGCAGATCATGCCGATCGCGTTCTCGGTGATGTTCATCTTCTTCCCGTCGGGGCTCGTGCTCTACTGGCTCATCAACAATTCGCTGCAGATCTTCCAGCAGTGGCACATGAACCGCGTGCTGGAGAAGGAAGCGGCGCTCGCCGCCGCGAAGCGCCGCTAAGCGCGCACTTCGCAGCATGACCGAGGGTGCCTTCGCCCGCAGGCGCAGGATATTCGGCGCCTGCGGCGAAGGCGGCTTCGATCGCCTGCCGGCGGGCGAGTGGCAAACGATGCGCGCGGCGGCGCGGAGCGATCGTCCCGATCAGACAGGCGGCATCGTGCATCCGCTGCCGGTGCCCGATACGATCGCCGCGATCGCGACGCCCCCCGGGCGCGGTGGCGTCGGCGTCGTGCGCGTGTCCGGCGCCGGCGTGCCGGCGATCATCGCCGGCATCGTGCAGCGCGCGCTCGCCCCGCGCGCGGCGACGCTCGTCGACGTTTCGCGGTGCCGGCGGCGAAGCGCTCGACCAGGGCCTCGCGCTCCACTTCCCGGCGCCGCGCTCGTACACCGGCGAGCACGTGCTGGAGCTGCACGCGCACGGCGGCCCCGCGGTGCTGCAGCTGCTGCTCGCGCGCTGCGTCGAGCTGGGCGCGCGGCTTGCGCGCGCCGGGCGAGTTCACGCAGCGCGCGTTTCTCAACGGCAAGCTGGACCTCGCGCAGGCGGAGAGCGTCGCCGATCTCATCGATGCGGCGACGGCGACGGCGGCGCGCGCGGCCGCGCGAAGCCTCTCCGGAGCGTTTTCGCGCGAGATCCGCGCGCTCGTCGAGGCGCTGATCGAGCTGCGGATGTTCACCGAGGCGACGCTCGATTTCCCCGACGAGGACCTCGATTTCCTGCGCGCCGCCGATGCGCGCGGCAAGCTCGCCGCGATCGCGGCGAAGATCGCCGCGGTCCTCGCGCGGCGCGAAGCAGGGCGCGCTGCTTCGCGAGGGCCTCATCGTCGTGCTGGTCGGGCGGCCGAACGTCGGCAAGTCGAGCCTCCTCAATCAGCTCGCCGGCGACGCGGTCGCGATCGTCACGCCGATCGCCGGGACGACGCGCGACGCGGTGCGTGCGCAGATCGAGATCCACGGCATACCGCTGACGATCGTCGACACGGCGGGCCTGCGGCCCGACCGACGATCCGATCGAGACGCTGGGCATCGAGCGCACGTGGGCGGCGATCGAGCGCGCCGACCTCGCGCTGGTCCTGGTCGACGCCGCGGCGGGCGATCGGCATCGACGGATGCGGATCGCGCGATCCTCGCCGAGCTCCCGGCAGGACTGCGGCGGCTCGTCGTCCACAACAAGATCGATCTCGCGGGCCTGCCGCCGACGGTCGAAACGCGCGCTGTCGTCGGTGCCGCGACGGCGAAGCGCCGCGGCTCCGTGCGCCATGTCTTCCTGTCGGCGAAGACCGGCGCGGGCATCGAGCTCCTGCGGCAGGAGATCCTCGGCATCGCCGGCGCGCACGAGGACATGGAGGGAGCTTTCCTCGCGCGCGAGCGGCATCTCGTCGCGCTGCGCGACGCGGCGGACGCACCTCGCAGCGGCCGCGCGGCACTTGGGTGACGCCGCACCTCCGCTCGAGCTCTTCGCCGAGGAGCTGCGCGCGGCGCAGACCGCGCTGGCCGCGATCACCGGCGAGTTCACGAGCGACGACCTGCTCGGGCGCCATCTTCTCGCGATTCTGCATCGGCAAATGAAGCGATCCGCGATCGCCCCGCCGCTCGCCGGACTTGCACTGGGCGCGGTCGCCGGATGGGCGTGCAGCCGCATCGGGACGCCGATCCCCTGGATGCTGGGGCCGCTCGTCACGCTTGCGTTTCTGCGCGTTGCGGGAGTGAACGTTGCGGCGGTTCCGGGGGGCCGGCAGGTCGGGCAGTGGATCATCGGCACCGCGCTCGGCCTCTACTTCACGCCGCATGTGGTTCGCGAGGTCTCCGGGTGGTGGCCGCTGCTCGTGGCCGGGGCGGTGTTCTCGATCGGCTTGGGCTATGCCGCCGGGCTCGTGCTCGCGCGCATGGCGGGGATCGACTCGACGACCGGCATCTTCGCGAGCGTGCCCGGCGGCGCGGCGGAGATGTCGGTGCTGGGCGAGCGGTTCGGCGCGCGCGTCGATCGTGTCGCGGCGGCGCAGAGCCTGCGCATCCTCATCGTCGTGGTGACCGCTGCCCGCAGCGTACGCAATTCTCGGCGTACACGGTGTCGATCGCTACGTCCCCGGGACGATGGTGTTCTCGTCGGGGGGATATGCGCTGCTGATGGCGGCGACCGTCGCGGGCGGCTTCGTCGCGATGGTGCTGAAGGTGCCCAATGCATTCGTGCTCGGCTCGCTCGCCGTCGCGATTCCGCTCACCGCCGCCGACATCAATCTTTCGGCAACCCCGGTGCTCGCTTCCAATGCCGGCCAGTGCCTGCTGGGTTGCGCGCTCGGGGCGCGTTTCCAGCGCGACTTCCTGCAAGGCGCGCCGCGTTTCGTGATGGCCGTCAGCGTGACCGTGGTCGGCGCGATCATCGTTTCGGCGGCGTTCGGCTGGATCGGCTGCGCAGCTCTCGACGCTCCACCCGGCGACGCTGATCCTCGGCACGGCTCCCGGGGGAATCGCCGAGATGTGCATCACCGCCAAGGTGCTGCAGCTCGGCGTGCCGCTCGTCACCGCGTTTCACGTGACGCGCGTCGTCGCCCTGCTCCTCTGCACGGCGCCGCTGTTTGCGCGCGTGCGCGCGTGGCGCCAGCGCAAGGGAGGGTAGGGACCGTGAGTGCGCCGCCGCGTGCCCGGCGCACGGCGCGCGATAGCACCGTCGAGTCCCCGCGCCGCGCTCGACAGGACTGCGTTGATCAACGCATTGTCGACTACACGCGACACAATGGCGCAGTCTCTTCGAAACTTGCTGAAGGACGTCCGCAGCGAAGGGGTCCGGCACGTCGTCGCGGTCGCAGCGCGGGCGATGCGGTAAGGCCACTTGGCCAATGAATCAGGCGCGCTGCGGATTCCGGCATACGGTTTCCGCGGTGTAAACTCTCAGCCCCACATTCGTGCCGCGGCATCGTCACGCGCCGCCGGCCCCACCGACTTCCAGCCACACAGGTCTCCGATGAATCATCCCGATCCGATTTCCGTTCTCGCCAGCGAATTTCCGGCGCCCGACTACGTGCGCCACCCGCGGCTGCGCGCCTGGGTTCGCGACATCGCGCGCCTGACGAAGCCCGATCGCATCGTCTGGTGCGACGGCAGCGACGCCGAGTACGAGCGCCTGTGCGCGGAGATGGTCGCCGCGGGAACGCTGAAGAAGCTCAATCCGGCGCTTCGCCCGAACAGCTATCTGGCGCTGTCCGACCCGTCGGACGTCGCGCGCGTCGAGGACCGCACGTTCATCTGCAGCGAGAGCGAGGACGATGCGGGGCCGACGAACAACTGGGTCGCGCCGGCGGAGATGCGGGCGACGATGAATCGGCTCTTCGACGGCTGCATGCGCGGGCGCACGATGTACGTCGTGCCGTTCTCGATGGGGCCGATCGGCAGCCACATCGCGCACATCGGCATCGAGCTCTCGGACAGCCCGTACGTCGTCGCGAACATGAAGATGATGACGCGGATGGGGAAGGCGGTGTACGACGTGCTGGGAGCCGACGGCGCGTTCGTCCCGTGCGTGCACTCGGTGGGCGCGCCGCTGGCGCCGGGACAGACGGACGTCGCGTGGCCGTGCAACAGGAGCGACAAGTACATCGTCCACTTTCCCGGAGACGCGCGAGATCTGGTCGTACGGCTCGGGCTATGGCGGCAACGCGCTGCTCGGCAAGAAGTGCTTCGCGTTGCGGATTGCGTCGGTGATGGGCCGCGACCAGGGCTGGCTCGCCGAGCACATGCTGATCCTCGGCGTCACCACGCCGTCGGGCGAAAAGAGCTACATCGCCGGCGCCTTTCCCAGTGCCTGCGGCAAGACCAACTTCTCGATGCTGATTCCGCCGAAGGGCTTCGAGGGCTGGAAGGTCACGACGGTCGGCGACGACATCGCGTGGATCAAGCCGCACGACGACGGCAGGTTCTACGCGATCAATCCCGAGGCCGGGTATTTCGGCGTCGCGCCGGGAACCTCGTACGAATCGAACCCCAACGCGATGGAGATGCTCAAGGCCAACGTGATCTTCACCAACGTCGCGTTGACCGACGACGGCGACGTCTGGTGGGAGGGGATGACGAAGCAGCCGCCCGCGCATCTCACGGATTGGCAGGGCCAGTCGTGGACGCCCGATTGCGGCCGCAAGGCCGCGCATCCGAACTCGCGCTTCACCGTGGCGTCGATCCAGTGCCCGTCGCTCGATCCCGCCTGGGACGACCCGAACGGCGTGCCGATCGACGCGTTCGTCTTCGGTGCGCGACGAAGCGACACGGTGCCGCTGGTGGTCGAGGCGAGGACGTGGGAAGAGGGCGTGTACAAGGCGGCGACGATGGGGTCGGAGACGACCGCGGCGGCGACCGGCAAGGTCGGCGAGGTGCGCCGCGATCCGTTCGCGATGCTGCCGTTCTGCGGATACCACGTCGGCGACTACTTCGCGCACTGGCTCGAGATCGGGCAAGTCGGTGCCGCAGCCGCCGAAGATCTTCAACGTCAACTGGTTCCGCACCGACGCGGACGGCAAGTTCGTCGTGGCCGGGCTTCGCGCAGAACATGCGCGTGCTCGCCTGGATCGTCGACCGGTGCCACGGGCGCGGCAACGCTCGCGACACGGCGCTGGGCTTCGAACCCGACTACGCGCGACCTCAACTGGGTCGGCCTCGACTTCACGCCGGAGCGTTACAGGCAGGTGATGAAGGTCGACGCGCCATGTGGACGCGCGAGCTCTCGGCGCACGACGAGCTCTTCGCGAAGCTGGGGGCCAAGCGGCCCGCCGCGCTGGCCGCCGAGCGCGAGCGGCTGGGGGCGCGGCTGGCGGGGTAGCCGCTCAGCTTGCCGAGCCCGAGGCGCTGTGGTCCACGCCTGAAGCGCCGGCAACGTGCGGACGAAATGCATATATACTATTGATTAATAATAGATTTGTTTGATATTATTCGAGGAGTGCGGCCACCTCGGCGCGGCGCGGTGCGCCCAGTCGGCCTCCGGTGCGCGTGCACTTGATCGCCGCTGCGGCGTTCGCGAATCGGGCGGCGTCGGCGACGTCCCGACTGCTCGCGCCAATGCCAGCGTGAACGCGCCGTGCCAGACGTCCCCGGCCGCGAGCGTGTCGACCGCGGTGATTCGTGGCGCTGGCATCCGGTGCTCCTGGTCCCGCTCCGCGCCAGAGGAAGCCCTCCGGGCCCAGGGTCACGCCGACGATGCCCGGACGGGTTGCGGCGATGCGCGCAAGGCCGTCGCCGGGCGCCGTCTGATGCCGGAAGCCTGCGCGAGTCCCGGCTCCGAGAAGACGACGTGGGTTGCGCGCGCGGCGAGATCCAGCAGCGCGTCGCGCGGGCCGATGTCCCCGTCGAACACCGCCGGTATGCCTGCCATCCGCGCGGCGTCGAGAACGACCGCTGCGCCCGCCGGCCATCGCACATCGGCCAGCGCCGCGTCGAAGTCGGCGACTTCGCTCGAGCGGCAGCCACGACGCGTCGTGATCGAGGGCGGGGTCGTTGTACGCGCAGACCAGTCGTTCGCCGTCGTCGGCGACCAGAATTGCAGCCGACGGCGAGATGCATCCGGGGATGCGCCGAACTGCCGCCACGTCGACCCCCTCGTCCGCCAGTTGCCGGAGGATACGTGTCGCCCAGCGCATCGGCTGCCGACCCGCCCCCAATAGCGACACCTGACCGCCCAGCCGTGCGACGGCGACGCTCGCGTTGGCGGCCATGCCGCCGCCGCATTCGGTGAATCCGGTGGCCAGGACCTTGGTGGGCGACGCGGGGATTGCGCGGAACGCGATAGATGGCGTCGAGCGCCGACATGCCGAGGCAGAGAATTCGAGGCATCGGAAGTTGGGTCGGGTGGTGGCGGAGTCGGCGAGGTCGCCGCCGATTGTAGGCGGGCGGGCGCCGGCGGTCACGAAGGTTCCACGTGAAACATTGCGCGCCGCGGTGCGCCGCTGGCCGCGGGCATGCCGTGGCCGAGACCTCGCGGGTGCAACCGGCGAGCCGGTCGGTCCGTCGCTACCATGCCGCGCGTGCCCCGAAATCCCCTGAATCGGCCGCTGGGGTCGATTGCGGCCGCACCGGTCCCCGTGCACACGTGCCGCGATTCTTCCGCCGTTTGTGCCGGGGGCCGATCTTGAAGCGTACCCTGGATCGGTGCCGAGGTGCCTCGCGGTGCCGGATGTTCCACGTGGAACTACCTGGCCCCGGCGTTCGCAACATGCGGCTCGGCCGATTGGCCACTTTCCCGGACCCCGCGTTTGCCGTATGATCACGGGTCGGCAACGTCCGGTGACTGCACGCCACCAGAATACAAAAACTTCAATGAAATCATGATATTCGAACGACGTTTCGACGTGATCGTCGTCGGCGGCGGCCACGCCGGCACCGAGGCGGCGCTCGCGAGCGCGCGGATGGGGCGCAAGACGCTGCTGCTGACGCACAGCATCGAGACGCTCGGCCAGATGTCGTGCAATCCGTCGATCGGCGGCATCGGCAAGGGCCACCTCGTCAAGGAGGTCGACGCCCTCGGCGGCGCGATGGCGATCGCCACCGACGAGGCCGGGAATCCAGTTCCGCACGCTCAATTCGAGCAAGGGCCCGGCGGTGCGCGCGACGCGGGCGCAGGCCGACCGCGTGCTCTACAAGGCGGCGATCCGGCGCCGGCTCGAGAACCAGCCGAACCTCACGCTGTTTCAGCAGGCCGTCGACGACCTGACGCTCGACGGCGACGGCGCCGGCGCGCGCGTCACCGGCGTGATCACGCAGATCGGCGTCGTCGTTCGAGGCCGACGCCGTCGTGCTGACCACGGGGACGTTTCTTTCCGGGCTGATCCACGTGGGCCTCGACGAACTACGAGGCGGGGCGCGCCGGCGATCCGCCGGCGAAGACGCTCGGCGCGCGACTGCGCGAACTGCGGCTGCCGGTCGGGCGCCTGAAGACGGGCACGCCGCCGCGGCTCGACGGCCGCACGATCGACTTCGCGGCGCTCGCCGTGCAGCCCGGCGACGATCCCGCTGCCGGTGTTCAGCTTCGTCGGGCACGCGCGCGATGCACCCGCGGCAGGTGCCCTGCTGGATCACGCACACGAACGAGCGCACGCACGAGATCATTCGCGGCGGCCTCGATCGCTCGCCGCTCTTCACCGGCGTCATCAAGGGTGTCGGTCCGCGCTACTGTCCGTCGATCGAGGACAAGGTCGTGCGCTTCGCCGAGCGGACGAGCCACCAGATCTTCCTCGAGCCCGAGGGCCTCGCGACGAACGAGATCTACCCGAACGGCATTTCGACGTCGCTGCCGTTCGACGTGCAGCTCGCGCTCGTGCGCTCGATCGAGGGCTGCGAGCGCGCGCACATCCTGCGGCCCGGCTACTCGATCGAGTACGACTACTTCGATCCGTGCGCGCTCAAGGCGACGCTCGAGACGAAGGCGATTCGCGGGCTCTTCTTCGCGGGGCAGATCAACGGCACGACGGGCTACGAGGAAGCCGCGGCGCAGGGCGTTCTCGCCGGCATCAACGCGGGACGTTTCGTCGCGCGGCGACGACGGCTGGTCGCCGCGCCGCGACGAGGCGTATCTCGGGGTGCTGGTCGACGATCTGATCACGCGCGGCGTCACCGAGCCGTACCGGATGTTCACGTCGCGCGCCGAGTATCGACTGCAGCTGCGCGAGGACAACGCCGATCTGCGCCTCACCGAGCGCGGGCGCGAACTGGGCGTCGTCGACGACGCGCGCTGGGACGCCGTTCGCGCGCAAGCGCGACGCGGTCGCGCGCGAGCTCGAGCGACTCGAAGTCGACGATCGTGAATCCGGCCGTCGTCGCGGCGCACGACGCCGAGCGCGTCCTGGGGCAGCCGATCGAGCGCGAGTATTCGCTGACCGAGCTGCTGCGCCGGCCCGGCGTCACCTATGCGTCGCTGATGACGCTGCCGGCGCGGGCGACGCGGTCGCGCGATGCGGAGGTCGCCGAGCAGGTCGAGGTCGCGACCAAGTACGCGGGCTACATCGATCGGCAGCAGGAGGAGATCGCGCGCGCGACCGCGCGCAGGAATCGCTGCGGCTTCCGCCCGATCTCGACTACCGCACGGTGCGCGGCTTCTCGGCCGAGGTGCAGCACAAGCTCAACCTGCACCGGCCCGAAACCATCGGTCAGGCGGCGCGCATCTCCGGGATCACGCCGGCGGCGATCTCGCTGCTGCTCGTGCATCTGAAGCGCGGGCTCGCGCCGATGCCAACGGGCGGCGCATCACCGCCGGAGTGCGACGCGGCGCTCGGCTGATCGACACGATCGACCTCGACGAGGGTCTGCTCGCAACTCGACGCGCGGCGGCGGCGCCGTCGCTGCCGCCGCGGCGCGCGCGACAAGCTCGTCCGCTATCTCGAGCTGCTCGCGAAATGGAACCGCACGTACAACCTGACGGCGATCCGCGAGCCCGAGCGCATGGTGACGCACCACGTGCTCGACGCGCTCGCCGTGCTTCCGCACCTTCCGCGGCGAGATGCGCGCGTCCCCGGCTGTCGCGTGCTCGACGTCGGCAGCGGCGGCGGCGTGCCGGCGATCCCGCTGGCGATTGCGCGGCCCGCGTGGCGCGTCGTCGCGCTCGACAGCAGCCACAAGAAGGGCGCGTTCCTGCAGCAGGCGGTGATCGAGCTGTCGCTGCCCAACGTCGAGGCGGTCGTCGCGCGCGTCGAGGACTACGCGCCCGCGGCGCCGTTCGACGTCGTCATCTCGCGCGCATTCTCCGACCTCGCGACGTTCGTCGCCGCGAGCGCGCGGCATCTCGCCGACGGCGGACGGCTCGTCGCGATGAAGGGCGTCTATCCGGACGAGGAGATCGCGCAGCTCCCGCCGGACTTTCGCGTCGTCGCGGCGCCGGCGCTCACGGTGCCCGGGGCTCGACGCGCGAGCGGCATCTGATCGTGATGGAACGGGCATGACGCGAATCATCGCGGTCGCCAACCAGAAGGGCGGCGTCGGCAAGACGACGACCGCCGTCAACCTCGCGGCGAGCCTCGCCGCGATGAAGCGCCGCGTGCTGCTCGTCGATCTCGATCCGCAGGGCAACGCCACGACCGGCGCCGGCGTCGACAAGCGCGCGCTCGGCGGCCACCGTGTATCACGTGCTGCTGGGCGAAAGGAAGATCGCCGACGTCCGCGTGGTCTCGCCGACGGGCGGCTTCGACCTCGTGCCGGCGAACCGCGAGCTCGCGGGCGCGGAAGTCGAGCTGGTCGACCTGCCCGAGCGCGAAATGCGGCTTGAAGGACGCGCTCGCCGAAGCGCTGCGGCAGATGCGCTCGGCGATCTGAGCGAAGTCGCGCCCGACTACGACTTCATCCTCCTCGACTGCCCGCCGTCACTGTCGCTGCTGACGCTGAACGGTCTCTGCGCGGCCGACTCGGTGCTCATTCCGATGCAGTGCGAGTACTACGCGCTCGAAGGGCTCTCCGATCTCGTGCAGACGGTGAAGAAGGTGCGCGCGCATCTCAACCCGCGGCTCGAGATCGAGGGCCTGCTGCGCACGATGTACGACCCGCGCAACACGCTGGCGCTCAACGTCGCGGCGGAGCTCGAGAAGCACTTCGGCGACAAGCTCTACCGCACGGTGATTCCGCGCAACATCCGGCTTGCCGAAGCGCCGTCGCACGGCATCCCGGTGCTCCACCTCGACAGGACTTCCAAGGGCGCGCAGGCCTATCTGGCGCTGGCCGGCGAGATGCTGCGCCGGATGGAAGCCGCGACGGCGGAAGGCGCGGGTGCGCCGGCCGCTGACGTGATGCCGGCAGGCGCACAGCAGCGGAGCCGCAACGATGATTCGACCCAAGGGGCTCGGCCGCGGCCTCGACGCGCTGCTCGCGGGCGTCGACAACGCGGAGACGAACGATGCGCTGCAGGCGATCGCGATCGATCGTCTGCAGCCCGGCAAGTACCAGCCGCGCACGCAGATGGACGACGCCGCGCTCGACGATCTCGCGGCATCGATTCGCGAGCACGGCGTGATGCAGCCGATCCTGGTGCGGCCGATCGACGGCGGCGCGGTTCGAGATCGTCGCCGGCGAGCGCCGCTGGCGCGCGGCGAAGACGCGCGGGTCTCGCCGAGGTGCCGGCGCTGGTGAAGGCGGTGCCGGATCAATCGGCGCTGGCGCTCGCGCTGATCGAGAACATCCAGCGCGAGGACCTGAATCCGCTCGAGCAGGCCAACGGCATCCATCGGCTGATCGAGGAATTCGGCCTGACGCACGAGGCGGCGGCGAAGGCCGTCGGCCGCTCGCGCAGCGCGGTGACCAACCTGCTGCGCCTGCGCGAGCTCGCGAAGCCGGTGCAGGCGTACCTGCTGGACGGGCAGATCGACATGGGCCACGCGCGCGCGCTGCTCGCGCTGTCCGCGGGGCAACAGACCGCGGCGGCCGCGCGCGTGGTTGCGCAGGGACTCTCGGTGCGCGAGACGGAGCGGCTGGTCCACCAGTTCGCGCACCCCGGACGGCGAGACGCGAAGCGCGGCGCCGTCGCGCCCGATCCCGATCTCGCGCGGTTGCAGGAGGAACTCGCCGATGCGCTCGGCGCGACCGTGTCGATCGTGCCGAAGGCCAACGGCGCCGGCAAGGTCGTCATCGGCTACTCGAGCCTCGAACAGCTCGACGGGATACTCGCGAAGCTGCGCTAACGCGCTAACTCAGACCCGCGACGCCCCGAATATCCGCGCCTCGGCCTCCGCGCCGCATTTGCAGGATCGTGCGGCGGTCGTTGTCGGCCGCGAGCGTCCTCGGCCTCCTTTCGCTCGCGGCGCCCCGGCTCCCAGGCTCGCGACGCTACCCCATCTGTCAGCATCGTCTCCGCGTCCGACACTTCGTACTTGCCCGGCGCCTCGACGTTGAGCGCCTTCACGACGCCGTTGTCGACCAGCATCGAGAAGCGCTGGCAGCGCACGCCGAGGCCCCGCGCGGTCAGATCGAACTCGAGGCCGAGCGCCTTCGTGTAGCTGGCGCTGCCGTCGCCCATCATGCGGACCTTGCCGCCGGTCTTCTGGTCGCGCGCCCAGGCGCCCATCACGAACGCGTCGTTGACCGCCATGCAGATCACGTCGGCGACGCCCTTCGCCTTCAGCTTGTCGATGTTCTGCAACGTAGCTCGGCACGTGTTTCGCCGAGCACGTCGGCGTGAACGCGCCCGGCAGCCCGAAGATCACGACCTTCTTGCCGCGCGTCAGGTCCTCGATCTTGAATTCGTTGGGGCCGACCGTGCAGCCGGCGGTCTCGACTTCGACGAATTCGGACAGCGTGCCCGCGGGCAGCTTGTCGCCAACTTTGATCGTCATGCGTTCTCCTTGGGGGGCTTCGGCCGCGACGCAGCACGGAAGGGGACCGAGGATTGCAGGCCTCGCGCGGAATTTCAACCCCTACGTGCGGCGGGTCTCCGCGCCAGCCGCTTGCTCTGCCGGCGCGGTCGCGGTAGCGTTGCCGGTTCGAACCGGGGGAGGAGGACCATGGCTGCAACCAGAAAGAAGACCGCGGTCGTCGCGCCGCGCAGCACGACGCTGCTTGATCGCGACGCGCAAGGGATTGTGGACGCTCGCCGGCGATGCCGCGCGCCGCACGTGGAAGCTCGCGGGCCCGCATTTCCTCGGCAACATCGTGCATCACGCGGTCGTCGATCCGCGCGACGGCAAGACGTTGCTCGCCGCCGCGCGCACCGGCCACCTCGGGCCGACGGTGTTTCGTTCGACGGACCGCGGGCGGACCTGGAAGGAGGCGGCGCAGCCGCCGGCCTTCAAGCAGGGAAGCGGGCGCACCGTCGACCACACGTTCTGGCTGACGCCGGGGCACGCGACCGAGCCCGGCGTCTGGTACGCCGGCACGTCGCCGCAGGGGCTGTTCCGCTCGGCCGACGGCGGGCGTCACCTGGGCCGGGGTCGACGGCTTCAACGATCACCCGCAGCGCAAGGCCTGGTGCGGCGGCGACCAGGACGGCACGCCGGATGGCCCGAAGCTGCACTCGGTCCTGGTCGACCCGCGCGACGCGAAGCATATGTACATCGGGATGTCGAGCGGCGGCGTCTTCGAATCGTTCGACGGCGGCTCGCGACTGGAAGCCGCTGAACAAGGGTGTGCGCGCCGACTTCCTGCCGGATCCCGATCCGGAATTCGGACACGATCCGCATTGCGTGCGGCTGCATCCGAGGGAGCCGGACCGGCTGTACCAGCAGAACCACTGCGGGATCTACCGGCTCGACCGCCCGGCCGAGCGGTGGACCGACATCGGCGCGACGATGCCGAAATCCGTCGGGATCGATCGGCTTTCCGATGGTCCTGCACCCGCGCGATCCGGACACGCTGTGGGTGTTTCCGATGGACGGGACGAGCGTCTGGCCGCGGGTCTCGCCGGGAGGCAAGCCCGCCGCGTACCGGTCGGTCAACGGCGGCAAGACCTGGCAGCGCCAGGCGACCGGCCTGCCGAAGGCGCAGGCCTGGTGGACGGTCAAGCGACAGGCAATGACGACAGACCAAGCGCCGACAGTGGGCGTTTACTTCGGCACGACGAGCGGCGAGGTCTGGGGAAGCCGCGACGAGGGACGGACCTGGAAATGCCTCGCGAAGCATCTCCCGCACATCTACGCGATCGAGTGCGCGTGACCGGGGAGGTCGCGCTGCCGCGCGCGATCCGCCGGCGCGGCGCCGATGATCGTCCGCATTCCCGGCCTGCTGCGCTCGTACACCGCCGGCGGCGACGGTGGTCGAGCTGCCGGCGCCCGCAACGCTGGGTGACGCGCTTGCGCGCGCTCGACGCGCGCTATCCGGGGCTGCGCTTTCGGATCGTCGACGAGCAGGACGCGGTCCGCCCGCACATCAAGCTGTTCGTCGACGGCGAGCTGGTGCGCGACTTGACGGCGTCCGTCGCCGGCGGCGCGCGAACTGATGATCGTCGGCGCGCTTTCCGGCGGCTGATGCGGTGGTGACGCCCAGGCGGCGCAGCGGCGTTGCGACGCACCATTTCCATTGCGGGGCTGGGGCCAAAGACCGCTATAATTCTACGGTTTGCTGCTGTCGGAAGCGCTCGAAGCACCGGAATCGCGCGCCCGAGTGATCCCCCCGCTCAAGACCAAACCCATCCGCACCGTCCTCAAGTGGCAGATCGTCGCCACGGCAGCCGTCGCGGCGATCGCGGGGATTGTGGGCCGGGGAGCACGGGGTGATCTCGGCGGTGCTGGGCGGGCTCGTCAATTTCGCTGGCCGGCGTCGTCTACGCGTTGCTGCTCGGGCTCGGGCTCGGCGCGCGACAGGTGCCGGATGTCGGGACCTCGCTCATCGCGATGTTCCGGGCGGAAGCGGGCAAGATCCTCGTGATCGTCGGCGGGCTGTGGCTCGTGCTGTCGACGTACAAGGACGTCGTGCCGGCGGCGTTCTTCACGGCGTTCGTGATCACGGTGATCGTGTTCAGCATGGCGTTCTTCGTTCGCGAGTAGATTCGAACTGAACAGGGGTGGGGCCGTGGCTGCCGAATCCGAACTGAACCCGACGTCCTACATCCAGCATCACCTGACGTTCCTGACCAAGGCCAGCGAGTCGGGCGGCTTCTGGAGCGTGAACGTCGACACGGTCGTCACGTCGGTCGTCCTCGGCGTCCTCGCCTTCGGCTTTCTCTGGCTCGTCACGCGCAAGGCCACCGCGGGCGTTCCGTCGAAGACGCAGGCGTTCGTCGAGCTCCTGATCGATTTCGTCAACGAGCAGGTCAAGGGCATCTTCCACGGCGAAATCAAGACCGTCGCGCCGCTGGCGCTGACGGTGTTCGTCTGGGTGCTCTTCATGAACGCGATGGACTTCCTGCCCATCGACGTCATGGGCCTCTTCTACGAGCACGTGCTGCACCAGCACGAGTGGCGCGGCGTGCCGACCGCCGACGTCAACACGACGTTCGCGCTCTCGCTGTCCGTCTTCGGGCTGATGATCTTCTACAGCATCAAGGTCAAGGGCCTCGGCGGCTGGATCCACGAGCTCTTCTGCTCGCCGTTCGGCAGCAATCCGCTGCTGTGGGTGTTCAACCTGCTCTTCAACGCCGTCGAGTACCTGTCGAAGCCGCTGTCGCACTCGCTGCGGCTGTACGGCAACATGTACGCCGGCGAGATCATCTTCATGCTGCTCGGCCTGTGGGCCGCGACCGGCATCGTCGGCACGCTCGTCGGCGGCGTGCTGCACCTCGGCTGGTCGATCTTCCACATCCTGATCGTCGTGCTGCAGGCCTACATCTTCATGATGCTGACCATCGTGTACGTCTCGATGGCGCACGAGCACCACTGACGCGACCCCTTTTTCGTCTCACCGTACAACCCTCCGCTCAGAAAGGAAAGAAAATGGACAAACTGCAAGCACTGGCGATGATCCAGGCCTATACCGGCGTCGGCATCGGTCTCATGATCGGCCTCGGCGCGCTCGGCGCGTGCGTCGGCGTCGGCATCATGTGTTCGCGGTTTCTCGAAGGCGCCGCGCGCCAGCCGGAGCTGATGCCGCAGCTGCAGGCGAAGGTGTTCCTGCTGCTCGGCCTGATCGACGCGTCGTTCATCATCGGCGTCGGCCTCGCGATGCTGTTCGCGTTCGGCAATCCGCTGATCCTCGCCGCGGCTCAAGTAACGCGTCCGGCGCCCATCGTCCAACTGCCAGGGGGCAGCCATGAACATCAATTTCACGCTGGTGATGCAGGCCGTGGCGTTCGCCGCGTTCATCTGGTTCACGTCGAAGTTCGTGTGGCCGCATCTGATGCGCGCCATCGAGACGCGCCAGAAGCAGATCGCGGACGGCCTCGCCGCCGGCGAGCAGGGCCGGCAGAGCCTCGCCATCGCCGAGAAGCGCATCGCCGACATGATGGCCGAAGCGAAGACGCGCTCGCTCCGAGATCATCGCGCAGGGCGAGAAGCTCAAGACCGAGACGATCGACGCCGCCAAGGCCGAGGCCAAGGCCGAGGCCGAGCGCATCCTCGCCGCCGCCAAGGCCGAGATCGAGCAGGAAGTCGTCGCGGGCGAAGGAAGCGCTGCGCAACCAGGTCGCCGACCTCGCCGTCGCCGGCGCGGCGAAGATCCTGAAGCGCGAAGTCGACGCCAAGGCGCACGCCGATCTCCTGGCGTCGATCCGCCAGCAGCTCTGACGGGCGCGCGATGGCCGAACTGACGACGATCGCCCGACCCTACGCCGAAGCGGCGTTCCGGCTCGCGCGCGACGCGAACGCGCTGCCGGTCTGGTCGGAGATGCTGCGCTTCGCGAGCGCGGTCGTCGCCGACCCGCGCGTCGCGGCGGCGCTCGACAACCCGAAGCTCACCGCGGCGACAAGGAGGCGCTGCTGCTGTCCGTCTGCGGCGACCGGCTCGATCACCGGCCGCAACTTCGTCCGCGTGCTGGTCGAGGCCGATCGCGTCGCGGTGCTGCCGCAGATCCTGGCGCTGTTCGAGACGCTGAAGAACGACGCCGACGGCGTCGCGAAGGCGCGGATCGACAGCGCGTTCCCGCTCTCCGACGACGCAGGTCGCCGAGCTCAAGGCGGCGCTCGAGAAGCACTTCGGCAAGAAGATCGAGGCGACGGTCAACGTCGACCCGGCGCTGATCGGCGGCGCGCGCATCACCGTCGGCGACACCGTGATCGACGGCACCGTCGAGGCGCAGCTTGCGGCGATGGCCACCCAGTTGCGAGCCTGATATCGAAACTACCGTGCGCCGGCGCCGTGCGGCCGGGGCGACGCGAGGACACCATGCAGTTGAATCCTTCTGAAATCAGCGAACTGATCAAGAGCAAGATCCAGAGCCTCGACACGGGCGCCGAAGTGCGCACGCAGGGGACGGTCGTCTCGATCTCCGACGGCATCTGCCGCGTCCACGGGCTGTCCGACGCGATGGCCGGCGAAATGCTCGAGTTCCCGCAGCAACACGTTCGGCCTCGCGCTGAACCTCGAGCGCGACTCGGTCGGCGTCGTGATTCTCGGCGCGTACGAGCACATCACCGAGGGCGACACGGTCAAGTGCACGGGCCGCATCCTGTCGGTGCCGGTCGGCCCCGAGCTGATCGGGCGCGTCGTGAATTCGCTCGGCCAGCCGATCGACGGCAAGGGCCCGGTCAACGCCAAGGAATCCGACGTCATCGAGAAGGTCGCGCCGGGCGTGATCTGGCGCAAGTCGGTGTCGCAGCCGGTGCAGACCGGGCTCGAAGGCCATCGACTCGATGGTGCCGATCGGCCGCGGCCAGCGCGAGCTCATCATCGGCGACCGCCAGACGGGCAAGACCGCCGTGGCGATCGACACGATCATCAACCAGAAGGGCAAGGACCTGATCTGCGTCTACGTCGCGATCGGGCAGAAGGCCTCGTCGGTCAAGAACGTGATCCGCAAGCTCGAGGAGCACGGCGCGATGGCGTACACGATCGTCGTCGTCGCGACGGCGTCGGAATCGGCGGCGATGCAGTACATCGCGCCGTACTCCGGCTGCACGATGGGCGAATACTTCCGCGACCGCGGCCAGGACGCGCTCATCATCTACGACGACCTGACCAAGCAGGCGTGGGCGTACCGGCAGATCTCGCTGCTGCTGCGCCGCCCGCCGGGCCGCGAAGCCTATCCGGGCGACGTGTTCTACCTGCACTCGCGGCTGCTCGAGCGCGCCGCGCGCGTCAACGAGGAGTACGTCGAGAAGTTCACGAAGGGCGCGGTCAAGGGCAAGACCGGCTCGCTGACCGCGCTGCCGATCATCGAGACGCAGGCGGGCGACGTCACGGCGTTCGTGCCGACCAACGTGATCTCGATCACCGACGGCCAGATCTTCCTCGAGACCGACCTCTTCAACGCCGGCATCCGCCCGGCCATCAACGCCGGCATCTCGGTGTCGCGGGTCGGCGGCAACGCGCAGACGAAGATCATCAAGAAGCTGGGCGGCGGCGTGCGCCTCTCGCTCGCGCAGTACCGCGAGCTCGCGGCGTTCGCGCAGTTCGCCTCCGACCTCGACGAAGCGACGCGCAAGCAACTGGACCGCGGCCGCCTCGTCACCGAGCTCATGAAGCAGCCGCAGTACCAGCCGCTGCAGGTCAACGAGATGGCGGTGACGCTGTTCGCCGTCAACAAGGGCTACTACGACGACGTCCCGGTCGAGAAGGCGCTGGCGTTCGAGTCGGCGCTGCGCGCGTACCTGAAGAGCAAGTACGCGGCGCTGATGGACGAGCTCGAGAAGACCAAGGACCTCTCGGCCGACGACGAGAAGGCGCTCGCCGCCGCGGTCGAGGACTTCAAGAAGAACGGCGCGTACTGACTCGCGCGAGCCCGATGCGCAAGGACGAGATGGCGGTCCAAAGAAATCCGGAACAAGATCAAGAGCGTGCAGAGCACGCGCAAGATCACGAAGGCGATGGAGATGGTCTCGGCCTCGAAGATGAAGAAGGCCCAGGACCGGATGCGCGCGTCGCGGCCGTACGTCGAGCGCGCGCTGCAGATCGCGATGCACGTCGCCAAGGCGAACACCGAGTACAAGCACCCGTTCCTCGCGCGGCGCGAGACGGTGAAGCGCGTCGGCGCGATCGTCGTCACCACCGACAAGGGCCTGTGCGGCGGCCTCAACACCAACGTCCTGCGGCTGGTCCTGCAGCCGCGCACAAGGAGTGGCGCGCCAAGGGGCTCGAGGTCGACTACTGCGCGATCGGCAGCAAGGGCGCTGGGCTTCCTCAGCCGCCTCGGCGCCAACGTCGTCTCGCAGGCGGTGCAGCTGGGCGACCGCCCGCACATCGACAGGCTGGTCGGGCCGGTGAAGGTCCTGCTCGACAAGTACATCGACGGCGACGCTCGACGAGGTGCACGTCTTCTTCACGACCTTCATCAACACGATGAAGCAGGAAGCCCGGCACGGGCACATGCTGCCGATCCCCGAGCAGTTCCGGGCGCCGAGCGGCGAGGTGCGCAAGGCGGAAGCGCAGAGCGGCGCCGTGGGACTACATCTACGAGCCCGACGCGAAGCAGCTGCTCGACGGCGTGCTGCGCCGCTTCGTCGAGGCGCTGATCTTCCAGATGGTCAACGAGAACATGGCGTCCGAGCAGTCGGCGCGGATGGTGGCGATGAAGGCGGCGTCCGACAACGCCGGGACGATCATCGACGAGCTGCAGCTCATCTACAACAAGACGCGCCAGGCGGCGATCACCAAGGAACTGGCGGAGATCGTCGGCGGCGCGGCGGCGGTCTGAGGCTCGCAGACGCTGAATCGAAGCAACGAAACCGAGGATGCGAACATGAACCAGGGAACCATCGTTCAGTGCATCGGCGCCGTCGTCGACGTGGAGTTCGCGCGCGACGACATGCCGAACATCTACGACGCGCTCAAGATGGACGAAATCGGCCTGACGCTCGAGGTGCAGCAGCAGCTGGGCGACGGCATCGTGCGCACGATCGCGCTCGGCAGCTCCGACGGCCTGCGCCGCGGCATGAAGGTCGTCAACACCGGCAGCGCCGATCACGGTGCCGGTCGGCGACAAGACGCTCGGCCGCATCATGGACGTGCTGGGCCGCCCGATCGACGAGCGCGGCCCGGTCGGCGCCGAGAAGGAGATGTCGATCCACCGCGAGGCGCCCGACGTTCGACGAGCTCTCGCCGTCGCAGGAGCTGCTCGAGACCGGCATCAAGGTGATCGACCTCATCTGTCCGTTCGCCAAGGGCGGCAAGGTCGGCCTGTTCGGCGGCGCCGGCGTGGGCAAGACCGTCACGATGATGGAGCTCATCAACAACATCGCGACCGCGCACTCGGGCCTGTCGGTGTTCGCCGGCGTCGGCGAGCGCACGCGCGAGGGCAACGACTTCTACCACGAGATGATGGAAGCCGGCGTCGTCAACAAGGACGATCTCGAAATCGAAGGTGGCGATGGTCTACGGCCAGATGAACGAGCCGCCGGGCAACCGGCTGCGCGTCGGCGCTGACCGGCCTCACGATCGCCGAGAACTTCCGCGACGAAGGCCGCGACGTGCTGCTGTTCATCGACAACATCTACCGCTTCACGCTGGCCGGCACCGAGGTGTCGGCGCTGCTCGGCCGGATGCCCTCCGCGGTGGGCTACCAGCCGACGCTGGCCGAGGAGATGGGCCAGCTGCAGGAGCGGATCACGTCGACCAAGACCGGCTCGATCACGTCGATCCAGGCCATCTACGTGCCCGCCGACGACCTGACCGACCCGTCGCCGGCGACGACCTTCGGCCACCTCGACGCGACCGTCGTGCTGTCGCGCGACATCGCCTCGCTCGGCATCTACCCGGCGGTCGACCCGCTCGACTCGACGTCGCGCCAGATCGACCCGCACGTGATCGGCGAGGAGCACTACAACACGACGCGCGCCGTGCAGTCGGTGCTGCAGCGCTACAAGGAGCTGCGCGACATCATCGCGATCCTCGGCATGGACGAGCTGTCGCCCGAGGACAAGCTCGCCGTGGCGCGCGCGCGCAAGATCCAGCGCTTCCTGTCGCAGCCGTTCAGCGTGGCCGAGGTGTTCACCGGCTCGCCGGGCAAGTACGTGTCGCTGAAGGACACGATCAAGGGCTTCAAGATGATCGTCAACGGCGAATGCGACGAGCTGCCCGAGCAGGCGTTCTACATGGTCGGGCCGATCGAGGAAGCGTTCGAGAAGGCGAAGACGCTGCAGTGATGCACCGTCCGATCGTGAAGGACTGATCCGACATGGCCAACACCATCCACGTCGACGTCGTCAGCGCGGAAGAGCAGATCTTCTCCGGCGAGGCGGAATTCGTCGTGCTCCCCGGCGTCATGGGCGAGCTCGGCATCTACCCGCGGCACACGCCGCTCCTCACGCAGATCAAGCCGGGCGCCGTGCGCATCAAGCTGCCCGGCCAGACAGCCGACGAGCTCGTGTTCGTGCAGGGCGGGTTCCTCGAGGTGCAGCCGACGCGCGTGACCGTGCTCGCCGACACCGCGATCCGCGCGAAGGACCTCGACGAAGCCGCCGCGGCGGCGGCGAAGAAGGCCGCCGAGGAAGCGATGCAGAACAAGACCTCGCGCGAGGAGATCGCGCAGGCCGAGGCGAGCTCGCGATCGCCATCGCGCAGCTCGAGGCGATCCGCAAGATGCGCCACCGCGCCTGACATCGGCGCGGATCGTCCCGGTGCGACGGGCACCGCGAAATCGGGGATTCAGACCGGGTCGGACGAAGGGCGGCGCAGGCCGCCCTTCTTGTCGCCGCGCAATGCGGCAGGACACGCGTTGCGCTACGCTTGCCGTGACGGCACCACACGGGCAGGTTCACGCATGAACGACTTCTCCAACCGCACCTTCGACGAAATCGACACGGGCGCGACCGCGTCCGTCTCGCGCACGCTGACGGCCACCGACGTCGAGGCGCTGGCGCTCGCCGCCGGCGACGTCGAGGGCTTCCACCTCGAAGGGGGACCGGGCGACGACCGGCTGTCCGCGCAGGGAGCCGCGGCGATCGCGATGGTCGCCGGACTTCTGAATCGCCGGCTGCCGGGGCCCGGCAGCGCGATCGTCGGCTCGAATTTCCGCTATGCAGGGAAGTGCTACGTCGGCGACACGCTGACGGCGACGGTCACGGCGACGCGCAAGCACGACGACGTGCACCACATCGAATTCGCGTGCCGCTGCGTGAACCAGGACGGCGACGTCCTCGTCGACGGCGTCGCGACGGTCTCGGCGCCGATGCGCCGCATCGCCTATGCGAATGTCTCGACACCGGAGGTGATCCTTCGCCGCAACGACGGATTCGCCAAGCTCTTCGACCGCTGCGCAGAGCTGCCGCCGGTGACGTGCGCCGTGGTCCACCCGTGCGACCGCGACTCGTTGCGGGGCGCGCTCGAGGCGGCGCGGCGCGGCCTCATCGTCCCGGTCCTGGTCGGCCCCGAGGCGAAGATCCGCGCGGTCGCGCGCGCCGAGGGCATCGATATCTCGCCCTACCTGATCGTCGGCGTCGAGCACAGCCATGCCGCCGCCGAGAAGGCGGTCGAGCTGGCGCGCGCCGGCGACGTCGAGGCGCTGATGAAGGGCAGCCTCCACACGGACGAGCTGATGGGCGCCGTCGTCCCGACGGCGAGCGGCCTGCGCACGGCGCGGCGCATCTCGCACGTGTTCGTGCTCGACGTGCCGACGTATCCGCGGCTGCTGATGGTCACCGATGCCGCGATCAACCTCTACCCGACGCTCGAGGAAAAGGTCGACATCTGCCAGAACGCGATCGACCTCGCGCACATGCTCGGCATCGCGAAGCCGAAGGTCGCGATGCTTTCGGCGGTCGAGATGATCAACCCGAAGATTCCCGGCACGCTCGACGCCGCGGCGCTGTGCAAGATGGCCGATCGCGGGCAGATCACCGGCGCGCTGCTCGACGGTCCGCTCGCGTTCGACAACGCGATCTCGGTCGACGCGGCCCGGACCAAGGGCATCCGCTCGGCGGTTGCCGGCGAGGCGGACATCCTGCTCGTGCCGGATCTCGAAGCCGGCAACATGCTGGCGAAGCAGCTCCAGTACCTCGCCGGCGCCGATGCCGCGGGGATCGTCTGCGGCACGCGCGTGCCGATCGTCCTCACGTCGCGCGCGGACAACGTGCGCTCGAGGCTCGTCTCGGCGGCGGTGCTGAAGCTCGTCGCGCACGACCGGCGCGAGAAGCTCCTGCCCAAGCCCTGAGCCGGTCAGGCCGCGAGCTGCTGCCGCGCGAGGGTCACCCAGTAGCTCGCGCCGATCGCGAGCGCGTCGTCGTTGAAGTCGTAGTGCGGATTGTGCACGTTCGGCGTTTCCGGTCCGCGCCCGGCGCCCAGCCAGACGTAGCACCCCGGCTTCGCCTGCAGCATGAACGCGAAGTCCTCGCTGCCCATGTTCGGCTGCGGATCGGTCTCGACGTTGGTGGCGCCGACGACGGCCGTGGCCGCGGCGATCGCGTGTCTGGTCTCCGCCTCGGCGTTGACGGTCGCCGGATAGCGGCGCTCGTAGCGCACGGTCGCGGTCATCTCGAACATCGCCGCCACGCCGGCGACGATGCCGCGCATCCGCTGCTCGATCAGGTCCTGCACCGCGGGGTCGAACGTGCGCACGGTGCCGCGCAGCACGACTTCCTGCGGGATGACGTTCCAGGTGTCGCCGCCGTGGACCTGCGTGACGCTGACCACGCCGGCGTCGAGCGGATGGAGGTTGCGCGCGACGATGGTCTGCAGCGCGCTGATCGTGTGCGCGACGAACAGCATCGGGTCCTTGCCCGTGTAGGGCATCGCCGCGTGCGCGCCCTTGCCGGTCGCGACGATCTCGAAGATGTCGAACGCGCCCATGAACGGTCCCGTGCGCATCGCGAAGGTGCCGACCGGCTTCTGCGGCCAGTTGTGCATCCCGTAGACCGCGCGCATCGGAAACCGGTCGAAGAGCCCTTCCGCGACCATCACGCGACCGCCGCCTTCGTTCTCCTCGGCCGGCTGGAAGATGAAATAGAGCGTCCCGTCGAAATCCTTGCTCCTGGCGAGCGCGGCGGCCGCGCCCAGCAGCATCGCCGTGTGCCCGTCGTGCCCGCACGCGTGCATCTTGCCCGCGACCGTCGACGCATGCGCGACGCCCGACTTCTCGTGGATGTGCAGCGCGTCGAGGTCCGCGCGCAGGCCGATCGCCTCGGTCCCGGTTCCCCGACGCAGCACGCCGACGACGCCGGTCTTCGCGAGCCCCGTGTGCACGTCGAGCCCGAACGAGCGCAGCTTGTCGGCGACGAAAGCCGCCGTCGCCCTCTCCTCGAAGGCGGTCTCGGGGTGGGCGTGAATGTGGTGGCGCCACGCCTTCATGTCCGGAACCAGCGCGTCGATCTCGGCGACGATGTTCATGGCGACTCCTCGCAATTCGGGGCGGGCAACGCCGCGATGGTAGCGCAACGCCGGGATCGTCGGCCGAATCGGGCTTCGGCGCTGCGTTAAAATAGTGCGGAAGGCCTCGCGATTTTGTCCCCGACCCCCACCTCCTCCGACCCGCAGTACGATCTCGTCGTCGTCGGCGCCGGCATCAATGGCGCCGGCATCGCCCGCGATGCCGCGGGTCGCGGCCTCCGGGTGCTCCTCGTCGAGAAAGGGGACCTCGCGTCGGCGACGTCGCAGTGGAGCACGAAGCTGATCCACGGCGGGCTTCGCTACCTCGAGCAGTACGAATTCCGGCTCGTCCGCGAGGCGCTGGCGGAACGCGAGATCGTGCTGCGCCAGGCCCCGCACATCGTCGAGCCGCTGGCCTTCGTCCTGCCGCACGAGCCGCACCTGCGGCCGGCGTGGATGCTGCGTGCCGGCCTCTTTCTCTACGACCATCTCGGGCGGCGCGACACGCTCCCGGGCTCGTTCGGCGCCGACCTGTCGCAGACGAAATGGGGCGCAGGGTTGAAGCCGCAGTTCCGCAAGGGCTTCGTCTATTCGGATGCGCGCGTCGACGACGCGCGGCTCGTCGTCTTCAACGTCATGGATGCGCCATGCGCGGGGCGCAGACGTCCGCGTCGCCACGCGGCTCGTGTCCGCGCGGCGCGAGCGCGGCGCGGGCGGGCGCACGTGGCGCGTGACGCTCGATGCGGCGACGAGCGGACCGTTCGAGGTCACCGCCCGCGCCGTCGTCAATGCGACGGGACCCTGGGTCAAGGCCGTGCGCGATGCGATCGACGGCACGCCATCCACGGAGACCGTGCGCCACGTCAAGGGCAGCCACATCGTGGTCCCGCGCGTGCACGATGGCGATCACGCGTACATCCTGCAGAACGCCGACAAGCGGATCGTCTTCGTCATTCCGTACCAGAGCTGTTACTCGCTGATCGGCACGACGGACGTATCGGTCGAGGAGTACGAGCGGCCGGAGATCACCTCGGACGAGATCGATTACCTGCTCCGGCTCGCGAATTCGTATCTCGCGAAGGCGCTCGGTCGCAAAGACGTCGTGTGGAGTTTCAGCGGCGTGCGCCCGCTCTACGACGACGGCTCGTCGGATCCTTCGGCGATCACCCGCGATTACACGTTCACGCTCGACAACGCCGGCGGCGCGGGCGCGCCGTCGCTGTCGATCTACGGCGGCAAGATCACGACCTATCGCAGGCTCGCCGAGCACGCGCTCGATCGGCTTGCGCCGTACCTCCCGGCGATGAAGTCGCCCTGGACCGAGCACGCGCTGCTCCCCGGCGGCGACCTGCCGGCGGGCGGGACCGCCGCTTGGATTGCGGAACTCGCCCGCCGGTATCCGGCGCTGCCGACCATGCTTCTGGCGGGACTCGCACGCCGCCACGGCACGCGCGCGCTCGCGATCCTCGGCGATGCGCGGGCGCCGGCCGACCTGGGCGAAGACTTCGGCCACGGGCTCACGGCGGCGGAGGTCGGCTACCTCGTGCGCAACGAGTGGGCGCGCACCGCCGACGACGTGCTGTGGCGGCGGACCAAGTGCGGGATCGGAATGACGGCCGCCGAGCGGGGCCGCGTCGCCGCTTGCGTCGTCGACGCCCTTGCCGCGGTACCGGCTTGAGGATGGCACCGGGGATGCGACCGCTGACGGCGATGCCCGACGGCGCCCGGCGCGCGATCCGCGGTGTGCTGACCGACATCGACGACACGCTGTCGACGCACGGCCGGATCGAAGCCGCGGCGTACGCGGCGATGGCGCGGCTGCGCGCCGCGGGCCGCCTCGTGATTCCGATCACCGGGCGCCCGGCTGGATGGTGCGACCACATCGCGCGGATGTGGCCGGTCGACGCGGTCGTCGGCGAGAACGGCGCGCTGTACATGCGCCACGACGACGCTAACCAGCGACTGGTCCGCCGTTTCGCCGCCGACGAACCGACGCGGCGCGCCAACCGCGCGCGGCTCGCGGCCATCGGCGAGAAGATCGTCGCGCGCGGTCCCCGGCTGCGCACTCGCGTCCGACCAGGGCTATCGCGAAACCGACCTCGCCATCGACTATTGCGAGGACGTCCCGCCGCTGCCGCGCGACGCCGTCGACCGCATCGTGGCGATGATGCAGGCCGAAGGGATGACGGCGAAGGTGAGCTCGATCCACGTCAACGGCTGGTTCGGCCGCTACGACAAGCTGACGATGACGCGAACGCTGCTGGCCGAAGCGTTCGCGATCGACCTCGATGCCGAGCGCGAGCATTTCGTCTTTGCCGGCGATTCGCCCAACGACGCGCCGATGTTCGCGTTCTTCCCCAACGCCATCGGCGTGGCGAACGTGCAGGCGTTCGCCGATCGAATCGCGACGCTGCCTGCCTACGTCACGCGCGCCGAGGCCGGCGCCGGGTTCGCCGAGCTCGCGGATTTCCTACTCAAAGAGTAGGTTCAGACTCGACTTTCGCCCATCGGTCCGAAAGGGCGATGGTCTTCGTCGGAAGTCGAGTCTGACCCTACTTGTCCCGTGGTCCGGCGAACCGCGCGGATGCGCCCATCGCTTCTTCGATCCGCAGCGCCTCGTTCCATTTCGCCATGCGCTCCCCGCGCGCGAACGACCCGACCTTGAGGCGCCCCGCGTTCCAGCCGACCGCGAGGTGGACGATCGAGACGTCCTCGGTCTCGCCCGACCGCGCCGACACGATGGTCGCGAATCCCGCGTCCCGTCCGGCGCGCAGCGCCGCCAGCGTTTCGGTGACCGTCCCCGCCTGGTTCGGCTTGATGAGCACGGCATTGCAGGCGCGATCCGCGGCGGCGTTCGCGACGCGCGCCGCGTTCGTCGTGAGGTAATCGTCACCGACAATCTCGACGTGCGCGCCGGCCGCTCGCGCGAAGGCGATCCACCCGTCGCGGTCGTCCTCGGCGAGCGGATCCTCGATCGAGACGATCGGGTAGCGATCGAGCCATCCGAGCAGCAGCTCGATCATGCCGTCGCGGTCGAGCTCGCGGCGATCGAGTCCGAGCCGGTAGCGGCCGTCGCGCCCCAACTCGGAGGCCGCGACGTCGATCGCGATCGCAACCTCGGCGCCGGGGACGAAGCCGGCGCGCTCGATCGCACGGACCAGCATCGCGAGCGCGTCCTCGTTGCCGCCGAACGCGGGCCACCACCCGCCTTCGTCGGCGACACCGGCGAGCTGGCCGGCGTCGCGCATCAGCTCGCCCGCGGCGCGGTACACCTCCGCGGTCATCGCCAGCGCTTCGGCGAACGACTGCGCCGACACCGGAATCACCATCAGGTCCTGGAGATCGATGCGCCGACTCGCGTGCGCGCCCCCGCCGAAGATCTGGATTTCCGGCATCGGCAGCGAAACCGGATCGTCGCCGGCGAGATATCGCCACAACGGAGACCTGCTGGCCGCTGCCGCCGCGTGCGCGACGGCGAGCGACACCGCCACCGTGGCATTGCCGCCGAGCAGCGCCTTGTTCGGCGTGCCGTCGAGCGCGATCAGCGCGGCGTCGGCACCTGCCTGGTCGCGGGCGTCGCGGCCGACGAGCGCGCGTGCGATGGGCCCTTCGACGTTGCCGACCGCGGACAGGACGTCCATGCCGCCGAAGCGCGCTCCGCCATCGCGCAGGTCGACGGCCTCGCGCGAGCCGCGCGACGCGCCGGCAGGGGCGATCGCGCGGCCGACGGCGCCGCCATCCAGCGTGACTTCCGCTTCGAGGGTCGGCCGCCCGCGCGAGTCCCAGACGCGGCGCGCTTTGATGCGTGCGATCGCGTTGCTCATGCGGTCGCGAGCGCGCACCACCGGCGGGCGATTTCGCCGAGCTCGGCGGAAGGCTGCACCAGCAAACCCCGCGCGAACGCGCGCACTTCGTCCCGCTGTGCGTCATCGGTCAGGTATTCGACCGGCGACTTGCCGTCGATGCGCGCCAGCATCAGCCCCGGCAGCAGCGCGGCCGTCCTGGCTTCGCAGCTCGCCCGCGTTTCCCATGCGACGTGCGCGAAGTACGCGGTCACGAGCGCCGCGTACGCGGCAGCGTAGCGCGCGCGCCATTGCGGGCGCCACGCGCCCTTCAGCAGCAGGTGATTCAGCACGAACGCGAGATCGAACGCCGGGTCGCCGTACCACGCGCACTCGGCATCGAGGATCACCGGCCCCGCGTGGCCGATCAGCAGGTTCTTCGGGCTGAAGTCGCCGTGGACGAGCACCCGCTTCGTGCGCTGCGTCGTCTTCGACGAGCGCGTCGAGCCGCGGCGCGAGATCGGCGATGCGCGCGCGCCGTGGCGACGAGATAGGGTTCGAGACGGATCGCGTGGAAGATGCCGTCGGTCGGGAAACCGCGGCGGCGATATCGGGGCGATCGGCGGTTGCGGCGTGAATCCGGCCGAGCGCAGTCGCCGACGGCGGTGGCCGTCGGGAGATCGGCGAGCCCCGTCCCGCGAGCAATGCCTTCCAGACCGGGTACTGCGTCGGGGGGCAAGATACGCCATCGCGAAACAGCCGGTCTCGCGATCCTCGCCGAGGATTTCGGGAATCGCTGCGGGCACGATGGCGCGCGGCAATGCGCATCCACTCGACCTCCCAGCGATTGCGTTCGACCGGCGCGCGCCAGTCGGCGGCGACCTTGAGCTTGGGCAGCGCGCGCTTGACGCAGATGGCCCTGCCCGGCAGGTCGACGCGATAGACGTCGGACGAGACGCCTCCGGCCAGCGGCGACCAACGTCACTGGTTGGTCAGCGCTCACTATCGCCATGCGGGCCAGCGCGCGGACTAGCTGCATGCTGCCGTCGCCGTCGGCGACCGGACCGTCCATAGCGGAACCTGGGTTCATCGTCCGGAAAGAGTTGTGCGGCACAGAACTTGCTGCAGGAACTTGATCTATCATAGCAATCCGTCGACGCTAAGTCCCTGAGCCAGAACAGGGTCACGCTGGACGCGGCGAAATGCCGACCAAGGGAGGTGTTCGCGATGATCCGCTTACGGCTTCAACATCCGCACCAAGATCGGGCCAACGCGTCGACAACATCCAGATCATGGCCGCGACCCGGGGCGATGCCGAGCGCCGGCTGCGGCAGATGTACCTGCAGTGCGAAATCATCGAGCGCCGCGAGCAATCCGTGCCGCGCCGCAGTCGACATCGCTCGACGTCGAGCATGTGATCGGACTGATCAGCGCCGCGCCGTCAGGTCACAAAGCCGGCACGCACTAGCTCGTCGTCGAGCGCCTGCGTAGTCCTGCGCGCCGTTGCTGCCGGGCGCGTGCCGGAAGACATCGAGCTCCACCGCCGGGCTCTCGGCGAGCTTCACGCTCTCGCGAATCCGCGTCGGCACACCTCGTCGGGCCGGAACGCCGCGGCCATGCGGCGTCGACCATGTCGTCGCTCATCGTGCGCCTCGCGTCGATAGCGCGTCAGCAGGTACCGCCGCGGCAGCCGTCGCTTGAACACCGGCTCCAGCGCGTCGAGCGCGCGCTCGACCTGCGGCGCGCCGCGCAGCGAAAGGTAGTCGCAGGACACCGGCACCAGCAGCGAGATCGCAGGCGAAGAGCGCGTTGAGCGAGAGCACGTCGAGCAGCGGGCCGCAGTCGATGACGACCGGTCCCGCCGGCGCGCCCGGCCTCGTGCAGCGCGTGCCGCAGCTTGCGTGACGACGTTGACGCTCTTGCCGAGCAGCGAGTCGATCTTCGCGAGATCGAGGTGCGCCGGGCACACCACGACGCCGCTGCGCGTGATCTGCGCCACGTCGGCGAGCGGCCGCCTGCGCGACGAAGAAGCCGTAGACGGAGTCGTCGGCGAGCCTCGGCTGAATGCCGAAGACCTGCGACAGGTGCGCCTGCGGATCGAGATCGATGCCGAGCGGCCGCTGGCCGCGCCGCGCGATCGCGGCGAGCAGGTTCAGCGCGGTCGTCGTCTTGCCGACGCCGCCCTTCTGGTTGAACACCGCGATGATCGCCATCGCGGCGAGGATACCGCAAGCCGCAGCGCGGCCCGTCCTGCGGCATGCTAAATGATCCTCCGGCGCACCTGGGTGACGACGATCTCCGCGAGGATCACCACGACGAAGATCGCGAGCAGGATCACCGCGACGCGGTTCCACTGGAAGAGGTTCAGCGCGGAATCGAGCGCCATGCCGATGCCGCCCGCGCCGACCAGCCCGAGCACCGCCGACTCGCGGACGTTGATGTCCCAGCGGAACAGCGCGATCGACCAGAACGCCGGCTTCACCTGCGGCCAATAGCCGAACGTCATCCGCGAGGTCCACGGCGCGCCGGCGGCGGTGAGCGCCTCGATCGGGCCGGCTTGGGTTTCCTCCAGCGCCTCGCCGAACAGCTTGCCGACGAAGCCGATCGAGCGGAACGCGATCGCCAGCGTGCCGGCGAGCGCGCCCGGGACCGAAGATGCCCGACGAACAGCAGCGCCCAGACGAGCGAGTTCACCGAGCGCGACGACACCAGGATGAGCTTGGCGGCGAGATTGACCGACGTCGACGGCACGAGGTTGTGCGCGGCCAGGACGCCGACGGGCAGCGCCAGGACGAGCGAGAGCAGCGTGCCGAGCGTGGCGATGTGGATCGTCTCCATCAGCGCGGCGTGCACCGATCCGGATAGTGCTCGAAGTCGATCGGCCACATCCGCGTCAGCAGGTCGACGACCTGCTCCGGCGCGTCGGCCAGGAACTCCGGGAATCACCTCGACCGTCTGGATCGACACGACGATCGCGGCGACGATCGCGAGGTAGACGGCGAAGCGCGCGAGCCGCTGCGGCGGGCGTGAAGCGGCGCCAGATCCGGTCCGCGACGCGCCGGCGCGCACCGGAGCAGCGGCGGCGCCGGCCATCAGTCGTCCTCGGCGTGCCGCACGCGGCGCATCGCGTCGCCGCGGCGGAAGAGGTCGCGCGAACGTCGCGTTCTCGATGAAGATCGCGCGCACCGCGGTGGCCAGAATCTCGCCGATCATGATCAGCGTGATGATCGCGATCAGGATCGCGCAGACGAAATCGTAGTCGAAGCGCTGGAACGCGGCGAACAGCGTGCCGCCGATGCCGCCGGCGCCGACGATGCCGACCATCGTCGAATTGCGCAGGTTGGAATCGAGCTGGTAGGTGGCGAAGCCGATGAAGCGCGAGAACACCTGCGGCAGCACGCCGAACGCCAGCACCGAGGCGAACGGCGCGCCGGTCGCGCGGATCGCCTCGACCTGCTTCAGCGAGATCTCCTCGATCGCCTCGGTGAAGAGCTTGCCGATGAAGCCGATCGACGCGACGGTGAGCGCGAGCGTGCCGGCCAGCGCACCGAAGCCGACGGCCTTGACGAACAGGATCGCGACGATCACCGGATGGAACGAGCGCGCCAGCACGATGACGAGCTTCGCCGGCCACGTCACCCACGCGCGGCATCAGATTGCGGGCGGCGCAGAGGCCGATGGGCAGCGCGAGCACGATGCCGAGCGTCGACGCGAGCACCGCGATCTCCAGGCTCTCCGACGAGGCCCTTCACCAGCAGGTCCCAGCGCGAAAAGTTGGGCGGGAAGAGCCGCGAGAAGAACTTCGCCGCGTTCTCGAGGCCGGTCTCCACGCGCTCCCACGACACCTCGAGCTGCGCGCAGGCGTAGATGACGTAGACGACGAGCGCGACCGCGGCGACGCGCGGCCAGACGCTGCGGCGAAACGGATCGGCCGGTGGAGCGTCGGTGCGTCGGCCGCGGTCGCCGGGCTCAGCGGTCATTGCAGCCAGCCCGCGCCGCCGTAGATCGTCGTCAGCATCGCGTCGGTGAGCTCCGCCGGGCGGGCCGTCGAACACGATGCGGCCGTCCCGCATGCCGATGATCCGGTCGGCGAAGCGCCGCGCGAGCTCGACGTCGTGCATGTTGATCAGCACCGGGATGCCGCGCGAGCGCGCGACCTCCGTCAGCAGCTCCATGATCTCGACCGAGGTCTTCGGGTCGAGCGAGGACGTCGGCTCGTCGGCGAGCAGCAGCTTCGGCTCCTGCATCACCGCACGCGCGATGCCGACGCGCTGCCGCTGGCCGCCGGAGAGCGCGTCGGCGCGCTGGTGGGCGAAGCCCGCGAGCCCGACGAGATCGAGCAGCTCGTACGCGCCGCGGATGTCCTCGGGCGGAAACTTGCGCCGCCATGCGCGCCACGCGGACACGTAGCCCAGCCGGCCCGACAGCAGGTTCTCCATCACGGTGAGCCGCTCGACCAGGTTGTACTCCTGGAACACCATGCCGATGTGCCGGCGCGCACGCCGCAGCGCCTTGCCCGGAGAGTCGTCGCGAGATCGGCGCCCTCGAACAGGATCTCGCCCGCGTCGGCTCGACCAGCCGGTTGATGCAGCGGATCAGCGTCGACTTGCCCGTGCCCGACGCGCCGATGATCGCCGTGATGCCGCGCGCGGCGATCTCGACGTCGACGTCCTGCAGCACCGGCGTGCCGGCGACGTAGGACTTGGAGAGGTTCCTCAGCGTGAGCATGGCGCAGAAACGAAACGGGGCGCCGCGCGCCCCGCATCGAGAAGCTCCGGCTATTTCTTCTTCGCGGCTTCGGCGGCCTCGCGCGCCGACTCCTTCTCGTACGTGGCCTTGTCGAACGCCTGGCCCGAACCCTTGGCGACCGCGCGCACGACTTCCCAGGTCGTCTTGTAGTTGATCGGGAAGAAGCGGTCGGCGCCGTCGAAGGCCTTCGACCATTTCGGGCGGGAAACGATAGTCGTAGAAGCAGCCCAGCATCTTGTCGACGAGCTTCGGATCGAGGTCGTGCGCATAGGCGAACGACGACGTCGGGAACTTCTGGCTGCGGTAGATCACGCGGAAGTCGCTCTCCTTGACCTGCCCGCGCTCGGCCATCCGGTGGAAGACGTCGGAGGCGACCGCCGCCGGCGTCGTAGTCGCCCGAATTCACGCCCATCACCGACTGGTCGTGCTTGCCCGAGAAGATGATCTTGTAGTCCTTGTCCGGGAAGAGCCCTTGCGCGGGGAACAGCGACAGCGGCGCGAGATGGCCGGAATTCGACGACGGCGACGTGTGCGCGACCTTCTTGCCCTTGAGGTCGGCAAGCTTCTGGTACGGCGAGTTCGCCTTGACGATCACGATCAGGTTGTAGCCCTGGAATTCCTTCGTCGTAGCCCTTGACCGCGAACGGCACCGCGCCGGCGAGGTTGACGGCGAACGCCGTCGGACCGGTCGAGAAACCGCCGACGTGCAGGCGCCCCGAGCGCATCGCCTCGATCTCGGCGGCATTCGACTGCACCTGGTAGAACACGACCTTCTTGTCGAGGCACGCCGGAGGTGCGTCGTGAACGGCTTGAAGATGTTCTCGTAGACCGCCGGGTCCTCGACGGGGGTGTACGTGAAGACGATCGTCGACGGATTCTTCCACTTCTTCGGATCCGCGGGCACGTCGGCGACCATGTCCTTGTTGTCGTCGCAGTACATCGTGTCGAGCTCGCCGCGGTTCTTGCAGGCGTCGGCGGCGACGGCGGGCAGCGCGAGCGCGGCCAGCGCGAGGCCCGCGACCGAGGACCGAGAAGACGGCGAAGGCACGATCATGATTCCTCCTGAAGATTGTGGCTGGGGCGGAGGCTTCGGGACGGCGGTCCCGCCAGCGACATCGCCAGCGACTCTAGCATTAACGCCGCTCGGCGTGCACCGGTGCGCGTGCTGGGGCGACCCGCCGGGAGATTCGCGTAAAATCCGATCGAAACATGGCGACCCCCCGACGCCTCGTCCCTCAACATCGCGATCCTCGCTGCCGGCCAGGGCAAGCGGATGCGCTCGAGCGTGCCGAAGGTCCTGCACCCGCTTGCCGGCCGGCCGCTGTTCGCGCACGTGCTCGACACGGCCCGGCAAGCTCGCGCCGGACCGCATCTGCGTCGTCTACGGCCACGGCGGCGACGCGGTCGCGCAGCGCTTTCCCGACGCCGACCTCGCGTGGGCGCTGCAGGACCCGCCGCAGGGCACCGGCCACGCGCTGGCACAGGCGCTGCCGCATCTCGCGCGCGGACGGCGTGACGCTCGTGCTGTTCGGCGCCGATCCGCTCGCGCCGCGCCGAGACGCTCGCGGCGGTCCTGGGCCGCGCGCAGCGGGGCGCGCTGTCGCTGCTGACGATCGAGCTCGACGATCCCACCGGTTACGGCCGGATCGTCCGCGGCGCCGACGGCGCCGTGCAGGCGATCGTCGAGCACAAGGACGCGACGCCCGAGCAGCGCGCCATCCGCGAGATCAACACCGGCGTGATGGCGGCGCCGACCGCGATGCTTCGCCCGCTGGCTCGCCGCGATCGACAACCGCAATGCGAGCGGCGAGTACTACCTCACCGACGTGATCGCGCTGCGCGGTAAGGAGGGCGTGCCGGTCGAGGCGCACGCGCGCCGCGAACGTCATCGAGACGCTGCGGCGTCAACACGATGCGCGAGCTGGCGCGAGCTCGAGCGGCTCTACCAGCGCGCGCAGGCCGACGCGCTGCTCGATGCGGGCGTCAGCTCGCCGATCCCGACGCGCATCGACGTCCGCGGCACGCTCGAATGCGGCGCCGATGTGCGCGATCGACGTCGGTTGCGTGTTCGAAGGCGACGTCCGGCTCGCCGACGGCGTCAGGTCGGCGGCGTACTGCGTGCTGAAGAACGCCACCGTCGGCGCCGGCACGCGAGATCGCGCCCGTATTCGCACCTCGAGGCGCGACGATCGGCGCGAACTGCCGCGTCGGCCCGTACGCGCGGCTGCGGCCGGGCGCGAAGCTCGCCGACGACGTCCACATCGGCAACTTCGTCGAGGTGAAGGCGAGCACGATCGGACGAGGCTCGAAAGCAAATCACCTCGCCTACATCGGCGACACGCACGATCGGCGCCAAGCGTCAATTTCGGCGCGGGGGTCGATCACCGCCAACTACGACGGCGCGAACAAGTATCCGACCGTCATCGAGGACGAGGCGCCGCATCGGCTCGAACTGCGTGCTGGTCGCGCCGGTGAAGATAGGTCGAGGAGCGACCATTGGCGGAGGCAGCACGATCGCGGCCGAAGCGCCGGCCGACGAGACTGACCGTCGCCGGCGCGCACAGGCGAGCGTGCCCGGCTGGAAGCGGCCGATCAAGAAAACCGAAGCGTCCAGAAAGGCTGACGCCATGTGCGGCATCGTCGGCGCGGTGTCCCCGCCGCAACGTCGTTCCCGTGTTGATCGACGGCATCCGCCGGCTGGAGTACCGCGGCTACGATTCGACGGGTCTCGCGATCA
>CAWHXL010000007.1:0-79972 GCA_963833295.1 uncultured beta proteobacterium | reverse complement strand
GCGGCGACCCGGCCCCATCGCGCCTATAACGCCCCCACCGCCGCCCGGTTGGCGGCTTCGCGCCAGCCGATGAAGCGCTCGGGCGGAATCGCCCGGCGACCGGCGACACGCTCGAGGGCGAGGCGGATATCCGCGGTGCTGCCGGCCTTGAGGGCGGCGTCCACGAAAAGCTGCTCGAGCACGTCCTGCTGGGTGTGGCTGCCGCCGAGTCGGTACATGCCGCCGATGGCCGGACGCATCAGGGCGACGGCCTCGGCGTGGCGTCCGGCGGCGTGGGCGAGCTGGGCCTCGGCGATCGGCAGCACGTAGTCGCGCACGATGGGGGGGACGGTGCCGCGGCCATTGGCGAAGGCGCGCATGGCCTCGATCATGCGCTCCGCAGCGGCGGTGCGGCCGGTGGCGGTCAGCGCCATCAGCCAGTGCGGCAGAGTGAAGGCGGAGAGGCAGTCGCCGATCCGCGCCTCGGCCTTGTCGGCCAGTTCCTCCCAGCGGTTGCCGACATCGACGCCGAGGCGCTGGAGGCGGAAGAGCATGGACGCCGCGTTCTGCACGTCGATGTAGACATCCGGCGAGGCGACCGTGAGCGGCGCGGCGAGGTTGCGGAAGCGGGTGTCGTAGAGTTCGAGCACGGCGGCATGGTCGCCGTGCTCGAGCTTGAACAGCGCGCAGTGCCACCAGAGATGGTGCTGCAGGTTGTGGCTGCCCTCCCAGTTGGGCGCGAGCGTGGTGAGCCACTGGATGCCTTCGCTGCGGCGGCCCTGCGACTCCATCACATGGGCGACGGCGTGCGCGGCCCAGAGATCGCCGGGGTCGAGCTCGATGGCGCGGCGCCCGGATGGCTCGGCGGCGAGATAGTTCCCGGCCTCCTCCTGGGCGAAGCAGCGGCAGGCGAGTATCGATGCATAGCCCGGGATGTCCTCCGACCAGGCCGGGATCACGCGCTCGACGGAGGCGACCATGTCCTGCGGGCGGCCGAGCCAGAAATTGACGAAATGGGCGAGACGGAAGGCGACCACATCATGCGGATGGGTGCGCAGGATCGACTCCCACAAGGCGATGGCACGATCGAGCTCGCCCTCGGCCCAGGCGGTCAGGGCGGCGACGTGGCTGCGCTCGCGCGGCGTGGCGCCGGCGGCAAGCGACTGCGCGGTGCGCGCCGCCTGGACGGCGACCGGAACGACGGCCTGCTTGAAGGCGAGCATGGCGAAATAGCCCTTCATGCAATGCGCAAGCGCGAAGTCCGGATCGGCTTCCAGCACGGCGGTGAGACGGTCGGGCGTATCGGCTCGGAAGGTGAGGTAGCCGGTGACGAGATGGTCGAAGGCAGCGGCAGCCTTGGCGCTGGCGGTCGAGATGGGGAGGCCGCGGGCATCGAGATGCATGGCGTTGTTCCTAGCCGACATTTCCCATATGCCCGACCCATTCGAGCATCTTGGGGCGATGATAGCCCCTCCGCGGGTTGGACAAGGATTGGCGGCGGCGTCTGGCCCGCTGAACAGTATCCACCCGGCGGTCGCGTCCGATGACCGACAGACTCGATGGCTCGCCGGGGAAAGTGAGTCGCGCGAAGGATCGCCAGTCCGGCGGCCTGGTGGTCCCCGTGCCGTTCGAGCCAATCGCCACGCTTTCAGACTACCTGGTCGAGGCCCGCGAGGCGGGCGCCCGCCTTGCAGGATTGCGGTGGAACACAACACCTGCGGATCGAGACGAGCCGCGATCGTTAATTTGACATAATAACAATTATGCGACATTCGGACGTGCGGTCACCCCGGCTTGAAGAATGACCGGCGCCCCCTTCGATTACCCCTTGACCGCCGCCGGTGCGGCCAATTCCCGGTCCTCAGTCGCCAGCGCCGTCATCACGAGTCGTGCCTGTTTTTGCAACGCCAGATAGGATCGCTCCCATTCGCCATCGCGCGGCGTCGTATGCGCGAGCTTTGCAACCAGTGCCTCGAGAACGTCGGATCGCTGCCGTGCACGGCGCGCCTGCGCCACGACTTCCTCGTGCTCGAAGTCATACACGAATTGCACCTTGCGGTCCTGGCAGACCCCGATACACGTCTGCGGCGCCTCGATCTTGCCGCAACCGATGCATTGCCATGCTTTCACGTATTCGGTCATAGCCACCTCAAGCGTCCATCGCATCGGGCGCCACTTACGCGATGGCTCGAAACCGGTTCCGCACCTCGATAGCCTTCAGCCGGTGGGTCGATTGCACTCTCGGATTGCTATGCGCAGAAATGTCGCCTCAATCGCGCAGGATCGCCAGCGCCCGGTCGATTCTGTCGACGCACACAATCCTCACGTCATCAATGCGTTGCTTCGGTTTATTGAGAGTTGGGATTAACACCTGTTTGAACCCCAGCTTGGCGGCCTCGCGTATCCGTTCCTGCCCGCGCTGCACCGGGCGGACCTCGCCGGCAAGGCCCACCTCGCCGAATACCAGCGTCTTCGCGGGGAGCGGCCGGCCAGTCAGCGACGAGTGCACGGCGAGCAGGATCGCGAGGTCGGCGGCCGGCTCGTTGATCCGCACGCCGCCGACCGCGTTGACGAACACGTCGTAGCCGCCCGTCTCGACGCCGCCGTGGCGGTGCAGCACGGCGAGCAGCAGCGAGAGGCGCTGCGGATCGAGTCCGACCGACAGGCGCTTCGGCATGCCTCCCTGCACGGGATCGACGAGCGCCTGGATTTCGACGAGCAGCGGCCGCGACCCTTCGAGCGTTGCGACGACCGCCGATCCGGCGACGCTCTCGCCGTGCTGCGACAGGAAGAGCGCCGACGGATTGGCGACGCCGCGCAGCCCGCGCTCGGTCATCGCGAAGACGCCGAGCTCGTTGGCCGCGCCGAACCGGTTCTTGATCGCGCGGACGAGACGGAAGCTCGAGTGCGTGTCGCCCTCGAAATAGAGGACCGTGTCGACGATGTGCTCGAGCACGCGGGGGCCGGCGATCGCGCCTTCCTTGGTCACGTGGCCGACGAAGACGACGACGATGTGGCGCTGCTTGGCGAGCCGCGTGAGCTGCGCCGCGCACTCGCGCACCTGCGCGACGCTGCCCGGCGCCGAGGTCAGCGCCTCCGTGTACGCGGTCTGGATCGAATCGATGACGACGACCTCGGGCGCTTCCGTCCCGATCGTCGCGACGATCGCCTCGAGCTGGACCTCGGCCAGCAGCGACACCGGCGCGTTGAGGAGTCCCAGGCGCTGCGCCCGCAACGCGACCTGCTCGACCGACTCCTCGCCGGTCACGTAGAGCGCCTTCTTTGACGCTCCGATCGCCGCCATCGCCTGCAGCAGCAGCGTCGACTTGCCGATCCCCGGGTCGCCGCCGAGCAGGATGACGCCGCCCGGCACCAACCCGCCGCCCAGCACGCGATCGAATTCCTCGAGACCCGTGGGGAATCGCGGGCTCGACTTGGCGTCGACGCTGCCGAGCGGGCGCACCGCGCTGGCCTTGCCGGCGACCGTCTGGAATCGCGTCGGCGCGCGGCGTCGCGACCGACTCGACCAGCGTGTTCCACGCGTTGCAATGCGGGCACTGGCCCTGCCACTTCGGGCTCTGGCCGCCGCATTCGGTGCAACTGTAGACGGTCTTCGCTTTCGCCACGGGAAGACCCGACGCGCGCTACGCGAGCTCGTCCGGCGTGGCGACCGCGGTGCCGAGCTTGCCGACGACCACGCCCGCCGCCTCGTTGGCGATGCGCACCGCGGATTCCAGGTCGGCGCCGGCGCCGAGCAGCACGCCGAGCGTCGCGATCACCGTGTCGCCCGCGCCGGAAACGTCGAAGACCTCGCGCGCGACCGCCGGGATGTTCACGCGGCCCGCCGCCGTGTAGAGCGTCATGCCCTCCTCCGACCGCGTGACCAGCAGCGCGTCGAGGTCGAGCTCCGCGCGCAGCGCCTGCGCTTTCGCCGCCATCTCGTCGTCGTCCTTCCAGCGTCCGACGACCTGCCGGAACTCGCCGCGGTTCGGCGTGATGACGGTGGCGCCGCGATAGCGGGCCCAGTCGTCGCCCTTCGGGTCGACCAGCACCGGTTTCCCGGCCGCACGCGCACGCTCGATCATCGTCGCGATGTGCGCGAGACCGCCCTTGCCGTAGTCGGACAGGATCACGAGGTCCGCGTCGCCGAGCAGCCGGTCGTAGTCGGCGAGCTTCGTGGCCAGCACCTCGTGCGAGGGCGCGGTCTCGAAGTCGATCCGCAGCAGCTGCTGCTGGCGCCCGATGACGCGCAGCTTGACCGTGGTCGGCACCGCGGGGTCGCGGTGGAACGACGTGCGGACGCGATCGGCCGCGAGCAGGCGCTCCAGCGCGGCGCCGGCCTCGTCGGTGCCGGTGGCCGAGAGCAGCGTGGTGCGGGCGCCGAGCGCCGCGGCGTTGCGCGCGACGTTCGCCGCCCCGCCGGGACGCTCCTCGCGGCGCGCGATCTTCACCACCGGGACCGGCGCCTCGGGCGAGATCCGGTCGACGTCGCCGAACCAGTAGCGATCGAGCATCACGTCGCCGGTGACCAGCACGCGCGTCGCGCGACGCGGTCGCGCCAGGTCGAGAATCGGGCGTTGGGGTCAGGCATCGGACGCCCGCTATCGGCGGCCGATCGAGAAGTATTCGAGGCCCGCCGCGCGAACGAGCGCGGGCTCGTAGAGATTGCGGCCGTCGAACACGAGCGGGTGCTTCAGCGAGCCTTTCAGCTCGTCGAAGTCGGGGCTGCGAAACTCCTTCCACTCGGTGACGACGACGAGCGCATCCGCTCCGGCGACGGCGTCCATCGGCGTCGCCGCGCAGGTGAGCCACGGCGTGTCGCCGTAGATGCGCTTCGCTTCGGGCATCGCGACCGGGTCGTAGGCGACGATGCTGGCGCCGCGCGCGACGAGCGCCGCGATGATCTCGCGCGACGGCGCCTCGCGCATGTCGTCGGTGTTCGGCTTGAAGGCGAGTCCCCACAGCGCGAACGTGCGGCCGGTCAGGTCGTCGCCGAGCCGCGCGACGATCTTCTCGACGAGCCGCAGCTTCTGCGCCTCGTTCGCCTCTTCGACCGCGTTCAGGATCCGCAGCGGCCGGCCGAACTGCGCCGCGGTGTGCTGCAGCGCCTTGACGTCCTTGGGAAAGCACGAGCCGCCGTACCCGACGCCCGGGTAGAGGAAGTGCCAGCCGATCCGCGGGTCGGAGCCGATGCCCTGGCGCACGTGCTCGATGTCGGCGCCGAGCACGTCGGCGAGATTGGCGAGCTCGTTCATGAACGAGATCCGCGTCGCGAGCATCGCGTTCGCCGCGTACTTCGTGAGCTCGGCCGAGCGCACGTCCATCACCAGCAGCCGCTCGTGGTTGCGCTGGAACGGCGCGTAGACCGCGCGCATCGACGGCGATCGCGCGCTCGTCGTCGGCGCCGATGACCACGCGGTCGGGCCGCATGAAGTCCTCGACCGCGGCGCCCTCCTTCAGGAACTCCGGGTTCGACACGACGGCGAACCGCGTGTCGACGCCGCGCGCCGGCAGCTCCTCGGCGATCGCCTCGCGCACGCGATCGGCGGTGCCGACCGGCACGGTCGACTTGTCGACGACGATCTTGTACTCGGTCATCCGGCGCGCCGATGTTGCGCGCGGCGGCGAGCACGTACTGCATGTCGGCGGAGCCGTCCTCGTCGGGCGGCGTGCCGACGGCGATGAACTGGAGCGTGCCATGCGCAACCGCCGCGTCGACGTCGGTGGTGAAGTGCAGCCGCCCGGCGGCGACGTTGCGCGCGATCATCGCCTCGAGGCCGGGCTCGTGGATCGGCACGCCGCCCTGATTCAGGACCTCGATCTTGCGCGCGTCGACGTCGAGGCACAGCACGTCGTTGCCGACCTCGGCGAAACAGGCGCCGGTGACGAGCCCGACGTAGCCGGTCCCGATCATCGTGATTTTCATGCATCGACTCCCAGCGAGGCATTGATGGCGGCGAGCGCAGCGACCGGATCGGGTGCCTGCGTGATCGGACGGCCGATGACGAGATAGTCGGCGCCGTTGGCGATCGCCGCCTCGGGCGTGATGATCCGCGCCTGGTCGTCCTTCGCGCTGCCGGCGGGGCGGATGCCCGGCGTCACCAGCTTGAATCGCGGGCCCAGCGCCGCGCGCAGACCCGGCGCCTCGACCGCGGAGCAGACGACGCCGTCGAGTCCGCAGGCGGCGGTGAGCCGTGCGAGCCGCAGCGCCTGCTGCGGCGCGGCGTCGATTCACGCCGGTGCGCGACAAGATCGGCATCGCCGAGGCTCGTGAGCACGGTCACGGCGATCAGCAGCGGCGTCGGCCTCCCGAGCTCCGCCGCCGTCGTGTCGACCGCGTCGCGCGCCGCGTCGAGCATCGGCCTTCCCGCCGGCGGCATGGACGTTCAGCATCCACACGCCGAGGCGCGTGGCCGCGGCGCAGGCCTGTGCGACGGTGTTCGGAATGTCGTGGAACTTGAGGTCGAGAAAGACGCGAAAGCCGCGCTCGATCATCCAGCGCACCGGCTCCGGGCCGGCGACGACGAACATCTCCTTGCCGACCTTGAGCGCGCACGCGGCGGGATCGAGCCGGTCGGCGAGCGCGAGCGCGTGCATCGGATTGGCGAAATCGAGCGCGACGATCACGCGCGGATCGGCAATGTTCACGGGCAGGTATCCTTGATCGTTCGTCGCAATGCTTCGGCGCGGATGCGATTGGCGGCGGGCCTGGGATGAGGCAAGCACCGCGCCACGGAGCGGGGCAGTTCGCGGCGGCGCTTGCGGCTGCGGCATGCGCCCGCCTGCGAACTGCTCCGCTCCGTGGCGTGTTACGGTCATCAGGCATAGCCATCCGGCGTCTCGGTGCGCCGCGGCGAGTACGTCTCCCACTTGCCGCAGCCGGGGCAGCGCCAGTAGTACTGGCGTGCGCGGAAGCCGCAGTGCTCGCACTTGTACATGCCGAGGCGCTTGATGTGCTGGCCCGACGAGCTGCTTGACGAGCTCGAGGTCGTGCCGGCGCTCGGCCGGCGCGGCCAGCAGCTGCGCCTCGAGCAGGCGGTCGAGCCCGAGCAGCGTCGGATTGCGCGCGAGCTCGTCCTTGATCAGCGTCCCGGCGGCGGCCGGGCCCTCCTCCGCGAGCGTCAGCGCGAAGACGGTGTTGAGGAGGTCGAGCGACGGCTACTGCTCCTGATACGACTTCAGCACGCGCAGCCCCTGCGCGGTGCTGCCCTGGCGGCGATACGCGTCGGCGAGGCGCTCGGCGACCAGCGACAGGAACGCCGGATTCTGCGTTTCGATCCGCTGCCACGCGTCGATGGCCGCCGTCATGCTCGCCCTGCTGCGCCTCGAGGTCGCCCAGCAGCATCGTCGCCCGGGCGCAGGCCTTGTACTCGGCGAGCGCCTGGTCGATGTAGCCGCGCGCCGCGGCGAAATCGGTCTTGAGCAGCGCCGCCTGCGCGAGCTCGCAATCGTAGTGCGCGATCTCCTTGAAGTACGGCCGCTTGGCGATCGCCTCCATCCGCCGCGTCACGGCGATCGCCTTCGGCCAGTCCTTCTCCTGCTCGTAGATCGACAGCAGGAAGCCGAGCGACGGATGCTCGAACGGCGTGCCGTCGAGCTTGGTGAAGAGCTCCTCGGCGCGATCGAGCAGCCCGGCGCGATGGAAATCCTGCGCGAGCTCGAAGATCGCCGCCTCGCGCTTGTCGGCGGGCAGGTTCGGCGCGGTCGAGAAGGTTCTGGTGCATCCGGATCGCGCGGTCGATCTCGCCCTGGCGCCGGAACAGGCTGCCCAGCGCGAAGTGCAGGTCGATCGTCTGCGGATCGACCTTGACGACCTCGATGAACGACTCGATCGCCTTGTCGGGCTGCTCGTTCAGCAGGAAATTGAGGCCGCGGAAATACGACAGCGGCAGCGCGCGCGATTCGCGCAGCAGGTGCTTGATGTCGATGCGCGCGGCGATCCAGCCCAGCGCGAAGAACACCGCCGGGATCGGCAGCAGCCACCAGAGATCGAAATCCATGCGCGCGGAGAGTCGCCGTTGGCCGTGCGGGAAGCGGATCGGCTGCGGGCTCACCGGCGATCGGCCGGAAGCGTCCGTGCGCCGAACCCGGGTCCCGAGCCGCGGCGTCGTACCGGGCACGCGTGCCCGGACCGCGCCGTCGGCAGGCGGCGCGGCATCGCGGTTCGCGCTGCTCGCGGCGCAAGCGGTTGAGCTGGCGCTTCAGCCGCGCCGAGCGCACGGCGCCGGCGAGCAAGTCCCGCCGCCACGCCGATCGGCGAACGCGATCAGCACGACGAAGATCAGCGGCGCCTGCCAGCTCCACCAGTGGTAGAACTTGAGCGTGACCAGCTCGGAATTCTGCAGCGAGAGCAAGAGCAGCGCGAGAACAGCACGACCCCGACGATCCAGCGCAGGACTTGCATCATGACCTCGGCAAGAGGAAACGGGCAGCGCCGCCAACGGCTGAGCCCTCTGCCGCCATCGACGTCGCTGCCCGCATCGGATTACGCAGGTTCTTGAAATCGACCCGCTCGCGCAATTCCTTGCCGGCCTTGAAATGCGGCACGTGCTTCTGCGGCACCTGCACCTTCTCGCCGGACTTGGGATTGCGCCCGGTTCGCGGCGGCCGGTAATTGAGGCCGAAGCTGCCGAACCCGCGGATCTCGATGCGCTCCCCCTTCGCCAGGCTTTCGGCCATGGCGTCGAGGACCATCTTGACCGCGAGCTCGGCGTCCTTGGCGACCAGCTGCGGAAACTGCGCCGCCAGGCGGTCGATCAGCTCCGATTTGGTCATCACGCGGCCCGCTTACTCGGTGGTCTTGTTGTCCATCTTGGCGCGCAGCAGCGCGCCGAGGTTGGTGGTGCCCGTGCTCGTGCCCGCCGTCTCGGCCTTGATGGTCTGCATCGCCTCGGTTTCCTCGGCGTGGTCCTTCGCCTTGATCGACAGGTTGATCGAGCGGTTCTTGCGGTCGATGTTGATGATCATCGCGACGACCGCGTCGCCTTCCTTCAAGTGCGTGCGGATGTCCTCGACGCGGTCGCGCGCGACTTCCGACGCGCGCAGGTAGCCCTCGACGTCGCCGTCGAGCGCGATCACCGCGCCCTTGGCGTCGAGCGACTTGACCGTGCCGCTGACGACGTGGCCCTTGTCGTGCATCGCGACGTAGTTGGTGAACGGATCGCCGTCGAGCTGCTTGATGCCGAGCGAGATGCGCTCGCGCTCGACGTCGATCGCGAGCACCACGGCCTCGACTTCCTGCGCCCTTCTTGTAGTCGCGCACGGCGGCTTCGCCGGGCAGCGTCCACGACAGGTCGGACAGGTGGACGAGGCCGTCGATGCCGCCCGGCAGGCCGACGAACACGCCGAAGTCGGTGATCGACTTGATCTGGCCGGTGACCTTGTCGCCCTTCTTGTGGTTCATCGCGAAGTCGTCCCACGGGTTCGACATGCACTGCTTCATGCCGAGCGAGATGCGGCGGCGCTCCTCGTCGATCTCGAGGATCATCACCTCGACCTCGTCGCCCAGCTGCACGACCTTGGTCGGATGGATGTTCTTGTTGGTCCAGTCCATTTCGGAGACGTGGACGAGGCCCTTCGATGCCGGCCTCGATCTCGACGAACGCGCCGTAGTCGGTGATGTTGGTGACCTTGCCGAACAGGCGCGTGCCCGTCGGGTAGCGGCGCGACAGGCCGACCCACGGGTCTTCGCCCAGCTGCTTCATGCCGAGCGAAACGCGGTTCTTCTCCTGGTCGAACTTGAGGATCTTGGCGGTGACTTCGTCGCCGACCGACAGCACTTCGGACGGATGCTTGACGCGGCGCCAGGCGAGATCGGTGATGTGCAGCAGGCCGTCGATGCCGCCCAGGTCGACGAACGCGCCGTAGTCGGTGATGTTCTTGACGATGCCCTTGACGATCGCGCCTTCCTGCAGCGTCGACAGGAGCTTCTCGCGCTCCTCGCCGAGGCTCGCCTCGAGCACGGCGCGGCGCGAGACGACCACGTTGTTGCGCTTGCGGTCGAGCTTGATGACCTTGAACTCGAGCGCCTTGTCCTCGAACGGCGTCGTGTCCTTGACCGGACGGATGTCGACCAGCGAGCCGGGCAGGAACGCGCGGATGCCGTTGACCATCACCGTGAGGCCGCCCTTCACCTTGCCGGTGACGAGGCCGGAGACGATCGTGCCCTGCTCCATCGCGGCTTCGAGATCGTGCCAGGCCTTGAGGCGCTTGGCCTTGTCGCGCGAAAGCTTGGTTTCGCCGTAGCCGTCTTCGAGGCTCTCGATCGCGACGGTGACGAAATCGCCGGGCTTGACCTCGATCTCGCCCTTGTCGTTCTTGAATTCCTCGATCGGGATGAAGCTCTCGGACTTGAGGCCGGCGTTGACGACGACGATGTTGTAGTCGACGCGGACGACTTCTGCGGTGATCAGTTCGCCCTGGCGCATCTCCTGCCGGGTGAGGGATTCCTCGAACAGCGCGGCGAAGTTTTCCATCGGGGGTGGGGTGCTGGTTGCGATGCTGGTGGTGGCGGTAGCCATCGGGGTTGGTTCCTTCTCTGTCAAAACCGCCGTGGGCGAGAACCCTATTTCTCGCGCGGCGGGCTGGTTGTCGAATCCGTCCGGATGCGCCGGCTAAAGCACCCCTGGACGGCCCTGCTGCACGGCCCGGTCAATCCGGACCGCTACGGCGCCTCTTGGCCCGCACCCGTTTCGGCGCGGCCGCGTCCCAAGCCCCGGAACCGGTCGAGCACGAAGCGGACGGCAGCGTCGATCGTCATCTCGGTCGTATCCAGGATCACGGCGTCGGCCGCGGCCGCCAAGGGGGCCACGGCCCGGCCGGCGTCGCGCGCGTCGCGCTCCCGGATGTCGCGCAAAAGACTTTCAATTGTACTGGAGATTCCTTTTTCGATCAACTGCTTATGCCGCCGCCTCGCCCGTTCCTCCGGACTGGCCGTCAAGTACACCTTGAGCCGGGCGTCCGGAAACACGACGGTCCCCATGTCACGGCCATCGGCGACGAGGCCGGGCGGCCGACGAAACGCCCGCTGCCGGTCGAGGAGCGCCGCGCGCACGGCGGGATGGACCGCGACCTGCGAGGCCGCCACGCTCACCGCCTCGGTGCGAATGGCCTCGGTGACGTCGCGGCCGTCCAGCCGAATCCGCCCGTCCGCAAACGCCACGTCGAGGCGTCGCGCCGCCGCGGCGAGGGCGCCTTCCGCGTCGAGCGCGATCCGTGCCTCGAGCGCCTTCAGCGCCACCAGCCGATAGAGCGAGCCGCTGTCGAGCAGATGAAAGCCGAGCGCCGAGGCGACAGCCGCCGCGATCGTTCCCTTGCCGGACGCCGCCGGGCCGTCGACCGCGATGACGGGGATCGCGCCGTTCATGCGGCTCGCGATCTGCGCGAAATGCGGCGAAGTAGCCGGGAAAGGTCTTGCGCACGCAGTCGGGATCGATGATGCGCACCGCGAACGCCGCCGAACGCCGCGAGCGAAAAGCACATCGCGATCCGGTGATCGTCGTAGGTGTCGATGGTGGCCGGCGCGAGCCGCGCGGCGGGTGGACGGTAAGGTGATCGGGGCCGGCGTCGACGGTCGCGCCGAGCTTCCGGAGCTCGGTCGCCATCGCCGCAATGCGATCCGTTTCCTTGACGCGCCAGCTCGCGATGCCGGTGAGCGTCGTCGGTCCGCGCGCGAACAGCGCGACGACCGCGAGCGTCATCGCCGCGTCGGGGATCGCGAGGCAGTCCACGGTGACGCCGTCGAGCGCGGCGCCCGCGGCCGCTTCGATCCAGTCGTCGCCGCTCGTGATCGCCGCGCCCATCCGCGCCAGCACGTCGGCGAAGGCGACGTCGCCCTGGATCGACTGGCGGCCGACGCCGGTCACGCGCACGGGGCCGCCGCCGATCGCGCCGGCGGCGAGGAAGTAGGACGCGGTCGACGCGTCGCCCTCGACGTGGATCGAGCCGGGGCTCGCGTAACGCGCGCCGGCGGGCACCGTGAACGAGCGCCACCCGTCCTGCGCGACGGCCACGCCGAAGCGGCGCATCAGGTTCGTCGTGATCGCGACGTACGGCTTCGAGATGAGCTCGCCGGCGATGTCGACGGTGACGCCGCGCGCGCCGCCTGCGGTCACCAGCGGCAGCGCCATCAGCAGCGCCGACGTGAACTGGCTCGACACGTTGCCGCGCACCGTCACGCGATCGGGCACGCCTGCAGCATCCGCGCGCCGCTTGCGGATTGCCAGCGGCGGAAACCCGGAATTGCCGAGGTACCGGATGTCGGCACCGAGGACCGCAGCGCGTCGACGAGATCGCCGATCGGCCGCTCGTGCATCCGCGCGACGCCGGAGAGCTCGTAGGTGCCGCCGGCGAGCGCCAGGACCGCCGTCAGTGGCCGAAACGCGGTACCGGCATTGCCGAGAAAGAGTCGCGCCTCCTTGACCGGGACCAGGCCTGCCTGCCCGTGCACGAGGAAATCGCGCGTGCCCGCCAGCGGATCGATGCGGATCCCGAGCGCCGTGAGCGCCTCGAGCATCCGGTCGACGTCGTCGGCGTCGAGCAGACCGCGCACGATCGTGTCGCCGTGCGCGAGCGCGGCGAGCAGCAGCGTGCGATTGGAGATGCTCTTCGAACCGGGCAGCGCGACGGTCCCGGCGGCGCGCGTCATCGGCGCGAGGTCGAGGTGGTCGGCCGAAGCGGCGGCGGGCGCGGTCATCGGTGCCGCGGCCCTCAGCGTTCGCGCGGTCCGTCGGCGGGGACCGGCGGCGCCGCGCCGTACGTCGCGTCCCATGCGCGCCGTGCCGCCGACGCGCGAGCGAACACCGCTTCGAGCGCCGTCGCCGTCCGCCGCCGCGATCATCGCGGCGAGCGCGTCGAGCTGCGCACGAAACGCGTCGATCTCGGCGGCAGCAGCGCGTCGCGGTTGGCGAGCGAAATGTCGCGCCACATCTCGGGCGAGCTGGCGGCGATGCGCGTGAAATCGCGAAAGCCGCTCGCCGCGAAGCGGAAGATGTCGTCGGCGTCGGGTCGCGCCGCCAGGAGATCGACCAGCGCGAAGGCAAGGACGTGCGGCAGATGCGACACCGCGGCGAAGATCCGGTCGTGCGCCGCGGGATCGAGCACGCGCACTGCGCGCCGCACGCCTCCCACAGCCCCGCGACGGTCGCCGTGGCCGCGGGATCCGTCTCGGGCAGCGGGGTCAGCACGACGTTGCGGTCGCGGAACAGCGTCGCGAAGGCGGCCGCCGCGCCGGAGTGCTCGGTGCCGGCGATCGGATGACCGGGCACGAAGCGCGAACGGCATCGCCCAGATGCGCGCGCGCCGCGGCGATCACGTCCTGCTTGGTGCTGCCGGCATCGGTGACGATCGCGTGCGCGGGCAGCCGGCCGGCGATCGCCGCGAACAGCGCCGGAAATTGCGCGACCGGCGTCGCGACCAGCACGAGATCGGCGTCCGCCAGCTCGCGCGTCCAGTCGCCGTCGAGCGTGACCGCGCGGTCGACGATGCCGAGTCGACGCGCAGTGTCGAGATTCGCGCGGCTGCGGCCGACGCCGACGACGGTGCCCACGCGACCGGCGGCCTCGGAGCGCGAGCGCGAACGATCCGCCGATCAGCCCGACGCCGATGACGACGAGCGTTGCGACGCGGGGAGTCGCCGGCGGTCACGGCGGGGGCGGACGCGCGCGTCGTCAGCCGGCAAGTGCCGCCGTCACGCGTCGAGAAAACGGCGGTTTTCCTCGGGCAGCCCGATCGTGACGCGCAGGTACTCCGGCAGCCCGTAATTGGCGACCGGGCGCACGATGACACCCTGCTCCAGCAGGCGCTGGTAGACTGCGCCGCATCGCCGACCTGACCAGCAGGAAGTTGGCGTGCGACGGCACGAACGAGAGCCCAGCGCGCGCAGGCCCTCCTCCAGCTGCCGCATGCCCGGCTCGATTGAACGCGCGGCTCTCGTCGACGTAGGCGGTGTCGGCGAGCGCCGCCAGCGCCGCGGCCTGCGCCAGCGCGTTGACGTTGAACGGCTGGCGCACGCGATTCAGCATGTCGGCGACTTTCGCGTGCATGATGCCGTAGCCGACGCGCAGCGCCGCGAGCCCGTAGGCCTTGGAGAACGTCCGCGACACGATGAGATTCGGATGCGAGGCGACCCACGCGGCGCTCGGCGCGTGCTGCTCCGGCGGCAGGTATTCGTTGTACGCCTCGTCGAGCACGACGAGCGTGTCCTCCGGCACCGAGGCGATGAACGCTTCGAGCGCGTCGGCGGCAACCACGTGCCGGTCGGATTGTTCGGATTCGCGACGAACACGATGCGCGTCGTCGGCGTGATCGCGCGCGCGCATCGCCGCGAGGTCGTGGCCGAAGTCGCGCGCGGCGACCTCGATGCCGATGCGCGCCGCGCGCCTGCGTGGCGAGCGGATACACGGCGAACGCGTGGCGCGAATAGACGGCGTGGTCGCCCGGCTGCAGAAACGCCTGCGTGACGAGCTCGAGAATGTCGTTCGAGCCGTTGCCGAGCACGATCTGCTCGGCGTCGACGCCGTAGCGCGCCGAGAGCGCGGCCTTGAGCTCGAAGCCGTTGCCGTCCGGATAGCGGCACAGATCGTCGGTCGCCGCGGCGATCGCCGCGCGCACCGCGGGGCTCGGGCCGCGCGGGTTCTCGTTGGACGCGAGCTTGACGATCTCGCGCTCGGCGAGCCCGAATTCGCGGGCGAGCTCGCCGATCGGCTTGCCGGGCAGGTACGGCGTGATGCGCCGGACGTGCTCCGGCGCGAGCGCCGACGAGGTCGCGAGGTGAATCGGCGGTGCGAGGAGGCGGTCATGCGCATTCCTAATAAACCGCTGCCGGATACGATCCCAACAGCTTGAGGAACGGGGCTTTGTCGCGCAGCTCGGCGAGCGCGGCGGCCACCGGCGCATCCGTCGCGTGGCCTTCGATCGACGAAGAACAGGTACTCCCACAGTCCGGTGCGCGCCGGGCGCGATTCGAAGCGCGACATCGAGACGCCGTGCGTGGCGAACGGCTCGAGCAGGCTGTAGACCGCGCCGGGTCGGTTCGGCGCCGACATCACGAGCGACGTCTCGTCGTTGCCCGACGGCGGCACCGTCTGCCGGCCCAGCACCCAGAAGCGCGTCGTGTTGTTGGGCTCGTCCTCGATGTGCGGCGCGAGCACGTTGAGCCCGTAGATCGCCGCGGCGATCTCGCCGGCGATGGCGGCGGCGCCGGCCTCGGTCGCGGCGAGCCGCGCGGCTTCGGCGTTGCTCGCCACGGCGACCCGCGGCACGTCGGGCAGATGCAGCGCGAGCCACTGCACGCACTGCGCGAGCGACTGCGCGTGCGAATAGACCTTCGCGACGTCGCCGACCGCGGTCGCCGTCGACAGCAGGTTCTGGCGGATGCGCAGCTTGACCTCGCCGCAGATCGTGAGCGGCGTCTGGCACATGAGATCGAGCGTGCGGCCGACCGCGCCCTCGGTGGAGTTCTCGACCGGCACGACCGCGTAGTCGGTCTGCCCGCTCTCGGTCGCGCGGAACACGTCGTCGATCGTCGCGCAGGGATCGGCGTCGACGAACTGCGCCGAAGTGCTTGGCCACCGCGGCGTGCGAAAACGTGCCGGCGGGGCCGAGGTAGGCGATGCGCAGCGGCTGCTCGAGCGCGAGGCACGCCGACATCACCTGGCGGAACACGCCGGCGACGGCGTCGTTCGACAGCGGCCCGCGGTTTTCCGCCTGCAGGCGCGGCAGCACCTGCGCCTCGCGCTCGGGCCGATAGGCGACGCCGCCGCCCTTGAGCTTGCCGATCGCCTGCGCGTGCGCGGCCCGCGCGTTCAGCCGCTCGAGGATCTCGCGGTCGAGCGCGTCGATCGCCGCGCGGTGGCGGGCGAGCCCCGATCGGGCGTCGTCGTTTTCGGGCATCGCGGTGCGCCACGGTCGCGTTCGCCGGGCGAGGCCGGCCAGGCCGCCCCGACCGGCGAGTCAGCTCACTCGTCATCCTCTTCCGGCTCGACCACGCGCTCGAGTCCGGCGAGCTTCTCGCCCTCGCCGAGGTTGATCAGCGTGACGCCCTGCGTCGAGCGGCTCATCTCGCGGATCGACTTGACCTTCGTGCGGATCAGCACGCCGCCGGTCGAGATCAGCATCACCTCGTCGTCGGGGCGCACCAGCGCCGCCGCGACCACCTTGCCGTTGCGCGCGGTCTGCTGGATCGCGATCATCCCCTTGGTGCCGCGGCCGTGACGCGTGTACTCGACGATCGGCGTGCGCTTGCCGTAGCCGTTCTCGGTCGCGGCCAGCACCGACTGCTCCTCGTCCTCGGCGACCAGCATCGAGATCACCCGCTGCCGCTGCCGAGCATCATGCCGCGCACGCCGTGCGCGTTGCGGCCCATCGGCCGGACGTCGTTCTCGTCGAAGCGCACCGCCTTGCCGGCGGAGCTGAACAGCATCACGTCGTGCTTGCCGTCGGTCAGCGCGACGCCGATCAGCTAGTCGCCGTCGGACAGGTCGACGGCGATGATGCCCGACGTGCGCGGGCGCGAGAACTCGGACAGCGGCGTCTTCTTGACCGTGCCCATCGCCGTGGCCATGAACACGAACTGGCTGTCGGTGAACTCCTTGACCGGCAGGATCGCGGTGATCTTCTCGTTCTCCTGGAGCGGCACCAGGTTGACGATCGGCTTGCCGCGCGCCACGCGCGTGCCCTGCGGCACGTTGTAGACCTTGAGCCAGTAGACGCGGCCGCGGTTGGAGAAGCACAGGATGAAATCGTGGGTGTTGGCGATGAAGAGCTGGTCGATGAAATCGTCTTCCTTCGTCGCCGTCGCCTGCCGGCCGCGTCCGCCGCGCTTCTGCGCGCGGTACTCGGCGACCGGCTGCGCCTTCATGTAGCCGCCGTGCGACAGCGTGACGACCATGTCCTCCGGCGCGATCAGGTCCTCCATCGACAGATCGACGCCCTGCGCGACGATCTCCGAGCGGCGCGCGTCGCCGAACTGGTCGCGGATCGCGGTCAGCTCGTCGCGGACGATTCGCCGTGACCCGCGCCGGCTTCGCCAGGATGTCGAGAAAGTCGACGATCTGCGCCATCACGTCCCGGTACTCGCCGAAGATCTTGTCCTGCTCGAGGCCGGTCAGGCGCTGCAGCCGCAGCTCGAGGATCGCCTGCGCCTGCGCGTCGGAGAGCCGGTAGCCGGCGGCTTCGCGTCGGCATGCCAGCCGAACTCGTGCGGCAAGCCCGTCCGGACGCGCGGCGTCGGCGGCGGCGCGCGCAGCATCTCCTCGACCAGCGTCGAGCGCCAGACCTTGGCCATCAGCGCGACCTTGGCGTCGGCCGGCGTGGCCGCGGCCTTGATCAGCGCGATGATCTCGTCGACGTTCGACAGCGCGACGGCGAGGCCTTCGAGGATGTGGCCGCGCTCGCGCGCCTTGCGCAGCTCGAAGCGCGTGCGGCGCACGACGACCTCGCGCCGGTGCTGCAGGAAGTACTCGAGGAACTGCTTGAGGTTGAGCAGCCGCGGCTGGTCGTCGACCAGCGCGACCATGTTCATGCCGAAGCTGTCCTGCAGCTGCGTCAGCTTGTAGAGATTGTTGAGGACGATCTCGGCGATCTCGCCGCGCTTCAACTCGATCACCACGCGCATGCCGGACTTGTCCGACTCGTCGCGCAGGTCGGAGATGCCGTCGAGCTTCTTGTCGCGGACGAGCTCGCCGATCCGGATCAGCAGGTTCGCCTTGTTGACCTGGTAGGGGATCTCGTCGACGATGATCGCCTGACGCTTGCCCTTGTCGAGGTCCTCGACGTGGGTGCGCGCGCGGATCACGACGCGGCCGCGGCCGGTGCGGTAGCCCTCGTGCACGCCCTCGAGACCGTAGATGATCCCGGCGGTCGGGAAATCCGGCGCCGGCACGATCTCGATCAGCTCGTCGACCGTGATCTCCGGGTTGCCGAGCAGCGCGAGGCAGGCGTTCGCGACCTCGGTCAGGTTGTGCGGCGGGATGTTGGTGGCCATCCCCACCGCGATGCCGGACGAGCCGTTGACGAGCAGGTTGGGCAGCCGCGACGGCAGCACCGTCGGCTCCTGCTCCTTGCCGTCGTAATTCGCGACGAAATCGACGGTCTCCTTGTCGATGTCGGCGATCAGCTCGTTGGCGATCTTCTGCAGCCGGCACTCGGTGTAGCGCATCGCCGCCGCGTTGTCGCCGTCGACCGAGCCGAAATTGCCCTGGCCGTCGACCAGCGGATAGCGCAGCGAGAAGTCCTGCGCCATCCGCACCAGCGTGTCGTAGATCGCCATGTCGCCGTGCGGGTGGTACTTGCCCATCACGTCGCCGACGACGCGCGCGCATTTCACGTACGGCCGGTTCCAGACGGTGTTCGCTTCGTGCATCGCGTACAGGACGCGCCGGTGCACCGGCTTCAGGCCGTCGCGAACGTCCGGCAGCGCCCGGCCGACGATCACGCTCATCGCGTAATCGAGGTACGAATGACGCATTTCCGCTTCGAGGCTTACCGGAAGGGTTTCTTTGGCAAACTGCTCCATGGGCGGGGAATTCTTCGTGATGGGCGTTGCACGGGGTTCGACTGACATTCCGCGGGCTGCCCGGAATGCGGGCGCGACCCGGCCGGACGACAGCGGGCACGCCCCCTCGCCGCCTCCGACGGTCCCGCGGCGGTCGAAACGACCGCGGCAGGCTCTTGGCCGGCGGCATGCGAGGGCCTTGAAAACGCATAATTTTATCATGCCGTTGCATCGCCGCGACACTCTGCGCATCATTGTTGCCAAAACCGCACTTTCTTTTGCACCCTCCCTGGCCCGTGTGCTATATTTTCCTGGGAAGCAAGGGATTGGGTGCGTCGGTGCTTTATCCAGTTTGCCACCGGGGCGCCGGGATTCAGAGTCCGCAAAAACATGTTCAAAACCAAAGCCAAAGGGGTGAAACAATGACTCGTCGTCTCGTCTCCGGTTGTCTCGTCGGCGCGCTTGCGACCGTGTTCCGCGGGCGCGGCCGCGCAGGCGAACCCGACCAACAGCGGGTACGTGCTGGATGCACAGACTCCGCCGCAGACCGACGTCTGGTGGAGCGGCAACTACGGCGACCCAAGGAGCAGCAATCTCTGCTGGCGGACCGGCTACTGGACGCCGGCGATGGCGATCATCGAATGCGACCCGGATCTCGTGCCGAAGCCGCCTGCGCCGCGCGCCGCCGCCGCCGCCGCGCGCCGCCGCCCGCCGCCGCCGCCCGCCGCCGCCGCCGGCGCCGGCGCCGCAGGTGCAGAAGATCACGCTGGCCTCGAAGGCGCTGTTCGACTTCGACAAGGCGGTGCTGAAGCCCGAAGGCATGGCGGCGATCGACACCGAGATCATCGCCAAGCTGAAGGACGTGCAGAAGCTCGAGCTGGTCCTGGTCACCGGCCACACCGACCGGATCGGCACGCAGGCCTACAACCAGAAGCTGTCCGAGCGCCGTGCTGACTGCCGTCCGCAACTACCTGGTCTCCAAGGGCGTCGCCAAGGACAAGATCGAAACCCTCGGCATGGGCAAGACGCAGCCGATTCCGGGCGTGATCTGCAACCAGAAGAACATGAAGGAACTGATCGCCTGCCTCGCGCCGAACCGTCGCGTGGAAGTCGAAGTCAAGGGCGAAGCGATCAAGCGCTAACGTCCCCTCGCGTCGAAAAAGCCCCGCGTTCGCGCGGGGCTTTTTTTCGTGCGCGCCAGCGCGAACCAGTCGATTTCGCGACGGATTCCACGATACCCTCGCAGCATGCAGACCGTCGACCTGCGCCTCGACGCCGGCTGGATCGTGCCGATCGAGCCCGCCGGCGCGCTTCGCGATCACGCGCTGATCGTCGACGCGGGGCGCATCGTCGCGATCGTGCCCGCGGCCGAGGCCGATCGCGACGTTCACGGCGCGCGAACGCGTGGCACTGCCCGGGCACGTGCTGCTGCCGGGACTCGTCAACGCGCACACGCACGCGGCGATGAGCCTCTTTCGCGGCATCGCCGACGACGTGCCGCTCAAGGTCTGGCTCGAGCAGCACATCTGGCCGCGCGAAGCGAGTTCGTCGCGCCCGAGTTCGTCTACGACGGCGCGCGGCTCGCGGCGGCGGAGATGCTGAAGGGCGGCATCACCTGCTGCAACGACATGTATTTCTTTCCCGATGCGACCGCGCGCGCGTTCCTCGAGCTCGGCATGCGCGCGATGCTCGGCCTGCCGATTCTCGATTTCCCGACGCCGTACGCGGCCGATGCCGACGGCTATCTGCAGACGCGGTCTCGCCATGCGCGACGCGTTGAAGCACGAGCCGAGGCTCGCGTTTTCGCTCGCGCCGCACGCGCCCTACACGGTCGGCGACGCGACGTGGGAAAAGATCGTCGTGTACGCGCGCCAGCTCGACCTGCCGATCCAGACCCACGTCGCCGAAACCGCGCACGAGGTCGAGCAGAGCCGCGACGCGCACGGGTGCACGCCGCTCGCGCGGCTGCACGCGCTGGGCGCGACCGGGCCCGGCTTCATCGCGATCCACGGCGTGCACCTGTCGCCCGACGACATCGAGCTCCTCGCGACCCACGGCGGGCACGTCGTGCACTGCCCGGTCTCGAACATGAAGCTCGGCAGCGGCATCGCGCCGGTGGCGGCGCTGCTCGCGCGACGGCGTCAACGTCGCGCTCGGCACCGACGGCGCGGCGTCGAACAACCGGCTCGATCTCCTGGGCGAAATGCGCATCGCCGCGCTGCTCGCGAAGGTCGCGACGCGGCGACCCGTCGGTGCTGCCGGCGCAGCAGGCGCTCGCAGCCGCCACGCTGTCGGGCGCGCGCGCGCTGGGCCTCGACCGCGAGATCGGCTCGCTCGCCGCGGCAAGCAGGCGGACGTGATCGCGGTCGACCTGTCCGGGCTCGACGCGGCGCCCTGCTACGATCCGGTTTCGCATCTCGTCCATGCGGTCGGCCGCGAGGCGTCACCGACGTCTGGGTCGCCGGGCGGCGCGTCGTCGCCGAGCGCGCGCTCGTCGACGGCCGACGAAGCGTCGATCGTCGCGCGCGCGCGACTCTGGCAGGAACGCCTGCAATGAACGTCCAGTCGACCACACGTCCGGCGCCGCTAGCACCGGAGCCGGCCAACGTCGATCCCGGCGAGCTCGCAAAGTTCGCCGCGCTCGCGCACCACTGGTGGGATCCGGAAAGCGCGATGTTCGGCCCGCTGCACAGGATGAATCCGCTGCGCCTCGACTGGATCGAGCGGATGGCGGGCGGCCTCGCCGGCAAGCGCGTCGTCGACGTCGGCTGCGGCGGCGGCATCCTCACCGAAGTCGATGGCGGCGCGGGCGCGCAGGCGCTCGGCATCGACCTCGGCGACAAGGCGCTCGGCGTCGCGCGGCTGCACAAGCTCGAATCGGGCGCCGCCGTCGAATACCGCCTCGTCTCCGCCGAAGCGCTCGCCGCCGAAGCGCCGGCGTCGTTCGACGTCGTCACCTGCATGGAGCTGCTGGAGCACGTGCCCGATCCCGCGCGCATCGTCGCCGCGTGCGCGACGCTCGTGAAGCCCGGCGGCGTCGTGGTCGTCTCGACGATCAACCGCAATGCGAAGGCGTACGTGCTCGCGGTCGTCGGCGCCGAATACGTGCTGGGGCTGCTGCCGCAGGGAACGCACGACTACGCGAAGTTCCTGACGCCGGCCGAGGTCGCGGCGTTCGCGCGCGCGCCGGCCTCGCGCCGGCGGGCATCACCGGCATGGCCTACAACCCGTTCGCCAAGGTCTTCCGGCTCGTGCCGGACACCGAGCGTCAACTACCTGATGGCGTTTCGCCGCCCCGCGGATGCCTGACGCGTCGCGCGTCGCCACGCGCCGCGCGCGCGCTTCCGGTCGACGCCGTCCTGTTCGATCTCGACGGCACGCTCGCCGACACCGCGCCCGACCTCGCGGCCGCGCTGAACCGCGTGCGCGCGGCGCGCGGCCTCGAGCCGGTGCCCGCGTCGCGGCTGCGCTCGTCGTCGTCGCACGGCGCGCGCGGGCTGCTCGGCGCCGGCATGGGCGTCGCGCCCGATCACCCGGACTACGCGGAATTGCGCACGGCGTTCCTCGAGCAATACGAAGCGGCGCTGTGCGTCGACTCGACGCTCTTCGCCGACGTCGAGGCGCTGCTCGACGCGATCGAGGCGCGCGCGCTCAAATGGGGAATCGTCACCAACAAGGCGACGCGCTTCACGACGCCGCTGCTCGATCTGCTCGGGCTCGGCGGGCGCGCCGGCGCCGTCGTCTGCGGCGACACGACGCCGCACCCGAAGCCGCACCCGGCACCGCTGCTGGCCGCCGCCGTGCGCCTCGGCGTCGCGCCGGCGCGATGCGTCTACGTCGGCGACGCCGAGCGCGACGTCACCGCCGGCGTCGCCGCGGGCATGCAGACGATCGTCGCGCGCTACGGCTACATCGAGGCGCACGAGACGCCGGACGACGTGGCCGGCGGACGGCATCATCGACGATCCCGCCGCGCTGCTCGCGTGGCTTGCCCGACGGACGAAGCGTCAACCCGGGCACGCGCCCGCGTTGACGAACAGCCACTCGGCCGGCTTGCCGTCGCGCGATGCCGGTAACGCGCACCGGCTGGCTCGCGATCAGCGGATTGACGAAGGCGACCAGCACGTCGTCGATGCCGGCGAGCGCGATGCCGTTGGCCTGCGTCATGCGATCGCCGGGCTTCATCCCGAGCATCGTCGCGAATCCCGATCCGTCGCGCACCGTGAGACCGCCGGCCGACCGGCGCGAGCAGCGCCTTCCAGCTCTCCGGCTGCGAGGCGATGCCGGTCAGCAGCTCGGCGTTGAGGCGATAGACGGGGCCCTGGTAGCCCGCCGGCGGCGCGCAGGCCGCGCGCGCGGCGCGCTGCCGCGCGGTCGCCGCCGGTCGCGTGCGCCGCGCTCGCGGCGTGCGCAACTCGAGGTCGCGGACCTCGCCGTGGTCGCGGATGCGCACGCCGCCCGGCCGCACCGCGACCAGCGTCACGCCGCTGGCGATTTCGGCCCCGGCCTTCACCAGGACCGGGCCGCGGTCGGCGAAGCGGAACAGCGCGTAGCCGGCGCCGTTCGCCTCGGCGAACACGCCGAGCAGCCGCGCGTCGCCCGGGCAACGTCGCGCACCGTGCCGACGTCCTGCGCCGCGGGCGCCGCCGGTCGCGTCCGAACAGCGGCGCCGCGATGATCGCCGGCGCCCAGCGTTCCGCCATCGCGGCCACCGCGGGCGGCGCGGGCGCGGGTCCGAGCCAGCGCCATCCCCACCAGCGCGATGACGAACCCAGCAGCAGAACGCCGGCCGCCGTCGCGAGCCAGGACGCGATGCGCCAGCCCCACGGCACGCGCGGCGCACCGACGGCCGACGGCGGCAGCGTCGATCAGCCCGGGCATCGCGTCGTGCCGCCCGCATCGCTCGGGGGCGCGTCGCCGCGGGTCCCGTATACTCTCGCGCTCGCCCGCCGAAACCCCACGTTGAATCCCCGCCTCTCGCGTCTGCAGCCGTATCCGTTCGAGCGGCTGCGGCAATGGTTCGCCGGCGTCGCGCCGAATCCGGCGCTCGACGCCGATCAATCTGTCGATCGGCGAGCCGCGGCATCCGACGCCGGCGCTCGTCCTCGACGCGCTCGCCGCAGGTGCTCGCGGGCTGGCGAATTATCCCACGACGATCGGCGCGCCCGCGCTGCGCGAAGCGATCGCCGCGTGGCTCGTCCGCCGCCACGGCCTCGCCGGCCTCGATCCGGCGACCGCAGGTGCTGCCGGTGCTCGGCAGCCGCGAGGCGCTGTTCGCGTTCGCGCAGACCGTCGTCGACGGCAGCCGCGCCGGCGCGACCGTGGTGATGCCGAATCCGTTCTACCAGATCTACGAAGGCGCCGCGCTGCTCGCCGGCGCCGAGCCGTACTGCGTCAACGCGGTCGCGGCGAACGGCTTCGCGCCGGCGTGGCGCGACGTGCCCGACGCCGTGTGGGCGCGCACGCAGCTCGTCTACGTCTGCTCGCCGGACAATCCGACCGGCCGCGTGACGACGCCCGACGAGTGGGCGTTCCTGTTCGAGATGTCCGATCGGCACGGCTTCGTCATCGCCGCCGACGAGTGCTATTCCGAGATCTACTTCGACGAGGCGCAGCCGCCGCTCGGCGCGCTCGCCGTCGGCGCACGCGCTCGGCCGCGACGGATTTCCGCGCCTCGTCTCGTTCGGCAGCCTGTCGAAGCGCTCGAATGCGCCGGGCTTGCGCTCCGGCTACGTCGCCGGCGACGCCGGCGCTGGTGAAGGCGTTCCTGCTCTACCGGACCTATCACGGCTCGGCGATGTCGCCGGCCGTCGCCGCCGCGAGCATCGCCGCGTGGCGCGACGAGGCGCACGTGCGCGCCAACCGCGCCGAGTACGCGGCGAAGTTCGCCGCGCTGCAGCCGCGGCTCGCCGCGGTGCTGCCGTGCGCGATGCCCGACGCCGCGTTCTACCTGTGGGCGAGGACGCCCGATCGACGATGCCGCGTTCGCCAGGCGCCTCCTCGGCCGAGCAGGCGGTGACCGTGCTGCCCGGCAGCTACCTCGCGCGCGACGCGCACGGCACCAATCCCGGGCCGCGGCTACGTCCGCATCGCGCTCGTCGCGGCGCGCGACGAGTGCGCCGAGGCGATCGACCGCATCGTGCAGCTCGCCCGGACGGTCCAGGGCGGAGCCGGTAACGCCGGCTACCCGGCGCCGGCGCCTGTCGGCGCCGGGAGCGTCCTGTCGCGAAGGCGCCCCGTCCCGCGGCTGTCGGGCACTAGAATCGCGTCCATGACGTCGTCCGATCCGTCCGCGCCGCTCCTCCGTGCTGGCCACGCTCGCCGCCGGCTTCCGCTTCTCGTGGCCGGCGTTCGCCATCATCGTGCTCGTGAACACCGGCATCGCGGCCGTCTACTGGATCGAGGATCCGCGGCCGTTCTGGCACCCGCTCGTTTCGGTGCAGTGCGACGGGCTGTCGATCGCGTACTGCGTCAACGTCGCCGCGCCGTGGGAGAGCCGCTCGCCGCTGCGCCGCCTCGCGATCGCCGTCGCGATCGGCGCGACGCTCGGCATCGCGCTGACGATCCTGCTGAAGGGCTATTCGTTCGAGTACGTCGCCGAGCACCAGAAGACCTTCGTGCTGAACTTCGTGGCGGCGTTCTTCAACGGCGTCTTCGTCAGCCTGTTCTTCCTGTTGAAGCATCGCGAGGCGCGCGCCGCCGAGGCGCTGCACAAGGCCGAGGCCGAGCGGCACCTGCTGTCGAAGCACGCGGTCGAATCCGAGCTGAAGCTGATGCAGGCGCAGGTCGAGCCGCACTTCCTGTTCAACACGCTGGCATCGGTCCAGTTCCTGACCGAGACCGATCCGCCGCAGGCGACGCGCATGCTCGGACACCTGCTGGCGTACCTGCGCGCGGCGCTGCCGCAGCTGCGCCGCGCGAGCACGACGCTCGGCCAGGAGATCGAGCTCGCCGAGGCGTACCTCAACATCCTGCGCATGCGGATGGGGCCGCGGCTCGACTTCGCGATCGACGTTCCCGAAGCGCTGCGCGCGCATCCGTTTCCGCCGGTGCTGCTGATCTCGGTCGTCGAGAACGCGGTGACCCACGGGCTCGAGCCGCTGGCCGACGGCGGTCGCATCACCATCGCGGCCCGCCGGGACGCCGATCGCCTGATCGTCACCGTGAACGACACGGGGTCCGGATTGTCCGGCAAGTCGCCACCCGGGCAGGGCGTGGGCCTCGCCAACGTGCGCGATCGCCTGGCGGCGCTCTACGGCGCCCGCGGCGCGGTTCTCGCTCGAGGAAGCCGCGCCGCGCGGCGCGAAGGCGACGATCGAGATTCCCTACGAAAGCGCGGCGCCGGTCGCCGAGATCGCCAGCGCCGCCGCATGATGCGATGCCGACCGCGCTGATCGCCGAAGACGAGCCGATGCTGCGCGCGCAGCTCAAGGCCCGCCTTGCCGCGGCGTGGCCCGAGCTCGAAATCGTCGCCGAGGCCGGCAACGGCGAGGAGGCGCTGGAGCTTGCCGACGCGAAACGGCCCGACATCGCGTTCCTCGACATCCGGATGCCCGTCCGGTCGGGCCTCGAGGTCGCGCGCGAGCTCGCCGCCTCGCTGCCACGTCGTGTTCGTCACCGCGTACGACGAGTACGCGGTCGCCGCCTTCGACGAGGGCGCGGTCGACTACGTGCTGAAGCCGCCGATGCCCGAGCGGATCGCCAAGGTCGTCGCGCGGCTCAAGACCCGGCTCGCGCAGGCGCCGCTCGACCTCACCGCCTTGCTCGCGAAGCTCGCCGCCCGCGCCGACGGAGACGGTCCGCTGAAATGGATCCGCGCGTCGCTCGGTGCGTCGATGAAGCTGATCCCCGTCGACGAGGTCCTGTACTTCCGCGCCGAGGACAAGTACACGAAGGTCGTCACGCACGACGGCGAGGCGCTTGATCCGGAAACCGATCAAGGAGCTCTACGAAGCGCTCGACCCCGAAACGTTCTGGCAGATCCACCGCGGCTCGATCGTCAGTCTCCGCGCGATACTGCGCGTCGATCGCGACTGGCGCGGCGAGCCCGTGATCGTGCTCAAGGGCCGCGACGAGAAGCTCGCGGTCAGCCGGACGTTTGCGCACCGGTTCAAGGCGATGTAGGTTTCGGAGGGTGCCGACGCCCTCCCGCTCCGCGTGCGCGCCGTCGGACGCTGACCCTTGCGTCCGATTGCGTTCATCGGCCGGCACGCCACGAAGTTCATGGCCGGCGGCGTTCTTCTCGGTTTCGTGGCTCCGCCGCTCGCGGCGATCGCCAAGCCCCTGCTGGTTCCGGCCTTGGTCATTCCGCTCGCCCTGGCGCTGATTCGCCTCGACTGGGCGGCGTTTGCCGTGTGCCGACGGCGGCCGGGGCTGGTCGTCGCCCTCGTCGTCTGGATCCTCGGCGCTTCACCGCTGCTCGTCGGGGCGATGACGACACCCGCGTTGGCGCTGGGGCTGCCCCGGCGGGCTGCGCGAAGCGCTGATCCTGATGGCGGCGGCGTCGCCGATCGTGTCCTCCGTGGCGATCGCGCTCTTCGTCGGGCTCGACGCACCGCTCGCCGCCGTCGCCGTGGTGGTCGCGACGGCCCTCGTGCCGCTGACGCTGCCGCCCCTCGCGCTGGCCTTGCTGGGCCTCGAACTCGCGATCGACCTCCCGACGTTCATGGGGCGGCTCGCCGCGGTGGTCGGCAGCGCATTCGCCGCCGCATGGCTCGTCCGGCGCCTCGTGCGACCGTCGACGCTTGCCGCGCACGCCACGTTGATCGACGGACTCGCCGTCGTGAATCTCGTCATCTTCGCGGTCGCGATCATGGACGGCGTGACGAAGTTCGCGCTGGAGCGGCCCGGCTACGCGGCGCTCGCGACGGCGCTCGCCTTCGCGTTCAACCTGCTCCTGCAGGCCGCCGGGTGGCTCGCGTTCCGGGGCCAGGGCGCCGTCACCGCGCTCACCGCGGGTCTGCTCTCGGGCAACTGCAACATGGGCCTTGTGCTGGTGGCGCTGTCGGGACACGCGTCGCTCGAAGTCACCGCGTTCTTCGCCCTGGCGCAATTGCCGATGTACATGCTGCCGGCGGTGCTGGAGCCCGTCTACCGAAGGCTCGGTGCGGACGCCGCGCGCGCCGAATCGCGGGAAACGGCGCCGCCGAGGTAAAATCACGCTCCTTGTCTTCCAGCACCGCCATGACCGACCTCGAATCCGCGATAGACCACGCGTGGGAAGCGCGCGCGTCGCTCGCGCCGCACACTGCGCCCGCGGCCGTCCGCGAAGCGATCGCGCAGGTCATCAGCGATCTCGATGGCGGGGATCTGCGCGTCGCCGAGAAGGTGAACGGCGTCTGGACAACGCACCAGTGGATCAAGAAGGCCGTGCTGCTGTCGTTCCGGCTCGCCGAAAACGCGCCGATGCGTTTCGGGCGGCATGCGGGCAGCGTGGAGCCGTTCGCGTTCTACGACAAGGTGCCGACGAAGTTCGCCGGCCTCTCGGACGACCAGCTCGCTGCCACGGGCGTCCGTGCGGTCCCCCCTGCCGTCGCGCGGCGCGGCGCGTTCATCGCCAAGAATGTCGTGCTGATGCCCTCGTTCGTGAACATCGGCGCGTACGTCGACGAGGGCACGATGGTCGACACGTGGGCGACCGTCGGCTCGTGCGCCCAGATCGGGAAGAACGTCCATCTGTCCGGTGGTGTCGGCATCGGCGGCGTGCTGGAGCCGTTGCAGGCCAATCCGACGATCATCGAGGACAACTGCTTCATCGGCGCCCGCTCCGAGGTGGTCGAAGGCGTGATCGTCGAGGAGAACTCGGTGCTCGGCATGGGCGTGTTCATCGGCCAGAGCACGAAGATCTACAACCGCGCGACCGATCAGGTCACCTACGGTCGCGTGCCTTCCGGATCGGTCGTGGTCGCCGGCAGCCTGCCTTCGGGCGAGGGCCGCTGCCAGCTCTATTGCGCCGTGATCGTCAAGCAGGTGGACGCCCGGACGCGCGCGAAGACGAGCATCAACGAATTGCTGCGCGCGTGATGGCGCCGTTCGCGTTCCGAGCCTTCGGCGCTTGCCGGCCCGCACGTGGCCCGGCGCGTCGCTCCGCGCATTCATTGGGCAGCATGCGACCGACGCCATGCCAGTCTCGGTGAAATCGCCCGACGACATCGCGAAGATGCGGGTGGCCGGCCGCCTCGCAGCGGAGCTTCTCGACTATCTCGCCCCGCAGGTGGTGCCGGGCATCACCACCGGCGAGCTCGATCGCATCGCCCACGACTACCAGGTCAACGTGCAGAACGTCGTGCCGGCGACGCTCAATTACGCGCCGCCAGGGCACCGGCCCTATCCGGCGTCGATCTGCACGTCGGTCAACCACGTCGTCTGCCACGGGATTCCCGGCGACAAGAAGTTGAAGCCGGGCGACATCGTCAACATCGACGTGACGGTGATCAAGGACGGTTGGCACGGCGACACCAGCCGGATGTTCTATGTCGGCACGCCGTCGATCCAGGCAAGGCGTCTCGTCGAGGTCACGTACGAGGCGATGTGGCGCGGCATCCGCGCCGTCAGGCGAGGGCGCCCACCTCGGCGACGTCGGCCACACGATCCAGAGGTTCGCGGAGAGCCATCACTTCTCCATCGTCCGCGAATTCTGCGGCCACGGAATCGGCCGCGAGTTCCACGAGGAGCCGCAGGTCGCTGCACTACGGACGGCCCGGCACCGGACTCGAGCTGCAGGCGGGGATGATCTTCACGATCGAGCCCATGATCAACGCCGGGCGTGCGGCCATTCGCGCGCTGGCCGACGGCTGGACCATCGTCACGGCCGACCATTCGCTGTCCGCGCAATGGGAGCACACGGTGCTGGTGACGCCCGACGGCTACGAGGTGCTGACGATCTCGCCGGGAACGCCGCCGCCGCCGGCCTGACCCCGGACCGGCGCGCCTGCGATGACCCGTCTCGCCGCCGCGCCTCTGCCGGTCGGTTCTCCCGGCGACGCGGCGCAGTGCTGGCGCGGCGAGCTCAAGGCCGGCCGGGCCGCGCTGCAGGCGGCGTTCCATGCGCGTCCCGATACGCGGCGGCTCCTCCGCGAGCACGCCCGGCTCGTCGACCGCGTCATCGTCAGCGCGTGGGACGGAGCTCGGCGCCCCGCTCGACGCGGCGCTCGTCGCCGTCGGCGGATACGGTCGCGGGCAGCTCTTCCCGCATTCCGACGTCGACGTGCTGATCCTGCTGCCGAGCGCCCTCGACGCGGCCGGCACGGCGTTCGTCGAGAGCTTCCTCGGCACGCTTTGGGATATCGGGCTCGAGATCGGGCACAGCGTGCGCACGATCGCCGAATGCGAGGCGGAGATGGCGGCGGACATCACGATCAAGACCAGCCTGCTCGAGCACCGATGGGTCGCCGGCTCGCGGTCGCTGCACCGTGCGTTCGGCCGCGCGTTCGCCGCGGCGCTCGACGTGCCGCTCTTCTACGAGGCCAAGACGCTCGAGCAGCAGCAGCGGCACCTCAAGTATCACGACACCGCGTACAACCTCGAGCCCAACGTCAAGGAAAGCCCCGGCGGCCTGCGCGACCTGCAGACCGTCCTCTGGATCGCGCGCGCGGCGGGGCTCGGGCGCACGTGGCGGGAGCTCGCGCAGGCCGGCCTCATCACACGCCAGGAGGCACGCACCGTATCGCGCCAGGAGGGGCTGATCGGTGCGCTTCGCGTGCGCCTCCACTACCTTTCCGGGCGCCGCGAGGATCGCCTGGTGTTCGACCTGCAGAACGCGCTGGCGCGCGAGCTCGGGCTTCGCCGACACCGCGACGAAGGGAGCGAGCGAGCAGCTGATGCAGCGCTACTACCGTGCGGCGAAGCTCGTGCGGCAGGTCAACGTGATCCTGCTGCAGAACCTGCACGCCCGGCTCTTCCCGATCTCGACCGAGCCCGTCGCCGATCGACGACGATTTCCAGTCGATCGACGAGCTGCTCGACATCCGCGACGAGGCGCTGTTCGAACGGCGGCCGGCCGCGATGCTCGACGCGTTCCTGACGATGCAGCGCCACCCGGAGCTCAAGGGCATGTCGGCGCGGACGCTGCGGGCGCTGTGGCGCAACCGCCACCGCGTCGACGCGCGCTTTCGCCGCGAGCCGCTAAACCGCGCGCGCTTCCTCCAGATGCTGCGCGAGCCGCGCGGGATCACGCACGAGCTGCGCCGGATGAACCTCTACGGCATCCTCGGCCACATGGTGCCGGCGTTCGGCCGCATCGTCGGCCAGATGCAGCACGACCTCTTCCACGTCTACACGGTGGACGAGCACATCCTGATGGTGATCCGGAACCTGCGCCGCTTCACCGAGCCGCAGCACGCGCACGAGTATCCGCTGTGCTCCCGGTTGATCGCCGATTTCGAGCGCCGGGAGGTGCTGTACCTCGCGGCATTGTTCCACGACATCGCCAAGGGACGCGGCGGCGACCATTCGACGCTCGGCGCAGTCGAGGCGCGCCGATTCTGCCGCGCGCACGGACTGCCGCCCGACGAAGTCGAGCTCGTCGCGTGGCTGGTCGCGCATCACCTGTCGATGTCCGCGACGGCGCAGAAGCAGGACATCTCCGATCCGAACGTGATCGCCGCATTCGCGGCGCTCGTCGGCACCGAGCGGCGCCTGGTCGCGCTCTACATCCTCACCGTCGCCGACATCCGCGGCACGAGCCCCAAGGTCTGGAACGCGTGGAAGGCCCAGCTGCTCGAGGACCTGTTCTATGCGACGCGCGGACGCCTCGCCGGCGCCGCGGGCGGCCGCCACGCTCGCCGACAGCCTGCTCGCCCGGCAGCGCGAAGCGCAGCGGCTGCTGCGCCTGTACGCCGTGTCGGAGGGCGCCGAGGGCGCGCTCTGGTCGCAACTCGACAACGTCTATTTCCAGCGCCACACGGCGGACGAGATCGCCTGGCACGCGCGGCAGCTGCACTGGCGCGTGCAGGGGGCCGCGCCGGTGGTCCGCGCCCGCGCTGTCGCGCGCCGAGGCCGGGCTGCAGGTCGCCGTGTACCTGCCCGACCAGAAGGACCTCTTCGCGCGGATCAGCGGCTTCTTCGGGCGCCGCGGCCTGTCGATCGTGGAGGCCAAGATCCACACGACGCGGCACGGCTACGCGCTCGACACCTTCACCGTCCACGATCCGGCGGATCCGGACGCGTCGTACCGCGACGCGATCCAGCTCGTCGAATTCGAGCTCGCGAAGGTGCTGACGGAGCAGCCGCCGCTCGAACCGCCGGTGATGGGTCGCGCGAGCCGGCGACTGAAGCACTTCCCGCTGACGCCCGAGGTGCGGATCTTTCCCGACGACAAGGGCACGCACCACATCCTCGAGATCGTCGCCGGCGACCGGCCCGGCCTGCTCGCCACGATCGCCTACACGCTCGCCCGCGCGAACATCAACATCGTCAGCGCGAAGATCAACACGCTGGGCGAGCGCGCCGAGGACGTGTTCCTCGATCGACGGCGCGCGCCTGCACGACGAACAGGCGCTGCTCCGGCTCGAGACGACGCTCTACGAGCAACTGCGCCTGACGTGACGTAGCTCGAGGTCGCACGTCGACGTCGGCGGCTCGACGCCGCCGACCCTGCCCTCCGCCTCCCGCTCCCTCGTCGGGCGCGCTGTCCGGGAAGATGATGTCGGTGAACCCGAAGCGCGACAGGTCGCGCATCCGCATCGGATAGAGGATGCCCAGCAGGTGGTCGCACTCGTGCTGGACGACGCGCGCATGGAATCCCGTCACCTCGCGCCGGATCGGCTGACCGCGCGGATCGAATCCCTCGTAGCGCAGGTGCCGGATAGCGCGGGAACGACGCCGCGCAAGGCCGGGAACCGACAGGCAGCCCTCCCAATCCTCGTCCCGCTCGTCGGCGAGCGGCGTCAGCACCGGATTGACGAGCTCCGTGTAGGGCACGGGCTCGGCGTCCGGATAGCGCTGGTTGTGCTCGACGCCGAAGATCACCACCTGCCGCAGCACGCCGATCTGCGGCGCGGCGAGGCCGGCGCCGTTCTTCGCGGCCATCGTGTCGCGAAGGTCGGCGAGCAGCGCCTCGAGCTCCGGCGTGCCGAACGCGCTCGACCGGCGCCGAGCGCTGCAGCAGCCGCGGATCGCCCATCCGCAGGACCTCGCGGATCATCGGCGCGGTCCTGCTGCGCGAGCCAGCGGCATCGACGTGCTTCGAGCAGTGCCGCGGACCTTGTCCATGGCGGCCTCGAGCACCTTGCGCGATGCCCTCCATCGAGACCTCCTCGGACGAATCGCCGCGACCGGCCGCGTGGTTGACGACGACGGCGATGGCCGCGTACGGCAGCCCGAGCTCGCGCGCGAGCGCCGCCTCGGGCATGCCGGTCATGCCGACCAGCGTTGCGCCGTCGCGGTCCATCCGGTCGATCTCCGCGGCGGTCTCGAGCCGCGGACCCGACACGGCGCCATAGACACCGCCATCGGCCAGCGCGAATCCCGGCGTCCTTGCGCCGCGGCGAGGCACTTTTCGCGCAACGACGGCGCGTAGGGATGGGTGAAGTCGACGTGGACGACACGCTGGTCGCCGCCGTCGAAGAACGTCGATTCGCGGTCGTGCGTGTAGTCGATGAGCTGGTGCGGCAGGACGAGGTCGCCGGGCGCCCCGCCGCGGATGCCACCGACCGACGCGACCGCCAGGATCGCCGAGGCGCCGCGATGCTGCAGCGCCCAGAGGTTCGCCCGGTAGTTCACGCGATGCGGCGGGATCGTGTGGCCGTGGCCGTGTCGCGCGAGGAAGACGACGTCGCGGCCGGCGATCTGCCCGAAGACGAGCGCCGACGACGGCTCGCCATAGGGCGTGCGCACGACCTCCCGATGCGCCACGGCGAGGGTCGAAAGACGGGTGAGACCGCTGCCACCGATGATCGCGAGCATGAAACTTGCTGGTCCGACGAATGGAGTGACGGCAACCCGGGGGAGCCGAATGCGTGTTGCGCAATCCGTGCATGCGCCACGGCCGGCAGGCCCGACGCGGCGCGAAACTGGAACTCCCCGTCAATTCATGACATTATCATCCAAATCTGCGGCGTTGCCTGAAGTCCGGCGCCGCTCCACATTGTAGCCTGGGGGGCAACCGACATGTACCTCGATCGACTGTTCAAGATGATGGCGGAGCGGCAGGCATCCGATCTGTTCATTTCCTGCGGCGCGCCGATCAACATCAAGGTCAACGGCGTCGTCGCGCCGCTGTCCGATCGCCCGATGGACATCGACACCGTCCGCCGCGTCGCCTACGAGCTGATGACCGAGGAGCAGGCGCGCACGTTCGAGAGCGAGCTCGAGATGAACCTTTCCCATCTCGATCCGCCAGGTCGGCAACTTCCGGATCAACATCTTTCGCCAGCGCGGCACGATCTCGATCGTCGTCCGCTACGTCCGCAGCGACATTCCGGCGTTCGACCAGCTGAACCTGCCGCCGGTGCTCCTCGACCTCGTCATGGAAAAGCGCGGGCTCGTGCTCATCGCCGGCGCCACCGGGTCCGGCAAGTCGACGACGCTGGCGGCGATGATCGACCACCGCAACACCCACCGGACGGGGCACATCCTCACGATCGAGGATCCGATCGAGTACCTGTTCCGGCACAAGAAGAGCGTCGTGAACCAGCGCGAGCTCAACGTCGACACGCACAACTACACGAAAGCGCTGGCCAACGCGCTGCGCGAGGCGCCGGACCTCATCATGATCGGCGAGGTCCGCGACCGCGAGACCATGCAGCAGGCGCTGGTGCACACGCTGACCGGCCACCTCTGCCTCACGACGCTGCACGCGAACAACAGCTACCACGCGCTGTCGCGGATCATCAACATGTTCCCGTACGACGCGCGCTCGGGCCTGCTGTCCGACCTGTCGATCGGCCTGCGGGCCATCGTTTCGCAGCGGCTGGTGCGCAACAAGGATGGTCTTCTGCAGCCGGCGGTCGAAATCCTGCTCAATTCGTCGCTCATCGCCGAGCTCGTCAAGAACGGCGAGATCACGCAGATCAAGGAAGCGATGGAAAAGTCGCTCTACCCCGGATCGCAGACGTTCGAGCAGGCGCTCTGCCGCCTCTACATCGACGGCGTGATCGGCTACGAGGAGGCGATGACGGCGTCCGACTCCTCGACGAACCTCGCCTGGCTGATCAACCAGAACGCCCCGACCGCGCGCGTCGACGCGATGGCGCTGGCGGAGCCCGAGGGCGAGAAGAAGTCCCAGCGGACGCACAGCGATTTCACCGCGCTGCAGATCGAGCCCGAGATGCTCGACCGGCCGCATTGACGGCACCGTCGGGAAAGCGCGTTGTCCGCCCGGGCTGCCGACACGCTCGCGCTGACCCGGGCGTTGATCGAGCGGCGCTCGCTCACGCCGGACGACGCCGGCTGCCAGGACCTGATCGCGTCGCGGCTCGTTCCGCTGGGGTTTCGCGCGGAGCCGCTGCGTTCGAACGGCGTGACGAATCTCTGGCTGCGGCGCGGTAGCGCCCGCCCGCTGGTGTGCCTGGCCGGCCACACCGACGTCGTGCCGACGGGACCGCTGGCGGAGTGGGCGTCCGATCCCTTCCTGCCCACCGAGCGCGACGGTTTCCTGTACGGGCGCGGCGCCGCCGACATGAAGGGCTCGCTCGCCGCCTTCGTCACCGCGATCGAGGCGTTCGTCGCGGCGCGCCCGTCGGCCGGCGGGTCGATCGCCGTGCTCCTGACCTCCGATGAGGAAGGGCCGTCGGTCGACGGCACGGTCAAGGTCGTCGAGAAGCTGGCGGCCTCGGGCGAGACCATCGACTACTGCATCGTCGGCGAGCCGACGTCGACCGAACGGCTCGGCGACATGATCAAGAATGGCCGCCGCGGTACGTTGTCGGGTACGCTTGATCGTCAAGGGCGTCCAGGGGCACGTCGCCTATCCGCACCTCGCGAGGAATCCGATTCACCTCGTGGCGCCCGCCCTGGCCGAACTCGCCGCAACGCGCTGGGACGATGGCAACGCCTATTTTCCGCCGACGACTTGGCAGTGCTCGAACATCCACGCCGGCACCGGCGCGACCAACGTGATTCCGGGCGCGCTCGAGGTGACGTTCAATTTCCGGCTATTGCCCGGTGAGCAGCCGCGAGTCGCTCATGCAGCGGTTCGAGGCGATCGTGGCCAGACACGGGCTCGACTACGATCTGCGGTGGACGGGGTTCGGAAAGCCGTTTCTCACGGGCCGCGGTCGGCTCGTCGACGCCGTGACCGATGCGGTGCGCGACATGGTCGGCATCGTCCCCGAGCTTTCCTGCACGGGCGGCACGTCCGACGGCCGGTTCATCGCCGACATCTGCAAGGAAATCGTCGAGCTCGGCCCGGTCAATGCGACGATCCACAAGCTCAACGAGCGCGTGAAGGTCGACGATCTGGCGGCCCTCTCGGCGATCTACCGCGGCATCCTCGAGCGGCTGCTCGCGCGCCCCGGCACCGCATGAACACCACCGACCAGCGACCTCGAGACCCTGCGCGACTGGCTGCGCTACGCCGTGTCCCGGTTCGGCGAAGCGGAGCTCGCCTTCGGCCACGGGACGACCAACGCGTACGACGAAGCCGCGTACCTGCTGCTGCACGCGCTGCACCTGCCGCTCGACCGGCTGGAGCCGTTCCTCGACGCGAAGCTCACGCACGCCGAGCGCGGAAAGATCGGTCAGCTCCTCCAGCGGCGCATCGACCAGCGCGTGCCGGCCGCCTACCTCACGCACGAGGCCTGGCTCGGCGAGTTTCGCTTCTACGTCGACGAGCGTGTGCTGATCCCGCGATCGTTCATCGCCGAGCTGCTGCCGGAGGGCCTCGCTCCCTACGTCGGGTCGGCGGACAAGGTGATGAACGCGCTCGATCTCTGCACGGGATCCGGCTGCCTCGCGGTCCTCCTCGCCCATGCCTACCCCGCCGCCGACATCGACGCCGTCGACGTCTCGTCGGACGCGCTCGCGGTCGCGCAGCGCAACGTCGCCGACTACGGCCTCGCCGACCGTATCAATCTCATCCGCTCCGACCTGTTCTCGAACCTTTCGGGCAAGACCTACGACCTCATCATCAGCAACCCGCCGTACGTCACCGCGACGGCCATGGCCGAACTCCCCGCGGAATACCGGCACGAGCCGAAACTGGCGCTCGCCGGCGGCGAAGACGGCCTCGATTCGGTGCGCACGATCCTGGCCGAAGCGCCGCGGTTTCTGAATCCCGGCGGTACGCTCGTGGTCGAGGTCGGGCACAATCGTTCCGCGATGGAGGTCGCGTACCCGCGTGTGCCGTTCGTATGGCTCGAAACGGCGACGACCTCGGACAGCGTCTTCCTGCTCAAGCGCGAAAAGCTCGTCAACTCCGCTTAGGCGGCGGCAGAACGGCGCCGCCGGCGCCAGCGGGCGATAGAATGGGGCCTGTCCGGCCGCCCGTTGCGGCGGCGGCGCCTCGGAGCCAATCTTGACCCTCACGCGCAGCGGCGGCGAGATCCTGGTCGCAAACCTTATCGCGCAGGATGCGACGCATGCGTTCTGCGTCCCCGGCGAGAGCTACCTGCCGGTGCTGGACGCGTTGTTCGATGTCCGAGACCGCCTGCAATTGCTCGTCTGCCGTCAGGAAGGAGGCGCGGCCTACATGGCGGAGGCGTTCGGCAAGCTGACCGGGCGCCCGGGCATCGCCTTCGTCACGCGGGGGCCGGGCGCATCGAACGCTGCCGTCGGCATCCACACGGCAGCGCAGGATTCGACGCCGATGATCGTCTTCGTCGGCCAGGTCGGCGGCGATTTCTCCGACCGCGAAGCGTTCCAGGAAGTCGATTTCCGACGGATGTTCGGGAGCGTCGCCAAGTGGGCGGCGCAGATCGATCGCGCGGAGCGGATTCCCGAATACGTCGCGCACGCGTACCGGGTCGCGATGTCCGGTCGGCCCGGGCCCGTTGTCCTGGCGCTTCCCGAGGACATGCTGGCCGCCCGCGCGACGTGCGCTGACGCGGCGCGCGTCGACGCGCTTTCCGCGACCCCCGACGCTGCGGAGATCGTCGCGGCACGCGAACTCCTTGCCGGCGCACAGCGACCCCTGGTGATCGTCGGCGGTAGCCGGTGGGATGTCGCTGCCTGCGCGGCGCTGCGCCACTTTGCCGAGGTGAACGCGCTGCCCGTCGCGTGCGGATTTCGCAGCCAGGATCTCTTCGACAACCGCCATGCGAACTACGCCGGCGACGTCGGCATCGGCATCAACCCCAAGCTCGCCGACCGCGTCCGCAACGCCGACGTTCTTCTCGTCATCGGCGAGCGTCTGGGCGAGATGACGACCTCCGGCTACACGTTGCTCGAAGCGCCCCTGCCGACGCAGCGGCTGATCCACGTGCACCCCGGGGCCGACGAATTGGGCCGCGTGTACCAGCCGGCGCTGGCGATCGTCGCGACACCCGGTGCGTTCCTCGCGATGATGAACCGTGAACGGCCCGTCGAAGCAGCCGCGTGGGGCGCCGCGGCAAAGTCCGCGCACGCGGAGTACACGGCCTGGCGGGCGCCCCGTCCGGTGCCGGGTGTGCTCGACATGTGGCACGTCATGCAATGGCTCGACGCGCGCCTGCCGGACGATGCGATCCTGACGAACGGCGCCGGCAACTACTCGGCGTGGCTGCACCGGCTATACCGGTTCCGGGGCTTCCGCACGCAGCTTGCACCGTACTCCGGCTCGATGGGCTACGGCGTGCCGGCGGCCATCGCCGCGAAGGCCGTGCATCGCCATCGCGTCGTGGTCTCGTGGAACGGCGACGGTTGCTTTCTGATGAACGGGCAGGAGCTCGCGACGGCGGTCCAGTACGATCTCGGCGTCGTCTTCGTCGTCGTCGACAACGGCATGTACGGCACGATCCGGATGCATCAGGAACGAAATTATCCCGCACGCGTCTTCGGAACGGACCTCGTCAATCCGGACTTCGCCGCATTGGCGCGCGCCTACGGCGCCACCGGCGAAACCGTGCTGCGGACCGAGGAGTTCGCCCCCGCCTTCGAGCGTGCGCTCGCCGGCGGCAAGCCGGCACTTCTGCACCTGAAGCTCGACCCGCAGGCGCTGACGCTGAACGCTTCGCTGGACGACCTGCGTGCGCAAGGCGTTGCGGCGCAGCAGAAACGGCGATGATCGCGCGCCCGGATCCGCCTGCAAGCGAGCTCGTCCGCCACACTCGATAGGGCTGCGCGATCTATACGCTCTACTACTCCCCGGGGTCTGCAAGCATGGTGGTTCACCTCGCCTTGCTCGAGATCGGTGCGCCCTATCGGCTGGAGCTCGTGGATCTTGGCGCTGGCGCCCAGCGCGACCCCGGTTACCTCAAGCTTCATCCGCACGGCCTCGTGCCGACGCTGATCGTCGACGACGCGCCGGTGACCGAATCCGCCGCGCTGCTGATGCTGCTCGCCGAGCGCCATCCGGACGCGCGTCTCGCGCCGGCGCCAGGCAGCCCGGGGCGTGCGGCGTGGTACCAATGGGTGGTCTACCTCGCCAATACGCTGGCGCCGACGTATCGATTCTGGTTCTACCCGCCGGACCTCGGCGCGCCGGAGCACGCTGCGCAAGTGCGGGAGGCCCTGCAACGCAGGATCGAGAGCGCGTGGAGCCGCCTGGAAACGCACCTTGTCGTGAACGGTCCGTACCTGGTTGGCGGCGAATTCTCGGGCGCCGACCTGTACCTGACGATGCTGATGCGCTGGTCGCGCAAGATGCCTCGTCCCGCCACGGAGTGGCCGGCGCTCAGGCAATTGGCCGATCGTGTGCGCGCGCGTGCCAGCTGGAAACGGCTGTACGAGCTCGAGGGGCTCACAGAGTGGTAACGCCGGTCCGTTCGTCATCAATCTCAGGGCGGCGAACGCGTTGGGCCTCGCGGTCCCGCAGCCGATGCTGTTGCGCGCGGACGAGGTGATGCAGTGACTCCGCCCGACGCTCGAGAGGCAACCGTGCTCGCTCCCGTCGCCGCCGAGACAGCCATCCCTCCCGGGACGCACCGGGGTCGGTTGTTTCGCAAGTACCTGCTGCTGATCCTGACGCTGGTGACCGGCGCGCTCCTCGCCTCGGGCGCGCATCAGCGTCTACTTTTCGTACCAGGAGAACCGCTCGGCGCTGGCGAGCCTGCAGCACGAGAAGGCCGTCGCCGCGGCATCGCGGATCGAGCAATACATCCGGCAGATCGACCAGCAGCTCGCCTACGCTGCGTTGCCCCAGCTCGATGCCGGCGACATCGAGTTGCGCCGCATCGAGTTCCTGAAGCTCCTGCGCCAGGCGCCGGAAGTCACCGATATCGCGCAGCTCGACGGCAATGGCCGCGAGCTGATCGCCGTTTCGCGCCTCGGGATGGACGTCCCCGGCTCCGGCAAGGACCGGTCGCAGGAGCCGGCGTTTCGCAATGCGAGGCGCGGCAAGCCGTGGTTCGGACCCGTGTACTTCCGCAAGGAAACCGAGCCGTACATGACGATCGCCATCCGCTCCGGCGGCGACAGCGGACCGGTGACGATCGCCGAGGTGAACCTCAAGTTCATCTGGGACGTCGTATCGCGGATCAAGATCGGCGACAAGGGAAAGGCTTACGTCGTCGACGGCAACGGCTTTCTCATCGCGGATCCGGATATCGGGCTGGTGCTTCGCAAGACCAACCTGTCGAATCTCGCGCACGTCAAGGCGACCGAGGAGACCCCTGAGTCCGGCGAGCCGGCGATGTTCTCGACCGACCTCGCCGGCACGCAGGTTCTGACGTCGGTCGCACCGATCGTGCCGCTGGACTGGAAGGTCTTCGTCGAGCAGCCGGTCGGCGGAGGTGTACGCCAAGCTCAACGCGTCGATCGTGCGCACGGGGCTCCTGCTTCTTGCCGGCCTCGTGATTTCGGCGCTTGGCGCACTGGCGCTCGCCCGCGGCATGGTGCGCCCGATCCGCACGCTGGACGAAGGTGCGCGGCGCATCGGCGCCGGCGAGCTCGACCAGAGAATCGACATCCGCACCGGCGACGAGCTCGAGGGCCTTGCCGACCAGTTCAACCGGATGTCGGCCCAGCTTCGCGAGTCGTACGCCGGCCTCGAGCGCAAGGTCGACGAGCGCACGCGGGAGCTCAAGAACTCGCTGGAGCAACAGACGGCGATCAGCGAGATCCTGCGCGTGATCTCGGCTTCGCCGACCGACGTGCGGCCGGTCCTCCAGGCCGTGGCCGAGCGCGCCGCGCACTTGTGCGACGCGCCGTTTGCGCACGTGGTGCTGGTCGAGGGCGGTGCATTGCATCCGGTCGCCGCGTACTCGATCGATCCCGGCCCGGGATCCGGATACGACGATCCGGCCGAGCTCAGGGCCCGTTCGAGCTCAAACGAAGCTACGTGATCGGCCGCGCCGCGCTCGATCGCGAGACCGTGCATCACGCCGACATCCTCCCGCTGCTCGACACCGAATACCCGGACGCCAAGCCGGTGCAGCAGCGGTTCGGGTTTCGCGCGATCCTCGCGGTCCCGCTGATGCGCGAAGGCGGTGCGTACGGCGTGATCCTGCTCTGGCGCCGCGAGCCCAGGGCTTTCGCGCCCGACCAGATCGCGCTGCTGCAGACCTTTGCGCGCCAGGCGGCGATCGCCATCGACAATGTCCGCCTCTTCAACGAGACCAAGGAGGCGCTCGAGCAGCAGACTGCGATCAGCGAGATCCTGCGCGTGATCTCGAGCTCGCCGACCGACGTGCAGCCGGTGCTCGACGCGATCGCCGACCGTGCGGCCAAGCTCTGCGACGCCTCGGCCGCATCGATGTACCTGACCGACGGCAACGTGCTGCGGCACCTCGCCTCGAAGGGCCCCTCGCCGGACCCGGTGCGCAGCGTCGAGGCGCTGCCGATCGATCGTGAATCGATTGTCCGGCCGCGCGCTGCTCGACGGCACGACCATCCAGGTGCGCGACATGCAGGCCGAGGGCGACCGACTACCCGCTGAGCCACGAGTTCGCCGAGCGTTTCGGCCACCGCACGGTCGTGGTGACGCCGCTCTACCGCGAGGGCCAGCCGTTCGGGACGATCCTGCTCCGCCGGCAGGAGGTGCGGCCGTTCACCGACCAGGAAATCGCCCTGCTGCGGACCTTCGGCGACCAGGCCGCGATCGCGCTCGAGAACGTCCGCCTGTTCAACGAGACGAAGGAAGCGCTCGAGCAGCAGACGGCGATCAGCGAGATCCTCCGCGTGATCTCGAACTCGCCGACCGACGTGCAACCGGTCCTCGACGCGGTGGCCGAACGCGCGCTGAACCTGTGCGAGGCGGCGCATGCGGTGATCGCGCTGGTCGACGGCTCGAACCTGCGGTTCGTCGCGGGATTCGGCAGCGCGCGCGATGCGGTGGGCGAAGTCGTCCCGTTGAATCGCGGAATGGTGGCCGGGCGCGCGATCCTCGACCGGGCGCCGATCCACATCGACGACCTGGCGCAGGCGTCGGACGACGAATATCCCGACGCGCGCAGGTTTCAGGCGCGCATCGGCCACCACACGGTCCTCGCGGTGCCGCTGATGCGCGAGGACCAGGCGATCGGCGCGATCGCGCTCTGGCGCATGGAAGTGCGCCGCTTCACGGACAAGGAAATCTGGCTCGTCAAGACGTTTGCCGATCAGGCCGCGATCGCGATCGACAACGTGCGCCTGTTCCGCGAGATCGAGGACAAGAGCCGGCAGCTCGAGACGGCGAACAAGCACAAGTCGGAGTTCCTCGCCAACATGTCGCACGAGCTGCGCACGCCGCTCAATGCGATCATCGGATTCTCCGAGGTGCTGCTCGAGCGGCTGTTCGGCGAGGTCAACGAAAAGCAGGACGACTACCTCAAGGACATCCACGCGTCGGGCAAGCACCTGCTCCAGCTCATCAACGACATCCTCGACCTGTCGAAGGTCGAGGCCGGACGCATGGAGCTCGATGTCGCGACGTTCGACCTGCCCTCGGCGATCACCAACGCGATGACGCTCATCCGCGAGCGCGCGCAGAAGCACGACATCGCGCTCGGATTCGAAGCGGACCCGCAGCTCGGGGAGCTCTCGGCCGACGAGCGCAAATTCAAGCAGATCCTCCTCAACCTGCTGTCGAACGCGGTAAAGTTCACGCCGGAGGGTGGACGCATCGACGTCCGCGCGCACCGCGACGGCGGACGACGTGGTCATCGCCGTGCACGACACGGGCATCGGCATCGCCCCGGAGGACCAGGAGGCCGTGTTCGAGGAGTTCCGGCAGGTGGGGCGCAACTACACCAACAAGCAGGAAGGCACGGGCCTCGGGCTCGCGCTCACGCGCAAATTCGTCGAACTGCACGGCGGCCGCATCTGGCTGGAAAGCGAGCCCGGCAAAGGCTCGACCTTCACCTTCACCATTCCGGCAAAGCGATGAGCCTGATACCTGATCGTCGAAGACAACGAAAAGAACCTGAAGCTCGTCCGCGACGTGCTGCAGGTGAAGGGCTATGCCACGATCGAGGCGGGCAACGCCGAGGACGGCGTCGCGCTCGCCGGCGAGCGCAAGCCCGATCTCGTCCTGATGGACATCCAGCTGCCCGGGATGAACGGCATCGAGGCGCTCAAGGTCCTGCGCGCCGACCCGGCGACCGCCGGCATTCCGGTGATCGCGGTCACTGCATCCGTCATGCAGCAGGACCGCAACCTGATCACGGAAGCCGGATTCGACGGCTACATCGGCAAGCCGATCAACCTCAAGGAGTTCCTCGACACCGTGCGCGACACGCTGGCGCGCACCCGAAAGTGACCGCTCCGGCCAAAGTGCTGGTGGTCGACGACACGCCGCACAACGTCAAGCTGCTCGCCGACCTGCTCGGCGTGAAAGGTTACGCTGTCGCGACCGCCGTGAACGGCGAGGAAGCGCTCGCCAAGGTCGCCTCGGAATCGCCCGACCTCATTCTGCTGGACGTGATGATGCCCGGCCTGTCCGGCTACGACGTTTGCCGGCACCTGCGCGCCGATCCCGCGACGGCGCTCCTGCCGATCGTCCTCGTGACCTCGCTCGATCCGCAGGGTGAGCGGGTCAAGGGCATCGAGGCCGGCGCCGACGATTTTCTGCCGAAGCCGATCAACCAGGCCGAGCTCTTCGCCCGCGTGCGCTCGCTGTTGCGCGTGAAATCGCTGCAGGACGAGGTGAAGCGGCAGGCCGAGGCGCTGAAGGAATGGAACGCGAAGCTCGAGGAGCGAGTCGCCGAGCAGGTGGCGCAGCTCAAGGGCATGGCCCAGCTCAAGCGCTTCTTCGCCCCGGCCGTCGCCGACGCCATCGTTTCGGCGGGCGAAAAGTCGATTCTCGCTCCGCACCGCCGGGAGATCAGCTACGTGTTCGTCGACCTGCGCGGCTTCACCGCGTTCACCGACTCCGCCGAGCCGGAAGAGGTCGAGGCGGTGCTGCAGCACTTCCACACGACGATGGGCGCGCTCGATCGTCGAATACGAGGGGACGCTCGATCGCTTCGCCGGCGACGGCATCCTCATCTTCTTCAACGATCCGCTGCCGGTGCCGGACGCCGCGCAGCGCGCCACCGGCATGGCGATCGGATGCAGGAGCAGTTCCGTCCGCTGCGCGCGAGATGGTCGAAGCTCGGCTACGAGCTCGATCTCGGCATCGGCATCGCCCAGGGCTACGCGACGCGTCGGTGCGTTCGGCTACGAGGGCCGTGTCGACTACACCGCGATCGGCAGCGTCGTCAATCTCGCCGCCCGGCTTTCCAACGAAGCGGGTCCCGGGGAGGTGCTGATCGACCGGCGCACGCGCGCGGCGCTCGACGACGCGGCGAACGTCGAGAGCCTTGGGCCGATCGCCCTCAAGGGTTTCACGCAGCCCGTCCCCGTGTTCCGCCTCACGCCATCCAGCTAGCGGCCTGCCCGCTGCGCCGACCGGACGCCCCCCTGCCCGCCCCTGCCACCGCCGTGCCGGGGCGATCGTCGCGTCCGTCGATCCTTTCCGGCGGACCCCGGGGACTCGACGCCGCGGCCGAGTGCAGGCATTCTGTCGCCAGTCGGACAGACGCCGCAGCGGGCGAAGCGTATCGGATAATAGGCACCTGCCGGACGTACGGCTCCGCGCCCGCGTCGCGGAACAAAAACACCCCTACGGGGAGATCGCAGGATTGGCTGATCAGGTCTGGGTGCCGCAACGCGGCCTCGCGTGACGGGCCGTCTTGCTGCATGAGGAGAGCTGGTTGGCAGACCTGATCGAGGTTCGGGACCTTTCCATCGAATTCGACAATCGCGGCACGATGATGCCCGCGCTCGACCGCGTATCGTTTCGGATCCGGGTGGGCTCGACGGTGGCGCTGGTCGGCGAATCGGGATCGGGCAAGTCGGTCACCGCGCAGGCCATGATGGGCATCCTGCCCAGGACGGCCCACATCACGTCGGGCGAGATCCTGTTCTCCCCACCGGATTCGACCCGTCCGCCGGTCGACATCACGCGCCTCGCGCCCGACGGTGCGGCGATCCGCGGCATCCGGGGGCGTCACATCTCCATGATCTTCCAGGAGCCGATGGTCTCCCTGTCGCCGCTGCACACCGTCGGCGACCAGGTCAGCGAAGCGCTGTTTCTGCACCACAAGATCGGGCACGCGGAGGGGATGAAGCGAACCGAGGAGATGCTGCGGCTCGTGGGCTTTCCCAATCCGGCGCGCGCGCTCACCAATTACCCGTTCGAGCTCTCCGGCGGCCTGCGCCAGCGCGCGATGATCGCGATGGCGCTGGTGTGCCGGCCCTCGCTTCTCATCGCCGACGAGCCGACCACGGCGCTGGACGTGACGATCCAGGCGCAGATCCTGGCGCTCGTCAAGGAGCTCCAGGCCGAGCTCAACATGGCGGTGCTCATCATCACCCACGACCTCGGCGTCGTCGCGAACCTGGCCGAGGAAGTGGTCGTCCTCTACGAGGGCCGGGTGATGGAACAGGGCCCGATCGCGGCCCTCTACGAACGGCCCACCCATCCCTATCTGAAGGCGCTGCTGAACGCCGTCCCGCATTTCGACATGAAACCCGGCGAGCGGCTCGTCCCCGTGCGACCGATCGACCATCAAGCCGGCGACCTGGTCAAGAAGGGCGAACCGTGGCCCGCCGACGCTCCGTCGATCCATCTCGACGTGCGCGGCGTCAGCAAGACATTCACGCTGCGCTCGACCGGCCTTCTCGGCCAGCGCAAGGGAGCTTCGTTCCGGGCCGTCGACAACGTCAGCCTTTCGATTCCCCGCGGCGCATGCTTCGGGCTCGTCGGCGAAAGCGGCTGCGGCAAGACCACGCTGTCCAAGGTGATCATGCGCGCACTGGACGCGGACGCCGGCGAGGTCCTCTACAACGACCGGGGGCGGATGCTCGACGTCGCGCACGCCGATGGCGACGAGCTGATGCGCTTCCGCCGGCGCGTCCAATACATCTTCCAGGATCCGTTCGGCTCGCTCAACCCGCGAATGACGGTCTTCGACATCCTGCGCGAGCCGCTGATCATCCACGGCGTCGGCGACGCCCATTACCGCGCCGACATGGCGAAGGAGCTGATGCGGCTGGTCGGGCTCGACCCGCGGTTCCTCAACCGGTACCCGCACAGCTTCTCCGGAGGACAGCGGCAGCGGATCGGCATCGCCCGCGCGCTGGCCCTGAAGCCCGATCTGGTGCTCTGCGACGAGCCCGTATCGGCGCTCGACGTGTCGATCCAGGCCCAGGTCCTGAACCTGCTGAAGGACCTGCAGGCCGAGCTCGGCCTCACCTACCTGTTCATCTCGCACAACCTGGCGGTGGTCGACTACATCGCCGACGAGATCGCCGTCATGTGCGCGGGGCGCATCGTCGAGATCGCGCCGCGCGAAGTGCTCTTCCGCAACCCGGTCCACCCGTACACGCTGGGCCTCCTGGCCGCAGTGCCCTACCCCGACCTCAATCGCAAGCTCGATCTCGCCGCCGTGCTGGACGGCGCCGCGAGGAGCCCGCAGGAGTGGCGCGTGCCGTTCTGCTGGACCGCCGAGGGCGCGGGCGAGCTCGTCGACATCGGCGACGGCCACCGCGTGCGGATCCAGCCGGGTGAACATCACGAAAGGATGATCGCATGATCGCGCGCACCCTCCGGTCCCTGGTCACGATCGTTGCCGCGCTGGTGCTGGCGTGCCCGGCAGGCGCGGAAGAACCCCCCATGCTCAAGGCCGACGTCGCCGCCGGCGCGCTGCCGCCGCTCGCGGACCGGCTCCCGCGCCCGCCGCTGGTCGTCGACCTCAAGCGACCGAATTGGTCGGAAGGCGTCTACGGCGGCGAGATGCGGATGCTGATGGCCAAGGACCGCGACATCCGGATGATGGTCGTCTACGGCTACTCGCGGCTGGTCGGCTACGACGAGAATCTGCGCATCGTCCCCGACATCCTGGAGAAGCTCGACAACGAAGGCAGCCGCGTGTTCACGCTGCACCTGCGCAGTGGCCACAAGTGGTCGGACGGCCAGCCGTTCACCGCGGCCGATTTCCGCTACTACTGGGACGACGTCGTCAACAACAAGGAACTGTCGCCGTTCGGCCTGCCGCAAGCCCTGCTGGTGCGCAACAAGGGCCCGAAGTTCGAGGTCCTCAACGACACGACGATCCGCTACAGCTGGGATGAGCCCAATCCGCAGTTCCTCGCGGCGCTGGCGGGACCGAGCCCGCTCTACATCTACCGTCCGGCCCACTACCTGCGCAGGTTCCATCCGAAGTACGTCGGTCTCGAGAAGGCGAACGCGCAGGCGACCGCCGCGGGCTCGCGCAGCTGGGCGGGGCTGCATCAGAAGAAGGACGAGCAATACCGCTTCGACAACCCCGACCTGCCGACGCTCGAGCCGTGGATGAACACGACGCCGCTGCCCTCGACCCGGTTCGTGCTCGTGCGCAATCCCTACTTCCACCGCGTCGATGCTTCGGGCCGGCAGCTCCCGTACATCGATCGCGTCGTCGTCGGCATCAGCGAGGAAAAGCTGATCCCGGCGAAGGCCGGCGCCGGTGACATCGATCTGCAGGCGCGCTACCTGCGCTTCGACAACTACACGTTCCTGAAACAGAACGAGAAGCGCAACCAGTACCGCGTGCTGCTGTGGGAAAAGGTGCTGGGCTCGCAGATCGCGCTGTACCCGAACCTCAACGTGGACGACCCGGAATGGCGAAAACTGATGCGCGACGTCCGTTTTCGCCGCGCGCTGTCGCTGGCCACCAACCGCCACGAGATCAACGAGGTCGTGTATTTCGGCCTCGGCCGGGAAGCCGGCAACACCGTGCTGCGTCGCAGCCCGCTGTTCCGGCCCGAGTTCGCCGTTGCGTGGACCAAGTTCGACCCGAAGGCCGCCAATGCGCTGCTGGACGAGCTCGGCCTCACCCAACGCGATGCCACGGGTCTCCGCCTGCTGCCCGACGGCCGCCCGATGGAAGTCGTGATCGACACCTCGGGCGAGAGCACCGAGGAAACCGACGTGCTCGAGCTGATGCGCGACAGCTGGCGGAAGGTGGGGATCGCCCTGTTTTCGCGGCCCTCGCAGCGCGAGGTGTTCCGCAAGCGCGTGTTACTCGGGCAAGTCGATGATGTCGGTCTGGACGGGCCTCGACAACGGCATCCCGACGCCGGACATGAGCCCGCGCGAGCTCGCCCCCACGGCGCAGGAGCAGCTGCAGTGGCCGATGTGGGGGCAGTATTACGAGAACAACCGCAAGGGCGGCCAGGCGCCGGACATGCCGGAAGCACTGGAGCTCGTGGACCTCTACGACGCGTGGCGCGTCTCGTCCAGCGATGCCGAGCGCGAAAAGATCTGGCTGCGCATGCTCGACATCCACGCCCAGCAGGTCTTCACCATCGGCGTCGTCACGCGCGCACTGCAGCCGGTGGTCGTGACCAACTCGCTGCGCAACGTCCCGACCGAAGGCATCTACAGCTGGGACCCGGGGGCTTACTTCGGCTTCTACCACACCGACACGTTCTGGTTCGATCGCAAGGAACCCCTCTGATGCTGCGCTACGTCATCAACCGCCTGCTGCTGATGATCCCGACGATGATCGCGATCAGCATCATCGTCTTCGTGATCATCCAGCTGCCGCCCGGCAACTACCTCGAGAGCTACATCGCCGAGCTGCAGGCGCAGGGCGAATCGGTCGATCCGCAGAAGATCGCGTTCCTGCGCGAGTACTACGGGCTCGACAAGCCGCTCATCGAGCAGTATCTGTACTGGGTGTACGGGATGCTCAAGGGCGATTTCGGCTATTCGTTCGAGTTCAACCTGCCGGTGACCAAGGTGATCGGCGACCGCATGCTGCTGACCATCATCGTGTCGGGCATCACCATCCTGTTCACGTGGGCCGTGGCCTTCCCGATCGGGATCTATTCGGCGACGCACCAGTACAGCTGGGGCGACTACGGATTGTCGCTGATCGGATTTCTCGGCATCGCCATTCCCAACTTCATGCTCGCGCTCGTGATGATGTACCTGGCCAACGTGTGGTTCGGGACGTCGATCGGCGGCCTGATGAGCCCGGAATTCATCGACAAGCCGTGGACCTGGGCCAAGGCACGCTCCGTGCTCGAGCACAGCTGGATCCCGGTGATCGTCATCGGCACGCACTCGACCGCCGGCATGATCCGGCGGTTGCGCGCCAACCTGCTCGACGAGCTGCAGAAGCAGTACGTGGTGACGGCGCGCGCCAAGGGCCTGCCGCCGCGCAAGGTGCTGTTCAAGTACCCGCTCCGCATGGCGCTCAATTTCTTCATCTCGGACATCGGCAGCATCCTCCCGCACATCATTTCCGGGACGGAGATCACGGCGGTGGTCCTGTCGCTGCCCACCGCCGGGCCGATGCTCCTCAATGCGCTCAAGAGCCAGGACATGTATCTGGCCGGATCCTTCCTGATGTTCCTCGCGCTGATGATCGTGGTCGGCGTGCTGGTTTCCGACCTCGCGCTGATGGCGCTGGATCCGCGCATCAGGCTCCAGGGCGGGGTGGTCCGATGAGCATCGCAGAGCTCGCGCCGCTGGCGAACGATCCGGACCATTTCGTCTCGACGGCGCCGTTCGACCCGACATCGGCCACGCGCCTCACCCCCGAGCAGGAGCGCTTCTACCTCGCATCGCAGTGGATGCTGATGTGGTGGAAGTTCAAGCGCCATCGCGTCGCGGTCGTTTCCGGGATCATCCTGCTGCTCATGTACGGGTCGACGCTGGTCACCGAAGTGCTGGTCCCCTACAACCTGCACACGCGGCACACGGACTTCATCTACGCGCCGCCACAGAGCGTGCACTGGTTCCACGAAAAGCGCTTCGTCGGGCCCTTCGTCTATGAGCTCAAGAAGACGCTCAACATGGAGACGCTGCGCCGCGACTACACCGAAGACAAGTCGCGACCCCATCCGCTGCGTTTCCTCTGCTCCGGCGACCCCTACGCGTTCTGGGGTGTGGTCGACGCGTCGTTCCACCTCGTGTGCCCGGAGGAAGGTGCGACGTTGTTCCTGCTCGGGTCCGACCGGCTCGGACGTGACGTGCTGTCCCGGATCTTCTACGGTGCGAGGATTTCGCTGACGATCGGCCTCCTCGGCATCGCGATAAGCTTCGCACTCGGGCTGATCATCGGCGGCATCGCCGGTTACTTCGGCGGCCTGGCGGATCTCGTGATCCAGCGCGTCATCGAGGTCATCCGCTCGTTCCCGGAACTGCCGCTGTGGATGGCGCTGTCCGCGGTGCTCCCGGTGACGTGGAGCCCGATCCTCATCTACTTCGGCATCACCGCGATCCTGGCCATGCTCGAATGGACGGGGCTCGCGCGCGCCGTCCGCTCGAAGCTGCTGGCGCTGCGCGAGGAGGACTACTGCACGGCGGCGCGGCTGATGGGCGCGCGCCCCAAGCGGATCATCGCGCGGCACCTGCTGCCGGGCTTCATGAGCCACCTGATCGCCTCGGCGACGCTGTCGATCCCGGGCATGATCCTCGGCGAGACCGCGCTCAGCTTTCTCGGCATCGGCCTGCGCCCACCGATCACGAGCTGGGGCGTGCTGCTCAACGAGGCGCAGAACATCAACGTCGTCGCGCTCTATCCCTGGCTGATGCTGCCGGTCGTGCCCGTCATCGTCGTCATCCTCGCCTTCAATTTCTTCGGCGACGGCCTGCGCGACGCGGCCGACCCGTATCGCTGACGGGCGCGGAACGGCTTTGCGGCGAGCGCAGTGACGTAGCGCGCAGAACCCTCCGCTCCGGCTGCCGAACCTGCGACGCCGCGAAGCGGCCGACGCGGGGTTCGTAGCGCGAGCATCGGCAGCGCGCCGCCCTGCTTTTCGAGTTCGGCGAACGTGCCCTGCTCGATCAGCCGGCCGTCGTCGAGCACGAGCACGCGATCGAACTCCCGCGCGAGGTCCGCCCGTCCCAGCGCCCAGACGACCGTGCGTCCCTTGGCCCAGCCGAGCACCGCGCGCAGCACGCGCAGCTCGGTCGCCGGATCGAGGCCCGAGGTCGGCTCGTTGAACATCGAGGATGTCGGGATTCTTCATGATGCCGCGCGCGATTGCGAGCCGCTGCCGCTGCGAGTAGGAAAGCCGCGATCCGCCGTTGCCCACCTCGTAGTCGAGGCCCAAGTCGCAGCGAGCTCGGGTTCCATGCCCACCTCCGCCGCGACCTCGCGCACCATCGTCTTCGACGCGATCCTGCGCATTCGCCTGGTCGAACGACAACCCGCCCGAACAGGATGTTGTCCTGGACCGAGAGCGTCGAGCTGAAGCGGTCCGGCTCGAAGAACTCGACGACGTCGTCGCGGTCGGTGTAGCGGCGGCGGAATTCGGCGCGCGCCTCGACGATCTTGCGCTTGCGCGCCGCTCCGTCGTCGATCACGCCCGACGCGGTGCTGCGCGACGACGATCCGGAACGTGAGCGCCAGCAGGCGCGCCCTCTCCTCGTCGTCGATGGCGGCGATGCCGCGGTCGGCGATCTTCGCCACCAGCAGCGCGGAATTCCGGCAGATCGTCCGCGCTGATGAAGCTGTACTGGTCGAACATCGGGCTGTCGGCCGGGACGTCCGCGAACAATTCGACCATCAGCCCGGCGACCGTGGCACCTGCGGCGTAGAAATCGTCGAGCAACCCGACGTCGCGCAGCAGCTCCACGACCTCGCGGATTGCTCGGCGAGCTTGGCGGGCTGGAACGCCGGGTGCCGCGGTGTGCCGAACAGCAGATTCTCGGCGACGCTGATGTTCGAGTGATAGGCGTCGCGATCGAAGAGCTCGACGTACGACGCGAGGCTCTCGCTGCTGCACGCGCTCGCTGCATTCGTGCGCGCGCCTCCAGCGCCTTCGCGCGCGAAGGCCGGATCGGCCTGCGGATCCGCCGTGCTCGCGAGGCCGAAGAGCATCACCTCCTCGCTCCAGGTCGACCAGGCGCAGGACGGCGAGCGCCGTTTCGGTCAGCTCTCCGGCGTCGCGGACGCCGGCGGCTTCGTAGTCGATCCAGTCTGCGCGGATATCGTGCGGGCTGTTGCCGGCGGCCAGCGCATCGCGCACCCGCGCCTGCTGCGCACGCGCTCCCGGCTTCGTCGTAGACGGCCGGCGTCGACCGGTTGGTGCTTGAGGCCATAGTAGAGGTTGTGCGCGAGCGTTCCCGAGAAGATGTGTGCGTTCTGCGTCGCGTAGGCGATGCGCCGGCCGGGAATCGCCTGATGCACGTCGGCGAAGTTGATTCCTCCCACGACGACGCGACCGCCGCTCGGAAAGATGAGGCGCGCAACGAGGTGCGCGATGTCGTCCTTGCCGCTGTGGCCGCCTCCGACCAGCGCGACGTGCTCGCCGGCTGGAATGGCGCACGAAACCCGATCGACCCGGTTGATGACGCCGTCCTCGCTGTAGACGCAGTCCGGTGGCTGCGATCTCCCCGGCGAGCGGCGGGACCTTCGCGACGGGATCGGAGATCAGCTTGCTGTCGATCAGTCCGGGCGGCTCGAACTGCGACACGATCTGCTCGTACTTGATCCGCACGTCCTCCTTGGTCGAGTACCAAGCGAGGAGCTCCTTCCACGGATCGAGGATGTCCTTGTACGCGCCCAGCACGGCGACCAGCGCGCCCAGCGACAGCTCGCCCTTGATCACGAAGTAGCCGCCGACCGAGTAGAAGAAGAACGGCGTGACCTGCGCCAGGAAATTGTTGAGGAACTTGACGAAGAACTTGCGCTTGTAGATGTCGACGCGGATGCCGAAGATCGTGCCCAGCCGGTCGCTGATGTCGGCGGCTTCGAGGTGAAAGGTGTCGTTGCCGCGGATCTCCGCCGATCCGGCCACCGATTCGCCGATCCGGTCCGAAAGCGCGCGCGCGGTCTGCACGCGCTCCTTCGACAGCGAGTTGATCTTGCGCTGCAGCCGCGGAATCAGGTACATCTGCGGCGGGTACAGCGCGACTGCGGCCAGGCCGAGCCAGGGATTCTGGTTGAAGATGAACACCAGGTAGGTGACGAGCAGGCCGCCCTGGAAGACCGGCAGGTTGATCGACTCGCCGATGAAATTGCCGACCGGCTCGGTCTCCGAGACGATCATCGGGATGATCTCGCCGGCCGACATGGTCTTGAACTGCGGCAGCGGGAAGCGCAGCACCTTCTCGTAGAGATCGTGCCGCAGGCGCCGCATCGTCCGCTCGCCGACGATGCCGCGGAACACGTTCAGCCAGTACTTGATCGCGCCGTTGATCGTGATCAGCGCGAGCAGCAGCACCGACAACGCCATCAGGTAGGAGATCTGGGTGACGTCGAAACCCAGGAACGTCGCGGGAATGTTCTTGCCGCCGATCGCCTGGTTGACGATGCGCTTCGGAATCTCGAGGTTGATGTAGATCAGCGGGAAGCTGATCGCCGTCACCACCAGCAACAGTACCTGGTCGCGCCAGGTGTGGTGGATGATGTAGCGAAAAAGGGACCGTTCCATGCGCGGGCGGGCTCGGGAGGCTCGTTCTCGTTCTCGTTCTTGATCTCGTCCCTGTCGTCGTGCGGCCGTCGCAGGCGGACGGCAGCAGCGGTCGAGGCGTTGGATTCGATGTTAACATCCGCCGCACGCGCCGCGAGCGGCGGTGTTGGGCGAGGTGTGCACGACCGCGCCGCGGCCCCTGGCATGGAGCGAAACGGTACCTTGATGGATGGTTCGCGCGCGGCCGGCGTCATCGGCGTGGTCCTCAAGGGGTATCCGCGCCTGTCGGAGACCTTCATCGCGCAGGAGCTGCACGCGCTGGAGCAGCGCGGCGTCGGCCTCGCGCTCTTTTCGCTGCGCCATCCGACCGACCGCGAGACGCACCCGATCCACGCCGAAATCCGTGCTTCCGTCGCCTACCTTCCCGAGTACCTCCACGACGAGCCGCTGCGCGTCTGGCGTGCGTGGCGCCGTGCGCGCGGGCTGCCGGGGTATCGTGCTGCCCGGGCGGCGTGGTGGCGCGATCTGCGGCGCGATCCGACGCGCAACCGCATCCGCCGCTTCGGGCAGGCGCTGGTTCTAGCCGCGGAGCTGCCGCGCAACGTCGTCCACCTGCACGCGCACTTCCTGCACACGCCCGGCGTCGGTCGCGCGATACGCGGCGCTGTTGCGCGGGCTCGCGTGGAGCTGCTCCGCTCACGCCAAGGACATCTGGACTACGCCCGACTGGGAGAAGCGGGAAAAGCTGGCGGCGTGCTCGTGGGTCACCACGTGCACCGATGCCAATGCCCGGCACCTGCGCGATCTTGCCGGCCCGTCGCAGCGAGTCTCCCTCAACTATCACGGCATCGACACCGCGCGGTTTCCCGCTCCCGCACAGGACGCGTCCGGCGCACGACGGCCGCGACTCCGCGTCGGCGGTGACGCTCCTTGCCGTGGGCCGGGCCGTCGACAAGAAGGGATTCGACGACCTGCTGCACGCCCTTGCCCTGCTTCCGTCCGGGCTGCATTGGCAGCTCGTCCACATCGGCGGCGGGCCACTGCTGCCGCGCCTCGAGGAAACGGCGCGCGACCTCGGGCTCGCCGAACGCATCCGGTGGCGCGGCGCACAATCGCAGGCCGCGGTGCTCGGACGCGTATCGCAACGCCGATGTCTTCGCCCTCCCATGCAGGATCAGCGCCGACGGCGACCGCGACGGGATGCCCAATGTTCTGCTCGAAGCGCAGAGCCAGAAGCTCGCGTGCGTGTCGACGCGCGTGTCGGGAATTCCGGAGCTGATCGAAGACGGCGTCACCGGGCTGCTGGTCGAACCCCGCGCGCCCGCGGCTCTGGCCGGCGCGTTGGCGCGCCTCATCGGCGATCCGGCTCTGCGCCAGCGCCTGGGCGAGGCTGGCTACCGCGCGGACGACGACAGAATTCGCGATGGATGCGGGTGCCGACCGCCTTGCGGCGCGGTTCGCGGACACCCTTGCCGGCGGCGTGCTCGCCACCGTCCCGGCACGATGATCGTCGCGTTGCTCCGCCATGGGAGCACGGCCTGGAACGAAGTGGGGCGCATACAGGGGCGCCGCGACATCCCGCTGAGCGAGCGGGGCCGCGCCCAGGTCGGCGCATGGCGCGTTCCCGCCGACGTCCGCCGGTCCGGCCACCTGGGTCTCGAGCCCGCTTCGCCGGGCCGCGGAGACGGCCATGCTCTTGTGCGGCGACGCCCCACCGCAGGACAGTGCGCTCATCGAAATGCACTGGGGCGACTGGGAAGGCCTGACCCTCGACGAGATCTGCGCGCGCCACGGCGAAGAGTTCGCTCGAAACGAGGCCCGGGGTCTCGATTTCCGGCCGCCGGGCGGCGAGAGCCCGCGCGAGGTACTCGAGCGCTTGCGGCCCTGGCTGGTGCGCGCGGCGCGCGAGTCCCGGCCCGGTGGTCGCGGTCACCCATCTGGGGGTGCTGCGGGTCGATCCTTGCCGCCGCCACGGGTTGGGACATGACGGGCAAGCCGCCGGTCCGGATGCGCAGCGACGCGCTGCACCGCTTCGCCGTCGACGCTCGCGGGGGGGTCTCGATCGTCGAGTGCAACGTGCCGCTCGCACCCAGCCCAGATGCGGTGGCGCCGTAAGCGAAGCGGCCTCTGCCGCGACTGACACAGGCGCCGGGCTCCCCCACCGGCACCAATTGTCAAGCGAAGGAAAACGCCATGGACGCAGCGCGGTCGCTCCCCTGGAAAGTCCGCCTCCCCCGGCGGACGCGGCGGATGCCCCTCCCGGCGCGCATCGCGACACGCGTCCGGGCGCAGGAGGAAGCGAGCGAGATACTCGTCTCCTGGATACAGCTCGCCGTGGTGGTCGGCTTCTCGATCGTCTACCTCCTAGCCCGGAAGACCTTCCGGCCCGACGCCCCGTTCCAGCCGGTGCCATGGGTGCTGGCTGCGTACCTCGCGTTCACCGTGCTGCGGCTGATGCTCGCCTACCGGCAGCGGCTGTCCGAATGGATGCGCTACCTCTCGATCGTCGTCGACATGACGCTGCTGCTTGGCCTCATCTGGAGCTTCCATCTTCAGTACATGCAGCCGCCTTCGTTCTATCTCAAGGCGCCGACCGTGCTGTACATCTTCATCTTCATCGCGCTGCGCACGCTCAACTTCGATGCCCGCAAGGTCGTCACCGCCGGGCTCGTCGCCGTCGTCGGCTGGATGCTGCTGGTCGCCTACGTGATCACCATCGATCCCCGCGACTCGATGATCACGCGCGATTACGTCCACTACCTGACGTCGAACAGCATCCTGATCGGCGCCGAGGTCGACAAGGTGATCTCCATCCTCGTCGTGACGGCGATCCTGGCGTACGCGATCATGCGCAACCGGCGCCTGCTCACCTATGCCGTCACCGAGAGCGCCAGCAACCAGGACCTCGCGCGGTTCGTGCCGTCCGAGGTCGCCAACCTCATCAAGACGTCCGACGACGGCGTGCAGCTGGGATTCGGCGAGCCGCGCGAGGCGACCGTGCTGTTCCTCGACCTGGAGGGCTTCACCGCGCTCTCGGAGCGTCTCGCACCGGAAGAGCTCGTGCGCACGCTCAACGAGTTCTACGCGGCCGTCGCGGAACCGCTGTCGCGCCACGACGGCGTCATCAACCAGTTCCAGGGCGATGCGATCCTCGCCACCTTCAACGCACCGCGGCTCAATCCCGACCACGCGGCCAACGCGATCGACGCGGCGCTGGAGATCCAGGCGCTCCTCAAGGCCCGCACGTTCGGCGAACGGACTGGTGCTGCGCGCGCGCATCGGCATCAACACGGGCGTCGTGATCCACGGCCTGATCGGCACGCCGGACCGGCTGGGCTACACGGTGATCGGCGACGAGGTCAACATCGCCTCGCGCCTCGAGGCGCTGAACAAGCAGTACGGGACGTCGATCATCGTCTCGGAGCAGACGCGCATTCGCGCCGGGAAGGAACGGTTCGCGTGCGAATTGCTCGACGAGGCGCTGGTGCGCGGCCGGACCACGCCGACCGCATTTACCGGGTGGGCGGCAGGTAGCCCTGGTGCGCGAGGTCCGCGAGAACCCGCGACAGGTTTTCGCGCGCCTGCGCCTCGTATCGGTCGTGGAAATAGTCGGTGAAGAAGATCCGCGGCCGCTGTTGCAACCGGCCCAGGAAGACCACTTGCGCGGCAAGATACTGGGCGTCGCGTCTGATGCGCCGACTCCTCGCGGAGCCGCGCGCCGTTGTGAATGAATACGTCCCATGGGTCTCCGAAACCGGAGAGATCGATGTCGACCATGAAGCGCCGGTCGTTGCCGTGGATCAGGCGGGCGTGGCGCGTCGCCATGATCAGGCCGCACACGTGGTGGCGAAAGACGAACCGTGCTCCCGCCGACAAGTCCAGAAACAACTCGGCACTGTGCCGCTCGTTCGTGCTGGCGCCGACCTCGTAGACGGCATCGTGGAACCACAGCGCGAGCTCGACCGCATCGCGATCGTCCAGCAGAGGCGTCACCTCGTCGAGGCGGCGCACGCAATCCCGGATGTGGTCCAGATTGTGAAAGCGCCGATACGTCGCCCCATAGCGGCTGCACAACTCGGCATAGATCGTCCGCCCGTTGGGTGAGGGCGGCGAGGCGACGCGACGGTCGCCACAGCGACTGGAAGCGTTCCGCCTCGGGCATCGCGGTTGCCACGGCAGCGCCCGCCGGCTCCAGGCCGTACGTTTCCACCTTCGCAAGCTGGCTCGGCGAGCGCATCAGGTCGCCACACCGCCTGACGGAGCGGCGGTCTTGAGTTGCTTGCGCAGCGATTCCAGCTCGCGCTGCGCGGCGGAAAGACGTGCGTTCGACGCCGTGACGCGCTCGCTCAACTGCCGCATGACGTCGAGCGCACATTCGGGATTTTCCGTGATCAGCCGAAGAAAGACGTCGCCGGCGATGCGCAGCGTACGCACCGCGGTCTTCGCGCGCACGGTGGCACCCCGCGTCGCATTCTGGATGACGCCCATCTCGCCGATCAAGGCATTCGAGCCCACGACCGCGAGGACGAATTCCCCTCCGCTCGTCTCGGCGACGATCTCGACTTCGCCCTCGAGGATGACGTAGGCGCTGTCGGACGACTCGCCCCGCCGCATGAGGTTTTCGCCCGGCGCGAACTTGAGGGCGCGGCTGGTGAACGCGAGGAGCTTCAACTTCGCCGAATCGAGCCCGCCGAAGAAGGGCACGCGGCGCAGCATTTCCGCTTCCTGGAATACGTCCACTCCGCCTCCTCCGAGACCGTTGCGCAACAGAATACGACATCGACGGTGCGGAGGAAAGGTCGGCCCCGGGCGACACAGACGCGCGTGCTAAACTGTTGTTGTAAACACCTGTCACACCCCCCGCCGGGACGCGCGCCCGCCCGTCCGGGCCGCCGCCGGGTGAGGCCCTGCTCACCGCAGCGCCGGCCTGCGGCGCACCAGGGATGCAAAGGAACCGAGATACGATGGCGACGGACGAGTCCTACGGCGAAATCCTCGATGGGTTGGCGATCTCCGAGGGAAGCGCGCTGCAGCGCGACGTTCTGGCAACCCTTTCGCGGCACGACGAACCCGCGCTCGGCGTGGCGCTCAACAAGAATCAGATGGCCAGCAAGTTGTGGCTGGCCGATGCGCTCCTCGACGCGGTCGGACCCAACCTCGGCAGCGTCCTGGTGCTCGGCGGCTGGTTCGGCGTCCTGCCGTCCGTCCTCTTGCACGACCCGCGATTCACGATCGGCAACGTGGTGAGTCTCGATATCGATCCGCGTTGCGCTGCGGTAGCGCTATCGCTGAATGCGACGCACGTTCGCCAGGGCAGGTTTGCGGCCCAGACCGGCGACATGCTCGACTACGATTACCGCGGCATGTCCGCTGGGACCAGCGGCGCACCGAACGTCATCATCAACACCTGTTGCGAGCATCTCGACGACTTCGGCCGCTGGTACGACCGGATTCCGGCCGGGCAACTGCTCGTCGCTGCAGTCCAACGACTACTACGCGTGCCGCGAGCACGTCAATTGCGTGCCCGGACCTTGCGACCTTCCGATCGCAGGCCCCGATGCGCGAGGTGCTGTTTGCCGGCGAGCACAAGCTGCGGCGCTACGTCCGCTTCATGCTGATCGGCCGCAAGTAATCTCCTCCCCGGCGGGCACGCCGAACACCTCGGATGCGTCGAGCCACGCCGCGCCGCGCGCGCGGGTGCGGGCCATGAGCTCGGCAAGGAACTGCCAGCCTTCGGCGCTCATGTCGAGGTGATGCGTCAGAATGCCGCTCGGCTCGGAGCCGTCCACGCTGCCGTCGCGGCGTGCGCGCAAGTGGTCCGACCAGACGCGCGATGGCTGCCTCGGCCCCGATGAATGCGCGGTCGCGGCGCCACGCGATGAGATCGACGTGCGTGTTGCATTGCACGATGCCGGAGGCGGGAGACATGGCGGCGCGCGGCCCGAAGGTGGACAGTCCGTGAAAGCCGATGCCGTGCAAGCGCAAAACCACGTCGACGTCGATGCGATTCCACGGCGGAACCAGCACCGCGGCAAAGCGATCCCCGAAATTGCGCCGAAGCGTATCGAAGCCCCATTCGAGCTCGGCGACGGTCACGGCCACCGGTCGATCGCGCCCGAGCTCCCGCTTGCGTTCCTCGATCGGCGCATGGTTGCGGTGTGCGTACCCATGCTGGACGACGGTCGCGATGTCCGATCGCACAAGCGCGGCGACGAGATCCGGTGTCCAGCATCGCCGGAATGACGGCGAGCGCGACCGGCACGCCGGCCGCCTCCGCGATCTCGAGCAGCCGTCCCGAGCGCGGGCGAGTCCCGGCACGCATCGTCGTCGCGGCACCATAGCGTCGCGCGCCGGCCGGCGGCGCGCCACCGTTCGAGCTCGTCGTCGAGCGGTTGCCACACGATCATGAGTGCACCCTTGGCGCTGCGCGCCTTCCCTCCGAGAGGGAGCAATGAGCGCCTTGGGGCGGCCCTGCGGCGCTCATGCCGCGGCTCCGGCGCGCTGCTTCCGCGCCGCCACCAGCAAGTCCCTGACGAGGGCGGCCGAGCGGGCGGCGCCGTCGCAGTCGAGATCCCACCGTCCCCAACGCTCCTTCGACGCTGCAATGTCGATCGCCCGCGCGAGCGCGCCCGGCGAAACGGCCTCATCGTCGACGACCACGGCCAGATCCAGGTCGCGCAGGCGATTCGCCCTCGCCCGCTGCTCGGTCTCGCCATTTTCGGCATAGGGAACGAGCACCGGTCGGGCGCCGCTGCGGACCACGTCGAGCACCGTGTTGTAGCCCGCCTGCGAAACGGAGATCAGCGCCCGGCCGAGGAGCGCCGGGAAATCGGCGCGCGCCCGCTCGACGATCGCGCCAGGGCCCGCATCGCGCGCCAGTTGCCGCAGCTCGTCCTCGGGCACGTTGGCACCGACCAGGAACCGCCACGCACCGGCACCCTGCGTCGATTGTTTCTGCACCGTCAGCGCTGCATCGAGCAGCTGCAGACCGACGGCCCCGCCGCCGGCCGACACCACGATTTCACTCCTTCTGCCTTCGAATGGCGGCACGCTGGCCGCATCCGGCGCAACGACGAAGCCCGTGTAGTGCACCGGCCGGCTGAGCTCAGGTGCCAAGGGAAACGTTTCGTCGAAGCGCGCGAAGCGGCGATCGCCGTGGACGAGGACCGCGTCGAACCAGCGCTCGGCCAACGCCAGCATTTCGCGCTCGCGCTCCACCTTCTGTCGCCGCTGGAGGATATCGCGCACGGAGCTCACGATCAGCGGACGCGGACGCGTCGTCCCGATCCGTTCGAGCAGCGGCAGCAGCTCGAAGTGCAATGCCCGGCGTCCGAACGGAAACGTCTCGAAGATGACCACCTCCGGCGCCACCGATTCGAATGCGGCGAGCAGGAGGTCGCGCCGTCGATCGCAGTAGGCGCTGTCGACCGGGCGGCCATCGGCACCGCGCAGCGGCTTCATGCCGGGATCCGTGGCATGGATCGGCGGCAGCTGGATCGTCCGCACCCCGCGCGGAGGACGTCCGCCGATCGGGTTTCCTCCGCTCACCAGGTGCACGTCGAAGCCGATGTCGGCCAATGCCTCGGCGACGAAACGCGCGCGCATCAGGTGACCGATGCCCAGCAGGTGCTGGACGTAGAACAATACGGATGGCATGGGCAGACGCCGCGTGGCGGTTCCGCAGTGCAGTTACCGGCACCCGAACGCAGCGCCGGGAAACGGCTTGCGCCGGTCAGAGTCCGGCGACGTGCGCCTTCGCGAAGGTAGCCCCACCCGCGTGGTCCGCGACGAGGTCGGTGATCACGTCGAGACCGTTCAGCATCGCGGCGGCGCCGCGTTCGGACGGCAAAGGTTGCTCCGCGAGCCCGCGCAATGCGGCTGCCATCACCTCCGGGTCGTGGTCTCCCTCCGGATCGAGCATGCGCACCAGCCCCAGCGCCGCGGCGCGCTTTGCGCGCAACAGTTGCTCACGCCGGGGCTTGACCCGGGGAACCAGGATCGCACGCTTGTCGAGCGACAGGATCTCGCAGAAGGTGTTGTAGCCGCCCATCGACACGAGGCCGACCGCGCCATCGATCAGCAACTCGACGTGCGTGTCGAACGTCACCACGTCGATGCGCCCGATCCGCTCGGCACGTTCGCGGAACCCGCGCTGCGCCGCCGCCGGCATGAACGGTCCGAGCACCACCACAGCCGCCAGCGGGATCCCGGGATCGTGCTCGTAGGCGCGCAGCACCCAGTCGACCACCGACATGCCGTCGTCGCCGCCCCCGACGGTGACCAGCAAGTACGGCTGTCCGCCGACGGGAACGGGCGGCGTGCCGGTCAGGTTCGGCACCGTGCGCTTCAGGTATCCGGTATAGACGATCTTCCGGCGCACGGCAGGCGGACACTTCACGCCGGCGAGCGGATCGGCGAAGCTCTCGAGGCCGTAGACCCAGATTTCGTCATAGAGGTGCTCGAGCGCGGGGAGCACCTTCCTGCGCTCCCATTCGCGAAACAGGAGCTTCGGGTCGTCCATGATGTCGCGCAGGCCTAGCACGAGGGTCGTCCCCATCGCTTTCAGCATCTCGAGGGTAGCCACCACCTCGCCTTTGAGCCCGAGCGGCTCCTTGTCGACCAGGAACAGGTCGGGGCGGAAGCTCAACGCGGTCTGGCGGATGATCGCGGCCCGCATCTCCATCGTCTGCTCGACGTCGATGTGCAGCCCCAGCGACTGATATTCCCCGTCGTGCAGCTTGATGACGCCGGGAATGCGGACGAAGTCGACCCGCGCCCGAAAATCGAAGCTGCCGATGATCGGCGAGCCCGACAGAATCAGGATCGACAGCCCCTTGAAGCGGTCGACCAGCGCGTGGGCGATCGCCCGGCAGCGCCGCAGGTGGCCGAGGCCGAAGCTGTCGTGGCTGTAGATCAGTATCCGTGCGTCGTTGAGTCTTTCGACCATACTCGTCGCCCCCTGACGACGGAAACCGGCGCCTGCTGCGTTGCGCCGATTTTCCCTATGCAATTCGGGCATTATCCACGACTCCGCCGTCGTGTACGATCCTTGACGCCGTTTGAAAGCCAGACGAGCGCCAGGTTCAAGTCTGAACCTCTTCGGTCGGGGTTACCCGTCGGGTTCGGCGGGCAAATGCGCCGACAAAAGCAATAATCAACAATGATATGCGTAATTTATTTTACAAGATAGATTAACAATGATCCGCGACGCCAAATATCGGGCCAAGCTGCCCTTCCGGGCGCGCGGGCACGCCGCACTCGTCGATCGCGTCGGGGGCGTATTCACCGACATCGACGAGCGCCTTGCCCGCCGCCCGAACGTCCGGGTGCTGGAGCTGGGCTGCGGCTACGGCACCGTCCTGCTCGAGCTCGCCCAGCGCTACGGTCCGCGGGTCGAGGTTCACGGCATCAACCGCGAATACGGCGACGGCAACGCCGACATCCTGCTGCGCAACGGACTCGAGCACGGATTGATTCCGCAGGATGCTCCCCTTGCCCACCCGTTGCCGGCGATCACGTACTGCGACGTCGCGGACGGCTTGCCGTTCGACGACGACAGCTTCGACATCATCTACAGCCAGGTCGCCTGGCGCTACTTCGGCAACAAGGTGGCGGTGCTGCGCGAGGTGAGCCGCATCCTGCGCGACGACGGCCTCGCGAAGATCGACGCCGAGGAACTGCGCCCGGAATTGCCCCCCGAATATCAGCGGCTCGTCGAGATCTGGAAGGACGGCGTGCTGGTGCCGTTCGGCGACTATCTGCGGCGATTCGGGATGGCGTTCGCGCCCTGCGTCGAGGGCGAGTATCTGCCCTTCGAAAAGTCCCCGACCTTCGGCGAGGACCTCGAACGAGTCTTCGAGATCGACGTCAACAAGCTCCATTCGCAATGGAACGGCGTCAAGTGCATCTATCGCTCGACACGCTGAACCGGCATCATTATCGTGCGCAAGCGGCGCGCAAGCGTGTGCGTGCTGCCGCCACGCGCTCCCGCTCGTGATCCCCCGCTGCACAACGTTTCGACGCCTACCGACGTGATGAACGACCCAGACCCGCCCAGCACTTCCGCTCTCGAATTATCCGATCCCGTGCAACGCCAGACTTCGATTGCGGAAACCCCGCGCGAGCCTCCCCCATCGTCACCTGGAAGCGTCGCCGACCCCGGTGGTGCCGGCCGATATTTCGCCCGGATCCTGCACCAGCATCTGGTCGACGATCCGGAGAGCCGCGCTACTGGACGGCCGACGGAACCGCGGCGTTCGTCGACATCTCCGGGCTTCACGAAGCTGTCGGAACGGCTCGCGCGCAAGGGCCGCGAAGGCGCCGAGCAGATCACCGAGGCGATCGGCGGCAGTTTCGAATCGATCCTGCACGTCGCCTACGAGAACGGCGGCAGCCTGCTCAAGTTCGGCGGCGACGCGCTGCTCCTTTGGTTCGAGGGCGACGGTCACGCCGTGCGGGCGTGTCGCGCGACGATCCTGATGCGCCGGGTGCTGCGCACCGTCGGCCGGATCGAGGTTCCGGGCGCGAAGGTCACGCTGCGGATGTCGCAGGGCGTGCATTCGGGCGCACTTCCATTTCTTCGCGGTCGGCACGTCGCACCTCGAGCTGCTGCCGGCCGGCCCGGCCTGGAGCCGCCTCGTCGCGATGGAGCACGCGGCGACCGCTGGCGAGATCCTGGTCAGCAACGAGACCGCCGCGTTGCTGCCGCGCGCTGCCTGGGTGAAGCAAAAGGTCCCGGTGTGCTGCTCAAGCGGGAGCCCCCGGGCCAATCGCCGATGCATGCCGCTGCCACCGCGGCCGACGATGCCGCGCGAAACGATCGCGCACTGCCTGTCGCCGGCGATCCGCGCGCACGTGCTCGCGGGCGGCGGAACCTCCGAGCACCGTCCGGTCACGATCGCCTTCATCCATTTCGACGGGATCGACGCGTTGATCGAGCAGCAGCGGTCCCGACGCGACGGCCGACGCATTGCACCGACTGGTGAGCGTCGTCGATGCGGCCATCGAGGAACAGGGCGTCACGTTCCTCGCCTCCGACGTCGACGCCGATGGCGGCAAGCTGATCCTGACGGCCGGCGCGCCCAACCGTCACCGGTGACGACGAGGAGCGCATGCTGCTCGCGCTGCGCAAGATCGTCGAGACCGAGCTCCCGATCCCGATCCGCGATCGGCGTCAATCGCGGCTCGGTATTCGCCGGCGACATCGGGCCCGGCTACCGCCGCACGTATACGGTGATGGGCGACGCGGTCAATCTGGCCGCGCGCCTGATGGCCAAGGCGGGGCCGGGCCAGATCTACGCGACGGCCGACGTGCTCGACCGCTCGAACACGCTGTTCGAGACGACCGAGCTCGAGCCGTTCACCGTCAAGGGCAAGGCGCAGGCCGGTTCAGGCGTGGTCGGTCGGCAAGGCCCAGGGTTCGCGGACGCGGCACGTCGCGCTGGCGCGGCTGCCGTTGATCGGTCGCGATGCGGAGCTCGCGCAGATGCGCGAGGCGCTCGCCAGCGCGCGCGCCGGCGCGGGACGGCTGATCGAGATCGTCGGGGAAGCCGGCGTCGGCAAGACGCGCCTGCTCGAAGCGCTGCGCGACGAGGCGACGGGATTCCCGCAAGCTCCGCGCGTCCTGCGAGGCCTACACCGCGTCGACGCCGTACGCGCGTGTGGCGCGAGCTCCTGCGCGAGCTACATGGATTTCGGGCGCGACGATCCCGAGGACGTCATCGTCGAGCGCCTGAGCTCCGAAGTGGCGACCCGCGCGCCCGACCTCACGCCGTGGCTGCCGCTGATCGCGATCGCGCTCGACCTCGACGTCGCGCCGACGCCGGAAGTCGAACTGCTGGCCGAAGCGAACCGGCGCGCGAATATTGCACAAGTCCGTACGCCGCTTCCTCGAAGTCATGATGCCCGAAGCGGCAGCTCATCGAGATCGAGAACGCGCACCACATGGACGAGGCCTCGGCCGAGCTCCTCTCGTACCTCACCGAAAGGATCGACAGCCGGCCGTGGCTGATCGGCGTGGCCCGCCGCCCGTCCGACGCCGGATTCACGGCGCCCGATGCGCCCACGGTGTTGCGGATCGCATCTCGAGCCGCTTGCCCCGAAGGATGCGCTGCGCATGGTGCAGCTCGGCGACCGAGCAACATCCGCTGCCCATGCACGTCATCGAGGTCGTGGCGCAGCGATCGGGCGGGAATCCGCAGTTCCTGCGCGACCTGTTGCACGCCGCGATCGACTCCGGCGGTGTCGGCGGCCTGCCCGACTCGGCCGAAGCCGCCGCGATGGCGCGGATCGACGCCCTCGCGCCCGAGGACCGGGCGCTCGTCCGCCGCGCCGCGGTGTTCGGGCAGACGTTCCATCCGCGGATGCTGTCCTGGTTCGCCGATGACGACGAGGGCGAGCTGCCGGAGCCCGGCCACGTGGGCCCGGCTGCAGGATCTCTTCGAGGAGGAATCCGACGGCTATCTGCGATTCCGCCGTTCGCTGCTGCGCGACGCGGCCTACGAGGGACTGCCGTACAAGCTTCGGCGCCGGCTCCACGGCGCCGTCGCGGCGCGGATTGCGCAGGAAGCCGGACGATCCGGAAGAAGTCTCGCGGGCATCCTTTCGCTGCACTACCTCGTCGCCGGCGAGTATCAGCCGGTCGCCTGGCGGTACGCCTCGGTCGCCGGCAAGCGCGCCGACGGAGGTCTACGCGTACGTCGAAGCCGCCCGATTCTACTCGCGCGCGCTGGAAGCCGGGCGCCGCCTCGAGGATGTCGGCGCGCAGGAGCTCGCCGCCGTGCACGAGGCCCTGGGGGATTCGTGGAACCAGGCCGGCGAGTTCCGAAGGCGACCGACAGCCTATACCGCCGCCCGCCGGCTGGTCGCGAGCGACCCGCTGATGGACGCCGGTCTGCTGCTCAAGCGCTCGCGCGATGGAAGAGAAGCTCGGGCAAGTATCCGCAGGCGCTGCGCTGGGCCGCGCGGCGCGCCGAGACCCTCGACGGAACTGGCGGGCCCGGAGGCCGGCCGGCAGGGCGCGCAGTCGGACGGCTGGTACGCGACGGTGCTCCAGGCCGAAGGCCGGAGCAACGACGCGATCCGCTGGGCCGAACGCGCGATTGGCGAGGCCGAGGCTGTCGACGACGCGGAGGCGCTCGGCGCCGCTTACTTCGTGATGGGGTGGGCGTACGGCGAGCTCGGCAAGGAGGGCGTGGAGTCGCTTCTGCAGCGTTCGCTGGAGGCCTACCAGCGATCGGGCAACCTGGAAAGGCAGGCGGGCCTCCTGTCGAACCTCGGCGTCGTCGTGCGCATGGGAAGGCCGCTGGGACGAGGCCGCTGTCCTACTTCGAGCGGGGTCGCGAAGAGTCCCTGAAGATCGGCGACACGTTGAACGCCGAGCTTGGCGCGCCTCAACATCGCCGAGATCCTGGCCGACCGCGGCGAGTTGGCCGAGGCCGAGGACGCTCCTGCTCGAATCGCTGCCCCTTTGGCGGGCGCTGCAACCACCGCGACTTCCTGGGCGACTGCCTGTTGTATGCTCGGGCGAGTCGTCGCTTCGCACCGGTCGTTTCGACGAAGCGCTACGCCGCTTCGACGAGGCAAAGTCCCACTTTCTGCACGTCGGATCGCAGCAGCGAGTCCTGGACGTCGATGCCCGGATCGCGGAATGCCGCGTCGTCATGGGGGATCCCGTCGCCGCCCTCGCGTTGGCGGACGGCACGCTCAGCCGCGCCGCGTCGTCGACAGGGCGTGGCGAGCGTCGTGCCGCTGCTGGAGCGCGTGCGCGGCTACGCGCTGCTCCAGCAGGGGGACCTTGCGGGCGCCCGGCAGGCGCTGCAAGCGAGCCTCGCCGCAGCCAGAACGCGGCGCGACCTCTTCGAGGTGGCGCTGACGTTGCACGCGCTGATCGAGCTTGCCGGCGTCGAGGGCGTCGAGCCCGCACCCGAAATCGTGAGCGAGAGCCGCTCCCTCATCGCCAGCCTGAAGCTCCGGGCCGTCCCGGACGTGCCACTCACTGCGCGATAGGCGCATAAGCGAAGAGCGGCCCCGCGGGGCCGCTCTTCGTTACACCTCTGTCACGCATTGGTATCAGGCAGTACCCATCACCGACTCATCTGCAGGTCGCCGATGGCCCACATGAAGGACTTGACCTCGATGCACGCCTTCAGCGGCTCGGCAGTCTGCGTCGGACATCCCGGGGCATCGAGGCTCAGCGTGGTCGGAATTTCATCCCTGATGCACACCCCCACCTGAGTGCCCGCCTCGGCGGTCGTTCCGGACCCATCGTCCAGCGGCGCCGGCGTCCACACTACGGGCAGCAACTCCGAACCATTGTGGAGGGACTTGACAGTCTTCCCGGTTCCGCGGGTGACGATGAAGGGGCCACCAAGCGGCCCGCCCGTCACCAGGAAGCGTTCCGGATCGTTAACTCCATCGCTGCTGCGGATGATGATCGGGTACGGATACGACCCGGGCTCCTTCCCGTTGAAGGTGATCCCGATCGAGAGAATCGGCAGTTCCTGGGCTCGAACTGCATCAATGTCGGTCGTCAGCGTCCCAATGATTTCCGGCGGACCGGGCAGCGTCGGAGGATTGGTCACGGGGGACTTGCTCAGGCACCGCCGTGCGCGGTATGTCCCCATGCCAAAGTCATAGTATGTCGGATTGGGATAGCTGCGTTACCGGGTCGACCAGCTCAGGTGGCCACTCCGCCTCAACGTCGATGACCGCATTCGGCTGCGCCAGTTCGTCCCAGATGACCGTTACCGTCTTGGTGGCATCGTCGACGCTGAACACGTACGGAACCGCGACGCATGGGCTGCCGTCCTTGTTTGGCTTCCGCGAAATGGTCGAGGAGGCCAGACCGGAAATCTCCGTGTCGGTCGTGGTTGTACCGCCTGGCGGGGGATTTCCACTGCCATCATCGCAATAAAGGATGCCGGTCTTGGCTTTGACGGTGATCAACGTCGTGGCTGTGGCCGGATTGCCGCTGGGGTAATCGTTGGTCATCGCCGTGAACGTGTGGTCCCCGGGCAGAGTATCGGCAGTTGTCGCGATGTTGGGGAACGTTGCGACTCCGCTGACGCACTGCGCCGTGTTCCCCGTCACCCCGCCTTGGTCAATGGATATGGTTACGAGCGGCGAGTCAATGATGTTGTTACACGCGATCACAACAGGGCCTATGAAACCGCCCGCAAGGGCGCCATGCGGTGGCGTCGTGAAGGAGAGCGTGCCTCCAAAGTTGGCGGTGAGCGAAAGCGTGGTCGTAATATTCGTGTCCGTGCGTGTGGGATCCGTGCTATCGCCAGGCGTCCATTTGACGAACCGATAGCTGGGATTGGCCGTCGCTGTCACCGCGCTTCCGTTTTGGCCATAGCCCACGGTCTGCGTCACCGACGCCGCATTGTTTACGGTACCGCCAGCCCCCGCCGTGTAGGTCAGAATGAAGGTCTTAAACGTGTTGGTGATCGTGCAGCTCTTCACGTCGCCCGCGGCCAGGGTGATCGAGCCGCCCGCGCAGTCGGCGCTGAACGACGCCGTGTAGGCCGCATCGCCCGTCTCACTGACGGTATGCGTACCCGTGGTCGTCGTGATCTGCGTGCCCGACGTCAACGGCGTGTTTGTATCCAGCTTCAGCGGGAAGTCGGCGACGCCCTTGGTACCGCCGCCAGTGTTGACCACCGCCTTGGTCACCGTCAGCTTCGGCGCATTGAAGGTGTTGGTGATCGTGCAGCTCTTCACGTCGCCCGCGGCCAGGGTGATCGAGCCGCCCGCGCAGTCGGCGCTGAACGACGCCGTGTAGGCCGCATCGCCCGTCTCACTGACGGTATGCGTACCCGTGGTCGTCGTGATCTGCGTGCCCGACGTCAACGGCGTGTTTGTATCCAGCTTCAGCGGGAAGTCGGCGACGCCCTTGGTACCGCCGCCAGTGTTGACCACCGCCTTGGTCACCGTCAGCTTCGGCGCATTGAAGGTGTTGGTGATCGTGCAGCTCTTCACGTCGCCCGCGGCCAGGGTGATCGAGCCGCCCGCGCAGTCGGCGCTGAACGACGCCGTGTAGGCCGCATCGCCCGTCGCACTGACGGTATGCGTACCCGTGGTCGTCGTGATCTGCGTGCCCGACGTCAACGGCGTGTTTGTATCCAGCTTCAGCGGGAAGTCGGCGACGCCCTTGGTACCGCCGCCAGTGTTGACCACCGCCTTGGTCACCGTCAGCTTGGCGCACGAGGGCCGAATAGACGTCGTCGCACTACCTGGTGATGGCTTGAATTTCGTGCCGCTGCCTACCGTGGAACCGGTCCAGGGTTGCACCGTCCAGGTACCCGACACGCCCGTACCACCGCACGCGCCGGTGGTGGTCACTCCCATGATTGTCAACGTGACGGTCTCGGTCTGGGCCCCCACAGGGAGGTTGATGTTGCTGACTTGCAGTCCCCCGGCGACGGGAGTAATCGATCCGTTGCTTGCAGTGGCGTTGGTCGCGCTGACCGTATATCCAGAAGTGGGAAACACGACGCTATACGCCTTGAACGTCGAGTTGCCTGTGGTCTTGAGCGTAAGTACCACCGTTGCGGGTGACGTCCCTGGGGCCGTCGCGTTTGGCGTCGCAGTGACCGTATACGACTTGTCGTCATCTGCAAAGGCGGCGCCAGACGCCAGCGCGAACGCTGCGAGCGCAAACGCCAACCAGAGGCCGAAGTACTTGTTCGTGCGTGTCATTTTTTTTCCTTCCCCAAGATTGTTGGCAGACTCGGCACACCGCAATTTGCCGCGATGACAGCACCGGGCCAAGCGGCCTTGATCTGCATCAAGTGGCGTAGTTGTACTCCCGTTTTCTGGGTTGTCAAGAGGGTCTAATTCATGCTAGGCAGCGTATGACAATGACATGGCGACCTCGACGCCGCACACTCCCGATTTGCAGACTGGCGCACCTGCGTTCCCTGCGCGAGGCGGCCCAAAAAACGGCGCGTCAGCTGTAGCTTGCAACACCACGTGCGCGCGCTTTGGAACGCTTTGTCTCGGCCGGCGCTCCACCCGACCTACGCCCCCCGCCACCGCTCGATGAACGCGACCTGCTCCGGCGTCTCCGGCGAGCGCGGATGCCGCATCCGCTTCTCCATCACGCTCCACTTGCGCTCGATCAGGTCGAGCGCCTCGGCGCCGGTCAGCCCCTGCTCGCGCAGCAGGCACCCGACGACGGTTCCGGTGCGGCCGACACCGCCCCAGCAATGCAGGTACGCCGGCTCCCCTGCCTCGAGCGCGCCGTAGATCGCGTCGAGCGCGGCGCGCATCGTAGCAGCGGTGGGCACGTCGAAATCGGGAATCGCGAATCGGTGATGCGCAACCTGCAGCTGGCGGGACCACGCGCGCTCGCGCAGGATCGGGACGTACGGTCCCGGTCCCTCCAGGAAGTCGGTCAAGTCGACGAACTGCCGGACGCCCGAATCGAGCAGCGCGTCGATCCGCACGATGCAGTCGCTGCGGAACTTCGCGCCCGGATGCTCGCCGGCGAGCAGCACTTCCGGGATCAGCCAGTAGCAGTTCGCGTGCGGTCGCGGCAGGGCGTCGCCCGGCGCGTCGAGGAGAGCGCGCTCGATCGCCGGCACCGCCATCACGCCACCCGGAATCGCATCAGTGCGCGAGGATCTTCGACAGGAAATCCCTCGTCCGCTCGCTCTTCGGGTTGCTGAAGAACTCGGCCGGCGTGTTCTGCTCGACGATCTGGCCCTGGTCCATGAAGATCACGCGATCGGCGACCGAGCGCGCGAATCCCATCTCGTGCGTCACGCAGAGCATCGTGATGCCCTGGTTCGCGAGCTCGATCATGACGTCGAGCACCTCCTTGATCATCTCGGGATCGAGCGCGGAGGTCGGCTCGTCGAACAGCATGATCTTGGGGGTGAGGCACAGCGCGCGCGCGATCGCCACCCGCTGCTGCTGGCCCCCGGAGAGCTGCAGCGGATATTTCGCGGCCTGCTCGGCGATCTTCACGCGCACGAGCTGCTGCATCGCCCGCTCGTCGGCCTCCTTCTTGGGAAGTCCGCCCGACCCACATCGGCGCGAGCGTCAGGTTCTCGAGCACGGTGAGATGCGGAAACAGGTTGAACTGCTGGAACACCATGCCGACCTTGCGCCGGACCGCGTCGATCGCCTTCAAGTCGTCGGTGAGCTCGACGCCGTCGACCTTGAGCACGCCCTGCTGGTGCTCCTCGAGGCGATTGATGCAGCGAATCAGCGTCGACTTGCCCGAGCCCGACGGGCCGCAGATCACGATCTTCTCGCCGCGGGCGACATTGAGGTCGATGTCGCGCAGCACGTGGAACTGCCCGTACCACTTGCTGACGCGCGCGAACTCGATGATCGGGTCGGATGCCTGCATGCTTTCCTCGCGTCGCCTAGTTCCGGCGGGTGCCGGTATTGAGGTGCTGCTCGATCCACCGGCTGTAGCGCGACATCGCGAAGCAGCAGACGAAATAGATCGCGGCCACGAACAGCTGCCCCTCGAGGAAGAACTTGCGCCAGTCGGAGTCGCCCAGCGCGAGCTGCAGCGCGCCCGTGAGGTCGTAGAGGCTCACGATGGTGACGAGCGAGGTGTCCTTGAACGTGCCGATGAACGTGTTCATGATCGCCGGCACGACGAGCCGCAGCGCCTGCGGCAGGACGACCTTGCGCGTCGTCTGCCAGTAGGTGAGCCCCAGCGAGGCCGCCGCCTCGACCTGCCCCCGCGGCAGCGCCTGCAATCCGCCACGCACGACCTCGGCGAGATACGCGGCGGAGAACAGCGTGATCCCCACCTGCACGCGCAGCAGCACGTCGATCGTCCAGCCGGCCGGCATGAACAGCGGAAACATGAACGACGCCATGAACAGCACCGAGATCAGCGGCACGCCGCGGATCAGCTCGACGTAGAGCACGCACAGCGTGCGGATGCCCGGCATGCGCGAGCGCCGACCGAGTGCGACCAGAATCGACAGCGGAAAGGCGGTCACCAGCCCGATCGTCGACAGCGCGATCGTCAGCGGAAACCCGCCCCAGCGCGCCGTTTCGACGAACGTGAGGCCGAAAACGCCGCCGAACATCAGCACGAAGAACGCGGCCAGCACCGCGAGCCACAGGGCGATCAGCCAGCGCTTCCAGAACGGGCGGTAGCAACTCGCCGCGAGCAGCGCGATCATCAACGCCGTGGCGATCAGCGGCCGCCATTGCTCCTGATACGGATAGCGTCCGAACAGGATCAGCCGGTACTTCTCGGCGACGACCCCCCAGCAGGCCCCCGCGTGTCCGAGCGCGCGGCAGGCCGCATTGTCCGGCCGCGCCACCGCGTTCCACACCGCCCATTCGAAGAGCGGCGGCAGATAGGTCACCAGGACCGCCAGGACGACGAGCGTACCGAGCGTGTTCCGCCAATCGCTGAAGAGATTGCGCTTGAGCCACGGCAGCACGCCCTCCGTGGCCACGGGCGGCGCACGCGGCGGAACGATCTGGAAGACTTGGGCGGCAACGCTCATCGTTCGCGGATCGCCGCGCGGCGGTTGTACCAGTTCATGATCGCCGCCGTCAGCAGCGATATCGTCAGGTAGCACAGCATCACCAGCGAGATCGCCTCGATCGCCCGGCCCGTCTGGTTGAGCGAGGTCGTCGAGATGGAGACGAGCTCCGGATAACCGACGGCGACGGCGAGCGACGAATTCTTGGTGAGGTTGAGGTACTGGCTCGTGATCGGCGGGATGATCACGCGCAGCGCCTGCGGCAAGAGCACCAGCCGCACCTCGTGCGCACGCGTCAGGCCGAGCGCCGCCGCCGCCTCGTGCTGCCCGTAAGCGACGGCCTGGATGCCGCCCCGGACGATCTCGGCGATGTAGCTCGCCGTGTACAGCGTCAGGCCGATCAGGACGGTCAGGAACTCCGGCGTCACCGCGCCGCCGCCGACGACGGTGATCTCGGTCTTCTCGGGAATGTCGAGCGCCGACGGCGCGCCGCCCGCGAGCCAACCGATGAACCCGCCGACGACGAAGATCGCGAGGACGGGCAGGATCACCGGAGGCGCGCGGCCCGTCGCTTCGAACCGTCGCCGCGCCATCCGGGACCAGACCCACCCGCCCACGCAGCCGGCCAGCAGGCCGACCGCCAGCCACACGTGACCCATCGCCCAGAAAGGAATCGGAAACTGCAGGCCGTTCTTGCTGAAGAAGACGCTCGGCAGCGGCTGCAGCGCTTCGTCGATCGGCGGCAGGAACTCCGTCAGCATGAAGTACCAGATGAACAGTTGCAGCAGCAGCGGAACGTTGCGGAACGTCTCGACGTACGCGCCGCAGAGCGTGCGCAGGAGGAAGTTCTTGGACAGCCGGCCGATTCCCACCAGCGTGCCCAGGATCGTCGCCAGCACGATGCCGACGATCGCCACGCGCAGCGTGTTCGACAGGCCCACGACAAAGGCCCATGCGTACGAATGCGCGGAATCGAACTCGAGGAGGCTCTCGCTGATCGCGAACCCGGCCGGCTGCGACAGGAAATCGAAGCCGCTCTGGATCCCGCGCATCCGCATGTTGGCGAGCGTGTTGTGGACGAGGACCCACCCTGCCGCCACCACCAGCAGCACGGCGACGATCTGGTAGACGAGGCTTCGGAACCCCGCGCTGCGCCACGACCAGCGGAAGTGTTTGGAAGGAGCGGCCATGACGGCGATTCTAGGGCAGTCGCGAGGTCAGGGTGCGGACACGCCGCGCCTTGAAACAGGACGCCGGACACGCCGGGGCAGTGCCCGGCGCGCCCGGTAGAACACCTGCGTCAGCGGACGGGCGGCGCGTACTGCAGACCGCCCTTGCTCCACAGGTTGTTCGCGCCGCGCGGCAGCTTCAAGGCCGACTTCGGGACCGACGTTGCGCTCGAAGATCTCGCCGTAATTGCCGACCGTCTTGATCGCGCGGTACGCCCAGTCCTTGTCGAGGCCGAGCAGCTTGCCGGTGTCCTCGGACGTGCCCAGGATCCGCTGCACGACCGGGTCGGTGCTCGACTTCATCTGATCGACATTGGCCTGGGTGATCCCGTACTCCTCCGCTTCGATCAGCGCGAAGACGACCCACTTGACGATCGTGAAGTACTCGTCGTCGCCGCGGCGCACCGACGGGCCCGAGCGGTTCCTTCGAGATCAGCTCGGGCAGGATCACGTGGTCCTCCGGATTGCCCGCCTCCTTGTTGCGCACCGAGGCGAGACCCGACGCGTCGGTCGTGTACGCCTGGCAGCGGCCGGAGAAGTAGGCCTTGTTCGTCGCTTCCTGCGTCTCGAAGACCACCGGCTTCATGTCGAGATTGTTGGCTTTCGAGTAGTCCGACAGGTTCTTCTCGGTCGTCGTGCCCGACTGCACGCACACGGTGGCGCCCTTCAGCTGCTTGGCGCTGGTGATCTTCGATTTCTTGGTCACCATGAAGCCCTGGCCGTCGTAGTACGTGACGCCGGTGAAGAACGAGTCCGAGCGATGCGTCGCGCGTCAGCGTCCAGGTCGTGTTGCGCGAGAGGATGTCGATCTCGCCCGACTGCAGCGCGGTGAAGCGCTGCGACGCGTTGAGCGGCACCCACTTGACCTTCTTGCCGTCGCCGAGGATCGTCGCCGCGATCGCCCGGCACACGTCGACGTCGAGCCCGACCCAGTTGCCCTGGCTGTCCGCGGCCGAGAATCCCGGCAGGCTCGGGTTGACGCCGCAGACGAGCTGGTCCTTCTGCTTGATCGCGTCGATCGTCTTGGCGGCGCGCGGCGCTGCGGCTTCCTTGGCTGGCGTGGCGGGCGCTTCGGCTTTTTCGGGTTCTTCCTTGCCGCAGCCGTAAATCGTGGCGAGGGAAGCCAAGACCAGTGTGAGGCCAAGGTTGCGCGTGGCATTCATGTACTTGATCCTCCGGGTTGAGAACAAGAAGAAAAAGGGCGGCGCGGCATTGTTTGCCCTGCTCATGCTTCTGTCAATCTTGAGCGAGGCGGTGAAAGGCGGTCGCGGACACGGGATCGTTCGCTCCGAGGCTAACCCAGAATGGCCGAAGAAAGTCGCGAAAGCCCGGCCAACGTCGTTTCCGGATCGTGGACGAGCGCGACGCGGACGTAGGCGTCGCCGGCATTGGTCCCGTCCGGGCCGGGTTGCGTCAGGAAGGCGCCGGGCAGCACCTTCAGGGCGAAGTCGCGCCACAGGCGACGGGTCAGCGCCAATCCGTCGCCCGCCCGGAGCCACAGGAAGAATCCGCAGGGCGGCCGGTAGTAGCCGGGGTGGCGTCCCAGCAGCCGGTCGGCCGTGTCCTTGCGCCGGGACAGCCGCGCGCGCATCGCTTCGACGTGCGTGTCGTCGGACCAAAGCGCCGTGGCCGCGGCAAGGATCGGAAACGGCGTGCAGGCGGTGCCGTTCAAGCGCACGCGGTTGAGCGCGTTCATGACGTCGTTCGGGCCCACGGCGAATCCCGACCGCATCCCGGCCGCGCTCGAGCGCTTGGACAGCGAATGCAGCACGAGCGTGTTGTCGAGCCAGCGCTCCGACGAATCCATCCCGGCCAGGACGTCGAGCGCGCCGATCGGCGGGTCGCGATCGTAGAGCTCGGCGTAGCATTCGTCGAAGACGACGAGGAAATTGTGCCGGCGCGCGGCCTCGATCGCCTGCCGCACGACGTCGGCGGCGATCACGTGCCCGTCCGGGTTCGACGGCGAGCACAGGTAGAGGATCGACGTGCGCGCGAGCGTCGACTCGTCGAGCTCGCGCAGGTCGAGCGCGAACTCCGGAAATCCGCTGTTGGAAAGGTAACGCGGTTCCGCGCCCGCCATGATCGCGGCGGCGCGATACGTCTGGTAGAACGGGTTCTGCATCAGCGCGACGGGGGACTTGCGCGAAGGACTCGTCGCGATCGACGCCGCGAGATACAGCCCCTCGCGCGTGCTCGTGACCGGCGAGATGCCGACGTCCGGATCGATGCGGCCGCGCGTTCCGGGATAGCGGCGCGCGAGATAACCGAGTGCGGCTTGCCGGAACTCCGGCGTGCCGATCGCCGGCGGATAGCGGTTCCATTCGCCGGCGTGCGCGGCGACGGCTTCGGACAGCATCGACGGCGGCGCGTCCTGCGGCTCGCCCACCGACATGACGATCGGCGCCAGCTTGGGATTGGGCGCTATGTCGGCGATGAGCGCGTCCAGCCGGCGAAACGGCGACTCGAACTGGGCAATGCGCTCGTTCAACAGCGGATTCATCGCGGACTCCCGAAGGCGCGCGGCGACGCCGGCGCATCGTTCACGCCTCCCCAATACGCGACCGGGCCCCCGACCGCTCCTAGCAAGCAGGCGAACCCGCCGATCCGGAAGAGGATGAAATTGACGAGCATCAGTGAGGTGGCGCGCCCGGCGGGACGTCCGTCGGGCTCGCAGTATGGTACGGTTTCATTTTCCCACGCCACGCCGAATCCGCCTCGCGAGAGCCCGGAAACATCGCCATGAAGATCGGAATGATCACCGACAGTCTGCCCGACCTCGATTTCGAGGCCATGCTCGCGGTTGCCGCCGCGATCAGCGCACTCAACTGCTCCGGAAACCCGGTGCAAATCCGTGGAGCTCCTGCGGCGCGTGATCGGCAACCGCACGCAGCGCGCCCCGGTCGCGGCTTGAGATAGCGCCCCGTGCCGCACACGTCGCCACGCCGCCGCGTCGTCGTCTTCGATCTCGGCGGCGTGCTGATCGACTGGAATCCGCGCCACCTCTACCGCAAGCTGTTCGCCGGCGACGAAGCGGCGATGGAGGATTTCCTCGCCGAGGTATGCACCGTCGAGTGGAACGAGCAGCAGGACGCGGCCGGACCTTCGCCGAAGCGGTCGCTGCGCTTCTGCCGCGGCACGCCGACAAGGCTGCGAGCTCATCGAGGCGTTCGGCCGCCGCTTCGACGAGATGATCCCCGGCGCGATCGACGGCACCGTCGACATCCTGGAGGACTTGAAGAGCGCCGGCGTGCCGCTGCTACGCGCTCACCAACTGGTCGGCCGAGACATTCCCGCCGCACGCGAGCGCTTCCCGTTCCTCGACGTGGTTCGAGGGCATCGTCGTCTCCGGCGAGGAAGGCGTGATCAAGCCCGACCCGCGCATCTTCCGCATTCTCCTCGAGCGCTACGCGCATCGCGCCGGACGAGGCGGTGTTCATCGACGACAACCCCGCAAACGCCGCCGCCGCGGCCGCGCTCGGCATCCACGGCATCCATTTCCAGTCGCCGGCGCTGCTTCGCCGCGAGCTCGGGGAGCTCGACGTTCTCTGAACCAGGGCCTCGTTCCCCGCTGGCGGAGGCCATGACGGTGTCGTAAAGTAGGTCTCCTGCGATTGCTGCCTCAGGGAACCCCGGCGTGCACAACCGCTCCGCAGTCACGACCTTTCTCTTCAGCGACATCGAGGGCAGCACCCGGCTCTGGGAGCGCGAGCCGGAGAGGATGCGGGTGGCGCTCGCGCGCCACGACGCGCTAGCCCGGGCGGCGGTCGAGAGCCACGACGGCACGGTTGTCAAAATGACCGGCGACGGGATGCATGCCGCCTTCGGGGACGCGGTCGAGGCCGTCGGCGCGGCGGTACAGCTGCAGCAGGCGCTCGCCGATCCGGCAGCAACGGAGGGGCTCGCGTTGCGCGTGCGCTGCGGGTTGCACGCGGGCATCGTCGAACGCCGCGACAACGATTACTTCGGCGCCGCCGTCAACCGCGCCGCGCGCATCATGGGCGCCGCGCATGGGGGCCAGATTCTGTTGTCGCAGGCGGTCGTCACGTTGGCCAGCGAGCACCTGCCCGCCGAAGTTACGCTGCGCGACATGGGTGCCGTCCGGCTGCGCGATCTCGCTTCGGCCGAACGCGTGCATCAGGTGTTGCATCCGCAATTGCGCCGGGATTTCCCGCCATTGCGATCCCTGGAAGCAACGCCCAACAACCTTCCGCGGCAGGTTACGTCGTTCATTGGGCGCGAGCACGAGCTGGAGGAGGTCGGGAGCCTGCTGCGCAAGTCCCGCCTCGCTGACGCTGCTCGGCGCGGGCGGCCTGGGCAAGACTCGCCTTTCACTGCAGGTGGCGGCGGAAGCGATCGACGACTATCCGGACGGCGTGTGGTTCGTCGAACTCGCTCCGCTGGCCGACGCGCGGCTGGTGCCGCAGGCGGTGGCGTCCGTGCTGGGCGTCAAGGAGGAGGCGGGACATCCCGTCTTCGAGGCCGTGGTGAAGCACGTCGGCGACCTGAAGCTGCTGGTGATTCTCGACAATTGCGAGCACCTGGTGGACGCGTGTGCGGACGTCGCCACGAATCTGCTGCGGGCCGGTCCGGGCATCAAGGTGCTGGCGTCCAGCCGCGAGGCTCTGCGCATCGCGGGTGAGACCGCCTACCACGTGCCGGCGTTGTCAATACCCGATCCCGGCGGCGCCCTTGCGCTAGCGGCGCTCGGACAGTACGAGGCGGTGCGCCTGTTCGTCGACCGCGCGGCCGCGTCGCGCACTCGTCGTTTCGATTGACCCTGACGAACGCCGCGGCGGTGACCGACATCTGCCGCCGGCTGGATGGCATCCCGCTCGCGCTCGAGCTCGCGGCGGCCCGCGTGCGTGCACTTTCGGTCGAGAAGATCGCCGAGCGGCTCGGTAACCGTTTCCAACTGCTGACCGGTGGCGACAGGACTGCCCTGCCGCGCCATCTCCGGGAAGATCGTCTGGAAGACCTTGACGAACGGTTCGACCCCCGGCTCGCCTTCCTGCTGGAGCCGCGTCGCCAGACTCTGGTCCAGGTAGCCCGCCGTCGTGTGGAACGAGCAGTAGAGCGCCCGCGGGAAGGGCTCGAGGATGTCGCCGTGTTGATCCTGGACCTCCTGACCCACGTCGATGACGTCGAGCCGGGCGGCGGGATTGACCTCGAGGCTCACCTCGACGGGCCGGTTGGGCATGGCGAAAACTGACACGGCCGTCCGCTCAGGTGAGCGTTCGGCCGTAACTGTAGAGTCTACGGCAATTTGACGGCCGCGTAAAGCCGGCCGATCGCGGCGGCCCAAGCTCGACAGCGACGGCTCAGGCGTTCTCCCGGAGGAACAATCGTGTCGCCAGGGTGACCGCGATCACTGCCAGCGTCCCGACCGCGAGTATGCCGCCCGCCACGTTCAGGGTGAAGTATCTGCCGAGGAAGGCGTCGCGGATCGCGTCGACGATGTGCGCCAGCGGGTTGAACCGTGACAGCGTGAGCAGCCAGCCCGGCGCCATCTTCATCGGCAGGAGGATGCCGGACAGCAGCAGCAGCGGCACCAGCACCAGGTTCAGGAAGGGTGCGAACTTGAACTCCTCGCGTGTCAGCAGGCCGAGCGCATAGGACAGCGACGACAGCGCGATGCCGAGGACGACGACCAGGCCCAGGGCCAGGATCATGCCCGCGATCGGCGCGTGCAGGCCGAGGACCAGCGCCATCAGCAGCAGCACGCAGCCCTGCAGGCCGAGCAGCGACGCGTCGCGCAGGACGCGCCCGAGGATCAGCGCCAGGCGGCTGACCGGCGTCACCCGGAACCGCTCGATGACCCCGAGCCGCAGCTCCCCGATGATGCCGAAACCGACGAACGAGCTGCTGAACATCCCGAGCTGCACCAGGATGCCGGGCACGAACAGCTCCAGGCCGGT